>NZ_JBBOYK010000003.1:0-773904 GCF_038008045.1 Paenibacillus sp. FSL P2-0173
TAATGCTAGCGATCCTTCTTTATAAAAGAAGAAATCTTTATTTCATCATCCATTTGTTCAGTTTTCAAAGAACTTGTCTGTTCTCGTTCGTTCAACGAGTCAGGAATTAGATCATACCATGTGAGTTGCTTTCTTGTCAAATCTTTTTTTGATTATCTTTTCAGCAACCTCGCTTCAAGAAATGTTATTCTCAAAGCAACGTCTAATAATATATCATGCCTAAAGTTATTTAGCAAGCATTTATTTATATCTATTTTATTTCCTACGATACAACAGATAATAAGGCAGCCACCCCGCCCCAGAGCGGAATGACTGCACTCATTGCAAAACTATTTATTCTTGTTCCAGCAGTCTGATAAATTCATCCTCATCTTCTATGGTGTCAATTCCGAGCTGTTGGGCCTTAGCCAGCTTACTCCCAGCCTTTTCACCAGCTATGACTAGATCCGTCTTTTTCGATACAGACCCCGCAACTTTGGCTCCAAGCGCCTCCAGCTTGGATACAGCTTCTTCACGCGTAAGCTGATGCAAGGTACCTGTAAGCACGACCGTTTTGCTACTGAAAAAGCTGTCTGTCTTCTTCTCCTGTGGAGCTTCAGGGGCTTGAGCTTTCACCCCTAGAGACAGCATCTTTTCAATTCCCGCCTGAGTAAATGGATCGGCAAAGAAAGCCACAATGCTTTCGGCTACAATCCCGCCTACATCCGGTAGTTCTATCAGTTCTTCCACCGTAGCGGACATCGTCTTGTGCAAATCACGGTAATGTTCAGCCAACATACGTGTTGTCGCTTTACCGGTATTCGGTATACCCAGAGCATAAAGGAAAGAAGCCAAATCTCTCTCTTTACTCTTTTCTAGTGCCGCCAAGAGGTTACTGGCCTTTTTCTCACCAAACCGCTCCAGCTTCACAAGATCATCATATTGGAGTGTATACAGATCCGCAGGCTCGCGCACTTCCAGTTCGTCATGTAGCTGTATGGCCGTTTTGTCACTGAATGTCTCAATATCCATAGCATCACGTGAAGCAAAATGGGAAATACGAGCCACAATTTGTGGTTTACACCCCAGCTTATTGTCGCAAAACAAATGGGCACCTCGCTGCTGCAACGGAAACCCGCAGGCTGGACAATGATCTGGTACGACAATTTCCTCACCGTCGTTCTCAGACGTTACCTTTCCTAATATCTCCGGAATGACATCGTTTGAGCGACGGATAAACACACGTGCCCCCAAAGCAAACTTCAGGTTTTTGCGCTCAATGTCACCAGCATTGTTCAGTGTACAATTTTGTACAGTGACTCCCGCCAGCTCTACCGGCTCTACCCTTGCAAGTGGGGTGATTTTACCGGTTCGTCCTACATTCCACTCAACCGAGTTAAGCACCGTTGTCGTTTCCTCAGCTTCGAACTTATATGCCACCGCCCAGCGTGGGAATTTATCGGTATACCCGAGAGCCTCACGTGTGCGCATATCTGTAATTTTCAATACTGCCCCATCAATGAGATAATCCAATCCGGCACGAGATTCTTCAATCTCAATCAGTTGCTCCATTACATCTTCAAAATTATCAAAGTAAGTCAGGTAAGGGTTTACCTTAAAATGATTTTCACGCAGGAAAGTCATCATTTCCTGGTGGCTGTCAAATTGGATACGGTCTGCATATCCCACATTGTAGAAAAATGCATTCAATCGTCGTTCAGCTGTCACTTTGGGATTCAAGTTACGCAAAGCGCCAGCTGCGGCGTTGCGTGCATTTTTAAGAGGGTCCACGGCAGTCTCATTATATTTGGACAATACAGAGAGATTCATTATCCCTTCTCCCTGTACTTCAATTGTTCCATTTCGAAAAGGAATTGTAAGTGGTACGGATTTAATCGTCTTCACCTGTGCCAGTATTCCCTCACCCACAACGCCATTACCGCGGGTGGAAGCCTGTACCAGCTGTCCATCTGTATACGTCAGGTTCAGCGTCAGTCCATCAAATTTAAGTTCTATTGCATAGCCTGGAGATGGCAAAGGTTGCTCCGGGTTCTTGGTATTGTAATCATTGACCAGTTTAACAACACGCGCGTTCCATGCACGCAGCTGTTCCATATTCTGAGCTTTATCAAGGCTCCATAATGGGGCAAGGTGGCGATGCGGTGTGAAACCTTTGAGTAACTCCCCACCCACACGCTGTGTCGGCGAATCCGGCAGCACAAGACCGCTCGTCTGTTCAAGCGCTACCAGCTCGTCATAAAGCACATCATATTCTTTGTCGCTGATCTTGGGTTCATCCAGTGTGTAGTAATGATAGTTATATGTGTTCAGTTCAGCAACAAGCTGCTCCATCCTGTGCATTGGGTTCATGCAGGCGTATCCCTCCGGGAACTTCATCAGGGCAGAGGCCTAAGCCAAGCTGCCACTCATGAGGTTCGAGATTTAATGATGTTTGAGATTTATTCTACTTTTGTAATTGGTGCAAAGCCAGCCAGCAGTCGTTTAACCCCTACTGGAGCCGGGAAAGCAATTTGAAGCTCCATATCATTACCCGTCCCTTTTACAGCGACAATGGTTCCAATCCCCCATTTGCCATGCTGTACCTTGTCTCCAGCCGCAAAAATGGAGGGGCCTCCTGCCGAAGCAGCCGGAGTTGCTTTCGCAGATGAAGATGTCGTTACTGTTACGCGGGGTGACGCGGAAGCGGACGAACCACTGCGGCTCATCGTATCAAACGAGCGTTCTCCACCAAAGTTGCTGCCACTACCTTTATTCAGTCCGCGCCCACCATAAGATCCGCCTACATTGCCTGAACGGCGGTAGCGGTCACGTTTAATGATCGTATCCTCTTTTAACTCGTCCGGAATCTCTTCGAGAAAGCGGGAAGGCGGGTTAGCTGTGGTGCGGCCAAACAGAGTGCGCATCTGTGCGCATGTAAGGAACAGTTGCTCCTCTGCACGGGTAATCCCGACATACGCCAATCTGCGCTCTTCCTCCAGCTCTTCGTTATCCAGAAAAGCACGACTATGAGGGAATACTCCCTCCTCCATACCGACAATAAATACGATAGGAAACTCCAGTCCTTTGGCGCTATGCATGGTCATCAATACAACCGCATCGCTTTGCTCTTCTTCATCGTCATTCATGGAATCAATATCGGCAATCAGAGCAAGGTCGGTCAGGAAGGAGACGAGTGACTTGTCTTCCGCTCCTTTTTCAAATTCCATGGTTACCGACAGGAACTCATCAATATTCTCCAAACGCGAGCGTGACTCAAGTGTATTCTCGTTTTGCAGTTCCAATCGATATTGGGTGGTTTCCAACATTTTTTCTGTTAACTCGGTAACCGACAGGTAGTCTACCATCCGACTTAAACCTTCGATCATATCGTAAAACTCTACCAACGCATTGCGCGTACGTCCTGCAAAGCCCAAATCGTCTACAACTTGAAGGACACGGAAAATCGAAACTCCACGTTCCGCTGCAGCTGCCTGCAATTTACCGACGGTCGTGTCTCCGATGCTTCGTTTTGGCACATTAATGATTCGGATCAAGCTGATGTCGTCGTCAGGATTGGAGAGTAGGCGAAGATACGCCAGCAAATCCTTAATTTCTTTACGATCATAGAACTTGATACCGCCCACGATCTGGTAAGGAATATCCGATTTAATCAAAATTTCCTCGACAACCCGAGACTGAGCATTCGTACGGTATAAAATGGCATGATGGCTATAGGTTTTGCCCGCATTAATATTCTTATGAATTTCTGAGGCGATAAAGTAGCCCTCATCATGCTCGGAGTCAGCACGGTAAACTTTAATCTTGGCTCCGCCTTCTTTGTCAGTCCATAGTTTCTTCGGCTTGCGGCCTGTATTTTGACCAATAACTTCGTTGGCAGCATTGAGAATATTTGAGGTGGACCGGTAGTTCTGCTCCAGCAAAATGGTGCGCGCTTCCGGGTAGTCCTCTTCAAAATTCAAAATGTTGCTAATATCCGCCCCCCGCCACCGATAGATGGATTGGTCACTGTCACCTACTACGCAAATCCGGTGATGCTTGTCGGCCAGCATTTTGCACAGCATGTACTGCGCACGGTTCGTATCCTGATATTCATCAACATGAATGTATTGAAATTTCTTCTGGTAGAAATCCAGTACCTCAGGTACTTCTTTAAATAGCTGAATCGTTGCCATGATCAAATCATCAAAATCAAGAGAGTTGTTGTTTTTGAGCCGTTGTTGGTACTTGGTATATACCTTCGCCACAATCCCCTCAAAATAGTCACCAATCTTGCGCTCATACATTTCGGGAGTGACCAGTTCATTTTTAGCCGTACTCATCATAGACTGAACCGCTTTGGGTTCAAACTTTTTGGTGTCTATATTCAGATCCTTCATGCAGCTCCGAATGACAGACAATTGATCCGTAGAATCCAAAATGCTGAAATTGGAGGTGAAGCCAATCCGCTCGATATCCCGACGTAAAATACGCACACACATCGAGTGGAAGGTGGATACCCAAACATCTCTTCCCTGTGGGCCAATCAGCTTGGATACGCGATCTTGCATTTCACGTGCAGCCTTGTTCGTAAAGGTAATCGCCAAAATGCCCCATGGAGCCGTCTTGCGGGTCGCGATGAGGTAAGCTATTCGGTGCGTGAGCACCCGTGTTTTACCACTGCCTGCGCCAGCCATAATCAGCAGCGGACCATCTACCGCCTCCACAGCCTGACGCTGAGGCGGATTAAGGCGAGCTACCGCCTCATGTATATCTATTGATTGCATGCGTGCATGCTCCTTTCCCTGAGCTTCCATAAATTCACGTTCTATACTTCCAATTTCACAGCTATCGTCTCCAGCGCCTTCGCCAAGTCACGATAAATGATGTTACCTACTACAATGGTGTCACAAACCGCAGCCGCTTGTAACGCGGTAGATTTATCCACGATTCCTCCCCCGTATAGGACACGAGAGCGCTCCGTACTGCGATGTATTTTTTGCACCAGCTCCATATCCCCAAAAGCACCGCTATATTCCACATATACAATCGGCAGATGCATGAGCTTGTCAGCAATCTGTGCATATGAGGCGGCAGATGAAGCACCCAGCGAAGCATCTGCTCCGGTAAGCTTAGCGACCGTGGAATCACCGTTCAAAACAATATATCCTTCCGCCACAAGCAAATCCCACGGGATCACATAACCAAGCTGTTCAATCGCACGTTGGTGCTGCCCTAGAATCCAATTACTGTCAGTGGTATTCAGTACCATGGGAATCATATATAGATCAAACCCTGGCACTACAGCCTCCAGATCGGACACCTCAAGCACACACGGCACCTCATAACGCCGAACCCGTGACAGCAAATCCACCGTATTTTCATAGGTTACACCCGATGAACCTCCTACCATAATGGCGTCCGTACCAGACATACACACGGCGTCAAGTGCCTCATCATCCAGTTCCTTGTCAGGATCAAGCTTAAACACATGCTTCCATGATTGAATTGAATCTGCCAACACACATTCCTCCATCATCCATTGCTTTTGTCATGATCCAGTCGAGCCGAATTCCAATATCCAAAAGCGTTCTATGCTAAGTCTATGACAGTGCTTAAAAGGTGTCAATGTTCGTATCAAATGGGAACACCCCGTTCAGACAGCTCATGGTCGTAGCGCATACAACCAACTGCGTTTACTAAGTTCTTTTTCCGTTAAAATATCTGTATAGAAACCTCGCACACCCATCTGTTCATACTCAGCCGCATCCTTCAACACATTAATGGTATTCACGTAGCACACTGCTCCTGCCTGGCGCAAACTTTCCACTAAAGCACCACTCACCCGATTCTCTGGTAAAGTTACTGCCGTTATATCATTTTGCTGTACAAATCGAATGATCTGGTCATCTTTATCCTCTGTGGCGTAGAGCGTATAAATAACGGATGGATAGGGATAAATACTCCGCAACGTTTGCAGCATTTCTTCATTGTAAATTTGAGGAACAATACGGGACAAAAGCTCGGGGTTTTTCTCCTGTGCCTGACGGGTCAGTTGTGCAAACAACTGTTTGATTTGGGCAGGGTCCTGTTCTTTCGTATCGGTCACAATATAAGCATCCGGGTATGTTTCCAATAGATCCAATACATCCTTCCAATCTACTGGAGTATAGGAACCGTGTATGGGTGTGTTTTTAAATTGATGATAGCTCCAAGGTTTTCCGCCCTGTTCTGTAGCAACTGCGTGTTCCTGTTGCATTTGCTCTGTAAAGGATTCTGTCCATTCATGGCGCGCCACCAAATGTCCGTCCGAAGTAAACATCAGGTCGACCTCGAATACGCGGCTGCCTTTTTTATAATTTTCCACAAACGCTTCACGCGCATTAGTATAGGCCAAACCATCAACGGCTCCCATGGCATGCGAAATCACACGGTGCGTGGTAAAGCCAGTATGTTCTTCTGTAGATTGCCCTTTGTAAGCCAGTAAAAATGTGCCGATTAACATTAAAAGAATGACCGTAGCAATCAATCGTTTCATAGGGTGTCACATCCTTTTCGTACAGGTCAATACCCCACATACGCATACTCAAAACAACTGCCAGACGCAAAAACACCCTCCGGCTAAACCGAAGGGTGACTCTGGATTAATACGCGTTCTTGAAACCATTGCGAATCGTACGGAAAATAATTTTAATATCGAATAAGAGCGACCAGTTCTCAATATAGAAAATGTCATGCTTAATCCGTTCCTCAATAGATGTATCTCCACGCAACCCGTTGCTCTGTGCCCAGCCTGTGATTCCAGGACGAACATGATGCTTCACCATGTATTTTGGAATTTCCTCACGGAACTGATCCACATAATAGGGTCGTTCTGGGCGTGGACCAACGACACTCATATCACCCAGCAGAACGTTGAAAAATTGCGGCAACTCGTCGAGACTCGTTTTACGAATAAAAGTACCAAAACGTGTGCGTCTTGGGTCATTAGCAGTCGTCCAGCCCGTATCTTCAGTTCCAGGGGGCAGCACCTTCATCGAACGAAATTTGTACATTCGGAAGGTGCGACGGTTCAAGCCTACCCGCTCCTGCTTAAAAATGATTGGCCCTCTGGATGTAATCATCACACCAATCGCCACCCCTAGCATGATCGGAGAGGTCAGGAGAATCGCGAATAAAGAGAATAAAATATCGAACAGACGCTTAAACAATCGATTCCCCGCCACATCCAGTGGAATATCCCGTACATTGATCATCGGCATACCTGCAAAGTTGTCAAAGTACGGGCGAGCCGGCAAATAATCGAAAAAGTCGGGGATTATAAGCGTGCGCACTCCAGCTTTTTCACACATGTTGATAATCTTGGGGTACTTATCATGAGCATCCAGCGGCAGCGCCAGAATGACCTCGTCAATCATCAGACGCGACAGCGTAGCCTCCAATTGATCTAAGCCTCCAAGAATCGGGCGAAAATGTGCCTCTTCCTCTTCACTCCAATGCCGCTTATCATCCAGAAAACCCACTACCTCGTATCCCAGATCAGGATACTGTCCAAGGTTATGATAAAATCGTTGGCCTAGAGTACCCGCCCCGAGAATAAGCATGAATTGCTTGTTGTACCCTTTTTGACGGAGAGCTTTAAGAACTTGCTTCAAAAAAAATCGGTAAAACAAAATAAGCAGCACGTTTCCAACCATATAGATTGCCAAATAGGACCGCGAAATGTCGATTTGCTTCACGAAGAACATCACACTCAATAGCACGAACAGGCCAACGATATGAATCTGGGTGACGCGGAATACGTCGTCTGCAAACCGTTTTTTGCGTTTGGGCGAATAGAGCGAAAATAACATCCCCAACACTACAGCAATCAGGCCGTAGATTAAGCTCCAGCCTCCATATACTTGAATAGGAAGCGGTTCTTTATAGGTGATCCATTCACTTTCAAATTTGAAAAACCAAGCGATCAGAAAGGACAACTGAATGACCGCGAAATCCGCCACAATATATAATTGGGTTAGAAAACGCTGATTTCTGCGTATCATGCTTTCACCTCAGTACGAGATTGTTCCCCGCCGTCTGGCTTGACCGGTGCGGACAACTTATTTTTTAGAAAGGCCATTCCAAATTTCACGGTAATTCCCGCATATACAGCCATATTGGTGATCCAACTGTATTGCTGTTTATAATGCTTACGATGAAATACCCACATTGCTCTATGAAACTCATAAATAATTTTCAAAGGACGACGGCGCGCGCTGCCCCCTTTGATATGAATAATATATGTGCGCGGGTAGTAGTAAATGCCCCACCCAGCTTGCTTAATCCGGTAACACCAGTCAATATCCTCACCATACATAAAAAAGGTTTCGTCCAAACCCCCGACCTGGTCAATCGTCTCCCGGCGCACCAGCATAAAAGCACCTACCAGTACATCTACAGGATACTCATCGTCCGGGCTTAGATGCCCAAGTTGATATTGATTGTACTTCGGGTTATCCGGGTAACGCTTCGACCAGCCGAAAGCGTAGTAAAAAGAAGCTGACGGCGTTGGAAATCCTCGCTTACAAGCCTTGTCTAATGATCCATCCGGCAAGATGACCTTGCAACCCGATGCCCCCATCTCCGGATGCGTATCCATAAACTGAATCATTGTATCCAGCGTGTCCGGTTGCACCAACGTATCGGAGTTCAATAACAATACATAACGCCCGCTGGCTACTTCCATCCCCTGGTTGTTCGCCTTGGCAAAACCTGTATTATTCTTATTGGCTATCAACGTAATCTCCGGGTATGCAGCACGAATAGCCTCAACAGATCCGTCACTGGAGTGATTATCAATAACAATCACTTCATATCGGTACTGCGACTTTGACGCATACACCGATTGCAAACAATCCAGCGTCAATTGACACGTATTATAGTTGACGACCAGTATGCTTACATCCATATTTAAAACGCTCCTGACAAATTCAGTAATCTATTCTACTATCGCCTATTATAGCATACCGCGCAGACCACGGGGCGCAAAAAAGCACATAACTTGTAACCTTACATAGTTAGTAGAATTTCACAAAATTCGATTCCTGTCGCTCCAAAGTGCAAATATAGACAAACGAAACCATTTCGATCTATATATTGTTCATTGGGAGTCGTTTATTAGATTTTTGTAAAATCCTCGGTTGAGGTCTAAAATTCATCGTGGTAAGATATACATGGAAAAAGGGCTGGTGCCAGCCAGCCCCTGCGCAACCAACGCTCCAAGAGCGGACGGTTTTGGAACAATCAGGCCGAAAATAGACCCTTCCTTGCGGGGGCGGTCTATTTTCGTTTGTTAAACTCTAACAGTGTGACGATTAACGCCCCGAACGTCAGCATTAAACTGAGCGCCTCAAACACTGTCACAGGCTTCACCCCCCTCCTCGGGAGAGTTAGCCGACCGCCCTTGCCAGCTCTATCGGTTGCACGTTTCAATTATACTATATTTTTCCATAAAGGAACACGCATTCGATGGTATTTTATCTAGTATTCATTTGCACCTTTGACTATTTGACGCTCATATATGGAAAAAAGTTTCAATATTTTTCTTTCCATACCTCTATAACTTCCTCATTATGAAAACCAACTTATAAATCCAGTTGTCCAACCGTGACTGCCTATAAAATGGAGACTGCCAAATATATTTCATACGAGAAAATACGCTCTTTTGGTAGCTGTCCAGGAATTGATCCATATCTTTATACATTTGAGGAGACATGTCTTGTCCATAAAGTTGAATAAATTGCTGGGCTTGTTTGCTTAAAATATAGCGATTTTTTCCTTTTATAAATCTACTTAGTCTTTTCCTCCACTTGCTAACCCAGCCATCGGTAGAACCTCCTAGCACATTGTTTTGATGCTGCCGATACCAAATGGACGGCTCGGGGTCAAAAACAACCTCACCAAAAGAGGAGGTGCATAAATAAATCCACCAGTCATGCATAATAATGTTATCCAAAGAAGTCGGAATTCTTTTTTTCACGAGCTTGAGTGTTTCTGTATTGATCACCATGGTACAACCTACACACACATTCTCAATGAGAGCATTATAGAAGGATACAGGTCGTGGGATGTCAGCTGGCCATACTTTAAGTGGTTCCAATGATTGAGAGACCATTTGTGTAGCAGAACAGTACATCAGCGGCCGGCTTCCATCCTGATCCCTCAGATGAGCCGCAGCCTGAGCAAGTTTGTTCGGCATCCACACATCATCCTGATCACAAAAAGCGTAATAGTCGAATGCCTCAGACGATCTTTGAATCAAATCAAAAAAGCTTTTAATAACCCCTACATTGCTCTCGAGGCATAAAATAATCTGTTGAGGATAACGTTGCTTCAGCACTCTCAACTTGGCAACCGTATCATCTGTCGAGCCATCATCACGAATTAGAATCTGAACTTCTACGTCTTTTTGATTGATGAGACTTTCTATTTGCTCATCTAAATAAGCTGCTCCATTATATGTAGACAATAAAATTTGTATGTTAGGTCTGTTCAGAGTAATGACCTCCTTCTTTTAAAATGTGTAATAGAGGGACAATAGGTTCCATCTGCTTATACATTATAATGCTCAGCGTCCTTAATCAACATAGGCTTTAATATAATAAAATCTCCCAATCATGAACTGATGGGAGATTGTTGATATTTATAATAAGGTTTTTAATTACTCGGATTTACTAAGACACTCCTGCAAAAAATCACGCAATCCCTCACGCCAGTCGCGCAAATCATTTAACCCGTTGGTTCGGATCGCTATATGCTCCATAACAGAGTTGCGTGGCCGCGCTGCCGGTCTGGGGAATTGCTCTGTGCTGCACGGCTCCAATTTCGCTGTGATCTTGGCATCTAATATTTCCGCCGCATCCTGTAAAATAGCTTGCGTAAATTCATACCAGGTACAGGAGCCACTATTGGATGCATGGTATACGCCATACTTCTCCGTTTGAATCAATTCCGTCAAGAAACGTGCCAAATCCACTGTATAGGTAGGTGAACCCTTCTGATCATTCACCACCTGCAGGAGCGGCTTCTCCTGACCAAGCTTCAGCATCGTTTTGACAAAATTGTTCCCGTGCAATCCATAAACCCAAGATGTACGAACAATAAAATACCTAGAGGAAAGTGTTTGGGTCAATACCTCTCCCGCCCGTTTGGACTTTCCGTAGATACTCTGCGGATTGGTATTATCGTACTCATGATATGGCTGCTTTGCCTTTCCATCGAAAACATAATCTGTGCTGATATAAACCAGCTTGGCTCCAACCTTTTCCGTAGCCAGTGCCATATTACGTGTACCTGCCGCGTTGACTTGATAAGCCCCGTCTACATCAGTCTCTGCTGCATCCACAGCTGTATACGCTGCACAGTGGATTACGGCGTCAGGTTGATATTGTCCTACAACCTTCACGGTCTGCTGCAAATCCGTGATATCCAATTGTTCCCGATCGTAACCCAGGACATCATGTCCTTGCTCCTGAAAAACCTTTACTACGTCTTTACCAAGTTGGCCGGATGCTCCAGTAACCAATACCTTCATTCTACGCATCCCCCAAGCGGGAACCGTACTGCTTTGCATAGTATTGTTGGTATTCGCCAGATTGAATGCGAGTCCACCATTCTTCGTTGTCTAAATACCAGCGAATCGTTTCCTTAATGCCGGTTTCAAAAGAGTGCTTTGGCTTCCAGCCCAACTCATTCATCGTCTTCGTTGGATCAATGCCATAACGGCGGTCATGACCTGGACGATCCTGCACATACGAAATCAGAGATTCTGGCTTGCCCAGCTCCTCCAATACCGTTTTGACGATATGCACATTTGTCCGCTCGTTATTTCCCCCGATATTGTATACTTCACCCAGTTTACCCTGATGAATGACCAGATCAATTGCACTGCAATGATCCTCTACATACAACCAGTCGCGAATGTTCAAGCCATCCCCGTATACAGGTAGCTGTTGATCGCTCAGTGCACGTGAGATCATTAGCGGGATCAATTTTTCAGGAAACTGGTATGGACCATAGTTGTTAGAACAACGCGTGATATTCACTGGTAAACCGAAGGTTTCATGATATGCACGAACTAGCAGATCGCCACCTGCCTTGGATGCAGAATAAGGACTATTAGGCTGCAACGGAGTTTCCTCCGTAAACAATCCTGTTTCTCCCAGAGAACCGTACACCTCATCTGTTGATACCTGTACAAACTTGGTCACGTTATATTTCTTGGCTGCGTCCAGTAGCACTTGCGTACCCAATACGTTTGTTTTCACAAACACTTCCGGTTCCAAAATACTCCGATCCACATGTGACTCCGCTGCAAAATTAACTACCACATCGATTCCCTGCTCCATCAACTGATCAATCGCTTGTGCGTCGGTAATATCTATTTTGATGAAGCTATGTTTGGGATTATTTTCAATGGATTTCAAATTTTCCAGGTTACCTGCATAGGTAAGAGCATCTATATTTACAATTTCGTAATCTGGATGGTGTTTTAGCATATACAATACAAAGTTACTGCCTATAAATCCGGCCCCGCCGGTGACAAGAAGTTTCATACAGACCTCCTAAATCTTATTATTCCTCTAATCAAAATTAATGTCTGCGTCAGCCAGTGCTGGATGCTTCTGATCCTTCTCCGAAAGAATAGCATGAGAAGTTGGCCAATCAATCCCTAGTGCAGGATCATTCCACATAATTCCACGATCATTTTTAGGTGAATAATACTCGTCTACCTTATACAGCACTTGCGTATTAGGAACAAGCGTACAGAACCCATGAGCAAACCCCTTAGGCACCAGTAGCTGACGTCTATTATGCTCGCTTAAGATGACTCCGACCCATTGACCGAACGTCGGAGAACTTTTACGAATATCCAAAATCACATCGTAGATAGCTCCAGAAAGCACACGAATGAGTTTGGTCTGCGCTTTAGGATTAAGTTGGTAATGCAAGCCACGAATCACACCGGCTTCTGCAGACAAGGATTGGTTATCCTGAATAAAAGCATGATCTATTCCGTTTTCTTTCATGATCTGTTCATTGTAACTTTCCATAAAAAAACCACGGTGATCACCATGAACCACGGGTTCAATGATTTTTGCACCTGAAAGTACTTCCTTTATTATCATTCACGAAACCTCCAACATCTTGAGTATATACTTTCATTTATGATTACTATAAGATTAATAAGCACACTATATTGGGAGGGAATATGCTTTTGAATTTATCGAGAGTTAATAAAAATTTTGTTTGGTCCTATTTGGTTTTGATGTGGCTACTTATCCCGATTCTAATACTGTTTAAAGTCGATTCTTACTATATTTCCATATTATTCGGTCTAAATATTGCGCAGTCGTTTGTCATAGGTGCTACATACATTTTACACATTAGTGGTATCTTAACATATGCCAAGAAAGAAATAATGGTGCAATACCTAGCTTTTGGCGGTTATCTAGTTGGGATAATATTCATTTACGCATTCCTTCAAAGGGAGCATTTCATTTATTATTGGGACTTTTCAGCCTATTGGAATACGTCCATACAATTTAATAACCTTTTAAGTACAGATTTTATAGCAGCATCTAAACAAATCTATGCAAGCATTTTAAGAGACGATTATTCCGTTTTCCCAACAGTCTTTCTCTCTTTACCATTAAAGTTCTTAGGTACAAGCTACATGAGCTATGTCTTGGCAATCTATACCTGCTTCTTGTATCCTTCTTGTTTGATACTTTTCTTATTATGTATCAAGATTGCTGATCAAATCCAGTTAAACACAAAGTTGAACGTTTTTATGATCTTTGTACTTACATTTACCTTTCCAATTATGATAGCTCCTATGTTAGGTGGATATCTGGATTCTATAGGACTCATTTTTATTTGCTTGTCCCTTGTTATCTTATTTAATAATGATTTTGAACGCTTAAATTTAAAAGCAGTTTTACTCTTAGCAGCTTGCTTGGTATTACTAACATTCACAAGAAGATGGTATGGGTTTTGGATCGTATCTCTTTTTGGCTCGATCAGTATCGCTTTTTTGTTCAAATGGATTCTAGAAAAAGAGTTTCGCTTCAAACAGCTCTTGCAGGTTATTTTAAATTTTTTCATTATAGGATCTTCAAGCGCGTTATTTCTTATTATATTCTTCAATGAATTTATTCAAAGAGCCCTAACCAATAACTTCAAAAACGCCTACTCAGCTTATTATTTTGGTGACGTCTTAAGTAACTTACAGAATTTATTTTATCATTATGGTGCCTTCATTTTTCTGATAGCTCTTGTTGGTTGCATAGGCTTGTTATTTATTAGTACAACTAGGTATATATCAATCTTTCTAGTTACGAACTTATTTATTACGTACTTTCTTTTTACAAGAATTCAAAGCTTAGCTTCTCAGCATTATTATCTTCTTACAGTGAACGTATTAATTCTATTTATTTGTGGCGTTATTCTTATTCTAAACTATTTGTCCAAGATAAAGTATGCAAAAAGTGTTTTCTTAGTTATTATAGTTTATTTAGTCGCTTGTAATTTCTTGGTAACGTTCACTAATGTAAATGCACGACCTGTTACCTATTTTTCTTCTTTATTCAGTGACTTTAAACAAACACCTAGAGTAAGAACGGATATACCTGTTTTAAAACAATTAACGGCTTATCTTAAGGAAATCTCATCAGAGCAGCATAAAGTATATGTTCTGTCTAGCTCTGGAATTCTTAATGATGACATACTCAGACAGATTGAAATGCCTGACAATAGCAACGCTCTTCCATTTATGAATCTGACCCATCACGTTGATTTAAGAGATGGCTTTCCAGTGTCGTTTTTTGAGTCCGATTATGTCGTGATCGCATCACCTACACAATACCATTTAGGTGAAAGTGGTCAAAAAGTTGTAGGTATTCTCGCAGAAGAGGTAATGAACGGATCTCTTAAAAATAATTATATACCTTTAAAGAGCTATACTCTTGATAATAACGTAAAAACCATAGTCTTGAAAAAGACATCATCCATCACGAAAGAAAAAATTGAACTTATACGTTCACAATTCAAAAAAATATACCCTGATAATCCAGATCTATTCTAATTCAATACAGATGTCGATGCATACACAAAAGCCCTCGAAAAAAATCGGGGGCTTTTGTGTAAAGCAGTTTGCCGATTAGCTGGGGTAAAATCAGTTAATGCGAGCAAAATAAAATTTATTAAACTGATTCTAATGTTCAGTACTTAGATATAAGATGTCGCTAGTTCTATGATAATACTAAGAAAAAAGCTCATAATTCATTTCACTTACTAATTTGTTAGCAAGCATCAATGAACTATGTGTTCCCGCATCAGTCCACCAATTCTCTAAAATATCAAATGTAAGTTGGTTTCGTTGAATATAAGCGTTATTAACATCTGTTATTTCATATTCTCCTCTTGCTGAAGGAGTCAAGGTCTTGATGATATTGAATACCGAGTGGTTGAACATATAAATGCCCGTAACTGCATAATCACTCTTAGGAATCTCCGGCTTTTCTTCAATATTTACAATGTTATCGCCTTGTAATTCTGGTACCCCATAGCGGTTAGCATCAGGCACTTTATGAAGTAGTAATTTCGCTCCTGATTCTTGAAGTTTGAATTTTTCAACAAAAGATGATATATCATCTTTAAAAACATTGTCCCCCAAAATAACAACCATCTTGTCATTGCCAACAAAGTGCTCAGCTAAAAGCAAAGCCTGGGCAATCCCCCCGGCTTCATCTTGCACTTTGTAAGTCAGAGTAACTCCAAGGTCGACACCACTTCCTAAGAGATTAACTACATCTCCCATATGTTCTTTTCCGGTAACGATTAAAATATCATTTATATTCGCCTTTTTGAGCTTATCAATAGAGTAATATATCATCGGATATTTACCAATTGGCAATAAATGTTTGTTTGTAACTTTAGTAAGGGGGTATAATCTAGATCCAGTCCCTCCAGCTAGTATAATCCCTTTCATATCTAAGTTCCTCCTATTGAAGCTCTTTTATAAGCAGCTCCATAATGGTTTTTGCACGAGCTTCCCAATTATTATGGACTACGAAGTCCTCCAGTTGCTCTTGATCATAAAAAGGGCGTTGCAGGGTATCTATATCCTTTAGATATTTTCTTATTTCCTCTAAACTATTATATAGATAAATCCCTTCCTGATTTAAAAGCCTTGTTTCTTCGCTATCCACCGCTAATATCACTTTATTAAAACTCAAATACTCATAAACTTTTACTGGATTGATCGTATCAATTCTATCCGAATTCCTCAAAAAGGGGTATAAACAAATATCAAAAGCATCAATAATCGCACCAATTTCTGATTTAGGGACAGTCTCATAATATTTAATCCTATTATGCTGTTCAAAATTATAATTCAGGTTATTTCTCCCAACCAAACATACAACAAATTTCTCATCAAATTCAGTAATAGCCCTAACCGCTTCCACATCAAACCAGTGGTCAATCGCCCCTACATATCCAAAAATGTAGTAGCCTTCGTGCTTTAACCATTTTAACTCGCTAACAACCAAGCTAGCTACATTTATATTTAGTATAGCTGTATCAACAGCATTTTTCACCAAATAAGATTGTCTACACAATGTTTGAGAATGCTTATGCAAATGGTTACTTGTAGAAATAACAAGATCCGCCTTGGCAAGTAATTCAAGTTCCCACTTTTCGAGTAATTTCTTCATCAATGCATTGTTAGTTAGAAATACATAGTCGTCCATTCGATCAAACACAATCTTCTTATTATTATTTGATTTAATAAGAGGATAAAAGACTGGACTTCCCAACCAAATGATATCTGCACTGGAAACTAAATCTTCCAACTGTCTCTTTTCAAACCATTGATTCATATGAAATACGTCTAAGCTTTCAAAGCTTCGGGGTAATCTCAGACTGCCCGAAGGCCTGAATATTTGAAGGCTATCATTTATGGTTTGATTTCTTTTTTTATAATCTGAGTTCTGCCTTACAATACTATTAAGTATACTAATGGATGGTTCTACAAAGGTGATGTGAACCCCCGGCATTTTAGCAAACTCTTCGGCCAAATGTTGCGGACGTTGTTTTAAATCATCCCAATAGATCGGGGAGAAATATAAAATTTTCAATTTAACCGCTCCATACTAATAAAGGCGCCCCTTATTTTTATAAAAGAGGCGCCTTTAAAGTTTTATTAATTATCTATACGATCCTGCCAACTGTTTTCGCGAATTCATATCGTTTTCCTTCATTTGTATTAACTCTTCATACGCTTCAACTGTGTATTGTTTATACAGAATATCAATTTCAACGTCTCGATTTTTAGTCGGAATCTTCTGCAAATGATCTAATTCAGCTTTAACAATTTCGAGGTGATTCTTATCTGCCTCAATATCCGATTCCATCGGCGCATACAGATCCTTTTGCAATTGGTAATTGGTTAAAATACTGTTTCGCATTGTCTTTCTGACATGCTCAACAGTATATCGGGAGGTGTCCACATCATGAATGACCTTCATCTTAGGATTAAGACCAACCTTATAGCCGATTTCTCTCATAGCAAAAGATACAACAATTTCTTCTCCTCCAGCGTAATTGTTTCCTTTACGCCCATAGGCGCTTCTAAAGCCCCCAATTCGCATTAGCGCAGCATGTCTAACCGCAAAGTTGGCTCCATAAGGGAACTCCCACTGAAAATTAGAATCGATAATTTCGTCGCCTTCCACAATAAGCTGACTCCAGTATGCTTCAGTACCTGGTTTAACCACTTCAGGCCGTTCCTCGTGTAAATTGAGTATGATATTCCCACCCATGACCCCGATATCGGGACGATCTGAGAATCCTCTGATGGTTTCCTCAAGCAAGTTGGAGTTTGCGATAGCGTCATCATCAATATAGAGTATGACCTCCCCCTCTGCCCCAAATAAACCAACATTACGTGCAAAGGAAAGACCTTTTAATGGAGCCTCCATATATCGCAGGAAGGATTGGTCAATATTATAGGTTGCTCTGAACTCACGAACCAAATAATGAATCTCCTCATTCAGATAATCATTATTTACAACAATAATTTCATAGTCCGCTTTATCCAACGACTGTTCTATGACAGATTTAATCGCATTTGAAAGTTTCTCGCTCCGCTGGTACGTGCAAATAATAACGGATAATCCCTTATTATAAACGGGTTCACTTTCAATTACCGCCTCAATACGGTACAAGTGATCGTTCTTAACCTTCGTATTTATAAGAGAGAACAGAACTTCCGTATCCTGCGCAAAAAAGTCATAGTTGCTATCTGTTTCACTATTCATTTTATCTTTTATTTTCAGATCCCAAGGATAGTCAGCTACAAATGTATCTGTTGTATGCTCTGATTTATCTATAAGCAGTGCATACGTAGACGTTGAAGCATTAAAATCAATAAATTCAAAATCATGGACTTCACCTGTTTTTATATACAAATAGCAAATAGGCGTTGCCAAATTAAGACCAACAATCGTATTCACTTCATCTCTTCCAACCACAGTATGTCCTTTAGTCAGAACATAGTTCTTAAACTCACCAGTTTCAGTAGCATCTCCCTCAATGATCCACACTAATGGGGTCAGATAAAAATCTCTTCTAAAATCATCAAGTACCATGAGTTTATATCTGTTAGAGGTGATGCCCAGTTCTTGATCTAAAGCGGTCAGTGACTTATCGTGCCAGCGATAATCATATATAGGCTCATCGAACGTCACATGTTTGAGCTCAAATAGAGAGTTCACTCTCATCCAGTAATCATAATCTTCAAGGGTATGCTTATAACTAGAATAGTCACCCAATAACTGGGTTACCTTGGCCCTATACATAAAAGCTGCACCAATCGTATTGTTAGGATATACGTTTAACTCCAATGCAGACTTAGGCAGCATAACATTGCCACTGAACTGTGGTTCTTCATACCAGCCATGGTTGGAAATCACTTGACCGGCAGAGTCGATTAACCTCATGTTCGCATACACCATACCAATATTTTCATCACGTTTAAGATCAGCTACCATCTTCTCCAGGAAATTTTCAGGGAGGATATTATCTGCACTTGTCCACGTATGATATTCACCCTTGGCTAGCTTAAAACCTCTAGATAATGTTCTTGGTATCTTACGATTTTCCTGATGAACTACTCTGATACGATGATCTGCTTTAGCATACTTATCAATAATTTCTGCCGTTGAGTCTTTTGAACCATCGTTAATAATAATGAGTTCAAAATACTTGTAAGATTGCTGCAGAATACTATCAATAGCTTTTGATACATAATCCTCACCGTTATATACAGGAAGGACAACCGATATAAGATCCTTCTCAAACTCAATCTCGAACTTATCAAGAGCCAGAGAAAATGAGTTGTCTTTAGATACTTTATAATTGTAAAATTTATACTCATACCAGGTTAATAACTGATTGTAATTCCCTTCATCTTTGCGTAGATCAATCGGCTGATCCCCCGCGTTAGTTCTTTTAAGCTTATGCGACACTTTAGATTTTATCTTTTTCAGTAAAATAGTGGTGCCATAACTTTTCCATACTCTATATCCCTTAAGAACATATATCATTTTGGACTTGTGTAAGATATGTTTAAGTTTATTCGCCATTTTCCACCTTTTAGAGTTATAAATATTATGAATCTCTGTAGACAGTCTTCCATTATATTCTTCCAACTCACTGAACTGGGTGTTCAGTTCATTATATTGACCAAATAGTTGTCTATATTGATGATTTAATATATCCAAGTTGTTTTTTTCATTATTATAATCCTGTGTAAGTTGAACATATTGCTGTTCTAATTCATCTTTCTTTTCAGACAGAGATTTAAAATCTGCTGACATGCTGCTTATTACATTTTCCTGATGATCTCGTGTTTGAATCAATGTGTTAATCTGATCCATATGCTCAACAATGTGTTGTTTTTGCTGCTCTATTTCTTGGCTTTGAGTTTGATTATGAGTTTGTAATTCATTAAATTCATTTTTCAGGCGTGTATGCCCTGCTCTATAAGCATGGTCCACGTCATCTTTTAGAAATCTGTTAATTACATCCATACACTTATCTATCGTCTCTCTTCCTTTAACCGGAAACATCTCTAGAGTAAATTTCCTTCTTTGTTGTATTAGTTGTTCATCTAAGATTGCATTAAGTAAAGTTTGTTTAATATTGCCGTTATCGCTCACAAAAGGAACAATGTTTTGCTGAACTATTTGCTCTTCCAAAGGTAAAATCCCCTCGAAAGATTCTGTTTGGGGATGTTGGAATATTACAATTGGAGTGTCCGTAAACAGCGCATCAAATATAGCTCCAGAGCCGTCAGACAATATCACATCAGCTTCCTCTATTAAATGAACAAGAGAAGCCTTGTGATCAAGCACATCAGGGATATGCGACTTAACTAGACTAACCCGTTCATGCTCCAAAAAAGAAGTGCCATGATGCAATTTCACCTTCATATTAAAGGTATCTGACATTTCTTCAATATGGTTCATAACAAGCTCAATAGACGACTCATTCCCATACGTAGGCAAATAAAGCAAATTATATTTATCCGTTTCGCGCTTCTTCCTTTGAAATTTGGCGTATTTAATCATTCCTACGATTTCTGTCTGAGTGTACGCTGCCAGAACCGAGGAATCATACAGCCCATTACAAAAGATAAAATCGAAATTCCGACTCCATGTATCTAAATTCCAGTTTGGTTTAGCCATTCCATACTGGTATCTAAACTTATAATCGGACTTAACTTCCAAATAATAAGGGAGATAAGGATAGAAAGCTATTTTATATGCCTTGTCAGGTACAGAGCTTGTTAGAGTCACTTTTATACCGTTGTTCTTCAAATAATGATAGGTATCTAAGGACATGTCGCCCCAATCTTCTTCTTCAATGTGAGGGACATAAATATCACAAACGATCTGCTTTCTTTCACACTCCTCAATTAAAGGCTTAATCGTTTCATATAAAACTAGATTGTGAATGACAAAAGCTATAGATCTGTTCATATTCACTGCAAAACCTCTTCCTTTCAGGCAAAAATCTTATACTTATTTTCTTAATTTCAGTAATGTCTCATTCAGTAAAGTCGATGATGTACTCTTCGTATAGGGAAAATATATAATTTTCACTCCAACTTCCTTAAACTGCAACTCATACTGGTCCCAACGTTCATTTTGAAACCAATCATCACCAACGAACATTACGTCATATTTTAATTTTTGCCAAACCTCAAATTTATCCATGGAGTCCTGAGGAATTACAGTATCAACAAAGCTGATGTTTCTGACAATCTCAATTCTTTCCTCAAAAGGAATTACTGCTTTTTTGTACTTATATGAAACTAACTCATCTGTTGTCACACCAACAATGAGTTTATCACAGAGTGATTTAGCATTTCTCAGCAAATTCAAATGCCCAATATGAAATAAATCGAAGACTCCGGAAGTATAGCCGATAATCATAAGATTTCTCCTAACGTAGTTAAATTGAAGTTAAACCATTTGTCGAATGTCGTCTTCCCTTCAATTTTCTCAGAAGATAGGACTCTTTCAAGTTGAACAGGAAAACCCACCTTTTTTCTGTTTACAATCTCTGCAGGGACAATATCTTTAAAAATTCTCTTGAGAGGAGCCTTAACAACCCCATCCTTCATTTTGTACAGAGAGTCTACACCTGCAAGCCTTTCAATTAATCTATAGTCCAAGAAAGGAGATCTTGCTTCTACGGAATTTAACATTGAGGCACTATCCAGCCTTTTAAGTAACCCTCTCAAATGGGCTTGCTGGAAGAATGCAGCTACGATTTTTTGAGGTGACTTTAACTTCATGAAAGGTGCCAAAGCGTCTTCTACAATCTCTATATCATCTTCAGATCCGTAGGTGTAGAGTTCACTAAAGGCTCGGATATCAAAGTCTGTAGCGCTACTAGCCCATCTGAAAATACGGTCATACCCAAAAAAAAGCTCATCAGCGCCTTCTCCGCTTAATATGACTGTATTTTTAGCAGATGCTTGCTGAGTCATATGATACAGTAACACTTCGTTGGGCACAGACAGAGGCTCTTTTTTTACAGTTATAAGCTCTCGAGCTAATGATAAAAAGTGATCAGGTTCAAACAATATCGGATGATGAATGGTATTGTATCTTGTTGCTGCGATTTCAGACCACTGAAACTCATTATAATCTTCAAAACCAACAGTCCAAGTATGCTCTACTTTGGCAAGTGCAGTAATAATCGTGCTGTCCAATCCCCCGCTTAGGTAACTTCCAATTTCAACATCTGCGATCTTACGGTACTCTACTGCAGAGCGAATTAGAAACTCAAGTTCCTCATCGGAAGGAGGTTCTTTTTCAGAGTAATCAATTTCCCAATATTTAATAAATTCGCCATTCTCGTAATAATATCCTGGTGGAAACTCTTTTATTTCATTATAGATAGTACGATCATTAAAAAAGCATCTCATCTTTTTATATTGTCTTACGGCTTCTTGATCTATAGAAATGTTGTGGACTAATGGGAGCAATGGAGCAATTTCAGAACTGAAAATGAACTCTTCCCCATATCTGTTGTAATAAAGCGGTTTTACTCCCATACGATCTCGTGCTACAAAAAATGATTTCTGCTGGACGTCTAAAACAATAAAACTGAACATTCCATTAAGCCAATTCAACATTTGGGGACCATATTGAATATAAAGCTTCAATAAAAGTTCAGTATCTGAGTTTGTTCTCATTTGAATTGAATAATTGGAGGCTAATTCTTTATAATTATAAATCTCTCCGTTAAATATAATCACATATCTTCCGTCATCAGAGAAAAAAGGCTGATCACTTCTCCGATCCAAATCTAAGATACTTAATCTGTTATGCCCCAGCATAAAGTTTTCACTCTGATATACACAAAGTGGGGCCGTAGGCCCCCGGTGTTTCATTATATTTAATGAATTAAGAAATACTTCTTTATTTATGGCTACATTAGAAAACAAAATCCCACACATTTTATCACCAGCCTTAATTAATGACTTGCAAATCTATTGTGTTATCTACAAATATTAATCCTGGTACGTAATTATTCTCTGGCTTAGGAACCTCAAAAACAGCTGCTATACTTACGCTATCCAGATAAAGAGGCTCAAAAGGCTTAGGCTTCAAACCAATAGAAATGGTGTATTTACCACTTTCAGATAATAGATTACGGAAATTAAAGTTAACCTCCAGAATGCCCCCCGCTTGCATTTTCGGAACTAATTTTGCTTTATTATAGATATTCATGCCAAACACATCGACACCAGTATGGTTTCTAACCATGTAGCCAATGGTTCCCTCAGAATCTATATCTTTATAATATTGTGCCAATAAACGCAAAGTAACCATTTCTCCAAAAGGGACCTGGTTAACAACTTCTCCATTGACTAACAAGTCTGCTCTTATAAAGCGCGCATCTCCCGTTCCAGAACGAAACTCATTAGCACGTTTTGCAAAAGCAGGGTCCTCTTCTAATAGCAACAGCGAACTTTTCTTATCTGTTTCAGAATTAACAAATACATCCAAAGATTGAACACGTTTCATATCTGCAATTTCCTGGTTAACAATGTTTTCATAAATTTGTGCTACACGTTTCACTGGACCAATTTCGACCATGTGTCCTTTATCAATCAGCAGCGCTGTATCACAAAAACTTTTAATGGTATCCATGGAATGTGAGACAAATAAAACCGTACTTTTTTTGGAGAGCTCTTTCATTTTGGTAATACATTTTGCCTGAAAGTAAATATCTCCAACAGACAAGGCCTCATCCACAATCAAAATATCTGGATCAACATTGATAGCTACTGCAAAGGCTAAACGGGCAAACATACCACTGGAGTACATTTTGACTGGTTGATTAATGAAGTCCCCGATATCCGCAAAGGATACAATAGATTCAAGTTTACCATCCATCTCTATTTTGCTGTACCCCATAAGGGTTCCGTTCAAATATATGTTTTCCATTCCTGTTAAATCCGGATTAAAACCCGCGCCCAATTCCAAAAGAGCAGCAACTTTCCCATTCACTTTAATGCTTCCGTTGGTGGGAGTAATCACGCCTGTGATCATCTTTAAAAGAGTCGATTTTCCAGAACCATTTTTACCAATAATACCAATCGCTTGTCCTTTATTTATGGAAAAGGACAGGTCACTGATGGCCTTAAATTCAGAATGATACTTTTTTTTAAAGGGATGAACAGCCTCTTTTAATCGCTCATTGGGATTATCATATATTTTATATATTTTAGTGACGTTATTAACTTCCACAGCAACTGATTCTGTTTGATTCATCATTTTCTCCTCACAATACATCTGCAAAATGAGATTTCATTTTCTTGAAAATTTTGATTCCTATAGTACCTGCGATAATCACAATAGCCCAAAAGTAGATCGTCATTGATGGATGCTCCCAGAACCATTTGTGATCAATAAAAGTATCCCGATATCCCTCGACGATATAAAAAACAGGATTTAGTTTAAAGAAAAACTGATACTTATCTTCAACAATATTTAAATTCCAGAAGATCGGCGTAAGCCAAAAGAATAGCTGAATAAATACCGCAACAACTTGACCAACATCCTTTACAAAAACAACTAATGTCGCTGTTATGTAAGAAATGGACAAGGAAAGAAAGATCGTGGCTAATAAATAATAAAGGATTTGAATGTTATAAATCGTAAATTCTACATTGTATATTTTAAACATAATGAAAAGAACAATAATAAAAAATACATGTACAAAAAGAGCAGACAAAATTTTCACCATCGGCAGCAAACCAACTCGGAAAACAATCTTCTTTACCAAATAATTGTTTTCTATAATACTATTGGTTGCAGTTGCTAAGCTTTCAGAAAAGAATAACCAAGGCACCATTCCTGTTAATAACCAAAGTATAAAGGGAGTATCTCCAATAGGTACATTTTTAAAACCAACCTGAAATACGACCCAATAAACAAGTATAGATACCATAGGATGTATAAAAGCCCAGAGTACCCCCATGAATGAACCAAGGTATCTAGATTTAATATCTTTTTTAGACAATTCCCAGAGTAACTTTAAATTTTTCGAAAAGTTTTGAGTTAAATTCATACGAGTGTGTCACGACCTTAAACATGGTTTGGTAAGTCTCTTACAATACAATAATGTTAAAATTTGACAGGATTATTCTTGCGATATGGCTCTAACAGCTACGATATGCTAAAATGTTGACGTATCTACAAGAAAAGGAGATTGTAAACCTTGTCGAATCCAGTATACGGGAAACAGGCCAAAACGTCGACCCGTGACGATAAAAGGCCGGCTATGTTTTGGGTGTTAATTGTTGGCATGATTCTGTTTTTAGCTTGGGCTCCCTTCCAGGCTGCACTTTTTAATGGGCAAATGCTCGATTTTGAAAAGCCTCTCTATTGGGCTGTTATCATCGCCTCGATTCTGTTGATCCTGGCAATCGTATCTTATTATAAGAAATTCAAGCTGGAAGAGCAAAGGGATTGGCTGGCTGTATTAGTACTGCTGCTTCCCCTGTCTTATGTGCTTTCACTGACTTCAGCAGCTTCGCATTACCTGGCCATGAATATGGTGGTGGTACAGTGCATATATGCCGCTCTGTTTATCATCTCAATCTATCTACTACAAGATCGCTTAGGCAATAAGATTATTCACAACCTGATTATGACTGTTGCTTATGTCATTGTAGGCTTTGGCTTTATTAACTGGTTTGGACAGTGGGTACTTGCCGGCAAGATGGTAGGCTGGTTTACCCAATATGTGTATCAATATCGTTATACCAATGCAGTTATGACAGATACAAATGGTCTCCGGCTGACATCAGTGTTTCAATATGCGAATACATATGCCGCCTTTCTAATGGCTTTCCTATTCGCTGCCGTTTTTTGTTTAATGAAATCAAAATCATGGTATGGCAAGGCTACTCATGGTTTCATGTTGGTGCCCATCCTGGTCTCGCTGTTCCTGACCTTGTCACGGGGCGGTCTGGTTATGTTGCCAGTCGTTTTCGTGCTGCTTTTGCTTTTCTTTAAACCAGCACGCCAAATTATATGGATTTTACATTGCGCCATTGCTGGTGTAGCGTCAATATCTATCTTGGCGCCAATTACAAATATGGGTTTACAACTCAACAAGACCTACAACGGCGGAGAGGCTGCGAAGGCTTGGGGGTTACTTATTGGTGTCTCCCTGGCTGTAGCTGTCGTACTGTGGCTTGTTGAACGTTATCTGGCACCGAAGTTGGAAAATGCCCTCAAAGGATGGGCCTCCCGCAAGTTATCCAACCTGTGGCTACCTGTTGGATCAGTTGTGGTGATTGGCTTGCTGGCTTTTCTGTTTATTGGAACTGGCCTGCGCAGCGTACTACCAGAAAACGTCCAGGTCCGGTTTGAAAATATCAATTTCCGGCAGCATAGTGTACTGGAACGTCTTGTATTCTATCAGGATGCTGCCAAATTGATTAAAGATCATCCTGTTATTGGCACCGGCGGCGGCGGTTGGGCTACTTTATACGAGAAATACCAAGATTATCCTTACACAAGCCGTCAGGCCCATAACTTCTTCATGCAGTATCTGGTTGAAGTTGGTATTCTCGGTTTTGTAATTTTCATGTCATTTATCTTATATATTTTCTATAAATATATCCGTAGCTATATGAGACAAGATGATGAAGAACGGGATTCTCACTTCCTGTATCTCATTTTGGCACTCTCAATCTTACTTCATAGCTTGCTAGACTTTAATCTGAGTTACGTGTTCATGGGCATACTGGTATTTGTGAGTCTCGGTGGTATGGCCGCTGCTATGGACAGCAAGCCGCTTAAACGCCTGTCCATGAGTGCTTCCGGATTCCGAATCATGTATAGTGCAGTCATCGGCATTCTAAGCATTGTGGTGCTTTTTGCAGGTCTCCGCTTTGTGCAATCGGCCAATGCTGCCACATCTGCCAAACAGATCATGGCGGTCAGCACATCTTTTGAGGAAATCCAAAGTGCCATTAATAAGGATCTTGAACTTCGTCCTACGCACCCAGATTCGGTTATAAGATTGGCTGCACTCTACAAGAATGTGTATGATCAAACGAAAAAAGAGGAATTTTATAACGCTGCAATAGAGGTACTTAATACGGGCCTGAAGGCAGAACCGTATAATAAAATCATGTATAACTCCAAAGTTAACCTTTTAAAAGCAAAAGGTGAGCATGAGCAAGCCTTCAGTATTTTGGAAAATAACATTTCCAACTTTGTCTGGGACAATGACTGGTACAATATGTTGATTACCCAAGCTTACACTATTGGTAATAAGGCACATGAGCAGAAAGACACAGCCAAGGAACAGAAATATTTCCAAGCAGGTCTCGCTGCTTATCAGAAGGTTCTGGATGGGGTAGCTCATATTAAGACGGTTCCACCTGAAATTGAGTTGACACGTACTTTTGAAGTAACTCCGGGTATTGCGCTCAGTACTGGAAAAATTGAGTTCATGTCAGGTAAGCCTGCTGAGGCTGCAAGCATCCTCAAAAACGGCTTGAAAGACGACCTGAGCGACGCTACAAATCGTGAGATTGCTCGATATTATATCGTCGCTCTGCAAAAGCAAGGGCAGGATGACAAAGCATTGTACGATAAACTAATAAAAGCTGATCCGAAGGAAAAAGAGCAAATTGCTCAGTTAAAATCGGAGAAATAGCAGAAAAAAAGAGACTATCAGATGATGTTATATCATCCGGTAGTCTCTTTTTTATTTTGATAAGGTGAGGTTAGGTGAGCTGTCTATTTTTGTTGGTCAATCTTTTCAATAACCTGTCTCATATAAGCCAGTACTTCATCCTTGATTTCGTTATGCTGCAGAGCATAATGAATAGTAGTTTCAATGAATCCCAATTTCTCGCCAACATCATGGCGATTCCCGTCAAACTCGTAGGCCAGGATCGGATTCTTTTCTCCCAGCTTGGACAATGCGTCCGTCAATTGAATCTCCCCGCCTACTCCCGCAGATTGCTGGCCCAGGATATCAAAAATATCAGGCGTCAAGATATAACGTCCCATAATCGCCAAGTTGGAGGTTGCTTCTTCCTTCTTTGGCTTTTCTACCAATCGTTCCGCCTCAGAGATTTTGGAAGTAAGTGCATGACCTTCAACTATGCCGTAACGATGTACCTCGTTCCAATCCACTTGTTTTACACCTACAACAGAACGCTGATACTCATCGAACACGTCTATCATCTGTTTGAGGCACGGATTCTCAGACTCAACGATGTCATCCCCTAAAAGGACGGCAAAAGGTTCGTCACCGATAAACTTACGTGCACACCAGATAGCGTGCCCCAACCCTTTGGGTTCCTTTTGACGAATATAGTGGATATCTGCCATCTCCGATGGTTTACGCACTTCATTGAGCAGATCCCATTTTTCCTTCGCAGTCAAATTATGCTCCAGCTCAAAGGAGTAGTCAAAATGATCCTCAATCGCCCTTTTGCCTTTACCAGTAACGATAATGATATCCTCTATACCAGATGCAACAGCCTCTTCAATAATATATTGAATTGTTGGTTTGTCTACAATGGGAAGCATCTCTTTAGGCATCGCTTTCGTAGCAGGAAGGAACCGGGTTCCTAATCCCGCAGCAGGAATAATCGCTTTACGGATTTTCATAGGTTAAAACTCCTTTTCAACAAAACTCACTAAATTATTCAATAATTCGATTAACGTTTGTAAATTGCTAATAGTTTATTATAGCACTTAGTCATTGCAATGTTATATACTTTAAGTAAACCATATTATAAACTAAAAAAGATAGAAATTTGAGTACCAGATATGCCAAAATTTGAGGAGAGAGTTCTTTGGATTCAATAATCAGTAACCCTGTTTTAACGTTAGTTATTCCCTGTTATAACGAAGAAGAAGTACTGCCTGAAACTATAAGCAGACTTACGGTCATTCTTGAGGAGTTGGCAGAGAGTCAGCTCATTTCTAAACATAGTAAAATGTTGTTTGTTGATGATGGTAGCCGTGATAAAACATGGGACATCATAGCATCATATAATCTAAAAAATCCTTTTGTCAGTGGTCTCAAATTGGCGAAAAATGCTGGCCATCAAAACGCTCTATTATCTGGGTTAATGGAAGCTAAAGAGACATCTGATTGTGTAATATCCGTTGACGCCGACCTGCAGGATGATCTCAATGCCATCCGAGAATTTATAATAAAATTCAAAGAAGGTTATGACATCGTATATGGGGTTCGAAAAAGTAGAACCACCGACACATTCTTCAAGCGTTCAACAGCCCAAGGCTTTTATCGTGTTATGAGTAAAATGGGAGTCAATATTGTATACAATCATGCGGATTACCGTTTAATGAGCAAAAGAGTTCTCCAGGAATTAAGCAACTTTAAAGAGGTCAATCTCTTTTTACGTGGTCTAGTTCCGTTAATAGGTTATAAGTCTACTGAAGTTTATTACGATCGACATGAACGCTTTGCAGGAGAATCCAAATATCCTTTAAAGAAAATGCTCGCTTTTGCTTTTGACGGAATCACTTCATTTAGTATAACCCCAATCCGGCTTATCTCAGCTGTAGGTTTTGCAATGTTTGGGATAAGCTTATTAATAGCTGTGTATACCATTATTAGTAAGCTCCTTGGAACCACTGTCTGGGGCTGGTCTTCTTTAATGTTGTCCATCTGGTTTATAGGTGGTCTACAACTTGTAGCACTGGGGCTCATTGGCGAATATATCGGTAAAATATATAAAGAGGTAAAACAAAGACCCAAATATATTATTGAGACCCTATTAGATTCCCAAAGTACCCTAGATACTGAAAACACAAAAAAAGTGAAAAATAGTGAAAGGGAAGCTGTGGCTGTCCAATAAACAGATGCGAACAGGTGACTAATTTGACTTTATTTCAGAATAGCTTTTTCCGTTTTCTTGTCGTAGGTGTCCTAAATACAATATGCGGCATGTCCGTCATGTTCTTGCTCTTTAATACTTTAGGGACTAACTACTGGTTATCGACCTTTATTGGTAATTCTGTAGGTGCTACTGTAAGCTATTTCTTAAACAAAAGATTTACTTTCAAAAACAATGCAAGCCATGGACAAACCATTTGGAAGTTTGTCTTTATCATATTGATATGCTATTTGCTATCGTATTGTCTCAGCTATCTAATCAGCCACTTCCTGATCTCAAGTCTGAGTATTAAAAACAATGCAATTTTAGGCAATCTGTCCATCTTAATCGGGAATATCTTTTATACTTTAATTAATTATGTCGGGCAAAAGTTCATTGTTTTCTCCAAAAAAACGAAAGCCCAAAAAGTATAACGATACGAGATTCATAGTAGTTCAGATGAACTTATTGATAAAAATAGGGTATGTGCTCTCAACGCACATACCCTATTTTTTCTTTTTCTACGTTCAAATATCAAAATAAATAACTGTGATAACCTATAGCATCCTTTTACTTCACCAGCTGCCCACGTGTAACACCCAACTGATTCGTTGCTTTAAGCGTCTTCCATACTTGTGTTCCGCTGATTTCTCCGCGCAGGGCACGGTTATAGAGATCAATAACCTCATGCACTTGCTCCGGTGTCTCCTCCAAAAATTCCACGCGGTAACGGGACACGCCCAGCTCCAGGAAGTTGGACAGGTATTCGGCGCCGGATTGCTCAATCGCGTTGTACACCGTGTTGCGGCAGCCTTCGTCCACACGGACCGGATGAGACATACCAATTCGATCACGCAGGGATGCGCGATGGTCCTCACAAGGACGTCCACAGTTAGTGTAGTCGGTGCCTTCACTCATAAAGGTACAGTATACGCAATGTTCAGTATGGAACATTGGCATATGCTGCTGGATCACGATCTCCAGCTTATCGGTACGCGTACGTCTGAGCATATCAACCATTTGCTGAATGTTCAGATCGTACGAAGGCGTAACCAAGTCGCAGCCGGAATCCAGGAACAGATCAGCCGCTTTATGATTGGCTATATTCAGCGAGAAGTCACCAATCAATTGCGGGTGATGTGCTTCCGGGTTCTCCAACCGATGTCGCAAGTAGAAATAGAGTGCCCCTGGATTGCGTACCAACACAGCATCCGGCTTCAGGCGCAGGATGTTGTTGTGGTAGCCATTTTCACCCGGCATGTGGATACGCGGGGTCGCTAGTGCAATTCGGCGGCCTACAGCATGCACAGCCTCTACGGCTGCCGGGAATTGCTTGATGAACTCGAAATCGGCGTAAATGAATTCCACGCCGGCCTCAAGCGCAGCCTCCACCTGAGGGAGGCTACGGCACAGCGCGGTCAGCTCTGCCTGACCGCGTGCCACAGACGATGCCGGAGTCGATGCATCGTCATACACCTCGACCGTCCGCTTCGTGTACACGGGCGGTTTGGGGCGCTCGCCCGCGAGCAGTTCCACCGCCTGACGGCGGATACCGTTCAGCTCGCGCATCGGCACGATGACGTCCCCATGCAGATGGACGTCCAGCTCTTCCAGCTGGAACACCGTTCCGCCCAGTCGGCCGAACTGCTCTTCGAGCAGTTCGTGCGTCATCGGACGCTTCTGGGCAATCTCCAGTTCCAGCTCAGAGTCCACGCGGACCGTTGTGCCCTTCTGCACGTCGGTCCACCACGTCGACAGCGGTTGCCCCGGGGAGCCGCTGACCCGCACATGTACCGGGAAGACACGGTACGGCTTGTCCGTGTCATACGACTGGCGCAATCGCTTGTCCAGCGCCGGGTCGTTGGTCTTCCAAATGCGGTCGCCCACGTGTACACGGCGCAGATCCACATCATTGCGTCCCGCTACGATGTCAATGATCCAGCCTTCTCCGGCTTCGCCTTCAATCTTCACGCCCTTGCGACGGATATCGTATACGCGTCCGCCTTCTTCTTTTTGCGTGGGATCTCCCGCATCGAATACAATACCATCGCCACGCTTGAGCGGTGCATCAATACGGCAAACTACGCCATCACGAAGGATTTGTTCCACTCGCCCAAGATACACACCCCGGCTTTTCGGGAACGTACCGTCAACCAGCTTCTTGTTATTGGTTCCTTCGAGAAAACCGTGCGTAAAGCCGCGTGAAAAGCTCTGCTGCAGCTCGCGAATATCTTCTTTGCTGGTCTTGGACGTATCGCCATCAAAATACTTATCAATGGCCTTGCGGTACTTGCTGACCACATTCGCCACATATTCAGGTGTTTTCAGTCGCCCTTCAATTTTAAAAGAAACAACACCCGCGTCGATCAGTTCAGGCATCAAATCGATCGCTGCTAGATCCTTAGGTGAAAGCAGATACGTCACATCTGCCATTGGTTTCTGCTCTCCATCCACCATCAGATCGTAAGGCAAACGACATGCCTGTGCACATTCACCGCGGTTAGCAGAGCGGCCGCCCCACATTTCTGAAGTCAGGCATTGGCCAGAATAAGATACGCATAACGCTCCATGTACGAATACCTCCATTGGAAGTCTCGCCTGGTCGCCTATTTTTTGGATCTGTTTCAGGTTATTTTCGCGTCCAAGCACGACCCGTTCCATATTGTACGGCTTTGTAAACTCTACCGCTTCCGGCGAGGTAATCGTCATTTGGGTAGAACCATGGATCGGGAAATCTGGTGAAATGTCGCGGATCATTTTCACCAAGCCCATATCCTGGACAATTAAGGCATCGACTCCAGCATCAATACAGGCATCGACCAGCTCCTTAGCGTCCTCCAACTCGTTTTCAAATACCAATATATTGAATGTTAAAAAACCTTTAACCCCATAGCTATGCAAAAACGCCATAATTTCAGGCAGTTCCTCCATGCGGAAATTATTCGCCCGTGCCCGTGCGTTGAACTTTTCCACCCCGAAAAAGATCGCATCAGCCCCGTTTGCCACCGCCGCACGCATACAATCCCAGTCACCGGCTGGTGCCAGAAGCTCAACATCTTCTCTTCGTACTACTGATTTCATCTTTGTCCTCCCTATATGGAGAAATAACTGATTAACCTTGAGCTAAACGTTATTTTCCAGAGCAGCGATGCTGCTTATTTTATAGCCCTATGAATTATCATCCTATCCGATCATCCCTACTCTGAACCACTAGCTCGAGGGATAAATGGCATCCAACTCAAAAAATCCGCATCACGAACATTTGCGGCATAATCATTCTTATCTTGTAACTAATCTAGTGTACCAGACTGCGCCCCAAGCTTCTACACTTTCCAAGCGATTCCTCGTAAAAATCTCTTACTAAAACATAAAAAACACCCCCATTCCCGTCAAACGGTACTTTGGAGGTGAAGAATCATATAAAACAAGAGGAACAACGAAGTAAACAGTGCTATTCAGCAGGAAGCCAAATGGAGATGGAGACTAGGCAACTTAGACGCGCTAGTAGGCCTAAGCCTTTTAGAAAAAGGCATCCTTGTGGTGATACCAGCGTACTAGCCATGAATCCGAGAAAAGGCGTTTGCAGGTCTAAGTACCGTAAATAGCTGCCTTCGCTCTTCCCTGCTTACCTCACTCTTTAAAAAGATTGGAAATCTTATGGCGGGCGCCAGCGAAGCGGGCCATTTGAATCCGAAGAAGCGTCAGCGTTCGCCTTTGACCTGGGATTCTTACATATTAAATCACTTATACAATCCAAGAATCCCGGGTCAACAGCGATCGTAGGATCAAATGGCACGCGTAGCCTCTTCCCACCATACCTCGCGAATCTTTTACCCACACCCTCTACTTCACAAAATTAAACGAATTTAACGTCGAATCCAGTGCGTTAGACTGTACAGCCGTGTTGTTCGCATCATTCAATGTCGTTGTCACAGTATACGTTTTTCCATCACGTTCCAAAACCAATTGGTGGCCTGTGTAGCCAATGCCTTCCTCTATACGATGGAATGTAAAGGACACTGCCGGAACACCAGCAAACGTTACGTCCTTAACCTCCTCGACTTTGAGGTTTTTGTAGTTCTTTGCTTGCTTATCGTAGAAGTCCTTGAGCTGGGATACCGTTAGTTCAAATGACTGGTCGTTGTCGATTTTGACGGAAAAACGTCCTCCAGTAAACTGGTACTCTACATCGCCCAATTCAAATTGATCGCTAATCGCGGTCCAATATCGTGGGATATTCACCGTATATTCATAGGCTTTTGACGTCTTTTTGACCGTTTTCGTTTTATCCGTCAAATAGTCGTCTTCTTCCAACTGTCCAAAGTTACTCGCTACGGTTTGAAAATCGATTTGAAGCGAGGAAATGAGCGCGTTGAACTGATCATTTCCTTTGCTTACTTTTTCAGGCACTGCGTATTCAGCCAAATAGCGGTATCCATTTTGCTGAATCAGCACGTTGTACTCCTTGACCCATCCATCGCCAAAATTATAACGGTACTCCTGTACTAACCCTTGAACGCCTGCAACCTCCAGCGGATACGTCTTCTGTGCCTCATAAGCCGTGGACACAAAGGAATCGCTCAGCCATTTTTGCAGCTGCTGGCCCCAGTTCTCCAACTTTCCATCCGCTGGAGCTGAGGTTATTTTCACGCGGAAGCTCGATCCATCATTACTTTCATATTGCATCCGTTGATCGTCCATTTTCCAGCCTGCGGGTATGCTGAGTGACACACCGTAGTCTGGATTCCCGGCCTCGCGTGTGCCTCCTACAACAGTAGACAAGTCTTTAATACTTTTATCCTGCGCATTAAAGGAGGTCTTGAAGGAATTTAAAAGTCCTGCATACTGGGCCAGATCTTTATAATTCGTTGCTTTAGCATCGGAAAAATAAACTACATACAATCGTCCGTTGTCATAGTACTGACGATTTTCCCACAATACGCCGTCCCCATCCTTCGTAATGACACGAGCATAAGGTACCTTCGCTTTCGGGAAGGATTTTCGATCGATCACAGTTTCTCCCGTTTCCTTGGCTGCCTGCACTAATTGTTGCAACAGATCGTCCGCATTCAGTGGAACCGGCTGTGACGCTGTGTGCACCTCCATATAGTAGGCACTGTTCTCATCCATAAAAGTGGAGATACTCTCATCTCCACCTCCCTGACCGATGACGAGCCCTGTTGGATAGTTCATAGACCAGTCATAGTAACTGTTCCCGATCTGCGTCTTGCCCTCATCATTATCAATGTTCGGTGTCTCTTCAGCTACCGTGCCCGCCTCTTCTTGTGCTTTCATCCGAATAATGATTCCGGCACCATTCTTCTCCAACTTACCGCCAAGCCCTTCTGCTACTTGACGCAGAGGCACCATGAGGATACCTGATGACATTTCCGGTGGAGCTGGAAGTGTTACCTTGTGACCTCTCACCCATGCTGTACGGCTACCAATGGTTAGCGAAACAACATGAGTTCCGCTGGTGATTTTAACCACATTATCTTCAGCCAATCGGATTTTGCTGTTAAATGCCTTTTTAAACACACCAGCCGGAACCATCAGTGCACCACTTTTGGAATAGGGCTTCGTGATATTTGCATTTTGGCCGTTTACGACGGCTGTATTGCTGCCGCTTTGCAGACGCAATTCCAGCATGTTTTTATCTTGATCTGCTGCAACTGCTGGCAAAGCAGAAAGCAGAAGGGACAATGCGACAGCGCCGACCCCCAGCTTACGCATCATTTTTCTTTGAATATGCTTCACAGTAAATCTCCCTTTAGCTTTATTTTATAGATTCAAGAGCCGTTATTGTCACTTTCCAGTAGTTGCCCCTTGAGCTGGCTCCGATGTTTCCTTAGAAAGCGCTATGCCACCATCTTCAGCGGCTTCCGAACCGTTCGAATCTTCACCATCTTCCCCAGACTGAATGGACTCATAGATTTCACCATTATCCTGTGTCAGTACCAGCTTGCGCTTCACAATATCACCGTCCGACTGCATAAGCACATTCACCGTTTGACCCGGTTGATAGTTTTTAAGTAGCTCATTGACGTCAATGGCCGAAGCTACACGCTTACCGTTAATACTATACAGCTCATCGCCTTCCTTGATTTTGGCCTGAACGGCATTGGCTGAAGTAATTTTCGTAACTTTCAAAGGATCCTCGGTAGGTAATCCGACGATAGCTGACCAGCTCTCTTCCAGCCCTAGACCAAGACTGGCGCGCCGAACCTCTCCGTATTTGAAAAATTGGCCGATGACATATTTCACTGTATCCGACGGAATCGAAAAGCCCATATTTTCAATACCGACCGCCGAGAATTTCATCGTATTGATCCCGATGACCTCACCCTTGAGATTGACCAGCGGACCGCCGCTGTTACCAGGATTGATCGCGGTATCGCTTTGGATCAAACGATAAGCAGCGTTGACACCACGATTCAGCCCGCTAACGACACCCGAGGTTGCCGAATTGCGAAGTGAAAAGGATATAGGCGTACCAATAGCCACTACCTGCTCACCTACCTGTAGACTGTTCGTTGAAGCTGCCAAGGTAGCGGGTTTGAGGCCGCTTGCCTTGATTTTGACTAATGCCAAATCACTGATCGGATCGCTGTAGCTGTCGGTGATTCCGTAAGATTTTCCGTCCGAGGTTACAACCACGGCATCACCTAATCCTTCGATAACATGCGCATTCGTCACAATCCATCCATCTGTACGAATGATGACACCCGTGCCGTGAGCCAGATTGTAGCGATCTCCTCCCGCTACGGTCTCTCCCGTGGCTGAACGGCCAATGATACCGACCACAGAAGGAGATACATTTTTAACAACCTGCGGCACACGATCGGCCGATAACGTATATGTACCATTTGCGCTGTTATATGCGCCGCTGGTTCCTAATGCTTTATTCATATCGCTTACGTTAACATAGACCCCACCATTAATGACTTTGGCCTTTAACGCAGTTCCACTGCTAGCTGCACCTGCCGTTCCAGAAACACATAGAGCGCTGCCCAAAGCCAGAACAACTGCCCTTTTCCCCATCTTACGCATATACTCACCATTTCCTCTCTTACATGACCCTGTTCTATCAGTTAGTCCAAATCTACCATAGAGGGGACACGTATACAATCGCTTTAAGCCCTATCTTTTTCTAAAAGGCTCCGTTTGCTACATCCCTGTCCTCTCATGCTATTTATATTATAAATTTTCCAAATCCTTATATCAAAAAAATAAGCAAAAACGATAAATAATCGTTATACCAATTAGGTCATTCCTTCGTTTACGGGCATAACCAACTATGATACCATCACATTATATCTTAGTTTTATTGTCGGAAATAAAGAATAAAATCATGAGTCCTCTATCCAAAACACTAAAGTATAAATAAACACTTGAAGGAGGTTAAAAGAATGGCCTACGAACCAATCTGGAACGCTCATCCCGATAAGCTTAACAAATTCGAGTTGGTCAAACTGGAAAAGGACGGTCTTGACGTTATCCGTACCATTATCGAAAACTATGCCAACGATGGCTATGACTCGATCTCTGCGGACGATATGGACCGTTTCAAATGGGCTGGGGTATATCAGCAAAAGCCCAAGGATGGTCATTTCATGATGCGGGTCCGCATCAACACAGGGATCATGACTTCAGCACAGGCACATGCATTGGCGGACATATCCGCGCTATATGGACGCGGTCTTGTGGATGTCACCACTCGCCAGGCGATTCAATTTCACTGGCTGACGGTCGAAAGCTTGCCCGATATTTTCGAAAGACTGGAAAAAGTCAATTTGTATTCCTTTGAAGCCTGTGGAGACTGCCCGCGTACCATTGTCGGTAATCCGCTGGCTGGCATCGATCCCAATGAATTGGTGGATACCCAGGAGATTGTAGATGAAGTAAATCGTTTTTTCTTATTAAACCGAGACTTCTCCAATCTGCCGCGTAAGTACAAAATGTCTATCTCCGGTAATACGTACAACAATGCACAGGCTGAAATTAACGACCTGTCCTTCACTCCGGCCACCAAGATCCTCGATGGAAAAGAAGTGATTGGCTTCCATGTGATGGTTGGTGGAGGTTTGTCCGCCAAGCCGCATATGGCACAGTCTCTGGATTTGTTTGTTCGTCCTGAGGAAGTACTGAAGGTTGCTATTGCTGTCACCACCATTTTCCGTGATTACGGCTATCGGGAAAAGCGGCACCATGCCCGTTTGAAATTCCTCGTTGCCGATTGGGGCCCGGACAAATTTCTGGCTAAGCTCACCGAGTACATCGGTGAAATGCCCGGACGAGGCGAGGACAAAACAATTGGCTGGCAAGCCGCCTATTTTGACGGTGTGCATCCTCAAGCCCAAAAAGGCCTGAACTATGTCGGTCTGAACGTGCCTGTCGGTCGCCTTAGTGCTGACGAGTTGCATGAACTGGCCGAACTGGCTGACCGCTATGGCGATGGGCAGATTCGTACCACGATGTCGCAAAATATTTTGCTGAGCGGCGTGCCGAATGAGCAAGTGGATGAACTACTGGAAGCCCCCGTGCTGCAACGCCTGACACCACAGCCCAAGCATTTTATGAGCCGTACGGTATCGTGCACAGGAAATGAGTTTTGCAATCTGGCGATTGTGGAAACCAAAAAACGGGCGGTTGACGTCGCCGAGTATTTGGATCAGCACGTGCAATTGGATGAAAAGGTGCGCATTCATTTTATCGGTTGCCCGAATTCCTGCGGTCAAAAGCATATTGCGGACATTGGTCTGCAAGGCTCGCTCATAAAGACACCGGAAGGCTTGGTCGACGCGTTCGACATCGCTGTCGGCGGAGCGCTTGGAGCAGGCGCCCAGTTTAACAAAGCGCTCAAAGGTCGCGTACGCGGGGATCAGGTTGGACCTGTACTGGCAGAGCTCATTCTGTTCTACAAAGAAAACAGGAGCGCTGGCGAAAGCTTTTACGCATATGTACAGCGTGTAGGGATTCCGACTTTTCAGGAAAAGCTGTCTGCTATTTTACAGTCCAGCCACGTTGCATCCTAAATATAGAGTCTATTAACAGCCTGCTTGTATGACATATACAAGCAGGCTGTTTCTTATCCTCATGGAGCCCCGCAATATTGTTTCCCTCACTTTCATAAAAAAAGACACCGGATTACTCCGGTATCAATATTTTCGCAAAATCGAGTACTGTTGGCTTATGAGCGCCTGTTGTAGATGTCACCACCGCGTAGCCTGAAGGTATCTTATATATCAATCCCGTATCATACCGGATGCCGAAGGAATTATCCTCCTTATAATGAGTCCTCGTTTCCCACACCTTCGTACCGTTTCCTTTCAAGCCTGTAATGGTGATGCCATGCATCTTCGTGGTTTTACCCAGTGGATCATATTGATCACTGAACTGGACATACAACTGCTCCTCAGGCAGATACACCCGATCAGCCGCATAGTCCTCTGTATTACTAAATAATTGCAGACCATTACTTAGCACCTGTGTACGCTTGCTGTTTCCTTTAAGCCCTGTTACAGCAATATGACCACTCGGCAACTCACGTACTGCGGCAATTTCTTTACCTGATCCTAAGTCCAGATGGATGTCACGGATATCGCGACCATATACATCTGCTTGTACCCCAACGGGACCATCTGAGCTGTTCAAAAGCGCATAATATCCATTGTGACTGCCGACGAGCCAACCCGAGGTCACTCCGGCCGTCGTTCGATTCCATTGTATATCGCCAGTTTCAGTGTATTTGAGTACAGTGAAGGACTGCTCCGCAAGGTTTAGATAGGAGACCAGGAAACTGCCATCCTCCAGTGGCTCCAAACCAACCTGAGAATCCTGCCCATAAGATATCAAGCCATCTGTGGGTAATGTTTTGGACCACAAGGTGTTTCCATCCTCGTCCAATCGTGAAGCCTGCACATCTCGTATTCCGTTCGGTTTTGTATAATCAATCAGAAACAGCAATCCCCCATCCGGCGTCTCCCGCTGGACTCCACTGCTGCTTGTTCCGGGTTGTACGTTCAGATCCTGTTGATGTTTCCATACAGCCTCCACAGAACTGTCCAGCTTGCCATATGTGACGTGTACTACACTTGCTTCTGTATCGTCCTCGACGTTCAGCATAAAGAACCCACCATTCGCTGCGGGTTGAATGTAATTGTGAGCGTTTCCTAAATCCTTAATACTACCAATTGCCGCACTTGTTTCGATTTCGGCTTGTTTGGGCGCAAACGCCTCGGACACCTCGGAGGCATAGGACGGTGCAGCACTATATCCCATCAAACATGCCGCCAAAGCAGCTCCTGCTGCCCATGTATACACACGTGTACGTAAAACTCTACTTTGCTTAACCTTCAAGCGTTCCAGCTCCCTTCATGACTTCCTCAGAGATGTTGTATGAACCTCTTAGATGTGATAAAACTACAGACGGTTTCGCTTCAACTTGTAATGGTTGTCACGCGGGCACGGAACTTCGTATGATGCTATATAATCATGAGTTATATATTTACCTCTTCAAGCCCGAGCCTAAACATCCAAAACTCCAAAATTTAGAGACCACTCAGAGACTTTCTGTCGATGAATATACGTATATACTTATTATTCCAGCGCTTGGTAAACTATGTGTCACATGCTTTAACGCAGGAATTTGATAAAAGTTTTCTTTTTTTACAAAAAAATAAAACCCTGCCAAGACGAAGGCAACAATACACTAGTTCGTATTCTGCCTTCCTGCCTGTGCAGGGGTTTTAAAACTATGCTAAAGGTATCTATAGATCGACTGTCTGAAGCGCTTGACTACGCTCTGTATCCCGTTCAAGGATCGGCTTTAAGTATCGACCTGTATAGGATTCTTCGACTTTCACGAGCTGCTCCGGTGTCCCGGTAGCCAAGATCGTTCCACCGCCACTTCCGCCTTCCGGTCCCAAATCAATTAGATAATCGGCTGTTTTAATCACATCCAGATTATGCTCAATGACCAGCACCGTCTCTCCTGAATCAACCAAACGATGCAGCACCGTCAATAATCGGTCAATATCGTGAACATGCAGGCCGGTTGTCGGCTCGTCCAAAATATAAATGGTTTTGCCCGTACTGCGACGATACAATTCGGAGGCTAGCTTCACACGCTGTGCTTCACCGCCAGACAAGGTAGTCGCAGGCTGACCCAGCTTGATATACCCCAAACCTACATCCATCAGTGTCTGGATCTTGCGATGAATCTTCGGAATATTTACAAAAAACTCCGTTGCATCCTCTACCGTCATCTCCAGCACATCGGCAATACTTTTCCCTTTGTATTTAACCTCTAGGGTCTCCCGGTTATAACGCTTGCCTTTACACACTTCGCATGGAACATACACATCCGGCAGAAAATGCATCTCAATCTTGATGATGCCATCGCCTCTACAAGCTTCACAACGACCTCCCTTAACGTTAAAGCTAAAGCGGCCTTTCTTGTAGCCTCGTACTTTGGCCTCGTTCGTCTGCGAGAATAAGTCACGGATATCATCAAATACACCAGTATACGTTGCAGGATTGGAACGCGGTGTACGACCAATTGGCGATTGATCGATCTCAACAACCTTTTCGATATGTTCTAGTCCGCGAATTTCTTTATGCTGCCCTGGACGTACTCTCGCACGGTTCAGATCACGCGCCAACGTTTTGTACAAAATTTCATTGACCAGCGTCGATTTTCCAGAACCAGATACACCAGTAACAGCTGAGAAAACACCCAACGGAATTTTGACATTCACATTTTTGAGATTGTTCTCCTTGGCTCCGCGAATCTCCAGCCATTTATCAGCAGGCTTGCGCCGCTCGGTATTGACCGGAATGAACTTGCGTCCGCTCAAATACTGCCCGGTTAAGGAATTCGGGTCTTCCATGACTTCCTGCGGAGTCCCCTGCGACATGATCATCCCACCATGGATTCCAGCTCCTGGCCCGATATCAATGATATAGTCCGCCGCCATCATCGTATCTTCGTCATGCTCCACCACAATCAACGTATTGCCAAGATTACGCATATGCTCCAAAGCACTAATCAGACGGTCATTATCTCGCTGATGCAATCCTATACTAGGCTCGTCCAAAATATAAAGCACACCCATCAGACTGGACCCGATCTGTGTCGCCAGTCGGATACGCTGTGCCTCACCGCCTGACAACGTGCCTGCCGCACGGCTTAAAGTCAGGTATTCCAGACCAACGTTAACGAGGAATCCCAGGCGGCTGTTAATTTCTTTTAAAATGAGATTGGCAATCGACTTCTCCTTCTCACTCAGCTCCAGTGTATGGAAAAAGTTTGAGGCTTCACCGATAGACAAAGCTGTCACAAAAGCTATATTACGCTCTTGAATGGTTACCGACAGGCTTTCTTTTTTCAGTCGGTGTCCCTTACAAGTGTTACATGGCTTTGCACTCATAAAGCCTTCAATAAATTCACGTATACCCTCAGAAGCCGTATCACGATAACGACGCTCCAGATTGGGGATAATCCCCTCAAAGGTCACATAGGCTTCCTTACGTTGACCAAAATCATTCTCATAGCGGAAACGGATCTTCTGCTCTCCCGTTCCATGTAAAATGAGGTTCATTTGCTCTGTCGTCAATTGACTAACAGGAATGTCCTGTGGAATACCGTAGTGCTCGCATACTGACTGTAAAAATTGAGGATAATAAGTGGAAGTTCCACCACTCCAAGCCTGAAAAGCCCCATCCTCGACACTTTTTTCAGGATCGGGAATGAGCAAATCAGGGTCAACCACCATTTTAACTCCTAACCCATCACAATCCGGACAAGCTCCGAACGGACTATTAAAGGAAAACATTCTTGGAGACAGTTCATCTATGCTGAATCCACAAATAGGGCATGCAAAGTTGGAGCTGAACCGCAACTCCTCTTGCCCCATAATGTCTACAAGCAACTGCCCACCTGAAAGATTTAGTGCCGTCTCAATAGAGTCGGATAGACGCGCACGCACATCTTCCTTGACTACGATGCGGTCTACGACCACTTCAATCGAGTGCTTCTTATTCTTTTCCAGCTCAATCTTCTCAGACAATTCACGTAGTTCTCCATTCACACGTACCCGTACAAAGCCCTGCTTGGCTATATCCGTGAACAGTGTTTTATGCTCACCTTTGCGGCCGGATACCAATGGAGCCAGAATCTGCAGTCTTGTCTTTTCAGGATACTGCAAAATGCGGTCCACCATCTGTTCAACGGTCTGTGAAGTGATTTCAATGCCATGTTCAGGACAATGAGGATGACCCACCCGGGCAAACAACAACCGCAGATAGTCATAGATTTCCGTAACCGTTCCGACGGTAGAACGCGGATTCCGACTTGTCGTTTTTTGGTCAATGGAAATGGCAGGAGACAGACCGTCAATCGAATCAACGTCTGGTTTCTCCATTTGCCCGAGGAATTGACGGGCATACGCAGATAAAGATTCCACATACCGCCGTTGCCCTTCCGCATAGATCGTATCGAAAGCCAGTGACGATTTACCTGAGCCGCTAAGCCCTGTCAGGACGACGAACTTGTCCCGTGGAATCGTCACGTCAATATTTTTGAGATTATGCGCGCGTGCGCCTTTGATGATGATGCTTTCATTCGCCAAATGTTTCATCTCCTTAGCCGTAGTTCACGTCATGCTATATCGCATTGGATTATCCCATGGAAGTGATATATCGCAAAGAGAACGACCACATAGGCCGCCCTCACTATTTTTAAAAGCAAAGCAATCAAACATTTTATTTTCATATGTTTTGCTTCTAGCTTATTCTCAATGTTTAATCAGCTCGCAACTCCAGCAAAGCATCACGCAGCTCGGCTGCCCGCTCGAACTGTAGGTTCTTAGCGGCGTCTTTCATCTCTGCTTCCAGACGCTGAATGAGTGATTGACGCTCCTTCTTGGAAAGTTTACCCGTCTCATTAGGAAGGTAATCATTCTTTGACTCTGCCACCTTGGTTGCTTCAATAACATCACGAATCTTTTTACGGATGGTTTGCGGGGTAATCCCATGTTCTTCATTATACTGAATTTGAATCGCACGACGACGTTCCGTTTCCTTTAGCGCTTTATCCATAGAATCGGTAATTTTATCGCCGTACATAATAACACGACCGTCACTGTTCCGTGCTGCCCGTCCGATCGTCTGAATCAGAGAGCGCTCAGAACGCAGAAAGCCTTCTTTGTCCGCATCCAAAATCGCGACCAGCGATACTTCCGGCAAATCAAGACCTTCCCGCAACAGGTTGATCCCAATTAGCACGTCGAAGGTCCCTAGACGAAGATCCCGCAAAATAGCCATCCGCTCCAACGTCTTAATCTCGGAGTGCATATACCGAACCTTGATGCCTACTTCTTTTAAATAGTCAGTCAAATCTTCAGACATCTTCTTCGTAAGTGTGGTCACCAGTACCCGTTCCTCACGTTCCATGCGAAGCCGTATTTCATTAATGAGATCGTCAATCTGCCCCTTGCTCGGACGCACCTCAATAATCGGATCAAGAAGCCCGGTAGGACGGATAATCTGCTGTACCATCGTTTCGCATTTTTCCATCTCATAGGGTCCTGGAGTAGCCGATACATAGACGATTTGACTTACCTTGTCCTCGAACTCTTCAAACTTCAACGGACGATTATCCAATGCAGATGGCAAACGAAAACCATGTTCTACCAGTACATTCTTACGTGCTTGGTCACCGTTATACATGGCACGAATCTGCGGCAACGTAACATGGGACTCGTCAATGACGATCAGCATATCATCCGGGAAATAATCCATCAGCGTATATGGTGTTGCTCCTCGCTCACGGAATGTCAGTGGACCTGAATAATTCTCGACGCCGGAACAAAAACCAACCTCTTTCATCATCTCGATATCATAGCGGGTACGTTGTTCCAAACGTTGTGCCTCTAACAGCTTCCCTTGCTCCTTCAACTCCGCTAACCGCTCTTCAAGCTCACGTTCAATGTTGACCAATGCTACCTTCATCGTATCCTCATGAGTAACGAAGTGAGATGCTGGGAAAATGGCAATATGATCACGTTCACCGATCAATTCACCCGTAAGCACATTAATCTCGGTAATTCGTTCAATTTCATCCCCGAACAGTTCTACACGTATAGCGTGTTCCCCTTGGGAAGCCGGGAATATCTCGACAACATCCCCCCGTACACGGAAAGTACCCCGCACGAAGTTGATATCGTTCCGCTGATATTGAATATCGACCAAGCGGGACAAAATCTGATTGCGGGGTTTCTCCATGCCGACTCTAAGCGAAAGCAGCAAGCTTGAATATTCTTTCGGGGAACCCAAACCATAAATGCAGGAGACACTCGCTACAATAATAACGTCACGACGCTCAAACAGAGAGCTTGTCGCTGAGTGGCGAAGTTTATCAATCTCCTCATTGATGCTGGAATCCTTCTCAATATACGTATCGGAAGACGGAATGTATGCTTCCGGTTGATAGTAATCATAGTAGCTGACAAAATAATCGACTGAGTTATTCGGAAAGAACTCTTTAAACTCACTCGCCAGTTGAGCAGCCAAAGTCTTATTATGTGCAATAACCAGCGTAGGCCGATTCAACTTGGCAATGGTCTGTGCGATGGTAAACGTCTTACCTGTTCCCGTAGCACCCAATAGCGTTTGATGCTTCTTTCCTTCTGCAATTCCCTCTACCAATTCAAAAATGGCCTGAGGTTGATCGCCTTGAGGTTGGAATTCCGACTGAATTTCAAAAGTCTTATCGCTAACAACGATATCACTCATTGCCCTGCATCACCCTTATCGTCTAAAATGGAAACATCATGATTTTACACCAGTCGAGCTTTAACGTCTTTACCTGTAACTCTATGTCGATATTTCCCGAGCAATGATACTTGGGAAATATGGTTGGATAAGAATGTTTGTTCCCGTATTATACCTCTTTCTTACCGTGGATGCAAACGATAAGTCTTGAATAGGAGTGAATTAAATTTTGGATATCACCATCGTATTGGGCATCATCGCCGGAATCATAGCATTAATCGGTGGCTTCTTATGGGAAGGCGGCGAATTTACAGGGCTGCTTCAAGGTACATCGGCTCTAATTGTATTTGGGGGAACTTTCGCCGCAGTTGTGATCAGCTACCCAGCTTCCAAGCTGAAGACGATCCCCACCGCTCTACGGATGGCATTTAGCCGTGAGGACAATCCTACGAAGCAATATATAGAAGATTTGGTTTCCATGGCGGCCACCTCACGCCGATCCGGTGTGCTTGCGCTAGAGCGTACTTCATCAGAGCATCCGAATGCATTTTTGCGTGAAGGTCTTCAGTTGGTCATCGACGGCACCGAGCAGGAGCAGATCAAACAGATTTTAGAGCTTGAGTTAGATGCCATTGAACACAAACATGAAGGGTACGCCAAAATATTTGAATCCGCAGGCGGTTATGCCCCTACGATGGGGATTATCGGTACTGTCATGGGCCTGATCCATGTACTGGGCAGCCTGACCGAGCCTACTGCGCTTGGTCCGTCTATTGCTGTTGCTTTTATCGCAACACTATACGGCGTTGCTAGCGCCAACCTGATCTTCCTGCCCATCGCATCCAAAATAAGAGCAGCCAGTGAGAGTGAAATTATCACTATGGATTTGCTGCTGCAAGGTATTCTGGCTATTCAAAACGGAGAGAATCCAAAGCTTGTACGCAAAAAGTTGGAGTTCTTTATCCGCTCAGAGCAAAATATAGATCGCAAACCGCCTCGTCGCTCGCTCACAGAGGACGCTTCTCCAAAGGAGGACTTCCATGAGAGCGCGCGGTAAGCGCCGTGGGGGTCAAGGAGGCGGCGGAGACCATCGTGACCGCTGGATGATTACCTATGCCGATCTGATCACCCTGCTGCTCATATTTTTCGTTGTGATGTATGCCATGAGTAGTCTGGATGCTAAAAAATACGATGTCGTTGTTCAATCCCTCCAGGATACGTTCCACAAAGGAGATTCTATTTTGGAGCAAGGCTCGGGCATTACAGGTACTGCCGATCGTTACACCAGCAAGAATCCACCCACGACCAAGCAACCGGCAGCCGATAAAAAGGAGGCTGGATCGACTAAGCTCACCGAACGTGAACAAGCATTTCGCACGCAGGAAAAAGAGCTGCAAAATTTAATGGGTGTCATTCAAGAATATATTACTGATAACAAACTGGAAAACCAGATTTTTGTGTCAGATCAGCCGCGTGGTATTGTCATTACGCTGAATGACCGCTTTTTATTCGATCAAGGTAGAGCTGCACTCAAACAAGGCTCTGCCAACACGCTATCCAAGTTGGCCAGTCTGTTTCGAGATTTGAAAACACCAATTAGCATTGAGGGCCATACGGACAACATTCCGTTTACGCGCTCCTCGAACTCATCGACGTATAAGGATAACTGGGAGCTTTCCGGCGCACGGGCACTATCTGTACTCCGATTCTTTCTCGACAGAGAGCAACTTTCACCCTCAGGATTTCAGTATGCGGGTTATGCAGATACCCGGCCGGTTGGTGACAATAGCACCGAAGCTGGACGACAAAAAAACCGCCGTGTCGAAATCACCGTACTACGCCAGCTTCAACAGTAAAACCCAAAAACCTCCTGAGTCACGCAATAACGTGAATCGGGAGGTTTTTTTGATACATATTCATCATTAATACATGGCTTCCGCTCTGATGTAGACGCAGAACAATAAACCGTACGAACAACATGTATAAGAGCGGCGTACGAGATGCAATAGAGATTATTTTGTTTATTCTATATCCCACTATGTATTAGAAGCCCTGGTGAAGTTAGGTTTTATCTTGTCATGATACTTGAAGATTAATAAGATAGGACAAGCTCGTGTTGCTTCTCTTGTATTTGTGAACTTTGGGGTATGCTCTGTTGTCTGCGATAGCTATATTTCCAGTCACTGTATTTATTAAGGAGTCGATCCAACTCCATGGACTTGATTAACACCCGCCGATCCTTCAATCCCACCTCATTCGCCAAATCATTTAGTTCCTTCCGCTTTTCTTCGATGCATTCCTCCAATTGTTTCCATTTCACATCAATAAACCTCCTGTTCGGTGTGGTATTTACATTAGTTTACAAGCTGATACCTTCCCTACAGGTTAAAAATATAATAAAACCCAATTCATCCCTTTAACGGGATGAATCAAAAAAACAGCCTTACCGAGGCTGTTTTTTGATAACTATTAACCGCCCATCCCATGGCCAAACAAAACAATGTTATGAGAGTATTCTAAAAAGCTAAAGAGCCCTATAATTAGAATGAACCTCAGGTTTTTTATTCGCACTTATCAAGACCTCCTCCATGATACTTTCATATTCTGATATTTGGTCTTTTGTTGCCTGCGCTCTAAATTTCCCAAATATTGCTGTGCAGATCATAAACTTTTCTTTGTTATTGATTTGAAGACATTTTCTCAAGCATTTTAAAACATAATAAATACCATTTTCATAGGAATGGCTATTAAACATATATATTGTTAGTTGATAACAAAAATCAGCATACGTATGATAACTAAATGATGGTTCATAATAACTGGTTTCCATAGATAATTCATCATTAAATGAGTTTAATTCGCGGGAAAACTGTTGGAGGATATTTTCAATTAAAAAACCATGCTTGTTAGCCGACTCTACTATCGTTAATAACCCTAATAAAATTTCTGGTGGGTTATTTTTTAAAAATTGAATATATATTGGCAAACTACCTGTATCGCCCATAAGAATTTTCAAGTTAAGTTGATTAGCATTTGCCCAAAGGGTGAACTTTTGTACTTCTTTTTGTCCAATCTCTCCTAAATTCTCAAACCAACTCAAATCGGCATAGCCAGAAATATACTTCATTGCTTCCTCATACTTCTCTTGTTTTTCCAGAGCATTACCCTTTATTAAGTAACCTTGACCATAGTAGACCACTAAATGTCTCTCAGTTTTCAATGTAACATTCTTTTTATTAGTTTCTCTGCTCTTACAAACAATAGTTGCAAGCGCTCTTAATTCATCTGCATAACGCTCTGTTTCTTTCCATTGATGCAAGTTGAAATAAAGATTTGACAGTTTAAGCAGACCATCTAAATGATATTCTAAGGGTACCCGATTTCTAAAGGGTACAAATCTTAGTGCGGCCTCCAAATTTCTTTCCATACTTTCACTAACAGAGATTGAAAAAATTCTATAATGACTGATTGCCAATCTCTCAGAATGTTGGTACTTTTCATTTTCAATAACACATTCATAGAAAGGAATAGCTTCCTTTAGCTTTCCTTCCTCATACAACTCTTCTGCTAAAGTGAAAATTGTAGGAATATGATTAAGATCCTCCATTAATCGAGATAGTACTTTCTCCACACACCTCAGATTCCCTACTTCAACACAACGAATCAGGAACGGCTTGACCCTTTTCCAATGAGGTCTTCCATCATAAAAACATTCATCCACATACAGGTCATACAACCAGCCTTCTGGATAATTAAATGCTTTGGTAATCAAGTCCATTTGTCTTACCGAGATAGGTTTAGGCGGATTGCCATTAAGCATAGCACTAAATATGCCCCGGTTAAGCCCCGTAGCTTGTCCAAAACTATTAAAAGTGTAGCCACCAAGTTTTAGTTCTTTCTCAATTTCCGAACGGATCGTGGTTGCATTTTCCAATAAAAACACCCCCGGCGTATTCAGATGATTTTAAAAATCACCCTCCTCGACAATCAATTACAATATACTAGAAATTATATGAATAAATTGGATGGTGGTCAACCCCTTTTCTACACTGTTTTATTATATTATGGAATTTGATGTTTATTAAATAGTTCTCACAAGAACTAAATATATAACAATTTAGGCAATTCAATTACCTCCACGCCTGATCTGGCTTTGTCTACACTCATACTATAGGAGTGTGGAGGTCTATGGAAACGACGAAACTTATAGGAACGAAAATTCGCCAATTTCGAAAATTGCGTGGTATTACACAAGAACAGTTAGCAGAAGCATCCGATTCAACAGGTTCCTATATCGGCAAGTTGGAGCGCGGTGAGGTCAATGTGCAGATCAAAACACTGGAGAAAATAGCAGAGGCGCTGAACACGAACGTATTTGCATTTTTTGACTATAATCCATATGAAGAACTCAAAAGCCAGCCCTGGATTTGGGAATGCATTCATATACTTTCCCAGCAGAATGAAGCAGGGCAAAATAAAGCTTATCGCATATTGAAGGAACTGTTCTCTTCTTCACAAAGCGAGCCTTTGGAGAGTAGCTCCGACACCCCTGATACACATGAGGAATAGTAAATTTCACTCAATTAACATGCACGAAAAATTAAAAGAGCTATGTGATCTTCTACTCTAGGTAGAGAAACATAGCCCTTTTTTTGCTCTAAGAGGTCATTTGCCTCATACTAATTTCCACTGCTTGTATCACTTTTTTATATTCTGTTCGTTGTTCTTCGGTCGAGTGATCCTTATATTTCTCAAATAATAGCGTGATGGACTTGATATAGTAATTCTTATCGTTTAACTCTGAGGAGGCTTTTAAACTAATCAGCATACTGTCTATTGCCTCGGTATAGCTTCCTTTACTGAAATAGTATCGACTAAGCTCAAGAAAAAAACGAGAATATGTCAGCAGATCATTATTTGTTTGATAATACGAAATATTTGTATGTAGCTCCCTAAATTCATTAATATTCTCAGCAAAAAGAACCAGAGTTTCGTCTACTGAGTAACGGTAATGATTGGCCGATTCTATAATAGTCAATAGCCCAAGTAATATTTCCTGAGGATTATTTCTAATAAGTTCAACATAGGCAGGCAAACTAGCCGTATCCCCCATCAGAATTTCTAAATTCAAACGGTTTGCTATTCCCCATATTTCGAATTTCTGTGCCTCTATCATTCCAATCTCATCCAGACCTTCAAATCCAGTTAGATTTTCATAGTAAGGTATGAACTTCATAGCTGCTTCATATAGCCCTTGTTTTTCGAAGGAGTTTCCCTGCATTAAATAGGCTTGACCATAATAAACGATTAGATGTCTTTCTGTATTTAAACGTATAACTCGCGATTCTTCGCCCTCGCTTGAGCTTGATGCCAATAAATGCTTGTGACTAGTACCTCAAGTTCCTTCGCATAGTGTATAGCCGCCTCATAATCATAAAATTGGAAATATGCATTAGTCAATTTTAACAACGCGTCTAATTGGTAATTCTCGGGAAGATTCCTCCGAAACGGTGCAAACTTTATAGTTGCTTGACGATTATTATCCAAGTCAGTATTCAGAGAATAACAAAACAAACGATACTGGCAGATTGCCAACCGCTCCGAGTGGTAATATTTTTCATTTTCAATTACACACTCATAAAAGGGAGTAGACTCCTTTTTCTTTCCTGCTTCGTGTAGTTCTTCTGCAAGCTCAAATATCGTCGGTACATAGGACAAGTCCTCGGTTAGTCTTGACAGTACCTTTTGAATACAGTCTTCCCTCCCTAACTCTACACAACGTAATAAAAAAGGCTTAATCCGTTTCCAGTGTCCTTTTCCCTCATAAAAGCATTCATCTATGTATAACTCATACAGCCAGCCTTCGGGATATCCCAATGCCTTGGTAATCAAGTCCATCTGCCGAACCGAGATCGGCTTGGGTGGGTTGCTGTTAAGTATAGTGCTAAATATACCACGGTTAATTCCAGATACTTTACTGAAGCTGCTAAATGTATGCCCCCTTTGCTTTAGTTCTGTCTCTATCTTCGAGCGGATCGTAGGTGTATGTTCCATGCTAATCCCCCTCTTTAGCTTGAAGAATTATATTTTTCGTCTCTCCTAACATTATAAGGTAATTTTAGTTCGTGATTTCTTAAACCTGAATATAATAATCAAACATATCTCTTGGAGTATTTTTGTACAAAAAAATGAGCAGGTAGGATACTAAATCCCCCTGCTCATTTCAGCGATGGTATTTATATCATTTTAATTAGCTGCCGGTTCGGTTCCCCAAACAAGTACGCCATTATGATACAACGTAGCTTTCGTATGATCGGCGAATGAAGTTTGCGTGCCTTTATACGAGTAATCGTCACTTTCGTTATAGTTCGACCAGTCTGTCTTATGAATACGGGTTTGAATTTCGCCCGTGCTTCCTCCAGGTGCTAACACGCCTGCATCCGGGTTGAAGCTGACTTCCAAATAATAATCAGCGCCGGTGACGGCCTTATCCATTTTAACCAGTTTACCATTCAGCTTTGAGCAGCTCAGCATTGCATAGTCGCAGTTGAATGTCTGCTCACGGTCGCCGTCGATCGTGTAGTAGTAGCGAATTTTCAACTCGTTGATCGGTACGGAGGTTGTACCTTTGTTTACAATTTGGAAATGCGGGTTCAAGTGATTGTCGTTCACATTTGTATCCGCTGTGCGATACTGGAGCACCAATCCCGTTGTCGGCTGCTGAGTATCCGCTTTGGGCGCTGCGCTAGCCGTGTTGGAAACCGTTTGTCCTGCATCATTCTTCGCTACGACTTGGTAATAGTACGTCGTGTCTGCTGTTACGGCTGTGTCGGTGTAGCTGCTTCCGTATACATCGCTCGCTACTGTGGCGAACGCGCCGTTTTCAGCCGTCGAACGCTTCACTTCATAGCTTGCTGCATTCGCTGATGCTGTCCAGCTCAGCTTTACTTTCGCCGTTTCGCCCGCTGCGTTCAGCGTGAAGCTGCCCGGTACTGATGGTTGCTCGGTAATGCCATACGTTTTTAAGTTGGTTGGGAGCTTTTCAAGCGTAATGACGTTCGGATGATTATACACTTTTTTCAGATGTTCAAGACTGTTTTGTTTGCCGTCTCTTAGGAAATCCCCATACCATGTAGCGAACCAGCTCCAATGGGCTTGATACGCCTTCATCAGATCAGGGTCCGGGATAGGCCCGTTTTCGCTCATGGCAACTAGCTTTTTGTCCTTGCCCAATGTAACAAGGTCTTCATATTTTGCAATTTGTGGGCTGTAGTCGCCTGCTTGCGGATAAGAGTCGAAGCTCAAAATATCCACATACTCATCTCCCGGATACCAGTCGGGAGCAACAGAGTTCCAGACCCAGATCAGATTGTTCAATTTGTGCACATTAGTCAAACGATCGTGCATCAAAATATACAATTTTTTAACAGGATCAGGACCTTTAGCGCCCCACCAGAACCATTTGCCTTCCGCTTCGTGCAAAGGACGGAACAGAACAGGAACTTTCGCATCCTGCAACTTCTTCAATTGCCCTGCAATCACATCGATGTCGCGAATAAGCAATTTATAATCTTCGGACTCTGGATGATTCATCGCATATTCTATATCGAATGTAGTCGAATCGGCATAGAAGCCTCTCCACCATTCTTTTCCCTGCGTATCGATCAGACCTTTCGGCGCGTTCCAGTGCCATGCAAAGGTAACGATGCCCCCTTGCTTATCCCATTCAATCGCCTTTTCCGTCTCTGTGGAACTAAGACCGTGTTCCGCTCTACTTGGGGAATAGTCAATCAGGTCAAGTGCCGCAATAGCCGGCTTTTTACCTACATTCGCTTGAAGCCAATCAATTTCAGGCATATCCTCTTGACCGGAAAGCATATTCTTCCCGTATTGATCAACCAGATAGTTCATCAATGCTCTTGCTTCTACCGTCGCATTCGGATTGGTGAGCGTTTTGGTTACTGCATGTGGTGGACGGTCAGCAGCTGGCTCCAGCTTGACGTAGTCGATATCATACCAGCCCCAGCCTGTTTCAAAACCGATCGTATTCGCCCCTGCATTCAACAGAACCTTACCACCGGAGGTTTCTTTAAAATCAGCCGATTTCCAAAGTACCAGCTCGCCAGACGCTTTGCCGTTTAAAGAGAAGTTGGTGCGTTTGTCATCATGAGGCGAACGGTAGCCGATTGTAAGATTGTACAAGCCTGCCGCCTCTGCCTGGATCGTCATCGTCAGGGAATCCCCTGCATTGTGGAAATTAGTTACATAACCAGTACCGGAGAAGCCGGTCCCGCTGGATTCCACAATGGTTCCCTTCAGCGTGCCATCTTCGGCTTCATAGCGATCCTGTTCGTCTACAGGCGTTCGCGGAACCGCTTTCAAAACATTGGATTCGCTCGTTCCCGTCTTTGTTTTTGCGGTTATTTTATAATAGTAAGAAGTACCGTTCGTTACGTTCGTATCCGTATAAGACGTTTCGGCCAAGTTGGATGCTAAAGCGGCAAAAGGACCGTTTTCATACGTTGCCCGCTGTACGCTGTAACCTACAACTCCGCTGGAAGCGTCCCAGGATAAATCGACTTTCCCATCGCCAGCCTCAGCCCTCAGCGCAAAGCTTTCAGGATTTTCTACAGGCGTATCATTGCCGGCAGTCAACACGATGTGATAAGCCGTCAAAGGCGGTACTGTATAGGTAAAGCGGTTGCCTGAAATTTGCGTGATTGGCGCTGCTTCCTTAATTTGCGAGCTATTTTTGTCGAAACCCCATACTTTACCGGAACCGTAAGTCGTCTCGCCGGAAAGATCAAATTGGGCGTCGAATGCACTGTCCATGCTTTTATTCATGACAACGAGGTGCAGTTCTTTGTAGGATGCATCCGTTACGGAAGCATGCACCGAGCTATTAACAATATCCGACGTTTGCGCATGAACGCTGATATCACCGAAAGTAGAGCTTTTTCCGTCAAAATTGCGGTAAAGCTTGTAAGCGGCACTAACGTAGTTATTAGCACCATCCTTTAACTTCCAGTAGTTTGCCATATAGACGTCGTTTTTGCCCAAGATGCCCAGCACATCAGTCATAGCGATACCGCCGGAAATATCATTTTCGCCACCATAGCTATACTCAGTCAAAGCCAGCTTGGTTCCTGGGTAATACTTATCCACCGACTGCTTTAATCGAGGCAGTATAGGCAAGAATTCACTGTTCCATTGAGCAATCCAGCTATCTTCCTTGTAGGTCGGGTCCCACAAAGTACGAGGCGCTTGCATTCTGGCTTTCTTCGTTTCGTCGTTGCCTACCTCATTTGTAATTCGTATGCCCCCGCCCATCGCTTCAGGATACCAGTGTACATCAAAGACATCCAGCAATCTCTTGCCTTCGGCTTGCGAGCTGAGACGCATTTGATCCAGGTAATAGTCCACGAACCAGCTGTAGTTGCCTTTTACAGAGTTCCAATCAGGTGCAGTTTGAAGATCTTTATAGGCGCCAAAACCGTAAAGAACGGGCCCAAAAATTTCCGCACCCGCGTCAACCGCTTTAACAGCTTTGGATAAACTTACCGACCGGTCCACCAACTCTTTGGCTCCAACCTTTTCACCATGAATACGCGGATGCGTATGCGACCAGAGAGCGGGTTCATTGTCGAGCGCATATCCTTTCACGCCCGTTTTTGTTGAAGCAACGCCGTACTTTTTCACTAAAAAGTTGACGAATTCATCCGCATAAACCTGATTGTCATTCAGATCAGGCTGTAGTTGGAACGGCGCATTTTTAGCGTTTACGACCTCATTCCACCGAGCGGAAGGAGCCTTTTCGCTTTCCTGCACACTTCCGTTTCCATCCTTGGCCACATAACCGGCCATCGGCAGTGTGACTAAAGAATATGTGCCCTGCTTCAGCGATTGATCGTGAAACGAGGTTGCCACCGCACCTGGCTTTTCACATTCGGCTTTTGTCAATCCGGCGTTGTCGCATAAATAGCTATCGCTGGACTGCATCCAGTCGCTTCCTGCATTGGACATATTGTTTTCCCAGTTATATCCGGTCATTCGATTGCCACCAAGTCGTCTGGCAGTCAGATTCTCATCGCCTGCCAACTCCTGATTCGTACCGTAAATATAAGGGCTAATAGGCTTACGATCCTTGGATGTATCGACTTTAATGGTAACAGTCTTTGCCGTTTGACCGTGAACTACAGTTGGAGTCGGTAGAGCACCCCCTACTATAATCGTGCATGCCATGACGACAGGCAGCCATTTGGAACGTTTGGACCAAATACTACTACTATTTTTCGCCTTCATGCCGCTTCCTCCCTTCAATTTAAAAAGAGCGGCACCCATACGAATGCCCCTCCTTGAGGCTTTAAGGCCCCTTCCCTGTCCCCAAACGAGCTTATCGTTCCGTTGCAGCGTCATATCCATGCTTGAAATGTTCCAGCCGAAAACAACACCCTCTTTCTTTGAAACTGGATTTATAATATTACCTTAACACAAAGGTATATTGACATTTTTAACTATTGTTTTAATTAGCTAGTATTAATTTCTTAAATAACCATATAGCTTGAGGTATCACAATAGCTCTTGCTCATCCACACTCGTCTTCCCTAGCGCACTTTATCCTTTTGAATAAGCTTATAATAGATGCGTGCAGGCTCTGATTCTCCAGTGGATAAAATGTATTCTGCTAAAGGTGCGCACAGTTTTTGGAGATAAAAGGAGTATAGCAGCTCGGCCGTGTCAAAATGAATTTTCAACACTTGCTTCATCAAGCCTTCGAATTTGGAGTAATCCAGTTCTTCCGGAGTAATATCAAACGGGTACTCAGGAAAGGTTTTTTTCTGAATTTCAACAAACTGCTCCCTAAGCTTCGGTTGATTGCCTGAACGGGCAGCCGAGAAATTCATCATAAAAAAAGATACAAAATCCGTCTCACGGTCACTTAACTCATAGTACTCACACCAACGCATGAATATCAGCGGTTTTACCATATATAAATCTCCTTTAACAAAAGTTCAGATTTATCATGAATCTTACAAAAATCTAGCGGGTTCCATCTTATGTAATATATAGGTTAAGCCCCATTTTAAAATATGATTCCTTAAATGAATTTTGCTTTTTAACATATCCCCTTCTTATATATCCATAAAAGTGCACAACAAAAAAAGACTGTTTCAGCATTTTAATGACGCTGACCAAGTCTTCTCATAATTATCCGTATATTCACATTCGTATTTATTCTAATCCTCTACATAGCTGCAAGGTTACAGGCTGCAAGTGAACACATAAGCGGGAGGGACATTGCAGTTTACCTTTTTAATCTGAATGTCAGCAAAAAAGGTGCGAAAAAAATTGTGTTTGACCTTGCTGTACTGGAACGTAATAAATTTGCCTTCCTGGCCCAAAACCTCAGCCGTTTGTCCCAAAATGAGGCTGGATAATGCAGCGGGCAAGCTGGTGAAAGGGAGCCCTGACACGACATAATCCACTTTTGGGACCTCATACTGTCGTATATACTGCGCTACATGCTCAGCCGATCCATGAATAATGTGTACCCTCTCCAGGTGTCCGTACTTGCTTTGTAGCGTTTTGTAAAACGATTCATTAGCTTCAATCACTAAAAGTAGCGTTTCTGGACGCTTGTTCAAAATAAGCTCTTGCGTAAACACACCGGTTCCTGCACCATATTCAATAATGCACGATGCTTTGTCAAAGTAAATCGGTGTGGCAATTTGTTTGGCCAACTGTCTTGAGCTGGGTATAACAGCGCCTACGCTACGTGGATGCCTGATGTACTCTCGAATAAAGTGAATCGCGTTCATCTTTTTCTCTCCCTGCTTGACACACATGATAGGCATTCGGTTCATCAACACTTCTTATTACATATTCATTGTATACCGATCAGAATATTGATTTCAAGCAGGCTACTGTCGGCATATAAAAAGAGCGTAGCCTTATTCGACTCTAATCAAATAATGACTACCCTCTTGTTGTAACATCTATTTGTCCATGGTATCCAAATGTGCACCCTCTGCCTGCGATGCCTGTCCAGCTTTACGTCGTCGTGCGCCTATGTGCATGGCAACAATCCGATAGATGGAGGCTGGCTGTATGGATACGGCCCAGCTCGCGTCTGCATCCGGTGCAAGCACGACCCCTAGCTGGTGATGATCGCCATCGTACATGCCTCGCTGCACAAACTTGCTCTCGCCCTGCAGATTGCGTACCTCCAGCTTACAAAAAGCAGAGTTGATTCGCAAGGCCTGGTGTAACTCGGCACGGGTATTCACAACAACCCCATTCACGCGGTAAATGGCCTCGCCCGGCAGTATGCCCATGGCTGTCGCTGGACTGTCTGGCAGCACAGCGAGAACACGCATCCCTTGCTCCGGATGGACAAACATCGGGCTAAGACGACTTTCCTCTATATTACCATACCAGATCAGCGCCTCATGAGCCAGAAAGGAGAATAACGCTGCTAACAATATCAGCGGATTCCACCAAGCAGCCAGCAAGCTCAGCAGAAGTAAAGCCACACTGTACAGGAGCAAACGGTTCGAAGTAAGTACCGCCTTCTGTCGTGGTAGCTGGCCTAGCGTCACGCTACTGAAGCCCATTAGGACTGGCAAGGCTGCCAGCATATACCCGGTTCCGGCATCGCCGCCGAACAAAGGTGTCCAGGGAAGCATGAAGCCTCCCTGAGTCGGTACCAACAACAACAACGGAATGGGCCAGAGGTCTTCCATACGATAACCGCCAACCAATCTTCCCCGTTTGCCCTCGACAAACAGCGGAGTGGCCGCCTTCCCCCCTTGCCAGCGAACCAACAGCGCCTCAGCCACATGCAGCACGGCGACCAACACCAACAGTGCTGGAATATCCAATCCGCGGATGGCTGCTACTGATGTTCCGAGCGCTCCCCCAGGTTGCCAGCCACTGGCCACGTTTAAGAAAAACTGAACCACACCTAGCAGACCTACCGAATAAGCGAGACACAGGTAACGGACGCGTACCAGCATGAGCAGTAATGTCGCTACCCACAGGCACACGATGGAAGCCGAGTTCAGATGCACACTGACGAACATTCCCAGAGCAGATAGCGCCATTCCAGCAAGCAAACCACTCCATACGACACGCCAGGTCTCTGCAGCCCAGCTATGCATTTTGGTATGAAATAGCTTGCGCTCCAGCAGCATTTGCCGACGATAACCAAGTGCTACAATGAGTATTGAGATATAATAAAACGGCTGCAAAAGCAGGTACAAGCAAGCATTCAAGACGCTCCATCCCCATTGTAATGCCCATTCCAAGTCCATTCACACTCCTTATGCCCCTGGCCCGCTGTATAGCGGATCACGTACATTTCATATCCATTTATTCTATATGAAATTGCCAACGTAGGGAAGACAAACCGACAGACTGCAAATAAATCCCAATATAAAAGGAGGCTGTTTCCAGCCCCCCTTGTTGTAGCCTCACTATTATTTCGCTGCGCTTGTCTTCATTTCCTTCCGAATCTCTTCAATCCCCTGCTTGAGTTGATTATCATTTTTCGGATCACGAATTTTCTCAATCAGCTTGGCTTCCATCGCTGCTGCTGTCTTCGCATCAATGATGCCGCTAGCCGTCAGCTTCGCTTGTTTTTGGAAAGCAATAACAGAGCTTTCAGTTACTTTGTCAAAATAGCCATCCTCGCGACCTGGTTTGTAACCCAAGCCTTGCAGAATGATTTGTGCATTTTTCACATCACTGCTATTCATATTGTATTTCAAGGACTTTTCCTTGTTCAACGGTGCTGCTGTGAAGTATTCAGGCTGTTCCACCGCGATATTCGGCTTAATCCCTTTTTTATGAATCCACGTTCCATTTGGCGTTAACCATTTGGCAATCGTGATTTTGAGCAGGCTACCGTCACCCATTTGCTTGTCATAGCTGGTTTGTACAGTACCTTTACCAAAGGAATTTTCCCCGATCAACACAGCACCTGCTGATTGCTGGAGAGCACCTGCCAGAATTTCGGACGCACTTGCGCTGCCTTTATTCATTAGCAAAGTCACTGGATAGTTCTTACGTGATCCTTTGGATTTCTCTTCTTCACGCTTCTGATTCTTGTCTTCCACTTGTACAATCGTTTTGCCAGAAGGTACAAATTGCTGTGCAATATCAATGACCACGGAAAGCACGCCGCCCGGGTTATTACGCACGTCAATGACGAGCCCTTTAAGCCCTTGTTTTTCGAGCTTCGCTAACTCTTCCTTGAAACGTTCTGCTGTATTCAAGGAGAACTGGGTGATCGTGATGACGCCTACACCGTCGCTTTCCATATGAGCCGTTACAGTTTCCATATCAATGTTGTCACGGGTAATCGTGTATTCGAGCGGATCAGGAGAGCCACTGCGCTGAATTTTGACTTTTGCCTGACTGCCTTTAGGCCCACGGATTTTGGAAACGGCCTTGTTTAGATCCAATCCGTCCAGTGTTTCACCATTAACAGACAAAATAATATCCTTAGAGCGTAACCCTGCCTTCTCTGCCGGGGAGCCTTTAATTGGCGTGACTACAACTACTTTCCCGTTTTCGGCAGCTACTTCGGCTCCGATCCCAGTAAAAGAACCTTCAATGGATTGCTCGAATTGTTGGGCAGTTTCTTTACCCATATAAGAGGAATACGGGTCGCCGAGCGACTCCATCATACCATTGATGGCGCCATCCACCAGCTTGGTACGATCCACATCCTGATAATATTGTCCCTGAATCAGGTCCATCGCCGTCTCGATTTTGCGGATATCACTTCTGGAGGTAGAACTGCTACCTGTCACACTCGCCAGCAGTCCTTCGCCCAGAGCGCTGTTCCCTACTGTAGTCGTTCCAGTATAGGCAAAAGTGAGCAGACTGCCGCCAAGCAGCCCGATCACCATCAAGAGTATCGCTGTACTTTTTTTCAACATCTAATCGTCCACCGCCTTCTCATTATCTTGTATCCTATTGCCTTACAACGCATATCCATCCACGAAGTATACGTCTAGCTTGTACGGAATATGTTAATTGTATCCTACTCCGTGTCTCAATGCACATGTTCTTCATCGGATATTAACCATTACAGCAAAGCCCTATCTACAACCGTAATGGCTATAAATAGGGCTTACCTTATCTACTATAAATAGTTCATCGGATTTACAGGTTTGTTATTTTCGCGCACCTCAAAATGACAGTGAGGTCCTGTGGAATTGCCCGTCGAACCAACTTCTGCAATTTTTTGACCACGTTTCACAGTCTGCCCGGTATGAACCACCGTACCGCCATTGCGAATGTGTCCGTATAGGGTCCATAGCCCGTCTCCATGGTCAATCACAACCGTATTTCCATAGCCACTCCACCATTCGGCAACAATGACAACACCATCTTCGGCTGCATGAATATCGGTTCCCTGAGGAGCCGCCATATCAACACCTGTGTGGCCTTTAAGCTTGCCGGTAATCGGATGTACCCGCATGCCAAAAGTAGATGAAAGTCGGTAATGGGATACAGGCGAAGCCAATGTGCCCGTTCCGCCTGTATACGTACTGGCTGCCGCATGGCTGGAATTCGAGGCGGCACCTGAGGATGAAGATGCATATCGTTTGGCTTCAGCCGCACGTGCAGCCGCTCTAGCGCGTGCTGCTTTGGCAGCCTGCTCCGCTCTAAGCTTGTTCTTCTCCTGCACCAGACCCACACGTTTGTTAGCGAGTGCTACCAGCATGTCATTTTGCTCTTCGCTGATTTCATCTGACTCAGCAATATCATGATCGTAATTGGAAATCAGTCTTTGTTTCTCTTTTTCCTTCGAATTCAGTTCTGCTTTGGCGTCCTGCTTGAGCGCATAGAGCTTCTTGGCATTTTTATATTCCGTGTCCAGCTGTTTCTTCTTGCTTACGACCAATACCTTGTCCTTTTTATGCTCGTCCAACAGGATTTGATCCTGCTCCACGATCGTTTTCAAGGAATCTACCCGGCTGAGAAAGTCACTAAAACTGGACGAAGACATAAGCACGTCCATATATGAGACGGTTCCATCCGTATACATCAAACGCACACGAGTTTCCAGCATTTTTTCCCGTGACTGGATACGATCAATTGCCTCAGCTAAATCTTTTTTAGTCGCACGCAGATTATCTTCCGTTTGATCAATCTGAACCGCAACACGAGTCAGCTGATCACTGACGCTGTTAATCTGAGCAAGCACAATTTTCAGGTTTTGCACGGTTTTATTTTTGTAATGTTGAGCATACTGTTTATCTTGAGCAGCCTTTTCCTGTTGTTGCTTGGCAGATTGGGCCTGCTTTTCCAATTGGTTCAGCTGCGAATTGATTTCACTCATGCTTTTGGCATATCCGTCAGAAGGCTGGATTAGCAATGCGGCTACCAAGGTAGCGGCCAACACAGATCCTTTTTTTTTCAACTTGCACTCCCCATCCTTTATCGCAAAATAACACCGGGCTTCCCCGTTCTAATTGATACCGACCACGACGTCCAGCCAACGCTTCTTTATACTTTTAAGAACTTACGCATGGACAGGGTACTGCCAACAATTCCGACCAGCATACCCAAAATAATCAGCAATGCACTCAACTGAATCCAAATGCCTTCAAGTGGCATAAGCTTCAACATATTCAGAGCTATATCGCCCTGAACGGCGGTCAGCAAACGCTGATAGCCAGTAAATAAAATACCTACAGTAATAAGGGAACCAATAAGACCAATAAGCGCGCCTTCGATAAAAAACGGCCAGCGTATAAAAAAGTTGGTCGCACCGACCAGCTTCATAATGCCAATCTCTCTGCGTCGTGCCAATATGGTCACGCGAATCGTATTCGAGATAAGGAACATAGACATGATCGCCAGTCCGGCGACGAATATAAAGCCTACATTACGTATGAGCTTCGTAATCGTAAAGAGCGTCTCTACGGTGCCTTTTCCATAACGAACCTTTAAAATCGGTTTCTCTGGATGCAACGTATTCAGCTTCTCAATCTTTTCAGCCACAAATGGAACCGTTGTTGGTTCAATAACCTCTACCACAATTTTGTCCGGGAGTGGATTGCTGTCCTTGTCAAAACCCTCCAGCAGCTCCTTGCCGCTGTCTCCCAAATCTTTGCGCAGCTCCTCCAAACCCTGAGCTTTAGTCACAAAGGTCGTTTTGCTGATTTCCGGCATCGCCGCGATTTCCTTTTGCAGCGTTTCACGCATGTTCTGCTCTACATTTAGCTCCAGAAATACGTTAACCTCTACCTGACTATCTGCCTGATCAGCCAGGGAATTGACGTTGAGCACCAGCATGATAAATACGCCCAATATAAGTAATGACACAATAATCGAGGTGACGGATGCCACGGACATCCAGCCATTGCGGAATATGTTTTTGAAACCTTCCCGCACATGACGTAAGAAGGTATTAAAAGTCATATCCGTACTCCCCTCTTACCTGATCCCTTACGATGTTGCCATTCTCAATGGCAATTACGCGTTTACGCATGGAGTTCACGATGTCCTTATTGTGGGTCGCCATCACAATGGTCGTACCCCTAAAATTAATTTCGTCCAGCAACTGCATGATCTCCCACGATGTCTCGGGGTCCAGATTTCCCGTAGGTTCATCGGCAATGATCACGGAAGGATTGTTTACGATGGCCCGTGCAATCGCTACACGCTGTTGCTCCCCACCGGAAAGCTGGGCAGGCTCACGATTCATTTTTGTTTTCAAGCCAACCAGTTCAAGCACTTCTGGTACCCGTTTGCGAATCAGCTTCTTGGGAGCTTCAATAACTTCCATAGCAAAAGCCACATTCTCATAAGCCGTCAAACGCGGCAAAAGGCGGAAATCCTGAAAGATGACTCCGATGTTACGACGAACGTAGGGAATTTTACGCTGCTTGAGCTTCCCGATATTAAAACCATTGACTGAAATTTGCCCCTTGGTAGGTACTTCTTCTCTATAAATAAGCTTCATAAAAGTCGATTTCCCCGCTCCAGACGGGCCGACTACGTATACAAATTCATTACGGTCAATTCTGACCGATACTCCTTGAAGTGCGTGGGTTCCGTTAGTATAGGTCTTCCACACATCCTGCATTTCAATCACTCGATCACTTCCCGCTGCTTAATCATATTACGTATAACCTAATATCCATTCGACATATTCCATGCATTTCCTTTAAAAACTTCTCTATTTCATCATACCGTTTATCATTGTAACAAATTTGTTACCTAAATAGTACCGAAAGTTTTCTGCTTTTGGCACATATATATGAATAATATGGCACACGAGTACGCTATCAAGCTTATCAGACAGGAGACATCTGCATTATGAAAAAAATTCATTTATCTGTCATTTGGATATGGGCTGGTGTTCTGGCGCTGGCCATATTGTGGGGGGGACTTCATCTGTACGCCGACAGACAAACGCTGCCGGAGGGAGTGAGGATCGGAGGAGTCAACGTAGGAAGCATGGATTACACAGCCGCTCTCCGGCTGGTGGATAAAAAGCTGGATGCATTAAAGCAACGCCCACTGCTTCTGACGGACAGTGACAGCAGTGCACAGGATATAAAACTTACACTCGGGGAAGCAGGGATTCGTTATAAAGCGGAGGCATTTCGGAATGCCGTGAAGGCGCTCAGCTCGGAGCATCTATGGACTCGTGTGCAGACACGTTTTAGCTTCGAAAAGGAATGGTCTATCGCATCTTTCCGACAGAAGGAGATATTGAAAGCCCAATTCGGAGCCGATTGGGAGGAGCAACGATATGGCATGCCTATCAATGCTGTGCGTCAGATTGACGGGAATGATCAGGTTCGTTATATTCCGGGGCGCTCTGCGCGACGTCTGGATTGGCCCAAACTGGACGCCGCACTGGATAAGGCGCTGCCCAAGGATTTTACCGCTTCTGAGGAGCCGATACGAGTGGAATTACCGTTCCTTCAGCTGGAGCCGAAAATTTCGGTGGACAGCCTGCGTAACGAAGGGATTGAGCGTAAAATTGTCCAGTTCTCCACCAGTCTCGGCAGCAGCTCGGAAGGACGTGTGTATAACGTCAATTCAGCGGCAAGCACCGTTGATGGTTTAATTCTCAAGTCAGGCGACATATTCGACTACGGTCAATTGATTGCCAAGGCCGAGCGCACTCATGGCTTTCGTGAAGCTCCAGTGATCGTGAACGGTCAGTTGGAGTCCGGCATAGGCGGCGGGATTTGTCAGGTATCCAGCACGGTGTATAATGCAGCACTGCGAGTCGGTTTGGACATTGTTGAGCGCCGCAACCATTCCTTGCCGGTCAGCTACCTGCCCAAAGGTCAGGATGCGACTTTTGCTACAGGGTCCATTAATTTTCGTTTTAGAAACAATACAGGCAAGCATTTACTACTTCGTGCGGCTGTCCAAAACCGAACGCTTACTGTTAAATTTTTTGGTACATTTCCGTCCAATGTTTCGTATGAACTGGAATCCCATACGGTTCGCATACTTCCCATACCGGAGAAGAGACTCCGTAATGACTCCCTTTCCCCCGGCTTCTATCAAGTACTTCGGCAGGGCAAAGAAGGGTATGTGGTAGAAACATTCCGGGTAAAAAAGGTAGACGGAAAAACCGTAGATCGCACCCGAATCAGCCGCGATACGTATCGAGCGCAGCAACGCATTATAGCTAGTTATGGCGGTGGCACATCGTCTGAGCCACAAACACGTGAACCCGAGAAGTCTATTGTCGAGGACGGTATAAGCGAATAAACGAAAAATCCCCCTTCCACTGTCGGCTGGACTTGTTCCAGACAGAGTGAAAGGGGGATTTTAGCTATAAATTACTCGCTGCGTTTACCCAAAACAGAAATTTCTACAGGCTCACTTTCGTTACCGTCTGCATCTTCAGCTTTGATTACCAGCCTAACCGTTGCTTTTTGAGCAAGCACACTGATACTAAATGTGCCATCATCTTTGGCTACTGCACTACCGATAGGCAGTTCGTTGGAATAGGCGGTTACTGTGGAACCTGCTTTAGCTGTCCCCGTAATTGTACCTTCTCCGTCATACACATCGTTGACTTTCAGTGCTTTCGTAGTTGCAACCGCGTCAGCAGCTGTGTCTGTAGTGCTATCTGTAGTCGTATCCGTAGTTGTGTCAGTATCTGTGTTGGTATCTATGGTTGTAGAGTTGTCCGTAGTCGTGCTATCTGTGCTGGTACTTGTGCTGCTATCTTCTGTTTCACTGCCAGAAGTAGTCGACGTGTTACCATAAGTGGAATCTGTCACATTGCCGTATGTGGAATCCGTCACCGTTCCACCAGGAGTCGTCGTCAGATTATCAACAGGGCTCAGGTTGTAACCGGAAGCAGCGTCCAGAATAGCGATCGCCTCTGCACGAGTCAGCGACTTCAGTGGCTGGAATTTACCATCCGGATAACCGTTGATGATTTTTTGCTCCGCAGCTGCCGCTACACTTTTCTTCGCCCAAGCTCCAATTTTGTCGGAGTCAATGAATTTAGTAACATCTGCTGCGTTACCGGCAGTGAGTCCAATAGCTTTGCCTACGATAGCCGCAGCTTCTTGACGTGTTACCTTACCATTTGGTTTGAGCTTGTTATCTGCATAGCCGCTTATGTAACCTGCATTCACGGCACTTGTAAGCTCGTTGTATGCCCAGTGAGAGGCTGGTACATCTGTGAACGTTCTGCTTCCATTACCGTTTACTTTTACACTGTCCGCATACGTTACGTCAGTCACAGCTGGAGTATCCTGCGTGAACGTACCCAAGCTGCGATTCAGAAGAACAATAAATTCTGCACGTGTGATTGCCGCATCTGGTTTCACCGCGCCGTCCAATTGTCCTGTGGCTGACCAGCGTTGCACCTGATCTCCTGCCCAATGTCCACTTGTAGTTTGAGGAGCAGCTGCCGCTGCGCTGAATGCGCTAAGAATAAGACCTGTACTCAATACACCTGTAACTGTGTTTCTTAACTTTTTTCCCATGCTATAAATTCCTCCTCTGATTGGATTCATCATTCTTTTTTAAACACTTTACCAGAAATCAAACCCAAATAACCCCCAAATTAAAAAAATCGTCCCATATAACCATACCCCCTCCTAATGTAGGATAAATAAGAAACGGGACTTAATACCTAGTCATTCACTTGGATATGTATATTTAGACAGGCTAAGGTATACTGAATGAATACTCGGTCATATGCTGGAACACCGCAATGAGGTCACAAAACCCTAAGAAAAGAGGTCTTCTTATGGCTCTTATTCAATGTCAGTTTTATTCTGAAGTTCTTGGTCTGAGCACATCCATGAATGTTATTCTTCCTCAGGCAACCCGTTCGCAAATTGGACTGGAAGGCAAGCAAGGAACCGGGCCACATCCGACGCTGTATTTGCTGCATGGCCTATCGGACGATGATTCAACCTGGTTACGTCGAACCTCCATTGAACGCTATGTCGCCTCATTGGGCCTAGCTGTCGTCATGCCCCAGGTACATCGGAGTTTCTATACGAATATGGAGCAAGGCGCGGCTTATTGGACCTTTATCAGTGAAGAATTGCCAGCTTTGGCACGTTCATTCTTTCCTCTGTCCGACAAGCGTGAAGATAATTTTGTAGCCGGGCTTTCTATGGGTGGATATGGTGCTTTCAAACTGGCACTCCAGCATCCAGAGCGTTTTGCAGCCGCTGCCAGCCTTTCGGGAGTCATGGATTTACACGCATCACGCACCGATCCTATGCAAAATGCGATGAGTCCAGCGGAATGGCTTAACATTTTTGGTCCAGATGAAATACGTGGAACGGATCACGATTTGCTGGAACTGTTACAACGTCATGCTACTTTGGGGACCTCACTTCCCCGGCTCTACCAATGCTGCGGCACGGAGGATTTCCTATATAAGGGAAATCAGGCTTTTCGTGAAACATGTAATACTGCCGGAGTTCCGCTGACCTACGAAGAAGGTCCTGGAGCTCATGAATGGGGATACTGGGACGCGAAAATTCAGGATGTACTGGCGTGGCTACCGCTCAAAGAGCACTAAACAGGTTAAAAAATCCCCGCAGCTTCCCTCATCGCACCATAGCGAAAGGATAGGCTCGGGGATTTTTATGCACATTAGGGATTTGTCGTGGTCTCCGTCGATGGAGATCCTTTAGTTAGTGACTTGGGTAGCACCTTGTACAAGCGCCACTCACCATTAAACTCACGTTCAAGCTGGACCCAAGGAGCGCCTTTTTCATATAAATTCGGATATACCATATTGATTTTACTCAGTGGCATGCCTGACATGATCTTAGGTACAAGGATATAATCCACATGGCTATCCTGCGGATAACTTAATGCCTTATTGAACAAATAATCACTGGTAATCAGGAAGCGTTTTGGATATTGGCTGTAGACAATCATGGTGTAGGCTGAAGCCGAATCGGTCATAATGGTAGACTTCGGCAGATGCTCATCCAACCAGACGGCAATCTTACGATCTGACTCCTGTCTCACATAGTTCACATTCCCCGTTCGTGTGAGAAAGCTGTTCTCATCCGGTGCAATATCCGGGCGAGTCAATGCATAGGAAAGTAATCCAGCGGTAAGCAGCAGACTGACGGACACCAGGCCAAAGGCTGCCCTCCGCCATCGTCCCTGAAGCTGGCTCAGCTCATAGGGCAACCAGGCGACGGTAATTGGGAACACGTACATAAAATAACGAAACCATCCGTACGAAGATTGCTTCATCATGAGTAAAAATTGCAACCCTGGCACTGACAGGAACAGCAGCAAAATAATCCATGTTCCCCATCGGAACAAGCGTCCACTCAACAGACGAATGAACAGAATAGCAAACAACGGTACCGAATACCAGAGTGTTTTGGAAGCAATAAATTTCAAGGCCACCAGCGGATTGGAGAAAATCTCTACAAACTTATCATCATTCAGCAGCTCTGCCGATTGGGCCGTGTTCGAATACTCCGAATTCAGGAAATAAAAAGCATTCCCCATAATGAGATAGTTGAAGAAAATCCACAACAGCCCGGAAAAGACCACAGGGAGCAGAAGCAGTAACCAGGTTGCCTCGACCTTGTGCAGTTTTTCTCGCAAGGCCAGTTCACGTCTGCCCATGTTTCGATGAAGAAACATGATCGCCAATACCACTCCACCCGCCATTGCCACGCCCAGAGGAACCGCTTCATAGCGAGTCCAGAACGCCATGGCAAGCGCTAATCCAGAAACAATCAAACTTGCCGTCATGCGATCCTTGAGCCACAATGCAAACTCAATCACCGTCATCATAATGAAGTATATGTATAGCGAATCGCTCAGCCCATTGGCACCAAACAGTAAAATAAACGGATTCAGTGCATACAACAGTGCCAGCATGATGCTCATCCCTGAGCTAAGCCCTGTTCTGACCCCCGCCCGATACAGCAACATAGCGGTCAAAGCAGCAAAGGTAGCACTAAGAATGACAGCAGCCAATCCATAGGTGGCTAATGCCGGAAAGATTGGATACAGCAGTAGAATCACCATTTCCAGAAGACTGGGTAGTGGATTCCAGATAAATCCGATTGCGCCCAGATGCGGGTCACGGCTGTACAACACATAAAATGCATTAGCTACGCGACTGAGCGCGTCTGTGTGCATATATCCCAGAACATAGCTGAAATAGATGCCCGCAGACAGTTCCAATGCAAGTATAAATACAAACAGACCTATAGCCATCCATCTGCTTGCAGACCATTTGCGAAAGGACATTCCTCTCGTTCCCCCTCAAACTTCTTGCGGTGATACAGCTGTAGCCTAATCACACCCTACAGCTGTATGCTTCCCTCCGCTACGATGCACTAAAATATAATAATTATTTCGATTCTTCATGCTCTATTTTGTATAGTCGCCACTGCCCGTCAAAGTCATGTACCAACGAGGCCCACGGCGCTCCCTTTTCGAACAAATCAGGATAGTTCCGGTTCACCTGATCCATCGGTACCCCATCCACCAAGCGCGTGACCAAGACATAATCCACCTTGGAAGCAGGCAGATCCATTAAAGATTCCCCAAAGTCAAAATCACTCGTAATCATAAATTTCTTTGGAATTTTACTACTCAAAATAATCGGATAGGCGGCATAGGAATCTGTCAAAATGAGGGATGAACCATAATGCTCATCCAGCCACGGCGCTATTTTCCGCTCAATAATTTGCCGTTCGTAGCTTTCATTGCCACTATGCGTCAAATAGCTGTGTTCATCCGCTGCAATCGCGGGGTTCGTCAGTGCGTAGGATAACAAACCTGCTGTTACCAACATCCCAACTGTTACCAGAGAGATTCCAATTCCCCTCATTTTTCCCTTTAATAAACTTAGCTCATACGGCAACCAGGCAACCGTAATCGGGAATACATACATAAAATATCGGAACCAGCCAAAAGAAGACTGCTTGAGCATCAGCAAAAGCTGAAGTCCAGGCACCGATAAAAAGATTGCTAATAGCGTAAGCGTGCTCCAACTCAACAGACGTTTGTCCAATAGTCGTATGAGCAAAATGGCAATCAACGGAGCAGCATACCATAAGGTTCGTTGCCCGATAAACTTTAGCATCAGCACAGGGTGGGCAAACATGGCCACAAAGCGTTGATCCTCCAACAAAGCCGCTGATTGTGTGGAATTGGAATACTGCGAGCGTAAAAAGTAAAGTGGGTCGCCCATGATAATCCAGTTAAAAAAGAGCCACAGCAGACCGGAAAAGACAAGTGGCAACAATAATAGAAGCCATGTCGCCTCCACCTTGTACAGGCGCTCTTTTAAAGACAATTCCGTTCTAACCCTCTCTCTGTTTGTACGCCACCGGTGCAGAAAAAAGATCGTCAGCAATACACCCAAAGCCATCGCAATACCCAGCGGAACTGCTTCATAGCGAACCCAAAATGCCAGTGCAAGCGCAAAACCGGATACGATCAAATTCGCCGCCTTGCGATCCTTCAACCACATACAAAATCGACTCACTGTCAACAGGATGAAAAAGATATATGGCGAGTCACTCAAGCCGTTGAAGCCAAACAGAAACATAAATGGATTCAGTGAAAATAATAGCGCAATCAGCAAACTGGTTGCACCGTGAAGCCCCAACTGTTTGCCCGTCGCATACAATAATGCCGCGCTCGCCCCTGCAAATAGGCTACTCACAATCACTGCCGCCAGCCCGTGGGAAGCGAGTACTGGAAATAAAGGATAAAACAACAGCACAATCAGTTCCATCAAACTGGGCAGCGGATTCCATACAAACCCGATAGCACCCAAGTGTGGGTCACGACTGTATAGCACATAAAATGCGTTAGCCACTCGACTGAGCGCATCGGTATGCATATAACCAAGATACCATGCAAAATACACACCCACGGCCAGTTCAAGAGCAGTAATACAAGCAAACAATGATAGCAATTTTCCGTGTTTTCTTAAAATCATGAAACCTCTTTCTGACGCTGTTGCGGAACGGAGAAGATCCAGTAACGGTTCCAGATATAATTATGAACAGGCACGATGATGGTAGTTAGTACTTCACCGATCAGATACGACCAACCGATCCAGTGAATGGTCACGTACATCAGAGCGGCATTTAAGAGCAAGCCACAGGTACAGACCAATAAATATTTAAGAAACTGGGTGCGGCTTCCCTCGCCGGTAGGCTCGAACGTCCAGTTTCGGTTCAGCACATACGAAACGAGCAATGTAACCACGAATCCGATTGTAGTAGCCGTTACTGCTGGTACCGTAAACAACTCCACCAGCAACACAAGCACACCAACATGGATACCTGTACCCAGCAGCCCCACAATACCGTATTTAATGATTGGATACTTTAGATATGAACGTCTGATCATGTTGATTAAACTCCCTGTCCACCCACAATCGGTCAGCATTCGCCCGTTTATCTGCTATCAGATAGCGAGGCCTAGCTTTGACTTCGTGATATATGGCGGCAATATATTCTCCTACCACACCAATTGACAGCATGAGTACACTGCCAATAATCAAGAGCAGCAAAATGACAGTGGTAAAACCGGTCACAGCATCACCCGTTAATTTGCGCATTAAGGTCTGAATCCCCAATACGACTGAAATCAGCATAAAAATGAGGCCCATCAGACTCACTACCCGCAATGGTACTGTCGAAAACGAAACGATCGCTTCTGCTGCCAGTCGAGTCAGCCCTAACGGACTCCAGCGGCTTGGCCCCTCTTCACGTGGAGCCACCCGGAATGAAATCTGGGTTTTACGGAAACCTAGCCAGGCCGTCATCCCACGGAAAAACGGCATCCGTTCTGGCATCGCCATCCAGGCATCCACCACTCGTCGATCCAGTAGCTTATAATCGGAGGCATCCTTGAGATTAAAGCCCGTCAAGCGGTTCAGGGTCGCGTAGAACAAAGAAGCTCCGAGCTTTTTGCCCACCGACTCTTCTCCCCGAAATTCTTTCACACATTCGACCAAATCATAACCTTCATTTTGCCATAAACGTACCATTTCACCAATCATTTCAGGAGGATGCTGCAAATCACCGTCCATGACAATGATTGCATCGCCAGAGGCATTTTCCAAACCTGCACACAACGCCAGTTCCTTACCGAAGTTCCGACTCAGTCGGAGCGCGAGCAAAGAGGGCATACGACGGGACAATTCGGACAGCTTGAGCCACGTATCGTCTTTGGAACCATCATCTACTATGATGAGCTCATAGCGTGAGGTGACAACAGACAATACCCCATCAATTACCTTAAGTGAACGCTCGAGATGCGAGCTTTCATTATACATGGGAATGACGACGGATAAAAAAGGTGTTTTTGTCTCCATTCTTGCTCCTTCTTTCTTCATATTCAGGAGGACTGTGCCGGGGTATCATCCAAGTCGTGCATATCGGTCAGACCATGTGTCGTCTTCTCCCAATAGAACGGCTTGGTAATGAGCTGCCAAGCGGCTTTCACCGCAGCTATACTCATAAGTACCCAATATAACGGCGAGAGTAGCCCATATTTGACCATCGCGTATGAAAATGTTCGTTCACCGCGCTCTTCCAGTTCCCCGATGACCCAATACATTCCGGCCACGTTACTGAATACGAACAGAAAGTTACCGATATAAAATTCCGCGCTGGCCAGGTAATACACATACCCCGGGAACAGCTTGGGAATAAAGGATAATTCCCAGCCAAACCATAAAATAAGCAAGCCCCAAAAAATCGGATTCAGCAACGGCAACATCGGAGTTGCCAAAATCATCACCTGAAAGCCGAAAAAGCCCTTCCAGCCCACTTCGCGCACCAGCTTAACCGGATTGCGCATATGAACCAGCCATGTCTGCATATACCCCTTGATCCAGCGTGACCGCTGACGAATCCAGTTGCCCACGCGGCTGTTAGCTTCCTCCCATGTGCGGGAATCGACAATAGCAGTTTTGTAGCCGCCTTTATACAGACGTATGCCCAGATCGGCATCCTCGGTTACATTGTAGGGGTCCCACGCATTAATATCTTTCAATACAGATACCCGAAAATGATTGGATGTGCCGCCTAAAGGAATTGGGGTATCTAACTGCATAATACCCGGCAGCAGTAACTCGAACCACATACTGTATTCTTGAGTGAACCAGCGGGTCAGCAAATTTTGTGTACTATTAAAGTAGTTGAGCTTCGCTTGAATACATGCATAATGCTCAGGGAGTGAATCGAACGCTGCAATGACCTTTTTAAGCTGATCAGCGTCGGGACGATCCTCAGCATCGTAAATCACGACAAACTCGCCACGTGCCCGAATAAGTCCATAATTACATGCCTTCGGCTTGGTTTTCGGCAAACCGTCTGGAACGACCAGTGTCGTGTAATAGGCCGGCAGCTTCATTTCACGAAGTAGCTCGATCGTCTCAATGTCATCCTCTTCAATCAGCAGCCGCACGTCCAGCTTGGACTTTGGATAATCCAGCTGCTCCAAATTCCGCAACAACATCGGAAGCACGCCCGCCTCCTTATACATAGGTACAAGAATGGTATAGATCGGCAGTTTCTTTTCATCCATGGCGTCAACCTCTTCCTTCGTAAAACGAAGCTGCGCCCCACGCCGGGAACCGAGATAAATAATGCCAAATTTAAATAGCGTCATCGCAAAATAAAACAGCTGAATCATCATATTGATGATCAACACCGTTTTCCAACTGTTCCACAAGAGACCGAGCAGTGTAATCATACCCATAGCTGCGAACACCCAAAGTTGTCCCTTTGTAAAAGTCGTCCGCGCCGAATTGTGCGGTTCTTTTTCCAATAGCCCAGTCGTGCTCTCCTGCATCATTTCTTCACCGTAGATTTTACCCCAGAGCTGCTCCATCTCTTCCTTCGTAGCAAGCACCTGCTCTACCGGCATACCCAGGATTTCCTCCAGCTTCAAGCGTCGCTCTTCTGGCAACGGATCGCTAACCGCCACAATATATCGGTTCATATACTGATGGATGACGACCACGCCATAAGCCATTGCCACTTGCTCGGGTAGTTTGTACGCCGCATCCAGCGCCAGCTCCTCACCAATGCGCCCGATTCGGTTCTGTGTAGCAATCGCGCGGTACAAATCCGCAGGTTCCAGCATTTGCAATGACAGCAAGATGTCGCCGAGCAGCCCGCCGCTCTTCGCCTGGAACTCCAGTGCGCGCTCCAGTTGTTCCGGTAATATATAGCCGGAACGAACCAGCATATCGCCTAGGCGCTCCTTGGACTCGTCGCCGTCAACCTGCTCTTGGAGCTGCTCGGCTGTAATGAAGCCCATCTCTACAAGAATATCACCCAACCTGCCACCGTAACGCTTCTGGTTACGGATGGCATCTGTCAGCTGATCGCGGGTGATCATCCCGTTCTCCACCAGTTGATCCCCCAGACGGGCCTTGCCGTTTCGTCCACTCTGCGTTCCTGTTGCCGCCTCTTCGCCTTCCGTACCAGGGATACTGGAACCAGCGCCCATAGCAGCTCCTGCTGCTGTCTGTTCCTGCCCAGAGGCATATTGGACTTGAGCCTCCTGCACCTGTCCATCCTGTATCCCTTCATCCAGCAATTGTTCCACAGCTGCTGCTGTATCATTGGCGTTCTGTATCGCCTGGATACGAAGTTCTGTATCCTGAAGTCGCCGTTCTAACTCTTCAATATGAAAATCAAGCTTGTACAGCACCGGGGCCTGCTCTAACCGCTGAGCCTCTAGCTGTTGTTGCAGTTGTTCGATTCGCTGACGCTCTTCTTTTATTCTTCTCTTGGTTTGGCGAATTGAAACTCCTCCAACCTGCCACCTAAGCTTGTCACCCATGAATTCCCGCCCTTTCAATCCAGCGCCGCTCTTCCGCAAGCGCATCCGCAAGCAGCTGCTTTAACTCCGCATCCCGCTGCTTTTTCCGTTCCAGCGCCGCGTGGAAAAGTTCCCGCTCCTCACGCAGTAACTCCTCCGCTTGCACCCGTTCCTCATGCAATGAAGATATCAGTTGATCGGCTTCAGAAGCGCGATAACCGAACCAAGCGCTCTTTAACTGACGCGCCGTCCTTTTAGTTCTCATAATACCTCCCTAGATCATCCCGACTCTGCCTTCAGCTACATCGACTTTAGAGCTTTTACTTGCCATTCTCCCGAAACCAGGACATACCTATGTTCTCATTCAAGCCCTTCATTTACACATTTATGAAATTGTCCTAATCAAAAGTGCCTCTAGTAACTTGACATTTATTTATTGAATATAGTTCTTGTCCTATTGAATTGGTAATTCAATGAAAAACTTAGTGCTATTCTACCATAATCATCGTAGGCGTAGTATACAAAAATGTAAATTCTAGAAACTTTCACACTAGCGTATTAGTAGGTATTTAGAACTATAAAATAAATGCTATGAAAAATACCTTCCAGGAAATCTATGCATTTCATGATCATTGGGATCATGAATAAAACAAATACCTCAAAAAGCACAAAAGACACCGCGAACGGTGCCTTTGAAACCTAGATTGCTAATTCCTTAAAATCTGATTTTACACAGCATCCCGCTACTGTGCAAGACAATAATATCTTTCTTTACTGATTAATTTTTCGGCTTGTGCCCTTCAAACCATGTTGATGTATTCGCCAGGAGCTGTTCACTGCGCCCAATGGCTGCCTGTACCTGCCCAGTAGCGGTTCCGCCATATACATTCCGTGCATTAACTACCGCTTCTGGTTGAAGCACCTCATAAATACGATCGTCGAACAGATCCGAAAACTGCTGAAATTCGTCCAGTGTCAGATCAAGCAAATATTTTCCATGCTGGATGCAATACAGCACGGTTTTGCCAATGACCTCATGCGCCTGACGGAACGGAAGCCCTTTGCCGACCAAAAAGTCCGCAATATCAGTTGCATTGGAGAAATCCTGGTTGACCGCTTGACGCATGCGATCCTTGTTCACCTTCATCGTGGCGATCATCGGTGCGAACAGTTGCAAGGCTCCTTCCAGCGTGGCAACGGTATCGAACATCCCTTCCTTGTCCTCCTGCATGTCCTTGTTGTATGCCAGCGGCAAGGATTTCAGTACTGTCAACAAGCCCATGAGGTTTCCATAGACACGTCCGGTTTTACCACGTACCAACTCCGGTACGTCCGGGTTTTTCTTCTGCGGCATAATGCTGCTGCCTGTGCAAAAAGCATCATCCAGCTCGATAAAACCAAACTCCGTGCTGCTCCATAGCACCAATTCTTCGCTCAGACGAGACAAATGCGTCATAATCAGCGAGGCGCCAGCCAGGAACTCTACGATAAAATCCCGGTCGCTGACGGCATCCAGGCTATTTTCATATACGCCATCAAATCCCAGTTGCTCGGCTACAAAATGACGGTCGATCGGAAAAGTGGTCCCGGCCAAAGCGCCAGCACCGAGCGGCAACACGTTAATCCGCTTGTAGCTGTCTTTGAGTCGGTCAATATCACGCTCCAGCATAGACACATACGCCAGCAGATGATGTGCAAATAAAATAGGCTGCGCACGCTGCAAGTGTGTGTATCCAGGTACAATCGTGTCCAGATTATCCTTTGCCTGCCCGATTAATGCAGCTTGTACATCATGCAGCATACCCACCAGCGATACCACACGTCCGCGCAAATACAAGTGCATATCCGTTGCTACCTGATCGTTACGACTACGCCCAGTGTGCAGCTTACCCCCGACCGGACCAATGGCCTCGATTAGATTTTTTTCGATATTCATGTGAATATCCTCATCCGAAACAGAAAATTCAATTTCCCCACGGCGGATACGCTCTAGGACCGTGTGTAGTCCTTCCTTGATCGTGTCTGCATCCTCCTGCGGAATAATTCCACATTTCCCCAGCATGGCCACATGAGCCAAACTGCCTTGAATATCTTCTTCCGCCAACGCCTGATCAAACCCGATAGAAGCCGTATATTCCTCTACCAGTTTGTTCGTTTGCTTCGTAAACCGTCCGCCCCATAGCTTACTCATTGCATGATCCCCTCTCTGCAATACAAGCCGCCCTCGTCGTTTGGACAAGAACGGCCCGCATCCCGTACATTTTTTAGGTTACATCATTATTTATGATTTTGTGTTACACCCGCGTTGACCTTCAAACGCAGAGCATTCAAACGGATAAAGCCTGTTGCATCACCTTGATCGTAGGCTTGTGTCGGATCGGCTTCCATGGTCGCAATGTCCGGGTTGTACAAGCTAACTGGACTTTTAACGCCTGCGCCGATAATGTTGCCTTTGTACAGCTTCACGCGCACGGTACCACTGACATTTTTCTGACTCTCATGAACCAGAGCCTGCAAAGCGACACGTTCCGGTGCGAACCAGAAACCGTTGTAAACCAAGGTAGCATAACGGGTAATCAGACTATCACGCAGATTCATAACCTCGCGATCCATCGTGATAGATTCCATTTTACGGTGAGCTGTGAACAGGATCGTACCGCCCGGCGTCTCATAGACTCCCCGACTCTTCATACCAACAAAACGGTTCTCCACCATATCCACACGTCCGATACCATGTTTGCCGCCCAGTTCATTCAGTTTTTCCATCACTTGCAGTGGATTTAGCTGTTCTCCGTTCAAAGCGACGCAGTTACCTGCTTCAAATTCCAACTCCAAATATTCTGCTTCATCAGGAGCGTCTTCAGGCGCGTTGCTGAGCAAGAACATTTCTTTATTTTCAGGAGCACTTGGATCAAACCAAGGGTCCTCCAGCACACCGCTTTCATAGCTGATATGCAGCAGATTACGGTCCATGGAGTATGGCTTGGCTGCAGAAGCAGTTACCGGAATATCGTGTTTTTCCGCATAGGCAATCATTTCTGCACGGCCCGGGAACTGATTGCGGAACTCTTCCAGCCGCCAAGGTGCGATCACCTTGATATCCGGCGTCAACGCCGCCGCGTTCAGCTCGAAGCGCACCTGATCGTTACCTTTGCCTGTTGCCCCGTGAGCAATGGCTGTTGCTCCCTCGGCAATCGCAATATCGACCATCCGCTTAGCGATCAATGGACGTGCAATACTCGTTCCGAGCAAATATTGTCCTTCATATAAAGCACCCGCCTGGAACATCGGATAGATAAAATCCTTGGCGAATTCATCACGCAGATCATCAATGTACACTTTGGAGGCCCCCGTAGCGAGTGCTTTTTCCTCCAAACCGTCCAGTTCTTCCTTTTGACCGATATCTGCGGTGAATGCGATGATTTCAGCATCATAAGTTTCTTTGAGCCATTTCAGAATGACCGACGTATCCAGACCGCCGGAATATGCGAGTACGATTTTTTCTTTTGCCATTGTTGAAGTCCTCCCCGATTGCTTACCTTTATCTTCTTTACCTATCAATACCTATCAATCTTAAGCCATTAAAGCAACTAACAGCGCTTTTTGCGCATGCAGACGATTCTCCGCTTCATCAAAAATGACCGAATTCGGACCATCGATTACGCCTGCGCTCACTTCTTCCCCACGATGCGCAGGGAGACAGTGCAGGAATAAATAATCCGGCTTCGCCAGCTTGACCAGCTCCTCATTCACCTGGAAGTCGGCAAAAGCAAGCTCCCGCTCCTTCTGCTCTTCCTCAAAGCCCATGCTCGCCCACACATCTGTGTAGATCGCATCCGCATTTTGTACTGCTTCCTGCGGACTTTGGGTTATAACGATCTCACTACCTGTCTGTTTGGCAATTTCACGGGAAGCTGCGACCACACTCGGGTCAGGCTCGTATCCAGCTGGACTTGCGATGGACACATGCACTCCAAGCTTCGCTCCCCCAATCAAGAGGGAATGAGCCATATTGTTACCGTCTCCGATGTAAGCCAATTTGAGCCCTTTTAGCTTACCCTTTTGCTCATACAAGGTTTGATAATCAGCTAGCACTTGGCACGGATGAGCTAAATCACTCAATCCATTGATCACAGGAACGGACGCATAACGTGCCAACTCTACAACATTATCGTGCCCAAAGGTACGAATCATAATGCCATCTAGATAACGTGACATGACTTGAGCCATGTCGCTAATCGGTTCGCCGCGTCCCAGTTGAATGTCATTTTTGCTGAGGAAAAGAGCATGCCCACCCAATTGATACATACCGACTTCGAAAGATACCCGTGTACGTGTAGAGGATTTTTCGAAAATCAGTCCGAGCGTTTTCCCTTTTAGCGGCTGATAGGTTTCTCCGTTTTTGTGCTTACGCTTAATTTCAATGGCGAGATCAATTAAATACTGGATTTCCTCTGAAGAGTAATCGTCCAGTTCCAGGAAGTCCCGCCCCTTCAAATTCATCTGCTGCAGTGCGCCGCCCTGGCTCATGCTATCGTCTCCTTTTGTACTCTAGTCTAGGATGATTTGGCCTTTACACTAAGCCACATGCTCCCGAATCAATTCAGCAATCAATGTTACAGCCTGATCTATTTCGTCTTTCGTTACATACAAGTTAGGCAACAGACGAATCACGTTCGGTCCTGCTGTAATGAACAGAATCCCCTTCTTCTGTCCTGCCAAAACAAGCTCCGCTACCGGTTCTGCACACTCAATACCGACCATCAGACCTTTTCCACGGATATCCTTTACAAAAGGACTATCTCCAAGCTGCTTTTGCAGACTATGGAAAAGGTAATCTCCCATCTCAGCTGCACGTTCTGGTAGCTTGTCATCAATAATCGTTTCAATAGTAGCTTGAACCGCTGCCATAGCAAGTGGCGTACCTCCAAAGGTAGAACCATGACTGCCCGCTGTGAACGCTTCACGCAAATATCCTTTGCCTAGCATCGCACCCACAGAGAAACCACTGCCCAGTCCTTTCGCCAATGTAAAGATATCCGGCTCTATACCATAATGCTCAAAGGAAAACAGTTTGCCCGTCCGTCCCATACCTGTTTGTACCTCGTCAATGATCAGCAGCAAACCATGCTCGCGGCACAACTTTGTGATCACATCTACGAAAGCAGGGTCTACCGGATACATGCCACCTTCGGCCTGCACCATTTCCAGCATAATTGCCGCCGTATGCTCACTGATGGCTGCTTCAAGCGCCGTCTGATCATGAAGCGGAACACTTTTGAACCCAGCAGGAAGCGGTAAAAAACCCTCTTTAACTTTGTCCTGACCCGTAGCAGTCAAGGTTGCCAGCGTCCGTCCGTGAAAGGATTGCGTGAACGTAATGATTTCGTAGCGACCGGTCTGCTTTACCTTCTGGTGGTAACGACGCGCCAGCTTAATTGCAGCTTCGTTCGCTTCGGCCCCGCTGTTGCAGAAAAACACAGCATCCGCGCTGCTATTGGCTGTCAGCAAGGCAGCGGCTCGTTCTTGCCCCGGAATATGAAACAGATTGGATACATGCCACAATTCATCGATCTGTTTTTTCAATCGCTCAGCTACTGCTTGAGGCGCATGGCCGAGATTGGTAACGGCAATGCCTGACATGAAATCCAGATAACGCTTGCCCTGATCATCCCACAGCCAGCTTCCTTGTCCTTTTACCAGTGTAAGCGGGTATCTTGCGTAGGTTGGAAAAAGGGAGCTTTCTGTCTGCGCTTTTGCCGACACCTTTTCCGTTTGCACTCCGCTTCCATCCGCACTTGGCATTTCCTCGCTCACCAGCGTATTCGGTTCCTTACTCATTATGTTCACGCTCCTTTATCGTTTGGTTATATAGGTCGAGCTATATATTGTAATTACTGCATACGCACGATGCGTGTTCCAATCGATTCTCCGCCCAGCACACGGCTTAGTACCTGCGGTTCGCTACCGTTCACAATGACGACTTCCTTCACTTTGCCGTGGATACAGGCAATAGCCGCTCTCACTTTCGGGATCATACCACCGTATATTTCACCTGTGCTGATCATATCCTCAATCTCCTGTACGGTGATAGAATCCAGCACTCTCTTTTCTCCGCCATACTTCTTCAATATGCCTGGTACATCTGTAACGACGATCATCCGACTGACCCCCAGATGAGAGGCTACCGCACCCGCCGCTGTATCCGCATTAATGTTGTAACGCTGACCCGATCGATCAATCCCGATGGGTGCAATAACAGGCATATAGTCCATATCCAGTACACCTGTAATAATCGAGGCTTGAACGGATGTTACCTCTCCGACCCAACCGACCTCAGCGGCATTCGACACAGGCTTGGCTTCGATTAAATAGCCATCACTGCCTGACAACCCCAACGCTCGGCCCCCATGCATCCCTATTCTACGTACAATCTGCTTGTTAATGCTGCCAGCCAGTACCATTTCCACGACATCTAGCACGGGTTCAGTCGTTTTGCGTAATCCATGAATAAACTCTGTTTCGATCCCCAGCTTCGCCAAGTTGTCGGAAATGGCAGGGCCACCGCCATGTACAATGACAGGTTGAAGACCTTCCGACTGCAAACGCGCCAAATCTTCAAAAAAGGAATCAGGTAACGCAGCCAGCGTACTTCCTCCGCATTTCATCACAAAATTACGACGTGCCACTCCCGCATGATTCGCTTGATCCGCGTGTTCCACTGCCGATTGCATATCATCTCTCCTTTTCTTCTCTGCATATCCGTGCCATTTTCAAATGATACTGGACTTCCATCCGCTCGTTGCTTCTAACAACTACTATCCTTATTCAATCCGTATTTTATTCTGGTACCTATGTCCGATAAGCTGCGTTAATCCGCACATAATCATAGGTTAGGTCACAGCCCCATGCTGTAGCGGTTCCGTTCCCGTGATGCAAATCAACAATAATCTGCACCGTATCTCCCCGCAAATAGGCTAGCGCCTCTTCTTCGCCAAAAGCGACCGGACTCGATTGGCTTAGCACAACAATATCACCCAAGCGAATATCTACCGTATCTGGATTAACAGGTTCTCCGGCACGCCCTACGGCCGCAATAATCCGTCCCCAATTCGCATCTGCTCCGAAAACGGCCGACTTGACCAGACTGGACCCAACCACTGTCTTGGCTATCGCTTGGGCGGACGCATCGCTTACCGCTCCGCTTACAGACACCTCTACCAGCTTCGTAGCACCCTCTCCATCGCGAGCAATTGCCTTCGCCAGCTCTCGGCAGATATAGGTGAACGCCTCGGCAAAAGCGTCCCAATCGGGATGCCCTACGTGCAGCTCACGGTTGCCAGCCAGTCCGCTCGCCATGGCGATTAGCATATCGTTCGTGCTCGTATCCCCATCCACCGTAATCATATTAAAGCTGGTATCCGTTGCCTGCTTTAATAGTTGATGAAGCGCCGTCTGTCCGATCACTGCATCACAGGTCATAAAAGCGAGCATCGTTGCCATATTCGGATGTATCATGCCCGATCCCTTGGCCGCCCCGGCGATGTGTACGGTCACACCGTCCACCTCAACCGCCACACATGCTTCCTTTTTAACCAAATCCGTTGTCAGAATGGCTTGGGTAAATTGCTCCGCTCCATCGTTTGCCCCGTTCATACGGTCAGGTAAGGAGGATATTCCGCCAAGCACACGATCCATTTTCAAATGCTCGCCGATCACGCCCGTCGAGGCGACGGCTACATTGCTCTCAGCAACACCCAGTTCACGAGCCGCAGCCGAACGCATAGCGTAGGCATCCTGCTCCCCTTGCTGTCCCGTACAGGCATTGGCGTTCCCGCTGTTCACCACTACTGCCTGCAATCGACCATCTGCCAAGCTCTCGCGGGTCACCTTCAGCGGTGCAGCTTGAAACACATTGGTGGTGTACACCGCAGCAGCTGTCGCCTCTACCTCACAACGAATCGCGCCCATATCGTTGCGGTTCGAATTTTTTAGTCCGCAGTGTAATCCCCCGGCTGTAAAGCCACGCGGAGTTACAATGTTCCCCCCGTTTACTACTGTAAACTCTACTTTGCCCATAATTATGTGCCCTCGTTCGCAACATATTCGATGAATGGCAGCTGCCTGTATTCGAAATTCCGCTCGCTGACGTTTCCTGCATCTTGTTGCGGTTACTTGCTACTTACGGATATACCGGTATGAAGCCCAGCCCGAGGGTCTCCTCCCATCCCATCATCAAATTTAAATTCTGAATCGCCTGTCCAGCTGCACCCTTCACAACATTATCAATGACAGAAATAATCGTAAGACGCCCGGTTCGGGCATCTGCTGCAAAACCGATGTCGCAGTAATTCGAACCCAATACTTCCTTCGTTGCTGGCCATATACCTTCGCCACGTACACGGACAAAAGGATGCCCTTTATAATAATCCCGGTATAACCCGATAAGATCCTGATCTGTATGGTCACCCTTCAGCGTGACATAAATTGTACTCATAATTCCTCGGGTCATGGGAACAAGTTGTGTCGTAAACGTAATCGTAACGTCCTCGCCCGCAATATCACCTAGTACCTGTTCGATCTCAGGGATGTGCTGGTGCTTATTCACCTTATAAGCCTTGAAATTCTCGTTCATTTCCGCATAATGCGAAACAAGACTTGTTCCCCTACCCGAGCCGGATACACCGGATTTGGCATCCACAATCAGCGACCGATGGTCAATCCAATCCGCTTTCAGCGCAGGAATAATCCCCAGCAATGTTGCGGTCGGATAACAGCCTGGATTTGAAATAAAAGAAACGCCCGCCAGCTTTTCTGCATACACCTCACTGAGTCCGTATACCGCTTGCTTGAGATACTCGGGTGAAGCCGCAGGCTTTTTATACCATGCTTCATACGTTTCCCCGCTTCGAAGCCTGAAGTCCCCGGAAAGGTCAATGACTTTCAGTCCTGCATCAAGAAGCTGCGGCACTAACTTGGTACTAACGCCCGATGGCGTAGCAGTGAAAACCAGATCGGCCTTGGCAGCAATTTCGTGGACTTCGACACCGTCCAAATCCTGCACCACAATGTCCGTTAGATGTGGAAACCCGTCACTGATTGGGACACCCGCGCTGGACGAAGAAATAACAGATACAATCTCTACTTGCGGATGATGAACCAAAAAACGAATCAGCTCCACCCCGCCATACCCGGTGGAACCGACAATTGCCACTTTTAACTTGCTGCTCACAGACCTTCCTCCATTCCGTTCCTATGAAATATGTATTATTATACGACTCTATTCATATAAATACAACACCTCATGTCATGTTATTCCTCCAAATTTAAAATATGCGCTCTTGTCTATTCTTTTGACGGACAAGCTGTACGAGCTATAATAAAGGAAATAAAAAATAGACAGAGAGTCTCTTGAATACAGTCTGCCGTTTTGCATAAAGAAAAGGGGGGGGATATTCCCTTTAAATTATCTCATATATTGGTATTCATCTCGATTGGCCGTTTGCTGCACTTTATGAACTTGTTGAACATGAAGGGAGTCACATGGGCTGCATCTAGTGAATCTGCGCAGAGGAGCCGCTGAAGCGGATAATTGGGGTCGAAAATAAACTTAAACGTTAGGGGTGCTACACATCGAAACATATACAGCGAATATCGTTATAGATGCAAAGGCAAAGTTAGGCGAGGGTCCCAGCTGGGATCAGCGGTTTCAGCGTTTATTTTGGGTCGATATTGAAGGTTTTCAATTGCATATCTATGATCCTTCTACGTGCACAGATCGTACAATAGAGGTTGGTGAACATATTGGTGCAGTTGTACCTTATCTCAAAAATAAAGTGATCGTAGCGCTGATTAGCGGTCTATATTGTTTGGATATTGAGACAGGGGCCAAAGTATTGATCCATGATCCTGAGGAAGGTAAACTAGGTAATCGTTTTAATGATGGAAAATGCGATCCTACAGGACGTTTTTTAGCAGGAACAATGAGCCTAAATGGCGAACACGCGCAAGGAGCATTGTATAGTCTGAGCACAAAAGGCAATGTCTCCTTACTGGTTGATAAAGCTTCCATATCTAATGGATTAGCCTGGAGCGCAGATCATCGTACAATGTATTACATTGATACTCCAACATTGGAGGTCGTCTCCTTCGATTACGATGTGGCACAAGGCACGATTAGGAATAAGCAACTGGTGGCTAGATTGGATGAAAGTGAAGGGTATCCAGATGGCATGACAATCGATGCAGAGGGCATGTTGTGGGTCGCGCGATGGGGTGGTAAACGTGTCTCCCGTATCCATCCTGCTCATGGAGAAGTGATTGCTGAGGTGTCACTCCCCGTCAATTGTGTGACTTCGTGTGCTTTTGGCGGTGAACATCTGGATGAGTTATATATTACGACTGCTCAAGATAATGATAGTGCCGATCAACCATTAGCAGGCGGTCTATTTATGGTCAAAACAGGGGTAAGAGGAACGCTAACCTCGTATTTCAATCAAGGACAACCGGCAAATTGGCTTGAACGATTAGTAAAAAGAATCTAGTAAAGCTATTCTAAAAGAGAGAGGAGCCTACTACATTAGTGGGCTCTCCTGCATTGATTCAGTTAAGAGCAAGTCTCAGACAGGCCCCTTTGTTTTAGCTTTCCTTCTTAAACCCTTCACCCAATACCTCACGAGTATTACTAATAATCACAAAAGCTTCCGGGTCTACCAAGCGGACGAGCGTCTTGAGGCGAGTTACCTCGTTTTGTCCGACTACAACCATAAGAACAGGACGTTCTTCGTTCGTGTAACCACCCCGCCCTGCCAGCTCTGTCAATCCTCGGTCCAAATCCTGCAAAATAGCCTGCGTGATCGTTTCTTTCTGATTGGATATGATGTAAGCTACTTTGGAGTAGCTCAGTCCCATTTCCACAGCATCAATGACCTTACCAGTTACAAACAAGCCAATCAACGCATACAGCGCACGTTCCGGCGAGAGGGCGAAACCAGCCAGTGTAATCACCGTGCCATCCATCAACATGACACAGAGAGAAAGACTAAAGCCCGTATACTTTTGAATAATCTGCGCCAAAATAGCCAGTCCACCCGTCGAGCCCCTGCCCCGAAATACAGTCCCCAAACCCAACCCTACTCCGATTCCACCATATAGCGAAGCCAGCAACGGATTTGTTGTCGGAACTGCCCAGTCCTTCGTGACATAAACGAATAGCGGCAGCATAATACTTCCCAGTAAAGAACGCAAACCGTATTTTTTCCCTAACAGCAGGACCCCTGCTATAAATAACGGAATATTCATTCCCCACTGCGTATAGGCTGGTTCCAGGCCAAACAGGTCCTCACCCAAGATAGACAAGCCCGATACACCCCCGGATGCAATCCGGTTTGGAAGCAAGAACATGTTAAAGGTCAGCGCTGTAATGAAAGAGCCGAGTATAATCAGCAAAATGTCGGTCACGTTGCGTGCGGGTCCGCTGGCGGCAATCAGAGGCTTACGGCGTCTTCGGCGGGCAGCGGGGGGATTCAATTGAGACATCATTCGTGTTCTCCTTTAGTTAAAAATACCGTTACACAAAAATTCCTACAGTCCGCAGGCACATGGTCTGCAGACTGTAGGAAAACGTACAGGCTATTATTCTGCGTCCAGCTTAATTTGGCTGCGCAGGTAACCATCGATGAACGGATCGAGATCGCCATCCATGACAGCTCCTACGTTGCCAGTTTCCACGCTAGTACGATGATCCTTAACCATGCTGTATGGATGGAACACGTAGGAGCGAATTTGACTGCCCCATGCAATATCGGACTGTTCTCCGCGGATTTCGTCCAATTGCTGACGCTGCTCTTCGATCTTACGCTCGTAGAGCTTGGAACGGAGCATCGTCATTGCCTGCTCACGGTTCTTGATCTGGGAGCGCTCATTTTGACAAGTTACCACAATGCCGGAAGGAAGATGCGTAATTCGAACGGCTGAGTCGGTCGTATTAATATGCTGACCACCTGCACCGCTGGCCCGGTACGTATCAATTTTAAGATCCTCTGTCCGGATCTCAACGTCCACATCATCCGCAATTTCCGGTACGACATCGCAGGATACGAACGATGTATGCCGACGACCCGAGGAATCAAATGGAGAAATGCGAACGAGACGATGCACGCCTTTTTCTGCTTTGAGGTAGCCATAAGCATTATAGCCCTTGATCAGCAGCGTTACACTTTTGATCCCTGCTTCATCACCCGCAAGGTAATCCAGCGTTTCTACCTTAAAACCGCGTTTTTCTGCCCAGCGTGTATACATCCGTAGCAGCATTTGACCCCAGTCCTGCGACTCGGTTCCACCCGCCCCCGGATGCAACTCCAAAATGGCATTAAGCTTGTCATATGGCTGATTCAAAAGCAATTGGAGTTCAAACTCTTGAAGCTTGCTCAGCAAAGATCTGATACTATTTTCAATTTCTCCAGCCAGTGTTTCGTCGCCTTCCTCATCAGCTAGCTCAGCCATCATCCCCGCATCCTCATATTCCTGACGGAGCTGTTCATAGCTGTCTACAGAAGACTTAACCGCGTTCATTTCCGCGATCACGGCTTGAGCTTTATCGTTATCATCCCAAAAATCAGGCGCAGCCATCTTTTCCTCAAAGTTTGAGATCATTTCCTGTTTGAGATCTAAGTCAAAGAGACCCCCTAAGGTTTGTTAGTTTCTTGCCTATTTCTCTTAAATCATGTTTTACATTTGGATCAATCATGATGACATTCTCCTTTTAATATAGGGTTAGGGGGGTAAAAGCGTTGTGAGTTACGGCTGGGTGAAGAGACGCTGCGCGAATGATTTGATCTTACGATCGCTGGCGCTTCTCCAGATTCAAATCCTCCGCTTCGCTGCCGACCGCCGTAGAGTCAAACGACTTTTAAATTATCGGCTCTGGTATGTGAGCCGAGTCAAGAACTGAATTAACTGACAAACAAGCAGAGACCAGCTTGCTTGTCATAATTGTTTAAAAAGAATTGAGATCAAGCTAGCCATTCATCAATGTTCAAACTGATCCTCTAACAGAGACCTATAAGTTGAAAACATCAGTCTCACCCCTGTATGGCACAAAATGGCCGACGGTCAGTGGTGAACTGCCGCCTGCCATTATATGCACTGCAGGGAATAGTGTATCTCAAGATCTCTCCCTTAATTTCAATCCGTTATTTTCTACGCGGACGCGAAGGAGCGGATTTCTTTTTAGGAGCTGCAGGTTCACCACTCGTCGAGATTTTGTCTTCGTCGATGACAGCCTGACGCTCTTGATTGGATTCAATTTGTGCTTTCATGATGTATGTCGCTACTTCCTCTTGGATGCTAGCAATCATAGCATGGAACATTTCGAAGCCTTCAAATTGATATTCGCGCAGCGGATCGGTACCGCCGTAAGCACGCAAGTGAATACCTTGACGCAATTGATCCATAGCATCAATATGGTCCATCCATTTGCTATCGACTGCACGCAATACGATAACCTTCTCGAACTCGCGTACCATATCTTCGCCAATCATTTCTTCACGGCTGTGGTATCTGTTGGTAACTTTCTCGAAGATCATATCCACGATCTCCTCTTTTTCCTTGCCCCACAGGTCATCACGCGTAAGTGTATTTTCCTCAAGCAGGTTGTTGTTCACATACTCTGCTACTTCTTCAAGCTCCCAGTTTTCAGGAATGTCATCGCCGCAATGAGCTTCCACTACGCGCTCAATGACAGGCTTGATCATGTCGAACACAATTTCCTTGATGTTCTCTGATTCCAGCACCTCACGGCGTTGCTTGTAAATAATAGCACGCTGCTGGTTCATTACATCATCATACTGGAGAACAACTTTACGCTGATCAAAGTTGTTGCCTTCGACACGTTTTTGAGCTGATTCGATAGCACGTGTAATCATACGGCTCTCGATAGGTTGGTCTTCCTCGAAGCCCAAACGCTCCATCATACTCAGCACGTTGTCCGCACCAAAACGCTTCATTAACTCATCGCCCAGCGATAAGTAAAACTGTGTGGAGCCCGGATCACCCTGACGTCCTGCACGTCCGCGAAGCTGATTATCAATACGACGGGATTCATGACGTTCTGTACCGATGATGTGCAAACCACCGAGTTCTGATACGCCTTCGCCCAGTACGATGTCAGTACCGCGTCCAGCCATGTTGGTAGCGATGGTAACTGCGCCAGCTTCACCTGCACGGGAAATAATCTCAGCTTCCTCAGCATGATACTTGGCGTTAAGCACTTTGTGACGAACGCCTTTGCGTTTCAGCATTTCAGAAAGAAGCTCCGAGTTTTCAATAGAAACCGTACCTACCAATATCGGTTGGTTCTTTTTGTTGCGCTCCAGGATTTCATCCACCACTGCATGGAATTTGCCTTTTACGCTCTTGTATACAACGTCAGGCATATCTACACGCTGGTTAGGCCGATTCGTTGGAATTTGGAGTACTTCCAGACCATATATTTTTTTGAATTCTTCTTCTTCTGTTTTCGCTGTACCCGTCATCCCCGCCAATTTGCGGTACATACGGAAATAGTTTTGGAATGTAATCGTCGCTAGCGTCATGCTTTCATTTTGTACAATGATGTTTTCCTTCGCTTCAATGGCTTGATGCAGACCATCACTGTAACGGCGTCCAGCCATCAGACGACCTGTAAACTCATCGACAATCAGGACCTCACCGTCAGCTACGACATAGTCCACATCCAAACGCATAATGGCATTAGCCTTCAATGCCTGTACAATGTGGTGATTGATTGTAACACTTTCCTGATCGTACAAGTTTTCAAGACCAAAGAAATTCTCGGCCTTGGATACGCCGTTTTCGGTCAAAGCAACCGACTTCACCTTAATATCCAGAGTGTAATCTTCTTCAACACTCAGGCTCTTCACAAAACGGTCAGCCGCGAAATACAGCTCTGTCGATTTCTGAGCTTGTCCTGAAATAATCAATGGCGTACGGGCTTCATCGACGAGAATAGAATCGACTTCATCAATGATACAGAAGTACAACGGACGTTGTACCATCTGCTCTTTGTAAAGCACCATATTATCACGCAGATAATCGAACCCGAACTCGTTGTTTGTACCGTACGTGATGTCACAAGCATAGGCTGCCTGCTTGGCGGCATGATCCATATTGGCCAAATTCAGCCCTACGGACATTCCCAGGAAGTTATAAATCTGTCCCATTTCTCCGCTGTCACGTTGCGCCAAATAGTCATTGACCGTAACCACGTGCACGCCTTTGCCCAACAGAGCATTCAAATAAACCGGCAGTGTTCCTACCAGTGTTTTACCTTCACCGGTTTTCATCTCGGCAATTTTACCTTCATGCAGCGCAATACCGCCGAGCATCTGTACGTCATAATGACGTTTACCCAGCACCCGCTTTGACGCTTCGCGAACCGTTGCAAAAGCTTCCGGCAAAATTTCTTCAGCCGTAGTCCCTTGTTCGACCCGAGCTTTAAATTCTGCCGTCTTCGCTTGCAACTCCTCATCCGAGAGCTTTTCGAAATCCGGCTCTATCTTATTGATCAGTTCAACCGTCTTCATTAAACGCTTGACGTCACGTTCATTGGTATCTCCGAAGATTTTCTTAACAATTCCTAGCATGGTTTACCCCTTTCGCGCAAAACAATTAATAGAATCAATTTCACAATAAGAAAGGGTCCATGATGAAATTGATTCCCGATATGTTTGACAGGCCCGGCTGTACCAGCCCATCGTGCGATGTTCTTTGCATAAATTGTAACAGTTTGTAGGACATGCCGCAACACAAGCAGCCTCCAGATTTGCATCCGGTTAAAGATACCAAAACAATTGACGCACGAAATACACAACTTAGTTACGCTTATCCAAGTTAAAATTTCCTTACATTTACAAAAAAACATATAAAAGAGCCCTATCCCGCCAGGTTCGCAAGGATAAGGCTCGTGTTGTTTTCATTTTCCTAATATCCATGAAGCATGCTTCAATCGAAATCGTTCTATTCATTTTAAAATGTGAAAAGTTCCTACTTCATAGGCTATTCCCGTTCGATCAGACCGTATTTACCATCATTGCGCTTGTAAACTACGTTAACTTCTTCGTTGTCAATATTGGAAAACACAAAGAAATTATGTCCAACCATGTTCATTTGAAGAATAGCTTCTTCCACATCCATAGGTTTCAATAAGAAACGCTTGGTGCGGACGACTTCCAGCTCATCCAGTTCTACATCCTCATCTTCAGCAACAGCCACGCCACCTGCCGGATCTTCCACAAAAAGGGTTTTCAAACTGCCTTCCTGGCGGAATTTTCGGTTTAGCTTGGTTTTGTGCTTGCGAATTTGCCGTTCAAGCTTGTCTACCACGGCATCAATGGATGAATACATGTCATCGCTCTCGTCTTCGGCACGGAGTACAAGCCCCGGCAAAGGAATGGTTACTTCTACAGTGTGCAAATCTCTGGTTGTGCTTAACGTTACACTTCCATCAGACGTCGGGGGTGCATCGAAATACTTTTCAAGTCTGCTGAATTTCTTATCAACGTAGTCCTTCAAAGCGTCGGTAACCTCGATCTGTTGACCTCGTACTGTTAAGTTCATAGGGCACGCCTCCTTTGCTCCTTCAGTATAGCACATATGTTAACGCCAAGTAAAAAAAGAGACCAACATTTCGAAGCTATTTTACAAAATTCTTCTTTTTTCGCTAAAACGCTTCCGATAACGTCATTCTTTGAAAACAGGTATGTTTAAAATTGACTTGCATACATATGTGAATAATGAGTGCATATATAAATATTGCCCCGCTGACGTCACGACAAACAACTATTTTGGGCTTCATGCTAAGCTATTTTATCGAAAAGGGGGTGACCTTTTCCCGCTGGATTAGGTACATGGGCTTGTGCGATATGCAAGGCCTGGTTATAACGCAGGCAATTTATACGAAAGGATTATTACACCCAGCCTAGCTGGCTCTTCCTATACGAAAATCCTAAGATAACGGATTTGGAAGAGATGGAAAGTAGGAAGCTAATCCATGGCTTTTATTCAGCGTTACGTAACGAACCAGACGGGGGCTGTCACCTTTATAGGGAATACACTTGGGCTGGCACGCTCTAATTCGGTAGGAGTGCCGGGAACAGCGACCAGCATTGGCGCGTTCATCACAACTAATACAGCCTCTCGCTTCGGTACGTATCCATTTGGCACGACTTCTACCTTTACCAGTAACTCATCGACAGCATTCCTTGTGCTCCCTGCGGGCAGTACGGTGCTGTATGCTGAGCTTATTTGGGGAGGAAGTTATGCCAACGGCAGTACCAATGTATTGTCCAGCACCAGCAACCCTGTCACATTTCAGACACCTGCTTTATCTACTACGGTCAGTCCTGAATCTGCAACATCGGTCAACGTCACTAGTCTCAGTACCTATGTGAGAACAGCGAATGTCACAAATCTGGTCATTCAAGGTGGCGCTGGTGCGTATACGGTCGGAAATGTGACGGGCAACATCACGGTTCCCGATTCCACCAACACCAACCATGCCGGCTGGACGCTGGCTGTGGTGTACAATAACCCGTCTCTGCCCTTCCGCAACCTGTCGCTACGTGTTGGTGGTGAAGGGGTCAGTACCGCTACAGGCTCGGTCAATGTAGTGGTGAGCGGCTTTGCCACACCTGTGCAGGGGACTTTGCGTGGTAGGGCGCTGATTAGCGCCCAAGAGGGTGACGTGGACATTACGGGTGACCGTGCGTTGTTTGGACCTACCACATCGAGTTTGACTGCGCTGTCTGGGCCTAATAATTTTTCGACTAATTTTTTCGCTTCCCAAATTAACGGAGACGACGGTACATTGGTCACGACGGGGACCTTCGGTACAACTAATGCCGTGAATGGAGCACCTGGAACGCAGGTCACGGGTGGACGGCAAGGTTGGGACATTACCAATGTCGATATTTCCTCCACGCTGCTCAATAGCCAAACCACAGGTGTCCTCCAGCTGACAACAAATGGTGACATTTACACTGTAAATGCCAATGCCATTCAAATTGATATCAATGCTCCACTGGTGACCCTGACCAAAACTGCCAGCTCTACAGGCTTGGTTATTGGCGATACTGTGACCTATACGGTTAACATTTCGAATACGGGGCTCGTCAGTGCTTCCAACACAGTACTTACCGATACCATACCAGCTGGGGCTACCTTCGTACCCGGCAGTGTTGTTGTCGCGGGCACAGCCCAGCCAACAGCCAATCCCGCTACAGGTATCACAGTGGGCAGTGTAGCTCCTGCTTCCACGGTGACCATTACATTCCGTGCAACCGTCACTTCATTGCCAGCAAACACCCAGCTGGGCAATCAAGCATCGGCATCCTTTTCCTTCCAAACCGTGCCTGGAGGACCTGTCATTTCTGGCAACGTTCCGTCCAACACTGCCAGTACACCAATCTACCAACCTGTTATTGGAATTGTTAAAAGTGCCAATACAACGGCTGCTACAGTTGGAGATACGATTACGTACACGTTTCAGATATCCAACACGGGCAGCATTGCTGCAAATCTCAGCTTTTCGGAGAGCATTCCCGCCGGATCATCCTTCATACCGGGCAGTGTGACCATTGGTGGTTCTTCCGTGCCTGCTGCCAATCCCGCTACTGGTTTTTCAGTAGGAACGATTAATACAGGTGCTACTGTACCCGTGACCTTCCAGGCCCTCGTCAACGCGGTTCCCGCCTCTGGTAATTTGACCGATCAGGCGGCTTACACGTATACCTTCACACCGCCTGACGGACGTATATTGAACGGAAGCGGGACGTCCAACACGCTCACCATTCCCGTATCCTCACCAAATGTGACCGTGACAAAAGCCTCTTCCCTGGCGGCAGCCGCAGTCGGAGAGACTGTTCAATTTACCATAACCGCCACAAACAACGGAATCGCCAATGTGACCAATGTAGTCGTTACCGATCCGCTGCCAAGCGGAGTTGCCTTTGTACCTGGTAGCGTCACCGTGAACGGAACTGCTTCTGCGACTGCTACACCTGTGAACGGTATTCCGATCGGCACTTTAGCTCCAGGCGCATCGGTTACGGTTGTATTTCGGGCAGCCATTAATTCTCTACCTTCTCCTGCACAAATCAACAATCGTGCAACTGTCAGCTTCACTTCCGGGGCCTTTACCGGATCATCTTTGTCCAATCTTGTAACCATACCTGTCGTTATTGCAGCGCCGACGATTACCAAAAGCGCCAGCTCCAACCGTGCCAGCGTTGGCGGGACGATTACTTATTCATTTCTCATCGCTAATACCGGAACAGCCGTATTAAACACGACCTTGACGGAAACTGTACCGACAGGCTCCACCTTTATTCCCGGAAGCGTCATTGTCGGCGGGTCCTCAGTGCCAGGCGCCAATCCTAATACGGGAATTTCAGTAGGCACCGTAAACCCTGGTGCACAAATTACAGTCTCATTCCGGACGACAGTGGATTCGCTACCACCCGGGGGTGGATTAAACGATCAGGGCCTGCTCCAATACTCATATCAGTTGCAAGACGGAAGAACCCTGTCGGGCTCGCTTCTCTCCAATATTGTTTCCGTATCGATTTCTCTTCCCAACGTAGCAGTAACCAAGTCTGCGGGATTCACATCCGTTAGTGTTGGCGAAACGCTGACCTACAGCGTGAACGCCGTTAATAACGGAATTGACCCCATCACAAACACCGTAATTACCGATCCACTCCCCGGCAGCGTGTCATTTGTACCCGGAAGCGTAACCGTCGGTGGTTCACCTGTGAGCACAGCCGACCCAAGAAGTGGCATTCCAGTCGGCACCATTGGCGCAGGCGCATCCGTGCAGGTGTCCTATGCTGTGCTGGTCAATGCCGTTCCATCCGTGCAGCCGCTGCAAAACACAGCCAGTGTCAGCTTCACCAGTGGTGCTTTTACCGGAACATCCCAGACAAATACCGTCTCTGTGCCGGTTTATCAGCCTCGTATCAGTGTGGTCAAATCTGCAAATACAACAGCAGCTACGATAGGCGACACGATTCTGTACACATTGTTAGTCACGAACAGCGGCAACTATAATGCTTCTGTAACGCTGACAGATGCTATTCCTGCCGGGTCCACATTTATGGAGAACAGCGTGGTAATCAATGGCGTTAGTCAGCCTGGAGCCAGTCCAGCAGCAGGTGTTTTCATCGGAACCGTGTCGCCGCAAAGCCCTATCACACTGACATTCCAAACTGTAGTGGCTACCCTTCCAACACCATCCCAACTGACAGACCAGGCCACCGCCGCCATTTCCTTTACGTTGCCCGATGGGCGAGTGCGAACAGATAGCACATCGTCCAACGTGTTATCCATTCCTGTGTCTGCGCCGAATGTGTCCATTTCGAAGACTGCAGACCGTTCCACCGCCATTCCGGGTGATTCGGTGTTATACACCCTGACCGTACTCAACAACGGAATCCAGACCGTGAGCAATGTGGTCGTTTCCGATCCTATCCCGGCCGGCTCTCAATTCACTGCCGGTAGCGTAACGCTGAATGGCTCCACAATAGCCAGTGGAGATCCGTCTTTAGGTATCGTAATTGGGAGCATTGCCGCTGGAGGGGGAGCTACAATCACTTTCAGGGTAATGGTATCCTCCCCATTACCAAGTCCTCCGCAGCTCACCAATCAATCGCGTGCCAGTTACACCAGCGGTGCTTTTTCAGGCGTATCAGTATCTAACCCGGTGAAGGTAGCCGTCAATGCCCCAGTGCTAACTGTCAGTAAAACTGTAGATCCCATACAGGCAACGGTTGGCGATATCGTAACGTATTCTGTGGCGGTGACCAACAATGGTAACATTGCTGCTGCTGCCACATTGACAGACAATATTCCCGCAGGCTCAACACTGGTACCGAACAGTGTGGTCGTCAACGGTGTTCCTATTCCCGGTGCCAGTCCCGAAGCAGGTCTGTCTATTGGCTCCATTGTACCTGGAGCCGCAACTCAAACAACTTTTCAGGTGGTGATTACTTCCGTGCCTTTACCTCCCCAACTCACCGACCAGGCGAATATCAGCTTTTCCTTTCAACCGCCGGATGGCCGGATTGTTAACGGCAATGTTTCGTCCAATATTGTCACAATCCCTGTATCGTCACCCAATGTACAGGTAAGCAAAAGCGCCTCGGTAGCTGATGCCGTTCCTGGGGATACGATAACCTATACCATTACAGCTACCAATAGTGGCATCGAAACCGTAACAAATGTTCGCGTAACCGATACCATTCCTACAAGCTCCACTTTTGTTCCTGGCTCGGTTATTGTAAATGGAACGACATTGCCGTCAGCCAGCCCCTTAACGGGGATTCCAATCGGTTCCATCGCTGCTGGTGCGTCAACAACCGTCACCTTTTCCGTGTCTGTCAACAGCCTGCCTGACCCACCTCAGCTGAGTGATCAGGCTACAGTTTCTTTTACCAGCGGTACACTGAATTTCACATCACTCTCCAACACTGTTGTCATCCCTGTTTACCAGCCTATTGTCAGTCTTGTTAAAACTGCAAATACGAGTCAAGCAACGGTAGGCGACACCGTAGTCTATACACTCACTGCTCAAAATACAGGTAATCTAGCAGCGACCGCCACATTCACCGATGCTATTCCATCTGGTTCCTCCTTTATACCGAATAGCGTCACCGTGAACGGTCTGCCTGTTGCTGGAGCCAATCCCCAATCAGGGGTATTGGTCGGAAACATTGCAGCGGGGGCTTCTGTCGCCCTTACCTTTCAAGTGGTCATTAACGCTGTCCCTGCTGGCCTGGGTCTGTTAAATCAAGGTTCGGCCACATTCACCTTCCAGCCACCTGACGGTCGCACATTAAATGGAAGCGCACAATCGAATCCGGTGTTCATTCCCGTATCCAATCCGAATGTCACCGTGACCAAAACGGTCAATCAGACCTCTGTAGCCTTCGGCGATACCATTACGTATACCATTAACGCAGCAAATAGCGGCATTACACCCGTAACAGGGACGGTCTTTATCGACCCGATTGCGGATGGCACTACTTTTATACCTAACTCCGTACAAGTCAATGGTGTCACTATACCGGGAGCCAACATCGCCACAGGCGTATCCGTAGGCACTATCCCTGCTGCCAGCTCAGTAACGGTCACCTTCCAGGCAACGGTAACATCCTTGCCAGCGTCAGGTTTGTCAACGGATCAGGCAACGGTCTCCTTTAATTCCGGGGCTTTCGCAGGTCAATCCGCCTCGAATCAGGTCAGCCTGCCTGTATTTCAGCCAATCTTGAATGTGACCAATACCCTCAGTGCAGATCGTGCAACCGTAGGGAATACACTTGGCTTTTTCATCACTGTAACCAATACCGGCAACGCGCCCGCAGAAACGGTCGTGCTTGATCTGTTGTCCAGCTCGCTTAGTCTGAATCAAAATAGCGTACTGGTCAACGGTTCGCCCATTCCCGGAGCAGACCCGATTACAGGCATTAATATCGGTTCGGTCGCCCCAGGTGCGACGGTAACCGTCTCGTTTAGCGCCGTGGTCATATCAGTACCACCTGGCTCCATACTAACCAACCAGGCAACTGTGAGCTACACGTTCCAATTGCCCGATGGACGAACGCTGAGCGGAAGCGGAGCGGCCCTGCCTGTATCCATTCCGATCTCGTCACCGAATGTAACAGTCACGAAGGCAGCTGATGTGGCTGTCGCTGTCGTGGGTGATTCTGTCCCCTATGTCATAACTGCGTTCAATAACGGACTCGATCCTGTTACTAGCGTAATCGTCACGGATACCATTCCTTTTGGAACCGCCTTTGTCCCGGGCAGCGTTACAATTAATGGTACGCCTGTTGTTACAGCCAACCCACAAAACGGTATTCCTGTCGGAACGCTTGGAGCTGGTGGCGGAGCTACCATTCGCTTTTTGCTTAACGTACAATCTCTGCCGTCGCCAGCGTCCATTACCAATGAGGCGACCGTAAGCTTTACTTCAGGTGCATTTAATGGATTTTCGGTATCCAATCCCGTTACCATCCCTGTGTATCAACCGATCGTCACTGTAACTAAAAGCGCGGGAACGGGAAGAGCTACGGTTGGAGATACTGTAACCTATACATTCTCCGTTACAAACTCTGGAAACATCGGTGCAGATACCGTCCTTAGTGATCCCATCCCGGCTGGGGCTGCCTTTATCCCTAATAGTGTAGTGATCAATGGCACCGCCGCACCTGGCTCAGATCCAAGTGTTGGGATTCCATTAGGTATCATAGGTGCAGCTACGACCGTCACTCTGACCTTTCAGGCAGTCATTACCTCACTGCCCGCATCAGGTACATTGGTCAATCAGGCGACCGCAGCTTACAGCTATCAGCCTCCAGATGGTCGTGTCCTGACTGGAAGTGCAGTATCTCCGTCCGTGACCGTCTCGGTCTCTTCGCCAGATGTGGACGTTATCAAAACAGCATCCGCTACAGATGCCGTAGTCGGAGATACCATTACGTATACTGTGATTGCTACGAATAACGGAATCAGTCAAGTCGTCAATGCCGTTGTATCTGATCAGCTGCCGCCCGGCACCAGCTTTGTTCCGGGTAGCGTAACCGTAAATGGAACTTCTGTACCTGCTGCGTCACCAAGCTCCGGTATCCCTGTAGGCACCATTGCAGTAGGTGGTTCGGCAGCAGTTACATTCCAGGTCTCCGTCGTTAGTCTGCCGCAGCCGCCGCAAATAACCAATCAAGCGACCGTTAGCTTTACTTCAGGCGCGTTGACCACGTCTTCGCAATCCGATCCGGTTACCTTGCCTGTTTATCAGCCGATCATCGGCCTGACCAAAACCGTCAATACCGTCAACACACAGATCGGATCAACATTGGTCTATACCCTGACGCTAACTAATACCGGAAATATTGCCGTTATACCTGTGCTGTCAGATAACATCCCCGCAGGTTCTGAACTACTGCCTAACAGCGTAGTCGTTAACGGCATCCTTGTCCCGGGAGCTTCGCCAGTTACAGGCATAACGCTCGGATCACTGGCCCCTTCAGGCAGTATTACAGTGAGTTTCCAAACCATCGTCTCGTCTCTGCCAACTCCGCCTATATTGACCGACCAAGGGCAAGCGGACTTTACCTACTCACCACCTGACGGTAGAGTACTGAGCGGTTCTGTCACATCGAATACAGTCAACGTTGCTGTGTCTGCACCTAATATTCAGGTGACGAAAACATCCAGCCTGGCAGCCGCTGTAGTCGGAGATACGATCAGATATACACTGAGCATCACGAATAGTGGCGTGGATTCAGTCACAGATACTGTTGTAACCGATACAATTCCTGCAGGTACCTCCTTCGTTCCGGGCAGTGTCCTAATCGACGGAGTAGCCTTCCCTAATGCCTCTCCGGTTGCTGGAATTGCCATCGGAAACGTCGCACCTGGAAATACATTCGTTGTCAGTTTCCAGACAACTGTCCAGTCTTTGCCGCAGCCACCACTGCTCACAGATATTGCAGCCGTCACGTTTACTAGCGGAACGTTCACTGGGACTGCCTTTTCCGATCCACTCATCGTACCTGTGTTCCAACCGTTAATTGCAATTACTAAAGCATCCAGCACTCTTAACGCCTCCGTCGGCGATACACTGACCTACACGATTACAGCCGTGAATAGCGGCAATATTGCAGCAGCGCTTACCATCAGCGATAACATCCCGGCCGGATCGACTTTCCTTGCCAACAGTGTCAGCATAGCTGGCAGTCCGCAACCTGGATTATCCATCGAAACTGGCGTTCCAGTTGGATCCGTGTTGCCAGGCGGAACGGTATCCGTAACGTTCCAAACCATTATCAATACACTGCCTAATCCACAGGTACTGGTCGATCAGGCATCAGGCTCATTCACTTTCCAACCACCAGATGGCAGAACTGTATCCGGATCTGCGGTATCCAATTCAGTTAGTATCTCTGTATCCTCACCAGACGTTAGCATTGTCAAAGGAACGGCGGCTACCGACGCCATTATTGGCGATATCATCACCTACACACTGGCTGTCTCCAACAATGGGATCAGTACAGCCAATAATATAGTGGTTTCAGATATGATTGCGGCGGGAAGCTCCTTTGTAAATGGCAGTGTTACCATAAACGGAACTTCCTTCCCTGATGGAAATCCTGGATTTGGTATTGCCATCGGTACACTCGCTCCAGGAGCTGTTACTACTGTTACGTTCCAGGTTCGAGTCGATTTCTTGCCCACACCGGCACAATTAAACAATCAGGCATCCGTTAGCTTTACTAGCGGGGCATTTACTGGTAGCTCAACATCTAATGTAATAACCATTCCGGTCTTCCAGCCGATCCTGACAGCAGTCAAAACAAGCAATACCAATAATGCCACAGTCGGAGACATCATCACTTACACGATTGTCGTATCCAACACGGGTAACATTGCAGCCTCAACTACTGTAAGTGACAATATTCCGGACGGCTCTGTATTCCTTCCGAACACAGTCTCGATTAACGGCATTGCAGCTCCCGGTGCAAGCCCAGTTTCCGGCATCCCGACTCCAGCCATACCACCAGAACAATCGGCAACCGTCACTTTCCAAGTGCTGGTATCTTCCATCCCTGCAACCGTATTACTGGTCGATCAGGCTGAGGTAGACTATCGCTTTAATGCACCAGATGGGCGAGAGGCAGGCGGTTTCCATTTATCCAACATTGTTGAGGTTGCCGTGTCACCGCTAGACATCACATTAAGTAAAAGCGTAAGCTCACCTTTCGCCACTACTGGCGATACCTTGACGTATGAACTCGTGATCCTCAACGAGGATACGAATACCGTGCAAGATGCCCGTTTGCTGGATACTTTGCCAGAGGACATCGAGTTTATTACAGGTTCAGTTCAGATTAATGGATCTACGGTGGTAGAAAGCGATCCCGGCACTGGCATATCTTTGCCACCGTTAGAAGCGAATACCAAGACTGTCATATCCTTTGATGTCCGTATCACAGCAACAGAACAGCCAGGACCGCGTACGAATCAGGCGCGCTTGTTACTCACGAAAAGTGAAGAAGCGAGTGCCGTTTTGTCCAATGCTGTCACCATTGCCGTACTCCAGCCTGTGGTGAAGCTGACGAAAATAGCCAGCACGGAGAGCGTGCAGCCAGGCCAAAGCATCACCTATTCCATCATTGCAGAAAATACTGGAAATATCGGTGCCTTTGGCTTGTTGACGGACTCATTACCATCGGAGCTTTCTTTTGTTGCTGGCTCTGTTTCGGTTAATGGAACCCCTCATTATGGGGTCAGTCCAGGGCAAGGCATTGCCCTAGGTACCATCGCACCAGGAGAAAAAACGACTTCCGCCTTCTCCGCGCTTGTCGTTCGTGCCTCCGAGTCTGGCACACTGGTGAATCAAGCTTCACTGGCTTACTCCTACCAGCTGCCGGACGGACGAAGCACGAATCTGGTAACTGCTTCACCTTCTATCTCGGTTAAAGTAGCCCCTACTGCTAAAGGAGCCTTGTCAGCTGTGCTACGCACAACAGTATCTACTGTCGCATTAAGCGATGCTGTGCCTTATCAGCTGACTCTTGTTAACGATGGAGGCTCAGTCATTACCGATGTAGTGTTAGCCGATTACGTACCGATTGGAACCATCATAAACCCGGACAGCTTGAAAATTAACGGTTCTCTACCTGCTTCTAGCAAGCCGGGTGAACCATTATTTATCGGCAGCTTACAGGCGGGACAGACAATGGATGTATCCTACAGCGTAAACGTTCAGTCTCTGCCTCTCGGAGGACGTCTAAACAATAGCGTACGGCTCCATTATGCTGGCAATGAGGGTGCGAGCGAGGTTACCAGCAACACCGTGACTATAACTGTTTTTGATCCACAGCTTGCCGCAAGTATCTCTACGGAAAATACGGAGGCCATCGCAGGAGAAAGCCTTACTTATACGGTACTGCTCAACAACTTTGGCAACGTAACATCAGAAGTTACACTGCAAAATTTCATTCCTGCCGGGACTCTATTGATTCCTGACAGCATACAGTTGAACGGTCAATCACTGTTGGGAACCGATCCTGCTGTCGGTGTTAGTCTGGGGTCTGTGGAACCTGGACAGTCATTGACACTGACTTATCAAGTGACCGTATCGGAGACGCCTCCATCTGGCTACATCGTAAATCAAGTTGCCTTTGCCTACTCGTTTACGTTACCTGGAGGAAGAGTCGTATCAGGGACATTGACTACGAATACCGTTACCATCCCAGTTGTATTCCCACTGCTCGAATTAGTTAAAAAAGTGAATACCACGGATGCCTCTGTAGGAGACATACTCACCTTCACCATTCAGATTACAAACAAAGGAGGAATTCCAGCACAGTATCCGCTGTTCACAGACCCGTTGCCGCATGGACTCATTTATGTACCCAACAGCCTAACTATCCAAGAAAAAGCACAGCCAGGCGCTAATCCCGCCGCAGGTATCACGCTTCCGGATATTGCACCAGGGGAGACGCTCACCCTTACGCTCCAGGCACAAATTCGTGAAGCACCAACAGAGGGAACATTCAGCAACCAAGCCACCATCGAATATACCTCACGTCGTAGTGGAGGAGAGACCATCCAGGAAACAACCCAAACCAACACCGTCGGCGTGACCGTTATTGCAGCCATCCCTAAACTTACACTTAGCTCCAGCGCTTTGCGTGTCGGGCAAGAAGATACCCTGTCCTTCACCGTCCATGTGGAAAACATCGGCAATACTCCGCTGGAAGAACTCTTGCTCACTGCACCATTTGCAGCCGAAGATTTCATTTTGTTGCGAACTGTCACCGTGAATTCTGTGCCGCTTCCGCATCCTAACCTGCTCCAAGGTATTCCGTTAGGTCGGCTTGACCCAGACCACAAAGCCGTTATCGTCTTTTCTTTCGACATCGAATCTGCGCTCCGCGCGTATCTGATCGCCCAGGTCATCCTGCGCTATCAATTCCGCTATCCAGACGGAAGCGTAGAGAAACAATCTGCCTCCTCCAATACCATTTTTGTGGAGATGGCTGACTTTGATGGTTCTCTAGAGTAAATGTTCTATTGTGTCGAGCTTCTTACCACTGGGTAAGGGGCTTTTTTATGTAATTAGAAAACATAAAAAAGCCCTGGAATATTTTCCAGGGCAGTTGCTAGCGCGTTATCCATTGCTAACCATCTTACCAATTATGTAGGTCGGCTATGCCGGGGATGATTATAATTTGGTTACGTTAGCGGCTTGTGGTCCACGTGCGCCTTCGACAATGTCGAACTCCACGTCTTGTCCTTCTTCAAGTGTTTTGAAGCCTTCTGTTTGAATTGCGGAAAAATGTACAAATACGTCGCCGCCGTCAGACGTTTCAATGAAACCATAACCTTTTTCTGCGTTAAACCATTTTACTTTACCTTGCATGCACTAACATTCCCTTCGTCATCAAATGAAGTGAAGCTCTCGCCCACATTTCCGACTATACCACCCAAAGTTATCCATTGTCAATTGGAATTGATAATGTTTTCATTCATAGTTATTCCAATTTTACAAAGCAATCTATTTCTATAGATTGAAATGGTATATTAAGCAAAGAGTTTACTATACAAGTATAGTAAACTCTTTGTGAATGTTTGAAACTCCTAGGGAAAAAACATTGAAAATTTTTGTTGTTTCTTTTTTACTCTCTTTTCATCTAGATCATATAAAAGACTCCGGTCTCCATCTATGTCATTGAAATCTAATTGTTTTCAGAGATTTTTTTATACGAACCTCTAATTCATTACAACTTCTTGAAGTATAGCGTCCATAAACAGAAAAGGTTTAAAATCAAAAAAATACGTTATCTGGACACTGGAAAATCGAAAATCAGTCTATATAGTCTGATATTTGGCGATTAACTGTTACTACAACTGTAACTTTATCTCACAATAAAAGCAGAACCTTGTCCCAATAAAATTGAGATAGGCTCTGTTTACACTATTTGGACTGATTGCAGCAACACCATTAATAAATAATTGATATATTTCCAAAAAGTTACAAACTTAAGTTTTTTAAATAGGTTTAATTTGTTACAAAGACAGATACTCTTCCATGGACTTCAAGAATCGTTCGATATCTTGGTAAGTAATTGCCCCTATATTAGCCACTCTGAAAGAAGTAGTTTGACCGATTTTACCCGGATAAATTGTAAAACCATTGTTGTACAAATAGTCGTGCATAGCACCGAATTCGTAGTTCCTAGATGCTGGCTCCTTAATGGAGGTAATAATTCTAGAATGATGCTGTATTGGTACCAAATACTGAAGCTGAAGGCGATCCAATCCTTTAATCAAGGTCTGCCACGACTCTGTATAGCGTTTATAACGCTGTTCAATCCCCTCATTTTGCGTCTCAATAATTGCTTGTTCTAGTGCATAAAACGTTTGAACTGGTGGCGTAAATCGCAGCTGACGGGTACGCTGGAAATGCTCATATTGCTTATACAAATCCAGATAATATGATTTTGGACTATAATCTTTAATCTTTTGGAGTTTTTCTTTATATGCGACGATAAAGCTAATTCCTGCCATTCCCTGCAAGTTCTTATTTGAACTCGATATAAGAAAAGAAACCTTACTCGCTTTCATATTAATCGGTATTGCCCCATACGAACTCATCGCGTCGACAATCAGATCTACTTCATGCAGAGCGCACAACTTTCCGATAGCATCAATATCGTTTAAAATACCGCTAGTCGTTTCATTATGAACAACCGCTACATGAGTAAGCTTATTTTTATTCCTTATAATCGCTGTTTCAACAGCATCCAGGGATAACGGTAGCATAGATGAGCTCTCCAAAACTTCGTGATCAACATGATAGACTTGTGCAATCTCAGCCATTCGCTCTCCATAAGCTCCATTACTGAGAATTAGCAATTTGCCTTCCCCGATCACTGAACTAATAACCGACTCTACTGCAGCCGTGCCCGACCCTGAAAATAGAGCAGTATCATACTCACTCTTTGGCGCAACGAATAAAGTAAGCTGTTCAGCTATCCACTCCATTAGATCTCCAAATTCCTGTTCTCTCGGACAAATATCTGGCACAATTTGCGCTAGCTTTACAGTATCGGTTGTTGTTGCTGGTCCAGGATTAAGTAGAATATTTCTTTTGATGGGTAATAATAAATGTGCTGCTGGTTGCTTTAATTTCGGATAGATCACTTCTCTGGCACGCTGTAAATGTTCTTCTGTATCAATTTCGCACCAAATAAATTTTTCGATTTTTTTTACAGAAATTAGTTTTCCTTTACCTACCTCAACCAATGCCTGTTCATAATCCCATTTCAAGTGATTATGAAAGTCAGCTTCTACCAGTCGGCACATTCGCTGATACGTATCCAAAGACACCTTGGATATCCCTACAAGTTCAGCATCCACTCGGCCTAAAAGTTCAATCTGCTTGGACATCGCAATGAGGTGACCTTCTCCATCCATCTCTATATAAACTTCATCATTAGAGTGAGTCGCGCCGCTCGATAGAATTACATCACTACGCGTATCCGCCAGCAGATTTTTCAGACCCGCTATGTCGTAGAGTAGATCAGACTCTAATAGTAGAAAGTCCTCATGTACAGAATCCCGCATGTTATACAGGGTGTACATGCTCCCACTGTCTTTATAGCGATTGTTATGCACGCATTGCACTTCAGGGTACTTCCTTGCTAATCGTTCATACTCCTGTGCTAAATAACCGGTTCCAATCCAGATATGTTCAATACCACTCTTAATTAATTGAAGAATCGAGCGTTCTATAATAGACAAATCGTCGATCTCTAGGAAGCCCTTTGGCTTATGTGCCGTACGTTCTTTTAATCGGCTACCCAGTCCAGCTGCCAGAATAACTGCTGTATTTACCATTTTTCGATCACCACGTTAAACCGGAATTTGTTGTTACCATAGTTATTGATTTGCTGATTAGAAGTATTTATTGTAAACCTTTTGCCCTTAAGTGCTTTCTCAGCGAAGTTCCGTTCATAAAAAAGATGTTCCAAACCGGCATATTTCTTCTCATACTCACCTAAAGATAGCGATCCTTTCCGAATTCTTAACGCTTCATCTGCGAACTGGATATCATTCAAATCAAGTAGAACTAGCATTTTATTTGTTTTCTCCCACATGATCCGAAGCACTTCTTCCGCATATTCTAGGTTTGGAAAGTATTGAAAAACACTATTAGCCAAGACAATGTCAAATCGACGTGTGGAATCTACATGAGCAGCTTCCTGTACACTAAAGTCCATCTCCGGCATAACAAAACCTGCAATTCCAATGAGAGAAGGAGAATAATCAACACCACTTACTCGGTGTCCATTCTTATAGAATGGATACAAAAAAGCACCGCTACCACAGCCTATTTCAAACAATGAGTCATCTGGCTGAATCTTCATAAGGCTAGCCGCATGCCTCACGTAAGTAAACCAAGCTTCCTCACTGATTTTTCCCGCTCCGGAATTAAAACCGTCCGCATCGATTAAAAACTGCAGGTTTGGATCAGCATTCGGAAGCTGCCGAGTACGTGACCAAATATTTCTCCAATTATCCATGGATGAACTCCACCAATCTCTCTTTGACTTCATGAGGTTTAACATTGGGACGGCTGAGATCATCTTTTGCCCCCCCTAAGATCGGCATGTACAAAAATGTGAGTTCAGGTTGTGACTTCCATTCTTCTATAAATTCAATAAGTTGATCCGTATCCTCTACACGCTTTACTCTTTTATAGCCACAACCCGCTGCTAAAGCTGGAAAATCAATATTTGCTGAAACTGTTTCTTGTCCACCGGTCGAATCATGACACTGGTTATCCAAAAGCAAATGGAGCAGATTACCTGGACCATAACGCCCATTAGTAGCTAGATTCCCCATTCTCATGATTAAAGCACCATCACCATCAATAGCAATTACGTTCAACTCGGAGCTACTTAAAGCAAGCCCAAGCCCTAACGAGCTCACACACCCCATAGAACCTACCATATATAGATTTTGCTCGGAATCCTCAACCTCGTACAGTTCCCTTCCAGTATATCCAGTAGTAGCCAGATATACTGTTTTTGGATCATTGCAGCGTTTCAAGGCTTCTAACGCTTGATATCTGGATGCCCTGTTTTCAGGGTGCTTCTTAATGCTCCCCTGCACCTCCAAGACATTGTGTCGGATCGTTGTTACATCAGATACTTGAAGTACCTCTTTACTGAAGGTTCCCTTCTTAACTACGAAAAAGAAGGGCTGATTTTTTGAAATCCAACGATCAGCTTCATGCAATTGTTTGCTAGCTTCTTCAAAATCTTTCGAAAGATAGCTCCACTTCACTTGCATCAAATCCAAAAGTTGTGTTGTTATCTGTCCCATCAACTCATGCTGAGGTTCATCAGCGACACCTGCTTCACCACGCAAACTGACAAACCCTAGAACAGGCAACTTGAAAGTATAATTTAAGGAGGTTAGTGGAGAAACGGCATTCGTAAGACCCGAGTTCTGCATCAAAACAACAGACTTACGCCCCCCCAGATAGGCTCCACTAGCTATTGCAACTGCATCTCCTTCATTGGCAGCCCCTACATAATCACACTCATTAATTGAATAGTTAATCAGATCCTTCAAAAAAGAGCACGGTACTCCAGTAAAGAAGTCGTACCCCAATGATTTCATCTCTTTCCCGAACAACTTTGTATCTATCACAGCATTTCACCTGCTTTTTGAAGATCGACAATCGTGTCCACGTCCAGCCAATCTCCTTTAATAAATCTCACTGCAACAGAATGTATCTTAACTAGTTCATTAAATAGATCGGTCAGAGTAAGAGTATGAAAGTCTTTTTCTTTAGATAAGCGTTCCAGCACTGTTTTTACTATATCTGCTCCTTGTGCGGATACCTTCCAAAGCCCGATAAACTCACCATTGAATTTTTGTTCAACACCGGATTTACTTACACTTACTAGCTTAACAGCGCTAGAGTACAAGTTTTTGGAATAAGGTTTTTCAGTCACAACAAGATCTTGATTGTTTTCAGAAACTTCAGCATCCGCATCGACCACAATTGTAATATCGTTTGTATCGTTAAGAAGATCATTAAGTATGTAATTCTTATAAATAATATCTCCATAGCTAATCACCGTAGTATCACTACCAATCTTATCTTTGGCCAGATAAAGAGAGTACAGTTCTTGGGTTGAAGCAAATTGATCATTGTCAATAGTCGAAATATTATTCAGCTTCACGTTCTCTTTTGCAAATCCGCGTACGACTGAAATATCCTTTATACCAACCTTGTTCAGATCATCCACTTGCATGCTCAGGATCGGCTTCCCGCTAACTTTCAGCAGTGTTTTAGGAATTTCTCTTGTGAGTTCTCCCAAGTTTCCTTGACTCGCCGCAAGAATGAGCGCATTTACATTTTTTCCGGATGTAGGCAGGTATTTTTTCTCCGCTTCTTTCAGTTCATCCGCACCCTGTAACTTAAAAATTTCAGACACAGTTGTAATTTTACCTTCTACGTTAATCAAAGATTGATCTTTGTAAATCTGTCGCACTGTCTGTTGCATAGAATGGATAGCTGACCGTAAAGTATGATTCGCCCAAATAACCATGTTAATTCCAAGTTCCCTGAACCGATCGGAAGGCGTAGAATAATATTTAGTAGGCACAATCACAACTGGATGACGATTACCCCACTCTCGCATGAAAGCCTCGATATCAGAACTGTCAGCTTTTTTACTATGAACCAGGATGGCGTCCGCTCCCGCCAATCTGTATGCTTCCGCTCGGCGTAAAGCTTCGTCCAGCCCCCATCCAGCAATAAAGGATTCCAAACGCGCAACTACACAGAAGTCATCGTCACTTTGCGTTTCCTTGGCAGCTTGTATCTTACCGCAGAATTCATCCATATCCGCAAGCGGTTGTGTTTCTCCAGATATGAAAGAATTTGTCTTAGGAAACAGTTTATCCTCAATGCATACACCAGCCACACCACGCTGTTCAAGTTTTCTGACCAATCTTCTCATATTGTTGAAGTTACCGTAACCGGTATCTCCATCTAGCAGTATAGGCAGCCTCGTCGCATCGTTCATAAATTCCATAACATCGAGGATTTGTGTCCAAGATGCTTCGTTATTATCACGAACACCCAGAGAAGCAGAGATCGTAAGTCCACTACCCCAGATTCCTTGAAAACCTGCTTCCTCCACAATTTTTGCTGATATCCCATTATGAGCTTCCATAATGAAATCAAGTTTGGAGCTTGTAATCATTTGTTTGAGCAACTTTGTTTTTTTCATTATAATCTTTCATCCTTTTACTTGTTATAAGTTTGTATTTTAAAATCTATTAACTAATTATTATGTGTTTACGAATATGTTTCCATACAACTTCCTCATAGTGATCAACTTTGTCCGGGAACACATCAGTCTCATTGCTACTAGTTTCTTTATTGATCAATTGAACCTTATACTCATTTAAATCTACCAGCCCATCATTCTGAATAGGTTGTCCGTTTTCAAACCTAAAAATATGAGTTTCATCCGTGATTGCAGCTTTATAAGTTTGATTAGGATGTATAGCTTCTGTAAACGCAAACTTGCGGGCTTCCTCGCCCCCTAAAGATGCAGGGAGGTGACCATCAATATCTTCAGGAGCAGACAGATCACTGTAGTGAAGTAGCGTCGGCAGTATATCAATCAGTTCCATAAATTCGTCAGATTCTCCCACTGGGACATCCCCACCTCTGATCATAAAAGGAACTTTACGTCTACTTTCATGAAGGAGAAAAGGTTCATCTTCTAAGAATGATTGACCATGATCGGAATGAAACAGAACCAGGATCTCTTCATTCTGAAAATGCTGATCAAAATAGGTATAAAGAAGGTTCAAGTAAAAATCGATTCGTTTAATTTCAAGAATATACTTCTCATGTTTGTTGATATCATAAGGAGTCAGAACGGTAGTACTACCCTTTTTATTTATCTTGACACGCTTACTGATGTCAGTTTGTGCTTGTGTCATGAGATTACAATCTATCTCATCTGGCACGTGATGTACATCCGCCAAAGATATCCATACAAAGTTATTTCTTTCCTTAAACGTCTCCAAATGCTCTATTGATTCTGTAATAACCTGTTTGCAATCCATCCCGCCCATAAAATTTTGATATAGAATACGATCAAAACCTTTATGATACCCGTGTGCAGGTGTCACTCTCCAATCTCCTCCGATTTGTGAGGTAAGATATCCAGCCTCTTTAAAGTGCTCTTGCATCATTTTATTATTTTCGGCAAATGCATGATTAAAGTCAGGGTGGAATAAGCCGTGACTGGTTGTATACTTCCCAGTAAACATACTAGCTACACTTGGAAATGTCCATTCACTTGTTGCATAGCAACTGGTAGAAGTGAACCCCTTTTGAAAATAGGCATGTGTATAGGGCATAATCGATTTAAAATCATGTTTTTGTATAAAATCAAACGAAAGCCCATCAACAAAAATGTTGAAGATTAATCGTTTTTTCTTCGCTACTTTTTGTAACGGGATCGGTGTTCCTATAAATATAGGTTTATTCATCGTTATCTTTAATAAGCCACTTTCATTAAACCGTAAATAATTATATTGATTATAAGGAAGATCTTTACTTGAAAAAGGATAATCCTTGCCGTTCAAATTAAAGTTAAGCATCGTGTCTTCCTCTAGCGGGGAAACAGGCAGTAATGTTTGACCTTCTAATGCTATTTGTTGTTCAGAGTTACATATCCGGCCCTTTAAAGTTTCTGTCATATGATAGTGTCTATTAATTTCGTCAATATCAGCATCATTATATGATTTGTAAAAATTGGTCATATATTCATCTGAGGTTCCGGTTGCCTGAGGTCGACGAATCGTGCTTAGACGGTTATGGTCAATGGGAAATAATCGATAGTCTGTTTCTCCTAAAAATCTCTTGCCCTCCTCAATAATTTGAAACAATTCAGCCTGATGAGTCTGATAAGTTTCCATCAATAAAAGATTCATTCGATTAATATACGTCTCAGCTAATTCCTGTTTTTCTACCGTACTAGCATATTTGAATGCACGGAGATACCTATGAAAACTGTCAGTAAAAAAATTACGCATTTCATAAACAATACCAAGATTTAAGTTAATATCAAAATTAAATGGATATAGCTTAATTCCTTCTTCTAAAATTTTCGTAGCTTGCTCATAATCGCCTTTTTGGAAAAAGTAGTTGCTCTTAATCGAGACTAGGTTCGCATCTTCTGTAATCTCAATATATTTATTAATGCCTTCCTCCAATGTTGATGGATTATTGTTATCAAAAGAAACTCTAATAGTATGGTTTATATTTTTCAATTTCTCTATGCGTTGCTGAATCGGCTTTCTTCTCATTAAAAAAATCCCCTAAAATTTCTATATTTTATTTAGTAATATAATTTTCTGAAACATACCTTAGAAATTTTTTTTCAACTGTTCAATAACAAACTTTTGATTTTCTTGAGTCATATTCGTATCAGATGGGAGACAAATTCCGTTTGAAAACAACTCTCGACTGATATCCCTTCCCGCTTCATGTGTAAAATAGTCTGTTTCCACAAACAACGGCTGTAAGTGCAATGGCTTCCATACTGGACGTGATTCAATATTTAACTTCTCTAAAAAACGAACTATTTCATGTACATCAATTCCTACTTTCGTTGAATCAATCTGCATAGCAGTTAACCATCGTGTGGATTTACCAGAGCCCGTCTCAGGCATAAAATATATGCCATCTATTTCTGATAGCATTTTGTGATACAAGCCAAAAATATCTCTTTTTTGCGAAATTCTATCTTCTAGAACTTTTAATTGTCCTCTACCAATCCCTGCAAGTACATTGCTTAAACGATAATTATAACCCAACGCACTATGTTGATAATAAATCGCCTTATCTCTTGCTTGTGTTGAATAAAAGCGTGCTTTGCTCAGTGCTTCTAAATCATCTGAAACCAGCATACCTCCGCCGGAAGTAGTAATAATCTTATTTCCGTTAAATGAAAGGATACCGAATTTCCCAAGCGTTCCACTCATCTGATTGCCGTAAGTTGCTCCGAGTGATTCCGCAGCATCTTCTACAATTGGCACCTCGTAATAATCACATATTTTTTTCAACCGATCGTAGTCTGCACTCTGCCCATACAAATTGACTATAACTACAGCTTTAGGTTTTTTCCCCTTATCTGCATAAGTCTTGAATGCTCGCTCTAGTGCCTCAGGGGACATATTCCAACTGTCTGGTTCCGAATCGATAAAGACAGGAATTGCACCTTGATATAAGATCGGATTAGCACTGGCAACAAAGGTAAGAGAAGAACAAAAAACAATATCATCCTTCTCCACACCAAGCAATATCAAAGACAAGTGAATTGCTGCTGTTCCAGAACTTAGGGCAACTGCGCCTCCACATCCTAAGTAATTTGCCACCTCTGATTCAAAAGCGTCTACATTTTTACCTAGTGGAGCAATCCAATTCGTTTCAAAGGCCTCTGCGATATATTGTTGTTCAAGCCCGCCCATATGCGGTGAAGATAAATAAATTCTATCTCTATTGGACATTTTGTTTCATTCCTTATCCTTATAGGTTTTTTATTACTTTGGCCGGACAACCCACAGCTATGACGTTCTCTGGCAAATCGCGGATGACACATGAACCGGCACCAACGATGGTATCGCACCCTACACGAATACCAGGTATAAGACTTGTACCTATTCCGATATGAGCACAGCACCCGATCTGAACTCCACCTGCCATATGTACACCTGGGGAAATATGCACGAAGTCTTCTATTCGGCAATCATGATCTATAGTAGCCGCCGTATTAACAATGACATGCTCTCCAACAAACGCGTCAGCGTTAATTACAGTATTAGGCATGACAACCGTCCCCTCCCCAATGAATGCGCTGGGTGCGACTACAGCGCTTGGGTGAACAGCAGTACCAAATTGGACTGAAGCAACTTTTAATTGACTTACAATCTTCCTTCTGGTTGTATTATCTCCGATTGCCACAACGAACAGCGCCTCTGGATACAGAGATAATAGTTGAGCAATCTGATTACGGCCCCCCAAGATCGGCAATCCGTTCCATGCTTCTTCTTTACAATGGTCATCCAGAATACCAATGATTTCTTCACCACAGGACCGTAAAATATCCACGATAACCTTGGCATGCCCTCCTGCTCCAAAAACAATATAGCTCAAGGCCGATCCTCCTTAATAGGTAATTGTCTTTTGAATAAGCTGCTCTGACTTGGATGTTCGGTTCAATATATCTACGATGCGAGAGCTGGTGTTATCTCTACTGTAAATATTGTCGGCTGCTTTAACAATTTGTTGGAAAGGCTCAGACATTGCGTACTCTATTGCAGAAGTCAATTCGAGCTCGTCAGCTGCAATATCTATTGTGTTCACAGAACGCTCTCTGCCTGTCTGACGAGTTCCAATATTAATGACTGGAACATGAAAGGAGGCTGCCTCAATAATCCCCGATGAAGAATTTCCAATTAATATTTTTGCATTTTTCAACATCGTCAGATAATCAAGTTGCTCAAAACTGGTTATAAGATGCATCCCTTTTCTTGCAGAAAACCGATTATATACATCAACGATCGCATCAGCTCCAGCATCCGAATTGGGCATCACACAAATTACCTCATTCTCCCCAGCCAAGAGAACTTCCATCATCTTACCAAGGATGTGCATATCCGCTTCTTCCGTGGTGACAGGATGATAAGCAAACAGCACATAATCTTTATCTATATTCAGATCGTATTTACGTTTCGTCCTCTCTAGCTCAGGCAGGGAAGTGTTCATCATCGTTTCAATTCTCGGAGCACCGACTACATGAATTCTCCAAGGTTCTTCGCCAAGCCTAATTAGGCGCTCTCTGCTTCCATTTGTAGACACAAAGTGAATGTGGGCCAACTTACTAATCGCATGCCGTACAGACTCATCAATCGTGCCGGAGACTTCTCCACCATGCAAATGAACAAGCGGAATGTTCATGTGAGAGGACACAATCGCAGCTGCAAGCATTTCTCCCCGATCTCCTAATACAACAATAAAATCTGGTTCCAAAGCTTCTACGGCTTGTGTCATGCCCATGATTGCTATTCCAATAGAGCGAGACATATTAGCATGAGTAGATCCTTGCAGCAGACAGTCTACCTTAGCAGATACACGAAATCCGTCCTTTTGGATAGCGTCTAATGTATACCCATGCTGTGGAGATAAATGCATTCCTGTAACCAACAGGTGGAGCTCCAGAGCATGTTCTTCCTCAAGAGCCCGCAAAACCGGGTAATATATCCCGTAATCAGCTCGTGTTCCGGTAATCACCAATACTTTTTTCATTGCACATCATCCCATGATAACAAATAGTCTTCATGTACATCCTTTAAAAGCTGCTTACCAACCAAGTCATCAAAATATTTAGGCTCTATTCCAGTGCCCGGACGCTTGATAACTAGATCTTCTAGTGTTAGCAACTGGCCTGTTTTTTTAGATGTTGCCATCACAATACTTTTTCTTGCAACGGATCTGGTGCTTTCCTCGGAAGGCATACATCTTTTAACACCATCCCCTAAAGCCTGCTCCACATTTCGAATCGCAAGAACCATCTTTGAAAAGTCAGCAGGCTCCAGTGAAGCCTTATGGTCAGGACCTGGAAGATTTCGATCCAATGTAAAATGCTTTTCAATAATTCTAGCTCCCAGTGCTGAAGCCGCTATAGCGATCTCAATCCCAGCCGTATGATCTGAGTAACCTGTGACCTTATTAAAAGCTGTAGATATTGTCTTCATGGCCAGCAGATTTACATCTTCCAAAGATGCCGGATAGTCGGAAGTACAGTGTAGCAATAGTACTTCACTTTTTTTAAATGCTTGTAACGATTCTCCAATTTCATCCAAATTAGACATCCCGGTCGATAGAATAATCGGACGCCCATAGCTATCAAGTTTCTGAAGAAAGGGGATATTGTTCATATCTCCTGATCCAACCTTGAATGCGTCAATATGAATTGAATTCAGAAACTCAGCACTTTCTTCATCAAAGGGTGTGGAAAGGAAATCTATCCCTTTATCCTCACAGTACTTTTTCAATAGAACAAAATCCTCAAAGCTCAATTCCAGCTGTTTTAACATATCTAGTTGGCTTTCAGCTGAATTGGTATTTTCCGTCTGGTAATTAGCCTTCTGGGCATACTTGGTTACCAGCTTTTCGCTTTTAAAGGTTTGGAATTTCACCGCATCTGCACCACATAAAATCGCTTGGTCAATACACTCGAATGCCAGCTCCAATGATCCATTATGATTGACTCCTACCTCCGCGATAATATAGATAGGGTGGTTTTCATTATTTGATAAGAGGTTTTTCATGTTATATTCCTCCCTCCTACTGCAAGGATTCCTTGTGATTGGATTGTCTCCAAAAAAGCTCTGCCATTTTTAAATCAAACTCGTCATCTATGTCAACAGATCTTTCTTTAGGCATAATGTAGCCACAATTATTAGGACCAATCAGAGTGTCACCATTTATCAACAGATCTCTTTTCACGATATAGATGGCTCCATTTAAAGCATGTAGTTCTTTGAGATCTTGTCTCCTCAAATGCTCCCTTTCACCTTTCAGGTAGGGCGTAAGCCGTCCGTTATCCATTTCCCTTAGTAAATAGGGTTGCACTCCAGACAAAGTGACACTTTGAAGTGAATCAGCCTGATGATCTAAAAATATTTTATATGCTTCTTTAATGTCCATAGCATTTCGCAGTGGAGATGTGGGCTGTAGCAGCATAATAACATCAAAAAATTGATTTTGCGTCTGCTCATAAAATTCAACTGCATGCTTCAATACATCAATGCTTTTAGCCTCATCGGTAGCCAGTTCATCGGGCCTTATAAACGGAACAGCCGCTCCGGCTTGGCCCGACACACGAGCAATCTCTTTACAATCCGTTGAAACTATAACTTCGTCCACACAACCACTATTTAGTGCAGCTTCAATGCTATATTGAATGAGCGGTTTATCATGTAACAATCTTATGTTTTTACCGGGTAAACCTTTTGATCCACCCCGCGCAGGAATAATTGCCAAACACTTGTGATTGCTCATCATACAATACCTTTTGTAAAGCCCAATCCGTTCTGTTCAATAAGCTCCCGGATGGCTTTCGGGAAAATCTGTGGTGCAGTCATTGAAGAATATTCTTGGCGAATCGCCTTTTGAAAACCTTCATATTCTTGCTCTGCGGTATGAAATAACGAAGGAATGATATACATTTGTCCATTCTCCAACGCTCTTTCCGATTCCTCAAGCGTCATGAGCTCCTCATATAGCTTTTCTCCCGGACGGATTCCGGTCTCAATGATTTCTCCACCATAAGGTTTACCAACCGCCTCTTCATACGAATCGATCAAGCATTGGGCCAAATCCGTAATTTTGAGAATCGGCATTTTCAGTACAAATACCTCTCCCCCTTGGGAATAATGCGCTGCATCTATGACCAATTGAGCGGCCTGAGGAATAGACATCATAAATCGAGTCATCTCTGCATGTGTGACCGTCACGGGTATCCCTTTAGCAATCTGATCCCGGAATAAAGGAATAACAGAGCCTCTAGATCCCATAACATTTCCAAAACGAACACAGGAGAAGATGGTACGTTTGCTCCCTTTGTACAAGTTGGCGGCAGAAATCAAACGTTCGGATAGCAGCTTCGTAGCCCCCATCGTATTCGTTGGGTTTACCACTTTATCTGTGCTGATGGCTACTACTTTTTCTACATTATGCTCAATAGCCGTCTCTATCAGATTTTGTACGCCAATAACATTCGTTTTTACTGCTTCCATAGGGTTATACTCGCATGCAGGCACATGTTTGAGAGCAGCAGCATGAAAAATATAATCCACATCCTCCATAGCATAACTCAGTCTTTGCTTGTCCCTGATATCACCGATTAGATAACGAATATTCGTATACTCTTTTAATTCCTGCTGCAGATCAAACTGCTTGCTCTCATCCCTGCTAAAAATCCGCAAGGCTTTAGGGTTATACGACAAAATATTACGTACAATTTCGCTTCCAATCGAACCTGTGCCGCCCGTAACCAGTACAATCTTGTTGTTAAACATAATGACCTCCGGAGTGTAAAACGATTAATTTATATATCTTTATCGATCACTGCATCGCTATCTGTTTTTTTATCTAAACGGCGGATCGATTCCGAAAACATTTCTTCAAGTATTGGGATTTGTGTTGTAATATCCTTCAAAATCTTACTAACGTGCTCATAGATTAAATCAGACTTACGAGTCAACTGATGTTCTGTCACAATGACAGGAAGCACCTGGTCAAAACGAGCAACTTCGATAGGCATGATAGACTCAAATATAGGTGAGAACCATGTTCTGTTAGCTATTAGCCCCCACATCTGCTCTATGGATTCCATCATATATTGAGCCTTTGCTGGTTTAGTCCGGCTAAACTCGCGTAGCTTATTCATAAGCTTGTGAATGGCTGCAATCTCAGAGCGTACATTGGAGAGGTCCTCACGTGTCGCTATCAGCTTTTCTCTGACATCTTGTACCTTATTCAAATCAACTGTAATACTTTTTTTATTTATCAAATCGGCAATTGCATCAGGAACAATAGATTCTGATGCTAACAACTTATACATCTCTTCCATGAGCTTGAAAGGAGCACCCTCAATCACTGCACCATTGCGGCTTGAATTGACGAATTCGATTCTCGGAAGTGCCGCAATGAGATTTTCGAGTCCATCCTTCATCAAAGAGAAACTCTCATCTGTAGTGTTGTATGTTCCCTTTACATTCAGTACTTTCTTAGGCGCTTCTTGCACTGTCTTCTCAGTAGCTTCGGCTGCAAAATGTTCAATTCCATCTGCGTAAAATTTGTTATTAGGGAACGACAAATCCTGACCTGCAAGTATGATCCGTTTAGCCCCTAAACATGCTGCTGCTTGAATAGCCGTTCCTGCAACCGTTTCTGTGGGGGATATAAAGAGTTCCTCTTTACTGAGTCCAAAGAAATACTGAGATACAGCATCACTTTTCATAATACTATGAATTTTCTCTGCGCAGTTCTGATCAGAGATTTCATAATAAGATGAGGAGGTAAACAATAAAGGCTGCTCCCTTGTTACAGAAGAAGCGAAGATCTTCTTATTGACTGGATGTCCATCCATAATGACAGCAAGGTGAGGCTGTATTCCATGCTTTGCTAAAGCCTGAATGCTGGAGCCTGCTGAAATAATCAGTACATGAGGACGTAATTTTTTCAGCCATTCGATATCTTCTTGTAACGATGGTCCCGATGATACAACAACTACAGTTGCGCCTTCAAAAGCATAAAAAAATCGCTCAATGGAGGGAGTGTATAACACATCAGATAGGTGATATAGGAAATTCCGCGTCCATTCTTCACGAAACCGATTCTCTGTATATTTATCTACCAAAAAACTCTGACGGTAATCTTGGAATTGTTCTTTCACTTCACGTAACATACTCATATTGTCTGATAAATACTTACGTAGTGCGATAAACACCAAGTCTTCCATCATATAACTACTCAACATATGAAACATCATATTGAGCTGAGAATCACCCACGGATAGCCAGTACAAGTTGGGATGCTCCAACAAAAGACTGAGGTCATACTCCGTCACGGCTTTCAGAAAAAGTTGCTCATCTGGCTCGTATACAAACAACCAGTGGTTCGGATACAATTCGAGGAGGTCAGCAATACTGAGTCCCCTTTCAAACCCATATACAAAAATGATCTTTCCATTTCCAATAGATCCATCGACAGCATTAAGCCAGGCGATATCCCTTTCAAAGGGCTCAGTAAACAAAGGTATAGATAAGTCATCATTCAGCAAACTACTTATTTTGGTTGCAACATGAGGAAACCTCTGCTCTAGAATTGTATGGTTTATTTGTAGTTGAGACAAGGTAATACCACCGTTTCACATTAATATTTGTTAATTAGTATATCGGATTTACTCTTAATGGAATGAACCTTTTCACAAAAATACCCCCATTCTAAATCGAATAGGGGTACGCTCCTTAAAGCATTTTTTATTTACGATGATCAATAAACAAACTGTCTACAGAATAAGCTTGCTGGTATGCATGCTGCTGCACACGAATGGCTCCGCGTTTCTCCATCCAGTGACCAGCCTTATCCTTTAGTACCTGCATACGCTGCAAAATTACAGAATCGTTACTTAGTATGTCACGAATGTTCTGCTTATCATTTTCCGTTAACGATGGTTGATAGGGCTGCATCTGTTCTACAATGCGCTGCCTTTGATCTGCAAACTGTTCAAACTCTTCCTCACTTAAATTCAGAAGGTTAGACAACACTGCTTCTGTCCTATGTTGCAGTTCTTCAAGGAGTACTTGCATATTAGGATCTGCCATTACACACTACCAACTACACCAGGCATTTTCATGGCTTCCAACCAAGCTTCCCGTAGGTCAGTCAAATGTTCCAGCACCTCTTGTGCCGGAGCGGCTATTTTGTGAACATTCGCCTCGATCAGCTCATGCAGCATATATTCATACACTCGCAATAAGTCATGGGATATTGGATACTCAAAATTCAACGCAGATATCAGCTCGTGTACAATAGCCTGCGCTTTACACAAATTATTATTTGCTTTCTCGTTATCCTTATTCTCTATCCCCTCAATCCCCGCACGAACGAAACGGATAGCCCCATCGTACAGCATAATCAGCAGTTTAGGCTTGGATGCAGTTTGCGCTTGAGTCTGCCGGTATTTCTGATAGGGTGTATTGATCAATTGTAAAACCTCCTTTATGACGACATGCCTGTAAGACTAGAAGAAGTATTATTATACTTGCTTATTGCCGTTTCCATGGCGGTGAATTTTTTGTAATAGTTAGTTTCAATCATCGTTAGACGGCTAGTCATGTCACTAATTCGACGGTCCAGACTCGATAATTGCTCTCCCATTGTGCTCGTAGAAAGAAATGAAGCAGTTAGTTCCTTACTAACTTTTGAAGTACCGGCTGTATCGGTCATTCTTTGAAGTGAGGTATTCGAAATCTTCTTAAGTTTAGCAAGAACACCATCTTGTTGTGTATATTTATTAGTTAATACGGTACTTGGGTCCTGTTTCCCAAAAAAATTTGAGACAACATCCGGATCTTTTTCAACCGCTGCACGCAATTTGTCTGCATCCAAAATTAGCTTGCCTTTCGTATCATACGTCCCCGTAGTGATTCCAAGCTCAGACATCATTAAAGGCTTATTCTTACCATCTGCATCAACTCTGCCGATATCTACACCTTGAATCATGGCATTACGCATTTCAGATAATGTATCCTGCAGGATAGGATCGTTTCTAAGCATGCCACTCTTGGCCTTGGTTGTCCAGAGCTTGACTTCATCATCGCTCATAGCGGCTTTTTGTTCCGTCGTAAGCGGAGTGTATTTTTTATATCTCTCCTCACTAACCTTGCCATTGAGTGTAGCGAGAACATCATTATAAGCATCAACAAAGCTTTGAATATTTTCGACGATCTTATCCGTATCTTTGGTAGCTTCTATTCTTGTCGCAGCACCACCTGCTGTCTTAAGCGTAATATCAATACCATTAATAGCAAAATTATTAGAAGACTTTTTGACTTCAAGTCCATTTACCTTTAGCAAAGCATCGGTTCCGTTCGTTGAAGACAGTTTAAACTCACTACTAATTTGAGAATCAATATTGAATGCTTGGGAACCGGTGGTTTTACTTGTTAATGACAATCCGGATTTGGCATCATATATGGCAGTTACTCCTGTCTTACTGTTCTCATTAATTTTTTTGACAAACGATTCAATCGTTTCGTTTGCATCCACATCAATGGTAGCACCACCAACCTGAACCGTACGGGCTGCCCCATCGGCAAATGCCAGTTCACTACTAGCCTTTTCAGACCATGAGCTGTCTGAAACAGATCTTGCAGCAGTAGCGAGATTTATTACCGAGATATCTAATACTCCACTAGCAGACGTAGAAGCCGATGCAGTCAACGCGTCACTATTTCCCGTTACTGTTACTTTCTGCGGATTCATTGAAGCAGTACGACTTAATACACCCAGTTTATCTTGTAGAAATGAAACAACTTTAGTACTGGACTCGCGATAATTTTCCCTTTTCCATTCCATTAGTTGTTTTTGTTGATTCAGCTTATCGAGCGGTACACGCTCAGCAGTCATCAGCTTTTTGACCATTGCATCAATATCCATCCCTGAGGCAAGGCCACTTATTCTAGTTACCATGATTGTATGTCCCCCTATACTTTTTTATCGATAATGATTCCTGCAATTTCCATCATTCTAGCCGCTATATCCAGAATTTTCTCAGGAGGTACCTCACGAATCAAATCTCCCGTTTCCTTGTTCATCACTTTTATCATGATTGCATGTGTCTTTTCATGTACGGATATTTCAAACGTCTTCTGCGGGCCTTGAATAGCATCAATTGCTTTCTGTAGCTCCAAAACTGCTTCCTCATGTGTCTGGTGTTTCTGTGCGGCACCACTTCTATTGGCTGTTTGAACAGTATCTTGTACAGAATTTGTTTCGGCATCTGAAGGGGCTTCACGTTGTATTCCTGCTGATGGCTGAATCGGTAACAGACTCCCAGTGCTAGGGGGTATCATCGAGTCCATAGAATAACCTCCATTAATAATTTTAAACACAATAAAACCGTTCTGTATTTGAAGTGCCAATACAATATATATCGGTAAATAGGTGCAATTATTTACGAAAAAATTAAAATAAAACAAAAAAAAGATCCTGCGAAAGGCAGGATCTTTTTTTGTAATGGTTGTCGTTTAAAATTAACGCAGCAACGACAGTACGCCTTGTGGCGCGGAGTTTGCTTGTGACAACATGGATTGTGAAGCTTGCAACAAGATGTTGTTTTTGGACAGAGTAACCATTTCTTTTGCCATGTCAGTATCACGAATACGGGATTCGGAAGCTGTCAGGTTTTCTACAGTTGTACCCAAGTTGTTGGAAGTGTATTCCAGACGATTTTGCATAGCACCGAGGTTCGCACGTTGCTTAGCAACTGCTTCAATTGCTTTAGTTGCACTTGCAAGTGTTACGCCCGATGTAAGACCTCTAAAACCAGCGGAGCTAATACCTTTAATAGTGATAACGAACGCATTATCATCAGCTTGAATTTTCACACCTGCTCCACCGGAAATTGAAATACCGTTGAATTTAGTGTTGGAGAGGATTGCGTCAATTTGACTACCCAATTGGCCAAGCTCTGCTTTGATGTTGGATTTATCGCCAGCACTGTAAGTATCATTAGATCCTTGAACAGTCAGTTCTTTCATACGAGTCAACATGGAGGATACTTCGTTCATTGCACCCTCAGATGTTTGTGCGAAAGAGATACCATCTTGAACGTTACGTTGCGCTTGTTCCAGACCACGGATTTGACCGCGCATTTTTTCGGAAATAGAGAGACCAGCAGCATCGTCAGCTGCACGGTTGATACGCAGACCTGAAGACAATTTCTCCATATTTTTGCTTGCTGCCGTGTTGTTCAATTGCATGTTACGGTGTGTATTTACTGCAGGTAAGTTGTGATTGATAATCATTTTAAATTTCCTCCCTGAAATGGTTTGATTCCCACGTCCTTGTGGTATAAGCGTCTTCACAGGTCGGCCGCCCTGAAGAATTACCGCTCTAAACTATATATCGACCCTTAAGCTAGAATTGTTTATAGCATTCAAGCTTTTTTTTTGAAATATTTTCTTAGAAGTTTACGACTCGGTTATTTCGATTTAAAATCACCATTTTATATAGTGATGACCTTTCCCAAATCCAACCTGTCCTACCTAACTTAAGCCATCAAACAATAACCAGATGGAGATTTTCGGTATTACCGATAAACGCGGTAATACATGATTATATCAATTACTGTTCCAGATAAATAAGCATAAAATCTAGTCAAACAAAGGCCGACACTTTACTCGTGTCGGCCTTTCTCAATGAATGTGCACTACTATCATTAATGGATCAGGACTTTCTCTTCTCCATCTCCAACATAGCACTTTGAATGGCATTGGAATCCATAACTGCAAATTGATTATTTTGCTGAATAGCCTCAAAGACTTCCTTTCGATAGATATCAATATCCTTAGGAGCAGAAATGCCAATTTTCACAGTATCGCCATCGACGGAAAGAACCGTGACGACAATATCATTCTGAATTACAATGGATTCACCCTTTTTACGTGTTAATACCAGCATTAGGACTCACCGCCTTTGCTGAACTCTATTTCATTCCATAAGGGATGCTTGATAGTATATTTCGTATTCTGCAAAACAATTTGCTTTCCCGTCTGCTGTTCAATGTTAAAAATTAAAGGAGCAAGCAAATTAACTGTTGTTTTGGATTGATCGCTGTTCCATGTGCAGATACATCGTACTGCTATCTGTTCTTGACTGGTAATTCCAATATCCTCTAGGGCATCATCAGATAGTTCAAATTCATAATCTTTAAAGAAATCAAATGGATTTACAGTAATAAAAATGGTAGCAGGCTGCTCTACTGCACTAAAAAGACTAAATAATTCATTATGCTCCTGTAGTTGAAATTCCCGAAGTTGTTCAAATCCTGGTATCCCTTTCGGAAACACATAAAAAGTAGAGTTTGTATCTTGGTTCTCTTCATCTAATTTCTGTTCTAGGGTCATAAGTAACTCCTCCTATATATAGTAACAAAAAAGCTACGGACCACTCGTCCATAGCTTCTAATTACAAATGTCAAAGATAAAAATCAGCTCATAAAGTCCATCAGGGATGGCTGCATGATTTTAGCTGATGATTTCAGGGCGGCTTCATAAATGGTTTGGGCAGATGTAGCTTGAATCATCAGACTAGCAACATCCGCATCTTCCGTTTTAGCTTGAAGTGTCGTCAAATTCAAATTCCGCTCTTCCAAACGGGATTGTATCAGTTCAACCCGATTCGTACGTGCGCCCACTTCAGACAAACTGGTCTGCATTTTAGTAAAACGGGATTCAATGCTTGAAAGATGACTCGATATTGCCGTGCTATTTCCGCTGCTTAGTGCAGAAGATAGACCATCCATGACCTTAAAAATATTATCAGCATCTGTCGATTTCCCAAAAAAATCGCTACCGGAGGTATTTACCCGAAATGCATCTTGGTCCCCAACTGCATAGCTGACAGCGGCTTGATCCGGATTGATCTGATCATAACTCGTTACCGTAGCAGATAGCTGGTACGGCGCCTGATCATAATTTTGTCCATTAAAAACATATTTCCCACGAAGCTGGCTGTTACCAATATTCATCATTTGTTCTTTTAACTGATCAACTTCTAGCTTAATCGAATCCAAGCCGGATTGAGGTAGTGTTTCACTTGAAGCCTGTACTGTCAGCTCTTTAAGACGCTTCATTACATCACTGGCTTGTTGCATGGTTGTATCAGTGAAATCTAACCAGCTAACAGCCGCATCTGAGTTTGTCTTGTATTGTTCATTAGAAGCTAACTCAGCTCTGTAACGTAGCGCATAGGTTACCCCTACTGGATCATCTGAAGGCTTATTCAACTTACGACCAGTCGAAATCTGATTCTCCATTTTACCCATATTATTATTATTTCGATTCAGGTTACTGAGCAGTTGCATACTGGTCATTCCTGAAGTCACTCGAATTGGCATGGCTTACTCCACCTTCTCATTATACTAGAGACCTACGCGGCCTGTACCATTAATCAGTTTGTCTAACAGTTGATCAAAAGTTGTCATGAACCGGGAAGCTGCACTGTAAGCATGTTGAAACTTGATCATGTTCGACATTTCTTCATCCAGTGACACCCCGCTGACGGATTGGCGGTTCAAGTCCACTTGCTCAGTCAACAGCTGTGCATTCTGCGATTGTCGCTCTGCTTCCTGAGTTTGGACGCCTAATTGCCCAACAATTGCACTGAAGAAGTCATCTACAGTGGTAGTTTGCGCTTGAGTTGTATTAAAACCAAACTTCACATTTTTTAGGCTCGCCATAGACAATGCCAAAGCATTGTTACCTACAGTTACCTTTTCATTAGCTGTTCCCGTTCCATCTACACGCAAAGAGCTGGCAATTTTATTGGGATCATCTTGAATATCCTTATTCAGCGTAATGTTACCTGCTGTAATAGCAGCTCCATCTTTGGAGGTAAAGAACGCTCCGCCCTTTTGTGGTGTCGTACCACTAAGGGTGTATCCCAACTGATGGAGTCCATTAATCCCTTGTACAGTTACTTTCAAATCCGCGGTCAAGGTTCTGTTGTTATTCGCATTCGAGTAAGTCACTGCTGCATTGTTGACACCTGAATTTAGTACCGTTCCCTCAGGCAGAACTGTACCTGCAGGTAAAGTAATTTCAATGTTACCATTCGCCAGCGTATTAGCTAGCTGATCCATCTGAGTTTTGTAATCTGCTACATATTTATCTCTGGATAAAACCATACCGTACACTTCGCCACCAGTTAACGTTCCACCTTGATATGCAGCCTCAAGGCCAGCCGCCGTAATAGCAGTTACCTCTGTACCCGCTACAGCTATCTGTCCTGCCACCGTTACCTGATAACCGTTATCCAGCTGAGTTACCTGCACATTTGCAAGCTTGGACAACTTATCAACTGCATAATCCCGCTGATCACGCAAGTCATTTGGATTATCCCCAAGTTGTTCCAACTTGTAAATATTACCATTCAGGTCCGCTATAGACTGCAATAACGAATTCATCTCAGATGTTTTTAATGTAACGTTATTAGTCAAATCAGAACTGAGTGCATCCAGTTGCTTGCTAGCCTGGTTCATCGCATCTGTCAGAGCAAGCGTAGTCTCTTTTACAATTTTACGATTCGTGACATCCTGAGGATCTTGGCTCAGATCGGACCATGCATCCCAGAAATTATCCATGACCTTACGTATACCTGTATCCGAAGGCTCATTCATAATGGTCTCAAGCTTGTTCAGTGTGTCATAGCGAATGTCCCATCCACCTTGAGAAGAACTTTCATTACGATACTGATCGTCCAAAAACGTCTGACGGACGCGCTCAATAGCAGTGAATTCAACCCCTGTACCCATTTGACCTCGTACAACGGAACGATTCAAACCGTAGGCTTCCATAGAGTCCGAGGCCTTCATACTAACCACTTGTCTGGAGTAACCCGCTGTGTTGGCATTTGAGATATTGTGTCCGGTTGTATTAAGTGCTGCCGTTTGTGTGTTTAAGCTTCTTTTCGCTGTTTCTATACCATGAAATGTTGAGACCATATTTTCCTCCTTCAATTAGGCGCGTGTATCAAATAGTCCCGCTCGTACAGTAGAGGTACTTTTGTCAGCTGGACGCTGATAAACCGCTTCAGATTCCGCATAATATGACATACTCTCAATAGAAAAATCAATATAGGAAAGCGCCTGTTGTATAAGCTGTTGATTCAACTCATTTAATTTTTTCAATTCTACAAGCGTATCCGCTAGATTTTTTTGAATGTGAAGGAGGCGCTGCTTGTCTTCTACATCAAACACAAGACGAGACAACTCCGTAATATTAAGATTCAACTTGGACTTAATACCACGTTCCTGCAAAAATTCATATGCTGCCTGCAGGCGTCGCTCATCCAGCTGTTCAATGTGTCTGGACATCTTCGATTCCTGGTTCATGACTAGAATGAGCTGATCTACCTTATTTGATATCAGTGCTTCTTTTTTTTGATTTCCTAATGCAATCAACTGCTCGTGAGCCTCTCTAAGCTGCTCCAGCACATCAATCAATCGATCTAAAGGCATATTCCTTCACCTAGCTTTCAGAAGACTGCTTGAAGTAAGGTAACAGCTTCTCTGCAATTTTATCGGCATCCACACGATAAGTACCAGAAGCTACTTGCTGCTTAAGCTCCTGAATTTTCTTAACACGGTCTGCATCACTGCTGCGGTTCAGCATTTCCATTGCTTCCGGAGAAATGGAAACCTCGTCCTTGCGGCGGGATTTCTTTTGTTCCTCTTGACGTCCTGTTTCAATATTGCGCTGATATGGATTAATAGCTCCGATGCGGTTGGTCTCGTTAATTTTCATAACTTCCACCTTCCTTAGTTATTTGATATGGTCAGAATGTATCAGACGACATAGCGTCGAACATGGTTCGTATTATGCCTCACTTCTTTATTTTGTGCATGGTTGCTAAAAATAAAAAAACCGATAAGCTCTATAAAGATTATCGGCGGTATTTGAAACTTTTTGAATAGCTGAATGCGTTTTTAATTCCCCTGTACTACTTTCCACGAAGTTTATCAATCGCGCTGTAGGTACCTGAGCCCATATTATTACTTTGATCCTGATTACTACTTTCGCGTACAGCCTGATGCAGGTCTTTAGTCAGACGTGTTCGACAAGAATCGCACATATGCCCTTCACGAATCGGTATCCCGCATACCTCGCAAGGATACGTCATATTGGGCGCATTAGCAATGGAAATACGTCCCTCACGTATAAATGTCGTGATTTGTTTTACGGATACCTCAGTAGCCTCTGAAAGCTCATGCATATGAATGCCCTTATTTTCACGTATATGTTTGACACAGCGTTCGTATTCAAATTCAATTTCTTTAATACAGTTCTGACAGATTCCCCTGACGTTCTTAATAAACAGCTTTCCACAGCGAGGACAGTTATCCAAATTCATCCTCTGTAGCGCCCCTTTCCAATTTCCGATCTTTAATTACTTTTATCCTTACATTAACTTATAATGAAGAGCCTCGTCTAGCAAATATTTCAAAAAAGATTTTCAGATTTTACACAATTGCACATCTTATAAGCTATCATATAAAAAGTATAAGAGAGAATGATCCATCAGTAAAAGTTTGTCTACATCTATATGCATCAATATGCAATGACATAAAATAAAGAAAGCTCATGGAAGCTAATAGTTCAGCCTATTGCATGTGTTTATTTATCGTCAAACATTGCTCCATACTTTAGATAGAAATAAAATAAGCGCCATTCCAGTTATTTTCGGGAATAGCGCTTCATTATACAATTAAAATAGCTATATATGAATATGAGTAAATGTAGAAATTAAATATCAAGATGAGGGAAAAACCGGGCGAAACAATCCTCAGAAGAATTCATGTTCACCTGTGCCCCGAATGACATCAAGAAAGCCCTGTAAATCCGGGGGAACGGCGCCCATACGAATGCTCCGCACATGGAGTGTGGGTATTCATAAATCTCATGGACCTAACATCATCTCAACTAATAACTCATCTGAAATCAAGCTAGATGCACCAGTGGAAATTTGCAGCCCAAAAAAACAAGCTATTTCACAAATAATTATTCAAAAAAGCATTGTTTTAATAGAGGCCTTCCCGTATACTATAGTCAAACGCTTGGTTTAAAAAACACATTTTATTATACATTTATAATGATAATTATTTATTTGTGTTTGTTTGCGGTACTTGCAGTTCTTGGCCTGCTTTAACCAGGTTGTTGATTTTAACCAGTTCTTCAACGGTTACACCGTATTTTTCAGCAATAGAAGCCAATGTGTCGCCCTCTTGAACATTTACAGTGATTGTATTTACAGTTGCTGGTGTTTCAGTTGTAGTGGTCGCTGGTTTTGTGGTTGTTGCTTGATTGTTGCTCTCAGTAGCTGGTTGAGCTGGTGTTGTAGTTGCTGCATTTTCAGTAGTTTCAGTTCCAAAAAGTTTTGCTTCAAATGCTTTTTGAGCTTCTTCTTGTTGTTTGATGATCAGTTGTTCTTCAGCTTGATCCTTAATTTGGTCAGAGTTCGATTTTGCCATTACTTGACCTGTTGCAAGTGGACTCAACAAAGATACTGCACCTAAACTAACTGCCAACATGCTAGATACTGCTACTTTTTTCATTACGTTTTTCATGATTTTTTCTCTCCTCTTTTTAGCTTTAAATTTTAATTAACTGCTTTACTACTGAGCGAGACACTCCCAATGTCCGCTCTTTAGTCATTAGCTAATCACTTATTACCAATCATGTTAGCTATCAACAGATAGAAATTGTACTCCTCTTTTCCAAAAAAATCAACCTCTAAATTGAAATATTCTGTTTTCATCCCTCACTTCCTTACTTTTTGTTTGTCTCTATATTTTTATTATATACCTCTCTCTAGCTCGTTGTCAAATCCTGCTGATTGTATGGTTTAAATGGCTTCTGCTCTATCATCTAATTCTTCCATTAAGGGAATTATACCCTTTTTTCATAGTTTCAAGCAAAATAATCATGAGAAATACTGGAGATTTGGACTTATGATCTGGCTAAAGTCAGGCAAAAAATAGTCAAATGTATTCCTTGCTCTAATGCCTTTTCTCTCAATACACGTGCACACGCCTGCAATGTGCTCCCCGTTGTATAAATATCATCTACAAGCAAAACGGTAACGGAAAGCTTATCCTTCGTAACACATTGAGATTCAGCTTTTAAAATAAAAGACTTCAGCAAATTTGTCATATTGGGGTGGACAGAAAACGCATTATTCATTGTGTTCATGCGTTCCTTTTTTGATTTAAAGCTTTGTTTGCCTGTATCTTGTGGACGAGCAAGTAATGATAGGAAGGGGAGATTATTCCGCCTAGCGATCTCTTCTGCCAAGATCCGAGCCTGATTGAAGCCTCGCTCTGTCAGCCTCTTCTTACTTACCGGGACACAGGTCACTATATCCACACTCCACAAAGAACGCTTGAAACGAGAATGTTTAAGACTTGCAAACTCATACCTCATCGCCTGATAGGCTCGATTCATGATCTCACCCAGCAGGGAACCATACTTTTCATTCCCGCGATATTTGAACTGTCCAATCCATTCTCTCATCATCGGCGTATAGCTGGTTGCACTCCGATTGCATACAAAGTAACGTACTAATCGGTCAAATTTTACGCAATCCGGGCAAAACGTCGGACGTCCGCAATGAACACAACGAATGTTGTAAACCCAAGGAATTTGAAGCGAACAAGAAGTACATATCCCAGAGAATTCAGAAAAACGTCCTGTGAAAGTGCCGCAAGCGATACATGTTTGGGACTGACGTTGGAATAACCAATTCAAAAATAGACGGGTTCTTGGAATCATCCCCATACCAGAATGCACCTTTCTTGGTAGTTTACGTACTGACATTGTTTCAGGTTTCACATTTCCAAAAAAACTTTTTTTATTTAATACATTTAGTGCTTCACCTCCTTCAGGTACCCTTTTTTCCGAGCCAGTGCATTCATTCGTTTAATTTGTCTAATCGCTCTCTTTTGGCCTCGAGTCCATTGGGGCGATGTAAAAATAACACCTCCACATGGATCATCCTTGGACCTTCCCGCGCGACCAGCCATTTGGACAAGAGAGGCTTCATCAAAAAGACTGCTGTCCGCGTCTAACACATACACATCACTCCGTGGAACAGTCACCCCTCGCTCCAAAATAGTCGTTGTGACCAGAACTCGTATTTCAGTAGCTCGAAATAAGCGCACTTTAGCGGTTCTTTCTTCATCCTGTGAGGAGGTTCCAGCAATAGGTACATCAGGCAATTGTTTAATCAGCAGCTCCACAAGTCCCTGAATAAGTGAGATTCGTGTCACAAACAGGAAAACCTGTGCTCCACGTTGTATGGATACGCGTAGGCGTTGAATAAAGGATGCGGGAAGCCGACCTTTTTGCAGCCAATGTTGCACTGAAGCAGTCCCCAGGCGAAATGGGACAGGTAGGGGATGACGATGAAAACGAACGGGAACCTTGGCGTGTGGCAGTAGACCGCGTGCAGCCTCTTTCTGCAAAGCATGGGGTGGTGTAGCAGACAAATAGATAAACTTTCCCTTCGGCTTACATACTGCTCGTGCAGCAAAGGCAAGCATAGGATCATTGTGATAAGGGAATCCAAGGATACTATTTTACACACGATTTATTATTTTCCTTCTATTATAAATGTCTATATGTGTCCGTACCTGTCTATAGATGTCTAATATATAAAAAAAACCTCGGATTGTCCCGGGGTTTTAATATTCCGTGTAATATCTATTTGCAGCTCCTGGGGGAGTTGACGGTGTAGAAATCTTTGGGTCCCTATCCCAGCCCTCTATGATTACGATATGGCGCGTATCAGATTTATTTTCCCACAAGATATAGTTATCTTGTTCTAATGCAAGCAGACCCGCCTTTATGTCCTCTGTGCGCCTCCCTGTTTTTATCTCTAGTTCCTTCATCGTCGGTAGTCGCCTTCTTCCGGCAGAGTAGTTGTAGAGTATCCGTAGCAGCTTGCGCTCGATATCAGGTAACATGTCGATCACTCCTCTGCAACTATTATATGCAAACAAGCGTTCGTTATTCAACATAAAAAAATGCTCCGCTGGCAGTCTAATTGCCAGTGGAGCTGGTACTTTCTTTGGCACTTATGAGGGGTTCGGTTTACTCACCCATATAGAGTGAGACTGCATCTTAATTCGCATTGTAAATGCGGGAATCAATTTCAATCCACGCACTCCTATGAGGTGCGATCCTTAGGAGAGAATAAAAAACTAACGAGTTGATTATATTGTGGTTACTTATGGTGGATAAGAAATACCTTGCCCAGGTGGCGGTTGTCTAAACTCCTCATGTTGCGTATTAATTTGCACACTGAATCATCCTTTTCTTTAGTTTCTCGTTATACAATAAGGGTATTCACCCATGTAGATTTGAGTGCTAATATACAAAAAAAATTATTGAAAACAAAAAATTGAATTTTATTTTAGTACATAGGGGACTATAGATTTGTATTTTTAATAAAGGAGGAACAAAACTAAATGGACACAAACGAAAACAATAATTCGATACATTCAACTAGCGAAGACCCCCAACAAATTCTTGATTACTGGACACCCGAGCGGTTGGCAAGTGCACAACCAGTGGAACCGCTAATTATTTCAAAAAATAACCTAGCTGATTTAAAGGACTTGCATTCTGACGGGGATATAGAGCAATTAACGATCCATCCCCAAAGAGGAAATGATTTTAACTCAGGCACACCATATCCAGTTGATATTACTAAAAGACCATATTCCTGTGCCGGAGTGATCTTCTTTACAAATGAAAAGGGTGAAAATAGAATGGGAACTGCTGAATTTGTTGGTGATCTAAGAATGATTTTTACAGCGGCCCATTGTATTCGAGACCATGTTTCCGGGAACTGGTTTACAAACTTCCTTTTTATGCGAGCATACGATGGAACTAACCGTTCAGGGCAACGAATTCCTTTGTCCGCTTATGGAACAAAGCAAGCGTGGGTGGTAGGTCCAAATCAAGAAAAGAATTGGGCCTTTGATTACGCCTTTGGATATACTTCTATCGATAGCCAAGCAGGTTCTTTGGGTATGAAGTTTTCTTCTGAAATTCCAGCAGAGTTCGAAGCCATTGGTTATCCAAATAACTTTGGTAACAGTCAAGTAATGTATGGTGTTATTGGCAGGAAGGGAAGAGTTGGAACTGGTGTTGTTGAAATGTTAGATAATCCAATGGGACCTGGTTGCAGCGGCGGAGCCTGGTTAGATGGTGAATATATTATTAGCCTTAACTCTTATAGTGCTTCAGATCCAAACACTGAATATGGCCCTGTTTTAAATGCAAATACCCGTTCATTATATGATGCTGTTTTAAACTGTGGAAAAAACAATGTTTGCGGCAGGACAATGGAATCGGTTGGCAACTAGAGTATAGTTTTAGCGTTTTAGTTCGCTTTATATGTATGTTTCATGCTGATCACCTCGGTAATTCATTCGGTGAATGGTATTGTAATTCCTTCAATAAAAAATCCCCGCCGACCAATTAAGGTTTGCGGGGATTTCCTTTGCTTACGTTTAAGCACCTCCATGTTGTACTTGAGGCTCTATATCATGCGAGTGAATAGGTACAGTAACAATAAACAAAAAGCTAGCCGCAATGATCAACAGTGCCATTTTTTTTAACATTGTTCATCCACACCTTTTCAATAAGATTTAAAAAATCTGCTTTGGTTTCAGGAACTGCATGATCCCGAAAATGTAAAAATAGCCCCATACAATTTATAAAATAAGTCTCATTATTTAGTGTATGATAACTTACCATTGAATACATCAAATGTTTAAAACCATCACTGTATATGCCTTGATTTAGATAATAGTAGGCTAATTCGTAACCACACCACGCAAAATAATCAGGTACTACTTGTTGATTGTACATACCACCTGATGTTAATTGTTGTGATAAAGACGCAATGTCAGTTTCAAACCGTTTAATTATACTGTTTACGTCTATTCCATATTGGTTAGCCGCTATCAAAATATTCAATAATTGAACAATCCTATCTTCTTGCGTTGCATCTATCGACGCATCAATATATTCAACATATTCCGAAAGTACGCTTATATCCCCTGATAAAAGCTTATTCACGATACTATTAGCTTTTGCCCAGTGCCCAAATAAGCTGATCCAGTGTCGGGTATCCTCATCGGTCTCCTTAACCCAATCTAAATTAGCGTAGGCATATGTATATTGAAGAGCTTTGTCGTAATCGCCTTGGGCTTCATAGACACTTGCACACAACAGGTCAGCATAGGAAATGTATACAAACAAGGGACGAGTTAGCTTCTTAGTAAATTCATTACGCTCTCGACTCTTCTGTTCATGTTTCAAAGTATATTGAATTTCCGCTTTAGCTCTCATTATTCTTGCTACTTCCTCAACCTTGTCCCATTTACGCAAAGACCTGTACACGTTAGCTAAATCCTTCAGTGCGTCAAGCTGTTCTATTTCATCAAGACGTTCCACGAAGGGTTCAAATAGCGTTGCTGCCTTGAGATTACGGCTTTGATCGTCTCCAATCTGAATCGTGAATATACGATATTGACAGATGGCTAAACGTTCAGAATGTTGGTACTTCTCCGCTTCAGCTACGCCCTCATAGAGCAGCAATGCAGCCTCATGTCGTCCCTGTGCTAATAGTACTTCTGCTATATCAAATAGTTTAGGCGAATAGAGTACGTTGTCCATAATGCTTCCCACCACTCGACGGATCGCATCCAGCTTGTCCAACTCCGCACAGCGAAACAAAAACGGCTCGATTCGTCTCATATTCGGGGGAGTGTCGATGATGTAGTTTTCTATAAATAAGTCGTAAAAGTAGCCCTCCGGTAAATCCATAGCTTCAGTAATTAGGTCAAGCTGGTTAACAGACATAGACTTATTCCCCGTCACAATAGCACTTACTATTCCCCTATTCATGCCTGCTATATGCCCGAATTGCGTTAGACTCATGCTCTCTTGTTTTAAGTATCTGTCTAATTCTGCTCGTATCGTAGGTGCATGCTTCATGCCATAGCCACCCTTCGCATAAACTTTCCATAATTTTTAAAAACATACTTCATTTTTCACCAAAATTAACCACCTGTCAATATACTATGCAACTAATGTAAGAATTCGATTTTTAGCATGAAACAAAACAAAGAACTAATTATATATAGCATAATAATCCTACTAAAAAGACCTCAGCGTAGAAGATTGTCCAAAACCACAAAAAAGCGCGCCCTCCAAAAGCTTGGAAGCCGCGCTGTGCTTGAGTTTATAGCTATGCTGGTGAAGGGAATTGAACCCCCGGCCTACGCATTACGAGTGCGTCGAAATAGAGTTTTAATAGGTTTTAAAAGGGGCCTATAGCCTGCACTATCAAGAATAAGGTTCCTACTGGTAGTGTAGATATCCGTATTTCGGTAGAAGATTTGGTAGAAGAAAAGTCGTGATAAAATGTGCGAAGTACCCTGCCGTAACGAACAGGGTACTTCGCTTTATTTAGAGTATTCACTTACTTCAAACGTGAGTATCCGATCATACAGCATGTAGTCCTTTCGGCTGCTGAATGGGCCTTTATTATTGTCATGCTTATTGATGGCATATGAAGCCGATCCAGTTCCAGCCTGTTTGCCTTCATACCAGGCAATAAAGTCATTGACTTCTCTCATGCTCATGTCGAATTCTTTTTCTAAGCCGGTTGTCATTACAAAACAAAATAAAAATCACCATATCTATAACAGTAAAGCACCTTACTATGCTCTAAAATTTAAATTCACTATTAAACTTATATTTGAATATATAGACATTAATGTTTAGACATCCCTTTAATTCGGTTTTATAATTCGATTTGTTACTGCATACATTTAGGAGGAAGTCATGAAAAATATCATAATCAAAAAACTAGGAACAATTATGTTAGCCCTTCTCATTGGAGTTTCAGTGTTCTCATTGTTCCCTACAGTTACAAAAGCTGAGACTACAGATGTTACTTGGTCAAATGGTTCTTTATTATCAAAACTAGGGGTTGGAGGTCAAGGAGATAAAGCAACTGTAGGAAAAACCAGCGGGAAGTGGTACTGGGAAGTAAATGGAATTGATGGAAATCCAAATATACCAAGTATATCATTAATTGGTATAACAAGTGAAGCAGGTAATAATACATCAGATAAATGGAAGTATCATAGTTACTATGGGTATAGCGGTGAAATTTTAACTAAAATCTCTTCTAATATAACAAGAACTGCTTATGGCACTACTTTTGCGCAGAAGGACACTATTGGTTTAGCGTTGGACATGGATAACGACACAATTTCTTGGTACAAAAATGGAGTTTGGCAAGGTTCTAATACTGCAAAACCGTCTCAACTAGGTGGATCACAAGTATTCCCGATGGTTATGGCTGGAGAAAGTGGATATAAATCCTTTCAAGCCAATTTCGGTGCTAGCCAATTTAAATATCCCGTCCCTGTAGGATTTTTACCTTATCAGGATTCGGGTAAATCTACAACACCTGATCCGTCTACAAAGCCTGATCCGTCTACAACACCTGATCCGTCTACAACACCTGATCCGTCTACAACACCTGATCCGTCTACAAAGCCTGATCCGTCTACAAAGCCTGATCCGTCTACAAAGCCTGATCCGTCTACAAAGCCTGATCCGTCTACAAAGCCTGATCCGTCGGATACAGATGGATCCTCACAACCTACTGGCGACCGTGCCATCTTGGTTGTAACTATGGACAATGGGTTTGATAAAGAATTCGATCTGAGCAAGAAAGAATTGAATGCTTTCATCGCTTGGTATGACGCTAAAGATGCTGGTAGAGGCCCTTCATTCTTTGCCATTGATAAACACAATAACAACAAGGGTCCATTTAGTAATCGCAAGGATTATGTAATATTCAATAAAATACTCACCTTTGAAGTAAGCGATTATTCAACTAAATAAACAACAAGAAGGACTCTTTCCGGCTACAAACCGTTAGAGTCCTTTTTCACATCTACTCTAAATTTAAACTGATTCCTCATGAAATAGCTTCCGTTAATCTTAATCGACTCCGGTGTAATCTTCTCCACTACTCCACCGTAATCCACAATATCTATCAGATCCTCACCCAACGGCTGTACTACATATACTCTTACCTGGCTTAATGCAGCCGCGAATAGTTCTATATCCGACTTTAACACTTTATATGTATAGTTCATGCTGATCACCTCAATTAGCTATTCAGTGATTGGTGTGGAAATTCCTTCAACGACAAAAAAAAGACTCGCCAGTTACCTAGCAGAGCCTTTAGATTGCCTTCAACTAAAGTCCGCTACTTCCTAGCTTAAACTTTAACGTTTTTTGAGCATCTTAATTCTAGGCTTGGCAAAAACGCCTATATCGTCGCCTGCAAGTAGCATACTATCCTTGTTTATTTCAGGCCACTTCTGACCTCTTAAATTACTGACTCTAACAGGTATTTCTACTTCCGTATCATGACTACTTGTGCAATATTGAGTAAGCTCATCAAGACCTTCGTATTCATTAAGATCTGTGACCAAATAAGCAATCGGAAAATATTTCAACATGCTGAACATCCCATGTTTTCCACTTTCGGGACCAATTACTTTCATCATAGAAAAATCCTGCATTATTTTCACATTATTATAAGGGTACACCCAATAGAAAACCTTATATCCATTAGGAACTGCCGTTTCTGAATTTAAAATGTATTCTCTAAAAGCTTTATCTTGATTAGAATATGACAAGTTTCCCTTTGCAGCAAGCAAATGCCCTAAAACAGCCTTAACGATCATTACAGGCTTAGTTTTAAATCGAATTACTGCCGGAATTGTAAGCGAGCTTTTCAGATATTGCCCTATTTCCTCAGCAAAAGAATTTAATATAGGATCATACTTTGCCCCCAAAAGGCTATTATTACACTGCTGACATAAAGTCCTGAACTTTACCCCGTTTTGAGATGGTATGTATTTCGTATCAGTTGGTCCAACCATATGCTGCATTACATTCCATTGTTCAACCTCAGATAATTCAATCCCACCTTTTGGAGGGATGTGATCCCAAGAAAGTTTTTTCTTTTGTAAGCATATATTGCAAATATCAACTTCATCTCTCTTAAATTTCACATAGTTAGCCATTTCGCTTCCCCTTGTAATAAGTTGATTCATCGATAACAAAAAAGGCCCTTAACAGCACAAGCTGGCAGAACCCTTTACCGATGCTTTCGTATTGCTCTCGGATAGCCGATGTGTCACTAAAATTATACAGAGGTATGGTATAAGTTGTAAATGAGATTTTCGAATGACCTACTTGATTTGAAATTGGGTTTATTCCTTTCCTTCTTCTGCTGTAGTAAAATAGTTCCAGTAACCTAATGCACAAGGAGGCTAAATTATGATTTTGATGATTAATCATATTGATGAGTATATTAAGAGTTACAAAGAATATTATGATATATTTCTCGACAACTATCGCAAGAGAGTAATGCAATATTATACAGAGGAGTACAAACAGCATCCTGAGAATTTCCGCCTTATGAATAAGGTAAGAATCACGACGCTATTCCGCACTGGTGAATTCTTTGCATACTTTTTTGAATCAAAATCCGGACAAGACGAATATATAACTATTAAGTCATTTTTCAAAGATGAGGAAGAAGCTAAATCCTATCTTGATTTACCAAAACATATTCAAAAAGATCAGTTTAATAAGCTACTTATTGACAATGAGATTATAGATTACTTTGATTATGAAACACACTGGTATGGAATGGATGATGACCCTCATCCAGATTGGGATGAGGATGTCCCGGTGATTAGAGGAAAAGGAAAAGCTGACTCTGACTATGATAAAAAAATTGCTTCCTCGAAAACCATAGCTAATATTTTTAATGTAGAAGAACTTGTTTCAACTGTTAACGATGAAGACTTTCAATATGAATATGAAGAGGCCCTAAGGGCATATCAAGAGGGGTTATTTTTAGCATCATCAGTAACTGCCGCTGTCGCACTTGAGACATTATTAAAAATAGCATTTGTAAAAACTTTCTCAATAGATGATTTACCAAAGATTTATTATATCTTAACTTTAGCAGACAAGCTAAAAGAAAGCGGGAAAATAGACGAAAGGCTCCACCACAGAATCAAGTCAGTGAACGAACTTAGAAGAGGCGTCGCTCATAGCAAATCGGGGCATGTGAGTAAATGGGACGCTGAACAAGTAATTGGTTCAATAAAAGTGATCGCAGATTCACTGTTTTAAAATTTCAGTCCTTTTTAGAATAGATTTTAATTTTTCTAAAAATTGTTCTTCAGATCCATTCAATCCAAACTCAGACTCGATAGATTCCAATCCAGCAATAATCAGTTCCAATTCTTTATCGGTCACATTAATTTGTTTCATAATTCAACGCCTCCTAGACTTCTATTATATGCAACGTTATCTTGAATATCCGGAATTAAACAGGCAAATGACCCTTTCTAAAGAGTTATTCGCCTGTTTGTTTACATATACGCCTAACAAATAAGAAGATTCTAAACTGAAATTGGAAAATGATAAAAATAACATAATTCCCTTGATTTTTGCTGGATTGAAGTCCTCCCAACTCTCTCTGTACAGGCTCCTACCCTTTCACCAGTCCAGACCGATACAACACAGTCAGCAAGCTATAAAAATCATAGCTGCGGCCTACTGTCTTTTCAACAATGCCAGCAGCCTTAGCAGCCACACATGCATCCTTAGCCCACGCTGGAATCTCCGGCATGGCATTGTATTTCTTCAGTTCCTCAATCGTAGCTGACTGCTGTTTGGCCGTGGCCTGTAATGCCTCTAACGCCTTCTTCTCTGCTTCTGTCATAGGTTCATCCTCCGTTTCAAGTGAATTAATCTTCGCCAACACAGCGTCGAGCTGCGCCTGAGTTGGGCGCTTGCCCGCCCGGAATTGAGCTGTCGTGATTCCGAAGACCATCTGCAGGTGAGGCATGTCCTTAAAGCTGCGCCAATCGCCACCCCACTCAAGCCCGAGTTTTTTGGCTTCCTCGACCACCTCACTCCAATCAGGCAGCGAATCCTTATCATCGTCGCGCAGCGTATCCCAGCTCACTGTTCGGCCATCTCGGAGCAACAGCGCAAAGTCAGCGGCGAGCCTAAAATTATGATTGCTGTATCCGCCCCGTGCTTTCGTGACCACTTGCCCCGGCTTTGTGCGGCCTTGAGCATACAAAGCATCCTGCTCCGCATACGTCCGCAAGCCTTGAGTAATTAACACCCATACTCCACGGGCGTAACATCGGTCTATCAGTTTTTCCATAACCAACTTAAAAACCGGATGAAGCCCGTTCAACCGCTTCTCAGATTTTTTCTTTAGTTGTTCCAGCGTCAGCATCCTTGCCATCTCCTTTCTCATTAAGCTGCTTCAAAAAGCTCTTTAATTTGAATGGTAGCGGGATGCCTATTGCTCCCAAATTCTCGGCCAACGACAGCCCCTCGCGTCCAGCGTAGAAGTAGATGGCCGCCGTCCGGAAGATCGGTGCGCCTGGTTGAAGCCAGTCATCCAACTGTGCGGACAATCCCACTACCGTCAGCACCGTAGCCTTACGGATACCGCCCCAAAACATCACGTCGCTGTCCATTTTCTTGTTTTTAATAGCCGCGATCACGCCAGAAGCATAATCCAACAACATCAATATAAGCAGCACCTTCAGCGGTTTATCCCACCCACCCAGAAACGTGATCAGCAGCCCAACAAGCGCAGACCATCCCCCTGCCGCCGCCTCCTTTTCCGTTGCTCCAACCATTGCGGTCCATACGGTGCTGCCAAACATTTTTATTTGGCTCACTCTCGCTCCCCCTGTTCTTTTGACAAAACTTCTGCCCCCGGTCACTCCCGAGGGCAGAAAAATAGCGCATCCGATTGGATACGCTATTTAAACATTTTGCGGTGTTGCTAAAATTGCTTTTCGTTCATCTTCATTAATAAATTTCGGTGTGTATCGGTTAAGGCGCTCCTTATCAACCTTGCCCATAGCCCACATGTTAAGCAGAAATGCATACATAACGTCTCACCTCCTTGTTAGGTTGTAGTGGTATCCATGAGAGCAAGCAAAGCGGCCTCCGTACTTTCCTGACGCGCCTTTAGGTCGCTTACTTGATCAGTCAGAGGAACTTGCGGTGTAGGAGTCTCGCCACCGTTGCCGTCAATATAGACAAACTCCAGTTTTTCAGTGTCCGGGTTGACCACATATGACTTTGCGCGCTGGAAGTCTTCGTAATATTGTCGATAGGTGAGTTTCAACACCTCAACCTGTTCAGGATCAAACCCCTTGAGTTGCGGGTAAAACCCCATGTCGTCGTCCTTTGTAGTCTCACGGGCATGTTCTGATTCGATTTCCGGCGTAACGAAGATTACCTCGCCGCTTGATTTTCTCCAGTAAACTTTCGATCCTATTTTCATATAAACCACCCTTTCGTTTTTATTCGAATGCCCACCATTCGTAGGCTCTTAGGACGGCTAATGTGCTACTGCCTCCAGTTCTCAGTGCGCTACAATATATAGTAAGACTAAATCCCCCGGCGACTTTATTCACCGAAAAAATATTTATTAAATTATTAAAATTACCATCTCGTATAACCTGGTACTGGCTTGCCATCCCTTCTAAATAAACCGTTCCGGCCGTATCAGTTAATTTCACTTGAAAAAAGACGATATTCGGAGAAAAAGACAAGCCAGTAGCAGACAGACTTAGACTTGTCCCACTACCGATGCCAGTAGACGAAGCACTCTGGCCGTTAAAAGTTCCTTTCGCCCACCGTTTGACGGGTAGGTTCGTAATTACTGACGCTATCTGATCGCTGCTCATGTCGGGACTGGCGCCTCCAAACTTGCCGTTGATCGCGCCTACAATTTTATTTTTAAAATCAACGGCTTGCGTTAAAGACTGTTGCGCCAAATTGTATGCCTCGTTGGCTCGGTCATTAGCCGTTTTAACGGCAATCGGCGCGGCTGCCTGGTCTGTTGCTGTACTGCTTACCGATGTATTAATCTGCACAATTCCGCGCGCCTGTGTTGACGCAGAAGGTAAATCCGATGCAGGATGCGTATGCGCCTTGGGTGCTGCGTACTGCTCTGTATACTTCTTGGCATTGCCCTCTGTTGCATTCCAGGCCGCTTGTTTGGCGGCTGTGACGTGTAGGTCAGTGTTAGCAGCGTGATTATCCAGCGCTGCCTTGGATGCAATGTCGTTCCCGGCTGGATCGTTTTTAATGTTTTCAATCTGTGCGGCCAGTTCCTGGTCATTTTCATACAGAGTATCGAAGCGAGCATTTAGTAAATCCGCATGTCCAGGGTCTTTGGGTAAAATACGTTCAGGTTGTTGCAAGGCCATCTGTTTCACCTCTTTCAATAAATGTCATCAATTTCAAAAATGAATTCCATGTCTTCGTCCTTGACCTTGTTGCTCATTGTCCGAACGGCAGTCAGCTTGCCCGCTGAATCTACCAATGCAAGCTCATTAATCGTCTCACCCGCCAATTCAGTTTCCATAAGTGAGCAGATATAACGGATTGTCGCAGGAGCAATGAATTCAAAGCTGGTAATATCCTTCTGAGCTAGTTCCTTTTTCAGCGCCTGTTCTGTTCCGTCCAAAGGCAGCGGCTTTCCTGATTGATCCACCCCCCCGCTGCCGAAGGCCATCTTAACCACCTTCGTCAGTGCCGTTCCCTCCACTCTCGCCCGGGCCATCTGCTCTCGTGCATACGTCGTCGTAACGGTAAACACTTGATTTGCCATAGCTACCTCCTATACCTCAATGATTTTTTCAGATGCATCCAACAAGCGGCTACCATCCATCAAGACGCTGCCATCCCACTGCCAAAAATTTTGCCGCGCTCTAACGATGCCATCCTGCTTATTTTGGACGCGGTGCGATGTCCGAATCATTATCCTTTGTCGGTACCTTTCCCGCTCTCCCACCCAACCAGAGAAGTTCACACTACCATCCAGTAGGTGTACGCCATCCCAATACCAAGGCTGCCCGCCGAAAAAACGCACTCTGGAACGTAATCGGATACGGGAATGGATCTGGAACGTATGATGAAATGCAATGTTAAATGAGGGCAAAGCCTTATTGATGTGGACAGGCCGGATGTACTCAAAGTCTTCCATCAGGCTTTTAATATCTAAAGCCGAATCGACTGAGTAAACAAAACGAATTTGCTTGGTGAGAAAGTCCTCCTGTATATCCAACAGTTTGCCGTATTTATTACCGATTAGCCGCAGTGTGGGCAGCGTAAATGGCCGCTTTGCCCAACGTTTACGACGTATCGCATCACGCCGCTGCTCCAATGTCCCAATTTGCTCCTGTCGGAAATATATCCATTCCCATATCGGTAGCGACCAAGTAGCCCGTTGTAAGATAAACTGATTGCCCAGATCGTCAATTGACTTTTCACGCTCATCCACCACCAGTTCCATAACACCAAAATGTCGCTCGGCCATGTCGATCTCATACATGTGCGGCGGCAACATTTCCCGATAACGCAGAGGTATCATGTCAGGCTCACCTCAATTTTTAATACGGACGTTACTGGAACCTCAACGTCTTTGGTCGCTCCATTAAGCGTAAGATTTTCATAATCCTCCACGCCTTTGACCAACAAAGCTGCACCGACGTAATTAAAGACAAGCTTTGTACGACCAAGGGCATAATCAGCAATACGCTGTCTGATTGGTTCGATCAGCTCAGGAAGCGGAAGAACAGTTTTTAGTTTCGCAGCTACTTGCAGCGTGAACACCGGAGCAGGATACACTTCAAGATCGTGGCCACCAATCCGTTTGGTTTCCCACAAATCCGCCTTAACCTTAGCAGCAAAATTTTCTGTGACTGGTTTACCCTGTAGATCAGTCAGATACAAGTCTATGGATACATCACTACGAGCCTTCTCAACAGCTACAGCACCACCGACACCCTCCAGTTCCTTCGCCCATGTCTCATAGTCCTTACGCCGTCCACTACCTTCCTCGGTAAACTTACGGTCAAGTACCCTCATACGGTACGTATCATCGTCCTCCCCCGCTTTTCGGGGCATTCCGTCCGACCATCCGTGGCCATCTAAATACTCACTGTCTGCCCAAATAGGGAAGGCTTGGAGAAAGGCATATGTTAATAGCTCCTGCTGTTCAGCGTATTCCATAGCGATGGGATACCACAGATCATAGAAATATTCTCCCGGATCAGTAGGAGGTGGGGGCAAGCCTTTTTCATGTGCCAATGCAATCGCACGGTTGACCCAGCGACGATAAATTTCTTCGGGAGTTTCCTCCAAAATTGCCATTGGAGGGAGCACTGGCAAATCCGTTAATTTCACATTCACAATTCAATCGCCTCCTCCAATTCTACTTCTCCGGCCAGCCCGGTTAATTTAATTCGCAAATACATGTTCTGGCCATCTCGCTCCATCGACAATACCTCAGCTTGTGAAATTTCAGCATGCGCGGTCAATGCTTCCTCGATGTCACGTTTAATCTCTACATCCTCCCAGTTGGCCCACTCAGACCGTTCCACACCTATTTCCTCATCGTATACAACATACTGGAAACGCTCTGTATTGAGGATTTTGAGCGCTGTCTGCACCAAGTATTCACCATACGTAGCTGTCTTTTTGGGACGGCCATCGTCGGTGGTTGCCATCTGCCGCGTGCGATAGTCGATCACATACGTCCATTTGGTTTCCGATGCTACAGTTTCGGTGAGCTCAACCTCGTCCAAGCCAGCCAGATCCATATCAGGAAATAGGCTTTCATCGTCAGCCATTGCCACCGACATCCTTTCCGTGGACGTAGTAACGCTGACCGCTCAGGCGAGAGACAATCAGACGATCACCGACCTGCAAAGGGCTGGGAATAATCAGGTTGCCGCGTAGCGATGTACGTGGGGTCTGCTTGTAAGGCTCCCCTGTTTCGTACACCACGCCGTTAGCCAATACGCCTGTGACGCTGCCCTTTGCTTCGTCACCCTCCAGGTATTCGGCCACTACAAAATCCGCTTTAATTTCCCGGTTCAGCAAATACTCTGCAAAAACAAGCTTGTCCGCTGGGTACGGTTCTGGATCTCCATCCACCTGAACCGATGGACTTCCCGGCCAGCTCAACAGAGTGGCCCGTTCAGTATCCTTCGCATCGATCTTGTTCTTAGTCTTTTCATGCAACAGCTTGAGAGCATCGGTCAACACGGCTATTCCCTCCTTTCCAGTTCCAGCGTGACGGTATATGTACCGTTTTTGTAGCTGCTGTCAGCAGTGACGACAATCCATTTAGACGTATGGTCCGTCTTGGTAAGGACGAGCCAGCCAGATCGTAAGCCAGACAGCGTATGGTCTTCATGTCGGACGGTGATCTTCTTAGTTTGCTTGGCAACGGATAGAGCTTTAAGCCGCTGAGTGGCAATGGTCTCTGGCTTTTCATCCTCACCAACCTCGATGATTTCTTCCATTCGGCCCATCGCCTTCACCGCACCTGCTGCCGTCTTAGTGACAGCAGAAGCTATCTTGTCATCCTTCCATTTCTGCGCGGTTACGACTGTGTAAGTATCCTCGATGCTGTATCCGGCGGTGCTGGAAGTCATCTGCTCAGGGACAAAAATAGGGACCTTGGTATTGGTCCCTTCTCGCATCACCTGCAGATAAAAGCTCGTTTCCGTCCGGATTAGATCCACATAATAACGGTAGCCGCTACGCTCATATGCCTTCTGCAGCACATCCAAGATAATTTCTGAGTGCGCCATCGTCCCATATCGCTCGTCCAAGCTGAAGCCCAAAGTTGGGCAGCGAAAGTCAATGCCCGTGCTCTTGATGTATCGTTGCAGCTCCGCTCCGGCCTCGCCTTTAAGGTATGGCCTCGTACCCTTGTTCTTGCTCAAATACCAGCCGATCTCCCGCGCCTCAATTTCCCAAGCGTTTGTAAATTCGTCCTGCTCGTATTTGATGATAGGTCCGTGAAAAAATTGGTTTTTATGATGAAACAGAGCCTTGCCGACCTTGAATGAAAAGCACATCAGCATACCGGCTACCTTTATAGATGTGGCGTTACGAAGCCGAACCGTAGCACTACGAGCGATCTCATCACGGCCAGAAGACCAGGACACTTCCTCAATTGCATCCGTCAGCATCTGCCGGGCATTCTCCTTCCCGTATACAACCGCAAATCCGTCCATAATGCATCACTTCCCTTTCGCCTTGGAAACCTTGTCTGATATTCGCTTTTTGGAACCGGTGTAGTCAAAAGCGCCCCTAGCGTTCGGGTCCTCCTTGGCTTTTTTGCTTTTATCCTTGGCCTTCTTTTTTTTCTTATCCTTTTTTTTATCATTCTTTTTGTCCTTTTTCCCGGACGTGTTCGGGCGGCTCTTGGACGATTTGGTAATAACCGTCCCAGGTTTAAGCACTTGCTTAGAATTGGAGTAAGATACGATCTTAACGGGCTTGTACTCTACAAAAGAGTACGTTACATGCAGATTGGCCTGGCCGTCCTTATAAGTCTGATCCATGCCTTCAAATAGCATTGTTTGGCTGAATAGATTCTCAAAGTTAAGTACAACCGGCTTACCTTTCCATTGCTCCAGCAGCTTCCACGTTACTTCCGGTGACTTGTACGTGACCGTCTGTTTGCTATCCGTTTCCCAAATATCCTCCCAACCACGTGGCAGAATGGCAGAAAAAGAAACCCGTTTCACTTTCGTGACGGGTTTCCCTGTGCGCTCCTGACCAGTTATGACAGTGAAGGTTTCAACTTCATTGCCTCCGGTTATTTGAATCTCTGCCGGTGTGATGGGAAAAGTAAGGCGGATTTTGCCTTGCGATAGTGCCAACATGGCTTACCCTCCAGTCTCCAATACTTTCATCATTTCTTCACCAAACACTTTACGGATCAACGCACGACCTTGAGGGCTGGTGAGCATCTGTGCGAACTCGGCAAAATTACTAATGCCCTTTGCCATCTCTCCGAAATCAATATTGATGTTACCTATTGAAACAGACTTCGGCGCGGCAGGGGCAGGCTGAGCAAGCGTCTGAGCCATTGGCATCATGCTAGCCGTACCAATCAAGCTTGGCCGGCCGACTTGTCCTCCGTTGGCATAAGGACGTACACCCATGATTATTCCAGCACGTTCCCACAGCTCGCGGCCACGATCTCGTCGGCTGGCCGATAACGGAATAATCATCTCCGGTCCAGCTTCACCAACTAATCCAACATGCGGACGGGTAATATAACCACCTTGAGCATATGGACGTGGCTTAGGTGTCGGTGTAGTACCACCGCCTCCACCGCCGCCAGAATTAGCGTCTTTTGCGTCCTTCATCTTTTTAAGGACTACAGCAACAGAACTTACAACTGAGGATAGCGTTGGGAACTGGCCGCGCATACCAGCTATAAAACGGGACATAAGATCACTTCCCCAGCTATTGCCTTGACTCGATACGTTTTTAAGTGACAACAGATATTGCGTGGTCTTATCCACGGCCGATTTAGCCGCAGCGCTGACGCTATCGAAGCTTTGCTTGTTTTTAGCCGCGCCTTTGGCCACCTCATCAGCGGAACCCTTTGTCGCAGTTCCTACAGCCTTAACGTTCTTCTGAGCCGTGGCGCTGTCGCTACTTTTCCAGACAATTCCCCACACGTTTTTAAGTGCGTCAAGCCGTTGCTTTACCTCTGGCTGGTCAGCGACAGTTTGCAAACCTGCCTTGAATCCCTTTTCGACGATACTTTTGCGCACATCATCCCCAATTTGTTTAAGACGCTGCTGCTTCTGCTCAGTCAGATTGTTGATCGTAATTTTAGCTTCAGGAGGTGGGCCCGGCTTCTCTTCCTTCTTGTCTCCCGCGAACCAACTCTTCATACCATTCCACGCACCGATAGCGGTATCTACCACCTTACGAGTAGCTCCGCTCTCATCAGCGAATTTTCCGATTTTCTCCCCAACAACATTACCAATCCACGCGCCAGCCATTGTACCAAGAGGACCTGCGAACGAACCTAATGCACCACCAACAGCAGTACCAACAGCTTTACCCGCGATGGCTCCGCCCTGCGATGACACGGCCTCGCGCAAGCCTTTTTCTTTCGATGCTTCGTACAGGTCGTATACTCCCATGCCTACACCTGCAACCGTTCCAACAATCCCACCAACTTTAGCCGCTTTCCCTGCTCCTTTTATAAAGCTTCTCAGGCGGCCGCCACCCGAAGGTGGACTTGGCGGCGGCGGTGGATTAGGAGGAACAGGACGACGGACGCGATATGGATTATCACGTGATCCCCTTGGGCTTGGATTCGGATTAGGTGGATTTGGTGGAGTGGGACGGGGGCCGTTGATCCGAATACGACGTCTTCCACCGCCAGCCCCCCTTCGGCCACCACCACGGCTGCGTCTGCGGTTACGGTCCCTATCACGGTCGCCGCCATCCCCGCCGCCGTCACCTGCTCCACCGTCTCCACCACCGCCCGAAATGGAGCCATTAATATAAACTTTGGTGGCGTTAACGGTCATTGAAGCAACAGAACGTAAGCCGCCAAAACGATCATCGACAGGGTTAGGGCTCCCACCCCCACCTAATTGTCTTCTGACACCGCGTCCACCCATTCGCTCCCGTATTCGGGCAGCTCTTTGTGCTGGTGTTTCCTCAGGAGGTGGAGCTGGAGGTTTCCGTCGAATCCAATTCCACCCGGCTTTGACTCCCCTGCCTGTTGCATTTACCCCCGCTTTCCCCTTCTCTCCTACCCATTTGGCTGCGGTGGTTAAGTCATCATTGAATTTCTTAACCCCCTGAGCGAAAGACCATAATTTCTTAGCTACCAGTACAGCCGCCAGCCCCATTAAGGCAGTATTTATGGCTTTAAAATGATCTTTATAGAAGCTAGTCGCTCCGGTTATCGCACTGGTTATCCCCATACCGAGCGCCTGAATGTTGTCCTTATTCTGCACCAGTAATGCGTTAAACTCCTTCAAAGCTGGAAGGGCTGCTTGAGCAATATTGGTTCCAATCTCTTGCATTTGCAAGCTCATTTCAGCACGAGTTTGCTTCATTTCCGTCATCGGATCAGCAGCTTGCTGCTTACGAAGCAAATTATCAGTCGTTCCTCTCATATCTGGAGCCTTTTCAAAAGGCGTTCCATATGTTTTGAGGATCGAATCAGCATTATCTTCTGCTGCGCCAGAGCCTAAAGTAACAAGCGACTGCTTTAACTGGTCACGTGTCTGGCTTCTTAAATCTGCTACCAGAGCCATAATGGCTCCCTGTGCTTGCTGCTTGTTCCCTGAATTAATATCAGTAGTAAATGATTGGGCTTGACGTTGTGCCTCATCCTTGCCTGCTCCGCGACTGATAAAGTAATTCGCCATGTCACCGGTATTCAACGCCTTTACCCCAAACGTCTCTTTGAAAAAGTCCGCAGGCTTATCAAAGTTAAATGCGCCTTCTTTAACCGTCTTAGTAAAGTAGTTTGACATCTGCGCTGAGTCGGTTCCGGAACTCGCAAAATACGGACTGTATTCCCAAAACGTATCAAATAAATCCTGTTGTTTGTCGCCTACCTCCTTATAGGCATACATCATACTATCGGCCACTTGACTATAGGATTCTTTAAAACTGTTCGACGCTTGAGACAACGCCCGCTGTACTTCCTCAGCTCCGGCATCTGGGCGGATGTACTGGATCTTAGCAGACGCATTTACGAAGTCGCTCATCTTGGATTTGTCTTGAACTAACGGAGCTGCATCAGCAAGTTGTCGGGTTCCTTCTATACGATCTGGAATAATGGCCTTTTTAACTAAGTCATCTACCGTGCTAAGGCTCTGCTGACGAATGTTCTCTGGCATGTAAGCCGCACTTCGCGCCGCCTCACGGCTGTAATCGGACACGCCCCCAAACATAGAGTCACCCACGCCGCTACCAAGCACAATGCCTCCCGCCAACGCTGTCAAAGCTGAAATCTTGTCGGATACCTGGTCAACGACTGGACTTATGGAATCCTCAGCGCGTAATTTCACATTAGCATCACGAATGCTGCGGATATCTGCATCCGCACGATCAGCAGAGCGCCTAAGATCATCAGCACCTGCACGCGCACGACGAAAAATATCGTCGAGCTGGATCTGATTCATGCGGCGCACTTCGTCCGAGGTATCGCCAATTCTCCGGCCCAAATCGTCGGCGGACTCCCGCGCCCTGCGGCTGCCAGATACAAAATCGTCAAACATATCTCCGGATGCGCGTCGAAAATTAATAAGATCGGAATGCGCCCCTTGAAGCATACGCCGCATATTCCGGACAGCTCCGGTAATCATATCCCTTGCCTCAAACGGTACCGTAACTGATGTAGTTGCTATAGTTTCCACCCCCTTCCTGTTTCGACATGACTATTTCCGGTTCATTCGCGCCATTTCTTCCTCGGCAATCATTGACGCAGCCAGGCAAAAATAATACTGGCGCTGTTCGTCTACTTCATACGGCAAGACCTCAGAAGGTAGCTTTTTTTGGTTAATCCAAAAGTGGGCTATCCAGCTCGCTTCTCCGTCTCGCCGGATAAGTTTTTTGCGTCAGCCAAAAGCGAGTCCTGAGTCTCTTTGAAATTCCGGACTGCCTTGCTGAGTACAGCGTAATCGTCTACGTTGTCCAAAATGCGCGGCGGCAGTTCAAATTTGCTGGTGGCTCCATAAGCTTTCAGAAGGTCTTTGTTATTCCAGTCAAATTCATGCTCTGTCGCCTTGACGATCATCACATCGATTTCGTTAAAATAAGGCGACTTATAATTACCATCCTCATCAAAAGCAAGATCATACGACCGACGTACGTCTAATGTTTTCAAGCGTTGTACAGACCAGTCCTCGCCATCGGCTTGCACCGTAATAACGTCGTCCTTACGTACTTCATTGGCTTTAGCTAGGTACTTCTTCAATTTGTCTTGATTGCTCATGTTAGTTCCTCCAATTGGTTATGATTTTTAGAAATAAAAAAGAGAGTGAATGAACCGCCCTCTTACTCCCACATATAATCTGGGAACTTTTCGACAAAATCGAAGTCTGTCGCCGTGCCCTCCAAAGTAATATCGATCCCATTGTTATCGTCGATTTTGGCAATCAGGATGTCCATTTCTCCGTGGATATGGACACCAGTAATTAATACTTTCTCCGTATTGCCTGTAATACGGTCTTCTAATCCGCCCGTAATGCGTGCCAAAAACATAGTCTTACCCGCTTTAAAATCCTCCAGCAAACGGTAGCGCAGCCGTGATTCTAATTTGGACATGACGATTTTGACCGGGATTTCGTAACCCGTCAATTGCTTTGTTTTCGTCATACGGCGTGCTCTGACAATATCCAATGTTTCCGTGGTGAGCTTGACCTCAACCTCTTTGACAGTATGAATATCCTCGCCGTTGTCGTCTTGGAGCGAGAGATTTCGCCCAATAAGTTCGCGTTCCATCATTCAACCTCCCAGTCAGTATAGAAAATTTCGATAGCATCAAGCGGTTTGGCACCAAGCTTGAAATATGCATAATCGTTCTCGCTTGTCTTATCTGGATTTTCCGAGAAACTGAATTTGTCTGCAATGGCCTTCTGCTGAGCACGGATTTTGAGATATTCCAACACCGCAGCAATAAACATGCCGCGTCCTTCTTTATCGTTATCCAGCTTGGCCTTCCAACGCTTGCCCGCTTCGTAAATATCGTTCATGACCTGGTCAATTGTGGCCGAAACGCGAATCTTCCCGAAGTCCTCACGTTCGTTCGGTCCGAGCGTGGTCAGGGTGTTAATAGCAGATTCGATAATGTATTTGTAACCATCTCGCGTAGCCATCAGCGTTCCCTCTGCCAGTCCCTTTAGCGCCTCAGTATGGCTCCAGTCCACTTTTGCCAATGTCATAGGCACTTCAACACCCGTAAATGACTTATTGGCAGGTGTACCCGCAACCAGCCCAGCCACCCATGCAGCCCATTCCACAGAACTGTACGTCTTGCCGTTGGTATGTTCACCAGCAAGAGAACAGTTAATGACATAACGGGCATTCATCGCACGGCTACGCGCGTTATGTGCCTCGATATCGCCGTCCGTAGAAGCAGGTCCAGCGATAACCAACGTCGCCAACTTATGGCCCTTATCACGGCGATCCAACAGCCATTGTTTGGCGGCAGCTTGTACAGCCGGATCAGTAGCGGAAAGGTAAATAGTATCAAACGTCAGGCCGTACACCCGGTTGAAGATGCGATTCCAGTCGGTCGCTGCCAATGTGGCCGTGCCAGTTGTACCGCCATCCAGCTTGGTGTAAGCCGTATCTGCAAGAGCAGTCGCGCCAGTATCTTTAAAACGGATCATAGCCGACTTTTTAAGAGCTTCCACCGCAGCAGCCTTGTCGGCAACCAGGTATGTCTCGGTGTCATATACACCCTTGGTGTCGCGGATCACGATCTCCTTTTTGGTTTCATCTATAATTGCGGGACGCACCATATATTCAAAGTCGTTACCTCGTGTGCCTGGATAACGCGCTTCTACGGTGTAGCTGTCAGCAACAGCTACCGATGCAGCCTTTTCTTCGCCGTTTGTAACCCGGTAGCCGATAACAGTCGCCCCGCTTTCGGCAGCAAGCTCCAGTACATCCACAAGCTTGCCGGACTCCTTCAGGCGCTCCGAGTCATTAGCCATGTCAACGGCTTGATTCGCTGCGCCCCATTCGGCTTGATACGGTATCAGAACGCGGCCAGTTGTGGGAACAACCCGGGAACGTGCCTTTACCAGCAATTCAATGTACGCGCTGGGCCTAGCTCTCTGAATTGTCATGTGACGTTTCCCCCTTTGCTTTTTTCACTTGTGTTACTTGTGGTTTAACAGGCACAGCAGCAGGAGCTTCCCTGACCGGATGCAAATAAGCATCCAGTCTTTGCTCCACTTCTGCCCGCGAAAGTAAGGCATCAGCAGCGCAATCAAAAAGAGCGCCCGCAATCTCGTAAGGCTCTGCCTTCAAGATCGCTGCGCTCTCTATCCATTCCTGCTTATTCCGTTTGTTTAAATCAGTCATACATCAAGCTCCTTTCCTTCATGCTCGATATAAAAATTATTAATCTTCTGAATCGGGCTGCCACCGTCATTCACCGTCGCTTTCGGTACATGCAGCAAATAGGAGTACCTGAAGGTGACCTCCACCTGATCTGCCTTTTTCCGGGTTCGGGGCGGCTCAATGACTAATACAACACCGAAGCGCTTGGACGGTACATTAAACCGCCGCTGCCGAAGGTACATAAAGAACGGGTTCAAGTCCAACGGAATTGGCTCCCCTTCGTCTTGTTCATCCACCCGTTCCTTGTCATAGTGGAACACCAGCCCCACATCCTCAATTATCCGGTCAGCTCGCGGCGTATGAACCTTGTCTGAAACAAGGTCCGTCTCGATGAACACGGCAGGCAGCTCAAAATCCCCGGCCAGCCATTTAGACCGATCTCGCAGGATAGACAGATCAGGATACACCCGCCGAACGATCTCAGCCCAGGCTTTTACTCCCACATCCATCATCAGCGCAACATCCTTTCCAGTTCTACTTCTAGGCGGTGCATGATGAGTTGGTTCATCCCGCCTTCCAAATGCTCGACAGCGATATCAAAGTAGTGGCGGCCTATGAAGCTGCGAGGCTTTGCCATGAACCCAGTTTTGGCAGACGGATCATAGACAAATGAGCCCCCACCATTCCAGTAGCCGGGGACGAAATGAGCCTTTTCGATGGTATAACCATCATTGATCCATTGCGCATAAGGCAGGTTGGAACCTAACTCCAGCGTGATCGCATTGCGGTCTACATCCCACTCCCACACGTTGTTATCGTCGCCACGGGAAAAGGACTGCCACATGGCCCCGGTGTCGATCAGATCCTGTCGGTCGATTTCATCGATGATGAGGTTCAATAGCGTTTCCCCGGCAGCCTCAGCAATGTTACGCAAAATACGTTCCATCCCTTCGTCAGCTATCCGACGGAAACGCCGGGCCAGTCCATCAAAATCATGCACGGTCATTTCCCTTCACCTCACATGTTACAAGCAGCTCGCGCCAGTAACGACGCGGAATGGAGTCGATCACCAGGTATCGGCGGCCTAGCAGCACCACCTCGTCGCTGAGTTTAACGTCAGCCTGTTTCAGAATACCTATCGTCTTTTTGACGATGTACATTATCGGCTTAGAATCTGCTTTCGCTTCCGTCTGTGTTTTCACGACAAAGCATTTCAGATCAGCAACTTTACCGGATTTCCGATCATCGAACAGGTCGTCATCATCCCTTTTGCTCTCTGTCCGATACACAGACAGTGGCGTGTGAAAACGATGGTTCATAACACATACGCGGTGATGTTGCCATCATCCGGTCCCGTCTGCTGCTTCTTGACCCACAAAAACAAGATAGCGTCCACATCGGGATTACCCGTTGTCTTGCCTTCTACAGCCTGCCGGGTGTACGTCCAAGCTCCATCACTCTCGGACGCGTAATTACGCGCCACAGATGCAAGATATTCCTCACTGTCTTGTAGGGCTAGTCCCTCAGCCAACTTGACCCAGGCAAGCATAATCTGCTTGTCTACCGGATCGGGGAAGGGAATGGGTAGATACAGTTCAATACGTACTTGCGAGTCATCGATGTATTGCTGTAGCAGCTCTGCCGATGCCTCTTGGATCGGGGTTACGCGGCTACGCTGTTGGAGTATTGTTGGCGTCAGCATTTTTACCGTCAGCCCCTTCAGGTTTCGGTGGATCACCTGCAGGCGGCGTATCATCGGAAGGCTTACCACCACCACGCAAAGCAGTGATCAGATCCTGTGTATTCATGTTGCTAAATCCCTTAATCCCGGCCGCCTTAGCCTTATCTTTAAGCTGGACGAGGGTCAGGTCTTCCAGCGGAATAACCTTGTCTTCCTGAACATCAAAGTCCGAGCGATCACGAAAATTTTTAACAACAGATTCACTTTCAACCAGCACTGGAACTTTGGCCGGGAAGCGGATGCCGTAAAGCATCAAAGAGGTGTTTTCCCCTCGATATGTGATATGGGCCATTAAAATTCCACCCCTTCGACGTATGCCACCGCTCCTGGCTCTTCGAAGATAGAGTCGTAATCGGAATGGATAGCGTAGAAACGCTTGTCCGCGAGAATGGCTTCTCTGCCCTCGGTCGTCTTACGAATCTGCATATCGTACGTATTGACCAAGACAAAGTTCTGTTGGTACGTAAAGATGATAGCTCCCTCTGGCATATGAGCTACTTCCTCAACCTCATAGCTGTTCACCTTCTTCACGCCGCCCGTAATCTGCAATTGGATGGATGCACTGGTGTCCTTCTCAGCCAAAGCCTGAAGCCGCTTAGAAAAGGTATTCGGATGCATGAAATACTTAAATACACCACCAGTACGCAGACGAGTTGGAATCGCACGTTCCAGTTCAAACAGTACACCCTTTTTCTGAGGGTCCTTCAACGTGGTCCAATCAATGTAATTGCCTTTGGCCTTCGCATGCTTCAACCAACCGTTATTCATACTTAGGAAAGCATAATCCGGGTCAGTATTCGGCGTAGCAGTATCCCCGTTAAACCCAATATCCTGCATATTTTCACCATAGTTTTTGGTCATGGCTGCCATAATAATATCCTCACCGTTCTGACCACGTACACGAGCAGTTTGACGGATAAATTCCTCGGTGATTTCGAATGGCAAAACAACTGGCTCTACAGCATACGGAACTTGCGGTAATGTTGGGGTAGGCGTATTGTCAGCCATAATATTTTCCTTTTTGCTGCGCAAGTTACGGCCAGTAACACCAATTTTGTCGATTGTCCCCTTAGAAGCGATACGTGTGATCGTACGAATCCCCTTTAGAAACTCAGTCGATTCGTAAGCCATTTCGGTAAATTTATCTACCTGTTGGTAATTCAGAGCGGTTTGATCCAACGTGCTCGTAATAGTGGATTTGATGATTTGTCCGTTTGTTCTCATATTTGCTTGTCTCCCTTCTTGGTATTAAAGCAGGCCGCCGAAGCTCACGCCGCCAGTAGATTTTTGAATTTCGTCTACGGTACCGCCTTGAGCGGAACCACCACGGCTGTTCTTTACAACTTGTACATCAGTAGCCAACGCTTGAACTTGCTCGGTCAACGGCGCCAGTGCCTTAGTAATCGCATCAGTCAGCGCGTTTGCTTGAGGTTCAGCAGGTGGTTCTGTTCCCGCCGGCTGTTCAGGCTCCGCCCCTTCTTGTTTCTTCAATTCAGTAACTTGCGTCGACAGGGTTTCTACCTGCTTGGCGATTGGAGCCACGGCAGCCTGTACAGCCTTTGCAATATCTTCAGCGTTCAAATCGTCTTCCTCCTCGGACCCCTCATCTTTTTCAGGGTCGGTTTTTGTTTTTAATTCGGTTAATGCAGCAATGGCATCATCAATGTGCTTCAGGTTGCCGGCAGAAATCTTCTTCCCTGCTTTAGCAATCTGTTCAGGTGGGCTACCGATTGCCTTCACAATATCCTCTTGTATGAGCACTTCCTGAGCGATGTCCACAAAGTCCTGAAGGGCTTCGCGGATTAATTCAGGGTCGCTCTCCATGCCGCTCTCCCAACTATCCCAACGAAAAAGAACCGCGTTTAAGGCATCCTGTGCAGCCCAAAATTCGCGGTTCTTACGGTTCTTATTGTATTTGTCAGCGACTGCGCCTTTCTCAATTAATCCCATTGCACCGAGCGCTTTAACGATTTTACCCAAGAGCCCTTTGGATACCTCCCCATCTTCCTCGATTTCTTCCCGCTTACCGACACCCCACATAGAGAAGCCAGTAATCTCGCCTTTCTGAATGTCATCCCAAGTGTCGTCATCCGTCACCTTTACCCCGGCCACCCAGGAGCCTTTAACAATAGTTTGTTCACCGATCTCCATGTCACAAGGAGCAATGTAGGATTCGACTACATAACCCTTGTCCGTATCCAGATCATGCTGCTTGTCGATGTTATAAGTGTGCTGCTTCTCCATGAAGAGATGTGCTGCCTTCTCGATCTCGGCTTCATCCATCATATCGCCGTGTGCATCCTCCACATCAGGCTGATAGACGACACCAACGACAATCCGCTTGGCATCATCAACCTTAGCAATCTGCACCTGCTTCTGGATGGCATTTTTCCCAGCAGCTTTGATGATTGCAAACGGTACACCATTGGCTCCTTTATCAACCAGCGAAATATGTGTAATCTTTGCATCTTTCAATTTAAAGGTCATATTCTCTTTCACCTCCCTTCACGAATTAATCCAGCACCAACTGCATAGTACAGCGGCAGTTTACAATTTCCTTTGCCTCACCGGACGGATCACCGGGGTACATCAGTTTGCTGTCACCGACTTTAAACGGTTCATCCAGCGGAACCACCTGACCATTGGCCTTACGGTGGCTCTTTCGGGTACGTGTACCGCCAGCAGCGCGCCATTTCTTCCCCTTAGCAATTTCGGATTTCTTCCAGCCTTCCAGCTTGCCGCCGTTGGCCGCTGCGGTGCTCATGGTACGTGATACCCGCTGCGCACGCTGCATACTAAATGGGCCATCTTCCCCGCTAGCAGCCTGCGCGCTGACTTCCTGTACAAGCAAAGCCCGCTCTGAAGGTGTAGCTCCTTCCTCAATGGCTTTGCCGAAGCTGCGCAACAACACATCCGTAGAAGCTTTGTTCATGTCGGGAACCAGCTTCTTGAGCTTCTTCGTGAAACGGCCAGCAGCCTTGTTGCTGGTGCTCCAGACCTTTTCCGGGTCTAATGCCACCAGTTCCGTTTCACCGGCCAAGTGAAACAATGGCTCAAATGCTTCCTGCACCGCCTGCTCGAACAGCTCCGCAAACACATCCGTAGTGTGCAAAGCAATAAGCACCTTACCCAGTTCCCCGATATCGCCCAGGGCATCCTCGCTCAATTCTGAAATGGCATCGTGTAGCGCCTGCCCCTGTAGCTCTAGAATCTCCGTGATTTTGTCCTCACCTTGCTTGTACAATTCCTCAAGCACCTTGCGCTCAACGTAGCTCAACTCAAGGCTGTCCAGAAATTCGGCATCGTCGGCCTTGGCAATCAACGCCCAACAGGACTCACACATGCAAAGCGGCCTCCTTGTCAGCCTGTTTTAACAAGCGCTTGGCAATTGTAGCGATACGATTTTGCATGTCGTCTGAGTCCGTGTCAGGCTCCGGCTCAAGCAATGCGGGCTGACTGGATGCAAGTTGTGCAATTGGCGTATCGAGATACTCTTCGCTGTACTTGGTTTCATCAATCGTCGTACCAAGTACATCCTCAGCAATCGGAATGAGATCCCGCACCAACATGATGCCCCGATCCGCGATAAAGTCCAACATAGCCTTGCGATCAGCCGGGTCAATGATCTTCGGTCCCCGCAAAACAGCACGTACCCGGAAAATGTCCATAGCCGGAAATAGGCGTTTGTTAAAAATCTCGGCCATAATCCACTTGCGGTACGGCTCAAAAACCTGTTCCTCAGCGAACCGTAGCGCGGCATCCGCTGTGGCCCGGTTATAATCTGAACTCTGACCAACCAGGATCGGCGGTAGACGGAAGGCGGACAGGATATCGGCTTTCTTTTCTTTACCATACTCTAGAAAGAGTGCGTCCTGTTGAAGCAAGTCATTAAGCTTTTCAAGTTTAATCGCTGTTTTTTCAATCTTTTCATCATTGGGACCGCCCGTTTCTTCCCCTATGGCTTCGAGATACAAAATCCCGCCTTGAGAATCGGAACCCTTCACCTTTTTGAGCAGCTCCATAGATTGTTTTGTCAGGCGGCCATTCGTAACGGTCAGCAACATAGAGAGCATACGACCATTGGAGAAGTAGGAAACGTTCAGTTCCTCAGCTTCACGGCTGCCGACCACGCCAGGCGCATTACCAAACCAGCGTGGTTCCCCATAGGGACCGTCATGACCGATACGGAGGGGGATAATTTGATTACCTTCATCGGATTCCTGCGCTTCTGTACCAAATAGCCGGAACCACACAACAGATGTATTCCGTTTCATGGCATAGCGCCGTGTATAGATTTCCTGTGAAAATTCCTCTACTTGCTTTGTGGAGCTGATGCGCCGCTTGCGCTTGATAGTCGCCTTCGTACTTTCCTTCGTACAGCGGATATATTTCGGGTTCATGCGAAAAATAGTCGGGAACTCCGACCCTACAGGCCAAGCTACCTCTACATGAGCCATTCCCGTACTTTCCAAGTCTTCGATCAACTGACTTATAATCTCGTCCGGTGTGTCTTCCAGATTGCAAGTTTCGAGAAACTTCTCCGCCTTGTTCCAATCATCCAGAGCGGTTTTATCGTTTTCCCCCGGCAAATACTCCAGGGCAATACCATAGCCAGCGATATTGCGTTTGTATGCCTCTATGCATTGCGGTATGATGTTGGAGTTTTTGACCAGCAGCTTGCAGGAAGCAGGGTCATTGCCGAGTGCGAAGGGTAACAGACCGTGAATATCGTACAGATCGTCAAATAAATCCGGCAATTGAGCGCTGGACGGTATATGTTGTTCATCGTCCGCCTTGCTGATCTGAAACCACTGTGCATTTCCCTCACTCATTGCTTAAATCCACCCCACTCCCTCGTTGTAATCATCACGGGATTCAGCCCGTTTTTGTTGTTTCTTCGCGTACCAGTCGAACCATCTACCAGCCACTTGTCGCAACTGCAGCGCAATGGAATACGCCAGGATTCTGTCATCATGGCACCCGCTGTCTGCCTCAGCTCTGCCATTCTTGTCTATTAACGTCATGCACTCGCCGTACAGTTCGGGACAGTAGATATCATAGAGCTGGTCCCGGATCGCTTCCTTGAAGTCACTGATCATCACTGGACGCGTTGCCTGGTTGGTATTCCAGCCTAAACTCTTCTTATGCATGAATAACAACGGATAGTGGCAAGTATTAAACAACGTATTCAGCACGGATTCCCCAGTGTTGTTGTTCTCCACGGCCAACAGTGCCGTGTTGTAATATAAACCGAGCGTGTTCAGCTTCTTGCCATAAAGGTCCGTATCCCATTTACCGTGCAGAGCTGCGCACATTTCCCCTGTGCGCTCCTCAATTACGTAAGCAGCATCATAGTCCCCGTCTTCCTTACCCTTGGCTGTATCGGCAGCCAGCACGTACCGTTTACCTTGTTCTGGCTGCCGATAGATGACCAGCTCGCCGGCATGTGCCGGGATGATCTTATTTTTAACAAAATCAACTTCGTGTCGGCTGCCAATAACACTGATCGCATCCCGCAAACTCTTAATAAATTTGTTGTCAAAGATACCTTCACCGGATAACAGAAAGGCATCGTCGGGCTCAGAAGGATACTCTTGGTCAAACTGCCGCGGATCGCCGCCGCAGTCGTTTCGAATGGTATACCGCCGCCATTGCAATTGCTCATCATCCAAGCCATACTTGGCCTTCAATTCCAGTTCTTCTTCGGTCAGTTCAAAGCCTGGCGGTACCGGCTTACGATAATCAGGCATTTCGAACCACGCAAAAAAGAGCGGAGTAAAATCACTCTCGCCCTTTACAGCTGCATCCCACATTTTTTTGAACTCTTCCATGCCGTTGGCGGTAGATTCGATCACACCCAAACTGCCGGGCTCTTTGGACAGGGCTGCCAGCAGGGACAGTAAATGCTTCTTTTTCTTCTTGGCTGGCCAGAACGCCACTTCTGAAGCATGCAGATAATGGATTGTGTCCGAACGGGCAAGGACCCGGCTTTCCGCAGTCTGTACAGTGATCTTCGATTTCAGCCCCGGATTCTTACGACGGTCCGCTGTCCGAATCGTTGGATTTTCGAAGGTGAGTTTCTTAGCATTGTTCTTTCGGCTCATTGGTTTGATGATTGCCGGCACCTTTTCATAATAGAACTGGAACATATCGTACAAGTTACTAGAGGCATCAGAAGACTGTGCGACGATAAAGGCGTTCTTCGCCTCTTGTAGTGACGTGAAATAGTAGATCAGCGCCTCCGTCACAGTGGAGAATCCCATCTGTCGGGCCTTCAGGATGATAATCCGGACAGGCTTGCCTGCTTCGATCTGCCTAAATACTTCACGGACAAATGTCCGTTGAGCATCATTGAGCGTCAGCGGCATAATGCGACCGCTCTTCGTCTTGATCTTGAGCATACGCCAGCAGAACTGTTCAAAATCGGCTAGGATTCCCTTTAGCTCATCCAGTTTTTCAGGCCGATCCCTTAGCCGCCGCTTGGCTCTTTTTCGATGCTCCTTAGCAAGAGTAATTACCATTCGTCGTCATCTTCCTCATCGTCTTCATCGCCTTCATCCCCTTCCGCGCCGCCGTATCCCTGCGCCTTGAATCTGTCTAGTTCCAACCGATCACTGGCGAGTTTCAGCCTTGCTTGTTCATGCTCAATGGCTGCAATTTGAGCGAGAACACGAATTTTTTTGTCGCGCACCTTGTTGAGATGATCTTCCTGCTTGAGAATCTTGTCCAGTTTGGAAGCAACAACGGTGGTTATCTCTGTGACCTTCATGCCCTCGGTTTGAACAGACAAATTAATCTGCTTGCCTGTTTTTTGGCTGGTGTAAGGAACTTTATCCTTGCGTTGGTACAATTCCTCTTTGATCTTCTTTTCTTCATCGGTCAGGCCGGACTCAAGCTGCTTGATGCGATGCATAATTTTCCGCTCTTGGAGAATCAGTGTCTTCAAAGTAGTTTCCAACTGATCAAGGGGCTTAACTTCAATAGAATCAAAAAGCGCCTGCTCTTGCTCATCCAGCGTGTCCAGAAAGATTGTTTCGTACAGCCCATGTTTTAGTGCCTTCTTGTTACGAAACGGCCCACCCGGCCCGCCACTATTCCCCTTGGCGTTTTGGTTACCTGGGGGAGCACCGCCACGATTGCCGGCAGCGTTTTTGTTCCCTTTGGGCGCTCCTCGTTTGGTAACGTTACTTTTGGATTCATTGGTAACGTTACTATTCAGATCGTCTGCCCATTTGTCCTGCGACTTCCATTTTCGGACCTGGGTCTCGCCAACAGAAAGAGCGGCGGCGATGTCTTTTAACTTCATCGTTCCGTCGCTCTCCAGCCACATCTGTTTTGCCTTGTCCCGCTCAGGACTTCGCTCTCTTGCCATGCTACACAATCACCACCCCCAACAAAAAAAGCGAGCCTCATAGGCTCGCTTTCCCAGCAATTATATTTAAAAATTCGTATTAGTACTAGTCCGAACTCCGAGCTTTCCAGACATGGAGCCAGAACCACTACTTAAACTAACATAAAATTTCCCTGAGGACCACGCCTTGCTTTTATTTAATATTTCATCGAATGTTTTACCGGGTTTTACTGTTCCACTGTACTTTTCCGCACCAGATACACTTCCCTGATTTACGGTAAAGGATATAGTAGTGTCTCCTGTATTTCTCAAGTACAGTCTTACGTATCCATATCCTCCTTTAATGTCAAAATCAGCAGAATCATTAAATCCAGCTACTGGACGATCGACAATTTGTCCATCAGTAGCCTGTGGAGTAATGACATGGTCACCAGTAGTTGTTGTAACAGCATCCTGGGTCGCCGTAGTGGATGTTTTTGCAGAATCAGTTACAGCATCTGAATCCGCAAAAATCGCATTGGGTACGGCAACAGCCCCTCCAATAATACCTAAAGCTAAGGCTGACGCAACTAAATGTTTCTTCTTCACAGATTATTCCTCCTATATTTGTATATTAAACTACCTCCTTATACTACTAAATGATTCCATGTTTTTAATATTTCTTACATTAAGATCATATTATTGTTTAATAAATCCATATTTATGAATCAGATAGCAATATTATTATGAGCTTTTACAATTCATCCTTTTGTAACTTAATATCTAATTCAATCAGACGATCCAAGTCCTGGACCGTCTGCATTTTTATATTTCCAGCCTGTAGGTCTTTGACCCACTGGGCGATTCCTGCTTTGACAATCTTCCGGTATTGCGCCTTGGATTCGAGGATTCCCTCGATGATTTCTATTTCACGTTGTAGTAATGCATCTTGTTGTTCGTTGTCTGTTCCCATTGTCGTATCCCTCGGCTTTCCTATATACTGGAATGCGAGATAGCGGATGTCTGCAAAATGCCACGCGTGGCGGGCCGCTATCTCAGCCGGGGGATACCCTGGATTGGGGGGGAGGACGTTACAGCGTCCTCCTTTTTAATTACCCTCGAACCATTGGGAATTGATCTGCTCTGCGATCCGCTGCATCATTACGGGCGGAACGCTCATACCACATACATACTGAACATTAGCATCCATAAAATCATAGTCGCTTGGGAAAGTCTGCATCCGTATAGCGTCCGTGTCGCTAATATGTTGCGGCACATCATCCCTCAGGAAAACGGACGAGCTGGCAAGAGTATTTGCAACCTTCTGATCCTTCAGAAGAATGGTATTAAAGTTACTCATCTTACCTTCTTCACGCTCTGTTACGTCGCCCATATTAAGGTCAGGCGGACGCTTCTTATTCCAACGTTCAAAAGTTAGACTGTCCTGACTGATCAGCCTACCATTACCACAACGAATGTCCCTATACAGCACCGGCGGCTCGTTGAACTCCAAATGTAGCGGTGGAAATGGCAGATCCTCCCGGACTGCGATGAAGAAAACACGCTCCCGCTTTTGAGGAACGCCCATCGTGGCAGAATTGAGAAGGAATAACTGCGGTTTGTATCCTATCTCCCGAAATCGGGACAATACCAGGCTAACGAAGCCCCGGGCTTTGCCAATCAGCATACCCTTTACATTCTCAGCTACAATAGCCCGTGGCTGGAGCTTGTGTGCTACCTCCAGAAACTCAAAAAACAGGTCGTCAAGTTGCTGCACGGCCTGTCCCTCTCTGAAAGCATATTCTCCACCCCATTTGTCCTCCCTTGCGCCAGCGGTTGAAAACACGCTGCAAGGCGGCGATCCGTCCAACACATCCAGATTAAACAATTCTGCCGGCAGCTCACTATCAGGAATCGACTTAAAGTCCTGAATAGGCATTAGGAAGGGATGCGGCGGGTTATGGTTCTTCCTGTAGATACGCATCATCTGTGGGTCAATCTCCACATTACCCAGCACCTTATATCCAGCTCGCTTGTATCCCATTGTGGAGCCACCGCCACAGGAGAAGCAAGAAAACACCGTCCGTCCATGCTGCGGCACAGCAGCCAGATCAGACAGCTTCCAATCCCATGCTGGGCGGCTCATGACTCACTGACTCCTTTCTCTGTGCGGTCAAACACAAAGCCACATCGTGGACACTTGCACTCGAAATTCTCTTCGTCGAACTCGCTCACGTCCAGTTCCTTATTGGTGAAGTCTCCAAGCTGATCTGCTGCAGGTTCAGCAAAGTCTTTCATTAACTGTTCGACCTCATCCGTATCGAAGCCAGAGAGGGCCAGATCAGCTCCACTCTGCTCCAGATCGTCAAGCAATCGATAAAGGGCTTCATCATCCCAGTTCCCACTGACCTTATTAAGCGCCAGATTGAGAAGCTTTTCCTGCTGGTCGTCTAAATTGACAACGGAAACGGCTAACTCCGTATGCCCCAGCTCATGAACCAGTATCTTATAGCGTTGATGGCCACCAACCATGTTCCCGGTGCGTTGGTTCCAAATGATCGGATCGATGTATCCAAACTGCTCAATGCTGGCTTTCAGCTTTTCATACTCTGGATCGCCCGGCTGAAGATCAACACGTGGGTTGTATGCTGCTGCGTTGATTTGTTCAATTGGTAGGACACTGATTTCCACTGTTCATGCTCCCTTCAAAAGAAAAATCGCCAACTAAGCTGGCGATTGGTAAGTTTATTAATCTATAAATCAAAATTATTAAATAACATCAAATTATGTTGGTTACCTTCGTCCACAGAAAGTCTTCTGAGTACGACAGCTTCATCGTTTGAAATATTAACTTTGATGATTTTTTTCAAATTCTTAGTTTGAAATTCTGCTAAATCAGAATCAATTACAAACTGGAGCATGAAGGTACATGATTTTTCATACTGTTTTAGTTGTTTCAAATGATCTTGTTCGATCAGTGAACGCGATCGCTGATGTGACTGCTGAGCTATTGCTTTTATTGCTTCTACTCCTTTTTTTGTGTTACGTTCTATTGTCATATCTAAAGTAGCTATTGTGCTGTTTTTAAGTTTAATTAGGTCGTTAACAGTGGTAAGCACTACTTGATAATTCATTAATTGCCTCTGCATCTCTAATTGATCAGCGGAACGAGTAGTCTCTTCTCGTTGCATCTTTAATTCTGCAGTTTGCGTCTCGATAGCTTGCCTTTGGAGCGCCAATTCTTCTGTTTGCATATTGATAGCTGTTACTTGGAGCTCCAACTCATTAGTTTGCATTTTTATGGCTTTTCTTTGCTCTATCAATTCTTCTTTTTGGACTGTAATGGTATATATAAGCCCTGCAAAAGCTAAACCTGAGAATAATGCATTGATTGCTCCGAACATATCTCCGAACGTACCGCCCCCATCTGGTTTTCCGAACCACATAGAAATAAAGTATCCAGATAGTGCCCACACCAACAGAACTCCTGCTAAAGTCCACAAAATATGTTTCTTCGTCATCTGACCACTCCCAATCTAATTCTGGCACAACATCTTCCAGTATCAGACAATAAATGACGGTGGTCAAGAGCCATATTTGTGTTGAGTTGGTTTTTACTATTCGGGTGACAGGCTAGTAGGCTGTCAGAGCGTGTCTATGCCCTCTCTCTGCTTTCATCTGCACTCCTTCCGGCAATTCGCTGAGCAATAAAAAGCAAGCTTAAAACGACTCACCTTCTGTCTTACGAGAGCAAAAGAAAAAGCACCCCGAAGGATGCTTAGACGATAACTTTAGTGAATTCCTCCCATAATTAGTGGGACTAGTTTCCCACTAACCGTAGCACCACTGTCGTTGTATACTGTGACTACCCAATCATTCGCGTTATTAAGCTCAACTTTAGTAACAAATACTTTTGTTCCTGGCAATTCCATGCTGTAGTTAACAATATACTCTTTTAGGCTAATATCAGCCGATAATTGAACTGGTACGGATGTTTTGTCGGGCAAGTTGTTAACTAAACCAGCAGTACCTTTTCTGAAGTAAATTTGGCCAATTGGTGCTACTTCACTCTCATTTAAAAATTTTGCAGATACTGTATTCTCCATGCTATGCTACCTCCTTGAATTGTTTTCATCATTAATATGAGCATATATAGTTTCTTTATTCATACTAGTCTCACACTTTTGTCTAATACAAAACTGTTTAACCCCGTCCCATCTACCCCAAACGCAACCTTTGCATTTCTTCGGCTGTTTTGGTGGACCTTTCAACGGGAGCAAAATTCCTTTCTTCTGCTTCTTCTTCAAACCATTCAAACCTTTCAAGGCAATAAAAAAAGCCACCCAAATGAGTGACTTGTATCTGCCTATGTATTTACAGCACCAAAGCAACACAGGCGCTTATTTAAAACCCGAAAAAATAAACAGCGATAACACCTATTCCCGCAAGCGGGATGCAAAACGCTGCGCTGTTGCATAAAAGCATTTGTACTTAGTAACAAGAGAGGAAGAACAAGACCATTTTACTGATATCATAAAATGGCCGTCAAAGAACTAAGACCGGACAATGCCGGAAAATGGGCAGTTAAACCATTATAAGCTGGCTTTTACTCACTTTCTCGATATTACTTGTCCCAGACAATTCTCTCACCCAGTTTATCCTCGTCACCGGATTTCATTACATCCCAACACGTATCACAAAAGGATGCGCCCATTGTTGTGTTTTTTGGGTTCGGGTTGGGGTCATTGCAAAGCATACATTTCCCTGCTTTCGGGCTCTTTTTCACAATATCGCTCCCATCGATGAAAAAATAAAAGACACGCTGCGGAATTGAACCGCGCAAGGGTTCTGACCAGGCTGTTCATGTTTCCGCTGGTTAACTGGTTCCTTGCCACCTGCACGTGCCATGAATAATGTGGGCGGGGGCCACTCTCCCCCGCATGGAATGACTTACCGTTTAACCGCAGCCTGCATACCGCTACCGATCTACCGCTGTGCGTTACGGGTGCCCCTAAGGGATACAAGGATCTATCCTTGTTCGCGGCCACATATTTGGGCTTTCCCTTGCGCGCACTGGTCAATGCCACTGAGCAGTATGTCCCTCTATCCCCTTGCAGGAGTCACTGAGGCTATCAACTGTCATCTGCAGGTGTCATCCTACGTTGTAGCGTCTCTCTTCCGCCACCACATTCAAAAACTACAGAAGCTCTGCTGCGAGCTGCTTGAGAACTAGCGGTGTGGGGATAAGTTGACCATCTTTCTTGTTGCCTTTAACGTAAGCCTTGTCATCATAGGCATAATACACAACACCCTGACCCTCAACGACTGGGTAGCCACTCTCGTCGTCAGTCAGGCTTGTTTGTACGTGCTTGCCGTGCTGCGAAGCGTGCTCCTCATCGTGTAAGCGCAAGATTCCGTCTTCACTCAAAAATGCGAAACGTGGTTTTGTAGACATGATTAATTCCTCCGAATATGGTTTTATAGAGAAATCAAAAAGGCCGGCACATTGGCCGACCTGATCACCGAGGCTCGAAAGCTAAGGTGTGTTCCTTATTTGATTTTCCATGCTATAAATTTACCACAGTAAAAGTCCAATGAGCGGCAGCAAAGCGGAACAAATCCGGCAAAAAAGCGGAACCCTTTTATACCACCGAGCTGGTCTGAACCGAGTTTTTAATAAAAACAGTTAGGTGGAGCATCCCAGCGAGTGTGTCCAAGGCTGCCTGTTTAATCTCTCTTAACCTGCGATCACTCATGTGGAGCTCCCCTGCAATGATATAGTCAAACTCTCCCTCATCGTCCAGGTAACTCCGCTGGATAACCTCACGTTGAATGCTGGAAAGTTTACTCATTGCTAACTCCAGCAGCTCGTCCTTTGCTTTAAACTTTGCTTCCTTGTCCACATTGAATATGGCGATTTCCTCCGTCTGCTTGCTGATCGTATTAGTGGATTGATGCTCTCTATATGAATACGACTGTGTTATTGCAGCCTCACGCCGTACAAAACCAATCTGCCGATACTGCCGAACTATTTCCAGATAATCCTCCACCGCAAGGCGGGTAGCTTTCTCGTCGACCGGCAGAATGTTAAAAGTAAGTTGTAGGTTGTTTTTTCTTCTTTTCCCCATCATGTTCCCCTCACCCGTGGTATAATTTGGTGAGGTAAAAACTAACTATCGACCCCCGCGAGCCCGGCCAAGGAATGCGGGGGTTGTTTGTATTACTCCGGGATGCATGTCCCACAAAACTCCTGCCATTCAGCTTGGCAGTCTTCCAGACTCCATCCGTCTACTAAATCCTCAGGGTAACCATATTCCAACAATAATTGACGATAATCCTTACTCATAGGGTGCTCCTTTCGTAGCTCTTTGGTGCGTACTTGCTGGATGGCGTGTCCTTCAAATCCAAACTCATCAGCTCATGAACCACTCGCGTTTTCGGGATGCCAACCTGTCGGGCAATCTGCGACCGCGAAACGCCTTGATTGTCCAGATCAATGATTGTCTGACACACCTCGTCCGGCAACGGTTGGTAGAACCCTTCGATTAATGTATCAGGCCCTTTCTTCACTTCATTCTTAGGGCTAGGCTGCTTCGCTTCTTTTATGGAACCGCCTGGGCGGTATTGATGTTTAATCATAAATTAACGCCTCCAGAGGTATATTAGCTGGTCTAATTGACAGAGCTGCATATCCTTCAGGTACATAAGGAGCACCACGCAAGATATGAGGTCCGTATATCTGCATTAGCTCCCAAAGCTGAAATTGCACTGGTTCTTGTTTTGAGATTTTGAAGTGCATATCTAAGGGCATTCTTATGTTGATTGGTAAATGGGAGTACAATTTCATATAATGATTTTCAAGTATGTCTATCCCTGTTTTAGTCAAAACAACTTCAACGTAACTGTTAACATTCAATCCATTCACTCTCCTTGGGTAGTAGAATCGATCTGATAGGAATCAGGAAGCTCAACCATTACAGGCGGTCGATCATATACAGCCAGGATCAATCCTCCATTGCGGAAATACTCCAAATAAAAATGAGTGCGTATTATTTGATTTTCGCGTATAAACTCGAACTCTAAATAATCTCCTTTAATGTCAGTTATAATCCCGGTTTCATCTATTTCATCGCCGCCCTCGTCGTTCCCGGTAACACGGGCCAACATCCAACGCAAATTGGGGTTAAACGCCCACGACTGTACTGCTAATTCCATTTATAATCGTCTCCTTTGATATAGGGGATACCCCCTTATACATCAATTCCGTACGCATCCAACCAACTCAATACAGATCGCTGTTGTACGCCCGTCATGCGTTCCAGGTTTGCATGTATCCATGTGAGTTGCTGGGGTGTAGGCTCCTGCCAGATAAAAGCGTGGCAGGAGCCTGGGTCGCCTTCTTTGCCAACGCCTGGCGCAAACCCGAATTTGATGAAATCAGGAACTTTATTGCTGTCGCCATCAAAAGTATTAATATTAAATTTTTCAACCAGTTCGACAGCCAGAACCCGATGCTCACCATATTTGCACTCATAAAAAAATCCGTTTGGAGCTAAGAAGCCTGACAAACCATATTGCATTGCGCCTCTCCCCCCTTATGAAGGGTTGCCCCTCCTTAGGTGTATTAGCGTTTTCTCCGCTTCCGTTCTCCGATCTTTTTGATGATGTCGGCCATGATGACGCCCGTCCTGGTGAACTTAGCATCGTTTTGAATCAGCCCCCTTTTGTTCATAATTGCCAGTTGGCCACGAGTAACCAGGATCAAATTATCTGGATTAAAATTGCGACGGTTCCCGTCACCAAAGATAACAACATGTCCTTTCGGAACAGAGCAGACATGATGCTGCTCCCATACGATTAGATGCTTCCCACGCCACTTGTTCGGATCAGCAATTTTGATATCAACGTAATCGTCGCCATTTACCCTTTCCGATCCAACAGGGACATAATTATGGGGTTTATGCCCCTTCTTGAATTGGGTTTCCACGCCACCTTGACTAAGACCCTTCTTCCCTTTATTGGCCGGGACATGCCCTTTCTCAAATCTGCCCGTCAGCCCGCTGCTAACCTTGTGATTAGCCTTGAAGCGTTTAATTTTCTCCACGGGCAAATCCGTACCAAAGCGAGCATTGAACAAATCCGTCAGTTCTGCGTTGCCTCTGCCGGCAGCATTGTTTTTTATGAAATCCCGCTGTTCGGGGATGTAGCGATGAACCATCCGTCAGCCCTCCAACATCTTTGGAACAGGAGAGTCAGCATTAAGTTTGTCATCAGCCAGCCTGGCCGCTTCCAGAACCAGTGATCCGTTAGCGATGATTTGTGAAGCTACACTCGTCACAGCTTTGGCTCTGATGATTTCCTCGGCCAATTTGTCACCGTTCAATTCTTCGTCACTCAGCCTCTCCAGTTGAGCGAATAAATGATTGTTCAGATCTCCTAAAGTGTTTCGCATGTTCATGCCCCCCTCAGCGTGGAATGTACTTAATCCGAACGCGCAGCCCTTCCAGCGACAAATTACGATCAGTTTCTAGGTAATAGTCCTGACCATTATGACCAATCCGAGACAGCACCCAACGATCACCATCATCATCCGGGGCAAGATATTCAATAGCCTCGCCGGAAGTAAGTTCACGTCCATGCAAGGAGTAGCGTCCGTTCGGCTGCTTTACCAGCACGCCTTCATCGACAACTTCGGCAAACGTCTGAACCAGCAATCGGTTCGCATCATCCAACATGTCACCGATCCGGTAAAACATCCCCCGCAAATACAGGTCTTCTGGATTATTCTGATCGTAATGTGTCGTCCAGCTTTCCTCCGCGTCAGTGATCATGTGAGTAACTTTTTTAATCTGTGGAAGCAGCTTCTCCAGCTCTTCACGAATCTGACTTTTTACAGAGTCATCATAGGGATAAAACGCCAATGAGGAATAATGGCTGTACTCTTCGTCCCATCCGGCATTAAACTCGTATCCAATCGGATGTTCAATACCACCGATGTTCTTCTCAACCCGAACCCTCCAGCCGACCCAGTGATTGGAGCGTCCTAATCCTGCATTTCCCCCACTTTGGTCTTCTATCACCGTTACAACTGCCGCATTAAAAGGAGATTCCACCAGTACGTATTGCTTGCCAACATGAATTTCACTCGCTTTAAGAGTCATATAAAGTCGTCCTTTCGGGATGAAATAAGATCGTATGTTCCGTTTGATAAGAGCAGGTGGCCACCGTACCTGAAAAGGTAGGGCCACGCTGCTAAAAAAGATTGTTGATTAAACTGTCCTCTTCAGCAAATGAACCATATCCCAAAGTAGCTTATTTTCTGCCTCCAGCTTGGATAGCCGGTCATTTAGGAAATGGATCTGATCGTCTTTATTCGAATCATCCTCTTGAACAATAGTGACTGGGTTAGATATACTGTTAGGGCTTGATGTTTTTCCGGGCCTGCTCTCAACCAGGCCCCATTGTTTTTTTCGTTTATAAAGCGCGCTATCCCCCATGCCAAACCTTTCGGCAATGCTGGCATCTGTTAAACCTTTGCTTCTCAGGTTCATGTATTGCTGTTTAGTTACATTGAATTTGTCCTTTTGCACCGCTACACCACCTCCAAAATACCTACTTGCCTTGTCTTGCAATCTATCAATCTCTTCAAGAAGCTTTTCCTGCGAAATCGACAAACGTCTGGAAATCTCGTATATTTTGAACCCACCAATCAACAGTTCAATGACCCTTTTCTCTGTGGAATCTAACCGGGCTACAAACTGTTCAACGGGAAGAACAGTGTCGTCGTCATTAGACGGTATAAAATCAATAAGTTCAGTGTCTTCCTCTATCCCTACAGGCTGGCTTAATGAATGAACCCGGCTGAATTTCGAATACTGCAAAACGTTATGAGCCGTTGACTGGCTAATATGAAGTGCCTCGGCAACTACCGCTGAATCTGCATTTTCTAAACCTCTATCGAAAAGCCGATAGACCAATCGCCCTGGCTTATCAGGAAGACGGATTATGCCCGACTTCTGTACGAATTGAAGCATGTGACCTTTTATATACGGTAAGGCGTAGGCTTCAAATTTGACCTCCCTGTCGCCCGGATCGAATCTATCAAACGCCAACATTAAGCCGATAGTTCCCTCGCTTATGAGGTCCTCCAGATCGATTCCCTTAGCAATACAGAGCGGTTTGTATCTCTGCGCGATCTTCTTTACCTGCCGCAAGCCATCCCTTATAAAGTCTTCTTTTGCCCCAAGATGCAGATTACAGTCACGGATTTTTAATGAGCTCATTGGTGGTCACTCCGTTGAAGAAAGAACGGCTTACGCCGCTCCCCCGTTTTTCATTTGTTTAGCAACCTTTTTCTTATAAGCAGACCATTTTGTAGTGAGCTGGCCGCTGGTCAGGCCGATGCTTGTAGCAATCTGCATCCACGTCTTGCCTTCTTCTCGGCGTTGTTTGAGCAATGTAGGGAAATCCAAAGTGATGTCCTCAAAGGTTGGGCGAGCCTTCAAAATGTAGTTCTCCAGCTCATCCTTATCGACTACCGGTTCAGGATCTGTGTCGGTATCAGGATTTTGATCACCCTCTGACTTGCCACTATCATCGGATTCAGGCTGCTCAGAAGGATCTGTATTGGTTTCATCTTGTTGATCAGCCGGCTGACCTTCTACTGGCTCGTCATCTTTTTTCGGTGGTACTGTATTGACCTGACCTTTACGCCATTCATCCCACTTAGCAGCCATTGGAGCGACCCGCTTCCGGTACTCATCCACCATAACCACAAACACGCCCACACCCATACCAATATCAGCAGCTATTTTCAGATAGGTGTCCCCACCGGCCAAGCGCTCTGTAATTTCCAAAAAGTCATACTGCATGTCGTCAAAGCGCGGTGCCAGGCCGCTAAGTATAAAGTCCTGAATAACTTCAAGGTCAATTTGCTCTGGATCAGCTTTAACCTCCACTTTCTCAGGTGGAAGCCCCAAGTCCATAGAAAGTTGCTCCCCTTCTGGCTTCGCTACAGATACCACGCCGCCATCATCCACGGTGTATTTGGTGATCGGCTTACCTGTTCTGGCGTTCTTTAAAACTTTGTACGTAACAATCTGTGAATCTAACCCGCCGATAACTTTTAGTTCCAGCATGCTTTGAAGCGTATTATATTGGCCGTCCAGTTCAGAAGCTGGGATACTAATGGTAATTTCCGTTTCTTCCGATGATTTGAGATTGATCTTTTTAACCGTACCTTTGAAATTTATATAGCTCATCTTTAAGCAACTCCCTTAATGAAATTTTGATGATAGGCCCAGCAAAGTGCGATAGCGTCTGACGGATCAAAAAGGCGTTCCCTCACGTCTCCGATTTTGTACTTGCCCCGTGGATCATTCCTCTTGTATAAAACAGGAACCGCAATTTCGTCATAGTCGAGGTCAAACAACATCTGCATTTCCATGGCGACTGTCTCTTTATCCGCATTTCCTTTACCAGTCTGAATTTTGAGCTCTGAAGGACGGATGCCCACAATCGGCTTGTCCAAATGCAGAGCAGCCAAGGAAACGGAAGTATACGCCCCGACAAGAGCTAACACACTATTGGCATTTTTAAAGTGAACTGGACGCTCCAGTACAATCATTTCCGGTTCTTCCTGCTCGATCAGTCGGAATGTGTCCTGATAGATGGCATCCAAAACCCCAGGCATTGTAATTGATGAATAGTCCCTTAATCCAAATTCTATCGGCTTACCATTTCGCATTGTGGCCCAACCAGCAAAATTCGTGCCGTGGTCAATCCCCATAATTTTCAAAGCTGCTTCCCCCTCTTTTTACGCTTACGTGACTGCTTGACCAGCAACATACTGTGTTCAAGTACAAATACCTCGCCTATCACCCTGCCGCCTCGGTCTCGTACAGTTTGCTTTAACTGAGTTTGATATATCGGGTCCTTTATCTGGGGCTGCATGACCTGTCACCTCCAGCGATAGGCCAGTCACCAAGAATCAGGCGAAATTCTGCCATCCCCTCAGACAGCTCGCTTCGGTCGATGTTGGGCAGCTCCGCCAGCAGCTCAGCTTCATCAGGGACTCGTCCAGTACGGACAAACCGATGTTTCATGTACTCATAGACGCTCCAGCGCGTCCAACATGACGGCTGCATCAGGCTCGTACCTTGTATGGCTGCAATGCCCCATAGTGCTTATTTAGCAGCCACCGTTTCCCCGAGAATTTGTTTAGCAGCACGACCCCATCTGCCGTTTCTCGTTCAGAGAGCCAGTTGTCCAGCGTCACGCCTGGTCTGGCCTTTAACAATCCAATCTTCTGCTTCTTGGTGAGTCGTTTCCCCTGTTTCATGTCCGTTCCTCCCCTAAGCGATTTGTTGTGTGTCTTTCTCAAATTTGAGCTTCACCACTCCAGTAGGACCATTACGTTGTTTTGCGAGGTTGATTTCCAAGATACCCGGGTCTGGTGTGTCAGGGTTGTAGTATTCGTCCCTGTACAGCAGAAGGATATCGTCAGCAACTGCGCTGATTGCCGCACTGCCTGATAAGTCTGAAACGAATGGCCTTTTATTCTGCCGGCTCTCCACATCCTGCTTAACCTGTGATAAACCGATCAACGCGCAGTCACAGTCTTTTGCCGCCTTCCGTAGCTTCTGACATACCCGATGCAAGCCAGAACCGCTGTTGTCGTTTCGTTCAGCAGGCTCAACCACTTCCTGCAGGTAGTCCACAATGACCAAATCAAGTCCTTCTTGCCGCTTCAATCGGCGCATTTCGGAACAAATGTACTCCGCAGTCACGCCCCGGCTATCATCGATATGAATTTTTCGCAGAAACTCCATCTGCATAGAAATACGCTCGATTTGATCCGGCTTCAGATGCCCTGAACGTATAGCCTGTAGAGGAATACTGCACAGATTAGCTATCATCCGGTTATAAATCTGCGCCTTGGACATTTCTAGGCTAAAGTCCGCCACCTTATGCCCTCGCTGGGTAGCCCGCATCTTAATTTCATTGGCAACGGCTGATTTACCCATGCTAGTTCGAGCTCCAATGACAACCAGGTTAGTACGTTGGAACCCTAGCGTCAGTCGGTCCAATGCTGACCAGCCTGTCATAATGCCAAGCGCTCGGGAAGGGTCTTGCGTTTTAAGTACCAAGTCCTCATACCACTGGATGATGTCGTCAACCGCCGTATCCTTTTGCAATGCTTTAGGACGAATATCCAATGAACGCTGTTCAAATTCATCCAGTAATTCCTCAAACCCGCCTGATGACAAATCCAAAAATTTATCGCGGTATTCACCGACCAAATCCAGCGCTTTACGACGAGCATCGGTTTCGATGAGCTGCCTGATATTCTGCTCCAGCATTGAAACTGCAACGGCAGAGCTGGCCAGTTTAGACAGGTAAGAAACTCCACCCACCTTTTCAAGATGCTTTTCGAATACCGTCACCAACATAGTCATGGACAGTTCCTGTTCAGTCCGGTGTAGTTCTTGTATCATTTTCAGCAGATTGCGATGCCAAGGTTGTGTAAATAAGCTTGGTTCTAGTGTTACGGCGACTTCGTCTACAAGGGAAGGGTCTCGAAAAAAGGAACCTAATATTTCAGCTTCAAGTAACTCCGTATTCAGCAAGTCGTTGCTCATCTGCCTTTCGCATCAAAATCGTAATCGGGTCGTTTTCTTGAATTTCTGCTTCCGCCGGTGAAGCCCGATCCATTCGGCGTTCTACTTCAGGCCCCCCGCGTTTACGGTATCCTTCCAGCGTACCCCGTACATAAGCTAAGCTCTTTTTATTCTGCCGGACTGCTTCGCGCATAGCTTTTAGTAGCCACTCTCCACCGTAATCGTCAAACAAGGCACCAAGGTCCTCGGTTTCAAATTGGGTAACCTTCCCTGCATCCGTAAAGTTGTTTTCGTAAGCACGGTAGATATACCCAAAGGAATAGTCTGAAGGAAGACGACCACCGCCTCCGTTCTCTGTATCTAATTCCTGTACAGTATCTAAAGATGTAGTAGTGTTTTTTTTAATAATTGCTTTAAATATTGTTTTAGAGAGCCGAAATCCCTTGGTATGACAGGAAAAATCACGATTCACAGTTACCTTTTTAGTAACTGGCGAGTTACCTTTTTGGTAACTGAACAGTTGCCTTTTGTGTAACTGAGTTACCTTTTTAGTAACTCGAATCGGTTGCTTTTTTGGTAACTCAGTTACTTTTTTAGTAACTGGTTTGCCGAGATTTGGGGTATGAGTTTCAATGTTAATTTTGATTAAATCGTTCATCATTTTGGGGTCATATCGCTCCACCACATCGACAGTCCACATGTCATAGTGCTTATTGATCTGGAACACATTCATGTGCTCGTCCCAAAACAGCACATGATTTTCAACCAGCTTTTTTAGTTCCTTTTTGATATGTTCCTTACGAACGCCACATAGCTCAAAATGTTTAAGCATAGGAATTTTGGCCGATGGCTTCCCGCATCCCCAGCTCAGCGTGAGGACAAAATCAATAATATCCCGCTGCCGCTGAGTAAACTTCCGCCGGATCAGCTCTCGATGTATTTCATGCGATATGCGTATATGTGCGTCCGTAGGCTGAGGATTTACATTGGAGTCCACCGGCTTCACCACCTAATCTCTTGCGATTTTTATATAAATACCGTTCGCTTCTTCACACTGCCCAGAATCATTTACACACTCTGCCCCCTGTCATCACGTAAGAATATATAGGGATACTTCGCACGAACCACTGTCCAGCTTGGATAGCCCCGCGCGAAGTATTCTCGCACCTCGCGCTTAAAGGCTACAGGATCGGACTCTTTAATCCGCCAAATGTGTTCACCGATCATGCTGCGTAACAGCGGCTTGCCAGTAATCTCATCTATAGAACTCATTCAAATTCCATTTCGTCCTGACCTGATCCATCAGCAGGCTGCTGCGAATCAGTGTTATTTGGCTGAGCTGCATCACCTGTCTGAGGTGTTTCGCCGTCTTTAGGTTCGGCTGGCATATCAAAGACAAAAGGTTCATCGTTTGGAGTGATATCTTTACGCACCGTTTCATCCTGAGTAACCGCAGAAGCAATCTCCACGCTGATGGGTAGCCACTTCCACCCGGAACGTACAACTGTCTTCTTGCACATTTCGGTATAGTCAGTCACCCAAGGCCCTTTACTGGATGCCTTGGAACGCTTCTTATGTTCCTCAATCTCGCTGATCGGCATGTAATGGATAAAATGACCGCCGTCATTAAACTTGGCAACCATATAAGCCCCAATGATCTTCCCTGACTCGGCAGGTTGAGCGTCCTTACGCAAAAACCAAGGAACGTGCTGCAATTTTTCCTCCAGCCCATATGTCAGCTCAATGAAATCATTTTCATAGACTTCGTGGGCGGCAATAGACTTGATGTTTCCAGACCGTCGTGCTAGATCAATCATTCCCTTGTAGCCGATGATGAATGTGGCTTCTGTACCGTATGGGATGATGTAGCAATGACCGATCAGGCCTGGTTCCAGACCAAGCTGTGCCGCTTGCATGACCGCCCCCATGAGAGACGGCATAGAGCATTCCAGTAGCTTCGGATTCGTGCGGATCGTCGTCAGGGCAATACGGCTGAGCCGATCAATGCTCATATGCTTTGGCATAGCCTCCGCAATCTGATACTTCATTTTGTCCATATAAGCGGCAATGGTCTGAGAAGGTGTAGGCGCATCGTTTTTTGCCCCAGCCGCCTTATTTTGAAGCTTTTTTTCAAGGGTTGCTCCGTTACTGCGTTGTCCTGCCATAATAGCCTCCTTACTTCACCAAGAACCGTCGAGAAGACGTGGTGTTTGCGTATTTTTCAAAGATATGTGGCTGCTCCTGCTTCAAGCGCTTAGTGTCCAGGCGCGTTGTTTGACTGGACTTCCAAGTTACCAAAGGTTCCCCGTTATACGTGGCAACCTCATTTTCACCGATAGCTGCCTTCAGCTCGTTCTCCAATCGCTTGACCTGTTCCGCAGCCACTTGTGCGTCTTCTTTAGCAGCAATGAGCTTGTCCACCAGTAATGCCTGATCTTTCTCCAGCGTAATTTCTGTCGCTGGCCGAGAAGCAGGATACAAGCGATTCAGCAGCTCAGTCGAAGCAGCGCTACCGTCTACCATTGGTGGAACCCGTGGAATTACATGCTTGTTCCAAAACTCGTCTTCGATTTGGATAAGGGACTCAATGATACCTTCGTTTCGCTCAACCAGCTTGTACTGAAATTTTTGACCGCCGATCAGAACGGCAAAATACCCGTAATCCACACCAAGCACAGCCATATAATGTTGGAGCTGAATGGCGTATTCGTCAGGAACCTGATCGTCAGTCCATTCGCTCAGCTTATAAGCGCTGGCCGTTTTACATTCCAGGATGCCAAGACCTCGACCACCCTTGTCTAAAATCAGGCGATCAACGTTACCCAACATAAATTTATGCTCAGAGTGCTGATAGAGCTTGTTACTGCGCTGTACACGCAAACCAGTTTGATTCATAAACTCACGGGCGACCAAATCTTCTAACTGGTTGCCCCAGTAAGCTGCTTCGCCTGGTTCGTCTGGTACAATCTGATCCGTTTTCTCAAGAAACACACCAACGGGTGACTTGTATCGGTTCAGCCCAGCGACAGCAGAAGCATCAGAACCGCCGATACCCCGTTTACGAAGTTTCAACCATTCATCCCGCTCGATACCTTTTGTAATAGCAGCTACATTCATAGCCATATGACTATCGCTCCCTCTTGTTAGGAACGGCCACCCATGATAAGATGGCCATATTCACATATTTAGTTTTCAAAAGATCAGTGATAGCCCGTTGCCGCGGGCTATTTTTTTATAATGAAAAAGCTAACTCGTTTCGGTACAACTTCGCTATTCGCTATCTTGAGGCCAGTATCAATGATGCTTTTGAACTGCTCTGTGACTTCTCGTTGTCCCACTGTCTTGATTTTCAGCGCAGTATAAAGCCCCACATTTAACGCGATAGCTTCTAAAAACTCATTAACATCCACAGATTCATCGGTGCTAATTTTTGCAAAAAACTCCACCACTTTTTTATGAGTTGCGTTCATGCCGATTCTCCTTCCATGATTTCATCATGTTCTACGATCTGCCGATACTCGACGATCACTGGTGCATTCTCGATACTGACAATGAGCTCATCATTTTCATCTAAAACATGGAATTCAGAATGGACATTATTTTCATACTCTGCACCGACTTGCTTGATCTCGATAATCTCGCGGTCATTGTGTTCACCGCCAACCGCAAAAACAAAAGCTGGTATCGTGGCAATGGTTATTGATTGAATCACTTGCACAAGGCATCATCCTTCAACTTCAAATTTTCAATTTCCAGATCATGAACGTCGTCACGGATTTTTTCGATGTTCTCAATGAGTGCATTCAATCCAGTCTCAGAAAATTCTTTTAAATTGTTCAGAATATTAGCTGTAGTCGTGAGACTGTCGTCAATTCCATCCCGAAGATCATCAAGATTGGACAGTACATCATTAAGCCTTTCACTAATTTTCAAGGTTCGTGCCTCCTTCCGTATGTATTGCAAGGCGGGCAAGGATTTGCACCTCGCTACGGTTTGCACTTAGTTTTTCGTTGATCGCCAGTCTCAGACCAGACTTCACCGCAAAGCCGCATTGGATTTTATAACCGACTAATGCCGGCAACTTAAACGCCGGGATTTACACCCTACTTCTAGACTCACAGGCGTTGCGTTCCCTTTTCTGCCACCACCTTGGATGCGTCAGCCGCATCTTCCGACGCCGAACGGGAGTAGGTTATGTTACCGTCCGGTGGCCGAAGACAAGGCCGACATGTTATGTTGTAGCGGATTTCCGCGACGCCTCTCGGCGTTTCGGCTGGTATCCCTCCAGCCTCATCAGGCGGTTATTTAATATCAATGGTTATGTTAAGCTGTGTTCTTCCTTCTTCCTTTGCATCCCTCAAAAGACCCGATACAATGGCATATACATCTTTCATGTCATATGCATCGTTTTGGCTGAAGTACCCCTTATGCTCAGTAACTACGTATCTAACTTTTTTCATGAAATGCCCTCCAAGGTTAAAGCCCTTAGGCTGTTAAATTATTCTTCCAAACGAACAATACGCCGCTGCCAATTGTGCCAGCTTGTCCTAAATCGTTGGCAACTGTTCAATCTCGCATAGCACTCGTGCAGAATATTCTATAGGCAGCTCCCGAAGGCTTGCCGCTGCATTGGACCATTGCATATAAACCGCATCGCGTTCAGCCCATATCCGGTCCAATTGCTCCGGTTCGGGCAATCCCGAAGAAAGGGAGGCCGTTAACGCGGCTGTATTTTCGCGTAGCGCTCGGGCGGATGTAGCGTAATTCTGGATGATTTTTTCTGCCATTTGCTGCGTCATACGCGTTCACCCTTGCTTTCTGCCGCAGAAGGAGATAAAATAAGCAGCACAAGAGACTTTAGTCGAGTTCTCAAAGTGAGTGTCCGCCCTAGCCGGCGGGCATTTTTCATTTCTACTTCCGCAAATCGAATCATGCGATTTAAATATTCCTCTGCGTTACCCAGCTTTCCAGGAATCATTACATCCGGATTACTTTGAATTAAGCGCAAGTTATGTTTCGAGTTCTTGCCAGCCTGAACAGCTTCAGCAACCAACAAACTTCTGTTCATATACAAACCTCATTTCATATATTTTTTAGCCTTCAAGTCAGCGCGATGTTCTTTCCATGTCGCAAGCCAACTAAAGGAATATTCCTTACATAGCACCGCCGCAAAGTGGGTAAGGGCCGTAATAGCTTCAACCGTCTCCATTAGCAGACGCTTCATATTTTGGCGTTCGGATTCTGTGAGCTGGTCAGCAGTCTTACTAATAGGAACCTCAGCAGATAATGTAAGAACCTCTCGCATTTCCTCTATCGTTTTAAAAAGCACGCTTGCCCTATGTAGGTCTACATTGTCCAGCCAGGGGGCAAAGGCACCGCCTGTTACTTCCCCAGCTGCCGCGATGTACAATCGGCTGTCATCATAATGTTGAGCCGCCTGTTTCATGACCTCCTTCGATGGCTTACGACTGCCCTTAATGATTTTTCCGATTTGAGATCCGTCAACATTCGTTGCTTTTCCTGCCTTTGCCAAAGTATCACCAGTTCGTTTCAGCACTTCCTCAAGTGCTCCTGAAAAATGTCCAATTGCCATTGTTCAAATGCCTCCTTTGTCCAATTTGATAGGATGATTTTGGACAGAGGGCTGATGTAATATTAAGTTGTAAGTTCTTCCCCCGTATCCCCTCAACCCGCTGGTGCCGGTACAGCCCGGCGGGTTTCTTCTATTCTCCGCATTACCGCTTCGATATCCCGTTTCAGGGACTTAATTTCACGATTGGAGATTAGATGTGTATTTTTGGCTTGGCGTTCAAGACTCAGCGTGTACTCAAACGCTTTGTCAAGCGCCATTCCGCCCGTATTCACACGTGTTACAACAGCAGCGATAAAACAAGCTCGGGATGTGGATCGTATCCAGTAGAAGCGCATAGGCTAAACCTCCTACGATGCTTTAGTTCTTGAGTTTAAAAGCGTTTTGAGTTCTTTAATGTATTTCTTTCGCAAGCTGGCAACGCGTATGTGTGTTTTTTTCCAAGCTTCATCACTCATCTTCTCTGGTTTCATCTAACCCACTTCCTTTGCAGCAATACTATTTAGATGATCTAAAATTTCATGTGGTATTTTTTCGTAGTATGCTGAAGCTTTTAGTTCAATTGGATTAACACCTAGTACAGTAGCCAATGCATCATTGAGCTTATCTGAAGCTGGTGAAGTTTTTCCGTTTTGCAACTTACTGAGATAATGTTTAGTGAGCACATTTCCGGTGATATCGCCAACTAAAGAGCATATTTTATCTAACTTTAAGCCGCTTTTTTTAATGGCATTAGCCAGCAACTCAGAATACTTTTGCATTGTCACATCACCTCCAAACAGAATGTGATTTTTTAAATCAACTTTATGTGATTTATATTATCACATTGATTTTATTTGTCAACAATAAGTGATAAAAAAATATCAAACATGTATATGTTGATACTTTTTTGTCAACTATGAGATAATTGAACCTAATCGCGAAGGAGTTGTTATATAGATGAAATACTCTGATTTATTAAAGGAGTATATTAAAAAATCCAGGCTTACATTAGAGGAGATATGCAGTCGATTAGAAAAAGAAGGATTATCAATGAGTCGTGAACATCTCAGTCGTTTGCAAAACGGAAAAACTCCACCTACCTCAGACGAACTTAACCGTGCTATTGCTAAAGTAACCGGAGGAGATGCTGAAGAATTAATCATGGCAGCTTATATAGAAAAAGCACCTGATTTTGTAAAACAAAAGATTCAGGTGGGAGAGGATATAACCCAATTTTTAAATGCTGCTTTGGGGCATGTTAAAATGCCATTAAATGGGGATGATCCGTCAGAAACATTCGAGTGGAAGGATTTGTTCGCTGTCATTAACATGGAGGAAAAACTGGAGTTGTTGAAAATTGTTTTACTTGATGGAAAGGAGTATAGCAGAGAAAGTGATAATGGAGATCAACAAGACAAAAGAAACTATAACAACGCAAACGAAACTATTCGTTTGTTAGAAGAGGAAGCCCAAAAAATGGGCTTATCTCCTTCAGACCCTGAGTTTATTGAAATGATTAAAGACAGTATGGAGATCATTCGGGTTGCACGCGGAAAGAATAAGAATTAAATCCGGGTTCAACCTTTCTATTTGTTGTGGCTCTACTCTCTCATCATTTTTAGATCTGTCTGTACTACTCATGATGGTCACTTCCAATCTTTCGTTCAATATCTGGATTAATTTCATGTTTTGCACAGTATAATTGTATACGTTAGTACTCAACCTATTGTTTCAAGAATCTAGGAGACTTCGTTTTTTTGCACTATTGACAATTACATTATATATCCCCATTCCTTACATGAAAAAAAGGATTTTTAGGAAATCATTCGACAATTTTTGTCATCGCGCAAATATTTACAAGATAACATGAGCAAATCCCCCAACCGATGGGGTTAGTAATAAGGATGATTTTGGTGGTTATCATAATCGTAGTTATTCTTTTAGCCATATTGTTTGGGAAGGGAATTAGAAATTTATTCTCACTTGCTTTCATAGGTATATTTACTATTTTCTTATGGGAAATTGCCTGGTGGGGGAAAGTTATAGACTTAATTCTAGCCCTTATTTTTTTTGTCCCTATAATCAATGGTCTCATACAGGGATTCCGTACACCAAAGGTTGTGGATACTGTTCCCTCAAAACCAAATGGCACAAAGCATGTTGTTAAAAAAGTCGAAGTGAAACCACGTGAAAAAGCTCAGACTTCTTTTTTATCTGACTTCAATTTAATTGAGATAGCAGTGCCATATGGGGACATTGATTTGAGTAAAATAAACATCACAATGGTGTCCAAAACTTTACTAAAACGAATTTCTTATTTCAAGGAACTTCAGCAGGAAAGTTGTGAGTACATGCCTGCTCGCAAAACCCCTACATCAAGTAAAACTGGATCTGAAATTTCACTAACAAAGCAATCATAAATAATGTTTTTGAGATGAAAACAAATGAAATTCCTAATCGTTTGCTGTTTCGATACAATTATTATGCACAAGACGCCCGCAAGGGCTTTTCTTTTAGTTCATCATCAGAACAAACATTCGTGATATATGGGGGACATTATGAAAGCAGCAATATACATCCGGGTGAGTACAGATGAGCAGGCTAATGAAGGCTTTAGCATTGAGGCTCAGAAACGCCGTCTTTTGGCCTACGCAGATTCGCAGGACTGGGAGATAGCTGAGGTCTATATAGATGATGGATGGTCTGCAAAGGATCTGAAGCGGCCTGAGATGCAACGCATGATGAAAGACGTTAGTAATAAATTGTTTGATGTGGTCTTGGTCTACAAATTGGATCGCATGACACGTTCCTCGACAGACTGTGATCAGCTTCTTAAGCTTTTTGAGGCCAATTCAGTCAAGTTCCAATCCTGTACAGAGTCATTTGAAACCAGAACAGCAACAGGAAGACTTTTCATTCGTCTTGTGGCTGATATAGCCCAATGGGAGCGTGAGAATACAGCCGAACGCGTGCGCTTCGGCATGGAGCAAATGGTTATGGAAGGACGTCGTCCTGGTGGCCCAATTCCTTATGGATATGGTAAGGACGAAACAATAATTGAGGATGAAGCAGCCGTGCTGCATCTGTTGCGCACGATATACATGGGTGGAGATGGGATAAAGGCAGTAGCGGTTAAATTAAATGGAATGGGACTACTTAGAAGAGGATATAAGTGGACAGCATTTTCTGTTTGGTATTCCCTCGATAACCCTTACTATGCCGGTAAGCTTCGTTATGGCTCTAAAAAGGCAAACGGCAAGTATGCAAGTCGAAAAAAGGAAGGCGTAGTGGATCTTATATTTCAGGATTCTAATCATCCCAAAATTTTTACTTGGGAGGAATATGAAGAGCACAAAGCAGAAATGCACCGTCGCTCGTTTACTGGACATTCTAAAGTACGTGAATATTGGTTTTCTGGTGTGCTAATCTGTGGAAGATGCGGTGCGAAAATGAGTGGACGCTATCACCAGAATAAGCGTAAAGATGGCAGCTACAATAAAATAACTTCTTATATGTGTGTTAGTCGGCAAACCGGAAAGGGTTGCGATATGCCCATGTTTAGACAGGAACTGGTCGAAAAGCTGGTGATGGAATGGATAGAGGGAATTTCGCTGGACCATGATCAAATAAAAGAAGTTGCAGTTACTAAAGAAATTTCTCCTGTAGAATCTCAGCGTGAAATCTTGTTGAAAGAGCTGGAGAAAGTCAAAGAACGACGTAAAAAGTGGCAGCGTATGTACGCTGATGATCTGATCGATGAAAGTGAGCTTCGAGCCCACAATTCTGACGAGCGCCAAAACGAAGTTGCTATTTTGGCACAATTAGATCAACTTCCTTTGGAGCCCAAAAACGAATCTGAACCGTTAGATATACTTTTTGAGCTTCCTGATCTTTGGGCTGTTATAAATGACATAGAGAAACATGAACTGATCTTGGAAATGTTCAAAGAGATCGAGTTATACACTGATGTTGTAAAACCTCACGGACGCAAGGGGCATTTTATCCCTGCTGAAATAAAGAGAGTGGTTTACAGATAATCGTGTGTAGATTGTTATCTATGGTAACGCGTCAATCTCGTCAATCACAACCAAGTCAAAGGCTTGACGATAACGCAATAGCTGGTGTGTCGTTGCCAGTGTCAGCTGTCCCCTTTGCCAGCGTTCTACGCTCCCCCCATAGAGCGTCACCATGCTCACATTGGGAAAAGCAATGGCCAAACGAGGCGCTAACTCAAGTACCACATCGCGGCGTGGTGTTGCCACAAGTGCCGTCCCTCCGTGGTCCAACACATATTGCAAGAGCGGAAACATCATTTCCGTCTTGCCTGCGCCTGTTACAGCCCAGAGCAGAAAACGTTCTACCGTAATAACGTGCCCTTGCCGATCAGCGCTATACCTTGCACCTTCGCCAGGTTTTGGCGAAGACTGCCTGCTGCGGGCAAGGGGGCTGCCCTGCGAAGCGGCAGCACCTGATCCCCGGCACGCAACCATGTCGCGCCGGAACAACGCCCGGAGCCCACGGCCTTCCGGGCGAAAACGTCCCTGCACTTCGCCGTGCGGTGCGGCCAAAAAGCGCAGCGCCGCTTCGGCGGCGGCACGCTGTGCAGGGCTCAGCCTCCAGCGGTCGAGTTCCGTCGCCGGGGCTGTGCCTGCTGTGTGTGGCAGGGCGGGTTTCGCTGCACCGCGCAGCAGCAGCGAGCATTCACGGCTGCGCCCCAGCGCGAGACATGTCTCGCAGTAAGCGCACGCCTTACGTCCGCACGACGCACAGCTCGTGCGGTGCACTAGCCCGCTGCCACAACGGTTGCAGCGGAGTTCATGCGTACGCGCGGCAGACCAGCGCGTACGTGGTGCTGGAGCGAGGCCAGCAGCAAAGCTGAGTCGGCCCTGCAGATATGCAAGCTGTGCAGCGGATCGCCAAGTACGCTCCAAACCTGGCGCTGCCTCTGCCAGTAGCGCTTCGGCTTCCGGAACGAGTAACTGGCGTCCTGACAACAAATTAACCAGCTCATTCGCTTGTCGTGTTAAACACTCCCTATCCAATCCATCAATTCCCGTGACGAGGCTCCTTTTTTGAATAGAACGTAAACCTCCGTTTGTTTCTCGTCCCTCATTCCTACTTTCTGTGCGAGAAGTCCACCCTTGTCCACCATCCCAAATGCATATATTTTCTACTCCTCCAGATAAAATCCGTTCTCCGTCAAAAGGCTCAGGAGCCAGTTCACTTTTTAGCTGTGCGAGAATATAAGCCCACCACTGCCGTTTTCCCCATCGCTCCATATCTGCTAATTCCTTAAATGTTTCGCACAGCTTTGTCCCCCAGGACAAGGGAAGCTCATCTCCTAATAACACCCATCTTTCGACAACATTCTCTTGTCCCTCATCTTGATTCATCCACCATGTCATATCTACTCGAATATCCACAGATAATCGGAGAGTCCAATTCCCTTTATACCTCACTGCATATACTGCAATTTTCACCTTCCCCTTCTCCTCCCATTCATGATTCTTGCGGTTCTTGTCACCCCAGAGAACAGCAAAAAAGCACACTCCTATGGCTAATAGCCTGAAGTGTGCTTCACATCAAGTAGATCTCAATGAGATCCCTGTCGTCTTGCCTATGCAACTGTTTATAAACATTTATATCCGATTTTGACCACGATGTCCACAATCCCCTGTCGCTAAGGAACAAGTGGGGCGTCCGCCAACGACTTGACCGTTCTAAGATCAATAACAACCTGCTTTTCACCGCCTGACTTCGGTAAGACCGGGTTCCCCGGTGAAAAACGACTTGAAATGACTGAAACATCCATATGACTATAGCGCACTAACCGTGTCAGAATCGGTAGCGTATCGTCCATAGATTCATCATCCAGTACTGTCACATGTAGCGGCCTCCGGTGTAGCCAGGCAAGTATGTTCAGCGAACGCATCACCCATTCCACACGATCTCCGTCATTGGACGTAATCACAATATAGCGAGTCGCACGATGACCCGGAGATATTGCGCGTGAATCTTCACCATTGTGATAAGCCTGAACCGCCTGTCGTATATACATAAGATGAACGACTGCGGCTCCCACACCGTATATAAGCAATATCCAAACCAAGTGAGCCGTCACGAGGGTTCCACCTCCTCCTATAGCGACAATATATGCCGTATAACAGGAAGAGGTGTCACGGTTATGTACTGGGTTTCCGTATGAGCGGACATATCGCTCCAAAAGAAAGGCGGTGCAGCATTCATATCTATTAGCAGCTACATCGTCTAATGCATGGAAAAACTACACTTTACAGCGTAACCCATCCATATTTGATTGAGTTAATAACTGCTTGTGTACGGTCATCAACCTCCATTTTTTGCAGAATGCTGCTGACATGGTTTTTGACCGTTTTCTCACTAATGAATAAATATTCACCGATCATCTTGTTGCTCTTACCTTCAGCCATCAGACGCAGCACTTCAGCTTCACGACGGGTCAATGGATTATTTTCACCTGCGACAAACTTCACGCCGGCTTCCTTGGTATGACCTTCAGCCATAGCCCCTGTTTCGTTCAAGTAGGTCATCCGGCGAAGCTGCTGAATGAGTTTACCCGTTACCTTCGGATGGATAAACGCATATCCTTCATGAACCGAACGAATTGCATTAATGAGGGACTCGGCCTCCATATCTTTTAACAAATAACCATTGGCTCCCTTGCGCAACGTCTCGAATACATAGCTTTCATCATCATGAATGGATAAAATGATAACTTTGACATCCGGGAACATCTCACGCAGTTTTTCGGTTGCCTCTACACCATTTTCAATTGGCATATTAATGTCCATAAGAACAATATCCGGTTTCTCTACGTTACAGAATTCCAACACTTGAATACCGTCGCCACATTCTCCGATGACCTCAATGTCGTCCTCCATATTCAAAATACGTTTAAGTCCTTCACGGAACAACTGATGATCGTCCGCTAAGAGAACTTTAATGGGTGCATTGCTAATTTCCTGATTTTCCATGTTGTTACTCCTTTCCCTTTTCCACGTTGGTTGGGATATGAATCACTATCTTGGTGCCTTGATTCTCAGCTGATTCGATCTCCATTCTCCCCTCGAGCAGTTCAACCCTTTCCCGCATACCAATCAGACCAAAATGCCCATGATCTTTGCTTTTTTGCTGAAAAAGCTCTGGCTTGAAGCCCAAACCATTATCCTGCACCACGATTTTTACAAGCTGCGCCTGATAGGTAATCTCAACAAGCACATAGGTAGGATAAGCATGCTTGGCAGCGTTGGTCAAAGCTTCCTGGATCAGACGGTAAATGGCTGCTTCCATCGCGGAAGAGAGACGGTGTTCCTTGCCCCTTGTTTCAAAAAGCGATCTAATCTTCGTTTTTTCTTCAAAATCCTGCACATATTTCCGGAGCGTCGGAATAAGTCCCAGGTCATCCAGGGCCATAGGACGCAAATTGAAAATGACCTTTCGCATTTCCTCAAGACTGGAGCGAACCTGTTTCTTCAAGTCTACTATTTCGTCCTGAACCATCTTAAATTCCTGCTTGGCGATCATTCTTTCCACAATTTCCGTCCTAAGCACTAGATGCGCAAGGAGCTGCGCAGGTCCATCGTGAATTTCACGGGATATGCGTTTGCGCTCCTCTTCCTGAGCTAAAATAATTTTCAGACCAATAAACTGCCGGTTTTTGGCCGATTCGATGATCCGCGTCACTTGTCCCAATTCGCCCGACAAATATTCCAGCACGACCCCCATCTGCGAACCGATGGTTTCGGCACGCTCGACAGAAGCCTCGACACTTTTGGCTCGCTTTTGAAGATCATCTCTTCTGGCTTTGAGATACATTTCCTTCTCACGGAAAATCATCACATCGAGTTGAAGCTGTGTTGCCTTCTCATAAGCCTGCTTGATATCCTCTTCCGAATAGCGAACGAAGTCACGGCTGACCTCAGTCAACCGAATGCGGGACCGCCGATAGTTCATTTCCAGCTGGTCCACCTTTTCGATCGTTTCTGCCGTTTCCTTCAAGACGCTCTGGAGCTCCTGATTTAACGTGACCAGCTCGGTCCGGGCCGTGTCCAATATTTCGAACATCTGATATTTGCTGTTCTCCATCACCTGGATGGCATTTTTAATGACTCGGTCTATGATATCGGCTTGAAAGTCCACAAATGTTCTACTCCAATCCTAGCATTTCAAGTATATATCATACCATATCATGACTGAAGGGTGATGGTCTTCGTTTCTTGTTCCCATTTTACAGTCATTCCTAACTGCTCAGACACGAGTCTTAACGGGACTAAAGTCCTGCCTCCTAGCACAACGGGTGCAACATCAGTGCTTTGACGCTTCCCGTTCAGAACAACTTCTTTTTTCCCTACGGTCAAATCCATCAGTACACCGCCGCGCATAATGGTGATCCGCTGATCGCCCGCATTCCATTTGGCTTGTCCGCCAAATGCGTCCAGTACATACTTGATCGGAACATACGTTGAACCATCGCGAGTCATCGGAGCGGCATCAATCGTGGTCGGCGTTCCGTTCACCGTCATTGATTTTTGCCCGATCGTCATTTGAGCTGTTCCTTTTTTGAGTCCTTCTGTACCGACCGTTCCCGGTGTATTAAAAGAAATATTATCAAAAGCAACATTGCCTGTTTTAGCGCGCTCGTCCTGACCCTCTGCCACATTGACCACATAAAGACGCTTCAGCTTCGCCGGATACGAAATATTCAAACCGCTCATATCTGCGTTAATGGTTTTCCAGCCGTTCCAGTCGATCACTTTAGCGAGATCAATATATGCTGTTTTGCCTTGAGCATCCTCTAGCTCTGCGCGCAGCCAGTTCAGACTCTTATCCCCTCTGACATCAATCGAGATGGAAGTAGCCGCCTGTTCAAGCGTTTTACCGGATGTGCCGTTCAATTGAGCGTAAGCATACATTTTACCACTGCCGTTCGTCATATCGTAGTTCAGCTCTAGCACTTTGGAATTGGCATGGTCGCCATCTCCTTGTACAACAGCCGCTGTGCCAGTAACACCTTCCACATTCGAAGTAAAATCAACCGAATACGAAACATTTTCGAAGTTCTCCCAGTTGTTTGTACTTGCTCCGCCAGCAGACAAGAAGACGACAGCGCTGAAACCATCATAGCGACCGATGGCATAGCCCGTTTTTACGCCTGCATCCACCGTATTTACCGTAAGCTGATTGTCCTTGACACTTCCCTTAAAGCCGATGAACTCCCATTTGAGCGCATCTGACGTAATGCTGACACTCTGTCCATCTTTTGTCTTTGCCGTTACCGGTACAGCGATTTTAGCTCCAGCGGTAAGCGAGCCAGTTCCAGTGCCTGCGGTAAGTGATGAAATTTCATCTGCTCCAAGCACCGTGACCTTGGTTGTAGCGCTGGCTGAGCCACTGGATGCCGTTAAAGTAGCCGTTCCTGGTTTGGCTCCCTTTACAACGCCGCCGCTCACTGATACAACAGCCGGATTGCTGGATTTCCACGTCACTTGTACTTTCGAGGTATCAAATGGATTGTAGTAGTTGTCATACCCTTTGAAGGAATAGCTTCCGGTCTGTCCAATCAGCAGCGTTTTATTGCCCTTGATGGTGAAGCCTTTGAGCGTTCCTTTAGGAGCATTGGTATATACCCCTACTCCATTTACAATACTACGTTGCTCTGTGCCATATTCTGTATTGAACGTAAGCCCCGCTGTCGTATCTCCCAAATCACGAGTCACCATGGTGGTAGAGCCGCCCCCGTCAAGGTTCATACCCTTCCAGACGCCAATATCTTTCATCAGCGTTTGCAGCTCGCTCAGGGATACACCAACGCTATTCCCATTCTTCTCAACAGCAATGACATAAGCGTAACGCTTGTCACGAGAATATCCCAGAGCTGTACGCGCACGCGTCCCGCCTATGCTTGTTGTGCTCCGGGAAAAAGAGGTTTTCTGGCCGTCATTTACTAATATGGTATGTCCACCAATCATCATTTGAAGGTTAGAAGGATCTACTTCACTCCCTGTCGATTTAACACGAAGATGATAACTCGTTTCTACCGTCTGTCCCACGGTCAGATGCGCTTTGGCATAATCAGCGGCTTTACCATGAGTACGTAAAATATAGCCATCCTGCGGAACGGTCATATTCAACGTAGCATTGTCGGAGACTTGTGTAACTACACCATTTTGTACCAATATCTCGGTGGGCGTTGTCGAACTGTTTTTGGGGCGCTCAATTGCTTTCCAAGCAGATGTATAAATATACATAGCATTAGAGTGACTATAGTTGCCCCCACTCGTCTCAGGGGAATACGAAGCCTTGTTCATCCCCGCCAAAGAGAAGGACGACCCATCTCCAGCTTTCACTGTACCTTCAAAAGTAAACTGCTCCACCATCGGAGAACCATCCTTGGTTACAGCAAAGGCATACATACCCGTTAAATCAGACGGAGTAGACATCAACACACCCTTGGATACTTGTCCACCGATCGGCGCTCCCTCGCTGGAAGTATTAAAATAATCCCCGTTTACACCAGCAACCGCCCCGGTCTCTTTTGCCATGCCACCTGTGCTCTGACGGGTCGTAAACTGTCCATTCTTCCCCGTCATGACATCCAGCTTAACGTACGGATTTTGCAAGTCCACTCGAATGATATCAGCCAGCGCTGTTCCTTTGGAACCTTTAAAACGATATTTCAATAATGTTGCACCCGAAGTAATGATCTCTTCGCCCAATTTTACAGTTGAACCAGAGGCTGCACTTGCGATTGGAGCAGACATCCAACCATTCAAGGGGATTAGAGCCCCAGTTCCAGCAACCGGACCGATCCATAATACCCCTGCCAGTGTTAACACGGCCCATCTTTTAGCGATTCCTCTGCCATTAACTTTCACTTCACTCTGTTTCTTATTACTTAAAAACATTTGGATAATAGCTCCCATCTTCAATGTATTCAAACGGTTTTGTTCCGCGCGTGTACTCTATCAATAAACAAAAAAATCCTCTTATGTTAATAGACTTATTATATAGGCAAAAGTTACGAAAATCCCGTCAACTAATTCATAAAATCTAAAACGATGAATTGACGAATGCAATATCGGCGCACTATAATACATTTGAACTTATTAGTTCAAATAATACTGGTTAGTTCACAACTCCAATTATGACCCTATCGGAAGGATTGATAATCATGAATAAACAACGGGCCATCATCATATTCACTTTATCCCTGAGCATCGCAATGACCGGATGTTCTACAGAAAAAAAAGATGCCGCTCTAGGTTCATCTGCACAGCCAACCGTTGTGCGCACCGCAATCGTCAAATCCACGCCACTTCATACGGCCTATAACTTGTCAGGCACTCTTCAGGCTTATGAGGAGAACACACTGGCTTTCCAAAATGGAGGCACTGTAGCCAGTGCATATCTCACTGTCGGTACTGCTGTACAGAAGGGCGCCGTTATTGCTAGTCTGGATGACGCTGACTACAAGCTTCAGGTGGCACAGGCGACAGCCTCCATCTTGGAGGCACAGGCTGGTATTGATAACGCACAGGCTAATTTACAGGCTGCTACCTCCGCGATTCAATCCGCCGATGCCGGCATTACAGGAGCTCGCGCGAATGTTAACAAGATCAATAAAGGCGCACGTGCTCAAGAGAAACAACAAGCGCAAGCTACTGTAGATAAGGCACAAAGCGCTTATAACAAGGCCAAGACGGATAGCGAGCGTACACAGAAGCTGTTTGAGGCAGGCGCTGCTACCGCATCAGATAATGAAAATGCTCGCCTGAATGCTACCGCAGCCCTGAAAGACCTGGAACAAGCCAAGGAATCCCTGTCCCTTTTGCTGGAAGGAGCCACAGCCGAAGATCATCAATCCGCCCAAGCTTCCTTTCAAGATGCGCTTGCAGGTAAAAGCAAAGCCCTTGCGGCCAGTGAACAGGCTGCAGCTTCCCAAAAACAAGCCCATGCCAACTACGAAAAAGCCCTTGTTGCCAAGGGGCAGGCAGAACTGGCACTTTCACGCACACGTCTAATCTCTCCTGTGAACGGTGTAATCTTAGACAAAATCGTGAATACAGGTGATTTGGTCGCGTCAGGGCAAGCCGTCTATCGCATAGGCTCCATCGACCGCCTCAAAGTAATGCTTCCTGTACCAGACAGTGAAATTAAGGATTGGAAAAAGGGTCAACAAGTAGAATTGGCGCTCTATGAAGAGACTCGTCAAGGTACGGTGTCTAACGTCTATCCTTCAACCAGCACCGACACGGGAAGGGTTAACGTAGAGATTGTTATAAACAATCCACAGCGAGACTGGTTACCCGGTCAGGTCATTAAAGCTGCTCAACAGGTGACCGACAAGAATGGGATTCTCGTTCCTGCCGAAGCAGTCATTAACACGGGAAGCAAGCCTTTTATTTTCAAAGACATTCAAGGAAAAGCTGTTAAAACCCCTGTGGAGCTTGGTAATCAGGTTGTAGATAATCAGTTGCAAATCGTATCGGGACTTCGTGAAGGCGAACGTATTATCGTTAAAGGGGCAGAAAACCTATTTGATGGAAATGCGATTCAGTCGGAAGAAGGCGGACGCCCATGATTGAGTACATCGTAAAAAAACGCAAAATTACATTGCTGTTTTTTGTCATGCTGATTTTGGTCGGAATCTTCGGCTTTTTCCAGTTACCACAGCAGGAAATGCCGGATGTCACCATACAGAATGCTATGGTAACAACAGTCTACCCTGGTGCTTCACCACAAAAAGTAGAACAAACCGTAACTAAAGAGCTGGAGAAACGCATTAAGGAAGTTGAAGGTGTTAAAACGATTAGTTCGACTTCTGGTAACGGATTCTCCTCAATTTTAATCGAATCCAAAAACGGAGTTGATCCTCAAACGGTTTGGGATGATATGCGTAAAAAAGTGCAAGATGCACAAGCTGATCTTCCTCAAGGCGCTGAAGTGCCTGTTGTAAATGACAAACTAACCAGCTCTTTTATTGGCTCCTATGCCCTAACAGCTGACTCTTCCGCACCACTGTATAAACTAAATGATTTAACAACAACTTGGAAAGACCAGCTTAATACCATTTCTGGCGTATCTAGCGTCAAATTCAATGGTCTCCCTGATCAAGAAGTACGTGTCCATATTGACAATCAGAAGCTTCAGCAATACCAACTGTCATGGGGACAAGTAGCTCAAGCGATCCAGTCTCAAATTGATCGGGTTCCTACTGGTAATATTGAATACAACGGACGTACCTATCAACTTATTGTTCGCGAAACCGAAAAAGCTGATGAATTGAATCAGGTCCTTTTGACACGCACCAAAGAAGGTAATCCTGTATATTTGAGAGATGTCGGCACAACGGAGCTGGCACATCCTAATACAGAATACTTTGCCTATGTAGAGGGTAAACCGGCCATTACGCTAAGTATTGGAGCAGAAACAGGCACAGACATCCCTTCTATGAGTGAAAAGGTCAATACCAAGCTCAAAGAGCTGGAGAAAACACTCCCCGCAGGTGTTCACTTTCAAACTCTTTTTGCACAAAAGGATCAGGTAAGCCATATCTTTGACGACTTAAAGCGTGAAACGATTCTTGCGATTGCGGCCGTTATTCTCGTTTGTATGTTGGGGCTGAATTTGCTCACCTCTGCATTTGTCGCACTGGCCATTCCTATTTCGGTTTCGATTGCCATTATCTTTTTGCCTATGTTCGGCATTACTCTAAATCAGATATCCGTTGTCGGTCTGATCATCGTACTGGGCATACTCGTGGATGATGCCGTGGTTGTAAATGATAATATTGAGCGTAGACTTACGGAATTAGGAGAATCGCCCTCAGTCGCAGCTGTAAAAGGTACCAAAGAGGTCATGCTTTCTATTTTGGTTGCAACTCTGGCCACCATCTCAGCTTTCGCGCCATTGTTGTTTCTTCCTGGAAATGTAGGTGCCTTTATTAAACCCATTCCTGCTATTGTCTCCCTGACCATGCTTGCCTCTATGATTATGTCGCTCACCATCATCCCTATTTTTCGAGAATGGTATGAGAAGCGCAGACAGGCTCGTCACCCTCAGGGTAAGTCTAAACCAGCAGGCTTGCTCGGCCAGCAGATTCATTCTTTAAATAAGCTCTATTCACAAAAACTGATGCCTAAGGTCATTCAGCGTCCCTTGTTGACAGCCATGGTCGGACTCATGCTTGGAACAGCCGCCTATGGATTAGTTCCCTTTACCTCAGTTGAACTTTTTCCTGAGTCGGAAGATCCTCATGTTGCACTAAATGTAAAAATGCCTGTAGGCACTTCAATTGCGGAAACCGACCAGGTCGTTAAAGACCTTGCAGGCTGGGTGAAAAAGCAACCTGAAACTTCCAAGGTCGTCTACAGCGCTGGAGGGACTGCCCCACAACTGTTTAGTGACATTAATAGTATGGGTGGAAATATTAGTTATAACGAAACGGTGGGGCAGATTGCTGTCGTCGGCAAAGAAAACGTATTCGATCTCAATACGACAGTTGATGCTTGGGAACAACATGTTAAGAAATCCTACCCTGGAGTTACAGTTACGATGTATGTTCCTCGTCTCGGGATTCCAGTGGGCAAGCCCGTTTCCATTCGTATCTCAGGTCAGAACCTGAATGAACTGCAAATCCTTGCCCAAAAAGCAAAGGAGCAGATCGCGACAGTAGAGGGCACAACAGGCATCGTGGATGATATAGGAATTGAACGATATGCATTGGAGCTTGAGGTCAACAAACAAGCGATGGATCAGTACCTGGTAAGCTACACAGATTTGACTCGCACCCTGCTTCTATTAAAAGAAGGAGCTCAAGTCAGCCAATTTGATACTGGAAACAGTCTGGTTGATATTAAAATGTATTTGAATCACAGTGACGAGGAGCCAAGTAAGCTTTTCCAACAATTAAGTGTAGTTAATACAGCTGGTAAGCAAATACCATTAAACCAGCTCGTCCAGATTAAGCCTTCATTTGCTATTCAGCAAATCAAGCATTACAATATGGAGCGGACGATTACGGTGGAAGCCGACTTGAACGGACGAACTGCAAGCGAAGCGATGGTTGACGTTGAAAGTAAGCTGGCGCAAATGAAGTTCCCAGAAGGCTACAAATGGGAGGTTGGTGGAGAAACCTCTGACCAATCGACCATATTCAAGGACTTAGGACAGCTAGCGATCGTTGTAGTCTTGCTCATTTTACTCTTGATTACCATGCAATTTTATTCCCTCTCCATTCCTATTATTATTATGACGACCGTGTATCTGGCAGCAGCCGGCGGGATTATTGGTATCTTCTTGACCGGTATGCCTATCGGTTTTATGAGCATCATGGGAATTATTGCTCTCGCGGGCATTGTTGTGCGGAATGGGATTGTGTTAATTGAATTTATCGAGGATGCACGCCATGAAGGAATGGAATTAAAGGAAGCCGTAATACAGGCAGCCGCCGCTCGCTTCAGACCGATTTTATTGACATCTTTGGCAGCTATTGTAGGTATGATTCCGTTAGCACTATTGGGAAGCCTGCTCTTTAAGCCACTGGCTTTTACCGTCATTTTCGGTTTGTTATTCTCGACCTTGTTAACCTTGTTTGTCGTGCCGTCCTTGTATATGATCATGGCCAAGTACAAGATGCGCCGTCAACTCAAAAGACAGCAGCACACAGTTATCACACGTGACCAACCTTTGTGAGGTATGAAGTGAATTCTTATGCTGCCGAGTTGGTCGGTCCCTAGGGGGAAGTATGTATGGAAAGTAAAAAAAATGATATTTTACAGGCGGCCATTCGGCTGTTCTCCAGAAAAGGCTATTATTCAACATCTGTTGAAGAAATCGCCAAAGAAAGTGGGATGGCGAAGGCATCCTTCTATAAATATTTTCAAGGAAAAGAAGAACTCCCTCTAGAAATGTGTATCATTCTGGAAAATAACATTGAACAAGACATCCGGGCTCTCTACAGTAAACCTGATCTTTCTAAGCACGATAAACTACATGGTTTTATTGTACTTTACTTGAAAAATCTCGTTGAAAACAAAGTGTATCTCATGATGGATCTTCCTGAGCCTTCCATGCTTATTTTTCAGAATGAACATCTCAATTACGCGTTCGAGAATCATGAATACAAATTGTACAAATGGGTTCGCGACTGTCTGATTGATATTTTTGGACCGAGCATTGAAGATCATGCATGGGATATGACCTTTGTACTTAAAAGCATTGTGTTTGAATATATTCGCTTCTTTGCCGATCGGATGAATGATGAAACGATTGAACATCTAACGCAGTTTATCATCTTCTTATCCAGTTCCTTGGCAACCAGCCTGAACAATGCTGATTCAGCTCCACATTTGTTCTGGAGCAAGCAAGGCTGGTTGCCTGAAAGTGCTCTAAGTAATCCCTTTGACCAAGGCCGTCAAATTAACAGCCTTCTCCACTCCTTGGAAGACAGTATACTGCTGTCTTCGTGGAGTTCAGAGGAGAAACAGGAGTGTCAGCAAATCTACGCTCATTTAAAGGAAGAGGCTCTGAAATCGAACCCTCAGAAAGGCCTCCTGAAAGCCCTTTTTGCGTATTTGGAGCAGTACAAGGAACTGCAAAAGGTTTGTCGTTTACTTAAAAATTTATTGGACCATGCACCGATATCCGAGTAGTCACTCAGCATTCGGTACATCCCAGCAAATTCATACTTAACAGTGAAACACATCAAAAAAAGACTGTTCATGCAAAGCATGAAACAGTCTTTTTGGGTTATTACTTTTATTTTGATAACATACGAGGAGTTACAGCCCCGCTTGTTCTTTTAGAATTTCAGCTTTATCTACGCTCTCCCATGGTACATCCAAATCTGTACGGCCAAAGTGACCGTAGGCAGCAGTTTGCTTATAAATTGGACGACGCAGATCCAACATGCGAATAATGCCTGTTGGGCGCAGATCAAAGTTATTTCGGATCAATTCAACCAGCTTCTCATCACTCACTTTACCCGTACCGTATGTATCGACGTTAATCGAAACAGGCGTAGCTACACCGATGGCATAAGCAAGCTGAATTTCCACTTTGTCTGCCAATCCTGCTGCTACGAGGTTTTTCGCTACATAACGAGCAGCGTAAGCAGCGGAACGGTCCACTTTGGTCGGATCTTTACCGGAGAATGCTCCCCCGCCATGACGTGCATAACCACCATACGTATCCACAATAATTTTACGGCCTGTCAGACCTGCATCTCCTTGAGGGCCACCGATAACAAAGCGTCCTGTCGGATTAATGTAATACTTGGTTTGCTCATCCAATAATTCGGCAGGGACAATTGGCAAAATAACCTTTTCTTTGATGTCTGCTTGAATTTGCTCCAAAGTAGTATCCTCTGCATGCTGCGTAGAAACCACAATAGCATCAATACGAACAGGTTTACCATTTTCATACTCTACCGTTACTTGGGTTTTACCGTCTGGACGAAGGTAATTCAGTGTTCCATCCTTACGTACTTCAGACAAGCGTCGTGCAATACGGTGAGACATAGCGATAGGCAAAGGCATCAACTCAGGTGTCTCGTTCGTAGCAAAACCAAACATCAAGCCTTGATCCCCAGCCCCAATGTTTTCCGTTTCTTTATCTACTTCAGCAGGATCACGGCTTTCCAAGGCAGCATTAACCCCTTGAGCAATGTCCGGCGACTGTTCATTCAAAGAAGTCAATACAGCGCAAGTATTATAGTCGAAACCGTATTTCGCACGTGTATAGCCAATTTCCTTAATCGTATTACGTACAATGGATGGAATATCCACGTATTCCGATTTGGAGCTGATTTCACCAATGACAAGAACGAGACCAGTAGCTACCGATACTTCACATGCTACCCGTGCATTAGGGTCATTAGCCAGAAAGGCGTCCAATACAGCATCGGATATCTGATCACAGATTTTATCCGGATGGCCTTCTGTTACAGACTCGGACGTGAACAAATGACGGCCTTTTACAGACATGAATTTCAACCTCCCACAATTAAAATACATGAGGATTTATAAAAAAATCCTGACATGGCAATGGTATTATTCAGATACCTTCAAGCCAACAAATGGCGGGAGATATCTTGTTACACCTGATTAATAAAAAATGAACCTTTTCCGGTAGGAAAAGGTTGCGTACAAGCCTCAAATGCCATGATATCCTATTTAAAACAAGGTGTCAATTCATACAGCCCAATTACAACTTTCGAAATTGAGGTAAGTTTACATGCAAACCATTTTCGATTCACATGTAAATAACCCCAGTTTATACGCTACTATATAATCAAAAACTGTAAAAATTATTGCAATTTACAATGTACCATATTCAGATAAGCTACGTTCAGCAGATTGTATCAATCGCTTAGTAATTTCACCACCAACTGAACCGTTCTGTCTTGAAGTTAAATCACGCCATGCTACATTTTCGCTCCCCGCAAACTCCCCCAATTCTGCAGCAAATTCACTGTCAGCCTTAGGTTGTATATGTGCATATTGGGGATTATAAACAGGCAGCCCAAATTCAGCAGCGATCTCATACTTCAAATCATCTAACCTGGCACGGCTTTCAGGAATTAATCGTCTTTGACCTCTTGATGCCATCGTATACACCCTCCACTAAACGTATTGTCTTTCATGGGGGTAGTGTGCAGCGATTAGGTTCAACTTAGCCAAGAACAATTTGCTATCCCAAGCAGTATTTAAGAAAAAGAGCCACCGAAAGCAACTTATATACAAAACAGTTTACTGAATAGTATAACTGCCTCGTACCATAACGACCAGACCAAACTTCTGACCTTCTTTTACTTGAATACCTCTTCCTTCTCTAGGAAACGATAATAAATGATTTTTCTGGACAGCCTGATTATGAACAATTTCCGTTCCAGAAGTAATATCAATAGCACCACTGGCATCCATACTATACACAACGGCATAACCATTACGTAAAATAAATTCCGAGCCTGCTTTGGCAATCAGTTTTTGACCAGGCTTTACATCAACAACCTTTAAAGCCTCTGTCTGCTCTGGTGTGGAAGCTTTTCCTGCACTAGAAGTTCCTGACGCCGTTGTGTTAGAAGTAGTATTTGTTGCTGGAGCATTCGAACTAGTCGTTTTACTACTCGTGTTACTTGCTGGTACTCCACCTTTAATTGCCTGAGCAATTTTTTGGTCGACATAGCTTTTGGTTACGACTGGATCATCAGCTGTACCAGGTTGTCCAGAACTGGAGGCACCATTAACTGAATTGTTCATTAAGGAGCCAGCAACAATTCCTCCTCCAAGTAAAACAGCAGCCAACGATACTTTATAGCGTGATTTCATGAAGTCCTCCTACAGCAGGTTATAGCAAGTATAGGTTAAGCTTTAATTATTGTGCGCTAGCTCCAGAAGAACCCTGCATAGCCCAAGGCTTATCAAAAGCCAACTTCAAAGTATCAATATTTGTAACTATATCTTCAGCCTGTTGCTCAGCAGTAGTCACTTTCAAATTAGCTTCATAAACCTGAAGCTCTGTAGCCAACCCAACATCAAACTGCTTCTTAGCCATATCAGCTGCACTTCTTGCACTCACCAAACCAGCTTGAATCTGTGAGTACTGGCTTTCTAATGCTTTGATGTTGTTATAGATTGTTCTTACTGCTTCTTCGAGTTGTCTCTTTGTGCCTTCTGTTGCATACTGAGCTTTTTCAACATTAAGTTGCTCAGCTTCGTAAGGTGTGTTTCCTGGCGTACTAAAATTGTAGAGCTTCAGGCTCAATTCAGCTAAATCCACTTTTTGCTCGCTCAGCCAAATGGCCGTGCTGCTAGTAAGTACTTGGCTTACTTTTGTCTCTACATTATCTTTAAATTCAGAATAGACAGGCTTATCCTTCAATTCATAACGTTGCTCCGGTTTGTAGCCAATCACTTGGTTCAACGACACATAAGCACTATCCAGATCTTTTTTTGCTTTTTCTAAAGCAGCTTGATTTTGAGTCAACTGATTGGTTGCTTGTGTAACCTCATAATCACTCGACATTTGATTATCTCTTTTAATTTGTGCGACTTTTAGCTTGCGCTCCGCATCTTCGATATTCAATGCAGCTAGCTTGACGGCATTCTGCTTTTGAAGGAGCTTGTTATAAAGATCCTTTACGTTATATTCAATACCTTCTTTGGTCATATCCAAGTTCTTTTTAGCAGCCTCGTAGTTAAGGTTCGTTTGAGCATAACCTTTGAAAGCTTTATCAGAAGCCTCATCACCTGCTTCTGCTGGAACAAAGTTAATATCCTTGCCTGCTTCTTTCATGATTTTTCCAGCCTGATCGATATTCGTTGCTGCTGTTTTAACTGAAGTACTATCAGCTACGGCCAGTTTAACTGCATCCTTATAGGTCAAAGAATCATTATAGTAGGTATCATAAGTAACTTGAGTCACAGGAGCTGTGAGAGGCTTACTGGACAAGCTATTGGCTTCACCAGTTGTACTTCCATCTGCTTGGTTTGAAATAGTAATTGTACGTGTACTTTGATCCCAATTTACTTTGGCGCCTAATGATTGGCTCACAAAACGTAGAGGAACAAGTACTTGACCCTTTTGAATTTGAGTTGCCGCATCGAGTTGTACAGGAGCACTATTCTTATAAGCAAGCTTGGAACCAACATTCAAAGCCAATGTATCTTCATTTTTAGAAGCAGTTACTTTTTTAGCTTTGCTGTCCCAATCGACTTTCGCACCCAAGCTTTCAAAAACACCACGGAGAGGCACCAAGGTTGTATTTTGGCTAACAACTGGGGACTGGGTATATTGCTGAGTTACACCGTTAATAATAACCTTTATATCACCTGCTTGAGCTCCTGCAAAATTGGCAAATGCAGAAGAAAGAACTAATGTAGAAAGTGCTGCCACTCCAAAACGTTTCATAATTTCTCTCCTTTGTCAATATGACTAATAAAAGAAAAGGGCTCCAAAAGGAACCCTCTTCTCATCTAATTCAGTTAACTCAAAAGAGTTGCTCTTAAATTAGTTGTTGTTTTCAACAGTTACTGTTTTAGCAGTTGCATCATAGTTGATGGATGCATCCAACGCTCTGCTCACCCAGAAGATAGGCAGTACAGTACGGTTTTTGTTAGTTACAGCTTTAACGTCCATACGAATCACAGAACCGTTAACAGTCAACAGGTTAGTGTTCAGTTTGATTTGAGCAACGCGGTCACCTTTAATCAGGGTAACTGTGGAAGTTGCTTTGTCAAACAGGATGTTTTGTGGGGATACACCCAAAGCTTCAGCTGCATAACGTACTGGCAAGTAAGTGCGTCCGTTTTCAGCATAAGCAGCTACATCAGAAGTTTTACTTTCGCCGTTCACAGTGTAGGAAGTGCTTCCCAGTGTGAAGACAGCTTTAGTTTTAGTAGCACCTGGAGCTGGAGTTCCAACAGTTGCGATTGCTACTTCAGCAGCTGCAGTGTTGTTGTCTTTCCAGTTTTGAGTGTTGTCAGTTGCGCCTTTGTAAGCAGTGTAAGAAACTGCGCTACCTTTCAGCTTAGCAACGATGTCGCCTTGAGCTACAGTACGGTCAACAGTCAGCTTAGGAGCCGAGATTGTGATTGTACTTGGAGTAGCACTTTCGCTATCGATGTAGAAGCTCAGACGGCCTTTGTTGCTTTCGCCGTAAGTATCAGTAGATACGCTCTTCACTTTAACGTCACCAGCTGTAACTTTTACTTCTGGAGTAGAAGCAAAACGTACGCCTGTTGGCAATTCCAAGATTACTTCACGGCTACCGTCTTTCTTAACGAAAGCTTCTTTAGCAGCTTCAGTGATTGTGATATCGCCAACTTGTTGGTCGCCCAGACCGATTGTCAGGGTTGGTTTGGAAGCAGCAGCCAGAGTAACTGCTTGTTTCACAGTTGCAACCTTAACAGTACCGCTCAGACCTTGGCTACCAGCAACATCAACGTTCAGATCGCCAGAGAAACCTGGTTGCGTAGCAACTTCAACGTTTTTCAATTTCAGACTACCAGCATCAGTTGTGCTGTTAGCGTTGTTGAAAGTCAATTTCAAAGTACGTTTGTCAGAGTCAGTATAGGAAACCTCTGCTCCACCCAAACCGTTAGTGTTCTCCATAGAACCGGAGAAGTTGCTTCCTGGGTTATTGCTTTCAAAAGTTGACTGCCAACGAGCACCTTCAGGCAGACGCAAAGTTACAGTACGTCCTTTTACGAAAGAACCAGCAACAGTTTCTTTAATTGTAACATCACCAATTTTTTGCTCATCATGACCAGCAAGAATTGTTGATGGAGTAGCAACGGAAACGCCACCACCGATTTGACCATAGCTACCAACTACGAGGGAGCTAACATCAGTTGTTGCATTACCAGAGATACTAACTGTAACGTCGCCTTCTTTTGCACTGTTTTCATCATCAACATAGAATCCTACAGGCAATTGGAAAGATGTTTGGTCGTCACTTACTTTTTTCAAAGACAAAGTAAGCGTATCGCCATCAGTAGAGTAGTTCACATCTGATGGTTGAATTGCTTTGTCTGTCTTAGAAGTAAACAAAATAGTGGCTGGGCTTTTAGGAGCGGAATCCCATTTGAAACCACTAGGCAATTTCAACTTAATGTTGCTATTACCCAAAGAACCAGCTGTTTCTTCTTTAACTTTCAAAGTTGCAGTAAAGTTTTCTTCACTGGATACTGTATCAGCAGCAGACAAAGATACTTGACCGGAAGAAACTACGTTTGCAATTGTTGCTTCACCGCTAGTGAAACCACTTGCAGAAGCTGCATCAAAAGTAGCTTTTACAGGTCCATTGCTAGGTCCGTTAACATTAATTTTACCAAAGTTCAGGTAAAGATCAACGCTATCTTTAGAGTTAGTAAAGTTGAAAGTCACTCTTGCAGAGTTATTAGTGAGCTTCTCTACAGTCAAACCTTCACCCGGAACGTATCCAGTTTCTGCACGAGCTGCAGCATCATCATTGTTATCGCCTGGATCAATGTAAACACCCAAACCATAAGTAGAATCAATAGCAGTAGGGACAACACCAGGAGCAGTAGCGAATTCAAAACCTTTAGGCAATGTAACTGTGAAAGATTCATTTTTGCCAACAGAAGCTTGGCTTACGTTAACTTTCACTCTACCCAGAGTAGTGTTAGTAGTTTGGCTCGAACCAATACTAGGAGTATTAACAGCAGAATAGCTAGAAGCTGCATGGATTGCAGTTGGTGCAGTCAATGCTGCGATTGGAGCTGCAACACCAGCAACCAATGTTGCTGTTGCCAGCACGTTGATCATTTTTTTGTTAAACTTTGTCATAACCTTTTTTTCTCCTCCTTGAATATAACCAGAAATATTATTTTTGTCTTTTTGTCGGATCTTGTCACTCATCAGTCGTTACACCTCCTTTCCGAGCTTTATGAGAACCCTTATAAAATGATATCTGTGACAATATCACAGAAGCTTGGAATCTAGTTGAAAGAAAGCGTCCATTTATGACGTACTCCAGTATTATACAATGTGATAACAATGCAGTAAAGATTTTTTTTAGCGAATTTTGTCTTTACGCTTTTGTACCCCTTTGTTTCATACTCACCCAATTAGACGTAGCATGGGTTCAAAAAGTTGCGTCTGTTTCAAAAAAAATTTTTTTATTTTTTTTGATTATGTATTCCGCTTCCCACAGTAATAATTATACTATTGAACCTGTTCCTCCGTCATCCTACAACTTTTACCTTATCAACCTTAAATGTACAAGGATTATTTTCGTACATTTAAGTCGGTCTTTAATGGAGTATATTCGCTAAGAATTATCCATAGAATATATAAAGCACATAAAGTCTATAGATTCCCTTGAAATCTAATACTCTAATACACTTTAAGTAGTAGGAATGACGGAGTAACAGTGATTTACGGTAAATATAACCGAGACAAATTACTTCACTACATTAATCTTCGCGCCATCCGTAAGCAGACTAACGCCCTTAACGACAACATTTTGTCCTTCAGCAAGCCCCTTGGTTACCTCAATCTGTTTGGCACTTTCCTGGCCTGTCTGCACCTCTACCCGCTTAGCCACTGTTCCTTCCACTACATAAGCATACTTTTTTCCTGCCTGCTCCGTAATGGCATCCTGCGATACCAAAATGTTTTTAGGAGCTTCTGATTTCATGTATACAGTTACAACCATCCCTGATTTTAATTCACCTGAACCATTAGGAACCGAAATCTCGACAGGATATGCCTTGAGATCATTATCCATTACCGGATTGACGGCCGATACTCTGGCCTCAATTCGCTTATCTAAGGAGTCCACACCTACAGTCACAGATGAACCCACCTGCAACTTAAGAAGCTCAGATTCAGAAACGTTAACTTTAGCAATAATAGGATTGGTATTCGCTATTGTAGCAACCGCGGATTGTGCACTAACCATTTGCCCCTGGGTTCCTGTTACTACCGATATCGTGCCGGAAATCGGAGCTTTGACTACAGCATCCACCAGTTGACTACGTGCTGTGTCTAAACTGGACTTAGCTTGATTGACAGAAGCACGAGCTACGTCAATGCCGGTTTTCTGTTGTGCAAGACGTAATGATTTTTGAGCATTGCTATATGTTGTTTGTGCACTTTCCTTGGACGTTTGCGCATTGTGAAGTGTGATCTGTGCATTCTCCACCGCAGTCAAAGCTCTTCTATGCGCTATTTGAGACTGCTCTAACTCGGATTGAGATAGAGCGCCCGCACTAAACAACTGTTGGTTGCGATTGAGCGTATTTTGAGCATCACGCACGGAACTCTGAGCATCGACCAGACTGGTCTGAGCTTGGGTGATAGTGTTGTCTTGCTGTACAAGCGCACTTTTCGCTTGATCCACGCTGGACTCTGCCTGTTGCACCGATTGCGCTGCGCCTGACTCAGCCTGCTTTAAATTGGCCAGGGCAACCTGGTACGATTCCTGGGATTGCTTAATCGAGTCCCGCAAGTCCTTTTGGTCTATAGTAAACAATGTGTCGCCCTTATTTACTTTTTGCCCCACTGTAAGGTTAATGCTTTGAATTTTGCCACTAATTTTCGGAGACACCTGAGCCGTCTCTTTAGGAGCAAAGCTTCCAATAATACCTGTTGAATCGTTAATACTACCTTTGGTCACTTTTGCCACTTGGACCGGAGTGGCTTGCTGCGCCGTAGTCGGTGCGGCAGGGGCCTCCCCCCCACCGCAACCCGCTAATGCAACTGATAAAAGCAAAGTTGTAGCAATCAGAGCACTTTTTTTATTCATTATGTTTCTCCACCTCACCTTATATATGAACACTTTTTTGTAGTTTCGCTTCTTTTTTTAATTCTCTCTTCGCTTGTCTTTTTAATTTCCGATTCTTACGTTTTTCTATCATATTATCCATGATGACGTAGACTACCGGAATAAGAATCAATGTTATAACAGCTGCGAAGGATAACCCGAACACAACAACAACTGCCATCGGTGCTTGTGTCTCGTTACCACTGCCTGTAGCAAATGCCATTGGGAGCAAAGCTAGTACAGTAGCCAGCGTGGTCATCAAAATCGGACGCAACCGCTCAGACGCTCCATGAATAATAGCTTCATCCCGATCTTGGCCGTCTTTTCGGAGCTGAATTATAAAGTCAATCATAACAATGGCATTGTTGACGACCAAACCGACGAGCATGATGTAACCTGTCAAAGCTGAAACGCTGAGACTCGCCCCGGTTACAGCTAAACCGATAAGCACACCAATTACCGTAGGTGGAACGGAAAACATAATAACAAACGGTGTGAGCAACGATTCGAACTGTCCTGCCATAACCATATAAATGAGCACGACAGATAGCAAAATAGCTATCGCTAAGTTCATGAAAGACTCCATCATTTGTTCATTTTGGCCGCCACCCGTATCTGCACTGTAGCCCTCTGGGAAGTGAGTAGTCTTCAATAGAGCATCTATTTTTTGATTAATAGTAAGAATATCCCCTGTTCCATCAATATCAGCTGTAATCTGCACTTGACGCGTTTGGTCTTCACGAGTAACAGTATCGGGTACAGTCCGTTTATCAATACTTACTACGGAAGACAAAGGTACATCAATACCTTGCGAAGTGGTGATCCGTAAGGCTTTTAGATTTGACAAATCATGGCGGTTTTTCTCTGGCAACGATATCTTCACATCAATCTGATCTTCACCTGTACGATAGCTTGTGGCGACTGATCCATTAAAAGAAGTATTCACTGCAGATAAGATTTGGGTCGCTGATAAGCCATATCGACTTGCAAGTTCACGATTAACGGTAATCTCATATTCTTCGCGAACAGCACTCAAGGTACTTTTCACATTGACCGTACCCGGTATGTTTTTTACGTCCGCAACGAGATTGTCCGAGAGTTCTCTCAGGACGTCAATATCGTCACCTTTTAAGTTAATATTAACAGCCGCTCCGCTTGAAAGGCCTGTTGTAGACGCCATTGTAATCTCTGCATCTGGAATGCTATCAAATTTTTTACGAAGGCCATCAACTATAACATCTGTTGCCTGATGTCCATCCTTCAGTGTTACACTTAGATCTGCTGAGTTGGTTGGAGCTGCCCCTGAATAACCAGAATTGCCACCAGAACCAACAGTCACTGTCATTTTATCTAGATCCGGAACTTTCAAAATTTCTTTTTCTATATCTTGAACAACCTTTTCCGTTTCTTCCAAGACCGTTCCATTAGGAAGTTTCACATTAATTGTGAATTCCCCAGTATCGGATGCTGGGATAAATTCAGCCTTAACGAAAGGAACTAGAGCCCCAGCTGCCACAAACATTAATAAAGTAATAATTAACACAGATTTTCTATGGTTAATTCCCCACTTCAGTATACGGCGATACCCACTCTTAAATTTCTCGAAACCAATATTAAACCACACGATAGGGTTAACACCCTTATAAGTACCTGAAGAATAAATGGATTCATCTGGCACGGTAGGTAGCCAACGTGATCCCAGCATCGGCACAATCATAAGGGATACAAGCAAGGCTGCAATGTGAGAGAAAATAACTGTTAACGCCAACGGTTTAAATAGAACTCCCGCAATTCCGTCAACAAAAACAACTGGTAAAAATACTACGATCTGCGCAAGTGCAGATGCCATAACGGCATTACCCACCTGCTTGGAGCCATCAATAGCCCCTTGTAGCATGCTTTTCCCTTCATGTCGCTGTCTAAAAATATTCTCAATAATAACAACCGCAAAATCGACAAAGGATCCTAACCCCAGAAGCAAACCGCTCAGTGAAATAATATTAATGGTTTGTCCGGTGAAATACATCATCATAAACGTAGCTACGAAGGAAATTGGAATAACGATAGTAGCAATAATGGTAGAACGTATACTATTCAAAAATAACAGCAACACAATAGCTGCGATAATAAGTCCCAATATAGCATGCTCTACTAGTGAGTGTACGGAGTCGCTAATCGGTTTGGATGCATCTGTTACCATCTCCAATTGAGTTCCCGGAGGCAATTCCTTCCGTATCGAATCTAAACTATCCTTTACAGAATCGGCGATTGAAAGGGTATTCCCCCCTGTGGCTTTAGTAACAGAAATATTGATACTTGGCTTTCCGTTATAGGTAGAAATGGTTGTAACATCATCCAAGGAATCTTCAACTGTCGCGATGTCCTTTAGCTTAATGCTTCCCTTCCCTACTGGAATTGGCGTTTCACCCATTTCTGAAACAGCTTTGTATTCACCTTGAACCCGAAGTTGGATTTCTGTATTACCTCGGTACACCGAACCAGCAGAACCCGCTACGTTATTAGACGATAGCGCTTGGCTGATTTGATCTAGCGTAATGCCATAGCTTTGAAGTTTGGCTTGGTCTACAGTAATCTTCACAAGCCGAGCTTGCCCACCTGACATGTTGGCTGCAGCTACTCCCGCAATTCTTTCAAGCCGCGGCTCAATAATATCTTCAGCAATAGGCTTCAACTTGTTAATATCCTGGTCTCCTGTAAGAGAGAGCGTAATAACCGGCGTTGCGTTGAGATCCACCTTAAGGACACGCGGCGAATTAGCCGCCTTGGGAAGAGACCCTTTAACCCCATCAACTTTATCTCGCATGTCGAGGGTTGCTTGATTGATATCTACTCCCCAGTTAAATTGAATCATGACCATAGATGTTCCTTCTGAAGACTCGGACATGATTGTGTCCACGTTCTCAATAGAAGCCAGACTTTTCTCAATAGGTTTAGTAACCAATTCCTCAACTTCTGTAGGCGTTGCATTTGGAATACTAGTCACCACTGCAGCGAATGGCAGCTTCATATCCGGCATTTGCTCTACAGGAAGTCTTAACGCAAAAATACCGCCCCCGATTAACAAAGCAATAATTAACATAAATACTGTTACAGGACGGCGTATTGAAAACTGAGACATCTCATCACTCCCCACTCACTTCTCTATGTAATATTAAAACACACACATCCTCTACTACGATGAAATAGGCGTAAAGTTTCAGATAAATGTGCAAAAAAAACATATAGAAAAATAATAAACACATTTTGAGATAAATACTTAAAAAAAAGCAATTAATTACAGACGTTTAAGCCAAATCCAAAACCAAAAACATTGTAAGGCTAATCCACAATTTTTACCTCATTGATATTATGGCATAGGCCCTTAATCCCAGTCAAATAGCTGATTTATAAAAAACATCCCTCTCATGTATATGAAAGGGAATTACCATTTCGCATGGAGGGATGTTTAATAATTTCAGGTGTTTTGTTGATTAGATTTTAGGAAGCAGCTTTTTATCAGCCATAACTTTAGCTACAATAATCGCTGCATCTCCGCGCAAGGTCAGGGAAGTAGGATTAAACATATATCCTTTTTTCAGATCACTTGCATCCACAGGTGAACCCGTAATAAAGCCTTTTTTGGCAATAGCCAATATAGATGCTTGCGCATAGTAATCGATCTTGTCCGCATCTTTAAAGGTCTTAGACAGGTTCTTCATGATCTTGTCATGATCTGTTTCCAGCTTCAAATTCAATGCCTTGGCAATAATGACTGCTGCATCTTGGCGTGTAATTACATCTTCCGGCATAAAGATTCTTGGTTGCGAACCTTTGACAATACCGGCACGTGCAGCTGTTTCAATATAACGATAATCATAGAGCGCATCTGCTGATATCGTATTTGGAATAGACACGTCGTCAAAATGCTTCGCTCCGCTGAAATTAAGCGGAATTTGCAGACCTTTGACGATCATAGACGTAAATTCGCCTCTTTTAATGTAGCTGTCTGGTCCAAAGCTATTAATCGGATCCATTGGGTTCATAACACCTTTAGCCAAGATGGCTTCGATGTAATCTCTGGCGTATTTATGCTTAATGACATCACTATACGTTTCTCCAACTTTAGCAACTACATAGTAACCGAAACGATCAAACGGTACCTTAATGGTATGTTTTTTCGGATCCACCACACCACCAATGTTCTGCCAATCTTTAAGATCAGAATCAAAATAGAACACCGTCATTTGTTTCCCTGCATCCTGAGCGATACTGTTATCATACGTCAAAGTTAATGTTGCACGCTTGGATGGTACTAATTCATTAGAAGGATCACGCCAGTAGAAGTTTTTAATCTTGCTACTGTCATTTTGCGACTTGTTAGCCAATTGATAAGGATCGGCACCATAAGTTACCGGATCGTAATCATCTGTTTTAATATCATCTGCTGTACCTGGATCAATCCAGAATACTGGACTTGACTTGGTAAAACGATTTGGGAATTCTCTGTTAAAGTATCTACTTCCATCTGCAATCAAGCTCTGCATATCCGACAATGCTTTTTCGGTTTCAAATTCATGACGATCGACCACACCATCTTCGCTATTTGCTATCGCAAAGTACAAAGTGTGACCAGAGAAAACCTGGTTTTTGAACTGTTGCGGTTGATCGTAATCCCGACGAATCAGACTCGTTCCCTTTGCAAAAGCAAGTGTAAGATTGCCATCGAACACTTTGTGCGATGTTTTCATCGCTTCCATGTACTGCTCACCAGGAATATTAGTAGGCACATATTTAACAGTAATGGTCTGTTTCAATTTTTCTTTACCTACAGTAACCACTACGTCAATTTTATTATCTTTGTTGGCTTTTAGACCTGTAACGATGGCTTTGTAAGTAGATGGATAATCAATGGTACCATCATAATCAGAGTCGAATCCCTCTTGAACTGCTGTTTCTTTACCTACCGTAACACTATCTGCATTACCTGCGTTTACAACAACTTGCACAAAGTTTTGATTCACGATTCTCTTTTCAGGGAGCGGACGCAAAATATCAAAAGATGTGGATTGACCTGATACTTGCAGTCGGAAAGTAGCAAATGGTCCGCTCTTGCCGCTATTGTACAAGGTAATGTTATAAGCTACTGGTGTTCCATCTTGCGAAATAGTTTGGTTTTTCAACACAAAGCTGAAATACTTTTTGTCCGGATGGTAGTACACAAGCAGGTCTTTTAAATCTTTATTTGTAAATTTATCTGTAGTAGAACCGGAATTGTATGTTGTCTTAGCATCTTCTGCTGAGAAAAACTCGTTACTCAGTGTCCAATTGACTTCACTGTCATCCGATCCCTTAATCTCCAAAATATATTGATCTTTATTAGCAATATCACTTAACGAACCATTTACCTGATCTGCTTTACCCAAATCAGCAATACTGAAAGTACCAAATACATTGATATTTTTCAGAGATGTATTGTAGTTAGTGTCATCCACTTTGGTGAAATTAGCATCTTTTGATTTCGGAGCAATTTCGCTATATTTCGGCGTATTGCTCAAGCCACTAACTGGTGTGAAAGGGATGATCCCTTGTGTATTCGGAACAGGAATTACTGGAATATTCGTCTGTGTAAAGTTTACTTTTACCGTATTGCTATACTCAATACCTGGCTTGTATACAAACTTGATTTCATTATTCCCGTTCGCCAAGGCATTGGCTGCGGCTGTCTCTGAGGAAGCAGCAAGCTTGAAGTCCGCTCCTGAACCATCCAAATCAACCAATACATTATTAACATACAGGAATACATTTCGGTTACTTCCAGTGTAATGAATATCTGCTGCGTTACTCACATCAAGTAATTTACCTTTAAAGTTGCCCAGCTGAGTCAATTTATAGGTATTCAAGTTTGAGCTGGATGTATTCAACGGAATTTGTTGCCCATCATAAATCGTATCGTATTTCATGAACGGACCCTGCAACAGATTCACTGTTGCTTTAATTAACTTAGTCGAGTCACCATTCAGATAAAAATTCAGTACATTTTGTCCTTCTTTAGGCAAAGTGTCTACATAAGCAACAATTTTCTTCACTTGCGTTGACTTACCATTAATTGTACGAATTACATCTTGAGGCTGCCCTACAGTATGAACCGCTACTCCGGAAAGCTCACTAATTGAAGAAGGTGCACCATTAACAACGATAAACTCCATACCTACAGGTACAGATGCAGCATCTGTAGTCTTGTTCTTCATAGAGCTACCTATTAATTTCATAGCTTCATCTAGAGCAGCTGCCTGATCAGACCCGCTTCCATTAATTCTGTTCAACAATTGAGTATTAAAATCAGGAAGATAGTTAACATCATCAATATACGGCTGAGTGCTACTGCGCAATGTAAATTGGACAGCCGATGGAGCTGGAGGTGTACTGCTATCCGTATAAGTTATGCCCAGGGATGCCCTGGTCAAATGATCAAGTACAGCTTCCGAAGGTACAGTCACCTGAAATGGATATACTTTATAGCCATTTGATGTAACTATATTTGCAGTATCAATTGTAGCATCAACCCCAGTCGCACTACCCACAGCACTACCATTGTTACTCACATCGGTAAAACGTGCATTGATTGTGGCCACTCCTGGATCGGTCGCACCAGCTGGTACCAAAACGTTACCTTTTAAAACCACACCACTTGTAGACGATACAGTAAAGTCAGGCGAAGTGGTCAGATCGGCAGAAACATTCCCATCCTTGTTCAAGGTCAAATCAGAGAATTCCGGTTTACCCGTATAAATCGTAATTTCACGTGTAACTGTGAGGGCCTGAGTCCCGTTGCCCACTTTAATAGTCACTATATTTTTACCTGGACTGAGTACCACACTACCTGTTAATTTATATGCGGTATAAGAGTTAACTGTATACGTATTACTGCTTTTTGCAGACGTGAGCGTTACACTGTCAGCATTAGGAGCCGTACCTTGAATGACTACTTTTACATCATCCGTACCGCTATTGCGTGCGTCTGTCAGCACTGCTGTCTGATTCTCTAGCAACTGCTCGGTTGCACCATTCAGCGTAGCAGATAGATCATAAAGCTTAGGCCCATCTTGATACTCAATGTAAATGGAGTCCTTCATATCAGCCGAATTTTGGCTGCTTTGAAATGTAATCCGGTTCAAACCAGGAAACAGTTTAATGTCTGTAACTTTAAGCGTAGAGCCACTGACCGTAATTCCGCCTTTTTGACTCTCGTTCTTATTAACCACGTTAAGGTTTGTTCCATTTTTAGAGAGTTGGAATACACTATAAGATATAGTACTTCCGTTCACTCCGTTAATCGTACCGTTAACTGTAACTCGGTCAGTGTTTACCATTCTAGCCGAATCCACATCATATTTTTCACTTGGAAAAATAAAATAAGTTCCCGTCGCAGCATGAGCCGTACCTACCAGGGCCGCCGGCACCAAGCCAATGATGAGACCAACCGTCAGCAACATGGATAGCAATCGTTTCAAATCATTGTCCTCCTTTGATTCTGTCGCACCTTGGGGTACGTAATCATTCAATACTTTTTTTATCGGTAGTAAACATACAAAAAATTAGTAAATTCTCAAAAAAGGAGGGAGTTTTTTTACAGCAAACATCAAAAAAGCCTTCAAACCCGCGGTATACCGCCAAGCTTGAAGGCTTACTTTTAAATTAAAATTATAATTTCGAACGTGTTTGGGAATCTGGCTTAGCCAGCAACCGAATCAGTGTATTAATAACTGGGCGTTTGGTTTTGCCAACAAGACCAATAACCTCTGCACCGATCTGTAGGAAGAACATCATAATACAAATCACGACAAAGGTGACCCAGTTCGCTTCATTAAGCGCAGCAGACGATTGAATCACCGCCAATACACCGAAAAATGCAGCAATACCGTAGATAATCAACACCGTCTGTCTGTGACTGAAACCTAGTTCGCGTAAGCAGTGATGCAAATGACCTTTATCCGGAGAGAAAATCGGTTTTTTCTGCAACTTGCGACGAATGATAGCAAAGAATGTATCTGACAAAGGTACACCGATAATAATCAATGGCGTAATAAAAGATACGATAGCAATTTGCTTGAAACCAAGCATGGATAGCATGGCCAGAGAGAAACCTAAAAATAATGACCCTGTATCACCCATGAATATCTTCGCAGGATGAAAGTTAAAAAATAAGAATCCGATAATACTGCCCAGCAGCACAAGACAAAGCATAGCTACCATGTAATTGCCCATCAGTACCGACATCACAAAGATAGTTCCAATCGCAATTCCTGAGACACCTGCAGCCAGTCCATCCAGACCGTCAATCAAATTGATGGCATTCGTTACACCTACGATCCAAAAAATCGTAAGCGGAATGGAAATCCAGCTTTCCAAAGATGAGTATGCATCCTGAAAAGGTACATTTACAAAATCTACACGAATATCAAAAGCAAACACGACCATACACGCAACGGCAATTTGAGCCAAAAATTTCAATTTTGCATCGAGATCAAAACGATCATCGAGAGCACCAATCAGTGTAATCAGCGTACCACCAATCAGAAAGGCTGCGATAAAGTTAATATCCCGAGAGGACAGCATTCCGTCAGGCACAAAAGGTAACACCGCCAATAAGGACAACAGAAATGCCAAGAAAATCCCCAGTCCGCCAAGACGCGGCATAATTCGGGTATGTACTTTTCGGGCATTCGGTACATCGACGGCTCCAACCTTCACAGCGAATTTCTTGACGAGCGGTGTCAGTAACAGCGCAAGTCCCAGTGCCATGATGAACCCAATAATATAGATCAATAACATTTGATCATTCGACCCCCAATTTTAAAGCAATCCCTTTTCAGATGTAACCGCATTGAATTATACTCTGATCAAAAATAAATACCAAGCTTCATATTCTGGCAAATTAGCGGGTTTTGTAGGCAGATTCAAGCTATTTATCACACTTTTGTGACGTTTTCTTTTTCGCGCATCACTTTCGCGGCGAATTTCGGCAGCGCAAGCATTCTTTTGTAACGGCTTGGCTCTTTAAGGAGTCTATATAACCATTCAGCCCGTAGCTTTTGAAACAATTTAGGTGCGCGTTTGGTTCTGCCTGATATAACATCGAAGCTACCGCCAACCCCCATCATCACCGGTACACCCAGCTGTTCCTTATATTTACCAATCCAGGGTTCCTGCGTGTCCGCTCCACGTGCTACAAACAACAAATCAGGATTTGCTTCACGAATGGCTGCAATCACGGCTTCATCCTCTTTAGGTCCAAAAAAACCATCACGCTTGCCACAAACCGTAATTGCGGGATAAAGCTCATGTACCCGCTTTGCGGTCGCTTGAATCACCTCAGATGTTGATCCCAGTAAATAAACCTTCCAATGATAGTTTTCTCCAGCTGCAAGTAATTCATGTAACAAGTCAAAGCCCGCTACCCGCTCAGGTACAGGATGTCCTACATAGTTTGCAGCCCAGACCACGCCAGTCCCATCCGGAACAATCAACTCTGCCTGTTTCATCACGTTCATGTATACTGGATCTTCCAATGCAGCCATTACCATAATCGGATTGGCAGTGATCACTTGATGGGGCTGGCGAGACTCCACTGCTTGAATTAATACATTTAATGTATCTTTCATATTAAGCCTTGATACCGGAACACCGAATATCGGGACGGTAGGCACATTCGTAACCTTATCAACTGTCACTGTATCCATCATCCTTTGCGACACAAGTAATTAACGATATGTTGTGCCGGTAAGCGAGCCTCACTTTTTAACAAAGCAATGGCCGCTTCCTGGCTCTCGATCCATTGACTTCGCTGATCTAGCAACCGCATAGACTTATTAGCCAGTTTTTGTCCATCCAGTGCCTCTGTAGTGCCTACAGGCTGGCTACCGACACGGCTGAGGAAATGGTCAATTTTAGGATCGTAGGATATCCCCAACGGAGGCACCTGGTGGGATGCTGCATAGATCAAGCTGTGTAATCGCATCCCGATCATCAAACTGCAACGGCTGACTTCCAAAAGCATCTGTTGAGGATCAGTGACTTGATCACACATGCTGACAAGGCTCCCCGTCCCCCTAATATCCCCCAACAAATCCATTACCATCCTTGAAGCCTGCTCGTCATCAGGCAGATGGAAAGGTAAAAAGCGTAAGTGTACACGGCGCTCAGCAGCTAATCTTTTTAAGCCGTCCGCAATAGCCGTTAAATCGCGACGTTCCTTATCCCAATAACGTACAGATACGCCAACGATCGGAAGTTTATCCATATCAGTCTCAAATGCTGCTTTATGCAGCTCGGAACCCGGGGGCAATGGAAGCCCCATTACCGGATCAGGAACAACTTCGACAACCGGGCGCTTCAGTTTCATAGTACCCAGCAGTGCGGCAGACTGCTCATCTCTTACAGAAACATATTCACAGCGCTGAAACACAGAACGGATCATAGGATAAAATATCTTCCGTTGTACCGGACCAATGCCCTGAGCATATACAAACGTCGGCTTTCCAGCCCATTGGGCCAGTTTCAGAATCGCCAGATAATACGGAATGCTTTTAGGGCTTGTTGCATCCTGGAGCAAACTCCCGCCGCCACTTATTAGCCCATCGCTGTTTTTAATCGCTCTACGAACTTCCCCCAGACTCATCCGCTCTACAGCTTCTACCCCGTACATTTTCTGTGTCCAGGCGGGGTCAGAAGACAGAACAACAGGCTTGATTGTAATCCCCGCCTGACGACTCTCCTCCTCTAAAGCTGTCAAAATCGACTTGAGCACCGCCTCATCTCCACTATTGCGAAAGCCGTAATAACCCGAGATGATTATCGTTTGAGCTGTGGTGACCATTTCTTCCAACACCCTTCCAGCACTTGCCACACGACAATTGCGATGATTCCCAGCACCAGACCGAAGCCCAATCCTAACAGCCCGCGACTAAGCGACAGTGCCGCTGGAGAGTGAATGTGAGCAAAGGTATCCACCATAGAGGCTTGGCCAATAGCAGCTATAATCAGTAAATAGATTGCTTTGCGATATTTCAAAGCCAGGAACGCCCCTGCAATAAACAGTGGGTGAGCCATCAAAAATTCCTTATTGCGCGGACGTACACCAAACGCATTTTCAAGGAAGTTCCGGAAAACCAGCTCCGTGTTCGACACCGTACCCGCATTTCCGGTACGAGTCAAATAGTAATAGCCTGCGGCTGCGATAACAGCCAGTGCGATCACCCACAATACAGTAATCGGCGTACGTAGCAGCTTGGAAATTTCCTCCCGTATAGAAACACCACGATAAAAGAAAATATATATCGCTGCTAAGAAGATCGGCAGAATGTGAAGCAAGCTTACACCTCTAAATTGGTTCAGCACAAGGCTGTAAGCAATACTATTCAACAGAGCAATAACAAAAGGCACTGCAGCCAGCGACAAAATCGCTGTCTGTACGTACAGTATAAGCGTTTGAATCAAACGCTGACCTACAGAAAGTTCGGACCCCTGTTCACGTTTAATTCTAATCGTACGCACGGCGATAATCATTGCAACCGTAGGTCCGCTAATCGCCGCGAGTAGGGCTAGACCTTGCTCCATCAAGCTGGAGTTCAAAACATAAAGTCCTGCTGAACCTACCAAACCGAGTGAAAATGCCAGCAAAGTCAATGCCGGGACGAAATAGGACACCATAATGGAGAAGAATGCCAGTGCACCCAGTACGACAATCATTTTCAGATAGCGCTGAATGGACGAATCGACGACTTGGAACGGTTCAGCCTGTCCAAGTTCAAACCCCTTTTTCTCCATCCGTTGTACAGCGTTACCCGGCTTGTCCAAGCTGTGGATTAGGTTATCTACCGAATCCTTCACCTTGGCTTCAGCAATACTACGGCTAGGCGCGGTATTCAGATACAACATGCGAATATTACGATCCTTGGTAGCCAATGCAAAACGATCGGCCAACGTTTCCACATCGAGCGTTGAATCTTTATCGCTCAATGAGTATAAACGCACAACGTTATAGTGGATATCGTAAGCGAGCTTATTGAAGCCTGCTTGCGGTTTTTTTAAGTTTTCGATAGCAGCTAGGCCAATATCGTATTTGTTCAGCAATTTAGCAAATGCCGCCAAGCTATGCTCTTTCTCGTTATCAGTGAAGCCTTTGACTGAATCACCTTCAAACAAAATGCGTTTTACACCATTCTGCTGAAAGGAAGCAAGCATCTCTTCCGTCAACTCCTGGTTGTAAGGAAGACTGTCGCTCATCCGTGGAACAATAAAAAATCCTTTGCTCCGAAGCTGCTTCATCGCAATCGGGTCAGGCTGCATGGGCTTGAGATACGCATCCTCTGGAGATGTTTCCACAACTAACCCTTCCTGTCCCTGATAAGTCCAAGGTTTTACATTGATGTCCAGGCTTGTAAACGTACGTAAAATTAACGGCTTTAATGCCTCGGCATTTTCTTTATCAGCGAAAACAATATACGTAAAATTCTCATTTGCAGGTGAAAGCCGTTTTTCCATATCGGCAACGTTCTGAGTCGTATAGGTTACGACGCGACCCGCTTTACGGAAATCATCCAACGTACTTTCATACATAGCCATGCTGTTCACACCCGCTTGCTGTAAGCGGTCAAGTTGCTCATTCAGATAGTCCTGCGGGTGAGCCTGATACGAGGCTGCCTCCGTCAAATCCCGATAATCGAATACAATCTCTACTTTTTTACTCGAGGATTCTGTCTTCACACGATCGGCGATGACCGGAATGGAAGCCAGCAAGCCGACAGCCACCAAAATCCATAACCATTTTCGAGAAGCCGTATTCCAATACTGCCATTTCTGATACACCAAAGAACCTCCTTAATATTCGGGATTTTGCAAAATTCAATGCTGCCCACCTTGCCGTACTCAGCCTTTTGGTAGGTCACTCATTGAATTTTGCAAAATCCTCCGTTGCCGGAATAAGCCTATTTTCCCAAAGCCTCTTCCAGGTTATTCTGCAATACAGAAATGACCTCCACGGCGTACTGCCCTTTGCCGTGAGAGGTCACCGATTACTATATCTTATCCAATTACCTTAACCTATTCTATTATAAAGGGATTTTTCTCAAGCGTCTACGCGAGCCATAACAGCATCGACCAGGTGGCTGATTCTTTGCTCCGCGTCTGACAGCGAGGAACCGCGTACCGCGAAGTATACTTTGATTTTTGGCTCCGTTCCCGAAGGGCGCAGGCAAAACCACGAACCGTCCTCCAGTAAAAATTTGAGTACATTTTCCTGTGGAAGTCCGTCCAGACCTTGTGAGTAGTCCAGTACCTTGTCTACCTTCACGCCTGCAATCTCTTGAGGCGCGTTGCTACGCCAATCGGTCATTTTGCCCTGAATTTGTGCCACTCCATCCTTACCCTTAAGGGTACGAGACTCCAGCTTCTCAAGGAAGTAGCCAAACTGCTCATACAGCTCTTGTAAAACATCATAGAGCGTCTTACCTTGTGTGCTGTAATAAGCAGCAGCTTCAGCGATCAGCATAGCCGCCAAGACAGCATCCTTATCGCGAGCATAATTCCCTGCCAAATAACCATAGCTCTCTTCATAGCCAAACAGGTAGGTGTACTCGCCAGTTTCGTCAAACTGGTTCATTTTCTCGCCAATATACTTGAAGCCAGTTAGCGTATTAAACACAGTTGCTCCAAAATGTTCGGCAATGACTGCGCCCATTTCGCTGGTTACGATGGTTTTGATAACCGCCCCATTATTCGGAAGCTTGCCTGTTTCTTTCAGCTGATTCAACAAGTAGTAAACCATGATCGCGCCAGACTGATTACCGGACAATACCACATATTCGCCATCACGGTTTTTCACAACTGCACCCATACGGTCAGCATCAGGGTCTGTTCCGATCAACAGATCCGCACCAATTTTCTCACCCAGCGCGATTGCCAGTTTAAACGCATCACGTTCTTCCGGGTTTGGCGACTTGACAGTCGAAAATTCAGCATCTGGCAGCTCTTGCTCAGGCACTATATGCACCTGTTCAAAACCGATCTTCTTCAGCACACGACGAACCGGTTCATTTCCAGTACCATGGAGAGGTGTAAACACAACTTTGAAGTTTTTGCCTGGTCCGGCTGCAATCAGCTCATGGTTCACACTCACACTGGCTACCGTATCTACAAACGCTTCATCTTCCTCTTCTCCAAGCCAAACCAACAATCCCTGTGCCTCTGCTTCCTCACGTGTCAAACTGCGAATGTCGGCAAAAGAAGGAACCTCACGGATATAACTAATTACCTGTTCAGCCTGATCTGGAACAAGCTGACCCCCTTCATCGTTGTATACCTTGTATCCATTATACTCAGGAGGATTGTGACTCGCTGTCACAACGATCCCTCCACTGGCTCCCAAATGACGTACACTAAACGAAAGCTGTGGCGTTGGACGCAAGGAAGGGAACAACTTAGCCACGATACCATTGCCTGCCAGCACCAAAGCTGCATCCAGAGCAAATTCCGGTGAAAAATGACGCGAATCATGTGCAATGACAACCGAAGGTTTGCCTTCTTTACCAGCATGCTGTTCTAAAATATAGCGAGCCAGCCCTTGAGTCGCACGTCCAATGACGTAACGGTTCATCCGGTTACTTCCTGCCCCGATCACTCCACGCAGACCGCCTGTACCAAATTCCAGCTCTTTGTAAAAGCGATCCTCCAGTTCCTGCTCGTTGCCTTCCAATGCGCGCAACTCCTGTTTGGTCTCTTCATCAATATAAGGGTCTTGCAGCCAGCTCTCAATGCCTTCTAATGCTTTTTTACTCAACTGCGTCATACGGAATTTCCCCTCTCCATTTTTGGGTTGTCAAAACAGGATTTCTATGTACACATGCACTCAGTTCAGACGTCGTGCTTATGTCGGCAGAGCTTTATTTATTGGGGAGGGTCAGATAAAGCAAACATAATTTCGCCCTCAGCTACTACCGTATCGCCTACTTTAGCCGTAGCTTTCCCTTTGCCAAATGCGCCTTTGGAACGAGTGATTTCCACTTCAAGCGTAAGCGTATCCCCAGGAACCACCTGTCCACGGAAACGGAAACCATCCAACCCTGCCAAGAACCCGATTTTGCCACGATTGCTCTCTAGATGCAGTAATGCGACAGCCCCAACTTGAGCCAGTGCTTCGGTGATCAACACACCAGGCATAACGGGATACCCCGGAAAATGTCCAATGAAATGAGGCTCATTCATCGTTACATTTTTAATGCCCACTGCTCTTTTCCCTTCCTCCAACTCAATAATACGATCTACCAATAAAAATGGCGCTCGATGTGGGATAATCTCCTGAATTTGATTAACATCCAATTGCAATTTGTCCATTTACCTTAATAACTCCTCCCGCTTGCAGGTTTGACTCTGTATCAGTCATGAGTTACTGCAAGCATAATATTACCCCGCCTGCGCTGCATAAAAACAGCTCTTGGCGGCAACAATGTTAGATATCCTTCACCTACTGCAGAAGTGGAGGTTGAGATAAGGGGCTTTTTCCGCCGGTTATGCAACCTGAGGCGCGAAGAAGCCCTTTTGCCCGTGCTTGGTTTTACACCGCAGTGTTATAAACTTCCCCATCATTATACAGTTATCAGATACAAAAAGAAAATTACGCGGAAGTACCATATTGGGTGCTCCTATTATGGGGGTGAAGCGAAGTTTCATTTGAGTCAAGGGGGGAAAGGGCTACGGGGATGGATCATTCTTCCGATCGCTGTTAACCTCGGATTTTTTCATTGTATAAGAATTCAAAGGTAAAATCCGAGGTTAAAGGCGAACGCTATCGCTTCTTCAGAACGATTCCATCCCCTCCGCCGAGTTACTTTTGGCTCAAAAGGAAAGCCTCGCTTCAATAATACTCGCTTGCCGTGAAGGGCAGTGAAACAACCGAAGGCCTCTGCGATTGTGTCCAATGGCTGCAAGCTGCCCGTCACTGCGTTTGAAGGCTCCTGCCTGAAGGCATAACAAAACCCTGCGCCACTGGCACAGGGTTTTGTTATTCTATACTCCCCACACAAATTGCGGGGGGTTATTTTAATAAAAGTGGCCCTGATGGCGGGTAGCAGCGGAGCGAAGGATTTGAATCTGGAGAAGCGCGAGCGTTCGCCTTTGCAACGGGATTTTTACATCTGAATAATTTATAAAATAAGAAAATCCCGCTGCAACAGCGATCGTATGATCAAATCATTCGCGGAGCGACCTTTTCCCGCCCCCACTCATTTAAAGTAAACTAAGGCGCAAATATAAGATCAATCACATGCTGCCAGGTTTTCCATTCGAATACACCTGACAACCCTTGCTTACCTACAATTACATATCCTGCAATTAAGCCGCCTAACAGCGAGAACAGGAGCAGCAACGGAACTACGAAATAACGAGCAGTACGCCAGCGGGACTTCGTCTTTTCAGGCACCGGACGGGAATCAGATTGTTCTTCTTTCATCACCAAATCCTTAAGCCCTCAGATTGTTGGCCAGGTTCATCATCGTATCACTAGAAGTTAATGCCCGTGCCGCCATTTGATACATCCGCTGAACTTGCATCATATCCGTCATTTCGCCCGCTAAATCCACATTAGATTCCTCAAGATAACCGGAACGCACAGATACGTCCGCTGGAACAGCACCTGCCACACCTGCAGCTCCGAATACATTTGCCTCTGTTATACCATTCAACAACACGAACAGGTTATCATCCCGCTGTTCCAGTCCTTCTGGACGCTGTACATCCATTAGCTTGATTCTCTGACCAACTGTCGGAGCCCCAGTTCCATTAGCACGAATCAGCAATTCGCCATCCGAGTTAATAGCCACCTTGGAACCCGCTGGAGCAGTCACAGGAACATCATTGTTATCCAGCACGGAATAACCTTCAGCAGTGGTCAACATCATCGTCGCACTATCATTCGGATCAGGAACAAAATGAAAGCTACCGTCACGGGTCCAAGCTTTTTGCCCATTTCCCTGAACTTCAAACATGGCATTACCTTGAATCGCCAGATCGGTAGGAAGTCCCGTCTCCTTGAGCGGACCTTGCTCCATATTTTTCATGATTGCGGCCGTTTTAACTCCGTAGCCCAAATTATAGCCGAGCGGCATGGCCCGTCCATTTTGAAGATACGTTGAAGGCTGTTGCTGCACATTGGCCAATACATCTTCAAAGGAACCCTGTTTACTCTTATAACCCACTGTATTGATATTAGCAATATTATCGGCAATTAAATCCAAACGCTGCTGCACACTGGCCATAGATACCATTGCGCCAATCATGGAGTTGTTCATCACTTACCCCCTGTTATACACGGCCTACTTCATTAACGGCCTTGTCCAAGCTTTTATCATAAAATTGAATTACCTTCTGATTCGCCTCATACGCTCTTAACGCAGCCATCATATCCACCATGGACTGTGAAGCATCTACATTAGATACCTCCAGATAACCTTGACGAACGGATACAGCATCGTTAGCAGTCATCATTCTAGCTGTAGCACCGTCAGTATCATTCAGGCGAAAATTCCCATTGCCCTCACGAACGAGCTGGTACGGACGATCAATGACACTAATACCGAGCGTCGTCCCCAATGTCTGGTTGGACTGGCTATCTACCAATTCGCCCCGCTCATTTACTTTAAGCTCTGAGACAGCCCCCGTCAATTGAATCGGGTTTCCATTCGTATCCAGCACCGCTGAGCCAGTCGATGAAAGCAATGCTCCCGCTCCATTTACTTGAAAATGTCCATCACGTGTATAACGAACGTTACCATTACTGTCCCGCACCGTAAAAAACGCTTCTGGACGGTAGGTGACTTCACCGTTAGCATTGATGAATTTCCCTGCCTGATCAAAAGCCATAGGTTGACCAGTAGCTGGGTCGTTCACATTAATATTGGACTGTATCGCAAAATCCGTCGCTTGTCCACTGTCCTTTAATGCTCCCTGAATGTAAGGGGAGAGGCTTTCCTCAGCAAAAACGCCAGTATTGAGCTTGCCGACCGTACGGTCCGGGTTATCAGGGTTACCACCCGTCATGGAAATAAGCATTTCGGGGAAAGAACGCTGAACACTGTTCTCCTGTTTGTATCCCGTCGTATTCATATTAGCAATATTTTGCGTCACGGTGTCATGGCGTCGTTGTTGTGTCATCAATCCGGCGGCCGCAGTATATAAACCTCTCAACATGTATCGTGCACCCCAATCCTATACTCTGCTAAAATCACATGCTCGCGCGGAGGCACGAAAGCCAAAATGCTAGGCAACCTGTCTGACCGCACACGAGTCTCTTATAGTCACTATCGGCAGATTAGAACTTTTTCTTAACCACATGATCCAAATTATCCAGCATAATTCCTGTACCTTTAACAACACAATGCATCGGATCTTCGGCAACCAGTACTGGAACACGCAGTTCTTCAGCAAGCAGCTCGTCCAATCCGCTAAGCAAGGCACCGCCACCAGTCAAAATAACACCACGGTCAATAATATCAGCTGACAGTTCCGGTGGGGTCTGCTCCAATACAAACTTGGCCGCAGCAACAATCGCCGATACAGGATCTCTAAGCGCATCCTGCACTTCATCCGCAGAAATACTTAACGTTTTGGGCAATCCGGATACCATATCCCGTCCACGGATGTCCATCTCTGCACGACGTCCGCTCGGATGCACGGTTCCGATAGCAATCTTGATATCCTCAGCCGTACGTTCCCCGATCAGAAGCTTGTACTTCGTTTTTACATATTTCATGATGGCTGTATCAAATTTGTCCCCTGCCATTTTAATGGAAGAAGCCGTTACGACATCCCCCATAGAGAGGACTGCAACGTCAGTCGTTCCGCCACCAATATCCACTACCATGTTGCCGCTAGGCTCAAAAATATCCATTCCTGCTCCGATGGCAGCCGCTTTTGGCTCTTCCTCCAAAAATACTTCCTTGGCCCCGCTACGCTCCGCCGCTTCACGAATCGCTTTTTGCTCCACTGAGGTAATGTTCGTCGGCGCACAAATTAGAATACGAGGGTGGCTGTACCAGCTTTTTCCCCCTACCCGATTGATAAAATATTTTAACATCGCTTCTGTTACTTCAAAATCAGCGATGACACCATCACGTAATGGACGGATGGCTATGATATTACCAGGAGTACGTCCCACCATACGGCGCGCTTCCTCTCCGACAGCCAGAACTCTTTTTGTATCGCTTTCTATCGCGACAACGGAAGGTTCGTCAAGAACAACCCCCTTCCCTTTGACGTGGATAAGCACGTTGGCCGTACCGAGGTCGATACCGATATCATTACTGAACATATTAAAAAGGCCCCCAAAGTGATATTTTAAAAAGCTAAGATTCGACAAGAAGCGGCAAATATATGTATAAACCTACGGTTACATGTCATTTTTCGTCTTGTACCATCTTTTAACATATCATACTTCAGGGGGTTGATTCAATGGCTTTGCCAGCCAATTCACTATATATTTTTAGGACTTGCCAGAAACGAGAATCTCCCTTCGTTTGCCACTCGTTTTTTTGTACTTAATTTTCGTCGCTTCTCCTCCCCGCAGATGGCGGATGGATTTATGGTATTCGAGAATGTGCTTCACCTGATCGGCAAGATCCGGGTTGATTTCAGGCAGCCGTTCGGTCAGATCTTTATGCACCGTGCTCTTGGAGACACCAAATTCCTTGGCAATCGTACGGACCGTATTCCTTGTTTCCACGATACAGCGACCGATTTTGATGGTCCGTTCCTTGATGTAATCGTGCACGCTCCCGCCTCCCTACTGTGGATAGTTTGGTACATTATATGAGGAGCGTGCCTATATATTCGCGGTTTGGCGGGAAGACATGCTTCGGAAGGCCTATTTATTTGGAAAAAGCAGCTTATGTTTACCTTATGCACAAAAACTACACAAGAAAAAAGCGGGGAATATGGATTCCCCACTTTGCATGCAAAGCCATGACCAAATTTATTTTTTAGGAAGCAGACCAGCTGGATTTACAGGCTTGTCATCCTGATACACTTCAAAATGCAGATGTGTTTTCAAATCCTTTTCAAGCTCGTTACGACCCGCTGAAGCAATCACATCGTTTTGTTTCACTTGATCGCCTTCTTTTACTTTCAGATCACTCAAGCTTTGGTACACCGTTTTGAGATTATTATCATGCGTGATTTCTACGACACTACCTACCAGCGGATGTTGTTCCACACGAGATACTTTGCCACTCAGGGCGGCTCTCACTTCAAACGCCTGATCGTCGGCCCGGGAAAGATCAATCCCAGTGTTAGCGGTAAATGTTTTATCGTACTCTACCATAGCTGCCGCCTGCTCATCAGCAGTCGCGTTCTCATCAAAGAACGGCTTTACGACCTGTACTGCGCCAGCATCTGCTACTGGCCATGCGATATTTTCCGACTGGGCAACTACTTCCACGCTTTCTGGCTGTTGTCCGTTAACATCGGTGTTCACTGCACTTGTGCTTTGTACCGATGGACTAGCTGGGTCAGGTTTGAAAGACTTCTGGCTGGCATCCTGATAGACCCATACTAAGGTTAGTATAATGGCTGCTGCGGCAATGTAGGCTGCCGGGTATGCCCACCTTTTGGACAACAGCTTTTTCCACGAAGACGGCCGTGAAGCTCTTCCACCCTGAAAGGTTTTGGGTGTTTCTTCATGGTTTTGGTTCTGGTTTTTATTTTGTTCATTCATTTGCTCATCACCTCAGTAACCAGTGTTACCGGGTGCAACTCTTTTATACTTCAAAGTTTCGAAATATTTACTAACTTAGAATACGAGAGGCTTGCGCAAAAGAAATGCCAGTATAATAGTGAAGGAGAATTTGAGTGGCAGTATGACCTTCCTTGGCCATTCCATTGGCTCCCCACTGGCTCATACCAACACCATGACCATAACCATAGGTTGTTATAGCAATCCGGTCCCCTTCAGCCTTCCACGTAAACTCAGCCGAACGCAGCCCCAGTTTGTTACGGATTTCCGGCCCTGTAAAGATTGAACCACCAACCTCAATCTTCTTGATGCGATGTCCTTCTGTCTTAGAGAGTATACGAATCTCTGGCATTCTCCCTCCTCCAGTAGAAGCAGCTATCGCAGTACGACTCAACCCCAATCTATCGAACACACTCTGACGACTCAGTGTGACGGTTTCTGTATAACGTGGGGCCAACTGCTTGTCCCATGGACTTGACACACTTCGTAAATAGGGCACTGCCTTCGCCCATACATCCTCTGAATTTTCGGTGTAGCCATTGCTAGTAGAAAAAAAAGAGGCCGTAATGGGCTTGCCTTCATATACCATGATCGTATCCTTGGTGTCTCGTACGGCCTGCTGAATTTTAGCCAGCTCTGCGGATTTACCAGAGTGCCCCCATTCTCTAGTAAGTTTAGCTTTAGAGATATAAGCCTGATGTTTAACAGTATCCGTCACATCTGCTCCCGCCGGGGCACCGCTGGTGTCATCAGCCAGCAAACGCCGGGCAATGAAGGTACGCGCGGCAATGGCCTGCGCTTTCAGTGCCTCGCCCTCGAAGCTGGGCGGCATTTCGGCGGCTACTACGCCGACAATGTATTGCTCCAGCGGTAACGTCTCCGTGCGACCGGTAGACGTGACGTACACACGCACGTCCGGCTCTGCCGCCACCGGCCCGCTGCGCGTTGGAGCAGCGGGCACCGCCGGTATCGGCGGGACACCCGGCAGGCGCGTGACGGACGTCTCGCCCTTTGCCGTTACGCTAGGTGCAGCCGGTGCTGCCGTGCGACTGCTCGGTGGCACGGACTGCGCCGTCTGGCGAGGCCACGCCATTAGCGCGGGCACAGCCATGGCAAGCACCAGCACCCCTGCCATGGCGGCGAATGGCAGCCATGGGCGGCGGCTGCCCCAGCGCGGGGCACGCCCGGCGGAAGGACGCAGGTGCGGTAGCGGCACCTGCAGCGGGCTTGCAGCGCGTGTGTCATGGACCGCTGCTCCAGCAATAGGCAAAGCCGTATCAACAGAGTTCACAGCGGAAGGCACGACTGTTGTACGCCGATTGGGCTTGACGCCAATCGGCAATGTACCTCTTGTGTCCGGCTGCTGTTGCATAAGCTTATTTTTCTGTAACGAAGTAGCTATAGAGCCAGAGCGTTCCTCCGCAAGTGAAGCCTGGCGATGTTCCTTAGGATGATGAATGGGTATACGGATGCGAACCTGTGAATCTTTCATAGGCTGAAACCTCCATCAAAGGGCTAAGTGTCCGGCTGGAAGTACTGATATACTCCAGCAGATATTTTCAATCATATGAAGTCGTCCACTTTGATAGAACCGTTTTAAGAGAACTGAAAGAATGAAAAAAACTGGTTGCAAACAACAAAAAAACCAAGCCCTTTCGGACTTGGTTCCTTATTGTTCAAGAATATACTTATGCAACATGAAGCGACATACGTTAAAGCTTAGGCGAGGGAAGGCTGGATCTTCTTAAACAGATTTCCCGACGTCTCTTCCGGCATTACGCGCTCTGTACTGGGCGAATGATTCAGTTTGGACTCTTCCACGGTCACTCTGTAAATGTCCGCTCCCAATCCAGTCAGCTTCTCAGCCAAATGAACGTAACCGCGATCGATGTGATGTACGCCGGATACCTCCGTTGTACCTTCCGCAATGAGTCCGGTCAGAATTAACGCAGCACCTGCACGCAAATCTGTAGAGGTTACTTTCGCACCTGTCAGCTTAGCATTACCAGTTACAATGGCGGAACGACCTTCAACCTTAATTTCCGCATTCATGAGATGAAATTCATCCACATGCATGAAACGATTTTCAAACACGGTTTCCGTAATAATGCTCGTTCCTTCAGCGGCAAGTTGAAGTGCCATCATCTGAGACTGCATATCGGTAGGAAAACCAGGATAAGGCAATGTTTTAACATCAACGGCCTTTAACGGCTTATCTGCAATGACACGAATTCCGTTCTCATCAGGTTGAATGGTTACACCCATTTCTTCCATCTTGGAAATAACCGGTCCTAAATGATCGGATATTGCGCCTTCTACATATACGTTCCCGCCTGTGATCGCAGCAGCAACCATATAAGTACCTGCTTCTACCCGGTCGGGAATGACCGTATGTTTTACACCATGCAGCTTCTCAACGCCTTCAATACGAATAACGCCCGTGCCCGCACCGCGTACTTTGGCACCCATTCCATTCAGGAAATTTGCGAGATCAACAATCTCAGGTTCCTTAGCAGCATTCTCGATGGTAGTTACGCCCTCAGCAAGAGTAGCGGCCATCATAATATTCTCGGTTGCTCCTACGCTGGCTACATCCAAATAAACTTTAGCTCCACGCAGACGCCCGTTACTTTTAGCTTCAATAAAACCTTGGCCCAGGCTAATCTCCGCGCCCAATGCCTCAAAACCCTTCAAATGCTGATCAATTGGTCGCGTTCCGATTGCGCATCCGCCTGGAAGCGAGATCCTTGTACGTCCCAAACGTGTAAGCAGCGGCCCCATAACCAAGAATGATGCGCGCATTTTCCTAACCCACTCGTAAGGGGCTTCACAGGAAATTATCTTCCGCGCGTCAACACGAATGACCTCATCTTGGTATGTAACGCCTGCTCCTAAGGACTCCAGCACTTTGTTAATGGTCATCACATCGTCTAGAGGAGGTGCATCAATAATAACACTTTCTCCTTCTTCTCCTAGCAGAGAAGCGGCGATGATCGGCAGAACTGAGTTTTTGGCTCCGCTGACTTTGACACTCCCGGTCAATCTGTTGCCACCGCGGACGATAAATTTGCTCATCTATGGTTCCCTCCGCGCGTCATTTCCCTTTTCCATTCTGGAAAAAAAGAACATATTCCGCTATTTTCATGCCTTGCTTTTTCATTACATAAAAAAACAAGATTTTACTAATACCCTAACTGCCATCATACCACTGATTAAAACAAGTATACAAGCGTTTTTTGTACTTGACGACCATTGTACTCTAACTGATTCAGCCAGCTATACATGTATGGTTCTTTTGTTTACCATTGTTAACAATATGACGCGATGTTATTCGACAATTCCCGCAGAGACACAGTCATAAGGTCATATAACCCGCCCACTTCATGTTAAAACAAATTCTAGAGCATCTGACTCCAAGAAATGTAGCTCAACAGGAACCCAGAAACCAACTGTCCCAAAATTATAGCAAGAAACAAGTGTAGCAATCTGCCTTGCGGTCCTTTGGGTTGCCGGATTAACAAATCCAGCTTAAAACTCTGTAAAGCCCACCAAGCTAACGCTATACAGATGAGCGACACGATCATGGAGATCAGCGCGGTCATACTCGCCGATTGACTTAGCTGTTCAGCCAATTGCTGTTTCCCGTTCAACCATAATTCCTCCCATCTGCGTCACAGACTTCTTTATAATACTCGGCGAACGCCTAATATGCCAGTGCTATTTCTGTTTTTAGGACATTTATTTCGACAAAATGTGATTAATCACTTCTGTTTCGTGAATTTAAAAGGTACTAAATACCTAGCAGCCGGGCAAGAAATAGGACTGTACATTTGGTAATAACAGCTAAAAAAGGGCCCGATCACAGTGATCGAAGGAAGCAAGGTTCTCCCTCACCTTCTACCGGACATTCTTTGGCAGAAATTATGAAGTGGTCTCCTTGTCGTTCCATCCGTATACTATGCCGAACCCTTTTAAAATTCCACTTAAAATCCAATATTAATTCTTATTGGTTCTGATGCTTGTAGCATTTAAACGGTTAAGCGCCCGTTGCAGAGCTACTTCCGCCCGATGATGATCTATCTGTTCCTGCTTGCTCTGGAGCCGCAGTTCTGCCCGCTCCCTTGCCGCACGGGCACGCTCCACATCAATTTCTTCGGAACGTTCCGCACTCTCAGCCAAAATGACCACTTTATCCTTGCGGACTTCAAGAAAGCCCCCATTGACCGCGATCACTTCGGTTTGACCACCGATTTTAATGCGTATCGGTGCAATCTTCAAGGGAGTGACCAAGGGAAGGTGTCCAGGTAAAATCCCAAGATCGCCTTCCGAGCCGCGAACACTGATGCTGTTTACCTGTTCTGTATAAACCAGGCGCTCCGGCGTCACAATCTCTAGTAAATACGTGCTCACTTGAATCCCTCCTGGAAGCTGTCCGCAGACAGCTCACTTCGTAAGGCTCGGCTATTCTTTGCCTGTTGTTTACAACGTTTTAGCTTTTTCAACTGCTTCTTCGATGGCTCCTACAAAAAGGAAAGCCGCTTCTGGAAGATGGTCATACTTGCCTTCCAAAATTTCTTTGAAGCTTCGTACAGTTTCTTTAACCGGCACATATTTACCTGGGAAGCCGTTAAATGCTTCGGCAACGTGGAAAGGTTGAGAAAGGAAACGCTGGATTTTACGTGCACGTGCCACCAACATTTTATCTTCTTCACTCAGCTCGTCCATACCCAGGATGGCAATGATATCCTGAAGCTCATTGTAGCGGGCCAAAATTTGTTTTACCCCTTGTGCTACATTGTAATGCTCTTCACCCACAACATCTGGAGCCAAAATACGGGAGCTTGATGCGAGTGGATCAACCGCCGGGTAAATACCCATTTCGGAAATTTTACGTTCCAGATTCGTTGTAGCATCCAAATGGGCAAACGTTGTAGCAGGAGCCGGGTCAGTGTAGTCATCCGCAGGCACATAGATCGCCTGAATGGAAGTAACAGAACCTTTTTTAGTAGAAGTAATCCGTTCTTGCAATTGACCCATCTCAGTAGCCAGCGTAGGCTGGTAACCTACTGCTGAAGGCATACGTCCCAACAGGGCCGAAACCTCAGAACCTGCTTGAGTAAAGCGGAAAATGTTATCAATAAAGAGCAACACGTCACGGCCTTCTTGGTCACGGAAGTATTCCGCCATCGTCAGACCTGTGAGAGCTACACGCAAACGTGCACCCGGAGGCTCGTTCATTTGTCCGAACACCATCGCTGTTTTGTTGATAACGCCGGAATCTCTCATTTCATGGTACAAGTCATTTCCTTCACGTGTGCGTTCACCTACACCCGCAAATACAGAAATACCACCATGCTCCTGAGCGATATTGTTAATCAATTCTTGAATGGTTACGGTTTTACCTACACCAGCACCACCAAACAATCCGACTTTACCACCCTTAGCATAAGGAGCCAGCAAGTCGATAACTTTAATACCGGTTTCGAGCATCTCTGCTTGAGTTGTCAGCTCATCGAAAGAAGGAGCTTGACGGTGAATCGGATTTCTAGCCGTTTCACTCATATCAGCACCATTATCAATTGGCGTTCCAAGCACGTTAAATACGCGTCCAAGAGTAGCTTCGCCGACAGGTACTGAAATAGGTGCTCCCAGATCTATGGCTTCAGCCCCACGAACCAAACCATCTGTGGAAGACATGGCAATACAACGCACACGGTTGTCACCTAGATGTTTTGAAGCTTCGAGCGTCAGATCAATTTTGACTCCGCTCTCCAGCACAGTCCCAATATGAATGGCATTCAGGATTTCCGGAAGTTGTCCACGTTCGAACTCAACGTCGACAACCGGACCCATGATGCTCACTACGCGTCCTTTGTTCATCTTTTGGTTTCCCTCCTACAAGCTTGCACAGCCGCAAATCGGAACCACTCTGATTTGTTTTGCGCCCGCAATTTATCATAATAGTGTAGACCCTGCTATAAAACAGTCGCAACAAGCCTGATTAAGACTGAGCGCTTGCCCCTGCAACGATTTCCGTAATTTCCTGGGTAATAGCCGCTTGACGAGCACGGTTATAGGTCAAGGAAAGCTCACCAATTAACTTGGAAGCATTCTTCGTAGCAGATCCCATCGCCGTCATCTTCGCTCCCAGTTCACTAGCTTTACCATCCAGCAAAGCGCCGTAAATGAGCGTTTCCGCGTAACGCGGCAGCAATACTTCCAGCACTCCTTCTGGTGAAGGCTCATACTCATAGTTAATTGAGGATGAAGCTGTAGCTGAATCCGGTGTTGCCATTGGTAACAGACGGTCAACTGTTGGAATTTGAGTCAATGCGTTGACAAAGCGGTTATAGCATAGATAAAGCTCATCAAATTCTTTAAGTTCAAAGCCTTGTACAGCCTTGCTTGCAATTGTTTTGATATCTGCAAAAGCAGGTGTATCCGACAGATCTGTTACCGATTCAGCGATAGGAAATTCACGACGTCTGAAATAATCCCGTCCTTTTCGTCCAATGATGAAAATCACAAATTCATCCTGTGAACGGTGACGTTCAGAAATCGTCTGCGTAACCTGTCGTAAAATATTGGCGTTATAACCACCAGCCAGACCACGATCAGATGTAATGATGAGATAAGCAGTCTTTTTAACCGGACGCGTTTCCAGCATTGGATGCTTGATGTTATTCGCTCCAGAAGCAATACTACTCACAACTTCCTTAAGCTTTTCCGAGTAAGGACGAGCCGACTCCGCTTTCTCCTGAGCTTTTCTCAGCTTGGATGCAGCGACCATTTCCATCGCTTTCGTGATCTGCTTCGTACTCTGCACACTTTTAATCTGACGTTTAATCTCGCGCATACCTTTTGCCATGATTTCACCACCTTTAAGCTCCAGCAAAGCCAAAGCTAACTTCGTAAGCAATCCCTTAGCTTGGGCCAAGTCCAAGCACTTCGTAAGATTCAAATCCAGCCGGACATATGTTAAAGGGCCTGTTATTGAGGGTAAAACATGCCAAGGAAGCCAAAACCCGGAGGGCACGCTTCCTTAGTACATCTTTCATCATAAACAGGCAAATTCCAATGTATTAAACCGACGTGGCGAATGATTTTTTGAATTTCTCGATAGCCGCCTTCAAAGCCGCTTCGTTATCAGCAACCAGGTCTTTCGTGTCGCGGATAGATTGAAGCACGTCTTGATGGTCAGACACCATGAAAGACAGGAAGTCTTTTTCAAAACGTTTTACATCCGCTACAGGGATATCATCAAGGAAGCCTTTTACAGCAGTATACAAGCTCACTACTTGTTGCTCTACAGCAAGCGGTTGGTTAACACCTTGTTTCAAAATTTCCATCATGCGTGCGCCGCGATCCAGACGGGCTTTTGTGGATTTATCCAAGTCGGACCCGAATTGGGAGAACGCTTGAAGCTCACGATATTGAGCAAGATCCAGACGCAGGGAACCTGCTACCTTTTTCATCGCTTTAATCTGAGCTGAACCACCTACACGGGATACAGAAATACCTACGTTGATCGCCGGACGTTGCCCTGCATAGAACAAGTCAGCTTCCAAGAAGATCTGTCCATCCGTGATGGAAATAACGTTGGTTGGAATATATGCAGAAACGTCGGAAGCCTGTGTCTCGATGAACGGCAATGCGGTAAGTGATCCGCCGCCCAACTCATCATTTAGCTTCGCTGCACGTTCCAGCAAACGAGAGTGAAGATAGAAAACGTCACCCGGATATGCTTCACGACCCGGTGGACGACGCAGCAACAGGGACAGTTCCCGGTAAGCTGATGCTTGTTTAGTCAAGTCATCATAAACTACAAGGACATGCTCGCCTTTGTACATGAAATACTCACCCATGGCGCAGCCAGAGTAAGGAGCAATGTACAGCAATGGTGATGGTTCGGAAGCAGATGCCGTAACGACAATCGTGTATTCCAGCGCACCGTGACGACGCAATGTTTCAACAACTTGAGCTACCGTGGATTGTTTTTGACCAATAGCGACATAAATACATTTCATGCCGTTACCTTTTTGGTTCAAAATTGCATCAATTGCGATAGAAGTTTTACCTGTTTGACGGTCACCGATGATCAACTCACGTTGACCACGACCAATCGGAACCATCGCATCAATAGCTTTAATCCCCGTCTGCATAGGCTCATGTACCGATTTACGGGCCATAACGCCTGGAGCCTGACTTTCAACCGGACGGAATTCTGTTGTAGCAATCGGTCCTTTACCGTCTACTGGTTGTCCCAGTGGGTTAACTACACGTCCGATCAATGCTTCCCCTACAGGGACCTGCATGATTTGACCTGTACGTTTTACTTGACCGCCTTCACGAATGTCGGAGAATTGACCCAAAATAACAACACCGACATTGCTTTCTTCCACGTTGAGCGCCAAGCCCAATACGCCAGTGTCGAATTCAACCAATTCACCGGCCATAACTTTTTCCAGTCCGTAGACGCGGGCAATACCGTCGCCGACTTCAACAACAGTGCCGACTTCAACGACCTCGATATCATTTTTATATTGTTCAATCTGACTTTTAATCAATGAACTGATTTCCTCAGGTTTGATACTCAAGTGTGTTCACCCCTATCTTCTATACTCGTCTGTTAAAGGATTTCTCGAGACGATCCAGCTTGCCGGCCAGACTGCCGTCGTACAGTGTATCGCCGATAACCACTTTCAATCCGCCCAGTAGACTCGGGTCCACTATATTTTCCACACGGATTGTTTTATGTTCACGGGTTCCGAATTCCTCGGCTACCGCTGTTTTTTCCTGATCACTTAAAGCATAAGTCGAATACACCTTTGCATGAGCAATTCCCAGCTTGTATGCCTGAATATCGAGGTATCCGGCAAGGAGAGATTCGAACAAATCTGCTCTACTACGCTGAATCAACAGCTTGATCGTGTTAATTAGCGAGGCAGAAAGCTTGCCTTCAAAACTGTTAGCCAGAACTTGAAGCTTGACCGCTTCCGTAATGTTAGGAGAATTAATGAATTTACGGATTTCAGCATCCCCCGATACAGCCTCTACAAAAGCACGTAGCTCCTGCTCGGTTTCCATAATGGTCTGTTCCTGCTCTGCCACTTCAAACAAAGCTTTCGCATACCGTTTGGCTACTACCGTATCCCGGCTCATGCTTTGCCTCCTACCTCTTTAAGGTATTGGTCGACAAGCTCTCCCTGGACTTGGTCTTCCTTGATTTCCTTTTGAATCAGTTTGGAAGCAATTTGTACCGAAGCTTTACCCACTTCGCTGCGCAGTTCGGCAACCGCCTTATTACGCTCGCTTGTGATTTCACGAACAGCTTCGTCTTTCAGGCGGACAGCTTCGTCTTTAGCCTGAACAATAATTTGCTCCGCTTGTTTGTTACCTGTTTGTTTTGACTGCTCGATAATGTCGTACGCTTCCTTACGTGCCTGCTGGAGAGCCTGCTTTTGCTCCTCAACATAAGCAGCAGCCTGTTCACGCGTCTGTGCCGCTTCATTCATTTGCTGTAATACAAGCTGACGCCGCTTCTCCATAACGGAAAAGAGAGGGCCGAATGCATAACGCGTCAGTAACCAGTACAAGATCAAAAATGCAATGATTGTGAAAACGATACTTGTCCAATTTAAACTCAATTGAAGTCACTCCTTTCCGGTGAACGTCGGTTCTGGATCTTTCATGTTCAAACGAACAAAGAAGGCGCGGATGGCTGTGCCTTCCCCGCCAAACCTTGCTTCCATTCAATTAAGCACCTGCGTAGAAAATGAATGCCAGAACGACCCCGATGATTGGCAGGGCTTCGACCAGACCTACACCGATAAACATTACCGTTTGCAACGTTGCTTTTGCTTCAGGCTGACGAGCGATACCTTCAACTGTTTTACTTACGATCAGACCGTTACCAATACCTGCGCCCAAAGCGCCCAAACCTACTGCGATTGCAGCTGCGATATATGCCCAAACTCCCATTTTAAAAATCCTCCTTAGTGATGTGTATTTATATTGTACATGTATTTGCAGTTAAGAGCGAAGCGTACTCCTGAACTTAACTAAAAACCGGAAAACGAGCTTGTCTAATGCTCTTCTTCATGCGTGTCAATGGACTGCGAAATGTATACAAACGTCAGAATCGTGAAGACGAACGCTTGAATACTGCCGACAAAGATACTAAATCCTTGCCAAACAACGAGTCCCAATACGGAAGCAATCCAGCCTCCTACACCAAGTGCTGTCAATTTCAGCAGAACACTGATCAAAACTTCGCCGGCAAAAATATTACCGAATAGACGCATACCATGTGTCAACAGTTTTGAGAACTGCTCAATCAAGTTAATTGGCAAAAAGAATGGAAATGGCTGAACGTAATGCTTGAAGTAAGCTTTGGTATTGCGGAAGATTCCCAGGAAATGAACCAGGACAAAGATCATTAAAGCGAGTCCAATAGATACCCCTGCATCTGCAGTAGGTGATTTCCACCAGCTGATGCCTACATGGGCAGCTTCGCCTGGGTGAGACGCCTGTGCTTGTTCTAATGCTTCTTTGACTGGAATGATTTCATGTCCAAATACTTGGGCACTTTGCGCATTATCGAATTCGGTCACAATCCCGAACGGTAAGCCCAGCATATTCCCCACGAAAATGAACATGATCAGCGTCATCCCCAAGGAGAGGAATGGCTTCCCTTTTTTCAAATCCATCGTGCTGGTAATCAGTCCTTGAACGAATTCTACGACCCATTCCATAAAATTTTGCAGCTTGCTTGGATTGTCCACAGACAAATTGCGCGTTGCAGCAAATGCCAGTCCAAATACAATCGCACAAGTCACAATAAGCATAATAATGACGGACAAGTCAATGTTAAACCCGCCCAATTGGATAATCGGTGATTCATGCAACATGTTTTCTCACCCCTTTCTCAGTTGAGCCATCATTTTTCCTGAAGCGCGAATATGATGCCTATAATTAACAGAAGAAATTGCCCAGTCACCAGGCTTGCCATTACAGCGATCTCATGGAAATAGGCCGGAAATTCTATCGCCAGCACCACTGCCAAAATCGAGGTCCCTAATCGAACGCCAAAGCCAATACCAAACACTCTCTTCTTTCTTTCACCGGCGGCCGCACTCGCAACCTGTCGAATTTTGTAGGCCATATACAGCACATTTAGACAGCTTACTCCCGTTCCCAGAATGATTCCGTGAGCAATGTCACGATGTTGGGGCATGAAGGCGGAGACCAGGAAACACAGAGCCATAATACCAAGCGCTACGATCCATAACATTTTTTGCATACGGGTCATCTCATTCATGGTTATCCCTCAGTACCTTTCCGATCACAAGGGCAATACTTATTGCGCCTACAACCAAGCCTGCGAGAACGCTTACGCCAATCCAAATTCCGGAGCCACCAAGTTTGGCATCAAGCCATTTTCCTGCATAGAAACCACCCAGTGTGCATATCGCCAAATCAATGCCGATCGCGCTCACCAGTCCTATAGCCTTAAAGGCATTTCCGGTGTTATTTCGGTTGTTGTTTTGCTTGGAAGGTTTGACCACTTTTCCATGTCACCCCTGCAATTCCAGTCCATTTTACTTAAATATAAGATACTTTGTCAATTGAGATATTTTAGTGCCCTAAAGTATAAAATCAAACGACAAAGCATCTTAAATTGCTGTATCCCTTGGTAACCGTACAGTTTAACTGTATGCTTGCCTTGTAAAGAATAATTATATCGGACGAACACCTTTTGTGAACATTGTGTGAAATTCTTCAGGACGTTCGGATTGAACACCATAATGGTGCAAAATCGCATTGACAATTCTTACTGATGCTTGGCCATCGCCGTAAGGATTCGCTGCTTGGCTCATAGATTCGTACAACGCGGAATCTGTCAAAAGTGCCTTGGTCCGATTGTACACGTTCTCTTCACTCGTACCCACCAGCTCCAAGGTGCCCGCTTCAATTCCTTCCGGTCTTTCAGTCGTATCACGCAGCACCAGAACAGGTACTCCGAACGAAGGCGCTTCTTCCTGAAGCCCACCGGAATCCGTAAGGATCAGATGTGTATGTGGGTAAAAATTGTGCAGATCCACAACATCCAGCGGATCAATCAGCTTAATACGCGGATGGTTGCCTAAAATCTCAAATGCAGGTTCCTTCACAGCCGGACTCGGATGAACCGGGTAAACAATAGCGATATCCTCAAACTCATCCGCAATTCGCTTAACCGCATTAAAAATCTGACGATGCGGTTCCCCTTGGGATTCCCGGCGATGTGCTGTCATAAGAATCAGGCGTTTGCCCTGAGCCCAGTCCAGTACGGGGTGCTCGTAATCCTGGCGAACCGTATACTGAAATACGTCAGTTACTGTATTGCCTGTAACATATATTCGCGATTCAGGCTTATTTTCCTTCCGCAAATTTCCAGCCGATAAAGAAGTAGGCGAGAAATGCAGATCAGACAGCACGCCTGTGAGCTGACGGTTCATTTCTTCAGGATATGGAGAAAGCTTGTTCCACGTCCGCAAGCCTGCTTCCACATGCCCTACTTCAATCTGCTGCATAAAGGCTGCATAGCTGGCGAGGAAAGTGGTCAGCGTATCGCCGTGAACCAACACGATATCGGGCTTGGCCTCACGCAATACAGGTTCCAGACCTTGAAGTACCCGCATGGAGATTTCATTAAGTGTCTGGCGATCCTTCATTACGTCCAGATCATAGTCAGGGTGAATATTGAAAACTTCCAGAACCTGATCAAGCATCTGGCGATGTTGAGCCGTAACGCATACCACGGACTCGATATGCTCCGGGTGACGCTGAAGCTCCAAAATAAGAGGAGCCATCTTAATCGCTTCCGGACGCACACCAAAAATTGTCATCACTTTGATTTTGGACATTTTCTGTTGAACCCCTTTTCATAATAAATGTCCGCTTCACAGATCTTCCTTATTCAGAAAAACGACCTGTCATAACGTCCATAGATTTTGCCGAACCGCCAAAGGCAGTCTACTTGGTTCCGTACAAGCGGTCTCCCGCGTCACCAAGACCTGGAATGATGTATCCATGATCATCCAGACGCTCGTCCAATGCAGCGACGTAGATGTCTACATCAGGATGCGCATCCTGCACAGCTTTGACTCCTTCAGGAGCAGCAATCAGATTCATCATTTTAATTTGAGTGCAACCTCTCTTTTTCAACACATCAATCGCCGCAATTGCCGAGCCCCCCGTTGCAAGCATCGGATCAATCACGATCAATTCACGCTCAGTTACATCTGTAGGCAGCTTCGTATAGTATTCTACGGGTTGCAGCGTCTCAGGATCGCGGAACAGTCCCACATGGCCTACCTTTGCTGCAGGCAGCAGCTTTACTACGCCATCCAGCATACCCAAGCCTGCACGCAGAATCGGAATAAGACCCAGCATACGTCCTGAAATCACTTTACCTTCTGTCTCAGCAACCGGTGTCTGCACCGTAATGCTTTCCAGCGGGATATCCCGTGTAATTTCATAAGCCATCAATGTTGCTACTTCATCCACCAGCTCGCGGAAATCCTTGGTGTTTGTCCGCACATCGCGGATAAATGTAAGTTTGTGTTGGATCAAAGGGTGATCGCAAACCACCAGTTTCGCCATAATATATTCCCTCCGGTATTATCGTCACGTTCTTTCGCGCCAGCATATCGAACTATCCTGAGTCGAAAGGATCTATGTAACCTATTTGTACAAACCAAATAAGCACAGATGCAATGCGTGCCTGTAAATCCTGTTTATTATAACATTCCCTTGATTGATTTAACACCTGCCACCGCAACCTTTTGTCAAGGGAAAGATATGACATGTAAAATACTTATTAAGACCACTTCACGTGTGACTTTCGTCACATAAAAACACATCAAAAAGGCCCTGACGGCACTTGACCGTCAAAGCCTGTGGACTTTAAGCTTCCTGCCCGACCTATCCCCTTTGCATCCTCATGCAGCGCTATTCTTTTATCTATACTTCAAATTGTCCCATGCTCCCTGAAATTGCTGAAGCATTTCATCCTTCGTGATAACCCCTGCAATATAGGCTTGCATACTACTGCTTAAATCCTGATTCAGCCCCTTCGGGAAGCGTTGGAAGTTCCAGCTCCATATCTTGCCTTCCCTCACGTGCCGAGATATTTCTGCACCTAGATCGCCTGTCGTCTCGTCACTGGACGTGATACTTTTGAAGGCGGGAACAAACTTAAATTCCTTGGTGATATAATGCTTGCCTGTTTCTGATGTGACCAACCAATTGAGGAATTCTTTTGCCTCCTGCTTCACAGGCGAATTTTTGTTGACCACCCAGTTCGAGGCTACTCCGACAGCGAGTCTACCTCCTGTGGAGGGATCATTGTCTATAGGCGCAGGCAGAATACCCAAATTCAAGTTAGGATTAATTCCATCCATTTGCGGTTGCGTCCAGTTCCCCTGGTGCATCATAGCAGCCTTACCTGTCGAAAACAGTGTCACTTGTGTATTGTAATCCGTCGTGAGCGGATTGCGGTTTCCATATTTTATAGTCAGGTCAAGCAACTTCACCCACTGATCGAACACGGGGTTACCGGGGATGCGAGCCGTTCCTTTGTTTAAATCCGCAACATAACTTTCCGGGTTCGGCTGTCTGGCAAACGGGATATTGATAAAATGGTTCCCCAGAACCCACCATTCCGCATACCCGTTAGCAAAAGGTATAATCCCTGCCGCTTTCAGTCGCTTGGCTGCTTCTTCCAGTTCATCTATCGTCTGAGGCAGTTTGGTTATGCCCGCTTTTTTGAACAAATCCTTGTTATAAACAAAGCCAAATCCTTCTAGATTCATAGGCTGTCCATAAATCTTACCGTTAACCGTCATCGGCTTACGAGCAAAATCGTCCAGGTCCTTCACCCATGGCTGATCCGACAAATCCTCCAAGTACTCCAGCCACGTATCGCGGTCCTGGTAGCCCTCATTTGTAAAAATGTCCGGCTGATCGCCTGATGCGAATTTAGCCTTCAACGAAGCACCATAGTCCGTACCACCACCGACAGATTGGATATCCAGCTTGATGCCAGGGTGGGTCTTTTCATATTCAGCCTTCAGCTTGTTTAACGGTTCCGAAATTTCTACTTTGAATTGATAAATGTGTATCGTTTTCGTCTCACTCTGTTGAGCCTTCGTATTTCCACAACCTGCAAGTGTACATGCGAGCAGCACCATCAAGGAGATGACAAGTAACGCTGTTTTTTTCATCGGTTATCCCTCCCATCAGCCTTTGACCGCACCGGCTGCAATGCCAGAAACGATGTATTTTTGCATCACCAGAAAAAACACAACAACTGGCGCGATCCCCAATACCAGTGCTGGCAGCGCCAAGTCCCATTGCTTGGTGTACTGACCAAACAACATATAGGTTGCAATCGGAATGGTGCGCAGCTCAGGATCATTCAAAATGAGTGAAGGCAACAGATAGTCATTCCAGATCCATAAGGTGTTCAAAATAAGTACGGTTACGAACATAGGCAGCAGCAGTGGACAAACGATGCGAAAGAACACCCCGTACCGGGATGAACCGTCCACCCTTGCCGCCTGCTCGATCTCAATAGGTACCGTTTTAATAAAGCCATGAAAAAGAAAAACGGACAAAGGCGCTCCAAAACCCAGATAACATAAGATCAGTCCCGGTATACTGTTGTTCAAGCTCAATACGTTGGACACTTCCATAAGCGGCAACATAATTGATTGAAAAGGGACTACCATCGCAGCCACAAGCAAACCGAATAGGCAACGATTAAAAAGAGTGTCATGCCGAACCATCTGGTAAGCGGCCATTGAGCTGATTAGCAGCAAAAGCGCATTACTGACGATCGTGACAATCAGTGAATTCCCCAGTGCTGTGGGAAAGTTTATTTTATTCCAGGCGTTAGCATAGTTTTCAAAACGGAAGGTTGTCGGCCACGAAGCGGAATGGGCCAAAATGTCGCCAAAGGATTTAACGGAGTTTACGAGCAAAAAATAGAACGGAACCAGAAAGATTAACCCGATCACAATAAGCAATAATTCAGCAGCCCATGTGCCCAAACGATAGTTTGACGTTTTTCCCATTACATTTCGACCTCCTTTTTCTTCGTGAGACGCACCTGAATGCTGGTAATGATCGCAACGACCACAAAGAAAATCATAGCTTTGGCAGTCCCTAATCCAAGTCGATTATTTGTAAACGCTTCATTATATATGTCCAACGCTACAGACTCTGTCGACTTGAAAGGTCCCCCCTTCGTGAGAGCCAAATTCAACTCAAATACTTTAAAGGACCAGGATATCGCCAGGAACAAGCAGACGGTCACCGCTGGCATAATAAGTGGTACTACGATATGACGCAAAATCTGTCTTCGGCTTGCACCGTCGATTTGGGCCGATTCAATAAGGGCATGCGGGACATTATTTAACGAGGATATGTAAATAACCATGAGATAACCTGCATATTGCCATACAAACACAATGACAGTCCCCCAAAAAGCAGTTGGCCCATCACCCAGCCACGGCAGTTTAAAAAAGGAAAGCCCTGTCGCCTCTCCTACCGCAGAAAAGCCTCGTACAAAAATAAATTGCCAGATAAAACCGAGCAGCAAGCCGCCAATCATATTGGGCATAAAAAATACAGTTCGCAGTGCATTACGGGTACGCAGCGGTTTGGTAAGTGCATAGGCTAGGAAAAAGCCAATCAGGTTTGTCAGAATGACACCACATACGGTAAACCGGACCGTAAACCAGAACGCATTACGGAAATCTGGATCATCCCTAAAAATATGAACGTAATTCCCTAGTCCGAGCCATCGGATATTTTCAGATACTCCATCCCAGTTCGTCATGGAATAATACAGCCCCAGCAGGAACGGAATGACCATAATCAAGACGAAAAACAACGCCATCGGTCCCACAAATACGAGTTGCTGCAATAATTGCGCGGATTTTCTTTGACTCAATGCAATCACTCCTTTGTCGTAGATCATGAAGGAAAGCGCGCATAAACCCTTACTGTAATCGCTTATTACCCAAAAATGTATGTTTCGAGTCGTTCGGAAGCAAAAAAAGGCTGTTCTCCTCCGGCTTATGGAAGGAAAACAGCCTTTAACATAAAGATTATGAATATCGATGAATTAGTATTGAGTTCCTGGATAGATCGGGAACTTGTCTGTCAACTCGCCAACCGCTTGGCTTGCTTTGGACAATACAGTATCATCTTTCGGGTTTTTAAGGGTTTCAGCAATGATTTTACCGATTTTGACCATAGCCTCTTCATCCATACCACGAGATGTTGCAGCAGGTGTACCAATACGAATTCCGCTTGTTACGAATGGACTAGTCGGGTCAAAAGGAATCGCATTTTTATTGACCGTGATGCCCACGGAATCCAATACATGCTCCGCTTCTTTACCTGTGATATTCAAATTGCGCGTATCCAACAGCATCAGATGGTTATCCGTACCATCCGATACAATGTTAATCCCCTCAGCCAGCAGTGTTTCAGCCAGCACCTGTGCGTTGCGGACTACGTTTTGCGCATAGGTTTTGAACGATGGCTGGAGCGCTTCACCCAAAGCAACCGCTTTGGACGCGATCACATGCATCAGTGGCCCCCCTTGAGTACCAGGGAAAATAGCTTTATCAATCGCTTGCGCCCATGCTTTGCGAGTCAGAATCAGACCCCCACGCGGACCACGCAGCGTTTTGTGTGTCGTTGTTGTTACAAATTGGGCATGCGGAACTGGACTTGGGTGAATTCCCGCTGCCACAAGACCTGCGATATGTGCCATATCCACCATGAACAAAGCACCTACATCATTGGCAATGGAAGCAAAAGCTTCAAAATCAATAGTACGCGGATATGCACTCGCGCCAGCTACAATCAGACGAGGACGGTGCTTGAAGGCTGCCTTACGCACTTCATCGTAGTCGATGCGGAAGTTGTCTTCGCGTACACCATAGGCAGCAAAGTTATACAACAAGCCGGAAGCGTTAACCGGACTTCCGTGTGTTAAGTGGCCACCATGCGCCAGATTCATACCCAGTACAGTATCTCCAGGTTTGAGAGCTGCCAGATACACCGCCATGTTGGCTTGTGCTCCAGAGTGAGGCTGCACGTTAGCATGCTCGGCGCCGAACAGTTCTTTCGCGCGGTCACGTGCGATGTCTTCAACGATATCTACATGCTCACAGCCACCATAGTAGCGTTTGTTCGGATAACCTTCAGCATATTTATTCGTCAGCACGGAGCCCATGGCTTCCATTACTGCTTCACTGACAATGTTCTCGGATGCGATTAGCTCGATATTGTGGCGTTGTCGTTTCAGTTCAAGTCCCATTGCTTCCATCACTGCCGGGTCACTTTTACGCAGGTGTTCCATCATGATTGATTACTCCCTCTCCATAGTCAATTGTTGGGTATACAAGCAAACGCCTGCTCCTCTGTTGGGTACCTCATCATCAATGCAAAAAAGATTAGTACAAACATGCCGCCATGCCAAATGCTAATCGCAGTTTCCGCCGACTTCTTGCTCCAGACTGTACACCGCCCGTTGTCCGCCAATAAGTGGAGGACGGGTGAACGCTGCTGTCACACGTGCTTCGCCAATCCAGCGAAGGCTTGGGCGAAACGGAACAGCAATGGGTCGCAGATGCATGCCAATCAGCGTTTCGCCGATGTCTATCCCGGCATGAGCCTGCACGTTCGCCGCCAAACACGCGTCGCTCATAGAACGATAGGCGACGGTAGCCATAGAGCCTCCTGCTGTACGAACAGGAACAGCTGCAACCTCCATCAGTCCCAATCGCTCCAGCACAGCCCGTTCAACGACCAGCGCTCGGTTCAAATGCTCACAGCATTGAAACGCCACATCAAAGCCATACTCCCTGCGAACAGACTCTACTCCAGACAACAGTTGCTGAGCCACATCGAGCGCTCCCGCCGTACCAATCCGACTTCCAGCCACTTCACTTGTGCTAACGCCGATAACCAGCAGGCGACCAGCCTTGAGACTGGCTGCTTCTGCGATTTCCCGCACGACAGAAGTGGTCTGTGCTTCCAACGGAATCTCATGATCTAATTGTTCCACCATTGGAACCTCCTTTGGTTGAACAGCCTCTCAGAGACTAGGCACGGTCTCATGCCCCAAGTTCAACACACTCTCTCCTGATCACAATCTGACTATATTATAGCCGATGTTTCAGATTTCGAGCAGAAAAAATGGAAGAATCTTTAATGGAATCAACTCTCAGCTAAAAATCTGGCATAACTTGTATATGAAAAAAAGAGCAGTCCACACCTATGTGGAATTGCTCTTTTGCCCAGGCGACCGGCCGTATATCCGATGCTCCATCGTGGTTAATCCCACTTTTGTCGCCAGTTACATCGGATTCTCATTTTTCCACCTTATCTTAACGGATTAACCGCCAAAAATCAACAGATTCCGTACAAAACAGATGAGTAATACCAATTTTATTCGGAAGATGCCTTTAGCTTGTCCAGCAGCTTATGCAGTGCCGTACGGATTTCCGCAGCTGTGACATCGTAATCTTCTCGCGAACCGCCAAACGGATCAGAAATATCAAAGCCCGGAATCCGTTGGTGTAATTCAATCATTCGTTCACGCTCCTGCGCCGATAGCTCTTGTCCGAGTGAAGCCATCAACTGCTGTGAAGCATATAAACTATCCAACTCCTGTACATCATTCAACACCGCATCCCGGTTCTCCACATATTCCTTAAGCGTAAATACTTTGCCCGCCGTTTGGGGAAAGCGCTGAATTAAGTGCTGTTTATGTCCTTGCGTCAAGGTTAAGATCAGATGCGCCCACCCGGCAAGCCCGTCGCTCAAAGGGGTTGAAGTGATCTGATCGGATATATCATGATCACGTAGAACCGCCTCTGCATGTCGGGATATCGGCGTGCCTTCCATCGCGGCTACTCCCGCAGAACGTACTTCCAGTTCTAGCCCATGCTCAGCAGCCAACTTACGCAGCATCCCTTCAGCCATTGGACTGCGACAGGTGTTCCCTGTGCATACGAATAAGATATTCTTCAACGTTTTCACCCCCCGTATGTTAAAAAATATATAAACAGAGGATTACTATAATTCTAATCCCTTACTATAATCCTGCATTTATTTTACACTGTCTACGCTAAAATCAAAACATAAACATAAAGCCGAATGCCAGCAAAATGGCACCGCCCACTGCTTCTCCATAATCTCCTAGATTGCGGCTGACCTTGCGACCCAACAGCAGGCCCAACATCGCCATTGCTCCCCCGCAAAAACCAAACGCCAGAACGGACAGCACCAGATCACTTTGGAACATACCTAGTGACACTCCTACAGAAAATGAGTCAACGCTCACCCCAAGTGCAAACAGCAAAAGGCCTAAAGGCGAACGATGATCCAATACCTGTACGCCGTCCCCTTTAAAGGAATTATACACCATATGCCCGCCCAAAAGGATGAGTAACCCCCCTGCGAAGTAGGCCGTCACATGACCTAATAAAGAACTCATATAATGGCCTGTGAACATTCCCAGCAATGGCATCAGAATGTGAAAAAAGCCAATAACAGTACTGATGCGCAGCACGTCTCGCAGGCGTATCCCCTTCATGCCGATCCCTACGCCCAGCGATAACGCATCCATTCCTAGCGCTACCGCCATGATCAGAATCGTTACAACCTGCCCGGCATGGGCAGAGGCTGCCAGCATACTCCATCCCTCCATTATCCGTCTGTTCTTGTACACGTTATGCGGACAAGGGGCAAATCAGTACAAGCATACACTGAAAGTGCCCAATACCAAGACGAGGAGAGGAGAAATTTAATATAAGAGGCTCTGATTCGACAGAAGCTACAAGCGGACGATTCGGTGACCTGCCGCTTTAAGCAGGCGGTTCATGACGGCGTCTCCCAATCCTTTCGGCGGACAGGATTCCGCCAAAATGTAGGTGACGCCGTCCTCGTCGCAGCGGCGCAGCACGCCGTACAGGCGCTGCGCTGCCTCATGGAGCGCGTCCAGCTTGCCTAGCGTGTAGACGCGCTCTCCGGCGTAGCCGGCGGCATGCTCGTCGAACGCGAGCACTGCCGTGCGCTCCCCGCGCGCGGAAGCCTCCGCCAGCGCGGCGCTAATCCAGCCCGTCACCTCAACGGACGACGGGCCTTGTACCACGCTCAAGCGGCCTCGCGGCGCGTAGTGCGTGTACTTCATGCCTGGCGAGCGCGGCGCCGGGCTGTCCGCGTCTTCCCCAGGCGTAGCGGCCAACGCCGGGTCCAGCACGACGGCGCGAGCAACCGCAGCGAGCTGCTCGGCCGTCACGCCGCCGGGGCGCAGGATGGTGACGGTTCCGTCGTCACCCGCCTGCACTACCGTGGACTCCAGTCCCACCCCCGTGGGACCTCCGTCCAAAATGCCGCCGATGCGGCCCTCCAGATCCTCCCGCACATGCTGTGCAAGGGTGGGACTGGGTCTTCCCGACCGGTTGGCGCTTGGCGCAGCCAGTGGACAACCCGCTTCAGCGATCAAACGAAGCGCTATCGGATGATCCGGCATGCGCACACCAACCGTGTCCAGCCCGGCTGTCACACGCGATGACAGTGCCTGCGGCACTACCGGCAATACGAGAGTCAGTGGTCCCGGCCAGAACATATTCATCAGCGCTCGGGCTGTATCGTTTATTTCTGCTACCATACCCTCTAATTGATCAACATCAGAAATATGTACAATGAGCGGGTTATCGGAAGGGCGTCCTTTGGCAGCAAATACCGCCTCCACCGCTTTTGTACTACGCGCATCGGCCCCCAGGCCGTACACGGTCTCCGTAGGAAAGGCTACCGTCTCTCCAGCTTGGAGGAGTAAGGCGGCCTCGCGTATGCCCTTTTCCGCCGCAATCCGAGCCTGTTCATCCCAAATTTCGTCAGAAACATCCCCGTCAGTGTTGCTCACAGGAACCAAACATCTTACATCCCACCATTGTGTATGGGAAGACTTCAATGCCTGCTTCAGCTCGCGAATCCCCTGTTCATCTAGCTTTTGCTCAGGTTTTTCCTTTTGCACAAATTCTCCGCGCAAGTCTTGCATTTGATTCGATTTATCGCTCATATCAGATCATCCCATATCTTATTGTCATATACAGGCCAGTGATTTCGCCTGATCCTATAAGGCTACTTTGTAAGATCAGTTCATTTGGCTCTGCCATGTGTATATCTATCGTAAGCTCCATTATAGCATATGGGGAAACTTACACTCCTCAACGTTTAGGCAAACAAGCCACTCACCCAGCTACACAGTCCCGCAAGTGCATCCCACAGAAAAAAACGTACTTCCGGCTCCTTGTCAGCGGCATTCGTCCGACTTTCTCCGTGATCCGTTTTTGCTGATACCGTTTGTGCCGCTGCTTCCCCACTGCCTGCATCAATAAAACATAGCGGAGGAAACAGCACGCACCACCAATTTTGACCTTTTCCTTGCCCCAGCGTAACCCGAAGTGCCTCATAATTCCCTGCCGGGTAGACAAGACCACCGTACATTTTCGTTGGGAAAGGTACGCTCGCCAGTTCCACCTGATGATCATACGCAATGCCGCGACGAGCCAGTTCCATACCTACCAAACGGTCAATTTCAGGTAAATGAGCATCAATCAATGATCTCGCTTGGTCTAAGCTTTGCGGGTTTTCCAGCTCACCCACCCAGGCATTCATCTGCTGTACAATAGCGTCCCGTATTTCGCGTTTAACCAACTGATCCTCCGGGCGATCCGAATTGGCCAAAATACGCAGTCGAATGGAGTCATGTGGAATCACTTCCAGCCCTGCTGTTGCCACTCCTGATGCTAAGGTTCCTCTTGTTCCAGTGGTCATAGCAGCATCCGTCTTTTGACCTTCCCAAGACATCATTAATATCGAAATACAAAATAGTATCATTGCGGCTTGCTTTACCCAACTTCTCATTTTCGTCCCCCCAAACCCAAACTCTATCATGTCTATCAGTCTGTCCGGTTTGGGAGAGTCTAAACCTATGATTCTTGTAAAAGATTCAGGACCACTTTACAGATTTTTTTCAATAATACCCTCAAATCATGCTACACCAAGCTTCTGACCCTCACCGAGGAATATGAAAAAGCCCAGATTTCACAATCTGGACTCTCTCGTTGCACCGTTTCAACTCACACAAATACCAATCATTATCTAGCCACATTCCACCTGTACTAGGCTTTTTTCGCCTTCGTCAAGCTTAGTCTGGAAGGCTGTGGCAGATCATCCTCCAGCTCTTGGCCGTGCACCTTAATACTCATAACCAAGCCGATACTAGCCATGTTAATAAGCAACGAGGTACCACCATAACTTATGAACGGGAGCGTAATCCCCGTAAGCGGCATAATGCCCAGAAACGCACCAATATTCTCAAAAATCTGGTACAGCAACATGGACACAATCCCGACAATAATATACGGTCCGGCGCGATCCCGGCATTCCAGCGAAATCAGGATCATGCGGTGAATCAAAATAAAATATAACAATAGCAGCACTGAAGAGCCTACAAAGCCAAATTCCTCCGCTACGACCACAAAAATAGAATCCGCGTACGTATAAGGAACACGCCCGGACTGTACCGAGGTTCCTTGCAAAAAGCCCTTGCCCATCATCCCGCCAGAGGCTATCGCCAGCTTGGCATTTTTGGTATGATAAGACGCCTTCGCGGTTGCCTCTTCCGGTACCAACCAAGGGTCCAAACGCTCAACCCAGTGACTACGGCCAATCCCCTTCATAAAGGAGTCAATCTCATCGTGAAACGAAATATAAGCTTTGATCCCGCCGCCAACAGCGACTGCAAATACGATGAATCCGATCAACGCATGGGATGCCTTCACATTACCAATCCATAGCATACCGATGACGATGACAATGTAACCGAGCGCATTACCCAAGTCATTTTGTGCCATAACCATGGCAAACGGGACAAAGCTCACCAGTGCGACCGGAAGAACATCCTGAATAAAATACAGCTTGCTCTTGCGCTTTTTGATCAGCATATAAGTCAGAAAAACGATAAGGACCAGCTTGAATACCTCAGCAGGCTGAAGATTCAAGCCACCAATTTTCAAAAAGCCCTGAGAGTTGTTAACCGTCCCGCCAAAAAATCCGAGACCCAACAAGAATATTCCGCCTCCATATACGTACAAGGCTTTTTTAATGAATATCCGAAAATCGACCATCGCTAAACCCAAAATCGCCACAAAACCCAATATATAATACCCGATCATCTTCTGGTAGTCATTGCCGTGCTCTGCCAAGTTCGTAGGGCCCCTACCTGCGCTGTATACCGTTATGATACTAATCGCCATGAGCAAAACCAGAATAAAGATAACCGGACCGTCAATTTTTTTCAATTTCTGAAGCATGATTTCCCCCTGAGCCGTTTCTCGGTCATACTCCTCTTATTCTAAAGGAAAGACTCGCAAAAAGAAAATGCAGCACTACTCCGAGACACCTAGGACATGTCGCTCGATCCCTGCAAGGTCAGGAACGATTATAATGTTCTTCCAATGACCTGCCTGTGCCAGCAGACCAGCCACGTCTCTGGCCTGTCCCATCCCCAGCTCAAACCCGATTAGCCGCGGCGGAGCCTGAAGGAGTCCGAGCTGCTCCAGCATTGCCCGATACGGGCCGAGCCCGTCAGGACCACCATCCAACGCCATCCGCGGCTCATGGTCGCGTACCTCTGGCTGTAAACCAGCGATGTCAGCAGCCGGGATGTACGGCGGGTTGGACACGAGAATGTCCACCGCCGTTCCCACGAACGGCGCCAGCAGATCGCCCTCGCGGAATTCTACGGCTGCGCCGTTCGCAGCAGCATTATGAGTCGCTACTTTTAACGCGGCAGCCGAAATATCCCCTGCCGCCACGCGCCAGCTCGGTCGCTCAGCCGCCAGCGTCACGGCAATCGCACCGCTGCCTGCGCCGATGTCGAGCGCCTGCGGAGCGCCGCTTGGCCACAGCCGATCGCCGTGCTGGAGTATCGCCTCGACGAGCAGTTCTGTCTCGGGGCGCGGAATCAGCACCGACGGCGAAACCGCGAACGGGCGGCCATAAAATTCCTGCCGTCCGATAATATACTGCGCCGGTTCACCCGCAGCTTTGCGGGCTATAATCCGTTCCCACTCCTCCCTGACGGAGGAAGGGAACGAATCACCCAGAGCAGCGTAAAACGCCGTGCCTTCCAACCCGAGCACATGCTCCAGCAGTAAGCGGGCATTGTGCTGCGGCTCCAGAACACCACAGCTTCCTAAAAAAGAAGAAGCCTCAACTAAGGCTTCTCTGACACTCATGTTCCGTTCCGGCGACATCCGATACACACAATCGCGTTCGTTCCCCAAAACTTAAACCTCTTGTTCCATCAAATCAGCCTGCTCTGCAATCGTGAGCGCTGATACGATTTCTTCGATCTCCCCGTTCATCACCTGGTCCAGCTTATGCATAGTTAGTCCAATACGATGATCCGTTACACGGCTTTGCGGGAAGTTGTAGGTCCGGATACGCTCACTGCGGTCTCCAGTACCTACTTTGCTCTTACGCTCGCCTGCATATTTGGCTTCCTCTTCCTGACGCAGCATATCCGAAATACGGGCACGCAAAACTTGCAACGCCTTCTCCTTATTGGAGTTCTGGGATTTGCCGTCCTGACAGGTTGCCATAATACCTGTAGGCATATGTGTCACACGCACCGCCGACTTGGTCGTATTAACGGACTGCCCGCCTGCACCGCTGGAACAGAACGTATCCACGCGAATATCCTTGTCGGAAATTTCAATATCCACTTCTTCTGCCTCAGGCATAACGGATACTGTAGATGTCGACGTATGAATACGTCCACCTGATTCCGTCGTCGGAATCCGCTGTACGCGGTGTGCTCCGCTTTCGAATTTCATTTTGCTGTATGCACCACGGCCGTTAATCATGAAAATAACCTCTTTAAAGCCCCCGAGATCATTCATGTTCGCGTCCATCAGCTCTACACGCCAGCCTTGGGTATCGGCATAACGAGTATACATCCGATACAAGTCGGCTGCGAACAGTGCCGCTTCGTCACCACCCGCTGCACCACGAATCTCGATAATAACGTTTTTATCATCATTCGGGTCCTTCGGCAGCAGCAAAATACGGATTTTTTCATCCAGCTCCCGCTTGCGAACACTAAGTTCATCAATCTCCATTTTGACCATTTCACGCATCTCGTCGTCCAGCTTTTCACCCTGCATGGTTTTTGCAGCTTCCAGCTCTTCAACGACATTTTTATATTCGGTATATGCTTCATAAGCAGGCTGTAAATCAGACTGTTCTTTGGAATAATCTCTAAGTTTTTTGCTATCGTTCGCTACATCCGGATCGCAGAGCAGTTCGCTCAGTTTATCGTAGCGGTCCGCCAATGATTGCAATCGGTCCAACAAGCGATTCACCTCTTCAGTTAAATTAATATGAAACCAGCTTCAATTTCACTGGCTACAGCTCTTTATTATACCAACTAATTCATGAATTAGCTACAAGAAATACTGACTAATTTAGGATTTTGCAAAAATCCACACAACATGCAATACAATAAAAAGTCGCCGCCCTAATATAGGCAGCGACCACATAATCTAGCACATTTCAGAACACAAATACATTGAGTTATCGTCTTTTATATATCCGAATCGAGCATTGTACTCTGGAAATTATATATTAAACATTAAAACGGAAATGCATAACGTCTCCGTCCTGCACTACATATTCCTTACCTTCCAGACGAAGCTGACCACGTTCCTTAGCCCCGTTCATCGAACCAGCAGCGACCAAATCGTTGTAGGATACAACCTCGGCACGGATAAATCCGCGTTCAAAATCCGTATGAATTACGCCCGCAGCACCCGGTGCTTTCGTTCCTTTGTGAATAGTCCAAGCGCGTACTTCCTGCACACCTGCTGTGAAATACGTATACAGGCCCAGCAAGCGATAAGCTGCTTTAATCAGACGATTCAATCCGGATTCAGCTAATCCTAGCTCCTCAAGGAACATCGCCTTGTCTTCGCCTTCCAGCTCAGCAATTTCAGATTCTACCTTGGCGCTGATCGGCACCACTTCTGCATTTTCATCTATGGCAAAATCGCGTACCTTTTGCACATATGGATTGCTGTCAGCTTCCGTTACGCCATCTTCGCTAACATTAGCTGCGTAGAGTACAGGCTTCATCGTAAGCAAATGAAGATCGCGTACAATCAACCGTTCTTCATCCGACAATTCTAAGCTACGCGCAGGTTTATCAGCATACAGCGATTCCTTGATCCGCTCCAACACTTCAACCTCTTGGGTGTACTGCTTGTTGCCACCCTTCATGTTTTTGCGGGAACGTTCAATACGCTTGTCTACGCTTTCGATATCCGCCAGAATCAGTTCCAAATTAATAGTCTGAATGTCGCTGATCGGGTCAATTTTGCCGTCCACATGGGTAATGTTCTCATCTTCAAAGCAACGTACTACATGTACAATCGCATCCACTTCACGAATATGAGCCAGAAACTTGTTACCCAGACCCTCGCCCTTGCTCGCACCGCGCACAAGTCCTGCAATATCAACAAATTCAAATGCCGTTGGCACCGTTTTATTCGGCACAACCAGTTCGGTCAGCTTATCAAGCCGTTCGTCTGGTACTTCAACAACGCCTACATTGGGGTCAATCGTACAAAATGGATAGTTTGCGGATTCCGCACCCGCCTGCGTTATTGCGTTAAAAAGTGTTGATTTGCCCACGTTCGGCAAGCCCACAATCCCCGCTTTTAAAGCCATAATCAGAACAACTCCCGTTTATATAAAATATGCGTTATGCCATCCGTTAGTTTACCAACCCACATTATATATGAGAACCTATACACGCGGCAAGCATACGGTTATGAAATTCAGGATTTTGCTATATCCCTATTTAGATTTCTTTGCTCATCTGGATATCCGTAACCCGGTATCCCGATTTGCGATATACATGCAAAGCTCGCTCATTATGCCCAAATACATGCAAACCGATGCGGACAGCTCCCAGTCTGCGAGCCTCCTTTTCCAAAGCCTCCATCGCCAGCGTACCTAGACCTCTCCCCTGGTATGAATCGTATACAAGAATATCCAGTAGAAAAGCTTCTTTTCCTTGCGCGCCGTCCGTAATATTGAACCAGATATAGCCAGCTTCCTCCTGACTCTGCCCCCCGGCATCGGAAAACATCAACATATACAGGTGAGCATGAGGTGTGTCTAGCCTCTGTGGCAGGTATCGAGCAAAACTTTCTGCCGCACGTTCTGGTGCTTCTTCTACCGTCCATGTACCTGCTTGGATTTTCTCATCCGCATAGTCGGCAAGCGAGCGTTGTTCAAATCGATCATATTGCTCCGCATTCATCGGAACCAATGTAATAAGTCCGCTCATCCGTTTACCTTCTTTCTTAGTCGAGTCGTGTCTTTAAGCCCTTCTATTCCATCTACCCCAATCCCAAACATGACCGTTCGGAGTTCCAGCTCCACCTGCTCCAGGCGTGCTTCCAGTGCTTCGCTGGAGGCAACCGCCGAACCGAGCAAAGAACGCCCGAAGCCTGCCATGTCAGCCCCCAGAGCGAGCGCCTTCGCTGCATCGACACCGTCTCTCAGTCCACCGCTACCGATCAGAGCACCATGTGGCTGAGCAGCTCTAACTTCCACGATACAATCAGCGGTTGAATTTCCCCAATCCGCAAACGCCTCCGCTGCGGCACGACGCACAGGATCAGGATTACGAAATTTCTCCACTTGGCTCCAGCTTGTCCCACCTGCGCCAGCGACATCAATAAAGGCAGCACCCGCATCATACAGTCTCGATGCCGTCTCGCCATCTATGCCCCAGCCTACTTCCTTCACTCCTACAGGCACTGAAAGCTGACGACACAACTCCTCGATGCGCTGAAGCAGGCCGCTAAAATCCAAATTCCCTTCGGGCTGGAAAATCTCCTGCAATCCGTTCAAATGCAGCACCAACATATCTGCTCCGGCAATTTCCACTGCACGGCGACAATCGTCCACGCCAAATCCGTAGTTCAGCTGCACCGCGCCCAGATTGGCAAGGACCGGGATGCTGGGTGCTAGACGGCGAACCGCAAAGGTTGAAGCTAATTCTTCCCTTTCCACCGCAGCCCGTACCGAACCGACGCCCAGCGCCCAGCCGCGTCTCTCCGCTGTCTCTGCTAATCGCTCATTAATCGCTCCTGTCTCGGCGCTGCCGCCTGTCATGGAGCTAATAAGTAGCGGTGTTCGTACAGCCTGTCCTAAAAAGGTAGTATCCAGACGAACCTCGTCAAAATGCAACTCCGGCAGAGCGCAGTGCTTAAAGGCATATCGCTCTAGCCCGCTGGTGATGCCTTGTCCGGCCACATCTTCTTGCAAACAAAGGCGGACGTGCTCAATCTTCCGTTCGCCTGTCCGTGCGGCAGGTAACAAAGAGCCGGATCTATTAAAACCGTCAGGTGCTCCTTTTTCATTTTCTGTACTACTCATTTATGTTCCACCTCATCCAAAGTCACTCTGTTTATTGTATCAAGTTCAAGAAGCACAAATAAGACCGTTCCCGAACACGGTAACCGATCTATTTATCGTCTCTTATATCAAATATCGTAGCCCTTAATGTGGCTATTTTAAGATACTTTCATTGTATCATGGATGGAAAAATATATACACGATCGTGAACATTTTTTCTTTCGGAAACTCTACAGAAAAGCCGCTCCTAATTGAGCTGCCGCTTTTCTGCAAAATGCCTATTCGAAAGGACAATCCCTATCCCAGCAAGATAAAGGTCTTTACAATCTCCTTTATCCCTTCATCGAATCAGGTACAGATGAAATGCTTTCTGCTTGCTCCTTCGTACGCCCATGTCCAAATTTGAATACGAGAATACCACCGATAATGACCAATACTCCGATCAACTTATTAAAGGTAAACGGAATCTTTTCTAATCCCAGCCATCCTAACGAATCCCACAACAGGGCGGTACCTAATTGCGCCGTCAATACAATGGAGATCGCATAGGTCGGGCCAAGTCGCTTCATTCCTTGTACCAGACAGAACACAACACCGACACCAATCATGCCACTGAACCAGTACCACGGCTGCATATGCTGTAAAGCAAATGTATTTTTCCCTTCAAAAATAAGACTCCCGAGTAAGGAAGCCAAGAACCCTGTTCCCAGCACCAATGTTGTTGTGGCCCACGATCCTGTCCGTTCATTCACCTTATTATTGAATATCGTTTGCAGACTGACCAAGGCACCTGCGATAATCGCCAATACAATTCCTAATAACATATTTTAACTCTCCCTTGATGATCCCTGATATTCTTCTGCCTTTATCCTAAATGCTCCTATTACAATGATTCATAAATATTATGTCCTGCCAGTTCACTCAAACCTTTTCTGTCCCGAATGACAATGTAACCTTTGGTCCGTTCAACCCATCCATCTTCAATCATTTTGCGAATGACACGGTTGAGATGTCTATAGCTGGTTCCGATCAAATTCGCCACATCTACCAGACTAGATGCACGTAATTCCTCATGAAAAGCCGTATTCGATTCGTCAAAAGAAACCGATAGCAGGTAGCTCGCCAGCCTGACTTCCACCGGATACATGAGATTGAAACTGGAAAAGTCGGAGTCCAGGCAAAACTTTCGCGTGACAATATCCAATAGAAATTGCAGCAAAGGAGCATAGTCTCTGCCGTATTTGTTCATCCATTGGTGGTGAATACCGATCACATAGATCGGAGACACTGCCTCTACTGTGTTGATAACGTGACTACTCCGAATATATTCAACATCTCCTATGACCTCGATCGGTGTTTTGAAGCAAAGGATCAGGGTCTTCCCTTCTGTAGAACTGGTATAAATCTTGACCTTGCCCTGCACCAGTATATATAGATGTTCGATGGAGTCTCCCTGTGAACAGAGCCTTTCCCCTTGCTCCAAACGATGCAACGACAAATAAGGATGTAGTGGCTCGTAGAGTATGGATTCCAACTCATGCAGCTGCAAAAAATATTTTAGCTGCTCTTGATCCTGAATTTCTCTCATTCCTAAGCTCACCTTCAATTTCTACATACTAAGCTTTCTTTACAAGTTAAAATTCTATTTTAGAGCTTCAGAATAATTACACCCGCGATCATCATACCAATACCTATAAATTGTGGCAGTTTCATCTTTTGCTTCACTATACCGAACCATCCCTTGATATCTACCAAGAAGGTTAAACACAACTGCGCAATCAACAACGCCGAGATCGTGAACGTAACCCCAATATGTTGGATTGCCGTGACTTCACTAAATATAATAATAGCTGCAAAGGCACCGCCCCAAAGATACATTGGCTTTACCTGTTTCATTTCAGCTACATTACCATCCCTTGTAAACATCCAGACTAATGCTGCCAAAATAAAGCCTATTAGCTGAGTAACAGTGGCCGCCGGCCATGTACCGATATCCTGACTAATCCGTGTATTCGCTACCCCCTGTAGCGTAATACAAGCTCCTCCCAGAAAAGCAAACAAGATTCCTCTCATAAATCGTTATTCTCCCCATGTAAATGACTTTTCTATATATTAAAGTATAGGGCAGACTCTCTATAAAGGACATATGTCCTCAATGAATAGTAAAACATACTCCATTTCATTCCATTCAGTATCCGCGTCAATCCTGCACACTTGCGTTAATAACTTGACAGTATCCCATCATAAAACTGCATGTTCCGGCACGATAAAATGGAATGCAGTATTCAATTGAGGAGTTGATCGTCATATGACTACACGTGATCCGCTGCATTCTGTGCCGGAATATCAAAGAAAAACCGGGAAAAAGGGCCGTACTCTTAAAATCGCCATTCTGGTACTTATCCTCTGGCTGATTGCCGTCATGCTGTATCAGACCCATAAACCATTGCCTCCGTTCGTCTCTTATGAGAGTCAGGAGTATTCAACCCATGAGGTAAACTTCTGGACGGATTTGACCTATCCGACCGGGGATGGAAGCACTGCACAGCATGAAGGACAAATTTTGAATCGTATGCTCGGGATCATTGATGAAGCCCAACAATTTATCGTCATCGACCTGTTTCTGTTCAATGACTATAAGCATAAAGGTCAGCACTTCCCCCAAGTCAGCGCACAAATGACCGAGCATCTTATTGCCAAAAAGAAAGCTCATCCGGATATGCCTATCTTTTTCATTACAGATGAAGTCAATACCAACTATAATTCTGCCCCCAATCCTTTGTTGGAGAATATGAAGCGAGCAGGGATTCAAGTCGTGCAGACCGATGTAGACCCGTTGCGGGACTCCACCCCCATATATTCGGCAGTGTGGCGTACCTTTTTCCAATGGTTCGGGCAGCAGGGCACAGGCTGGATTCCCAACCTGATGGCCAGTGACGGACCTGATGTAACGGCTCGCTCCTATCTTAAGCTGTTAAACGTCAAGGCCAATCACCGAAAATTGGTTGCCAACGAACAGACAGCGCTCATTTCTACAGGCAACGTGCACGACGCGAGCGCCTATCACTCCAATGTAGCGCTGGAGGTGAAGGGGCCTATCATCGGAGACATTTTACAAACAGAGCAGGCGGTGTTGGACTTTTCGGGCGGTGGGCAGCTTCCTGCCTATACACCACAAGCCGAACCCAAAGTTCCATCGAGTAAGGACAGCTACCGGATCAAATATCTAACTGAGGGCAAGGTGTACACCTCAGTTCTGGATGGCATTGCGCAGACGAAAAAAGGTGACAGCATTCATATGGGCATGTTTTATTTGGCTGACCGCAAAGTATTGAACAGCCTGCTGGATGCCTCTGCGCGCGGTGTAAACATCCAATTGCTGCTGGACCCCAATGAAAACGCGTTTGGTCAGGAAAAAATCGGCATCCCCAATCGTCCGGTTGCCCAGGAGTTGTCCGATAAATCGGGCGGGAACATTCAAATTCGCTGGTATCATACCACCCATGAGCAGTTCCATACCAAACTGATTTATATCGCCAAGGCACAAGGAGAGCATATCATTTGGGGTGGCTCTACCAATCTGACCCCCCGTAATCTGGATGATTTGAATCTGGAAAATGAATTGTGGGTGGCCGCTCCGGCGGACAGCAAGCTGACCCGACAGGTTGCGGCCTATTTTGATAAGCTATGGAATAATCAGGGGGCTGAATACAGTTTGGATCTAGCAGCTTACGAGGATCATTCAACATTTTGGAAAGATATTATATACCGTCTACAGGATATTTTAGGCTTTACTACATTTTAACTACGGGATACTGCTGCAGCGAATTCGTTTATGCTTACAGCAGCGGTGAAAGCAGCCGCGCGAGAGATTCCATCAAACGTTTGAACAGACGTTTTTTCATGAATTCTTCGCGTACGATCAGACTGGCAGAGTGCAAATCTCGTTCGTAGTCTGTTACCATCTGCTGCACACTGTGCGTTTGAATTAACAGAGCGTTAACTTCAAAATTCAAATGAAAGCTACGCATATCCATATTGGCTGTCCCGATGGTCGCAACTTCCCCGTCAATGATGAGGAGCTTGGAGTGGAGGAACCCTTTTTCATATTCATATACCTTGACTCCAACCTCCAGCAACGACTGGAAGTACGAATGAGACGCGAGAAACGGTAGCCATTTATCCGGTTTTGCGGGAAACAGAATACGCACGTCCAACCCGGACAAGGCAGCCATCCGTAAGGCAGTCAGGATATCTTCATCCGGGATAAAATAAGGAGTGGCAATCCAGACTGATTTTCGGGCGGACGTAATCATGGAGAAAAAGAGATTTTTAAGTACTCTCCGCTCATTATCCGGGCCGCTGGCAATAATCTGCACGCCTCCATCCGTAATGGGTTCAATATTGGGAGACAGATATTCGCTATCGAGCACCGACTCGCCCGTCATGTGAAGCCAATCCTGTAAAAATATAAGCTGCAACGTCCGCACAGCTTCGCCCTTCACAATCATATGCGTATCACGCCAAAAGCCGTAGGCTTTGTTGCGGCTGAGATACTCATCCCCTACATTTAGTCCACCAATTAATCCGATATTACCGTCGATAACTACAATTTTACGGTGATTACGATAGTTTACCCGGCTGGAGAAAAACAAGATCCGAGCACCACCGTATGCAACGACCTCTACTCCTGCATCTCTCATTTCCTTCAAAAATGACTTCGACAACTGAATACTGCCCACCGCGTCGTACATAAACCGAACCTTAACACCCGCTTTGGCCTTTTCGATCAAAATCTTCTGAATGCTGGTACCGATATCATCCGACCGGAAAATGTAATATTCCATATGGATATGATGCTGCGCCTTGCGCAGTTCTTCCAGCAAAGTGGAGAAGGTTTCATCTCCATTGTTCAGAATTTGAGTTTCTGTCGCAAAATAAATCGGGGAGCGGGCCAGTCTGCGGGCCAAACGCATCAACTGCTGCTGCTCATCTGTAAAGCAGGTCAGATCCCGTTTGACTCGCAAAGCATCCTTTTCAATGCGGTCGTAAGCCTGTTGGTCACGCAATGCCTTTTTGTCATACTTGCGACGCTTGAATACATTTTGCCCAAACAAAAAATAAAGAGGAAGTCCAACGACTGGCAGCAATGCCAGCAGCAAAATCCAGGACATCGTGGTGGAGGGATTACGATTCTCCGTAAAAATAATCAGACTGATGGAGATCACTGTCAGAGTGGAAAAAATACTGATGACAGTTCCTTCATTTTTGCCGATGTAATTAAACAAGCCAAAATAATAAATAATAAACACCATAGCCGCGATCAATACGGCCAGTAAGCTTCGCCTCATAACTAACCTCACTTCCAGTGGACTGCATTTGACAGGTATTCTTCATTATATTGTACATGAGCCCCTTATTTCTTCCCACTTTTTTATTAAAATGTTGATAAAAAAATCCAAAGAAAAGCTTTATACAAAACGCAATGATGCTGGGTTGACACTTACTTTTTTTCGTGTAAAAATAAACTAACGAACGTTAGGTAGGTGAAAATAATGGGGATGGAAGAGATTCGAAAGGCCGCTCTTTTTCAGTTTGCCACCAATGGGTATGAGGGAGCCTCCTTGAGCAGTATTGCCGCTGAGGTCGGTATCCGAAAACCGTCTATATACGCGCATTTCCAAGGCAAGGAGGATCTGTTTCTACAGGTGGCGAGGTACGCTTTTCAAGAGCAGAATTTACGTATTTTCGAATACTTTACGGAACGTAAAGATCAGCCGCTTAAGCATACCCTGCATGACTTCTTGTTTTGGATGGGACAGGAATATGAGAGCAACGACTCAGCCAAGTTTATGCTTCGCTTTTCCTTCTTTCCGCCTGTATCGTTGTATCACGAGGTGCTGGATATTGTTAATCCTTTTCTGGATAAAATGGAGCGAAAATTAACTCGCCGCCTCCGGAATACACGGGATCGGGAACCCTTTGGGCATATGGAGCCAGTGGATGTGGCTTTAGCCTTCATGACACTGGTGGACGGAATCATGGTGGAGCTACTGTACAGTGGAAGCATCAACTACCACCGAAGACTGAACGCTGCATGGCCTATTTTTTGGCGTGGGATTACGTTAACCTCACCTCATGAAGCGTGAAGCCGTCGAACTTATAAAATCTATTTTTGAGGAGAACATTCATCATGAATCGCAGTTGGATTTACGTTTTTGTTGGCGGCCTGATTGAGGTCGTATGGGTATCGGGTTTGAAGCATGCGGATTCTGCACTCGCCTGGGCTGTAACCGTGCTGGCTGTGGTAGCCAGCTTTTATTTGATCATGAAGGCTGCGAAGCGTTTGCCTGTAGGCACGGTATATGCTGTATTCACCGGACTGGGGACAGGGGGAACGGTCGTAGGCGAAATGCTGCTATTTGGGGAACCGTTTCAATGGTCCAAAACGCTGTTAATTGCCCTTTTGCTGGCAGGTGTGGTCGGCCTGAAGTTAGTTACCGACCGTGATGTTCAGGAAGGGAGTGGCGCATAATGGCTTGGATTGCATTGGTTATCGCGGGATGCTCGGAAGTGTTAGGAGTCATCGGTATGAAGGGCGTTACGGTGGGCAAAGGCTGGAAGTCCTTAGTGCTTATGGTCTTATCCTTTGTTCTTAGCTTCTCTCTACTCAGCTATGCCATGAAAAGTTTGCCTATGGGAACTTCCTATGCGGTATGGACAGGCATCGGAACGGTTGGCAGCACGATTACAGGCATGTTCTTGTACGGTGAACAAAAAAGCGTACTGCGTGTTTTATTCATCGCCATGATTCTTGCCGCAGCATTGGGATTAAAGCTGATATCTTAGCATGAGCGAATGGCATCAAATGTTGCAAATTGCTGATCTTAAAGGAGTGATGCCTTGTGATTACCACCGTAACGCTTAACGCGGCTGTGGATAAAGTCTACACGGTTGCAGGCTTCGGTTTGAATGCCGTCCACCGCATTAAAGGCGGCCTGACGGTACCGGGCGGCAAGGGCGTGAATGCCGCTCGCGTCATTCGCACGCTAGGCGAGCCTGTACGAGCGACCGGGTTTGCTGCCGGACACACCGGACGGCTGCTCATTGACGGGTTGAGCGCAGAAGGCGTAAGTGCCGATTTCATTGAAACGGCACATGGGGAAACCCGTCTCGCCATTACCGTGCTCGACCCGTCCGCGCGCACGCAGACCGAGCTGATTGAGAGCGGACCGACCGTTGGTCCGCTTGAATTAGCCGCACTGCGGCGCAAAATCGAGACCCTTGCCGAGGATTCGGCTTGGGTCGTATTCTCCGGCAGCCTGCCACCCGGCTGCCCGCCCGATCTGTACGCCGAGCTGTGCACGCTAGCGAAGGCGCGCGGCGCGCGGGTGGCGCTGGACGCGAGCGGGGAGGCGCTGCGCTTGGGGCTGCGCGGAAAGCCCGACCTCGTGAAGCCTAACGAGGACGAGGCCGCCCACTTCGCGGGAATCGACGCTGCGCGCCCGGATGCCGCTGAAGCGGCGGCAGCAAAGCTACTGGAAGCCGGAGCGCAGCTGGCCGTCATCTCGCTCGGCGCGCGCGGGGCGCTGGCGGTAACGAGCGATGCGCGCTACCTCGTGAGCCTGCCAGACGCGGACATTGTCAGCGCGCTCGGTAGCGGTGACGCCATGGTCGCCGGACTGGTCACCGGCGCGGCGACGGGGCTGTATCTCCCTGCCATGCTACGGCAGGGAGCGGCCTGCGGCACAGCGGCAGCTCTGCACGCCATGGCTGGGAAGATCGAGCTCCAGGACGTGAAACGTCTGGAGCAAGGCATTACGGTGACGCTGTTGTAATTCAGCGTCACTTTTTTTTTATTTCATCCAAGCATTCGCTTATCTTTATTTCACAAATACAGTTATTCCGAATGCTCTATATTCCAAATGTTCGGTTCTCCGATTGGCTTACAACAAAACCCTGTTTTCCAGTATATTTTTCATACAAATATGCGACTTCGAAGGACCCAGCTTGACTAGTGAATCCTGAAGCTCTGCAATTTCCTCTACCGACGCGGTTTGTACCTTAATGAGATAATTAAATTCCCCACTAATGCGAAATAAATCGGTGACTTCCTTCGCCTCTCTACAAAATTCAACCAGCTCTTGGCAATGTTCTGTCTTTATTAGAATAAATGTAGTCGTCCCTCGATTCATTTCCCGTAAATTAAATACGGTACTATATCCGGAAATAATCCCTCGTTCTTCAAGCTTGGTTATCCTTTCTTTAACAGACGGCTGTGACATCGAGATTTCTTTACTGATTTGGGAAATAGTTATCCGAGCGTCATGCTGAAGCAATTTCATGATTTTGTGATCTATATCGTCAATGTGATGCTGCATATCGAGTCCCTCCTAACCTGAATTTAAAAAATAATATTTTTCACCCAAATTAACTTTTTTTCAATAATTAATATAGTATAAAAACCTTACTTTAATTATATAAGCACCACATAATTATTCATATAATAAGGTTTACTTACATGAGGATTTTGCAAAAATCTCATAAGCGACTTCCAATGAACAATATATAGAACGAAATGGTTTAGTTCGTCTATATATTGCACTTCGGAGCGACTGGAATCGAATTTTGCAAAATCCTGAATCAAAAGGAGGATCTGAAATGAGCGTAAAGGGACTAGCGCATGTTGCCATACAAGCTCGTGACTATCAAGCGACCATTGCATTTTATACCAAGGTATTGGGATTTAAAAGAGGACATCACTGGAGTCTTCCGTCTTTTCGAATTCAAGAGGCTTCCATGCTGATCTCACCCGATCAGAGAACCTGTCTCGAAATTTTTGATAATGATGCTGTCATTCCTGCCCAAGGAAAAAAAGCTTCATCCGAGCAAGAGATTGCTCACGGGGCTTTATTACACTTGGCATTTTACGTAGACAATGTAGATGAAATATATCAAAAAGCCCTTGCCCACGGAGCAAGAACCTTTGTGGAACCCAATCAACTTACACTTGGGGAACCTCCTCTGATTGTAACAAATGCATTAGTCCACAGCCCTAATGGTGAGGTTATCGAATTTATCAAGGATGTTGATTTTGATATGTCCCTATCGAGCAAAAAGTAATCCTCGCAGCTATTAAAAAGATCCACTTCCCGGTGAAGTAGGATCTTTTTATATTCCATACAGCTCTGCCGTTATCTCTATGGAAGAATTAAACTGTTCCTAAAAACGTCCGATATATTGATTATCGCTTATTTAAAGGAGTAGATTATCATCTCAATTGATTTCAATGTGTATTGGTTTCATTTTAGCTCCGATCTGCTGATGCCATTGTTCAGCTTGATTGGACTGCTACTCATCTATTTGGGATTCAGAACGATCCGTCGTCATCGTTATCGTAAACGCCACTGGGTCCGTACCAAGGGGCAAATCGTTGATGCGCATATCGAAGTAGATATTGATGTCGTTCCCTTTGACCGAGATGATCCGGTAGATACTAGCTACACCCGCCGATTAAAGGTGCGCTTCTATACAGCTTCAGGTGAAGCCGTAGAATTCTGGAATCCTTATAGCACCAACCTAAGCCTCAACCGGGTTGGCAGCAAGATTAAGGTATTATACAATCCATCCAACCCTCGGGACGCCCAAATTGCAGGCGGTGTAAATGGTGCTGGCTGTCTGGCCTTTATGCTGTTTTTGATCGGTGTTCCCTTTGCTTTGAGCGGGGTATTCGCTGTTTTGAAGTTTTTCCTCTAACTAGGCTTGGATCACATACTGGTAATAAAATTTATCGCCATATACATCGCCAGGCCTAAAATAATCAGTGCCGATATTTTGTTGAGCACAGTCCCAAACTTCCCTTCTGAATCCATACGTCCCACGAGACGCCCCGCCGTTGCCAGACCGATAAACCATATCCAAGATACGGACACGGCAGCCAGACCAAAGGCCCAGCGTTCCCCGCCGTCATATTGAAGGGAGCTGGTTCCAATTACCCCAACAGTGTCGAGTATGGCATGTGGATTCAATAGCGATACCGAAGCGGCAAAAATCATCTGTCGTTTCGGGCGCATCGGCTGACTTTCTCCCGAGGAAGCTGCCTCCGATCTCCATAGAGTCCAGGCCATATACAGCAGAAACAAACAGCCCGCTGCATAGAGTACATTCGTGAGCCATAGAAATTGCTGCAAAATAAGAGACACGCCCCCAACCGCAAGCGTGATCAGGATTGTATCACAGACACCCGCTGTAATGACAGCAGGCAGTGCATTGCGAAACCGCGACTGGGACGCCCCTTGATTAAACACAAATACATTTTGTACCCCCAAAGGCAAAATCAAACCCAGCGCCAATAAAACGGCATGGATAATAGCTTCCAACATGTTATGTACTCCCCTCAAAATCATTACACTTCTTCTCTCTCATCTCCTGTTATTTCCTTCTGTTCTTGATGTGGTTATCGTTCTGGTTTTTCCAGGTTCTGTGCACGTTCGGTACGTTTTTGTATATGCTCCAATTGCTCCACTGTAGTCTGATAATCTTGCGGGTAGTTCATATTAAACACAGCTTGCCGCCACATCTCTAAGCTCGCACCTGGCCAATCGCCCGCTGTCTCATAACGAACGTTCAATGAATCTAGCCAGTCGATCAGACGAAGACGGTCACTACGCAGACATTGCTCGGCAGACGGCAACACACTTTGATGGTATATGCCTAGCAGCGGATGTATACGTCCATCCACCGAGGCGATCACTGCCTGTAACTCAGGTTGTGCTGGCTGGGGCAATGAGCCATTTCCTGTCACGGTTGTATGATCTCCTTGTACTTGTTGCTTTCCTTGTTCACTATTTGTCTCTTGCGCCGCTGCCCAGTTCGTTGCGTGAGTAAGCAAAGCACACAATATCTCTGGCTGCACGAAGGGCATATCGCAGGCAACGACAATGCCCCACTCCGTTGTGGAAGCAGAAAGCCCCGCATGAATGCCGCTCAAAGGCCCTAAGCCGGGATACAGGTCTTTTGTCGTTTCCAGATCAAGCTCCCTATACTGTTGTGCATCCCGGGTCACTACAATAACCCGTTTTGCTACCTGCCCTAGCACAGCAGCTATTCTCTCCAGTACCGTAATCCCTCCCAGCTGAAGCAGCGCCTTGTCCTGTCCCATTCTGCTGGAGCGTCCGCCTGCCACGATAATTCCAGTCACCTCCACCATCACCATCGCACCTCCTTTTTGCTAGACAAATTCTATCATTAAACACGAATAAATCTAATAATATCATCTATATAAAGTATAAAAAATGGCGATCCACTGGATCGCCTAAAAAAGAGGGTGCCTATTCGTCTAGTTCATTACTTTTAATTCGTGAACTTAATAAGTTGCAAAAATCGTTTTATTATGGAAGTAGCCTCCGCCCGGGCCGCCTGCTGTTTGGGCGCAAGCAAGTCGGGAGAGACACCCTTAATTAAGCCTTGCTCTGTAGCCTGCGCCATAGCATCTTGAGCCCAAGGAGAAACAGTAGATGCGTCGCTGTAAGTCTCTTTATATTTCTCATTAGCAGGACCAGCATTCAGTGTTTGAGCGTAGTGTGCAGCCTTTTCGGTAATAACCACGATCTCCTCGCGAGTAATCAATCTTTCTGGTCCAAATGACTGATTCCCGTAACCACGGATCAGACCAGCTTCCACCGCAGCTCCAACACTACCAGCATACCAGGCATTTTCTTTCACATCTGTAAAAGACTTTGTTAACGGCTTCTCCTGCATACCAAGTCCGCGAACAAGCATTGACACAAATTCAGCTCTTGTTACAGCCCGATTTGGTTCAAAAATATCAGACTGAACACCTTTGACAATCAGCTTGTTTGCCAGCATCTCTACATCTTTCTGCGCCCAATGATTTTCTAGATCCTTAAACTTTTTGTCTGCTGAGACTACAGCATAAATGCTGTTATGGTTTGATTTGACGATTGCCTCTAATTGTCCATTCACATTCCGAATCAATACAGGAACAGATGACAACACACCTGTCTGAGGATCAAACCATACGGCCGCTACATGCTCAGGATCAACTTCATGATCGAGAATCAATTTCCGTTCCACGTAATGCCCGAAAAATTCAGTGATCTCTTGATCTCCAGCCATAAGCTTGAAATCAACCGGGTTTACGACAACATTCGCTAAACCCGTGTCTGCAATAGCTTGTCGCACTTGTGCACCGTTTTCGCCTGACAGCGCTGAAATTTCGACGATCAGGTTGTCTTCAGGATATAATGAGACCAATTTGCCAACCAATTCAGCAGAAAGAGTAAACTGGGCTACTGCTGTGTGAATGCTAATCGGCACCTTTGTATTTTCTTTCTCATATTCCTTTAAAAAGGTAGAAGGTATACTCACTTTTGCTGCTTTATTGTACCCCGAGGCGTTCACGACCAACTCTTTCTGCTCACCGATTGTAACATTCAGGGCTTGGCTGACGTCTCCATCGTTCAAACCAATAAGTTGAATAGTGCGGCTCTTATCGGCTACTGTCTTAGCGTCTGTTGATACGACACCCGTCTTGGTCTCTGTTTGGGAAGTCGCTGACGAGGTATTCTGAGCTGACGTTTCTTTATCCTTAGAACGATGTGAGCGCTCATCTAGCGTACGGAACGTCCAATCCTCCGGCGTATGCATACCCACATACGGATTCATCGCCAAATCCGTCAGTGCTCCCGAGGTGATTTCCAGATAGTAGGACTTTCCTTGTTCCAGTCCACCCGATAACCCAATGTACGCTATATTTTCCTGGCCTTTTAACGTAAAATTCGAATTCCCAGCTCCGGATACCCGCAGCTCTCGCACTACAGCCCCACCCGAGACTTCACGGAGTCTTACATAACCACGGTTCCACTTCATCGGCTCATTGAACTCCAGCATAAAGTTCGCATCTGGACCCGCTCCGCTTAGCTCTGTACCTTCCGGCAATATTTCCCTTACCAGCTTCGGTGCAGTGGTGTCTGCTGTCCGGAAGCTCCACGTGTTCTTATCCCAAATGGCATTTGTTCCCTGGCCCGCGCTATCTACAAACATTCCCGAGCTGACCTCTACATAGTACCCCGTACTATCCGTCAGCGGGTGATCCAGTTTCATCACCACATTATGACCACTAAAATGGATATCTCCCCCTGTGACTGTTCCTCCGCTTATGTTTATTCTTCCCACTTCACTTCCATCTTCCTGATGCACCACCAGATGGCCTGCTCCCAGTTGCACCTCTTCGCTGAAGCTCATATACAGGTTCGGTGTGAGCGTATGTGCATATTCACGGGGGTATGTATAGATAGAATATGGGCGCTCATCTCGTACGCGGAACGTCCAATCCTCAGGCGTATGCATCCCCGCATACGGGTTCATCGCCATATCCGTCAGTGCTCCCGAGGTAATTTCCAGATAATACGACTTCCCTTCCTCCAGTCCACCCGATAGCCTAAAGTACACTACATTCTCTTCGTCGTTGATCGTATAATTCGCATTCCCGGCTCCGGATACCCGCAGCTCTCGCACCACGGCTCCACCCGAAGCTTCATGGAGTCTTACATAACCACGGTTCCACTTCATCGGCTCATTGAACTCCAGCATAAAGTTCGCATCTGGACCCGCTCCGCTTAGCTCTGTACCTTCCGGCAATATTTCCCTTACCAGCTTCGGTGCAGTGGTGTCTGCTGTCCGGAAGCTCCACGTGTTCTTATCCCAAATGGCATTTGTTCCCTGGCCCGCGCTATCTACAAACATTCCCGAGCTGACCTCTACATAGTACCCCGTACTATCCGTCAGCGGGTGATCCAGTTTCATCACCACATTATGACCACTAAAATGGATATCTCCCCCTGTGACTGTTCCTCCGCTTATGTTTATTCTTCCCACTTCACTTCCATCTTCCTGATGCACCACCAGATGGCCTGCTCCCAGTTGCACCTCTTCGCTGAAGCTCATATACAGGTTCGGTGTGAGCGTATGTGCATATTCACGGGGGTATGTATAGATAGAATATGGGCGCTCATCTCGTACGCGGAACGTCCAATCCTCAGGCGTATGCATCCCCGCATACGGGTTCATCGCCATATCCGTCAGTGCTCCCGAGGTAATTTCCAGATAATACGACTTCCCTTCCTCCAGTCCACCCGATAGCCTAAAGTACACTACATTCTCTTCGTCGTTGATCGTATAATTCGCATTCCCGGCTCCGGATACCCGCAGCTCTCGCACCACGGCCCCACCCGAAGCTTCATGGAGTCTTACGTAACCGTGGTTCCACTTCATCGGCTCATTGAACTCCAGCATAAAGTTCGCATCTGGACCCGCTCCGCTTAGCTCTGTACCTTCCGGCAATATTTCCCTTACCAGCTTCGGTGCTGTGGTGTCTGCTGTCCGGAAGCTCCACGTGTTCTTATCCCAAATGGCGTTTGTTCCCTGGCCCGCGCTATCTACAAACATTCCCGAGCTGACCTCTACATAGTACCCCGTACTATCCGTCAGCGGGTGATCCAGTTTCATCACCACATTATGACCACTAAAATGGATATCTCCCCCTGTGACCGTTCCTCCGCTTATGTTTATTCTTCCCACTTCACTTCCATCTTCCTGATGCACCACCAGGTGGCCTGCTCCCAGTTGCACCTCCTCACTGAATGCCATATACAGATTTTCATAAAAAGAAACACCGCTTTCCTGAGGTGAAAGCCATGTATAGTATGGAGGCTCGTCCATTTGCGCCTGCATATAGACTGATAAGGCCACGGGGGATGAGGAAGCGTCTTGTATGAACCCGTCCGACACCGACACATTCTCCGTCGTATTGTCGCTTACGCTCTCCGATGCAAACGTCGCTGAAATATATGGGTTGGCTAGGTTGAGCACCTGTGTTGTCAGTACACTTACCTTAATCATTCGATTTACATGATTCTTATTTCTTTTCTTCTTACTCATATACGTGCTCCTTTTTATCTAGATGTGAATGGAATGGTGAAATTCATGAATCTCATTCTTGATTTCCATATAATCCTGCTCGCATTTCCATATGAAATCCCCGAAGTACAGCAGAATTTGCTCCCCTCTGATTAGAGGATTCCTACTGCTCTGAATGGCGCCCATTTTACTGTACAAAAACTCATACAGCATACGATGGCGAGGAAGAACATATACTTTGAAAAAACAATTACCTAATAATGAGGCAAATAAGTCATCAAACTGTCCAAAGGACACGTTCAGCATATTGGCCTGCTTCAGACTGAGCTTATGTTTGATGCCGAGCAAAGCATGATGAATCTGTTCCATAATGGTTTGAAAAACCTCTTCATCCCGCTGAAGCTCTTCAATGCGTGACCTCAGAAACATGAGATCGTATTCCGAATTACTGCTGGTTTGCAGCCACGCATCGTCAATAGCACCTTTTAACCGCGTCTGGATTACCTCTTCCAAGTTCTGAAAAGATGTTCCTTTGATAACAGCGCCTTCACGCGTTGTGTTTATAAATTCAGTTCCCTTCACTGTACTAATGTAAAACTCCATCTCTGTTTTCATTTTGATAAAAGAATGTCGTGTAACTACCTGTTCGCCATGAACGCCCTGTACACGCGGCAAATCGGCACTAGCTGGAACACCTTGGGCATGAGTAATCCCCTCAGCATAATATTGTTCATCCCGATAAGCTAAATTTTGCCCTACCAACACAACAGGGTCTGCTTTCATATGGATCAGACATTGGAGTGCAATGACCGCTACTGAAGGAGCATCGTTAATAATCGTTGGTTTATTTCCCTCCGGTGTACGCAATACGTGTTTGGAGAGTTCATCCTGAGAAATGATGATATGCATAAGACGACCTGGATAATGATCGAGTGTGTGTTTACCGACCGTACTGCCGAAAATAAGTGGAATTGAATCAATTCGTTTGTCGATCACCTTTTGAATTACATTTACGTTGTGTTCGTTCGGGTCATAACTGAACGTGCCGTGCGGATAAATGCCATGCTCCACCAGCGTGTTCACTGCCGATCCTACTGTAAACAGATAAGCAAGATTATTCTCACGAATATGTCGCAGGTGCTCAATTTCGTCGTTAAGCGAAGGGCCAGCGGATATTACTAAGGCTGGCTTACCCCTAATATGCTCTGAGCCCGCCTGCAGAAAATCCGAACTATGTAAAATATAAGGTAAATTATGAATACTGTTTAATGCCCATTTTTTTTCGTACACGTTATTGATAGCCATTTTGTCCTTCTTGTTAGAGACCATTTTATACAATATTTCATTAAACTTCTTCAGTTCCGCAGCAAATAAGGAGCGATACGGGAGCCATGGAACAACTAGCACTCCAGATACACGGTCGATCAACCTATGCAGTGTACCGATTGTCTCTCCTGTCATTCCTCCTACCATTACCTCTTCGATCATCTCATCAGCCAGCCAATCGTTTTCATTCAGATGCTGCAAAAAAATATTCATCAAACCAGTGTCTGGCTCGACGATGGAGAAGCTGGTATTCGGGTACTTGCGTAGAAATTCACGAATATGATACCCAAGTCCTACACCAAAAAAGATCACGTGCGCTTGAGGTTTAACCTTGTTAAAACCCAAAACAAATAATTCTGCTTCCCGCCCAGGCTGCTCAGGATCATGCAAATAATATGATTGTCCCTCACGAGTCAGTATTACATTGGGCTCGTTGGTTTCAGAAGTCACCAACTCACCTCCTTCTCCTGCCTGAAGCAAAAGAAGCCGAGGAAATCGGCGGTACAAGGAATTGTCTCTATGATGCTGTAATGCCATTTTCCATCCCTTTCCACCCGATATTTCATAAAACCAACTATACAGGCCAGTCGATTAAACCTATATCATTTCTTATGAAGCATAGTATTCTGATTTTATGTAATATCTGCGACAATGTATTTTTATTCAGAAAAAAATAATCCTAAATTCTCCTGATTATGGATTAAGTATCGGCTATTCTATGTATAAACTTTAGGTCTTAAGAACCTATTTATAAATAAAGATTTTGTAACTAACCAAGCATTTACTTGAACTAACCATATATAGTCTTAAACCCTGTAGTTCGTCTACATGTCGCCCCTTAGAGCTACAAAAACAATAACTAGTAAAATAGCGAAATAATCATTAAGTTTGCATAAACCAATATCAAATTAGTATCTTCTAATAATTATTACATAATTGTTAATTTATTGGTTTGTTAACCCTTTCAACACATGATACATTGGAATAAAGAACCTCCCACAGATCGGCATCGATGCGCAATTCTCTATCGGGCTAAGAAAGGAATGGCTTGTCTTGCAAAAGAGAGAAATTCAAGAGACTCCTCTATATTCCTTAAAACTGTATAATTTTTTTCTATATGGAGCTATGGTCATTTTCTCCAGCTTCTTCCCGTTGTATCTGCAAGATATCGGCATGGACAAGCTGGAGATCGGGAGTCTGATGGCTATCGGACCTTTTGTATCCGTATTCGCGAACCCTTTTTGGGGCTATACAAGCGACCGGAGCCGTAACCTCCGACGTATTCTACTATTTATGATTATAGGTACCTTGTTATTGCTACAAGCTTTATTTCATGTCCATACGTATATCATGATTTATGTGGCGATGATTGGTTTTTATTTTTTCCAAAGCCCTTTATTTGCGCAAAGCAACAGCCTAATTCTCAGCTATATTGAGGGCACAGACCGGAAATTTGGTTCATTCCGTATATGGGGCTCCTTCGGTTGGGCTGTGACAGCAGCAGTTGCTGGCATAGTTATTGACCAAACGGGGATATCCAGCATATCCACCATCTTTACGGTACTTCTTCTGGCTGCATTGATCTGCACCTTGTCGATTCCACCACTGAAAAGCACTGTGGAGACAGCAACTATTCATTTGCGTGGCTTTGGCAGCGTTTTAATGAACGGATACTTTATATCCTTTATTTTATTGGGCATCCTTGTATCCATCCCGAATTCGATCAACAGCGCCTTTATGTCCCTGTACATCACCGAGCTGGGCGGGTCCAAACAGATGCTTGGTTTTGCCGTTTTTATGTCATCGGTATTCGAAATTATTGTCTTTTTGCTGTTTGATCGCTTCTTGAAGAAAAAAATGACTGTGATGGTCGGCTGTTTGGCACTCGTCAGTTTGCTGTTTGCCTTACGTTGGGAACTGATGGCTCTGGCCACAGACCCGATTCAGATTGTGTTCATTCAGGCTCTTCATTGCGTCACCTTCGGTGGATACTTCTATGTAGGCACCCAATTGACCGTCCTGTTCACCCCTGCAGCTTACCGATCATCCGGACAGGCCGTATATACTTTGACCTGGAGTGGTATATCCGGTATCGTAGCAGGTTTTGCGGGAGGTTGGCTATTCCAGAACTTTGGCGGAGAAATGATGTACCATGCAGGGGTCTTTTTCGCCCTACTTGGCTCTGTGGGATTCGCTATCATGTGGTATATGCTGTACAAGAACGGTTATCAGCCAGGACTGCCAGCGGGCACAAACGAATAGAAGAAGCCCCTTAACAACACTAAAGGAATGAGCTATCCCCTCTTCCCTTCTGGCTTGTTAGCAAAGACAATAGAGTATCGTCAAGTCAATGATCATGTATAAAGAGTGTGCATGCGTAAAATAAAGGAGTCTGCCGTCGGCAGACTCCTTTTCAACTTGGTCGCACGAAGCTACCATCTGTCCCACACTTTCCAACAACCTATTGCTTAGGCAATTGGAAAGAGCTTTTCAACGATACAACACGGTTAAATACAGGCTCACCCGGCTTGGAAAGCTTCGGATCGACACTGAAATAACCATGACGGAAAAATTGGAACTTGTCCTGCGATTGAGCTTCTTTCATGTTCGGCTCGACATAGCCATGAGCAATTTCCAAAGAGTTCGGATTCAATTGGTCAAGGAATGTTTTTTCCGATGCATCCTCTTCAATCTCTTCCGTGTCCTCTGCGTTAATCAAAGGCTCATACAAACGGAATTCGGCAGGTACAGCCTGAGTAGCCTCCACCCAGTGGATCGTGCCTTTCACTTTACGTCCTGTAAAGCCTGATCCGCTCTTGGTTTCTACATCATAGGTACAGTGAATCTCCGTTACATTTCCGTCCGCATCCTTAATCACATCGTTGCATTTAATGAAGTAAGCATGTTTGAGACGCACTTCATTACCAGGGAACAAACGGAAGTATTTGCTCGGCGGATTTTCCATGAAGTCCTCACGCTCGATATAAATTTCACGGGAAAATGGAATTTGGCGTGTACCAAGTTCAGGGTTTTCAGTATTGTTTTCCGCCTCTAGCATTTCAACTTGTCCTTCAGGATAGTTTGTGATAACCACCTTCAACGGATCTATGACTGCCATGGTGCGGGGTGCCTTAAGCTTCAAATCCTCACGTACAAAATGCTCCAGCACCTGCAAATCAATGACTCCGTAGGCTTTGGAAATGCCTGTCTCATATACGAAGCTGCGGATGGCCTCAGGCGTATAGCCGCGACGACGTAAACCGGATATCGTCGGCATACGCGGATCATCCCAACCATCTACATGCTTTTCATCCACCAGAAGCTTGAGCTTACGTTTGCTGGTTACGGTTTGAGCCAGGTTCAGCCGTCCAAATTCGTATTGATGCGGTACCTTTTCCATCTCGCATTCAGCTACAACCCAATCGTACAGCGGGCGCTGATCTTCGAACTCCAGCGAACAGAGCGAGTGCGTTACTCCCTCAATCGCATCTTCCAGCGGATGAGCATAGGAGTACATTGGATAGATGCACCATGTGTCGCCTGTATTGTGATGTGCTGTGTGTGAAATGCGGTAAATAACCGGATCACGTAAATTAATGTTTCCTGAAGCCATATCAATTTTGGCACGCAGCACCTTTTCACCATTTTGGTATTTGCCTGCACGCATCTCTTCAAACAGCTTCAGATTGTCTTCAACACTTCGATCCCGATAAGGGCTATTTTGCCCCGGTTCGGTCAGTGTGCCACGAGTTTCGCGGATTTGGTCCGCGCTTTGGTCATCCACGTAGGCTTTACCCTTTTGGATCAGCAGGATGGCACGCTTGTACATTTCTTCGAAATAATTGGAGGCAAAATGTTTTTCCTCCCATTCATAACCGAGCCACTTCACGTCCTCCTGGATGGAGTTCACGTATTCCGTGTCTTCCTTCGCCGGATTGGTGTCGTCAAAACGCAGATTGGTGCGTCCTCCGAATTCATCTCCCAGCGAGAAATTGATCCAGATAGCTTTGGCATGTCCAATATGCAAATATCCGTTAGGTTCAGGCGGAAATCGTGTAACAACCTCCTTTACCTTACCCGTACGTAAATCCTCTTCAATAACATTTTTAATAAAATTGGGGGGAGTGATCGGCTTCTCCACGCTAATCAACCTTTCTTCCGTATAATCTGTGTAAAACCTGTTCCCTTAAATATACCCTTTCACACCGCATAACTCAATAAAATGAAAATCCTTATGCTCGCTTCAGCAAAAAAAGTGACAAGTTATGAAAAAGAGTTAACATTTTCGGCAAATAAATTCGTTATAGTGTATATATCTTTTATTTTGCCCGGAAAAGGAGACCCACCCGTGTTTAAGCTGCTCATTGTGATCCTGCTGTCTATGCTTTTGTCCTCTTCCGTCATGACTTCCGGTCATCCTTCACCGGACCCGGTGAACGAAACCGTACAATCTCGTCCGCTAGCCAGCGCTCCAGAAGACTCATCTGTCCGCTTATATGTTGTTAATCCGTCACAGGGATTATTCCATTCGGCTGTACTGGAAATCGGTCAGCAACGCCGCACATTCCGATGGTCGGGCTCGGCAGATATCTCCACCGCACCACAATTATATTACAGGGATGTGAACGGGGATGGTGTCCGTGAAGCCGTCGTAATCCTCACGCGTGCCTCGGGAACGGGTGTCGAATTGCAGGAGTTGCATATTGTTAACGCACGCACGATGGAAGAATATGCGGTCGAATCGGCAGCAGATGCTGTGTCCCAGCGCGTACACAGCTCAGTGGAGCTACGTGATCACAACCGCCAGGTCCATATTGCTGTTACGATTGACGGTGCTACACATACGATGGACCCTAAAGCATCAGTATTTTACGATGATCCAGCCCAATTTACAAAGCATCTCGATTTTAGCTCTGTCGTAATGTATGATGCCGAACAACTTCCTCTGCAAGCCACTGTATCTGGCAGTGTATCCCCAAGCGAATTTGTAGGGGATTTGGATCTGAAATATGTATACGAGCATGAACGGTTCCGGGTGGGACCTATAGAATTTGAAGCCTCCTCTCCCTTTTGACGACTCTCGCAGAATAAGGTAGCATGGGATTAAATGCTAGACTGGCTGGTTTAGCGATTTTCCGAGTGAAAGAGGGGATCAATCATGTTTACATATGCGTTGGACGAACGCACAGTCCTTCGGCCGCTCACCAAGGAGCATGTGCAGCCTCTGTTTGAGCTGATCGAAATGTCCCGTGACCGCCTGCGTCAATGGCTTCCATGGGTAGACTCTACCACGGAAATCAGCCACACAGAGCAGTTCGTGCAGGGCGCCTTGAAACAAGCCGCAGAGAACGGTAGTCTGACCGCCGGAATTTGGATAGACAACGAGCTTGCTGGCATCATTAGCTACCATGAGATCAATTGGACTCACCGCTCCGTTAGCATCGGATACTGGCTTGGACACGGGTACGAAGGACAAGGTCTTATGACCAGCGCCTGCCGCGTATTCGTTGAATATGCTTTGATGGAGCTGGACTTGCATCGGGTCGAAATCCGTTGCGCAACTACGAACCGCCGCAGCCGCGGTATTCCAGAACGTTTGGGCTTTGTGCTCGAAGGCATTGTACGCGAAGCGGAATTGCTGCCCGACGGCTACATGAACCACGCAGTGTATGGTATGCTCCAAAATGAATGGAAGCAACTTCGGTAATATTGATGTACAACAACGCCGCAGACCTGATCAGGTCTGCGGCGTTGTTTGTTTAGGCCGGGCATAAAACCGAATATTACTGTCTGTAGCCTTCCGCCTATTTTAAGAAATAGGCCATTAACACATCATCCACAAATTGGCCTGCTATGTAAAACTCCTCATGCAAACGTCCTTCAATCGCAAAACCGCTTTTTTCATAAAACATAAGGGCTTCCGTGTTGCATGAGAGTACACGCAAACTCAACTTGCGTATGCCCTCGGCAGCTGCAATGTCCTTCATGGAGTTCATGAGCGCCGTCCCAATACCTTTACGATGATAAGCTGGATGTACAGCTATATTTATTTCGAGTACATGACAATTACTAGCCAACAGCGTTGGAGAACGAAATCCAATATACCCGCAGAGTACTTCCTGTTCGATGGCGACCAGTTGAGAGCCTGGAGGCGTATTGCGCAGAAACTCTCCGCGCGACTTCCAGGACAGCGAAGCGGGAGCCGTGCGTTCATTCCATACCAATTCATCCAGCGCAATCAGATCAGGAGCATCCTTCATCTCCGAATGACGTATTGTCAAGGGTTGACTTGTAAACAATTCCTTTCAATCCTTCCTGTGAAGGCTTTCCTGAAGCAATAACTACAACCATTCGTCACTTATTGTACCATAATTACAGCATATTACTGCACTTTTATTAGGACTTAAGAACTGGGAGCATCTACCTTGGGTGTCGTAGTATCCAAAGTATCCGAATGATGCCGGAAACGGTTCAACCAGCTATGCAGGACGAAAAACAGGATCGACAACACCGCTACGCCTGATGCCAGCCAAAGTGTAGGCGGTAACCCACCGCCATCATACAACTTCCCCATAATATAAGGCCCCATTACCCGTCCGGCTGCGCCAATCCCCCCCACAAGCCCAATGTAAAAGGGTGCACCCCGACCTCCATGATCAGACAGGAATGCTGGAACCGCAGGTGCAATCAGCATTTCTCCCAGGGTCGCCAGAACCATAGCGAATATCATTCCAGTATAGTTCTGTGTGCCCAGCATGACAATATAAGCCGCCAAATAAAATCCTCCGGCCCATGTCATTTGCGCTGAAGCGTGATGAGCGTACAGTCGTTTTATCCAAAAAATAATGGGTTGTGCGGCAAAAATAAGGATACCATTCAGCGTCCATAGTAACCCATACATCGTTTTAGGCAAGCCCTGCTCAATAATATGGGGAGACACTCCTGTATTCCAGATCGAATTGCCGAACCATAAAAAAAGCGAGCCTACCCCCACAAAGAGATACAATCTGGTATCACGAAACAGCAAACGAGCTGGTATTTCCTCTCTTTTCTTCACGGACTTGCTGAGCTGTACTTCTCCCTCTTCTCGATCTACCCTGCTTAGATAAGACCAGAAGAACCCGGCAAATACCGCAGAAGTCACCCCGTTCATCACAAAGCTGAGCTGATAGGAAAGGTCAGCCAGAACGCCACTCAATCCCGTACCCACTGCAACCCCAATATTGTTAGCGACATAAATAATATTAAACAGCTCTCCACGACGGTCAGCGAAACGAAAACCTACAAAGGCCTGAATCGCAGGCACAGATACGACATTAAAAAAGCCGATAAAGCCCATCATGATGACAAACGCTACCCAATGACCACTGGTAAATGGAAGCGTGAGAAGTCCCAGCGCGTTCATCGCCAGTGAGCCAACAATCAATTTTTTGGCTCCAATACGATGATAGAGGGCTCCGCCCAGCACTTGACCAAAAATTCCGCCCAGAGACTGCACTAAAATCGCAATCCCTGCATCTCCCATACTACGGTTCAGTTCGTCAAACACATACATGCTAACCAACGGCCACATCAGGGAACTTCCAGCAGAATTAATCAGGCTAGCAACGAGAAACACTTTCACTTCTTTCGGATAAGACTCCAACCATTTCATATCTTTTGTTTCTCCTTTTGCATCTGACGCCATAAATGGCATTATCTCATTGGGGCTTCACATTCACCACCGTTGAGAAGAAAGTAGCCCCCTGTCCCATATCCGACAGCCGATCAGAGGTTAACACATTGGCACGCTGTCTGCGTCCTTTGCCTTCCCACCATAATCCCTGGCTAATCACTGTACCTGGCAGCATCAGATCGGTGACTTTGGCTTTCAGCTCATACGTCCCCCGATCATTCCATACGGTAACCGGTTCACCATCCGCGATGCCTCTTGTCTGAGCATCCTCCGGGTGAATTTGTAGCAAGGGCTCCCGCTCCAGCCGCTGATGCTTGGGTAAGTTAGCGAAAGTAGAATTCAGAAAATTATGGTTTGGCGGTGAAATAAACATTAATGGAAACCGCTCGTCCGCTTGCGGTCGATGCTCTCCATCATACCCCTCAATCAGCGGCACATATGAAGGCATCGCGGGCAGACCTGCTTGTTTCATTTTTTCCGAATATAGCTCAATCTTGCCTGAAGGCGTGGTTAGACGATCCAAATAAGTGGCCTTTGGCGACATATCGAGCTTTACAAAAGGTGACTTCTTTAAGGCTTCCAAGGTTACACCGTTGAGATAAGGGTTCGTTGGATTATCCAGCGCGCCTGCGATCATGTCCGCTTCACTTTCCGTAAAGGCAGCTTCGTCAAAGCCCATAGCCCGTCCGAGCAGGCTAAACAGCTCATAATTGCTTTTGCTTTCCCCGAGTGGAGCAATGACGGGTTCCTGCATCTGGACATAGTGATGCCAGTAGGATTTATATAGGTCTGTACCCTCAAAGGAAGACGCTGCAGGCAGCACAATATCGGCATAACGGGCCGTATCCGTAAGAAACAGGTCATGTACGACTGTGAACAAATCCTCTCGTTCAAATCCTTCAGTCACCCGTTCCGAATCGGGAGCTACAACTACCGGGTTACTGCAGTATACAAATAACGCCTTAATCGGCTGTTCCTTCTGTAGCAGCGCTTCTCCGATCCGGTTCATGTTGATCACCCGGGCATCCGGGTTCTGTCGCAGATCAGGACGCGCCAGATTGGCGCCGTTAAATTTGCCATAAGCGCCATTAGAGCGTGACGCTCCCCCGCCGTGCTTTAGCCATTGTCCAGTGAGCGCAGGCAAGCATGTAACCGCACGTACGTTCATACCGCCATTATCATGATGCTGAAGCCCATTACCTATATTGATATACGCTGCTCGCGCAGTTCCGTACATTTCCGCTAAACGGATAATATCTGCTTCCGGCACGCCGGTAATCCGCGAAACTCGCTCTGGTGTATATGTCTTAACATGCTCGCGCAGTTCCTCATGGCCTACCGTGTAGCGATGTAAAAATTCGTCGTCCGTCAGTCCCTGAGCGAACAGCACATTCATAACACCCAGCGCGAGCGCCGTATCCGTCCCCGGATATAACGGAATGAACCAATCCGCCCATTGCGCCGTCCGGTTGCGATGAACGTCAATAACGACCACCTTAGCACCCTTTTTACGTGCCTTCTCAGCCAAAACGACCTGATGCATGTTGGTGCTAATGACATTTCCACCCCACACAATAATGAGGTCTGCATCCTCCGTGTCCTCCGGGCTGGTGCCGCCCTTAAAGCCCATAACGGATGCCCAGCCTTCATTCCCAGCCACGCTGCAAATCGTCTGATCCAGTTGGCTTGAACCCAGCGCATTAAAAAATCGGCGATCCATTCCATCCACACTCAATACGCCCATATTGCCATAAAAGCTGTAGGGGAGAATAGATTCCGATCCGTCCGTACGTATCAGCTCCTTGAATCGACCTGTAATGGTATCGACCGCTTCCTCCCAGCTAATTCGTTCAAACTTCCCTTCTCCTTTGGGGCCTATACGTTTCAACGGATAGAGCACCCGATCAGGATCATATACCCGCTCCGTCATATTGCGAACTTTGTTACAAATAGCGCCTTTGGTAATAGGATGATCCGGGTTCCCAGTGACCTTGACTATCTTTCCATTTTCCTTGTGAAGCAGGAGCCCACACGTATCCGGGCAATCTAACGGGCATACAGCCGGAAAAATACCGTCCTGCTGCTCCGTCATCCGCTGTCCCCTCTGTAAGTCTTGTTGAAGCGTGGCCTCAGGAGGCGCGCTATTGCGATGATCCATAGTGTTGATGCTCCTTTCCGTTACCGTTTCCAAAAATTACACTGATCTTATCATATCCACAGCTTTGGCCTATGGCAAGAGAAGGATTTTCCCACACAGCCGCTCTCCAAAATATTAAAAAAATCCGTCTGCTGCATAGAGCAAAACGGATTTTTTTAAGAATCATAATTTTTTTCGACATCCTGTTTCATCATATCTTACCGAGGGTAAAAGAGATCAAGGCATTATGGGACGAGAGCACACTCATCCTCCATGCCAAATCATGGACCACTCCCAAAAAAATCCGCCATGACAGGTTTCGTTCCCCCGGGCCTGTCATGGCGGATTTGCTTTGTTTATTGCTGTTTAAAGTGCCGTAATTAAGCAGGATCACTCAACGGATTTGATGTGCAACCGAAGAAGTGGTTGGAGATTCATTCACTGGATGTGCGTTGGCTTGAGGCTTTTTTAAATAGGCCAACCAGTAGGCTCCAGCCACAAACAGGCTACCTCCTACCAAATTCCCCAGCCAGACCGGAATGAAGTTCATAACATAATCTGCCCATGAAAAGTGGCCTGCAAAAATAGCCGCCGGAATGAGAAACATATTGGCAACAACGTGCTGAAATCCAATAGCGACAAAGGCCATGGTCGGGAACCAAATCCCCATAATTTTGCCGCCAATTGAGTCTGTGCTATAAGCCAGCCATACAGCCAGTGCTACGAGCCAGTTACATCCTATACCCGATATAAAAGACTGCAAAAAGCTTTCATGTAGCTTATGTCCTGCCATATCCACCACTTTGTCCAGGTAAGGGCCCGTTTCTGTCAAACCCAGCACATGGCCAAAGAAAAATGCAACGAATAACGCACCCGCAAAATTACTGAGCGTAATAATCGCCAAATTACGAAGCATGGCCCCTGTCTTAATCCGTCCTGCCCATCTCGCCAAAGGGACCGCCATCATATTGCCGGTCAGCAATTCTCCGCCGGCGATCAAAACTAATACCAGACCTACAGGGAACACCGCAGCTCCAATAAAGGTGGCAATGCTCCCCCATTCTTTAGGCGCACTTGCAATAACACGTATATCCAGCAAAAACCCGAGTGCAATAAATGCACCTGCCAAAAATCCCAGTACCACCGCCACAGTCCACGGGTTGTTCGCCTTGGCCACTCCTGTTTCCACCGTCTTTTCGGCAATTTGCCCCGGTTTATAGCTCGCCATATGTCCCCGCTCCTTTAATATCTTTTCACTAAAATGTTCTTCTTTCATATTTTATTTAAAATCAGTGATTATGTTTGTGAAAAAAATCACTTTATCAAGCATTAAAAAAACAGCCCTTGGAAAAAGGACTGTCTTTTCTGTATTATTACATCTACTGCGCTACTACGCGCTTTGCATTTAGTTGTATTCTTCCTTTTCAACTGCTCTCAAGAACCAAATAACTCCACCGAGGCCTACCAGCGCTACGACTACAAGAAAAAGGATATAAAACAAATCCATAAGCTACTTACCCCCTAATCCTTATGCTACTCTATATTGTACTATAAGGATTCGTCCATACGTCTCAGATTGTTGACAAACTTATGAACAATGTCACAGACAAACCGAATTATACAGTAACTGGGTTCCGTTCGGATATTGTAGGCAATGCTTGTAAACCTGCTGCGTTCAGGAAATTCCAAGGCTTGTTATAATGCGGCTGGAAGAAGAAATCGACAAAGGCCAACTGGTCAATAGTCATATGATTTTGAATGGCTACGGATAGCGTGTTAATGGATTGCGTCAAATCCACCTTCGACATAATTTGTGCCCCCAAAATTCTCCGTGTCTCCTGCTCATATACCACTTTCAGTAATACCTTTTCGGAGGTTGGCATAAATTCAGGCCGGTAGCTGTCTTCAATGGTTACAGCTTCTACAGTCATGCCTTCGTCCGTTGCCGCCGCTTCCGTCATGCCTGTTCCTGCAATATTGTCTTCGTAAATTTTGATACCCGAAGTTCCTTGGGTTCCCATGTAGGCAATGGTTGGTTGTACCAGATTACGTGCTACCAGCGTACCCATACGAACTGCGTTGGTTGCCAAAGGGATATAAGCCGTTTTGCCTGTCGGATTATAGCGGATTGCACAGCTGTCACCTGCTGCAAACACGTCCGGGCAGCTACTTTGCATATAGTTATCCACAATGATCGCACCGTTAGGCAACATATCTACCTGACCTTTGAGCAGATCCGTTTGAGGTCGGAAACCGATGCAGAGAATAACAAGCTCTGTTTCATATTCTCCTTTAGAGGTCACGACTTTACTTACCTTACCGTTCGTACCCTCAAAACGACTCACCGTCTCGCCAAGTACCAGCTTAATGCCATGCTCCTTCAGGGAACTTTCAATCCGGTCTGTATACTCATGGTCCAAATACTTATTCAATATACGATCAGCACTGTCGATCAGTGTTACATTTTTACCGTTCATTTGGAAAGCTTCTACCAGTTCAACACCAATGTATCCAGCTCCGACAACTGTAATGTTCTGTACATGCTGGGCTTTCTCAATGATATCATTCGAATGATTATAGTTTTTACAGAGCAAAATATGATCAAGTTCAATGCCTTCCAGCTTCGGAATAATAGGCCATGATCCTGTGGTCACAATTAATTTATCAAATGTGTCTGTAAATTCTTCACCTGTTTGGAGATTACGTGCATGCAGCGTCTTGCCTGCCGTATCCACACTCGTTACCTCATGAAGCATCTTGGTCTCTACACCCAAGTCAGCCAGTTGATCTGGAGACGAATAAAACAGTCCGTGCGGATCTTTGACGACACCACCTACGTACAGAGCAATACCACAAGATAAGAATGAAATATTATCATTACGCTCATAAACGGTAATTTCGGCATCTGGATAACATTTAGCTGTGTTGACGATAGCTGCCGTGCCTGCGTGTGTACATCCGATAACTGCTACTTTCATGTTAAATTCCTCCTTGGTGTGTGGGCATAAAATGTATAATAATTGTGAATAGTTTCACGTAAACAGCTCGTTAGTGTTTGTGATTTATTTCACTTCATGTGCTTATTATAGTGTGATATTTTTCACATTACAATAGCTTTTTAAGATATTCACAATTTGTCCACATTTAAAAAAGAAAGGATATACGAGTTCAGTCGTTTGCTGAAATGTTTCTTTGCTCCATCCAGTTTTCCCTGTAAGCCTCCTGATTATGCCCTTGGAATCGACCTTCACATGATGCAACACACCTTAGACAAATGCATATGTAGAGAACAAAAAAGGTCCGTTTCCCGGAGACATTCCGGAAATCAGACCCTTTTTAAACATATACGTTGGAATTAAAGCGAAGCTACTATAGCAATTGCTCAATAGCTGCTTTCATCGCTTCTGGTGACTCCTTCGGTTCAAAACGACCCACAGGTACACCTTCACGATTCACAATGAATTTCGTGAAATTCCACTGAATTGTCCCATCTTCCTGTTCTCCAGGTTGTTGCTTTTTTAAATATTCAAACAGAGGCGCTGTATCCGGTCCGTTGACGTCCACTTTGGCGAATATCGGGAAACTAACCCCATAATTCAATTGGCAAAATTCAGCCGCTTCCTCGCTGCTGCCCGGCTCCTGACCGCCAAATTGGTTGCAAGGAAATCCTAATACAACTAATCCCCGATCCTTATATTCGTCATAAAGCTTTTGCAAATCCCCATATTGCGGGGTAAGTCCACATTTACTGGCGGTATTCGCAATAACCAGCACCTTACCGGTGTAAGTATCCAGAGAAACCTCCTGATTCGCTGGTGTTACGGCATTATGTGAATAGACAGACATACAGCATCCTCCTTCGTGTCGCTTGGTTTAGGTTACATAACCTATTTTAACCAAAACGTGACGGACATGCCAACATCCACAGTGACTTTACCGTGATGCCATCACTTCGAGTCTGCGTTCTTCGCGTTCGGAAGCGGACATTTTTGGGCAAGCATAACAATACCGCTGGCCTCCACCTGTCTTGTAATATTGGCAACAGGACGGTTTCATGTAGGTATTTTCACCGGGGCGGTAAGGATTGTCTAATTCAATGAGACGAACCGTAAACGGATTTCTTTTACGCCCGAATACCTCTCCCTCCAGCTCACGTGTCACATACATATAATCTTGTTCAAAGCGCTCCACATCCTGAGGATCAGTCAACGATGGCTGTACTCTATCCTTAAAATACAGCAATGTCAACGGAAACTGTCCCCACATTTGCCCAATAGATGCGCTCCCCACTGCAGCTATTGCCTCCAATATGGGCCGCATCTGCAAACTGTAAAAGTCACGTAACGCTTGCTGAGCCTGTCCGGAAGAATGGTCATCCCCATTGTTCCGCGTATTGTCCAGCTCTGTTAGGTCGATGACCTGGAGGCTAATAGAGGGATATTGACCTTCATAACAAATATGAAATCTGAGATTGGAAACGGACAGGTCCAGACGGCGTTCACACAGAGACACCATAAAATGCTGCGCAAACACGAGGCCACGCAACTGGTTCACAAAATAAACAGCTGCGGTCAAATCGTCTTCAGCACGCAGAAGATCGCTATAGTACTCCATTACAGAGCGGAGCTTCTCTGGTTCAAGCCATTCCGCCACTGGGCCGGAATATACTGCATCCTCCGGCGTGACTCTCACTATTTTCGCTAATTGCTCAAGCTGATTGTAATCCAGTGGTCTCATGGTATGTCCCCTTTAACCTCTTGCCGCTACTTGTGGTCTGGCATCACGTCGCTCGGCAACAGAACCCACGGGTTGCTTCTCTTCCACATTCATTTCCTTTACTGCTTGGCTTACCGCTGGCTGTCCAGCCAAAGCATATGGAAGACAGAGCGGTACACCCGTACGAGGATCTGTTACAATATCCGCCTCAATCCCGAACACCTCGCGCAGCACATCAGGAGACATAACCTCAGTTGGAGTTCCTACCGCCTCGGCCTTCCCTTTTTTGATCGCAATCATATGCTGAGCATACCGGGCCGCATGGTTCAAATCATGTACGACCATAACAATGGTGCGCTCCGCCGAAGTATTCAGATACTCTAGCAAATGCAGCACTTCCAGTTGATGCGCCATATCTAAAAATGTCGTCGGCTCATCCAGAAACAAAATATCCGTATCCTGCGCAAGCGCCATAGCAATCCAAGCACGCTGACGCTGACCGCCAGAAAGCTGATCAATCGGACGATCGTGGAACTCACTCATTCCCGTTACTTGAATGGCCCACTCTACCATTTTGCGATCTTCCGCTTTCATGGAGCCAAAGCCTTTTTGATAGGGAAAACGTCCGTAAGATACCAGTTCCGTCACGGTTAATCCTTCCGGTGCAGTCGGATTTTGTGGCAAAATAGCCAGCTGTTTAGCTACTTCCCGGGTGGATTGCTTATGAATGGATTTACCGTCAAGCAGAACACTGCCGCCCTTAGGATTCATGATGCGAGCCATCGTCTTCAGAATGGTGGACTTGCCAGAACCATTTGCGCCCACCAAGGCTGTGATTTTCCCTTGCGGTATTTCTACGTTCAGATCTTCTACAATCAATCGATCTTCATAAGCAATATCCAGATTTGCCGTTTTCAGACGAAACATTTGGAATCATCCCTTTCCCTTATCCAATATATATAGTCACGGGCTTAACGCACGACTTTCATCAAAACTTCATTCTATCTTTATATAATAAAGATATTGATAATCATTATCAAGTGTTAACTGGTTTATTTCCTATATCATACAGTGCATATCATCCAATATTCTCTCAAAAAATTCAAAAAAAGATCACAGCTCCTCGAAGCTGTGATCTTTTAAATCCGGCGAATCGCATTATGACTATACAGAAGACAGTCCAAATGCTTCAGCCATGAGACGTATAGATTTCATTTTGGCATCAAAGTCGTGAATAATGCTCGCAACCATGATCTCCTGTGCATTATAGTCCTTACTTAATTGCTCAATCTGACGCTTCACCTGTTCGGGCGAACCGACCACCATACGTTTGCGATTCTCACGAATACGCATCCGGTCAAACGGCGTATACGGATACGCCAGTGCCTTTTCGACGGAAGGTGTTCCAGCGGAGCGCATTCCCTGCTCTAATAGTACAAGAGACAAGTCCATACTGGAAGCCAACCGATTCGCCTCCTCTTCGGTGTCCGCACAGATCGCAAATACGGCAACAAGCGAACGCGGTTGGTCACTATGCTGGGAAGGCTGGAAGCTTTCCTGGTATTCCTTCATAGCCCCTGTGCCGCCTTCACCATTAATGAACTGCGCAAACGCAAAGCCCACGCCACGCTCGGCTGCCAGACCTGCGCTATCACCGCTGGAGCCGAGCAACCACATTTCCGGTACAGTTTCTATGAGCGGCATCGCCTGTAGCGAACCGAAACGGTGATCATTGCCTGTGCTGTCATGTAAATAAGCTAACAGGTCATCCAACTGCTCAGGGTATAGATCTACGCCACCTCGCATTTTGCCTTCTTGCAGTGCTCTGGTAGCAATGGGCATTCCTCCAGGCGCTCGTCCCAGACCCAGATCAATGCGTCCCGGATACAACCCCTCCAGCACACGAAAGTTTTCCGCTACTTTATAAGCGCTGTAATGAGGCAGCATCACACCACCCGACCCCACTCGAATGGTTGAAGTCCGGGCGGCCAGATGTGAAATCAGTACCTCCGGACTGGACCCTGCAAGATTTGCGGCAGAATGATGCTCTGATACCCAAAAGCGATGATAACCCAAGCGTTCCGCCTCTATAGCAAGCTCAGCGGTCTTTTGTAATGCCTGCGCATGCGTCATGCCTTCCGATACCGGAGATTGGTCAAGAATGCTGAGTTTTATCATAAAAGTCTGACCTTTCTATTTTGGAATAAGGATAGGCATTAATTATAGCACGCGTAGCCACAGTTACCCAAGAGGGGGCCATATCAATTTTATAGTGGAAAATTTTATTTCTCGTAAAGACTTGCGTTCTCTTTATCCGCCTCATAGAGATGCGAACGCTTTTTAAAGAAACTATACAGATGTGTAACGATTACTTTCAAGACAGCATATCCCGGAACCGCCAGTACAATTCCCACCACACCAAACAAATTGCCTGCGGTCAGAATAACGAAGATAATCGTGATCGGATGTACTCGAAGAGATTTGCCCATAATTTGTGGAGAAATAAATTTACCCTCAATGAGCTGTACGACTGTCCATACGATAACCATCTTGAGCAGCATAATCGGTGAGGTGACCAAGGCTACAATTAACGCAGGTGTAATGGCAATGACGGGACCTAAGTAGGGGACAACGCTCGTAAAGGACGCAATGACTGCAAGCGTCAGAGAGTAGTCTAATCCAATGATTAGATAACCAATATACAACAGCGCCCCAATACAGAAGCTGACAATAATCTGCCCACGAATATAGGAACTGACCTGATGGTTCATTTCAGTCATAATGCGATCTGTTTCTTTACGAAACATAGGCGGGAGCATTTTCAGGATAAACTGTGGCAGCTTGTGTCCATCTTTTAGCAAGTAGAACAGAATAAATGGAACCGTGGCAATCGCAAGTACCGTTTCTGTAACCACGCCCAAGAAGCTGCCCACGCCCGTCCATGCATTATTAATAAAGCTAGATAACTTTTCAGAAGCTTTGGAGGCCAGCTCAGATGGATTAATTTGAATGGTGTTCTGGAACTGGTTTACAAAATCGCTGCCGATCAGTTTCTCGAATTGTCGTTGTACTTGCTCGCTATAGGCAGGGAAATTCTGGATAAGCCCCTGTATTTGATCGCGGATTACAGGTACCACCGATGTAACCACAATCGCAATAACTCCTATAATGAGCAAAAACAGTACAATAATGGAGTATATTCGTTTTACCTTGTTACGCTCCAGTACATCAACCAACGGATTGAACAGATAGTACAACACGCCGGATAAAATGACAGGGAGAATTATCGTTTTAAGCAGCACCATGACAGGTGTGAATATGTATGAAATTTTGGTAAGCACCAAGATATTCAAGCCGATCAGCAGCAGTACCAGCAGGAATAACACAAACTTGTTGTTCAGAAAAAACTTCTTGAATCGGTCTTTCCATGCCGGAGTTATTTCCACACCACATTCCCCTTCTCTTTACACAATTGAGTATACGTTCTTCATAGATACGATATATTTTTGGAACAAAATATACAAGGTTATACCCAAATAAACACAAAAGCAAACAAAGTTGTACGTCATCGTACGAACTTCGCTTGCTTTCGAGGGTTATGGAGTATCATTTATCGTGGTTGCAGCATCCACCGTCGTGGTCACAGGTTTGTTCTCCTGTTCAAAAAGATTCTGTATGAAGCGCTTGAGCTTTCTTTCGTCCACACCCAACACCTGCGCACCCTTAATGGTTTCCCCGCGTACCAATTCATTCGGCGGGATTTGCTGCTTCGCTACTGTTGTTGCATCGATATTAAAGCCCAATGAAGCCAATTGCAGCATTTCCGTAGTACTGAGATTCGTTTCAATATAAGGAGAAATGCTATTTAAAATACTTGGCAGTTTAATTAGAGATGAGGTTGACTGAATTTTACCGCCAAGCTCGGTAATGAATTTGCGTTGCCGCTCCGTACGCGTAAAATCGGAAGTCGCATCATGACGGAAGCGCACATATTGCAAGGCTGTTTTACCGTCCATGTGCTGCATTCCCTTTTTCAAATCAATATCAAACTGGTGTTTATCTGCCTTGGAGGTATAGTGCATATCTTTTTCGACATCCAGGTCAATACCACCCACAGAATCAACCAACGCAATAAAGCCATTAAAATCAGTATATACATAATATTGAATCGGTATGCCCAACAGGTCGCTCACGGTCTGTCTGGTCAAATCCGGTCCACCGTAGGAAAAAGCAGCATTCAATCGACTTTGCCCATGACCTGGGATATTGACGTACGTATCACGAAGAATCGACATAAGTGTAGCCTTTTTCGTAACCGGATCAATAGAAGCAACCATAACGGAGTCAGAACGCCCTGAATCCTCTCCACGGGAGTCGCCACCTAGCAGCAGAATATTCACTCTTTCTGTCCCATCCCATTCTGGTGGGAGCGATACCTCTACTGGTTGTACATTGGTTTGAGTTTGTGCCTGCGGTTTGAATTTCGAATCCTGTCCCGAAGCAACCGAAATTTGATTCGTAAAATGATATATAGAATACGTATAATATCCGCCCACTAAAAGAACCGCCGCAGTCACAGAAATGCCTAACCATTTTAAAAATTTTCGCATATTTTCGGGTAACCTCGCTTTTATTCATCATCGTTCGGCTTTTAAAAGCATACCCTCCCTGCAAGTTATCTGTCAATTCGCGTCGTCTGTTCTAGTGGTCGTCCGGATACCATGGATTCAAATGGACAAGCACCTCATAAACCCGCGGTTCCTGCTTCATGACAGCCCCCTTAATCAGTCGGATAATATCGTGTCCCTGCTGAATCGTCAAAGAGGCATCCACTGAAGCGCGGATATCCACGATAATATAATGGCCGTGCTCACGGGCACGGATACGGTCAATACGTTGAACCTCGGCTACACTCAGTGCGGCTGCGGCGTAGCTTTCAATTTCCTCCGTGGCAATCGCTTTTTCCATAAGCACATCTATGGATTCACGGCCCATTTCCCACGCTAATTTCAGAACTAGCAATGCCACTACGAATCCCGCAATAGGGTCACCGTAGGATAAGATTGAAATGCTCCAGTGCTCCCCAATCAGCCCCAAACCGATACCCAGTACAGCAGCCCCAGAGGCGTACACATCAGCGAGATGATCTTTTGCCGTTGCGATAAGACCCTGACTATTGGCCGCTCTCCCGATACGAATCGTGTAGATATACAACCACTGTTTCCAGAGCAAGGAAATAATGGCGGCCACCAATGCCAGTATATGCTCCTGTGGCATCGGTTCGAACAGTGCTGCAATCGAATGATAGCCGATAAATATGCCCGCTCCAAACAATATGACCGCCACCACGCTTGCACCGATCACTTCTGCTTTGCCGTGACCATAAGGATGATCCTCATCCGGCGGCTGGCTGGATATGCGCATCGCTCCCAGTGCCGTTGCAGAGGCAATCACGTCCCCGGCATTATGCACACCATCGGCCACCAGCACCTTGCTGTTGAACATAAGTCCTGTAATAATTTTAATGCCGGTTAATAGGATGTTGCTAATCAGGCTGATCCATGCTGAGACCATGGCGCGCTTGCCCATATCCTGTTCCTGCATGATGTATAACCCCTCCAAATTTATCTTTTGAAAGATGTATCCTGAACGCTGATCATTTATTTCAAGGTAGCTCCGCTACTCATGTCATCTTATGGTGCTGCTCCTTCAAGCGGTATGGGTGAAGATTACAATAGCCCCGGAAGATGAGCCTCCCCGGGGCTATTATGATAACCATAGTGGAGTATTCTATGAGAATACTCCTGTTTTATCTATCTGGACCGTCCGCGACGGCCGCCTTGTCCTTGACCACCACGCGGGCCGCCTTTGGCTTGTCCACCACGCTCGCTGCTTTGTCCTGCCGAGCGACCTTGGCCTCCGCGTGCAGAACCGCCGCTGCTGCGGTCATATCCACCACGCTCGCTGCTTTGCCCTACCGAGCGGCCTTGGCCTCCGCGTGCGGAACCGCCGCTACTGCGGTCATATCCACCACGCTCGCTGCTTTGCCCTGCCGAGCGGCCTTGGCCTCCGCGTGCAGAACCACTGCTGCTGCGGTCATATCCGCCACGCTCGCTGCTTTGTCCTGCCGAGCGGCCTTGGCCTCCGCGTGCAGAACCACTGCTGCTGCGGTCATATCCGCCACGCTCGCTGCTGCCGCGGCTAGAACGACGTTCGCCGCCTGTGGCATCACGACGACCCGCCTGTTCGCGGCCGCTGCCCCGGCGTCCGCCGCCGGAGTCGTTGCCGCCGTAGGAACGGCGGTCGTTTCTGCCCGAACGGCGTTCTCGACCCTGTCGATCAGCCGTATCGGAAGCAGGTCTACGCTGTCCGCCGCCCTCACTGCTGGTGAATGTGACACCAGCAACTTTCTGGATGTTCCGAAGCTCTGGAACATCTCTTGGCGTAGCGAGCGTCACTGCCACGCCTTTGCCTCCGGCACGGCCGGTACGCCCGATGCGGTGGATGTAGCTTTCGGCATCCTGTGGCATGTCATAGTTAAAGACATGCGTGACGCCTTCTACATCCAGGCCGCGCGCAGCTACATCAGTCGCTACGAGCAATTGGAGTTTCGCTTCCCGGAACGCCTTCATCACTTGCTCCCGCTTGTTCTGGGACAAATCTCCGTGAAGCTCACCGCTCTCAAAGCCCATCTCTTGCAGCTCTTCGTTCAGTTTGGCAGCCCGGCGCTTCGTACGGCAGAAAATAACAGCCAAGTACGGGCGATCCGTATTCAGCATATCCACCAATGCCTGTTGCTTACCACGGTCTGTTGTTTGCACAACGACCTGACGGATTTGGCTCACCGGAACGGAAGAAGCGGATTTCACTTTGACATCTACGGGTTCGTTCATATATACACGAGCCAGCTTGCGAATACCGGCTGGCATCGTAGCGGAAAACAGCATCGTCTGTCTCCGGTAAGGAACCTCCTGAAGAATCGTCTCCACATCGTTCAAAAAGCCCATGTGTAACATTTGGTCGGCTTCGTCCAGGACCAGCATTTTAATGCCACCCAGATCCAGCGTGCCACGTCTCAGGTGATCCAGCAGTCGCCCAGGTGTACCAATAATCAGTTGTGCGCCGCCTTTCAGTTTACGAAGCTGACGCTCTACGTCCTGTCCTCCATAAACAGCCAGTAAAGACAAACTTGGCTCCGTCGCAGCCAATATGTTGGCTTCCTCTGTAATTTGGAGCGCCAATTCACGCGTAGGTGCAATCACGAGCGCCTGCGGGTGTCGCTTATCCAAATTCAGCTTTTGTAGAATCGGCAGTAAAAACGCAAGCGTCTTCCCTGTTCCCGTATGTGCCTCGGCGATAACATCCTGACCTTCCATCAACAGTGGAATCGACTCCTGCTGTACAGGAGTTGGGGATGAAATTCCCTGTTCTTTCAAGGCTTCTACCCAATGCTGCTCTACGCCTAATGCTGCAAAATTCTTCAAGTGGTATTCACTTCCTTTTTCTGTATTCAATATGTGTCACGTAAAATAGGTTCATGTGCCATATGACATCTATCGTTCCATAGTTCAGAATTCCCATTTTTGTATCGGTTCTCATTCTCCCCTTTTCAGGAAGGGAGCTTATCCGTTATCGTTGAATCTGTTCATGTAACCAACATACGGCCGCAATGCGGCTCAGGCCCGTTCCATCTATGACTTTCCTAGTATACGCGAAGTTGAACTGGTTTCCAAACGATTTTAATGAACAGTACCACAGTCAATGTAAAAGGTGAATTCGATCTTCATGTCATATATTATGGTATATGAATTGGTAATTCATGAATAAAGGATGGATGCTTGTGGTTAACAACCTGCATTATAATTTCATAATGACCGGTTCCTTGTCGGAGAAGCACACTTTGTTTGCCGAAGAGTGCTTTACTAACCTGTTCGATTGTTTTGAAACGCTCCTGAATATATCAGGAATCCGCAATACCCGTGTGTCAGTCTATCAAGCCGGGGCTAAAAAGGCCAAACACGGTAAGATTCGCTGGGACAAGCAGGAGTTGCTTCGTATTGTTACCGATGATGAATTGATTCCGTTGATGCTAGCTATCGAGGCTCCCAGTATCAAATCATCCTATAACAAAGGGACAACGCCGGAAGTGTACATTCTTTTGTCCAATGACCCCATGTGCCAATCTTCTAATCATTGCGGCATGCTCGTTTCAATCCGTCAGGACGTTTATGAAAGTATCGACCAAGCAATCGTCGAAGACGTTATGATGAAGCTGAGCCAGTGGTTAAAGGCAAACAAGCTGCTACACAGCTCGCGTAACTTTTATGCTGGCAGTAAAGCACGCGCTATTATGGATATTCTTCCATTTATGCTCGAACAGGATACCCCGGATATGAAGTATGTTTTTCAAACGTGGACTCCGTTCCCTTTACCACACACTTAAACAATCCGTCATACCATTAACCCCAGGAGGCTGCAATTTATGCAAATTCAAATTCAAAAGGTTGAAAAAAAAGAGAACGAATATCTCATTCATTATCAAGCCGGGGGGGCGTTGCCGTTCGTTCCGCATGATATTGTTTTGATCCATGGCAAACAGTATTTTATAGGCACGATTTTAAAAGTAGAGCCGGAACAAGCCCTTGTACGTATCAATCCAGAATATGAAGACCAACTGGCAGGGTCCATCGGACTGGAACTGGCTTTCTCTCCAACCGTTTCTATTCAAGGAGCAGACAGCATTGTCGAGAAGCTCGGCTATTTCCCTCCCTTTCATTATGACCGAATTACAGCTGCTAATATGACGAAAGACCAGATTACGCTGACGATTGAGCTATCCTACGCTAGCGTGCTTGTCCCTAAATCACCGGATCTGGAGCCTTCGGCTGAGGCACCTGTAATCCCTGAAGCTCCAGTAAAAGACGTCCCACGCTATGCAGTGACTTTTACATTTCTGGAAACCAAAGAGCATGTATTAACTCCTGTAGAAACAGAAAACATCATCTTGCAGCTTGATTTCCGCTATGAAGAAGCAGACATGGTCGTTGATATCGATGCCTTGTCGGGACTGTCAGGTAGCTTTCTGTGCAGAGGTATCCGCGCAGAGATTAAGGAGCTGAATGAATAAACAGGAGGCTCGCGAGCTGTTACGTTGTCATTCTTTTATTCACGATGATCTGGAGCATCCCAAAATGCAAAACGGATTTCTAGGGATGCTCCGCCCCTTTCAGGGAGAACTGATCGAGGACAACTTCCATGAACTGATGACCATCATTGAAGTTCTCGCAGATGAGTTGGAGAAACCATCCGTAGAACGGGAGCTGATTGCCGCTCTGTGGGGGATTTGCCAATATACACGGGCATGGGCATTGTATCCTGATAGTATGCTGCAGCGAAACAACCTACTGACCGTAGAGCAGATCAACACCCTCGACGATTGGATTGATACGATCTCCTATGCGGTTATGGTGCTGCTGGAGGGTGGCGGACCGGAAGAAGCTTTATCGAACTACAGACATGAGAGTTGATCCGCAGTGATACATATATCTTAGTCAAGGAGGCCGCTTGTGCACTGCTTCGCGCACATAAAAGTATGCCTTTCGCACAACATGCTCTGAAGCAATTATCGCAGCATGAGAATTCGGTGCATCTGCCAAACGGGAGCTGTCCACATAATCGACAACCAAAGGAGAATCACTCTACTTATGCGTGTAAGAATATTTATATTCATATTGATTATCGGGATTATATGTGTGCCTGCCTATTTCATCATGAGCAGCTTTGGATTATTTCAAAATGAAAAGGTGCTTGTACATTACAAGCTTGCCATTGAGGTAAAGGATAAAAAGTATGATGCCTGGCCTTTAATCAGCAGCTATACCGCTATAGATAAAAAAGGGGACAATCGTCAGCTCTACTATCAGGCGGAGGGCTCAGGCATAGAGTATCTGTTTCAACTGGCGTATGGACAATATGAACTCCGACCCTCCAAGGAAAATCCTTTTCTGGACGGGGGAGTCCACTACACCATGGACCATCCTGAGTATGTGCGTGAGGAAAAGCAGTATGAGAATGCTAACGACTACACGGAATTAACCCATTATTACAATCAGCAGGAACAGATTATTTATACCTATAATCCCAAAGCCAAGCTCGATAAAACATACGTCCGTTCCATCATCACCGCTGGGATGACTCGCACGACCGGTAGATCAAGCCGTGCGGTAAAGGATGACTATATCAATATCAGTAAGCTGTTTAAGGACAAGCTGGGAGTGAATGTGAAGGTAGATGTGGATGAGGACAACAAAATCGTCACCCTATCCATGACATGATCTCACAAACGATGCACCGCTGCGTCTTCTCATTTCCAAAAAGAGGTCTATGGTTTACTAGGATCAAGGAGGCTGGTTGTTGATGTCATTCGCAATTGAATCAGGGCTTTCGCCTGCCCAGATCGCGGCATTGGAGGAACAGATACAGCATATATTGCCCGCTGGCTATACACGTTTTCTTTCACAATATAACGGTTTTTATGTAGCCGCCCCTTTTTATTGCAATGTGCCCTTCGATCGCGTGGATAACGGAGACATTGATTTGACTTGTTTTTTCGGATATGAGGTATCCAACAAAAATCATGACCTTCTAGCGATTAATGATGAATTTCTGGATGAAATCAATCATGTCCAGAACGCTTTGTTGATTGGTGCAGATGCGGGCGACAATTTTTACGTTCTAATATGTAATGAATACACCCCGTATGTGTACTACTGGGACCGCACACATCTTCATGCTTATGATGACAAACTGAACTATGATATTGCAGAGCAGGACGAATGTGGACATTTGTATCTGGTGGCAACAGACTTTACAACGTTTTTTAATCAGGTAATTGAACGACTCAACGAGCAGAAAGGGAGGCCTACTGATGACAGAAATACATAACCCTAATTGGGGACCGGCTTATTTAGAAGGTTGGGTTGTACCCGAAAACCCAGAGGCATGGGTCGAGCAGGAGTGGACAGGTACGCTTCGTTCACAGGCAGGACATACGAAATTCCACATTTTTTATTATGGAGAACTTATGGACGAGCTGATCACTGGAACTGAATTTGCCCCCCAACTCATTATTGCAGAAGAGGCAGTCACAGGTGAACAGATCGTGATTTTTGACGGAACCCGCCATGGTTACGATGCTCTGCTATGCGAAGTTTATACCAAGGAACAGCAGAACAATCGTACTCCCCTGCTGCCCTATCTGGACGAAGATGGTGAAGATACTTTCGCGGTAAGCTTGACCACTTTTTATAATGTTGATTGGGATGACGAGTTTGCAGACGATGTGGATGAGAATGGACAGTTAGAGCTGATCAACGGCGAACGATGCGATTTTGAAGATGCGAAGCGGAACGGCTATGATGCGATCAGCATTACGATTACCAACGCTAAAGGTCTAAAAACAGAGATCATTCAGGAAGAGCTGGCCTGACGATGGTGTTCAAAAGAATCAAACATCGGGAAGGCGATATTTTTGTTATCCCCATGCATGACGGCCGATTTGCGGTATGTCAGGTGATCTGCGCACTGTATGGTAGATTCAAAAAAGCGTTCTCCTTCGGGGTTCTATCCATAGGCCAGAATCAAGCGTACAAGGGTGAAAAGACATATCTTCCGTTCACAAATTATCGCGGCCGATTTGAAGTTATATTCACCGCCACCCAAAATCTGACGAAGGGAGTATGGCCTATTATCGATCAGCGCCCTCTATCCGAGGAACAACAGCAGCTAAAATATTTTAATTGTGCGGGCCATCTGTATTGCGGGGATGAATATATACGCAATCTGGAACTGGAAGAATATAATCAATATACTGTAATGGGCGTGGCTGGATATGAGTTGGTACAGCGATATTTAGCCCAATACGAAGACCACTAGCAGAAGAATAGCAGCACAAATAACCACCTTGAAGTTTGATACCAAGGTGGTTATTTACGCTGCTAAAAGGGCTCGAACGTATAAGAGAATGGTGTACGCTCTGTCCCCAATACCGACTTCACGCGCTCTTCATCCACCAACGCTTCGACGAGGCTATATAAATCCGAGGCTGCATACCGAAAATTGCCCCATGTGCATAGATTCAAAGCATAGATTGGGAATTCTCCCCGTTCATCAGGCGATTGAATATCCCAAATCAGCAGGTCATTCCCTTCACTGGAAGCGAAGGGAACCGCATGCTCCAAAAGCTCCGGAAAACCATCTGGCTCCAGCGCCGCTTCTTGTAGAACCTCTTCCGATTCCAGTAAATCATCAAACCAGGCCCGCCAGTTATGATAACGATGAAGCCATGAATCCGGGTGATCGCCAAGAGGAATATGAATGTTCCATAAGCCACATAGTCGCCCGTAACCAAGAGTTTTGACATAATCTATATAAGAAGGCGGAAAGCCCATACCATTTTTAAAACGATGCTCTATTAGAAAAACCTCATCATAATAAGCCTGAAACTGCGGACGTTGCAGCCCTGTAAAAATGCTCATGTTCGCCCTCTCCTTTTGCACGTCCTATTCGCCTTTTCACCCTTCGGCGCATTGAAAAGGCCATTTTCAAGTGTTAAAATGGGAATAAGATGTATATTCTAAAAAAAGAGTGAAGATGCGTCAACATCCTCACTCTTTGGCAACAGCCGCTTTTAAGGGCGGTAGCCGTGTCAAAGGATGATCATTGAAATAGACCGCTTGCCTTTGTCGAGGGCGGTCTATTTCTTTTTATGGAAGGAAAGAATTAGGATCACCAACGTTGCGAATTGAATCATCAACATTAGGGTGTCTTTAACCTCCACAGGCCTCACCTCCTTTACAGGAGACTAGCCGACCGCCCATCTAAGCCATTCTGTTGTTGAGGAATATTATAACATAAGACTCGTAAAACGTACGTTTTTACGCTCTTTTCGAAAAAGGAGGAACGAATATGGAGCAAAAGCGCTTCAAAGATGAACATGGATATAAATATGACTTTAGCGCCGTGATCAGGAGAGGAGAACAGGTAGCTGTTCATTGCCCTCGTTGTCAGGGCCAGGCTTTTATTTCCAACTCAAAGGAAGACTGTCATTACGTCGTTCGATGTTCTCATTGTTACTACACGTATCAGCAGCCAGAATCTTATACATTCTATGCACGCGGCGTATGCAACCATTGCGAGCGGTATTTTAATATCGAAATCCATGATGACCGAACGAAACTCCATAAAAATACGAATATAAACTGTCCGCACTGTGAGACACGCAATCAGGTTCCGGTGCATCGTGTTCAATCACACGAATGGCATACAGACGTGGTCCAAAACGGAAAAGACCCTATTTTCCAGCTTCAGCTGTACTTCCTTGATTACTACCGGGGGAAACCTGTCTGGGCTCTTAACCGGATACACCTGAATTACCTGCTATCCTATATCTCTGCCGAGTTGCGAGAAAAGCCTACATCCGGTATGATGCGTACGGCTTCCCATTCCATTCCCAAGTACATTAAGGATGCGAAGAATCGACAGGCCATCTTGAGAATATTACAAAAGCTACAGCATAAGCCAGCGACTAAGGGAGGGGCCTCCATACATGAGCATACAAACTTTTGACAGCCTTGAAGCATTGATTCGTGCCGTTGGCCAAACAGAGATCAATGAATGGGTATTTGCCAATCTGGAACGTGTTCAAAGTAATCCGCTCAATTCTACCTATTACATCATCCCCGAGGAAGAATTGTGGGAACTGGAGGATGCCGGTCTCACCGTCACCAATCATCGTGATGAAAGTATACCTGCATCTCTACCAGACCATCACGTGCAATCTTGGTTGGAGGTGGCGACTGTACAGGATGTCATTGAAGTGTTACGCCACAGCGGAAGCGAGCCGGATATTGAACGCATTGCGCAGGGACTGCGATATTATCATGAATATGATGCTTTTATGGAATAAGCGTTTCCAGCAGCTCTTTTACCTCAGGGACAGCCTGCTTCAGGCTGTTTTTTAGTTTCTTCGCGCCACCCCATATACGATAAACAAGCACCTCTTGTTCATAGTCCTCCAGCTTCTCAAGCTCCTCCACCAGTACCTGTGCCTGCTCTACAGTTTCGATTCTGGATGACTTCAGTGGTTTGGCAGACTCGTTGCCTGCCAGTAGAACCCTCGTCCAAATGGGGATCGTGTCCGGTGTCAGTCCGTGTGCGTCAGCAAATACAGCGGCGTAACCGTCCTGTACGGACTGATGTTCACTGTCCACCAGCTTCATATAACGATTCACTAATGGGAAATAGTTCTTTCCTTTTAGGCCCAGTCCCATCACCGCATAGGTTCCCGGCATCGCCGACTTTTCACCGGGCTCTACATCGTTATACCACTTGAACTCTTCCATCACGACCTCAGCATATTCAGCCAGCAACGGATGCAGCGCAGGGTATTCAAGTGCATTGGCGAAGAAACGATGTAACGTAGATTTAGCCAACTTGGGTACAGGCAGGTAGTTTTTCACCTTGCTTTTGAACTTCATCCGATATTCCTTGGTAAAGCCCTTTCTTAAAATATCGCATAAATATACGAGTGCTTCTCTATAGCTCTCTTCTTCCTCTGAACGAATCTGAACCTCCAGCGTTTGCAAAATATCATTGGCTTGGCAGATGACTCGCTCACTTGTATATAACGCTGGGATGCTTCCTGATCCGCTCTCAAGCCACACGGAAGCCTGCTCCGAGCCTAACTGTGCAGCAATCTCCAAATACTTCTGCCGTGCATCGGCATCGGTCGAGCCCACCCGCATCGCGGTAAGCAGGAACATCTCCATGGCTGGCGCAGGAATTTCCGAAGGGAGAATATCGGGCTTCACTTTATAATCCAGCCCATAGCTTTTTTCCCGATCTGTATAATTGGCCAAAAATTCATCCTCTGCCCAATGCTTCAAGCCACTGCTGAGCTGATACCTCCATGCTTCCTCACGCTTGCGGCTGACCTTCACTTTGGCATCCATTCGATTCAGCAGCTCATTCATCCACTGGGCGTTTACAGGGTACAAATGAGGATCAAGCAAGTGCCTTACTAAGAAAAAATCGTCCTCTTCCTTCGGCACAGCTTTACTAGAGGGGTTGAGTTTCTGCTCTACAAACTGTTGGATAGTGGCTAACAGTTGCTGCCGCTTATCTTCGTTCAGGAGTGAGAATGTAAAATGACTAGCCTTATTCTCCAAGACTACTTCCAGATGAAATTTCAGCCGATAACGAAAGAACATGGAACTAAATTCTTCCGACTTAAACAGAGCCTCTATCCGTTCCCTAAACACAGGCATCCATTCGTCCTGTACCTGCTGCAATGTTACCCCATCTGTAAACCCAGAAATTTTCGTATCCGGTCTACGATGATCCCAATCAAACGGTTCGTAGGTATCCACCCACAGCCCATCCTTCTTACAGGTAACTTTTAAGTATTCATGAATCCCTTCGTGAAGGACACTTTTGATTTGGAATTCGGCGATGCGCTTTTGCTCAGAAGCGTACGCCTCATCAATCGCCTCAAAAATTGGATCTATGTAGGCTTGTACCCCTGATGTCATAAGATGTGTTCCTCCTTCGTCCCCTCACAAATTGTAGTTCCTATGAAATTAAGATAGACTAATCTATAACTATTTTATTTCCTGATTATAGCATATCTCTCATTTACTTTTGGGCTCTATCCCTATAGATAGAGTGCCGGGAAGCAGGTGTATTCTACATGTATTGGGTTTCCACACAGCACACACCGATGAACTGACAAATATTGAGCATACCTATGGAATAACTTTACCACCTCCCTATGTAGCATTCCTCACCCGCTACGGGCCGGGCACCTATTGTGGCCTGCTGATAATTGAAATGCCTGATCCTCAACTATTGCAATCCTATACGGATTACGAACTGTGGACGCATGATGATAACTGCCCAATTACAGCGCGGCAGCTGGGTGAGTGCGTGGTCATTGGCAGCTCCATAGATGGTGACTTCCTAGCGATTCACCCTCAGGTTGAAGGCTTAATGTGGCTGCCACGACACTCGGAGATCATTACTACGAAGACTTTAGATGTTCAAGTTCCATTCACAGAGACATTAGGACATATACTACAGGATGAATTTGGAAGAATGGAGCCATTCCCCCGTTATTTCGAACCTGTCAGCCAAGACAAAACCGCTACATTCCTACTGTTTAGTCCCCTGGATACGGCCGAGGCCTACAATCCAGCCAATCCGAGCGATCAGGCGCTGAATTTTGCTCCGGCATCCTTACAAGCATTGGCTCAGCGATTTAAACAGCATTTTAACTCAAATCTATGGATTGAAAATGAGCATATCTGCATGGCTTTTCTTCAGACTCTTGGCGGATACGTGCGTTTTAACTATGCATATGGACGCGAAGTGGCGATCATTTATGAATCCAAAGCGATAGCACTTCGTGATGAAATTTTATCATTCTTGCAAAAAGAACATTGCCGGGTTGTAGAGTAAGAGGAGGGCGAATACGAATGACAGTACATTTTGCACAAACCTTAGAAAAACTGGAACAAGTCGTTGATCGTCTGAGACAAAGTGGGATGCCTGATGTGGTATACCAATGGACGGAAGGGATTTCTACAGGTGAACTAACTGAGCTGGAGGAACGGCTGCAGATGCATTTGCCTGCCTCCCTGTCTGAATTGATAAAGCGGTGTGGCAGCTTAAATTTACTATGGTGCCTCCCCCAACACTGTATTGTAGCTGATGGACCAGAGTGTTCATATAAAAACAGCAATGATCTTGAACAAGAGCAGTGTATCCTAGACGATATCACAGGAGAGTTTGGATGGAATCATGAGTATATTGGCTATTTTACATCCTATGGGGAAGATACCGACTCAGCAGCGGACGAGCAACGATATCTGATCCTTAATTATAATGGTGCGGGTGATCCGATACTGCTTGATATGGCAACATCCGCAACAGAGCCAGCGGTTTTCTGCTATCATCACGAGCTGGATCAGTTCACGCTGCTCGCGGAAAATCTACCCGCCTATATAGACACCATGCTCACCTTGCACGGGCTATGGCTATGGGATTGGTTTAAAGTGGCCGATGAGCATGGCATTCAGCTAAACAGCCCACCACTGCAAATGTGGCAACGCTGGTTGAACATGTTTTGCACGATGAATCTGGAGGATGCACAGTCGTTGGAGACGCTAATCCATTACACCACCATGCATGGCGTAGATTATCCTGCTGTGTTGCAGGCTTTTCAAGCCTATGATCCAAAGGATATTTTTCTTGCCTGGGAGCAGCACTGGCAGAACATTCAACATAGCCAGGTTCCATTCTCTACTTGGGCCGTTTTGGTAGGGGAGACTGCGGGGATTGGGGCTGCTGATTGGGTCCGCTCCTTGTGGGAACCGGAAACCGCGCAAGCATGGACATCTTTAGCGCAAAACAATACCCTACATGCTAAGGGTGCATTTGCGTCCACACGTGCTTATCTAAGCGCCCGCTGCCTACCCGAGCAGGAAGGCTTGGTATGTGTTTGCAATCACCTGCTACAGCATTCGGTCGCAGAAGACAAATTAGAAGGATACACCGCTAATGGGCAGCTACAACATTTTCGTTCACCACAGATCATTAACTGGATGCGGGATAAGGTCAATCATCCGGTGGATGGCTGGGCAATACTTTTCGCTCACTCCCGTCCTACAGCTGAGCAGTTGATTGAATGGCTATCCGATAGCGAGCTTCATCAAAAAATTGCAACCGAGGCGCTGGATATTATGATTCATCGGGATCCTCTTCCCGCTCTGGAAGCAGACGCTTGGGCCAATATCTCAGATCTGCTTCTTGCTTCTTTGCAGCTCGTTATGCTCAAAAAAGATAAACGTCGTATTGAAGCCGTGCTTAAGCAGCTTTCAGATTTGGAACTTCGTTAATCTTTCGGAATGGTTGTATGCGGATTCGCATGTACAGTGGTGTGAGGTAAAGAAAGTTAGCCGCTGCGTCAGCGGCTTAACCCCTTGAGGAAAGTATCTATAGTGAATGCGATCAATTCATCATTGGATTTTGCCATAGGAAGTTCAAAATTCAGGAGCAAAGAAGTCAATCCGTGCAGCATGCTCCATACGGATCTGGCGATCAGGTGCTCATCTCCTTGAATGATGCAGCCCTCCTCCATAGCAGCTTTGAGCCCCGCTTCAAGCAGCTCAAAGCCTTTAAAACTCCCACTGTCTATAAGGCTGACCAAGCTTACAGATTCCAGGTTGCTGATAAACAGGATGTTGTAATATTCCGGGTTAGTCGTCCCAAAACGAACATACGCATCAGATACCGTTTTCAGTGTGTCCAGCGCATTCGATCCCGCTGCCTGTGCTTCATCCACACGCTGCTGAAGAGCCTGTAGGAACAAGGTATTTCCTTCTATCAGCAGTTCACGGACAACGGCTTCCTTATTGGCAAAATAATGATAAATAGTCGTTGGTGAATATTCGATCTGATCCGCAATTTTGCGCATGGAGACTTCGGCATACCCTTGATTCAGGAAAAGCGACCGGGCGGCCTCAATGATTTTTCGGCGGATTTCACTGCTTTCACGTTCTCGGCGTTTGATATGTTTCATGAGTAGATGTACTTGCCCTTTCTGCCTACCCCAATTTGGCGGCGATACGATCAGCTTCCATTATACCCGAGTTCATAGCCCCTTGAAACCCGCCCCCAGGCTGTGTCCACGCCCCTACCAATGACAGACGGTCTACTGCTGATTTGTGCTTCAGTCTTTTTATGCCGGACTGGCGGACCGTTTGTGCGTAGCCATAAACGGCCCCGTCGGGATTAGCGGTATAACGCTGCATCGTGCGCGGTGTGCCCAACTCGGCCACCACTACCTTGCTGCGAAAACCAGGATACAGCTGTTCTAGGCATCCCAGTATCTGCTCTGTCACGGCTTCTTTTTTGGCTTTATATTCGGGACGTGCGGCAGGCCAGTTCTCCAATCTGTCCAAAAATGTAATTGCAATGACACCCTTCCCCGGTTCATTGAGCTTAGGGTCCATAGCGTTATAATTCGTGAGCATCCAGTTGCCTTTCGTGTACTGGCCGCTCATCATAACTTCATAATCTGTCTCCGAATCCGGCTCATTACGTAGGATTAAGTCTTCTTCGGTGATGCCAAGCTTATGGGGTTCACATGATAATCCCAGATATAGCTGGGTGAGAGACGTGCCAGTCTCCAAACTGCTGACAGCTTCCAGCTCACGACGGGCAGCATCATAGTTTTCCAGTAGGCGGCCATAGGTATGATGGGGACTGATACCAGACACAATCCAGTTGGCTTTATATACATCCCCTTTTTTCAGACGGACACCAGCTGCTTTACCGCGTTCGAGCATAATCTCAGATACCTGACTGCGCAGATGAACTTCTCCTCCCGCTGACTTAATAGCGTCAACCAGTGCATTGGATAAAGCCTGTGCGCCTCCCTCAATGTAATACGTCCCCTCCATGTGGTAGCCGATCCAGGGAATGAAAAAATACACGGCAGCAAGCCGTTTTGGAGGCAATCCATAATAGGCCCACAGCGCGGTGAAAAATTCCGTGAATCGGTCAGACAACCCGAACTGGCTTACAGCTTCCCAGGTAGTCATCTGCGTCCAGCGGAAGAAGGTTCCTGCTTTGAGCAGGCCAGCCGCCCTGCGCCAGGAAGTGAGGGAAGAAAAAGCAGAGAAGCCTGTTTCAAAACGGCGAATGCCCGCGAATAGACTATCGATGGCTACCACCTCAGCAGGAAACATGTTTTTGAGGAGCTGCACATACTCCTGAACATCGGACGGAATATCAATGGTCTGCCCTTCCCAACGAATGGAGTAAGGGTGCTTTTTGCGGAGAGGAACAATTCGCTGGTCCGCATTACAGTCCTTTAACATCCGACCGAAGCTGCCTTCCCCGAGTCCACCGACACCATGCAAGGAGACATCAAAAGTGTAGCCCTTTCTTGTAAATTCAGTTGCGAAACCGCCAGGCAGAGTGTGGCTCTCAAAAACAGCTGTTCGGTAACCGAGCGCGGAGAGTCTTGCTGCACAGGACAAGCCACCCAGTCCTGCACCGATGACAATAGCATCATATTGGTTCATGATTTCATCTCCTTTATTAACATTGTTATATAAGTTAACGGTGTTAAGTTAAGAAGATTATATACCACAACATTCCCGTTGGAAAGCCTCGGTTTCTTATCTTCCTGTCATAGACGAATACAATCTTTTCGATCTATCTATTTGCTGATTACAAATCCCTTCAATGGATTTTTGCAAAATTCTAAGTTGCGAAAGTAGAATTTTTTATAAAAAACATCCAAAATTGTAGCGCTTTCACTTGTCAGATTCCAATGAAGGTGCTATCCTTCAAGTGGGATTGTTACTGAAAAGGCAAAACCCGAGTACACTTGTGTACCCGGAGTTTGCCTTTTTTTTGATTTGTATGAATTCCACAGCAAACAGTCAACCATCCCGAACATGTAGTAAGCGCTTTAAAAAATGACACCAAAGGAGATTAATCTCATGCAAAGAAGACGTTTTGCCCTTGTTTTATTATCTTTCGTGTTCCTGCTTACGATCTTTTTCCCATCCTCCAGCTCTGCCGCAGCAGCCGATGTCCCAGCGCCACAGGCTACCCTGCTTACGCAGGTACAGCCCTTGGGTGAAGTTGTTTCTGCTGTTGTACTGAAATACAGCACTAATATTGACGGGGCATCCTTATCCACTTCCAGCTTTCAGGTTCAATCTGTACTCAATGATGTATATACAGACAGAACCGTGACCGGTGTATATACCAATGATACCGGAGCTATCACCAACCGCAGTACTCATGGTAAATATGTCGTGATTGAGCTGGATACGCAAGATAAAAATGCAAGTACCCTTACTTATGATGCAACAAGCGCAGTTAACCGCATCAACACGTTGAATTATACGATTAGTCAAAAGAAAGATATTGCAACTTCAAAGAAAACAGTCATTCCAGCCTCTGCACAGACTGTAAAAGCAACGGATAAAATTACACCGATCGTGGACGATTTCCAAAAAAACACCTTTGAAAATAAAGAAGGCTTCAAGCTGAACTACTTTACGTTTGAGCCTAAAGTAGAGCCCGGCAAAACCTACCCTCTGGTTGTGTTTCTGCACGGAAACGGCGAACGTGGCGACGGAAACGGAGTAAACCTGCTGGCAAATGCCGGAGCTGTTACTTGGGCTTCTCCTGAGCAGCAAGCCAAACACCCATCCTTCGTAATCGCTCCACAAAGCCCGATTGACCTGGAGCATAAATTCATTTGGGCGGATGAGCCACGCAACAGCGCTGTAGCCGATTTGGTACGTGAAACGGCGTTAAAATACCCGATCGATACCAACCGAATCTATATTGTTGGTATTTCTCAAGGAGCCATGGGGACGTGGAGATTGTTGGAGAAAAATCTTGACTTGTTCGCCGCAGGTGTGCCGATTGCCGGTTTGACCAACTATGAAAAAGCCGTTAACATGTACGCGCCTGTTGAACCTACACACGTCGAGGTATTGAAAAACGTTCCTATTTGGGCCTTCCATGCTGCAGACGACACCACAGTAAGTCCTAAAAACTCGCAAGAAATGGTCGCTGCCATTAAAGCACAAAACGGAAACCTCATTCACTTCACTGAATACGAAGCAGGGATTATCAAACCTACAGGACACTTCTCCTGGGTTCCGGCTCTGCAAAATCAGGATATGATTGAATGGCTGTTTGCACAAAAGAAATAAGTGTAGTTTTTGTATTAAAACCGAACTTAAAAGTTTCATATTGTGCCACTACGCAGTCGGATAGTGCTTCCCATCGCCATCGCCCCCGGATTTCTTGAACAAAGCCTTGTATAGAGTAGTAATCCGGGGACAAAAGCGATCGCTTCGCTTGTACAGCACTATTCCGTCTACTCCGTTTTTATGTTCATTTTGAGTTTGGTTTTTTTATATCTCCAAATAATGCGCCAGAACGGTTCGATACCCGCCTGGCGCTTTTTTATATCTATAAAAAAGGCACCTGCCTTCCTGTGTACCACCATCAGGAAAGCAGGTGCAATATCAAAACGAGGAGACTGAAAAATTTGACACTGGTATTGCCATTTGCAGTTAACTTGGAACCTGCTACTTCGCGCGTTTCGCAGCTTTGATCGTTTTCAAAGCTCGTCTGCGAGTTACCTTGTTCGGACTCCGAAGCTGTCTTCTGGCAGTTGCCACATCTGCTTTAGCCATGTGCACATCACCATCCTATTCACTTAGGCTCATATTGGGAGCATGCACCTAAAGACTGTTAGTAATGATTATGATTCTCATTATCATTTAAGATTATATAATGAAATCTACTAGCATGCAAGAGCTTTTGGGGGAGTATGTATCTTTATTAGGACGGTGTTCATTTCACCCTTTTACGCTTCTGTGTTACATTATATAAGTAAAACGAGAACAAAAATTCGAATCAGATTTACGTTCGCCATTTTCATAGTCCTTTATTCCGAACTAAATCAAAGTCTATATCTTCCCGACATGTGTTCCATAACAATTCATCTGTAAGAAAACTTAATGCATCCATGTTGCGCAATCGTTCGACCAACTCAGTAATCACATCTATGTCTTCACGTTGTACATGCCTTGCAAGAGTGAATTCCTCCCGTGTCACCATCAACATATAGATGCGAATAATGCTTTTCCTTTTTTACATGTCGAAGAGTAAGCACGCTATTGTCGATCATCATGACGTAACGGTCCTTGATCAGATAGCCTTCAAAAAGCTCATACATATGCGGAAGATCACAGGGACCAAGAATGACACTTACTTTTTCAAAATTACTTTTGTTCATTTAGATTTAGCTCCCTCTTATGATTTTAATTATTCAAAGCAAGAAAACTAACAACTATTCACTCGAAAAACCGGAATTCAAACCACGAGTTTTACTTCTGAAGTTCTATTTTATTACTTATAAAGTAAAACTTCAATAGATTTTATGATTTTCTTGTACTAAGAAACAAAAGGAGAATCTAAATTATGGAGATTCAAAATAGATATCATTTTAAACTTGGCGATATTCTAGAAGAACTTGATATTTCCCGAAATAAACTGGCCGTAGAAGCAAAAATACGTCCAGCTACTGTAATAGATATGGTAAATGGCAAAACCAAAAGACTTGAATTAGAAACACTTGTCCATATCCTTGATGCTTTGAATAGATTCGCCCGCCAGCGTAGATTTACAAGGACTATTACTCTTGCTGATATTGTAGAGTACATTCCCGAAGATGGAATTGAGGGACATTGAGACTACCAAGGCATGACCTCAATTATTTTTGTAATTCGTTAGAACACGGGGGTTCTGTTCAACATGAAAATGTCAAACGCACAGGGAATTGCTTTCAAACTTGAAGAATTGCTTCGAGAAATCGGGATTACTAAAAATGCCCTTGCTCGTGAGGCTAAAATCAGACCCAATACTATCTACGAAATGTGTAACAATACATCCAAGCGGATCGAGTTTAAAACGTTTAATACAGTGATGGAAACGCTGATTCGCCTTTCTGGTCGCCCGTTAACCCTGCACGATGTTCTCGAGTATATACCTGAAGATGAAGTCCATGAATATTAATTCTGCGTAGAGAGTGGCGTTATTTTCAATAAACCTATACAAAGCAAAAAGACCCATTTTTTTCTAAGTTCGGGTCTTTTTGCTTTAAAGGAATCCATTATGAAAATATATAGATTTACAGCACTTAGAACTTAATCACATTCCAAAATGGTCGTATAAACGTGTCAAATACTCTTTACCCAACCCTTACAATTAATCCACTTTGCCGCCCTCTACAACCAATTGATCTGTAAAGCCTTCTCCATAAACAGAGGTCAATGTGTCCTTGTAGGCTTGATGCACAAAGTTTTCCTTGCCTAATGTAGCCAGCTCATTGTTGATCCAGTCTAACAACTCCTTATTTCCCTTTGCTACTGCGGGTGCAATTGTATCTTGACCACCAAAGGCCGGGATGGTTACGGTAAAGCCGGGGTTGGCCTTGGCCCAGGCGATCAGCTCTGTATTATCGTTGGCAATGGCGGCACCGCGTTTGTCTTTGAGGGCTGAGAAGATTTCTGTGTATTGATCGAATTTAAGCAGCTTGATGTCAGGATAATTTTTCGTGAAATAGGTTTCAGCCGTCGTTCCCTTTGCGACAATCAGCTTCTGGTCCGAATTCTTTAATTGGTCAATCGTGGTGATTGGAGCGCTGTCAGGTGACACAATGCCAAAGGATAATTTCATATATGGATTGGCAAAATCGACTTTTTCTTTACGCTCATCCGTCACCGTAAAGTTAGCCATGATGATATCTACCTTGTTGGATTCCAAATAGGCGACCCGGCTGGCAGCATCCACCAGGACAAATTCCACCTTGGACTCGTCACCCAAGAGATCTTTGGCAAACCGCTTCGCAATGTAAACGTCAAAGCCTTGATTCTTCCCTTCCGAATCCACGTAGCCAAAAGGCGGCTTATCTGCAAATACACCTATTCGAATCTTGCCATTCTTTTTAATGTCCTCAATCGAAGCAAATTTAGCCGAACCTGAACTACCGTTGGTATTTCCCCCTCCTGCACATCCCGTCAAACCAACAAGCAGCAAGCTCAAAGCCAGTAATAACGTCGTGAACTTCATTCCTTTTCTCATCTGTATTCATCCCCCTGTTTATATCGTTTCGTACTGAAATATATCCAGAAAGTGCTGGGCACGCTCTGTTTCCGGTTGGGTAAAAAATTGCTGTGGCGTAGTCATTTCACATATTTGTCCTTGATCCATAAAAACGATACGATCTCCTACCGACTTGGCAAATCCCATTTCATGCGTCACGATAATCATGGTCATGCCCTGTTGTGCCAGCTCTCGCATGACATCCAGCACCTCTCTGACCATTTCCGGGTCCAAGGATGCGGTGACTTCATCAAAGAGCATAATTTCCGGGTTCATACACAGGGCGCGCACAATCGCAATCCGTTGCTTTTGCCCGCCTGATAATTGTCTCGGATACGCATCTTTGCGATCCAGCAGACCCACTCGCTCCAATAGCTGCTCCGCTTGCTCAAGTGCCTCCTGCTTGTTTCTCCGCTGAACTTTAAGCGGGCCGAGCAATATATTTTCTAAGACCGTCATATGCGGAAACAATTCGTAGTTCTGGAACACCATTCCGATATGCTGCCGCACCTCACGCCAATTCACTTTCTTATCCGTCAGGTCCTGCCCTCTATAACGGATATCTCCACTCTGGACTGGCTCCAGACCATTGAGACATCGGAGGAGTGTGCTTTTTCCACATCCCGAAGGACCGAGAACGACCACAACTTCCCCTTTCGTTACGTCCAGATTAATCTGTTGCAGTACTTTTCGGTCTTCGAAGCTTTTGTGCAGCCCTCGAATTTCGAGTAAAACCTCCACAGCCTCTCCCATGACACCCACCCCATCCTGCTAATTTTGCCATCTGCGTTCAAATCTTTTGGAAAGTCTGGATAACGGATAGCATACGAGAAAATACAATATGAAAATAAAGCCGTACACCCAGAAGGATGCCGAGGGCGCTTTGATTACACCAAGCTCAATAATCTGCTGTCCGACCTTGACCACTTCCACTACACCGATCAGCACCACTAATGAAGTGGTTTTGATCATCCGTGTCGCCAGATTAATAGAACCGGGAAGCATTCGGCGCACCGCCTGGGGAATGAGCACATGGCGGTATAACTGTCTATATGTCAGTCCCAGTGCCTGCCCGGATTCCACCTGATGCTTGGGCAGTGATTCCAATGCACCACGAACGATGTCACCAATCTCGGCCGCTCCCCACAGGCTGAATACGATAATTGCTGTCAATTCCCCGCTGATATTCACATTCAACAAAGGAGTAAATCCAAAATATACGACATACAACCACACCAGAATTGGAATAATACGGAATGTCTCCAAATATAATTTCAGCACAAACCGAATCGGTCTTGATTTTAAGGTGCGCAACAACCCCATCAAAATGCCTAATAGAGTACCGATAATAATGGAAAGTAGCGCAATCTCCAGCGTAACGAGTAATCCCCCTAATAGACGCTCGAAATTGGAACCTTCAAAGAGTACATTAATCCCCGAATTCAGCATATCGCACCTTCCTTTCCACCCACGTCAGCAGTATCGACAAAGGTAAAAGCAGGACGAGATATGCCAATACCAGCAGAATTAGCGATTCTGTTGTTTTGTAGTACATGCCGATCAGGTCTTTTGCCACATTCATCAGATCTAATAAAGCAATGGCGCCAACAATGGAAGTCTCCTTGAGCAAAAAAATCGCATTCGCTCCCAGAGACGGAACGCTGATGGCAAAAGCCTGTGGCAAAATAACATATCTCGCCAGTTGTATCTTGGACAGTCCGAGACTCAGCCCGGATTCCGTCTGGGTTTTACTCACTGCTTCCATTCCCCCACGGAACGCCTCAGCCATATACCCCCCGCCCAAAAAGGTCATGCCCACAATGGCACACGTCATTTCGCTCATATGCAGACCTATTTTCGTAAACCCATAATACAGAAAATATAACTGTACAAGCAGCGGCGTATTTCGGGAAAGCTCAATATAGGCAACAATGATGCCGCTAATTCCCCTTACCTTGTAATACAGTACTGTGCTGCACAGCAAACCGACGACTAGTGAAAATAGAATAGCAAAAAAGGCGATCTTCAACGTCAGCCACATAGCTTCTCCATATAACGGCAAGCTCTCTACAATAAACTCCCAGTCTAAGTTCATATGTGCATACCTTTCGATTTTCAATTATTCCTATGTATTTGCTCTGCTTAATAACAATGATTGTATTCCTGCCCAATTATTACGTCAATACTTTGACGAAAATTTGTCATAATTATCTATGATTTAGGAAGAAAAGTGTTGTTTTCTTTCAGAAATAAATAAAAAAAGCTTGAAATGAATAAATTTCATTTCAAGCTTTGATTTATGCTATACGATTCATCACACGAGTGGCTCTGTAACTACAGGACCGCCAAGCTTCTCTATAATTAAACGGCTTTCCTCATTTAACCCTTGCAGGGTAATAGATTTGCCGGATTTCGTATACTTTTGCAGCACCTTGCCGATGGCAGTAACCGCGGAGTGATCCCAAATATGAGAATGGCTAAAGTCCACAACGACACGTTCTGGATCATCCGAAGGTTCGAAATGATCGACAAAATGAGTCGTTGAAGCAAAAAACATCGGCCCCCTGACATGGTACACCTTCTCATCGTTGTTCTCCGTTGCGCTGATGCGGATTTTAGCCATTTTCCAGCCAAAATGCAGGGCACTCAGCAGTACGCCCACGATCACGCCCTTGGACAAATCATGCGTAGCCACCACGATGATCACCGTGACTACCATAATTAACGTATCTGCTTTCGGAACCTTGGCAATGTTTCGGAGCGATTTCCAATCCACAGTTCCGATACACACCATGAACATGACTCCCACCAATGCGCCCATTGGCACTTCCTTTACAACCCCGCCAAGCACGAGCAGCAGAAAGGCCAAGAATACCCCAGCCGTAAAAGTGGACAAACGCCCTCTTCCGCCTGAGCTGACATTAATGACGGATTGTCCGATCATGGCACAACCACCCATACCACCAAAAAAGCCATTTACAAAGTTGGCAATCCCTTGGCCGCGGGCTTCCCGGTTTTTATTGCTTTTCGTTTCGGTCATTTCATCCAAAATACTGGCTGTCAGCAGCGATTCCAGCAGTCCAACCAGTGCCATCGTAAAGGAATACGGCAGCAAAATCCGCAAAGTATGCCACGACCACTCAATTTGCGGCAAATGGAATGAAGGCAGCGAGCTGGTTAGCGTACCGATATCTCCTACTGTTTTCACATTCAATCCAAATACATACGTAATGATCGTCATAATGATGATTGCCGTCAATGGAGCAGGAATGCTTTTCACAAATCTCGGTAAAATATACACAATGAGCAGCGTCCCCGCTACCATCGCGTACATGATCCAATTAGCTCCATGAAAGTGGGTGAGTTGCGCCATAAAGACGAGGATGGCCAGCGCATTCACAAATCCGGTCATGACTGGCTGCGAAATAAAGCTTATAAAACGACCTATTTTCAATACACCCAGCAGCACTTGTATGATTCCTGCCAAAATGGTAGCTGCAAACAGATATTCCACGCCATGATCCTTCACCAGGCCAACGACCAGCACAGCTACAGCCCCGGTCGCTGCCGAGATCATCGCCGGACGTCCACCTGCAAAAGAGATGACAATTGCCATCGAGATGGAGGCGTACAGTCCGACCATGGGATTGACCCCTGCAATGATCGAGAAGGCAATCGCCTCGGGAATTAGTGCTAGCGCCACAGTCATGCCCGCAAGTATATCGGCCCGGATATTACCGAACCATTGTTGTCTAAGATTCATACTGTCTCGTTCCAGCCTCCTATATTTACAGAGAGTAGCGTGTTGACTCGCAACCCGTGTGTTTCGGGCATCCGTCCAGCTGCCAATCGCCAAGGCTCTCCTATCATTCAGCTCGTCTCTCTCAAACGAACCCGGTCCGTTACATTCAGTCCATCATTATAACGTAAGGAATTCGCAGAGACGAATGAGTTAAAAGGCTGTTTACAGAAAGAAATCATCTATTTCCTTGAAATATCGATCATTATCTCCATCTTATTCGTTTTCTTATAATTAAAATTTTCGCAATTACTAAGATTCTAACCTGCTAAAGTTTATCACCTTAACTTCATACTCAGACTCCGCGAACTGTAAATCTTGATCCGCCGTAACCAGTACCAATTGGTTTATAATAGCTGTCGCAAGAATCAATGCATCTGGGGTCTTGAGCTTTCTTGCAAACTTATCTTTTTGTTCTCTTCTGATACGCCCCGCTTTAACTGCGATCTCTGAATTAACTGCAATAAATTCCCCGCCAAGAAAAGGTATCGAATCTAAGTCAGTATCAGTGGGCAACCCGGCTATAAACTCGGACTGAGTTATAACAGAAAAGAAAATATTTTCTTTATCTTCCTCAGCTTGTCGTATCACTCTATCCAAAGATGAGTCAAGCCTATGAAGGGCAATAGCTGCATTCGTATCAAATAAATACCCCCTCTAATCCCAATCCTCTCTGGATTGTTTAACACTCTCTTCGATCTCAAGTAATTGCTCCTTACTTAGGCTGCCTCGGGAATTTAAAACAGCTTGCAACCCTTTCGGTAACGGGGACTCTAAATCAATAACCTCAGTTTCCCCCTGTTTATTTTCTATAGTAACTTTTGATGGTTCAAACCCAATATCACGAAGGAGACTTAGGAGACGTATTCGATGTATATCAGTTAATTTTTTTGCCACTAAAATCACTCCTTAGCAAAAGATTAGTTTCCAGTCATAGCTCGATTGATTCGTTTTTTTATTATTTTAAAATCCCCGCAATTTCTGTACAAGCTCCGATAGGGTTTCAGCAATCTCCGAGTCCGCATGGTGCTGAAGTAGGCTTTCAAAGTCAGGCAGTGCTTTCTTCAATAATCGATAGCTATAGTCATAATAACTCCAAAAAGCTACCGGATCATAACCGCGTGCTTCTTCCTCTTCCCACTCCAGTTCATCTTCTTCTGGATCGCTGTCTGCCGGCCATAGATATTTTTCGTCCAGCAGCATGGTTAGAGATTCCACAGACTTCTGTGAATCCTCCTGTGCATTTTCCATGTCCAATGCTCCAACAACCGCATGGTACAGTTCCAACTCACTCAGCGTGATATCATCCGAATTTCTCGTATGCATATTACGCAATAAGAAAAGTAACACCCATGGCGTAACCTGCCACAGTGTGCCTTGATGCTCTATCAGATCAGCAATTGCTGCGTACTCCCCGTTGGATATCAATTGTGGCAACTCCGTGCCCCTACCATAAGGAGTAGTCAGGCGGTGCCATGGCACATCTGCAATTAGGAGATTATTCATCTTATGTGTATCCATAACCCCTCCTTCCTGGTCGGTATCTAAAACCTTCCCGATTTAAAAATGGAATACAGTAAAAAGGCAACCATTAAGAGAGCTACAACAAAGCCGATTTCAATGGCAGGTACATTCCACAGCATGGTCGCCTGATGATTCAGCGATGAACCGATAATCAGTCCGACCATAATAATGCTGAACGCTAACAGCACGATACTGAATGAGAGGCGGTTGCTGATCTGATCCAGCCTGCGCAGAAGCATTTCCAGCTCCGGCACAGTAACCTCCAGCTTAAGCTTGCCCTTGCTGATAATCGAGGCCAAATGTCTCGCCTGTCCTGGCAGTTCCATCAGCGTCTCCACCAGCTCGGTTGCACCACCCAGTAGCTTGCCACGGATACGACGACCACTGAAGCGTTCCTTCAACAGCTTGTTACCAAAGGGCTCAGCCAAAGCAATAATACTGAGATCAGGGTCCAGATGCTCCACGACCCCCTCCAGTGTCAGCAACGCCTTGCCTAGCAACAGGACGTCCGACGGCAAACCAATCCGATGGCGCTGTGCTGCGCCAAACAGGTCGTTCAAAGCGTCACCAATACTGACCTGTGAGAAAGGAACGTCTGAGTAATCTTCGCGTATCTTGTCCAGATCGGCACGCAACGCATTCAGGTCAGTGTCCGGTTCGACCAGACCTAACCGTTCGATAGACCGAACCATGGCATCGGTATTTTTGCGCATCAGGGCAATAATGAGGGAAGCGAGATGATTCTTCATCTCTTCGCTCAGCCTTCCCGTCATACCAAAGTCCAAATAAGCGAGACTGCCATTTTTCAGAACGAGTAAATTCCCCGGATGGGGATCGGCATGAAAAAAACCCTCCATAAAAATTTGATGCAGCATGCTGTTCACCAGCCGCTGCGCCAGTTCTTTCAAGTTATATCCACGGCGTAATAGCTCTTCACGACTACCCAAGTGAGTTCCGTCTAGAAACTCCATGGTCAGTATACGGGAAGAGGTATGATCCCAGTATATTTTCGGAATATAGATATGTGGGTCCTGCTCAAATTGGAGCGCAATCTTCTCTGTGTTACGGGCTTCATGGTTGTAATCCAGCTCCTGAATGAGCGATCTCCCCAGCTCCTCTACCATCTGGCGAAGCTGATACCGCTCTACCCATTCCCAGCGCTTGGCTGCCATAGCGGTCAGTTCCCGCAAAATGTCCAAATCTCGCCGAATAATGCGATTAACGCCAGGACGCTGGATTTTAATGGCGACCATTTCGCCGCTGTGCAGCTTGCCCAAATGCACTTGCCCGATCGAAGCAGCGGCCAGCGGAACATCGTCAAAACGAACCAGTATGTCCTCTAATGACGTGTCCAGCTCCTGCTCTAGAATGCCACGCGCCGTTTCAGATGAAAACGGCGGTACCTGATCCTGAAGCTTAACCAGCTCACGGATAATAGGCTCCGGCAGCAGGTCAGCACGTGTGCTCGCCAACTGTCCAAGCTTGATGAATGCAGGCCCCAGATCCTCCAGCACAAGTCGAATCCGTTCACCTAGCGTTTTGGACTCGGGAGTTTCTCTCGTCAGCCACTTGCGAGGCAATGACAGCAGCTGGAACAGTCCCATTTCTTCCACCATATAGCCAAAGCCATGACGCGCCAGCGCCATGGCAATTTCCCGGTAACGACCGGCGTGCTTCATACGAACCGCCATTTTAATCCAGCCGGTTCGCTTCTTCAGCGTCGCTCGAACCCGTAAGCGCCGCCTTTTCTTTTTCCAGCTCCGCTACCTGTTTTTCCAACAATGCCACACGCTGCTCCAAACTTGTAACATCATTTTCGGTAGGTACTTCCAGCTCCTGCAAAATGCGGCTAACCTGTTCGCGGATCACTGTTTTGAATTGTCCCTGTTCCTCTGCCCCTCGTTCGATCAGACGATCGACCAGCGCTTTGGATTCCGAGGGCGCAAGTTCTCCCCGGTTTACGAGATCCTCGACGGCTTTCTCCACCTTTTCTTTGCTGACAACGGTGAGGCCCCACCCCAATGAGATGGCTTTTTTGAACAAATCGCTCATAATATATCCTCCCCTACCTGTGATTACCTATAGTATAACCTGAAAAGGGGAGCCGCATAAAGCTCGCAGCTCCCCTTCCTCAATGAATGGAATGATCTATGTTTAACCTGGAAAGCGTCCAGCCCACTTGGCAGCCTGAAGCAGCAGCTTGCGGTATCCCTCGTGCTGGAAGCTTGGCTGATTATGTCCAGGCATCAAATAGACGACCCGACCCAAGCCATAGGACAGTGACCATGCCGCCGGCCACCACTCGCCCTCGTGTTCATATTCCATCAGTAGTGTTTTTTCAGTGAATGGATCAAAGTCAAAACGATACGGTTCCTCTTGGATCTCAAACGGCTCGATTCCTTCCATAATCGGATGATCCGGCGCCGTTACTTTGAAGGAAAGTGGTCCGGCAGCCGGATGCCGCAAGAAACGCGCCCCCATTAATTGTGCAATCTCATACCGTCCTTGCAATGTGATTCCGTTATGCAGCACAAGCAATCCACCCCCGCCGCTAACATAGGACAGCAATCCTGCTGTTTGTTGAGGAGACAGGACCTCCTTGCGGCTATCACAGTACGAGATACATAGATCGAATGGGGTTAGATTTTCCTTGAGCAGCATTTTACGATTCTCACTGCATTGTACGGTCATCCAATCCTGTAAAATATGGCTAATCTCTTCGTCCACCCCTTGCAGCGGGTGAAACTCCGGATACGAATAATCTCCTAACAACAATGCTTTTCTTTTTTCCATGATAAATCCTCCTTGCCTGACTTGTATATAAGGACTTTAAAGGCGGGACCCGTGTCATTTATTCTTGTTTGTGGGGTCAAAACGCTCAGAAAATTCCGTTTGGCCCTCATCCATTTCCCATAACACCGCCATCATTGTCCGAGCTACGGCATATATAAATAATTCTACAGACGGCCTATTAAATCCTTTAGCAGAAGATTATAGCATATATGTTCGCTCGGGATAAACTTATTCAAAATTTATAAATCTGAACGATGGCGATTCGGCCTGTTTATGGTATACTCGTAAGAAAAAAAGTGCGTCCATGCTTGATTAACAATAAAGGGCCGCTTTTTGTAAGAATTTATGCTTGCGGTTATAGAATTGATAAGAATTGCCTCAAACCTTATACATTCTATAAATCTTAAAAAACCGGGGAGGTTGCATGAATGAAAAGGACTGGAATGACCCGGCCCTTGGACAGCTTGGGGCGAATTGTGCTACCTAAAGAGTTGCGCATGACGATGGAGATTGACATCGGCGATCCATTAGAGTTTTTTATTGAAGACCAGACACTCATGCTCCGTAAGTACAAATCAACCAACTGTATTTTTTGCGGTGCGGTTGATACCAACACCTACTTTAAAGATCAGTTTATCTGCGATGAATGTGCAGCCTCGATGAAAACGGAAGATTTACTTCCGGTCACAGCGACTGAAACCCATTCATCCCCACTTAAGCAAAATATGCATATGAAAAAAATTTATCAGCGCACGGACGTTATTTTGGAGAAAATGAGAGAGCTTATGGAAGAACATCCAGCATCTTCACAAAAACAACTCGCCTCCATGCTTGGTGTGAGTCAGGGAAGGATTTCCCAACTGAAAAAGCTCATGTAAGCGAATCACCAAAAAAGTAATGTATACGCTTCCAAACTATGTAAGGTTTAAGTCTATTGATATTTAGAAAAGCCGGACCCTTTAGGGGAATCGGCTTTTTTTCGTTTTTATGAAGTAGTGGACTCGTTTGCAAAACTATTGACCGTAAGCCCGGCATTGTTCAACCCAGCGTGCTGCCGCTTTGGGAAGAGAAGCGAGATGAACATGCGTGTAGGCTGCCAAAAGGTTCCCTTTCGCATAGCCCTCGCTCTGGAGACCACGCATCCCCTTGGTTTGATAGGCATAGAAGTAGGGGGCGGATGATTCATCATAGTGCATGACAGAATAATGAAATTCATGTCCCCGAATGGTCTCTCCAGCCTCCAGCAGCAAGCAATCCTGCAAAGCGGTTGCTTCCCGGTATCCCAGTGCGGCCCGTTTCTCCTGCATGCGGACGTCCGACGGAATAACCCCGGCCATGTGATGGGCATTACCCATACGATCCGTAAGTGTCCGTGCCAGTACCATATAACCGCCGCATTCGGCGAATACTGGCATATCCCGGCTCACCGCGTTGCGGATATCTTCCAAAAAGCCTGTATTTGCAGCGATATCTGCGGCAAACTCTTCGGGGAAACCGCCGCCCAGATATATGCCGCTTGCCTGCTCAGGTACGCGTTCTCCCGCCAGAGGACTGAAATAGACAATCTCCGCTCCCGCCTGACGTAGCAAATCCATATTTTCCGGGTAGTAAAAATTGAAAGCCGCGTCTCTGGCGACGGCGATGACGGGACGTTCCTCGGTATCAGCTTCATGCCCTGCTGATGGAAGCCAATCCGGGGAAAACAACGGTTGTGCGGGCAGAGACAACGGCGGAGCCGAATCTGCCAATGCCCGCAGTGCATCCAGATCCGTACCCGCGCGGATCAGCTCTGCCGCCCGTTGGAAAAGCGGCTCCAGCTCGCCGCGTTCCACAGCAGGCACTAATCCCAGATGACGCTCGGGAATATCCAGCCCGTCATCACGCTTTAACCAGCCGAGCACGGGGATGCCGCACTCCTGCTCAATCGCCTTTTTGACGATGCCATAGTGCCCTTGGCTACCGCAGCGATTCACAATTACGCCCACAATGCGCAGCTTGGGCTCCAAGCGCTGAAAGCCGAGCACAATAGCGGCGGCGCTTCGTGCCATACTGCGCACGTCGACCACCAGCAATACAGGGCTGTCCGTCAGCATGGCGATCTCAGCGGTCGAGCCGGTGTTGCTGAGCGGGTCCTTGCCGTCATACAGCCCCATGACGCCTTCAATCACGGAAATATCCGCGCCTTCAGAAGCACGGATAAAGATTTCACGCACCGTATCTGGTGAGGTCATCCATGAATCCAGATTACGGGAAGAAGTCCCGGTCGCGGCAGTATGATAGGTCGGATCAATATAATCCGGTCCGCACTTAAAACCCTGCACTCGCAGGCCGCTATCGGCGAACGCCTTCATCAGCCCGAGGGTAACCGTCGTTTTGCCTGCACCGCTGCCTGTGCCAGCAACAACAATACGGCTTCTGCGCGTAGCGGCAGATGGATCAGACTGTACAGCAGCCTGCTTCATGACGTCAGTCATAGGAAACCCGCGCTACAGACAACGTCATATTGCCGCTTTTTTTCTTCTCCAGCAGCCAATGGTCTGCACCAGAAGACAACAAGGCTGAAGGTTCGCTGACCCCATATGCGCCAGTGTATTTGAAGACGGTTTCCGATGGATTGGGAAGCTGCACCGTATTCAGCTCTGACGGAGTATACGTCACCAGTTCCCAACCGTATTTGGCGCAAAGAGCAAGTAAGCCCTCTTCGTCCTTTTTCAGATCAATAGTGGCAATATTCCGTACGCTTTTCACGGACAAACGCAGCTCCTTCAAGGTGTCCAGCACACCCGCCTCCAGCTCCTCTAATGCAGTCCCACGGTTGCAGCCGATGCCAAGCACCAAGCTTTTCGGACGGTACAGCACGCCATTAGAAAGAAGCTGCTCCTCTTCCTCCGGCTCCAATAAACGGTCACTCACGACCAACGCGGCGTTAAATGGTTCTTGTAATGCTTCTGCCGTCGAAGCATATACCTTGATATGTCCAGGTACAGGCTTGTCATAACGCCACCAGTTCCGTTCGCCTGTCTCTTGTATGAGCGCAACAGGCTCCTCGTTCACAACAGCGGCGCTCACAGGAGTGGCCTTGTCGAAGCTATCGACCACCCAACCCAATTCCCGACCAAACATGTCCACCGGAATCGTGCCCTGCACGTCTGATGCAGTCGTGATTACAGCACGTGCGCCTAGTACAGTCGCTACATGGTGGGTCAATTCATTGGCGCCACCCAAATGGCCAGACAATACGCTAATGACATGCTCGCCGCGATCATCAATGACAACTACCGCTGGGTCTACCTTTTTATCCACCAAAATTGGTGCAATCATACGAACTACTGCACCGAGAGAAATAAACAAAATAATACCGTTATATTGTTTAAATAAATCCGGCAAAATCAGCTTGACCGAGCCTTCGAACAACTGAATGCCACGCTCCTGCTCGTCGCCACGCTCAAACTTGGACATGTAATACACATCCGTGCCCGGAAAGCTGGCTCCCAAATTGCGGACCATTTCCACTCCATGCTTCGTGATCGCCACAGCGGCAAATGGATTACTCACTGGGCTTCACTCCCTTCCGATAGCCATGGGTGAACGACTTATCGTACAGCTTGGAACGATGCGCGTCCTTGTCCACCAGTCCCGGGTCCAGCGCCCAGCCTGCCAGAATCATGGCATGCATCGTAATACCTGCTGCACGCAGATCAGCTGGCAATTGGGCAAGCGTCGTGCGTACGATCTTTTGATCCGGCCAGGTCGCTCGCTGTACAACCGCTACAGGTGTGTCCTCGCTCCAGCCTGCCGCCAGAAACTCAACGACTACCTTCTTCGCCAGCGTTGCGCTGAGGAATAAGGCCACTGTGCAGTGATGGGATGCCAAATCACGCAACTTTTCCCGATCTGGTACAGGTGTACGGCCTTCGGCACGTGTCAGAATGACGGTCTGCGTCAGGTCAGGCACAGTTAGCTCTGCACCCAACACGGCCGCAGAAGCAAAGACCGAGCTGACGCCCGGCACGATTTCGTATGCTACTCCGCGCTGCTTCAGCAACACCATCTGCTCCAAAATGGCTCCGTACACTGCCGGATCGCCTGTATGTACGCGAGCTACGCTGCGTCCAGCCTGCACAGCCTCGCTCATGATCTCGACCTGCCGCTCCAGATCCATGCCTGAGCTTTGCAGTACCTGCGCCTCTGGTTTGGCCGTGGCAATCAACTCGTCGTTCACGAGTGAATCCGTGTACAATACCACATCGGCCGTGCGTAGAATCCGGGAGCCTTTGACAGTAATCAGCTCCGGGTCGCCGGGACCTGCTCCTACGATATATACTTTTGGCTCCAACGTCATTTGCTCACCACCATTAAACTCAAATATTCAAGTTCCTGTCCGCGCAGCTCACGTGCGTTGCGCCATACCATTTCATAAGGAGAAGTGACCTTGGTAATGACAGAAGCACGGTCCCCAAGATGGAGTTCATCCAGCACATCCAAAATCAAATCCAGCACCTTGGCAACCTTGATAAACACGACCGTATCGTGATTCTCAATCGCCCGCTTCATCGCTTCCCGATCATCCGTAGCCGGAATAATACCGACCTGCTGATCTCCGTCTGCCAAAGGCAATTCCAGCGCTGCCGCCGCCCCCAACACAGACGAAATGCCCGGAATAGATACAATCGGCACCTCAGGATGGAGATCCTTCATGAGCCGTGCCAAATGAATAAAGGTACTGTACAGATTAGGGTCTCCCTCTGTGACAAAGGCTACATCCTTGCCTTGACTCAGTGCCTCCCAGCAAGCAACCACCGTTTTGTTCCATTCACGCTCCAGTACAACCGGGTCCTTGGTCATTGGAAAAATGAGTCCCAGCATCTCCTTTTCCTCCGGGTTGACGTACAACTCCACGATCTCGTGAGCATACGACTTACCTCCCCGGCGTTTCTTCGGATAAGCCACAACTGCACATTCCTGAATCATGCGATACGCCTTGACTGTAATCAGCTCGGGATCACCCGGCCCCACGCCTACGCCGTAAAGTGTTCCTGTTGCCGCTGTATTCATGCTGTCTCTCTCCCCCTCTTGAATTACCAGCTTACTCCCCTGAAACTTCATCAGCCACGTCCACCACCGGCTGTCCTGTAATAACATATATCGGATTGAGTCCATCAAAACGAGTCATATTCAAAATCGGCTTGCTACGCGCTGTTTGCAGTAACGTCACCGAAGTATCGAGTCCTGCTGCTTGCATCGCCTTCATACCGTCATGCAACGTCTCAATCGTTGCAGCATTCACTACAATTCGTCCATCCTTACGTAGACGGGAAGCACACAGACGAATCAGCTCAGCCAATTCTCCCCCGCTCCCACCGATAAACACCGCATCCGGGTCTGGCAGATCTTCCAATCCGGCAGGCGCTTTGGCATGAATGACCGGGAAATCGGTACGGAATTTGATTTTGTTTGCTTCGACATTAGCCAGATCGCCTTCATTCTTCTCAATGGCAAATACTTGCCCATACCTGGCCAGCCGCGCACATTCCACCGCTACAGAGCCGGAGCCTGCGCCGATATCCCATACGATGCTTCGTTCGGTCAGACGCAGCTCGGACAAGCTGAATACGCGTACTTCACGCTTCGTGATCAGCCCTTTTTCCGGCTTGCGCTGGTGAAATTCCGCATCCTCGAAGCCAAATCCCCGACGAATTGCAGGCACGTCTTCTCCCTTACGGCGGCGTAAAATAACCACATTCAATGGTTGGAACGTTCTCTGCGCCATCTCTTCCAGCGTATAATGCCGATACGCCTCATCCGGTCCGCCCAAATGCTCGCCGACAAAGGCATCATATTCCGTCATACCATAATGCAGCAAATAGGCAGCGACTGTGGCGGGATGATTTCGGTCATCCGTCAGCAGCGCGACCTTGTTCTGTCCGTCGATCCGCTGCGCCAATCCGGTCATCGGACGGCCGTGTACGCTTTCCAGCACCGCATCCTGCCAGCTTTCACCGAGACGCGCAAACGCCAGCTGAACCGAGCTGAGATGCGGCAAAATATCCAGATGTTCAGCCCCCAGCTTGGCAGACAAATAACCTGCAATTCCAAAAAAAAGCGGATCGCCTGACGCAAGCACGACAATATCCTTGTCATTTCGCAACCGTCCCAATTCTTCTACCACGGCAGATAAGCCGCTCTTTAATGTTCGTTTTTCCCCTGCGAATGCCTTGAAAAAGGCTAGCTGGCGTTCTCCACCAACCAGCAGGTCGGCACGCTCAATGTGCTCCAGCGTCTCCTGCGACAGACCTGCCGCTCCATTTTCACCGATACCAATGACACGAATCACTCTACTCACCGACTCTCGCCCTCCCCAGCACGTTCCCTTTCATCGTTACCAGTACCATTTCCACGACAATTCCACCACCTGCATGGTCCAGACAATGCTGACATCCATAGGTACACAGCTTTTCAAAAAAGCTCAGCGCATTCGCTTCGGTCATCATATCTGCCACCTGCGTAGCTGTATTCGCCTCTGCCACTGCCGCTGCAAGCGACTCGTCCACACCTGCTTCACGCGCGACCTCAGCCAAAAAGCCAAAGTCCACCGGTGCGCTCTTGGAGTGAACCATCATGACACCTTGAGCTACCTTCGACAGCTTGCCGGGCATACCGACGAGAATAATCTTTTTCATTCCCAGCCGTTTCCCGTGCTTAATGGCAAAGCCGACAAAATCCCCCATCTGAATAAAGGCCTCTTCCGTCAGCTGATCGTACATTTGCATGGCATATTTTTCACTGCTGCCACCTGTGGTCAGGACTATTTCCTGGCAGTTCATCGCTTGCGCAACCGATATGGCCTGCACGACACTGGCTTTATAAGCTGACGTGGAAAACGGAACGACCACTCCACGCGTACCTAGTATGGAAATACCGCCAAGAATGCCAAGTCGCCCGTTCAACGTTTTCTTGGCAATTTCTTCACCGTCCGGTACGCTGATGACGACACGGACACCTTTGGCCGATCCGTGCTCTTCAAGCACGCCTGTCACAGCCTCCGTAATCATCCGGCGCGGCACCGGATTAATCGCTGCTTCCCCGACAGGCACAGGCAGACCGGGCTTCGTTACCCGCCCCACGCCGATGCCACCGTCCAACTCAATGCCCGGCTCCTCGCGCCAGCTAACAGAGGCGCTAATTCTCGCCTGATGCGTGGCATCTGGGTCATCGCCACCGTCCTTGATCGTCGTGCAGGAAGCTTCGTCCGCGTCCAACACAGGCTCAATCAGCTCAAACGCATGATCAAAGCCCGCGGGCAGCGATATCACTGCTTCCTTCGGCGGAATGCCCGTGATGAGCAGTTGTACCGCTCCTTTGGCCACTGCAGCCGCACAAGCTCCAGTCGTAAAGCCTGACCGCATCGGCTTGTCCGGTGCGGGAGCTTCACCGCTTTTCATCCGTTTGGGCCTGTCGACGGACGCCGCTTCCTTTTCCATGCCAATTCCTCCTTAACCTCTTCTGCTGATCATGTTCCAATTCATTTCATGATACAGCAAACGGACAACCGCATCTAGCGGACAGCCATTAAGGAGATCGCATTCAATGCTGCTACGACAATTGTACTGCCGCCCTTGCGTCCAATATTCGTAATGAACGGAATATCCAGCTTGCGCAGCTCGTCCTTGGATTCTGCCGCCGAGACGAAGCCTACGGGCATGCCAATTACCAGTCCGGGCTTAGCCGCTCCTTCTTTCACCAGACGAATTAACTCCAACAACGCTGTCGGTGCATTACCAATGGCATAGATACCGCCTTCGCCCGCCTGAATCGCTTTGCGCATCGAAATAATGGCGCGTGTCGTATTCAGCCTTTTCGCTTCTTCCATGACGTCAGGGTCAGATATGTACACATGCACATCCCCACCAAATTGACGGATACGATCCTTGCTCAGCCCCGCTTGAATCATTTGCACATCCGCCACTACCTGCTGTCCTGCGCGAATAGCTGCAACCCCGGCTTCAATCGCTTTTGGATGAAACACCATGCTGCGGCCCAGCTCAAAATCAGCAGATGCATGAATGACACGCTGTACAACGGGATATTGCTCTGCTGTAAAAGGATGCTCTCCCAGTTCTTCAGTGATCATCTCGAAACTTTTGCCTTCAATCTCCTGCGGCTGTACCGTTAGCGGTTTGAAATCTGTTTTAAAATCCATCGTATCGACCACTCCCTTATGGAAAATTAGAAAATTAAATTAGCTTAGAACATTAAAGTTACCTATTGTTCCACTACGCAGTCGGATGGTGCTTCCCATCGCCACCGCCCCCGGATTCCTTGAATAAAACTTATGATCAGCGTAGAAATCCGGGGACAAAAGCGACCGCTACGCTTGTACAGCACCATTCCGACTACTCCGTTTTATATTCATTTTTCAAGTTCGTCTTATATAGGGAAAATGACATTCATGTTAAGGAGTTACAAACACCTCTACACAAAAACTGCACATTTTAAGATGACTATATTTTAAATACACGCCAGAAATCGTTCTGAATTCATCGGATTGACTGGACCGACCAACTTCATAGGCTTATGTCTTAAAGCACAGACTCCTCTTTGTCTATACGCAATGCGTCGATGACTCCGTCGAAATGATCAAATACTGTGCCAAATTCCACTTCCGGCCTGGAAATCAAAAGTACGTGAATCCCCAGCTCCAATGCAGATTGAACCTTTTCATCCACTGCTCCCGTGCGTCCGCTTTCCTTGGTGACCATCACGGTCGTGCCATAGTGCTTGTACAATGCTTCATTCATCTCGCGGGAAAAGGGTCCCTGCATGGCAATAATATTCTTTTGCTCCATGCCCAGTTCGCTGCATTTCTCCATATTGTCCAAGCGCGGCAGCATGCGTGCAACCAGACGAATCTCCGGGTCTCCGAGTAAATGCTTGGTGAACGTGCCGAGCGTCTTACTGCCTGTCGTAAGCATTACAGAGCCTTTGAGTTGCTTCGCTTCTAATGCGGCCTCTTCATAGGAAGACACGATGTGGAGCAACGGATGATTGTCATACACCAGTCCCGCCCGCTCGTAGCGAATATAAGGAACTCCAGATACGCGAGCGGCTGTCATCGCATTCGCATGTGCTTCTTCTGCAAAAGGATGACTGGCATCAACGACGGCCAGTATTCCCTGCTCCCGAATCATTGCACTCATTTCATCGGCTGTCATTCGGCCTGTACGTACGTCTAGTCCCACTTCGGACAAGCTGGCTGCCGCGCTTTCGGTTACGACCGAGGTCAATACGTTGAAGCCATTGTCACGGATTTGCAGCGCCAATTCCCGAGCGTCGCTCGTTCCGCATAGCATGAATATCATGAGCCCTTCACCTGCCCGCTTCCGTTCACTACAGATGGCGTATGTGAATGCTCGTGATGGTGATCATGGTCATCATGGCTGTGAGCATGGACATGCTCATGAGTGTGATCGTGGCTGTGTGTATGGTGATCATGATGATCGTGCTCATGTGCATGATGATGATGTTCATGGTCGTGCTCATGCTCATGATGGTGATCATGATCGTGATGGTGATCGTGGTCATGATCGTGGTGATGATGGTGGTGCTCCTGCGCCTCCAGACGGAACTGGCAGTTATCACAATTGGCCGTAACCTTGCCAAACAAGCCTTCCTTAGCTCGCTCCAGCACCAGTTCAATCAATTGGGGATGGAAACCAAAATATCCGCCCATCTCCACTTGTAATGCAGGGTGAGCCTCGGCAAATTCCTGGGTCATTTCTCCGATGCGCTTAATCAGCACACCCGTGAACAGAAAATAGGGAAGCACAATAATCTTTTTGGCCCCCAATCGTACACAACGCTCCAATCCATCGGGAAAAGAAGGCTGCGTCACACCGATAAAGCTGCTCTCTACCCACGTATAAGAAAGCTGCTCCCACAGCATACGGGTGATTTTGAAAAAGTCACTGTTCGCATCTGGATCGCTACTTCCGCGTCCTAACACAAGTACCGCCGTTTCTTCGTCGGATACCTCGGGAAATGCCTCTACAGCGCTATTCATTCCCGCTGGAATCGCAACCGGACGGGCCTCTTTCAAGCGGCTTTGCAGAATGCTGACGATTTTCTCGTGAACGCCAATCGGGCGTCCGTATACAAATTCCACCTGCGGATATTTTGCTTTTGCCCGGTCAATAGCCATCGGAATATCAATTTTGGCATGTACCGCTGCAAACAAGATAATCGGAATAAGAACGACACGCGTCGCCCCTTTCTCCACACATGTTTGCATCCCTTCAGCAATGCTGGGACGTGCCAACTCCAAGAAACAGGTTTCCACGCACATATCCGGTACCCGGTCTGCCACTGCCTGTGCAAATTCCAGCAGCTCCTGGTTCCCCTCCGGGTCCCGACTTCCATGTCCAACCAACAATATTGCATCCACTGCTGTTTTTTCCTCCTCTTTAATAGGGATAACCTGCATGACGCCCTATTTTATATATATGCTTGTATCCAGTTCATCAGGCCTTCATTCCATTAATCACCACAAACCGCATTCACTTCTACCGTTGCTGGTGCATCTTCATGCCGGAAACCCGCAACGACGCCTACACGTTTAAAAAATTTATGAAAACGCTCATTCGGATGCCCTTTTTCCTTATATTCAGCAATGACGTTCTCCACGATATCAGTAATCTGATCACCCGGAATTCCTTCCGCTACGGGCTGAGCGGCATGAGCATTGCGACCGAATTTTTTGCCACCGAGGAAGAGGTCGTATCCTCCCTTGCGATAGACGATTCCGATATCCTCCAGCACCGCTCCATAGCAGGCCATACCGCATCCGTTCAAAGCAATACTCGTTTCCTTGGGTGCCTGTAACCCGCCAAGTACAACCTGTAGATGCTCAGCCACAGGCACAGCGTCATCCTTCTCCATATTGCAGAAGTCGCACGCCTTCACCTTAAACACATCGCCAATCGGCATGACAATGAATCGTTCATCCCGCAGCCGTCCGACCAGTTCCTCGGGGTCTGCACACGGCACGCGCAGCACGATCTGATGATCTGGCGTGTATTCCAGCTCGCCGTCATCACCCGCTACCTCGGCGAGCAGCGCCATCTGACGAGCGGTGAACTTCTTGTTTCCCACACCCGGGGAAACGCCCACCTCAAACAGCGCAGGCTTGCCAAAGCCGCCTGTCGCCATTCCAGCCGTAGCCCCCGCTCCGGCCACCGCTGACGTTCCGGCGGTGCTCTCGGCGGTAGGCGCTTGCCCGCTCCAGCGAGCGTTGGCTTCGCCAGGCAGCTTGCCGCCGACAGCGAGACGGCTTAGTGCCTCTGCTGCCAGCGATGCCGGGGCTGCGCCGGTTTGCACAGTAGTCGTTGCCTGCACGGCAGCCATCGCTTGCGGGCGTGCCTGCGTCGCAACCGCAGCGCCGCTCGCGGAGGGTCCAGCGGGCGTAGTCGGGGCTGCGCCTGCTTGCAGTGTATCCTCTTGTGCGCCCAGCGACCACGGCTCCGCTTCCGTGCGGAGACGCTGATGCGGCTTGAGTGCCTGCTCGGTCGCATCTAATGTGTATTTGCGCTGATATCCGCGCGGAGTCACGATCAAGCCGTCATACACCGTCGTCGAGGAATTGCCGATGATTACAGTCGTCAGCATCCCAATGTCATGGTTCAGCATATCTTCCAGCGTCGTTACAATAACTTGCTGACGTTCACGATAAGCACTTTTCACCAACCCAACTGGAGTTTGCGGATCGCGGTAACGCAGCAAAATGGACTGCGTCTCCACAATCTGGCGGGTACGCCGACCACTGCGCGGGTTGTATAATGCAATCACAAAATCGGCCGAAGCCGCTGCTTCTACGCGCTTCACAATCGTTTCCCATGGGGTTAGATGATCACTCAGACTGATCGTGCACGCATCATGCATAACTGGCGCCCCCAACAGTGATGCACAGGACTGAATAGCCGAGATCCCCGGTACGACTTCTACCTCAACCCCGTCCTCGCGTCGCCAGCCTTTTTGCATCAGCACCTCATACACCAGCCCTGCCATACCATAGACTCCCGCATCTCCACTGGAAATGACAGCTACCTTCTTGCCCATCTCTGCTTGGCGAACCGCCTCCTGCGCACGGCTCACTTCCTCTGTCATTCCTGTGCGTACAATCTCCTGTCCGTTCAACAACGGACGGATCAAATCAACGTAGGTATTGTAGCCGATAATGACCTCACTTTCGGCCAGCGCATCCAGCGCCCGTTTTGTGATATGTTCCATATCTCCTGGTCCAAATCCAATCACCAGCAATTTTCCTAATGGGCTCATCGTGCTCCTCCTATTCATCCTTTTCAGGGCAGCTATGCTATCTATTTCAATGATTTATGCACATCGTGTAACTCAAAAAAACCCCATCCTGCCCGGATGGGGTTTCTATGTACGCATCTCTCATCAGACGAACAAACAGCGTAAGAAGACACTATTTGTCTTCCTCCAGCCTGCCGTTGTTTTCCATCTGACTGTTTACGTTTCAAACGCTGCTGCACGTTCATATCCACGCAAACCTCTAGCCAACATGGAAAAAGCAACGTGTGCCTGATTTCCTGATTTCGTACACCCATCCTCTCCGCGAAGGTTAACGGTGCATACAGATCAAGGTAGGTCTCCTGGCTTGGCATCAACGGATTCTTTCGTCTTCCCCGTTTTTCACGAGTGACCATTTTAAAAAATCCTCTTCCTTACAGTGGCGGGACCGCTCGGGATTTGCACCCGATTCCCTGTTACCCTTTGCTCAACCGCAAAGGCACCTTGTCTGTCCGCTATTTGATTATGGGTCTTATCATAACCTTGCCTCAATCAGTTGTGCAAGCACGAAAAACGCTTTATTTCAAGTTCTCTGCTTTATTTTTTAACATATGTAGCAATTCGTCCGGGTCCGCAGAGATACTTAATAACGCTGGATGCTCAGCCCCGGTAAACCCTTCTTGCACGCTATGACGCACCATTTCTACTAACGGGTCAAAATATCCATTCACATTCAGCAGCCCAATCGGCTTGCGATGAATCCCGATTTGCGCCCAGCACAATACCTCGAATAGCTCCTCGAAGGTTCCCAAGCCACCCGGAAGAGCGATAAACGCATCGGCCATCTCGCTCATTGCCGCTTTACGCTCATGCATGCTTGCTACCTCAATAAATTCGGTAACTCCCCGATGAATGATCTCTGCATCAAATAATAGGGTGGGCATAATGCCAGTGACCTGACCGTCACCCGCCAGCATTCCATCCGCCACCTCTCCCATCAGCCCCCTGCTAGAGCCACCATAGATCAGACGGATATGATGACGAGCCATGGCTTCCCCCAGCTTGCCTGCAGCCTCAACATATACCGATGAATGTCCAGGTCTGGACCCGGCAAATACGCAAATAGAATTCATTAACGTCTCAGCTCCTGTCCTAAGTATCATGCATCGAAACTTATTCATTATATTAGATAAACATTTTCGCTATAACAAAAATCTTTGTCGATGCATGTCCAACAAAAAAAGATAAAGACCTCGTAGGCCCTTATCTTTATTTTACTCTGTATCCCAAAATATAAGTTCATTTTTTAGCATACTGCATTTATAATTTCTATCTCATTTCAATGACCATTCACGATCTTCAGACCACAGCCATGCACCGAATCGTTATGTTCAAAATATTTACCCAGCTCCACCATCATCGCGCCCATGCGCTCTTCGGTTGGAAACACGACTCGGTCAATCCCTTCTTCCACAATGGACTGTGCAGTCACCTTCCCTACGGATACAGCAATCACATCCTCACGAAAAGCTTCCAGTAACTCCTCGATTCGATTTTGCTCTCTGGCATATTGGGCCAAAAATCGGATTTGCGGACCACTTGTAAACGTAACAGCATCAACATTACGATGGATAACATCCTCCAGTAACGCCTGCAATTTTGCTTCCTCAGGTGGGATATGCTTATAAGGAAGTACCTGGCGGGTCACTGCCCCCTGCTCGTCCAGCCACTTTACCAACCGTGGAGCTGGATCGCCATGCAGTTGCAACAGTACTTCCTTCCCCTTCAGATCGTATGGGGCGAAAGCTCCTGTCAATCCGATCAAACTTCCGTCCTCGTCTCGTACTGCTGGCGTAAAGCCACGCTTTTTGAGTCCATTGACCGTCTTGTAGCCCCGCGCTGCAATGTTGGAGGATTGCAGCAACTCCATAATCTGCTCGGCCACGCCCATATCCTCTGCCATATCGAACAAGGCATCCAGCCCCATACCTGTCGTGAAGATGTACCAGTCCGGAGGGTGCTTCACCCACGATACAACAGCGTTGCGCAGCTCGATATCATCCAAAAAAACGGTGCCCTGGGCCGGGCGCTGTACTGGCTCACCCCCCATCTTCACAACTAGCAGCGCCATTTCTTCTGCTTTACGGGGACCAGCAAGAGCGACTCTCTTACCTGCCATGCGTTGTGCCATTCTGTTGCCTCCCTTGTAGAAGTCGTATTTCTTTCTACCAAGTATACAATCAGAGGGGTAAAAGACAAATAAGAATTACTTTTCCGATGAATACAGTAATCTTATAAGTGGCCGTGTCCTGTTCTGCCTTCATGCTGGCTTTCTTTCTGACTACTGCTATCCCGCTCTCCGTTAGATGCCCTATCATCTCCGCCTTTCCCTTTAGATTTGGGTCGGAGCAACATCCATAGCAACAAGGGCATGATAACAAAAAAAATGATCATCACCGCGGTCCACTCCCGGCTGAAATCATAAATTTGCACGATGTTGGAGAACAGCATAAACGAACAGACGTAACCCAACAAACCTACGGGCCAAACCATCAGACTTCCCCATGCATGGGCAAACATACGCTTTACTGCCAAACTGGTAACGTACAGGTCAACCCCAATCTTCGTAAGAAAGGTCGGTACGGTCAGTGCTGCCACGAACAAGTCGAACCGATCCAGAAAGTCCGTTAGCTGCAATTGACGCACTAGTTCATAGGATGGATAAAATAGCCGGGACAAGATAGGAACACCAATAACCAACTCCGACAGCAACATCAGCATGGTCAGAAATGCGGTTCCGAGCAAATGCCCATACCACGCACTACGCCCATTATAGCTCTTCCCAGAAATCACAAAGGGAACCATCATGATATCGGCCATATATCCCAGCATGCGCCAGCTGCCCTTGATCACTCCATCTACTTCCGGATGTAAATAGGGTCTCAGTACCGAAAAATCCATATTACGCCCGAAAAAAAGCGGCATGGTCAGCAGCGTCAGAATCAACAAAGGTACAAAAATCTCGGTCATATTCACGATGGTGCTTATTCCGCCTTTGGCCATAAACGCCAGAGTCAAAAGCAAAATAAGAGATACGACAACAATCGGAGTCAGCGGCAAAAGTACAACCTCCACCAAATCCGTGATAACTCTCAAATCCCGTGCAAAAATGATCAGAAATAAAATAAGGTAGACTGCAAGCAGCATACGTCCTAGCACAGGGTGAGAGCTCACCATGGCCTGCATCAGGTCCTGATCAGGAAAACGCCGCTTGAGTCTCAACATGGCCCAAATCGGCAAGCATAGCACGATAGCTGCAATTACACAGGTCCAGTAGGCATGTTGATTCGCGTAATCTGCTGCCTGCGCCGGAGCATGTATAAGGGTAATAGCGACCTCCATCAATACACCAAGCAGCACGATTTGTCTGGTTGTGAACTGTCTCATGCAGGTACATCCTCCTTTTGCCCGCAGGCATCCATTACACGATTTACAACGTAGGGGGGAGCCACATGTCAATAAAACGGGCCAGCCATGTAGCCACATAAACAGTGCTCTTCGTTGATGTTCCGTAAATCCAGACACCAATGCTAATGACATACAATACGCGTGAGATCCAGCGATTGACGGCAGGCGCATCCCTAATACTTTTGCGGTCAATCAGATACATGAAGAGCATAGCCAGCAATAAAGGTAATAGAAATACTTTATTCATTCTGGATTTGCTCCTTTTTGACCCCGAATGGTTTGGTGACCGCACCGATATTTTCAATATGCACGACCGGATCTATAGTGACCTCCACCTTGGGATACAGTTGATCCCATTGAGGTTTAATCCGTTCCCATTCATCCGGATGACTCGTAATAATAGCCCGGCCCAAACCAAGTACGTCTGAGTGATATTTTTGCTGGATCACCTTGACACCCTCTCCCAGCTCCCTCTTAATTTCCTCGGCTGTCTGTTGTTCCAGCCACTTCAAATTTTCCTCGTTGGAAATATCGAAATCCGTCTCATTTTCCTTCACATTCCCGTTACAGTTCATATGAACGGTCATGCGAATATCGTTCCCACGAATATATGGCTTGATATGGACATTATTTTCGATGAGGTGTACAGATATGTAGCCTCTACCTTTGGGAGGGTGGATAAATATTTCTGTCTCCTTGGCTTGCTCCATACCCAACAGCAGGAATCGACTGAGGTGGTTATCTATAATCCCTGTTAACCTGTCTTTCCGAAATACAGCTAGCCCATCGACCTGAATATTTGTCTTCTTGTCTTTAAGATTAGAGGGGCCATTCTTCACCAGAGACATCACCGGCACCACCGGGTCAATACCATCCAGTAGGACGGAATTTATCAGCAGCTTAACAGAACGAGGTTTTTTCATATAGGAATAGTTGAGCTCACGCACCATTTCTGCCGGATATTGCTCAATCGGGGCATCTGCCTGAAGCACTTCCATCGCTGATCCCTTCGTAATAACAACCAGGGAAGACAGACGGTTTTGCGGAATACGCGCCAGTACATCCATCATTTTGTTAATCCCTTCCCGCGCCAGCGTCTCACCGAACAGCAGCACCCGTCGATGGGAGTAATTCAGCGTTCGCGAAACCGCACGCTGTTCCTCGGTGCTTGCTCCCCGGAAGCTTGGGCCTGTTTTGGACTCCAGGTAGTAGGATTTCGTACCACTTGTACCTCCCCCTCCTCCTGTACTGCCCGAAGATCCAAGTTGTCCGGGCAAAGCGATTTGCATCGTTACCCGATATTGATCGCCTTCTTTATCCAGACCCGTACCCATCACAAAGGCCACATCGTTCACTTCACGGCGATCCCAGCATCCTCCCAAAAGAACAGAACAAAGCAGCAAACAACAGAGCACAGCCGCTTTACGTATTTGTTGTGCATCGGATTTGGGCTTCATCACCATCCCTCCTCGGTTGTAGGCGATCCATTCATCTTTTCCTTCGCTCGTTTGTTGTTGTCTTTACCAATCCAGGAAGGACGTTTAGTCATTTTCCACCAAGGCGCACGAACGACGATATCCTTTTGATCCATATGTTTGTATGGGCTATATCCGCTCATATAAGGAACACCAAACGATGTTAGCTTGGTTAGATGCGTAGCAATCAGCGTTGTCGCAATAATGATCCCAAACAATCCGAATAATCCCGCCATCAGCATAATTGGAAATCGTAGCAGACGAACTGTGATGGCAAAGTTAAAACGCGGGATGGTAAACGACGCAATACCTGTGAGCGACACAATAATGACCATCGGGGCCGATACAATCCCTGCTTGTACAGAGGCCTGACCGATGACTAGCGCTCCAAGGATACTGACAGCCTGACCGACCGTTTTGGGGAGACGAATCCCCGCTTCTCGTAACGCTTCAAAGGAAATTTCCATCATTAGTGCTTCCACCAAAGCGGGGAAAGGGATAGACTCACGCGCTGCCGCAATACTCAAAATAAGCGTCGTCGGCAGCATATCATGATGATAGGTCGTCACCGCTACATATAATGCAGGCAGAAAGAGAGCCAATATGAGAAAAAGAAAACGAATCCAGCGCACCATATTACTGATAAAAAAGCGCTCGTAATAGTCTTCGCTCGCTTGCATCATCTGCCACATCGTGACTGGCCCAATCAGGGCAAAGGGCGTTCCGTCTACAAAAATAGCAAAACGTCCTTCCAATAATTGCGCAGTGACGGTATCCGGGCGTTCGGTGTATTCCATTTGCGGAAACGGCGAAAACGGGTGATCCTCAATCAGTTCCTCAATATATCCAGTCTCCAGAACACCATCAATTTTAATATCGCTAAGCCTTTTTTTAACATCCTCCACCAGTTTTGGATCTATGATCCCTTCAATATAAGTAAGGACGACGCTCGTTTGAGTTTCTGTTCCGATGGTCATGCTGTACATCTTGAGCTTGGAGGTTTTCAATTTGAAACGTAACAGTGCCGTATTGACGCGAAGTGTCTCTGTGAATCCTTCACGCGGTCCACGAATAACCGATTCGGTCTGCGGTTCCTCCACTCCACGGCGGACACCCCCCTTGGCGCTAAAAATATACGCACGAGGCGTGCCATCTACAAACAAGGCGGCATTGCCGTCCAGTATCGCTGCCGATACCATCTTCCATTCGTCCATCGTTTTGGTCTGGGACATGGAGATACGAGTTTCATCCAGCGGCTCCAATTTGCCGTTCACTTCAGGGTCCTTGAGCATCATGCCCAGAATGACAGGCCGCAGAATATGGTCCTGCAAATCCTCCGATTTTACCGTACCTTCAAAATAAGCCAATAACCCTTTGCGTTCAGGGGAAATCATGAGCTCTCGATAGACGATATCAGAGCAATCCTTGAAAATATCACGCAAAGCAATCAAATTGTCTTCCACACTGCTACGCAGCGGCTGTTCCAGCCATGAAGACTCAGGCAGTCCTTTAGGCACATTGAAATTTCGTGTCTTGCGGTCTGCGGCTGGAATCGCTCGCCGGCTCCACGGTGGCTTCGGCAACTTGGGAAAGCGCCCTTTCTTCATCGTTATTCCCCCTTTACGAATGAGCCGAACAGATAATATGACATATAGGATGTACCAGCCTGCAAAGGATTATGTATCCAATGAACTCAACATGTTGAACAGATAACAAAAAGACCCTGCACTGATGCAGGGCCTTCGAAAATCCATTATAAATCTGGAAATTTATGATAAAGGAATGATTAATCTCCCCAATACTCCTCGGGATGGTATTCAATCTCAGAACTAGCTTTGAACGTAAGCTCATCTGTCTGATCATGATATTCCACGCTTTCCGGGGTGACGTAATACCAATGCTTCACCACGGGTCCATCGTCTACCGGCGTTACAAAACGAAATACGTTCAACTCCCCGCTATAACGCACAATCGCCTCCGCCGTCTCATGCGGCAGTCCTTGAAGCGTAAAGCGAAACACGCCGTCCGCCGATTCCAAATGGCAATCGAAAACCTGCTTGCGGCTGTCAGCAAAGCTACGTCCCGTGACGGCATGCTTGATCAGCCATGTTTCCTGCTGCGCCATTGTGCGCACCTCCTTTTAGGGCAAATCAATCAACATATAAAAAACAGAATCTTCTGCTTTCAGTGAGAGCTTCGGCTCCTGCTCAATACGAGCGGAATCGCGTCCTTGCAGAATATGTTCACCGTTCACACGCAGCGAGCCTTCGATGACGAATAGGAACACGCGCCGACCCTCGGCCTGTGTGAATTCTACTTGCTCTCCAGGCTGAAGCTTGCTTAAATAAATCGTTAAATCCTGATTGATTGCAGCTATTTCACCCTCTGTGCCTGGTACGCGCTTTCCGGCAACGACAGGCAGAAGCTGACCGTGAAGACGCTCAGGATTGAACGCTGTAGCCTCATATGACGGTTTCAGGCCTCTCGTATGCGGGCTAAACCACAATTGCAGTAGACTGACATCCTCCGTTTGTGAAGCGTTGTGCTCCGTATGAATGATGCCGTGGCCCGCTGACATTCGCTGAATGCCTCCAAAACGAGTCACCGCTACATGTCCACGGTTGTCTTCATGACGCAATTCCCCATACAGCACAATCGAAACAATCTCCATATCACTGTGCGGATGCGCCCCAAAGCCCCGTCCCGGTGTGATGACATCGTCATTACAGACACGCATAGGACCAAACGCTGTATTGTTCTCATCCTGATACTCCGCGAATGAAAAGCTGTGACTCCCCCGCAGCCAGCCCTTATCGAAGCTGAATCGGGAAGCCGCCGGATATATTGTAAACATAATAGCCCTCCTTCAGGAAGAAAAATGAGATCAAATCCCTCTCATTGTAACCGAGCCCCAGCGATAAAGCTACGCCTCTGTCTGAGTGATAATTTCGTCTATAAAAGACTGCAAAGTACTGGTAACAAAGGCTTCCTTACGCCGGATAAACACCGTTGTTACTTCATTGTACGGCTCAGGCATCGCATGACCGCAGACAAGGCCTTGAGCCACCAGCCCACTGATCGACGATTCGGGAAAAACAGTCATTCCAATACCAGCCGCCACACTGCCGATAATTGTCTCAAATGTCCCAAACTCCATAATCTGCTTGGGAATAATCCCCTCCATCTTGAGCCAGGTTTCCAGCCGTCCCCGGTAGCCGCAACCTTTTTTATACAGCAGGAGTGGACGGGTTGTAAGATCCTCAACAGAAAAGTCATCTCCTTGGGATACGAGGACCAGCTTTTCCTGAAATACATCAAACTGTTCAATCAGCGGATGCTTCACCGGCCCGGTCACAAAAGCTCCATCCAGCCGCATTTCTGCAACCTCCTGCACCAGAGACTCTGTAACCCCGGCCTTGAGGGACAACTCGACATCCGGGTACTTGCTATAGTAAGCATGTAAAATGGCCGGGAGGGCAATGACAGTCTCCACAATGCCAATCTCCAGCACCCCCGAAGGTGCAGAGGTATTCTGAAACGCATGTTTCATTTCCTCGAATTGCGATAAAATGCTTTTCGTATATTGCAGCAGACGCTTGCCCTCGGCATTGAGGATCATTCCCCGCTTATGTCTATTAAATAAAGGCGTTTGCAGTTCCTTTTCGAGCAGCTTGATTCTGGCCGTTACATTGGACTGGACATAGCTAAGCTCGGCTGCAGCCTTGCTGACACTGCCATTCGCAGCCACCGTCTGGAAAATGTTTAAATCGTTCAGATCCACTACTGCTCCCCCTTATTGTGAAGGACAATGGGCCATCAAAATTGACGCGCCTTGTCACTTATTATCATTTTAAATGATCATAATGTTTATTTTCAATCATTTTACCAACAGCTTCCTATCCTTTATGATGTGTCCATAAGATATGTCCGCTGAGACCGGCAAGGAGGAGCTTTTGTACACCATGAACAGACAAATCATGACCGGATCTTTATTATGCCTAATCGCCAGTATGTCCTGGGGGGCGATGTTTCCGGTTTCGCACATTGCATTACAACATATCAATCCACTGTACTTTTCATTTTTGCGCTATTTATCGGTTACACTCATTTTAGTCGTGCTATTGTGGCTCAAAGAGGGACGGACTGCATTTCGCTTTGAGGGCAAGGGTAAGACGTTGTTATTCTTCGGGACCATGGGATTCACCATTTATAATATGGCCGTTTTCCAGGGGCAGCACGCGATGGGGGCAGCAGGTACTCTCGTAGCCTCTATAATGGAAGTTCTAATGCCGATGATTTCCATTGCGATGGTGTGGATCATGACCCGTAAAATGCCTCCGAAATATACACTAATCAGCATGGTGATTGCGCTGGCTGGGGCTTTACTAGTGATCACGAACGGAAAATGGACCTTTTTCACGCTTGCCGGACAACATTTACTGCCGCTGCTGCTTATTTTCGTAGGCGTCGTCGGATGGGTCGTATATTCCATGGGAGGCAGCCATTTTGCAGGATGGTCTACTCTTCGGTATTCAACTCTAACCTGCCTGCTCGGAACTCTCGTCTCCTTCGTAGTCGTCACATTTGCCTCTGCGTTCAACTGGATTGTGGTACCGGACTGGCAGGCTGTGTGGTCAGTTAAATACGAAATGAGCTTTATGATCCTGCTTCCAGGGCTAGCCGCCCTGCTTAGCTGGAATGCCGGAATCCGAAAGCTGTCTCCACTGAACGGAATTCTATTTATTAACTTTGTACCGATTACCACGCTGGTACTCATGTACTTCCAAGGTTATGCTATTAGCCGTTTTGAACTATATGGTACAGTGTTAGTCATTTTCGCACTGATTCTGAACAATATGTTTCAGAGAAGTTCGCTGCGTCCTTCCGACAGCTCACGGGATGTCCGTTTCCGCCTGGATCGCCGCAAGTCCTTCCAACGTTAACTTCTAACTCTGCAAACCAAAAATTATGCTAAAACATTTAAAAAAAGCGCCTGGATACAGAGTACAATCTCCTGTATCCGGGCGCTTTTTATCATTTCAGGATTTTGCGAAATCCTCATTTTAAGATTTTCCTTCAACCTGAAAACGTCCAACCAGTTCGCGCAATTCCTCTGCCATTTGGCTCAGGTCCGCTGTAGATGAAGCAATTTCCTCTATAGAAGCGAGCTGTTGCTCAGCTGCCGCTGAGATCGACTCGGTGTTGCTCGCTGCCTCGTCCGAAATGTGGGAGATATCGCTCATAATATCTACGACACCTACAGTCCCCCGTGCCATTTCCTGAGTCACTCCGGTAATGTCATTGATATGCTCCATAGCTCGTTCCACGGCCTGGCTGATTTCCGCAAAGGATTGCTCAGACGTGGTTACCGAATCAATGCCTTCCGTCACCCGTGTCCGCGCTTGATGCATAGCACCCAGAGCATGATTCATATCCACCTGCATCGCTTCAATGCGCTCCGAGATCAAGGTAGCCGATTTGGCGGATTCCTCAGCTAGCTTACGCACCTCCGTAGCGACCACGGCAAATCCCTTACCATGATCCCCAGCGCGTGCGGCCTCAATGGACGCATTCAGAGCTAACAGATTGGTCTGTTTAGCGATACCGGATATAACGCTGATAATATTCACGATTTCACCGGAGCGCTCATTGAGGGAGTCCATGGCCTGTCCGAGATCGTTAACGGTCTCGTCGATGTCATGCATCTTCTGTACAGCCTGCGTAGCAGCCTTGCTACCCTCCTGAGCCGACTCGGCGTTCATCTTCACATGTTCAGATACGCCCAGCATACGCTCGGATACGTTCGCTGCTTGCTGAGCAAGCTCCTCCATATGTACAGAGCCGTGCTTGACGCTCTGCACCTGACGTTCGCTGCCCACAGCTACTTCCTGGATAGCAATGGTGACATGCTCAATCGCTTGGGTCGTCTGATCTGCACCCGCAGCCAGCTCCTCCGCTGAAGAACTTACCCGATCTGTCGTTTCGTGTACGCTTCGAATCATCGTGCGCAAACTATCGACCATAGTTTGGAAGTGAGAAGACAATTCGCCTACCTCATCCGTTTTTCCAGTTTCCAAATCGCCCGTCAAATCTCCTTCACTGATTCGTTCTGCTGATTTTTGCAGCTTACGAATCGGTACCAGAACAGAACGGGTGATCAGGAAAATCGCGATAAGCGCAATCACCAATGAGGCAGCCAACACAAAAATGGTTACATAACGTATGGCAGCGGTGGCATCACTAATCTCGGATTGATAGAAGGTACCTGCTATTTTCCAGCCGGTATCTTTATTCGTTACATAGTTCAGGTACTTCTCTTGGCCTTCATACACATATGTATACTGCCCGCTCTGCGCAGCATACATATCATTTATAAAGCTTGCATCAAGAGATGTACCCGGCTTAGCCGTAGGGTGGACTACAAATTTTTTCGTATGATCCAAAATGATGATATACCCCTCCTGGCCGACTTTGATGGAGGCCAGTTTGCGTACACTTTCCAGATTTAGAGAAATCCCGATAACCCCGGACTGGTCGGAAAGCGTCTGAGATACCACCACAACAGGAATACCCGATGAATTGATGATAACAGGGGTGATCGCTACCTTACCGGGTTGCTTCATCGCTTCGATGTACCATGGCCGTGTGCGAGGATCAAATGTCCCTTCGTCCTCCTTGGGCACCCCCCGAATCATCAGCCCGTCCGGTGTTCCAACAAAAATATCCGTCGCATCTTCGTGCAAGCCCTTGTATTGAATCAGTTTGGGCTGAATCAATGGGCTGTTTCGACCATCTATCATTGAGGCGTCCAGACGCTCCGCCAAATACTTCGCATCTTTAATTTTACTGGCGATTGCGTATTCAATAATCGAGTTAGCCGTCGCTACACCCTGATTTGCACTGCTGTAGAGCTGTTTTTCCATAGCATTATATGATGATTTATAGGTCGCAATGGAAATACTTAAGCTCGGAATCAGCAAAACAAGCAAAAAGCCTAAACTTAGCTTGTTCCTGAGTGTCCATATAGTTTTTCTCTTTCGCGTTGTTCCCATGTTTTTTCCCCTTTGCTCATAAAACGATATATTTGAATTACATTCAGTGTTAGTTATATCGGTTGAAAGTAACAAATGATTTACAATAAAATTTCACAAAGGAGAAAAACAAAAACCGCGCCCTATGAGACTAAGGACGCGGTTATATGAACATTTAGACCTGTACGTTACTGTTTTCAGCCTTTTTACGGCCAAATAACTGATCCACTGCCAGAAAACGTCCACCGACAAGCGCTTGCTGAAGGCTGGTGAACAGAATCAGCAGATCAAATTCAATCGAGCCAAAAGGCTGTCCTTTTTTAGCGGTTAGCAATACACCAATCATAACAATGGTCAATGCCGCTCCAGCCACTCGTGTTCCGATACCCAGAACCAGTGCAATTCCTCCAACCAGCTCAACCGTAGCGACCACAGGGGCCATCCAAACAGGGAGTCCGATACTTTGGAAGAAGCCAGAGGTTCCGTCTAATCCCTGAAACTTTTGTGCACCGTGAACGATAAAAATAACCCCTGTAAAGATTCGTACCAACAACAATCCAATATTCATAAGCGTTTGATTCATTTGCTCATCTCCTTTTAAGTTGTATAAAAATCCTGTAACAAACTACATAGTGTAGTGTAGTGTATTGCACATCAAGTATCGGGAGCGCGAAAAGCGCCACCCGTAGGAAACATCTTACCCAACTAGATTAGCGCCAGTGCGAACATAAGTGTCAGCATCACTAGCACATAGCTGGAAAACATAATCGAACGCCAAGGCATTTGAATGACAGGTTCTTGCTGAGGGTCTAAAATACGAGAGATACGATAATTAATGGACGTTTCTGCAAACGAGGAACAAGCGGCGGAGTTTACCAGGCGAGTATTGGCAGGCGTCATACTCAGAAGCTTGAGCAATGCGCTCCCAATCCCAACTGGTGAACCAGCTCGATGAATCGCTTCGTTATCAGCCAAAATTTCACGGGCCGTCTTATAATGATTGGTAATGTGACGCAGCACCGGCAAGTAAAATAGCTGTTTAGCACACACTTGCAGCAACCAGGTCTTCAACGGATCATAATGTTTCATATGATAGGCTTCATGGTATATGACCGCCTCTTCCTCGTGCTTGTCCAGTACGGACAATAGTGCAGAGGACAATACAATACGTGGCTTCCATAATCCCATGGTGAAGGCGGCTGGCTTGGCATAATCAATGACCCATATCCGATCGGTCCCGAGTTCACGATATCGCTCACCCAGTGCCTCAGTCAGCGGCAGGTCACGCATTCGGTGCAGTCTGCGAAAAGCTGCCCTGGTAGCCATACACTGTCTGACTGCTTCTCCTCCGGCGATAGTGAAGGTAACGAGAACCAGCCCGCTGAGCGCATCCACCATGTAGCCGATTCCGTAGTGCTGCAACAAGCTTCTGCATATTTGAAACACGTTATAATTCAATTTCCAGCCGAAAACATGCTGCCCGGCGTACATACCCATCTGTATAAGGGCGAAACCCGAAATCAAGGCGCCTGCTGTAAACAGTAATTTAGAACGTGTTTTCCACATCGTCTACATATCCTTTTTCCATTGTTTAATTTTTTGTTCCAGACGTTCGATCAACTTCGGATCGGCCACCTCCAGAGCATCAATCATATGATTGACAGCAAGCGGACCAAATTCATCAACCAATTCGTGACTCAGTCCCTTGGATTGCTCATCCATGAACTCATCCCTGCTTAATACTGGACGATATAAAGACGTTCTCCCACGTATACTCTTACTCAGTATTCCCTTTTCCACTAAACGGTTCATCACGGTCATTACCGTATTGAAGTTAAAGTCCCGATCCCCCTCCAACGCGGTCTGCACTTCTTTGATACTCCGATCCGAAGTGGACCATAAAATATCCATAATTTTGGCTTCCAGAGGTCCGAAAAATCGGTTAAGCCCGGTTTCGCCAGCTTTAAAATTCAGTCGTTTCATAAGAAGCACCTCACACTACCGATTGTAGTGTATATATCCGGATAAAGTCAACCGTCACACCTAATGTCAGTTTCTTCATGGAATCATATACAAACCGCCGAATGTCTCCATCCGGCGGAAATTCATCGGTATTCATAGCTTTTAGTTCAATCTGCCAATCTGTATCCTACACCTCTTACGGTTGCAATATATTCAGGTTCTGCAGGTCGATCATCCAGCTTCTTGCGCAAACTTTTGACATGCACATCTACAACGTTGCTGCCTCCTACAAAATCCGTCTCCCAGATATCGTGCATCATTTGCTCGCGGGAGATCACTTTGCCTTGAGCATCAATCAGCTTCAGCAGCAAATCGTATTCTGTTTTAGTCAGATTCAATTGACTCTCTTCTTTATATACCAGCATTTTATCTCGGTCAATCCAGATGTCCTTGAATACCGTACGACGGCTGGCTTGCGCTACCTGACGGGAAGCGGCAGGATGGCGTACAATCATCCGTTCAATGTCATGCACCATATGATTGGAAGCCAGCGGCCACACCAGCACCTCTTCTGAAGGAAGCAGCTCATGCGCATGTACAGACACCCGATCCTGTACCACATACATAACCGGTGTGTCTTTCATATGTTCTACCTCAAGACGATTGCGGATATCCAGTAATTCACTCTGTGGTTCGGTGGCGGTCAAATCGTAAATCAACAAATCGCTTCCCAGATGACGCTGCACTTCAGGCTCCCAGCGATGAAAAACCATCACATCAAAACACGCATCTGACAACGTACGCACCAACCCATGAACTACACCCGGTACCGAACTGATCAGAATGATACGACGTGTAGTCGGACAATACAAAGGCTCATTGGAGGGAACGGTCTGCACCGTAGGTGTAGAGGGAGCTGCTAACATCGATGTCCAACTGCCCTTCACCCGTCTAGGCATGTCAGCCACTTTGAAACGATTCGTTATCTGATTCGCTTGCTTTGACATTCCTTACACACTCCTCCGAATACGACATGGGCATGGGCAATATTATACCCCGTTTCATGCGCAACCGTGTCAATCCAATCATGTGGGACTTCACTCATTACTTCATCTACTCGGCCGCATACCTGACAAATAATATGCTGATGATCGTCCATCCGTCCATCATAACGACTAGCAGCTTCCCCCAGCTTCAATTCACGGATTAATTCCTTATCCGTCAAATAACGTAGGGAATTATATACTGTTCCATAGGCCAGATTATATCCGCGCTCCATCAACCGATTCATAACATCAGCCGCAGTAGGATGATCGTGGGCTTCACGAACCACATCATATACCGCTTGGCGCTGCGAAGTTAAATTTAAAGTTCTCATACCGCATCTCCCTTAACCAACGCAGATTATATTAATTACAAAATTACAATCACAATAAAGATCAATTTAGAATAAGTATAAATCTTAATTTATTTCAAGTCAATGGGATCGGATAAATTGAACGGCTTTGCAACACAATGTATACATGGTACATCTCAGCCCATACACATCGGAGGAATATTTTATGAAAATACTGTGGATATTCACCCTCTTTATGATACTTATGCTCGGCACCAATCTGCTAGTGAACTGGCTATTCGGTACTCATACCCCATGGGAGCCCATGGCATTGGCTTTTAGTACTATGCGTCCATCCGAATATATCGTCTTGTCAGGAATGCTGCTCGTATTCTTTGTGACCGTGGCAAAAAAACAAATTGAGTACGGATTTCGCTTCCTTTTTTCACGATGGTCCCGTTTTCTGAAAGTTTCCGCTTCTTCCTCGGGTTCTAACTCTGCTTCGATGCAAAAGAGCGGCCAAAAAGAGCAGCAAGGGAAAGATGTAAACAAATAACGGATGAATATAAATAAACGATAATCGTCCAAAAGCAAGGTGCTCAATCATGCTGGGTGTTTGCACCTGTGACCACAGTAAGACAATGATCCCGACAAAAAGTAGTGTTTTCCGGTAGGGGAGGTTAAAAATATCGGAGATCCCGAGCACCGCAGCATAGAAGAACAGGGCAATTTTAAAAAAATCGCCGATAATCATCGTCATCAGAACAATCACATCCAGACGCTGTAAATATTCTGAAAACTGTACATTCCCAAATGTGCTGAGTAAAGGAAAGATGGAGCGCTGTGCAATGTCAGTGCCCATAACAGCCACATTTAGTATTGCGGCTTCAGCTAAAACGAGACCACCTACGATAATGCCCGCATAGCCTGTTCTGGCCATCTGCGACGTTTTTTCCAAATGGGGCACGAACATCATAAAACAAATCATTTCTGCGTATGGAAATGCCAAATGTTCCCTAATGGCTGAATGAAGTACAGATTTAAAGCCATGCTCCATCACCGGCGTCAGCTCATGCAAATGAATGCTGTCCGATAAAATCAACAGTACATTCCCCACAAAAATGACGGTCACCACTGCAATAAGCATTATTTGTCCTGTTCGAGCTAATACTTCAAATCCTAACCAAAGGACATACATTACGCACAAAACCATAAGGAAGGCAACGACCAGGTTGGGCGTTTGCTCCAGTACGGAAATACGAATCAGCTCTGTCTCATCGCGCAAATTCCCACCTGTTAGAAATAAAAAAAACAAAATATATAATACTCCCATGACTGTTCCACATGTATGACCGACCAATTCGCTAGCATAGGTTGTGAGAGGCTTACCAGGGAACGTTTCAGCTGTGTAGCAGTACATTCGGAACAATACCATACCCAGAATCATAGCAACGAGTTGAATAATCCATGTGTCCCGCTGCATATAACTATCCATATTAATGGTGACTGCGTTCCCAATCAGAAAATGAAACATAAGAATGAGCAGTTGTCCGGTGCTGATGTATGTTTTGTTTTCAAGACGATGACTCACGAGGCATACCCCTTTCTTTTTTTGTTGCGGATCTTTTTCAGCCATGACACCATAAGCAACAAGAAAGGAAAAAACACAGCAAATACCGGAAACATCCATTTCAGTACAAACTCGCCTGTTGCAAGATGTTCTTGATAACCTTGGGTCATCAACACGCAAGAAACAAGCATGATAAGCCCAAACGGCAGGATCAGTTTATGGTACGAAACACGCAATACATCTTCAGCAGCCTTAACCGCTGCATAATAGAAAATAAAAATTTTAAAAAAATCAAAAATAATGACAGTCATGACCCCAATTACATCCACTCTATCGACGAAATCTGATATTTCGACCTTGCTGATCATAGAAAGCAGCGGGTAAGTGGCCCGTTTGAATACGTCCTCCCCAAGCACAACCACATTTGACAGTGTAACAAAAGACAGGATTGCGCCTCCCAACAATACAGCGGTGACCCCAACCCCGTTGGCACGGTAGCTTTTCTTTAATGTGGGAAGGATCATCGCAAACGTGACCATCTCACCGTATGGCAACATCAAGGCTTGTGAATAAACAACCTCCCATATCGGCTGCCAGCCATGCTGGGCAATAGGAAATATATTGCTCATATGAACAATACCTGACAATAAAATCATGATATTCGTAGCGCAGCCCAACAGCAGCAGCAAGAATAACAGCATAAGTCCCGTCCGGCCTGCGACCTCAATTCCCAAATGCATCACATACATGACAAGACCAATCATCAGGACACAGACGATAGTTAACGGCGTATGCTGTAATGTCCGATCGGCAATCAGTATTCCAGTATCTCGAAGATCGCGTGCTCCGCCGTAAAGAAAAAACACAATATATAAAAAGGCAAGCACGCTCCCAGCAGTTTTGCCTAGGAGCACCTTGCAGTACTGTGTCATGAGCAGGTCGGGAAAGTGGCGGTGAAGGCTGCCGTAGCATAGAAAAAGTAGGGCTCCCAAACCTGTGGCGATAAGAATAGCAATCCACGCATCCTTGCCCGCATCTCTTCCGGGAATAGACATCATGGACGTCCCCAACTCAAACAGCATCATCAGGGAAATCATCTCTTTTGCGTCGATTTGTATCTTTTTCAATGCCTTCCCTCCTTTCCCGATTTCACTAATTGGACTCTCCCTTCGAATAAGGGTTAGTCCGTGACTGTGTATGCTTCAGTACCGAAGTCACCTGAACACGAACGGTGCTTTCTGCAAAATAGCGGTTCCATTCAGGTGAGAGTTTTTTCCACTGTTCAGGATGGCTTTTCTCCAGTGCATGGCCTAGGCCGAGTACATCACTACGGCTACGCTGAACCTCCTTAACCGTTGAAGTAATCACTTTTTTTGTTTCCTCTCCCCACTGTTTCTGCAAGCTATACATAACCTCTGGACTTTTTAAGTCAATCGAGCACTCGGCTTCCTGAATCGTCCCGGTCTGCTCCAAATTAATAACAAAAACCGGCTTCCCTTGCTCGATCAGACTGTGTACATGGGTTTTAGAATACAAGGTTTCGATTCCAATGATTTCACCTTTTTTGCCGCAGCTCAACGCGGTTTCAGCACTTTTCACCTTGTTATTCACCATAGATAGTCCCAACGCTTGGTCATCGTCCAGCCATTGGATGAGACGATCCTTCTGGAACACTCCCATACCCTTGATGCTAACAATCGCTTCGGGCAAAATACTATCCACGTTAGCCTTAAGGTGGGCCTGCTCCAAATTACCTTCTACTTCTACACCAGTAAGGACAGGGCCACTACCTTTATTGGACATACTCCGGATAACATCGTCTAGACTCACTGCGTAATCCCCGGCGTACATACGCTGGGACGCTTCCAGCTTACCCGAGATATCATTAGCCGGAATACGACCGATGGCGGTCATGGATGCCAGTACGTTCTTGGCCGTTTCACCGCGTGCTACCAGCATTTTCATCGTTAGTCGGGGCTCCGCAGCCCTTTCCAAATAATCCAACGTATCCCCGATACCACGTCGAGCCAGCTTTTCTCCAAAAACGACAATCCTCGCATGGGCCAGAGAAACTACCCGCGGAATCTTCTGTGAAGCTTTGCGAATTACTTGAAAAAGGTTGCTTCCCTTTTGCTGATACAGCACGACTGGGGTATTTCCTCGGGCCTTAGCCCCGGCAATTTCATCCGCTACGATAATCTGTAGGGAAACCTCATAATCCGATTCCCCATCCGCATCAATGCCTATAGCCGCGACTACTGCCCGCTGGTTCAACTCCACTGAATCCCAGCAGCCAGAGAGAAGCGGCATGACTAGTAGCCCCACCAAACTCAGCACCCATATTCTCCATTTAAAGGTTACTGCGCTTCGTTCACTCCCCTTCTCCAGATACACCCTGAGCGCCCCCCTCCCGCATCGGTGAAGTTTTATCGGAAGGGGAAATCCCGCTTCCATCCTTCATTCGTGTCTGATTCGTTGATGTAATACTTTTAGGACGTTTCCGCATCATCCAAAACGGCATTCGCAATACGGCATCCTTTTGACTCTCCAGCACAAAAGGACTGAAAGGGGCCATGTAGGGCACCCCAAAGGAGCGAAGGCTGTTCATATGAGCGATCAGCGCAATGAGCCCCAATGTAATGCCATACAGTCCCATAAATGCAGCCAGCACCATAAAAACAAACCGGAACAGTCTCCCGGCTACCGCCATGTTATATGTCGGAATCGCGTAGCTGGCAATCCCCGTCAGCGCTACTACAATCGTGAGCAGCGGAGTGACAATTCCAGCCTCCACAGCCGCTTGTCCCAATACAAGCGCACCGATAACGGATACCGTTTGTCCGCCCACACGGGGCATTCGAATACCTGCTTCTCGCAAGATTTCAAAGGTGATTTCCAGAATAAACGCCTCCAGAAATGCCGGAAAAGGAACGGATTCCCGCTGCGCTAGTATGCTGATGAGCAGTGGGGTTGGTATCATTTCATAATGATAAGTGGTTAAAGCGATGTAGAGAGAAGGCCCCAAAATCAGAATAATAAAGCTGATATATCGGATGAGTCGGACGACAGTCGCCATGTCGTAACGTTCCGAATAATCGGAAGAACTTTGAAAAAATTGAGCAAATACAGTAGGCATCACCAGTACAAATGGATTTCCATCCACAATGAGTGCCACCCGACCCTCCATAATGTTGCTGCTAATTGTATCTGGTCTTTCTGAGTTGTAAATTGTCGGAAATGGTGTGAGATTTTGATCCTGTATCATCTCTTCTACCATGCCTGACTCAAATATGGCGTCAATATTGATGGCTTTTATCCGTTCGCGAACTTCATCTACAACACTTGAATCTGCAATATTCTTCATATATAGTATGGCCACATTCGTGAGGGACGTACTTCCCACTTTGAACATCTCCATCGTAAGATCGGAGCTTTTAATCCGCCGACGTACAAGAGAGATGTTCGTGAACAGGGATTCCACAAATCCGTCCTTCGGCCCCTGGACGACAGACTGTGTGGAGGGCTCGTTAACCGCCCGCGTCTCTCCTCCACGTGTGCCGCATGCGATGGTTTTTATACAGCCTTCCAGTAAAATGATCGTATCTCCCATCAAGAGTTGTTCCATCATGGAATTCCAATCATCGCACTCCTTCACTTCACCCAGTTCCAGCGCGTGAGCCTGTATTTGATTGTAAAGCTCTTCTGCACTTTCCACCTCAGCAGCCACCTCGGCAGATGGGCGGCTAAGCAATGATTTCATGACGAGTTCATTCACCGTATCCGTCTTGACCATACTATCTAGAAATACAATAGCGGCGGGCACATCCGCCTTTAGTCCGACATTAAAACGACGAATCAAGAAGTCTGGGCTGTTTGACGTCGACTCCTTAATTTGCTGCAAGTTGGTATCCACATGAGCCTCGATCTTTAAAGAACGTGAAGAATTTTCATTATTCTTGTCCGCACCCGACTTTTTATTATGTTTGCGATAGGGATAGCGAATCATGAGCAAACCTCATCTCCAGTAAGGCAGCAATAGATACCGCCCATTTTTCCTTATTCTTGTATCTTTGGAGTATGCTCAATCTATTCCCAGTTATGCACCAAACACATGAACGAAACGTTATAAGCGCATCAGCGTAATAAATTTCAATAAATTCTTCATTTTCAAGCTTAATGTCAGTTTTTTTGATAAAATGAAGAAATATGCCTCTCGGGAGGGTTAGCATCTTGTTCAGTACGTTTTTTGTAAATACCTGTATCCTTGTCACCTTTTTGTACATAACTGGCCTCATATCACAAAGATATAAAATCCGTCTGCACACCTTGAAGCGTAAGATACATTGGATCGGAGGCGGCCTTTTTGGGTGCTATGGCATTGTTATGATGTACTATTCAATTCCAGTAGGATTTAATACGATTGCCGATCTTCGTCATTTGGCCATCGTAGCTACCGCAACGTACATCGGCGCCCCAGCAACGCTCATGGCTACCCTATTTATATGTGTAGGTAGATTATTGCTGTTTGGTATCAACACTCAAGCCATCGTAGGCGCTATTTTTATGATGCTCGTTGGGCTGGGGTGCGCTTTATTGTCACATCTGTCCTGGTCACGTTTACCCAAGCTGATGATTATGAACGTTTTTGCTATGGGCATTATATTCTGTTCCCTTATGATTAATTTGAAGAATCTTGATGATGTTCTGCATGTTTATCCGCTCCAATTATTCATATCCATGATCGGCGGATGTCTTCTGTACCTCATTGCTGAATCTATCAACACATCCAATGAGCTATTACTTCGACTGGAGCATACCTCCTACACAGACCATCTCACTAATTTAAGCAACAGAAGACAGCTTGAGTTTTCATTGGAAGAGAAGCTCCCTCAAGCTCGTCAACGTCATGAGCACTTATCTGTACTGGTGTTGGATATTGATCACTTCAAGGAAGTCAACGACACCTATGGGCATGCGGCAGGAGATGCAGTGCTGCGCCAGCTTGGGCAGATTCTAATGGAAAAATGTCGTCCTAATGATGTAGTCACCCGCAGCGGGGGGGAAGAATTCACCGTGCTTTTGCCAAATTGTGCTTTTCGGCAAGCGTTGCGAATAGCTAATCAGATTCTTAGTGGAGTAAATCAGCACGAGTTTATTTTAGCGGATGGTCTTGTTCTTAAGGTCACGGTGTCCATCGGTGTGACGACATTTCCTGGTACCGGGGAAGATATGTCCGGGGCAGCCCTGTTGGAGCAGGCAGATAAAGCACTATACGAAGCTAAAAATGCAGGACGTAACCGGGTTTGCTCATATGAAACATAATTTGAGGCATGACCATTTCATAGAAATAGCCGATACAACCCTCTTTTGAGAGTCGTATCGGCTATTATCATTTTGAATGAAATGTGTTAATCCCTCTGGGAAGGAGACTTGGCATCCTTATCTTCATTATGATTGCATTTTCCCACCACGAGTGATGTACGATTGGCAAGCGAAGCCAGCGTATGGGACCCCCATACTTCCAGCATACGTCGTTCGCTCTCGGCTAAAATTTCGGATACGGCTATCGCCAACTCCTCACAAAAAGGATTGGTTTCCGGTTCATGCATCATACCCGGGAAAATCGGATCACATATTTCAATGGCGTGGTATATATCGGCAAGTGTAATATGGTCGGCCGAACGGGTAAGCACATAGCCTCCCTCACGACCTTCGCGTGCTGCAATCAAATCTGCCTGTACAAGTCGCGTCAGCACCCTGCGCACCAAAGTGACTTCGCAGTCAATGGAACGGGCAATAGAACCGCTGGCACAGAGTTCTCCGTGCTTTTCCAAATAGACAAGCGCCTTTACCGCCACCCCAAGCCACTTGGGCGTTGCGGTGCGTAGTCGTTTTTCACTATTCAAATGAGATGACACCCCTAAGCTGTAGAAACTTCGTTGAATGCATTGTACGTGATGTCAGAAGTAAGTTCAAGCCTGAAAGCCGGAATCCTCTGTAGCATTAGCGCCCAAAGTAAAATGAGCTAGCCGCACTTCCCCGCTCAACAACAGGTATACATCACGTGTGCCAAAGACTGAATGTACCGCTTCCGAAAGCGTAACCCATGCTTGCGCCCCTCCTGTATTGCCCACGTTCACACGTGCCACAGCTTCGCTGTCCGGTGCATCCAAACGCAGCTCAATTGTGGCATCGCTACTGTTGCCTGACACGCGACACTGAAGCTCGACCACACTCACCGTATCCATGTCTACGCCATGAAAGGCAATCCAACCGGAACGTTGAGGTGTGCGCGGACGTACACAGGCCTCCCTTTGCTCCTTGCTTTCATCCAGTACGATGTCGGAGCAATCATCAAAGTTTTCAGCGCGGATACTTCGTCCAGCTTGGCGTGGTGGAATAACTTCGCCACGAACGTACACAGGGTGCTCCAACCGGATATCCGCTGAGGAAGCGCCTGCCAGCAGTGTATATTCACCCGATTCAACGCAATAGCAATCCCGTGTAACATCCCAAATCGCCCAATCCTTCATCCGAATCGTAAAGGAAACCGTTCGCGTCTCGCCTGCGTCTAAGCGAATACGTTGAAAACCGCACAATGTCTTCAGTGGTCGCTTTACTCGTGAGGCACCGGGCCGTACATAGAGTTGTACAACCTCTTCACCAGCAGCTACACCCCGATTCGTCACCTCTACCCACACCTGGAGCGTATCCACGGCATCCAGTGCAGCAATAGATTTTACGCTATCCTTTGGGGCATCCGTACGCAGGTCATTATATTCAAAAGGCGAATACGTCAATCCATGGCCAAACGGATACAAGGATTCACCTTCAAAATATTGATAAGTACGACCGCCGCGAATAATATCGTAATCTTTGATGTCGCCCAATTGATCCTCACTCTGAACCCAGGTCATGTTCAAACGCCCCGCTGGCGCGTAATCTCCAAATAACACATCCGCTATTGCTGTACCATGCTCTTGTCCCGCATGAGACGTGTATACGATCGCTGGAATATGCTCCTGAACCCAAGGGATGGCAAATGGATAGCTGCCCGTCAGAACCACAATCGTATTCGGATTGACACGATACACTTCCTCGATAAGCCGTTGCTGGGAAGCTGCCAGTTCCAAGCCTGGGCGGTCATTCTCTTCCTTTCCATTGATGAGCGGGTGATTTCCAACAAATACAATTGCTGTATCTGCCGCTTGCGCAGCGGCTATCGCTTCCGCTAAACCATCTGACACCGTCTCTACCTGGAATGTTTGGCTCTGTCCTAAAAATGTCGAGGATGTCGAGGCGTTACTCTCTACAGCGTTAAGTGCAGATTTTTCAGCCTCCACTACCTTTAATGAGCCCTCCGTTCCGGCAATCACTGGTTTGCCATTCCATGTTGTCCACAGATGCTCTCCTTGTCCAACAGGAGTCAGCCCAAAGACCTCTTTGACATACCAGCCATACGCTTCATCAGCTGTAACACGGAGCGTTTCCTCATCACTCGTCACGTAAGTACCCAGATGCTCATCATGTAACGTCACACTGCCATAGCCCCAATCCGTCATGGTCAATACTGTGGGCTCTCCATCCTGGGACAGGCGCATCTCACCGGAAGAATCGACTGTGAGCTTCGCTCCGTCATTCACCGCCGTCAAGATCACGCGTTTCTTACCGTCACGGTACACGACGCGTTCCTTTGCGTCCTCGCCTTCCAGCTTGGCACGAATCGCCTCCAGCGGTGTAACCCGGTAGGGCAGCGTACCGGAATACCAGTCGCGGTACACCTCATTGCCATGCGTACCAATGACCGCTACTTTGCCACACTGGGCAGGGTTCAATGGCAAGAGTTCATGCTCATTTTTAAGCAGTACGATCTGCTCCCTCGCCGCACGCAGCGACAATTCACGGGCTTGCTCTGTCAGGAGAGCTTCCTCTCCGATTGAGGCATAAGGATTGTCTGCCGCCGGATCAAATTCCCCCAAACGAAAACGGACACGGAACGTATGGAACAATGCCCGATCCAGGTCTTCTTCTTGTAGCGTTCCTTGCGCCAAGGCTTCACGAATTGCCTGTTTGGAGAGCTCTGCATCATCTGTAATGCTGTCAATTCCCGCCCGAATAGATTCGGCCACGCCAGGCGTATGGGAATCGTAATACTGATGATCGTTGACAATCCCCATGACATCACCCGCATCACTTACGACAAAGCCGTCCATCCCCCATTCGCCCCTGACAATATCGTTAACCCCATGATATAACGTAGCAGGCGTTCCATTAATCAGGTTGTAAGAAGTCATCATCGACTGGGCGCCGCCTTCTGTAAAAGGCTTCTCAAAGGCTCTTAAGTAATATTCTCGCAGATTTCGTGGGTCTATACTGGAGGAGCCGATTCCCCGGTCCACTTCATTGTTGTTACCCAGAAAATGTTTTAAAGTGGCAACCGCTTTCAAATATACCGGATGATCCCCCTGTATCCCCTTGACTAACTCCTTTGACAACTCTCCCGTCAAATACGGATCTTCGCCGTAAGCTTCCTCATTGCGTCCCCATCTCGGGTCACGCTCCATATCCACCGTAGGTGCCCACAGGGTCAGACCGTTTAATTTTGGATCACGACGATAGTAAACACGTGCCTCATCTGCGATAACAGAGCCGATGAGGCGCATTAATTCCGTATCCCAAGTACATGCCAATCCTACAGGCTGAGGAAATGAAGTCGCCTCACCTAACCACGCTATCCCGTGTGCCGCTTCCGTACCGTGCTTATAAGCTGCGACTCCCAATCGGTCAATGGCCGGCTGGTATTGCAACATGGATTCAACCTTTTCCTCCAAGGTTAGTCGCGAAACGAGATCCCGTACACGCTCATCCAGATGAATCTTCGGATCTTGAAATAAATATTCGATACCCGTTGTTTCATGACTCATATCCGTCATCTCCTTAGCTTAATTAAGATGATAAAAAGTACTTTTATGAAAGCGTTTTAATATATCATAGCTAAAAAGGGGTACCCCGGCAACAATACCGAAAACATCCTATACTGTTTGAAAGAGAGACCGCAGCATAAAGACAAAAAAAGTTGTATTTTACCTTCAATATACAAAGCTAAAAATAATATTTTTTGGTATAATCAGGATATATCACTGAAGGAGGAAGCGCTAATGAAAAATACCGGAATGACAAGGCCTCTGGATCAATTGGGGCGGATCGTACTCCCTAAGGAAATGCGCACCACAATGGATATCAATATCGGTGATTCACTTGAATTTTTCGTAGATGAAGAAGGATTTGTATTAAGAAAATACACGGGTGTCTCCTGCAAATTTTGCGGCGCGGTGGATCATTTAACTTATTTTCGCGACAGCTTTATTTGCGCAGAGTGCATCCAGGTATTAAAGACCGATGAAAATGTGCATGCCACAAGCACCGATGCTATCCAGGCTCAAGAACATTCCAAGCCGACCCGAACCAATACAACCTGGCAACCCAAGCAATCTAGAGTGCAGCAAGGTGAAATGGTAAAAAAGCTACGCAAGCTGATTCAGGAACACCCGAACCTGCCACAAAAAGTATATGCCGAAATGCTAGATATTTCCCAAGGCCGGGTGTCCCAGTTGAAAAAGCTACTCTAAACCTTCTCAAAACAATATCCCAAGATCATATACTATGTACTCGCAAGCCTATCATTTTCATCGCAACTATGATTGCCAGATATAGAGTAAGATACATATCCGTGGATGTGTCCCTTACTCTGTATCTGGCTTTTTTATACCGCCCACTCCTATCAATGTGACAATAGTCACATACTCTCAATGTTTACGTATATACAATATATAGATCGAAACAATTGGTTAACACAAGATATCATCAATATGTTGTTTTTGTGAAAAATATATATATTTTACTATATGGAGGGTTTTACGATGAAGGTGCTGGAGGAACATCAATTATACGACATCGGCGAGCGGGTCATTGGAGCACAAGATCTGGACATGCTGCGGGAGAATGCGAATTTGAATGGAGAATCGTTCAGCGGCAAAATGAGCAAGCTTGGGTCCGAGTATGCCAAATGGTATGCGCGCCTGCGGGTACTTCCGCCTGAACTGACGAACGCAATTGACCACGGATATGTATATGTTCACGATTTGGACCAATATGCGCTCGGAACTACGAATTGTATCTTTATCCCGTTTGGTCGTTTACTGCGAGACGGCTTCAATACAGGCAACGGCTCTGTGCGCACACCGCAAACGATTATGTCCGCTATGGCACTGGTCGCTATTATTTTCCAATCTCAGCAAAACAGCCAATTCGGTGGTGTCTCCGCCAATAAAATAGATTGGGACCTTGCCCCATACGTTGCCCGGTCCTTCCGCAAGCATCTGCGCAAGGGACTTCGGTTGTTCGAGGAAGAGATAGAATCCCATCTGTCTGACGACGAACTACATATGGCCAATCCCCATTTGCAAGAAGTCTGCCCTCGTTCATACGCATTCGCACGCGAAGAAACGGAAACGGAAACCCGGCAGGCTGCTGAATCGCTCATTCATAACCTGAACACCATGAGCAGTCGGGCGGGTGGACAGATTCCATTCACTTCACTGAATTACGGAATGTGCACGTCTGCTGAAGGACGGCTTGTTACTCAATCGCTGCTGGAGGCCACTATTCGCGGCTTGGGCAGCGGGGAAACTCCTATTTTTCCGCAGCATATTTTCCAATGCAAAGAGGGAATCAACCAGGCAGAAGGCGACATCAATTATGATTTGTTCTTACGGGCGGTAGAATGCTCTAGCAGACGGATGTATCCCAATTTTGTGAATGTGGATGCCACCTTCAACTTGCCTTTTTACCGTGCTGATGACCCGGATACCATTATAGCGACAATGGGTTGCCGTACCCGCACCATTTCTGACCGTTTCGGTAGAAATCGGCAGAGTGGCAAGGGAAATCTCTCCTTCAATACCATTAATCTGGTGCGGCTTGGCATTGAGTATGGTATTTGCACAGGCAAACGCTTGACACCTGACCGTGATCGCTTTGATGCGAGACTGGAAGAAGTTATGCGCATTGCGGTGGATGGCCTAATCCATCGCTATCAAATCCAGACCAGCCAGCCGGCCAAAGCTTCGGACTTTATGATGCGCGAAGGGGTATGGGAAGGTGGAGAAGAACTGGCGCCAGATGATAAGGTGGGAAGCGTACTAAAGCACGGTACGCTTTCGATCGGGTTCATCGGGCTGGCTGAGTGCATGAAGGCACTATACGGGAAACACCACGGGGAGGATGATTTCGTATACCGCGAGGCACAGCGAATCATCACTTCCATGCGCGTGTATTGCGATCGAATGAGTGAATATCACAATTTAAATATTACATTGTTCGCTACGCCTGCCGAAGGTCTGTCGGGCAAGTTCACATTGCTGGATCAACGTGATTTCGGAATTATTCCTGAGGTAAATGATCGAGAATATTACACGAATTCTTTTCATATTCCCGTGTATTATACGCTCCCGGCTGCTCGTAAAATCAGCTTGGAAGCTCCGTTCCATAACCTCTGCAACGCTGGTGCGATTTCATACATCGAACTGGACGGCAATGCGCGGAATAACCCGGATGCGTTCCTTAAAATTGTTCAGTACGCGCTGCATCAGAACATTGGCTACTTCTCCATCAACCATCCGGTGGATCGTTGTACGGAATGTGGTTATGAAGGGATTATCGGGACAAGCTGCCCCCAATGTGGCACAGATGAGGAGCACACACACTTTCAGCGCTTACGTCGGGTAACCGGATATCTGACAGGAGATTATACCGTTCGCTTTAATGCTGCAAAACAGGCAGAAGTTCGAGACCGGGTGAAACATAAGTGAATTTGTGTGGCTACATTCCGGAATCTCTGAACGAAGGATACGGCCTGCGCACCGTCGTGTTCATTAGCGGTTGCCGTCATGCCTGTCCCGGATGCTTTAATCCAGCGTCGTGGAGCTTCCGTGCAGGTGAGCCATTTACACCCCAACGACAACAGGAAGTCATTCGTGACATCATGGATAATCCGTTGTTGGACGGACTGACTCTCTGCGGGGGAGATCCGTTTTTCTCAGCAGCAGAATGCTCGCAATTTGTGCGTGACTTCCGCGAGGCCTGTCCCGACCGAACCGTGTGGGCTTATACTGGCTTTGTCTATGAAGATCTACTCACAGATCAGGAACGACAGGAGCTAGCGCTTTTGTGCGATGTGATTGTGGATGGTCGTTTTGTAGAACAGCAAAAGGACCTGACCCTTCCCTTCCGGGGCAGTCGCAACCAACGTCTGGTAGATGTAAAAGCCAGCATTCAGGCAGGCTATACCGTTTCATTGGCTTAACGCGAAGTTTACCCGGCAAGATGCTATATCCAAGACAAGCCCCCATCATGGGTAAGGCTTGTCTTTTTTTATATAGCTAACTGTTTCCATTGGAGTTTCTATTGCGCATCCTGTAAGTTTCACTTATGATGGTGAACAAGTATACGAGTGCATAATTATTCGTCATACCTTAACCGCATAGCTTGGAGATAGGTGTCTGTTCTATTCAGATCAGGCTTAAAAGGGAAGCCGGTGCAAATCCGGCACGGTCCCGCCACTGTAAACGGGGAACTTTCAGCTGTTCATATATCCACTGGTCCACAGACCGGGAAGGAATGCTGAGAGTCATGATCCGTAAGTCAGGAGACCTGCCTATTTTAACAACATCGCAAGTACCTACGGAAGATAGGGAGGTGTTAAGAGCAGTCGCCGTATTTTTGATTTTTTAATCACGGAGGCATTCTTTCCCCTACTTATTTTTAACTCTGGGGGAAGAATGCCTTTTTTGGTACGTAAAAATAAAACAGCTACCCACTAGGAGGAAAAGTACATGTCCATTATTGAATGGCCTGAATTGTCCGGCTTGATTAGCAGTAATCTGGGATATCCGCGTATCGGCGAAAACCGGGAATGGAAGAAAGCACTGGAACGCTTCTGGAACGGCAGCATTAACGAAAGCGAACTGCAGACGGAGATGAAAAGATTACGGTTGGAGCATCTGAGCAAGCAGCGTGACAAGGGGATTGATCGCATTCCTGTCGGAGACTTCTCCTATTACGATCACATGCTGGATACATCTGTAATGTTCGGTCTGGTACCCGAACGGTTCAACCATCGTCCCGCAGGACCGGTTCCTCTGTCCGTGTATTTTGGGATCGCTCGTGGACAGAAGGGAGCAACCGCCAGTGAAATGACCAAATGGATGAATACCAATTATCACTACATCGTTCCTGAATTGGCAAACGCAGTCCCGGTGTTCACTGAAAATAAACCCTTACAGGCTTATCGTGAAGCAAAACAAGAACTAGGCATTGATGGGAAACCGGTCCTCATCGGCCCCTATTCATTCGTTACCTTATCCAAAGGCTATGACCGTAAGGATTTGGCCGCCATCGTACGAAGCTTCCTGCCACTGTACACCCGTATCCTGTCTGAACTAGCGGCAGAAGGCGTTCAGTGGGTCCAAATCGATGAACCTGTCCTAACCACCTCATTCCCGGCAGAGGATTTGGACATTATTCAGGAAGTCTATGAAGCTTTGACTCAAGCTGCGCCCTCCTTGAATATAATGCTGCAAACCTACTTTGGCAGCCTGGACCATTATGAGCGTCTGTCCGCACTTCCGGTACAGGGATTGGGTCTTGATTTTGTGTATGATGATGGCGAAAATCTTCAGCATATATTGCAGCATGGCTTCCCTAAAGGAAAAACGCTGGGCGCTGGGGTTATTGACGGGCGCAATATATGGCGAAGCGACCTGAACGCTGTGGCTGCCCTGCTGGGTCAGTTAGCAGAACAAACCACTGCCGCACAGATTATCGTACAGCCATCATGCAGTCTGCTGCATGTGCCAGTCAGCCTGGAGGCAGAGCACAAGCTGGACAAGGAGCTGGTGCAAGCGCTGGCCTTTGCCGATGAAAAGCTGGAGGAAATCGCCGTCCTGACGGCTGCACTTGGCAAACACGATCCTTCCGCACTCGCCAAGCTTGAGCAAAGTGCGGATGCGGTAGCCCGTTTCAACAGTTCAGCGGCACGCGTACAGACAGCTGCCGATCTGGCCGACCTGTTGGCAAAAGAGCCTCTGTCACGCAGCGTTCCTTTCGCCGAGCGTCGTGAGATTCAGCAAAATAAGCTGAAGTTGCCTCCACTGCCTACGACGACCATTGGTAGCTTCCCGCAAACCGCCGAGATCCGCAAGGCCCGCCTGCACTATCGCAAAGGAGAATGGTCAGCCGAGCAATACCGGGCGTTCATCCAACAGCAAATTAAGGAATGGATTGATATTCAAGAGGACATTGGCATTGACGTGCTTGTTCATGGGGAATTTGAGCGGACCGATATGGTTGAATTTTTTGGCGAAAAGCTGAACGGCTTTGCTTTTACGCAAAACGGATGGGTGCAGTCCTACGGCTCCCGCTGTGTCAAACCGCCGATTATATACGGAGACGTTTCCTTTGATCAGCCCATGACCGTGGAAGAAACGGCATTCGCCCAATCGTTAACTTCCAAGCCTGTTAAGGGAATGCTTACAGGCCCTGTGACCATTTTGAACTGGTCTTTTGAACGTAACGATATTCCTCGTAGTCAAGTTGCTTTACAGTTGGCTCTGGCATTACGGGCAGAGGTAGAGGCACTGGAACAAGCGGGCATCGGCATGATTCAGGTCGATGAGCCTGCAATTCGTGAAGGGCTTCCACTGAAAAAAGAACAACAGCAAGCCTATCTGGACTGGGCGGTTCAAGCCTTCCTTATGACCACGGCCACCGTTGAACCTGCGACCCAAATCCATACGCACATGTGCTATTCCGAATTTCAGCATATGATTCAGTCCATCTCCGATATGGATGCCGACGTCATATCTATTGAAACTTCGCGAAGTCACGGAGAACTGATTGTCAGCTTTGAAGATCAGGTATACGACAAGGGCATCGGTCTGGGCGTGTACGATATCCACAGTCCGCGCATCCCCGATGTATCTGAAATGCTAAGCATGATCCAGCGTGCTCTGCGCGTACTGCCATCAGATTTGTTCTGGGTTAATCCGGACTGTGGTCTGAAAACCCGCACCAAGGAGGAATCTATCGCCGCCTTGCGACTAATGGTACAAGCGGCTCAAGCAGCCCGGGCTGCATTGGCTGTATCCAACTAATCTTTTTATCGTATCGAATCGCACCATCATTTCACCATATCCTATTCCCCTTTCCGGCCCTTTTTGGTAAAAGCCGGGAAGGGGGATTTATTCTAGGTCATATAATGTATAAACGCCTTGAATATGCTCCATTTTCATCTGCTTCATATGTACGCCTAAGCCATGTTCTTGATCCCAGGAGCAACTAAAATTCAAATACAGTTCATCCTTTGCCGATGAGTCGGAAATCAGTATAGACACAAGCTGTATTCGATCCAGCAATTGTTCCGGCCGCTCCACATAAGGCGCATATTCATCTGGGTCCTCTCCCCATATACTGTAAGCATTCCGGTACTTTTCCACTATGCCAGCATAATGATGGTGTATGGACTCCAACACTTGAGGATGAATAGCTGACGAATATTCCATATACTGCTCCCATGTGTTTTTTTGCAACTGTGTAGGTTCTTCTATAGTCTGTGCCTGTTCTTCGGAGTCAGCCCCCACGATAAATTCGACTTCTACTTCCGAGGGCTGCCCGCAAAAATTAAGATGTACTACACCACGCAGAACAATCTCCTCAGATACATCCCAAGACTCATCATCCTGTTCCAGTTCCATATACCAATTTTTCCAATCCACCCTTTACCCACCTCTTCATAAAAAGTAATATTTAACCCTATTGAATACTTTACAATCTATCATTTTAATGAATGAAATTAAAGTAGCATCCTATTTGTGCTTCCAGCCATATTTCGAGTAATTTCCAAATAAAAATACTTTTTTCTACAACATTCGCTATTCAATAAAGCCTTCAAGAAAGAAAATCTGCCCATTTTGGCACAAATATTTTATTATTAAAAATTTAGTACCTTGCATTAATCAGTACATGATGTTAAATTATACCTGACTACTGTTCTATAATTAGTACCCGTGACAAATTATGCACAAACACACGTTTCTTCCCCTTATTCCGAACGACACCTATGAATTATTGATAACATCCAGGAAGGGAGCACCGCTCGTGAATGTGAACATCCAATTCAAAAAAGGGGTACTGGAACTGTGCGTTCTAGTTCTAATTGGACGCAGAGACCGTTATGGCTACGAGTTGGCTCAAGCCGTCTCCCGTCATATTGAAGTAGCTGAGGGAGCCCTATATCCATTGCTCCGCCGTCTGGTATCAGAAGGATACTGCACAACGTATTTACAGGAATCGACCGAGGGGCCTCCCCGCAAATATTATCGGCTGACTGATACTGGAAGCCATTATACAAGAATACTTACGCGGGAATGGAATGATTTTGTCCATCATGTCGCAAGCCTACTGGAGGAAGGGAATTCCGATGAATAGAAAACAGTTTCTTACAGAGGTAGAGCAGCGTCTTTCTCCTCTCCCTGCAGAGGTACGCAATGAGCTGCTTAGTGATTTGAGCCAGCATTTTGACTACGGGTTGGTTAATGGCAAAAGCGAAAGTGAGATTGCCAATGAGCTGGGTAACCCGGAGGATATTGCCCGAGAAGCGTTGGATGATCCCAATGCAGCCTGGAACGCTTCTCCTCCGCTTCGTCAGGGAAGCTTCGCACGCAATCTTTTTACTTTCTTAGGGCTGCTGTTTCTCAATTTGCTAATCTCCATCCCGATTATGGCTACCCTATGGGCAGTATGGGCTTCATTGACCGTGGTATCGGTCAGCTTCATTGCAGCCCCCCTTCTCGCCGTTACTGATTATGCACTAAACAGCACCTTTTACCCGGCCAAATTCTTTTTCTCTATCACGATGACGGGTATAGGTCTATTGCTGCTGCCTGGAGTCCGTTATCTCTTACTCCTTATGGTCAAAGGCACAGTACGATACTGGAAATGGAATCAGACTACCCTGAGGGGAGCTTACTAACAACATGAATAAAAAGTGGTTTATTGCAGCAGGTCTGTGCATTGTGATCGGTGTAGCCGGAATGGTGGCTTACGGTGCCCCATGGAGTCAACAAGTCATGAAGGAAACAACTGCGATTAACAAAAAATGGACGTTCACACGTGGTCAGCTACAGAAGCTGAAAGTGGACAGTTCTGATGATGTCTCTATTTTGTTTACTCCCGGCTCTGGCGACCAAGGTACGATACGCATTAGTGGAGAAGTTCAGACAAAGGTAGCCGACCAAATTCATAATGCCCGAATTGAGAACGGTAAGCTTACGATTCAATCGGAGCCGGCCGCTTCCTTGTCATTTCTTTCGATCACCCCTGATGTGGATCAAACGATTACCGTAGAGATGCCCTCCGGCGAAACACTAACTGACCTACAGATAGATGCACATTCAGGGAATGTAAAACTTCAAGATGCCTCCGTGCAGAATACTTCCATCACCGCTACTTCAGGCACTGCCGAGATTACAAACCTCCAAAGTACCCACCTGATCGCAAATTTAACATCCGGCAATTTTACAGCCAGTCAGCTTGCAGCAGATATGGAGTTGAAGCTTACTTCTGGCGATGTTACCATCCACGATTATAGCGGTAATGGCCTTATTTCCCTAACCTCAGGGGAGACAAATATTACACAACGTGCCGTAGCCAACTTGGAAGTGAATGCTGATTCTGGTGACGTGAAGATTAAGCAAGCTCCCGATTTTAAAGGTGTTTATAATGTCCACTCTGACTCTGGGAGTATAGATACTCCCGAATCTGTTCCCGGTAGTGTGAACGTGATAAAGGCAGAAACCACCTCAGGGGATATTAATATTTCCAAATAGGAGACCTCTAGATGAATACCTCATCAGAGGCGAAGTTTGGTTCAATGAGTTTAACCTTGTATAATGTAACCATGTGCTCACATGCACAACCACGTTATGGAGTGAAAAGGAGGAGACTGGATGGAACTTAAGAATAAAACAGCCATTATTACAGGAGCCAGCAAAGGAATCGGTAAAGCAATTGCCGAAACTTTAGCTAAGGAAGGCGTTAACCTGGGATTAATCTCACGAACATTGACTGACCTGCAAAAGCTGCAGGATTCGCTGGGGAGTACATACGGTGTGAAAGTGGTGAGTGCCGTTGCAGATATATCGGATCGCGCACAGGCCGCTGCCGCTGTAGCTTCACTGGAACATGAGCTGGGCGCTGTCGATATTTTGATCAATAATGCAGGCATTGCTACCTTTGGCACAGTCGCAGATATGGACCCCGAAGAGTGGGAACGTATTATTCGCGTAAACCTGATGGGAACCTATTATGTCACACATGCTGTTCTTCCAAGCATGCTGGCACAAAAGAGCGGGAACATTATTAATATTTCCTCGACGGCAGGAGAACGAGGTTTTGCAACAGGCTCGGCATATTGCGCATCCAAGTTTGCTTTGATGGGCTTCACGGAAGCACTGATGCAGGAAGTTCGCAAATCTAACATTCGCGTCACCGCGCTGACTCCAAGTACTGTCAATACAGAACTGGCGGCAAACGCAGGATTGCCTATTGGTGATGAGGATCGCATGCTTCAACCGCAGGATTTGGCCGATCTGACATTAGCCGCATTGAAACTGCCTCCACGGGTTCAATTAAAAGTAGCCGGTATTTGGACAACCAACCCACAGTAATTCGACATGACATCTTAGATTCATTGGCTGTACAATGCTCCGGCAGACGTAATTGTTCGTCATGCCGGAGCTTTTTTTCAGCATAGCTATACCAAAACAAACTGTAATATAAGCGCTTTGTACTTCCAGCATATATACATACAATTCCTACAACTATAAGCGCATTTCAGGAAAGGGGAAAAATGATGAAGAACACAGGAATGACACGGCCATTAGACCATTTGGGCCGCATTGTGCTGCCCAAGGAGCTGCGCAATTCTATGAATATTAATATTGGAGATGCCCTCGATTTTTTTATTACCCCAGAGGGACTGATGATTCGCAAGTATACGGGGGTTTCTTGCTATTTTTGTGGTGCCGTAGATCATTTGAGCTATTTTAGGGATCATCTGATATGTAAAAGTTGTATTGAAAATCTGAAGAGCGATAATCCTTCCAGTCATTTGAGTGAATCCCGTCCTGTCCAGCCCAAGAAAAGAAGGAGTTACAGAAATCAGAATGATCTCCTGAATAAACTAAAACAGCTCATGCAGGAGCATCCTAATGTATCTCAAAAAGAATTAGCCGAAATGCTCGAACTATCCCAGGGACGCGTGTCACAGCTTAAAAAGCTACTCCTTTAAATGATCCTGCCGATCCGTCTGTTATTATCAACAAAAAAAGAGCCTGACGGCTCTCGGATCATCATCGTTACGCAATGTCAGAATGCTCCATAACCGGGACTCGATAGGCCAGCAAGGACTCGTCTATTACGGCAGAAATAAACGTTGCTTCTATTTCAGGCACCAATCTAAGCGCATAATTCCATGCGTTTTCTTCAATTTGCAGCGCAAGTCGTTGCCGGGTCCCTATCCCGCTCTCTTGCTCCAAAGCATCGGAGAGGTCCACTAATTCCGTATCGGCGGCGTGCCCGATCTCATGTGCAAGCACAACCGTAAAATACTCCTCAACTCGATCAACGCTGCCGAACATTTGTAAACACTGTGTTTCAATAACGTCCGTATACATGGTAATGGCGTGAGCATTCATGGCATATTTGCCCCCAATCAGCCTTCCACCAGGAAAACGTTTCTCCAGCTTAACTGTCACACCTATAGCAGCCCGTTCCAAAAGCTCAGCGACAACGCGCTCTGCCTGATATCTTTCCAACTTAGCTTCGCTCCTCAAACCAGGATATATAAAGTTATATTTACTTTAAACTTATGAAATCATGGATGTGTTCATACCATACACAGTACGATATTATACCTTTTTACAAAGGAGAATACCATGTCAGAAGATTATTATATAGGCTGGGGAACGCTTGCCCTTATTAATGCCGGTTTGGCACAATCCAAAAATCGGAGCGGGCTAAATTGGTTTCTGCTCTCCCTATTAATAGGGCCACTGGCTACCCTTTTTATCGTTGCATGGGATAAGCTGGAATCCTAATCCAGCCATTAGGTCATTCCCATCATTATCCGGAATGAAAAGGGCAACCTTGGCGCTTCTGCTGAAGCACTGCATCTGATGCTGTATTAGCCTGTCTCGACATATACGGCTTCTCTTGAACTCCGAAATTCGGCTTCACAAGCCGATTATCGTAGGAACTATGAAAAATATGCGTTGTCGCCGGGGATAGCGGAGGGATCAGCCATGTCCAATTGCCTGTCAGTGCGCGCCCAGCCTTGGCCTCCCGTTCCTCAAACAGCTTGAATTGTGCCGCTGCGGTATGGTGGTCGACAATGCTGACTCCCGCTTTTTTAAAAGAATGCAGCACAGCAATATTCAATTCCACCAGCGCCCGATCACGCCAAAGCGTTGTTTCACTCGTCGTATCCAGCCCCATCAGCTTAGCCACCTGTGGCAACATATTATAGCGGAAGGTATCCGCAAAATTACGGGCGCCGATTTCTGTTCCCATATACCAGCCGTTAAAGGGAGCCGCCGTATAGATGATACCGCCAATTTCCAGCGTCATGTCCGAAATCATAGGCACGGCATACCAACGTAATCCCAAGGAAGCGAAACCCGAAAGTTCTGGATGCTCAATGGCTACCTCCATCACCAAATGCTCAGGAATATCAAATAGCTCGGGAGGCCGCCCGCCTGCTTCCACAACCAGTGGCAAAATATCAAAAGGAGTCATCGCTCCTTGCCAGCCCATATCTTTACAAACATTGGTAAAATCCACCGAGATCGGGTCCCCGATGATCCCTTGATCGGTTTCATATCCAGCGTAACGAATGAGTTGATGGTTCCAGATGCGGATATTCGGCTGCCCCGGCTTGGAGGCGCGAAATACAGTAAGCGTTGGCTTAATTTTACCGCCATTCGTTCCTATGCGCATATGCTCCAGGAGCTCGCTGACCACCTCCGCCGCATCTGACGCGGCCCGCGCATCTCTGACCAAAAGCTTGTCCCATAATAAGCGCCCTATGCAACGATTGCTATTGCGCCAAGCCATGAGTGCTCCGTGCTCCAGCTCTTCGTACGTATGATCATACGTTCCAGTTGTCTCTATGTCGTGACGAATATGAAGAAGCCGGGCTTCCGCTTCATCGCGGCTTCGGCCCAGCTCCTCATAACATGTATATATAAACTGCTCCGCTTCATGCAAAAGCTGTTGTTTCACTTCCATAACACACACCCCATCCCGGCAGCTCTATGACTCAAGAGCCTGTGGTCTTCCACGCCTTCACGTTATTATACTCCAGTGGCAGAGTGGAACCAACGGGATGTGTATCTTGTTCACCTGATCTCCATATACGTGGAAATATATCCCAATATTTTATCCCAAATACGCACTCAGCATCCAGATATGTTTATCCATTGCTTCTCTCAAGCCGTTAAGAAGATCCTCTGTCGCTTTATCCTGTGCTGCTTCCGCTGCTTCCATCCCATTAGCCAGTTCAACAGTGATGGTTTTAAAATCAGCAACAACGGACTTCACCATATCGTCAGCTGTCTGCTCACCTGCGGACTCCTGAATAGCTGAAAGTTGCAAATGCTCCTTCAAGGTCGCAGCCGGACGGCCACCAGTAGCCAACAAACGTTCAGCAATCGTATCTAGATTAGCTGTTGCTTCATTGTAAAGTTCTTCAAATTTAGCATGCAGTGTGAAGAATTTAGGTCCTTTCACATACCAGTGAAAATAATGCAGTTTCGTGTACAATACAGACCAGGTAGCTACCTGACGATTCAATGCCTTGTGCAATTCTTGAATGGCCTCTTGTGTAGGTGTGTTCGTATGATTTAATGTACTCATGTTAAAATCCCCTCTCGTTTTCATTCAAAATATAGTTGGTGTAAAGCTTGGATACTCGTTAACAGTAGTGTCTGATTTTCTTCAAAATCCCATGCGTGAATCCAATAAATATTTATTTATTAATTTAGACTTAATCTAAATCCTGTTTTAATTATAACACTGTGTCGATGTTTTTCAAGTCTTTATTCGGTTTTAATCATGAAGATTACGTGAATTGATTGTAAATCTAACTCTACATGCAATAGGACATCCACAATCAAGACTTATTTATCTTTTATACATAGGTTACATCAATAGGAGTAAAGAAGATGTTAATTTTGTCTGCTAAAGTATCTGTATTGTAGACAAAGTCCATAACATACTACCTCATACCTAGCCACGACAAAAAAGAGCCGGCCCGTAAGAGGGTCGGCTCTTTTATTATTCTTGCATCTCTGAAGGTTCCACGATTAAGGATACAACCTTGCCAGCATTTACATCAATCAGACCATGATCGGTAATCTTCAAGGCTGGGCTGACCGGCAAAGAATGCGTACTCAGCGACATGATTGGATTGTAATGGCGGTAACCCAGCGACAGCAAGGCTGAACGCAGCTCCTTCACATGGGCTGCAACCATTTCCAGCGGTCCTTCTGTTAAAATCCCGCCTACGGTTAACGGCAAATGGGACAGCACCTTGCCATTTTCAACTACGCAAAAGCCACCTTGGCTGGATAAAACCGTATTCGCAGCCAATATCATATCTTGCTTGTTATGCCCTACGACCAGCAAGTTATGGTTATCGTGCGAATAGGTGGTTGCCACTGCCCCACGTTTAATCGTATCTCCCCCGATCAAACCATAAGCACGGTTGCCATTCTTTCCATATCGTTCAAACGTAGCGATGAGTCCATGTTCACCATGTTCCCATACCAGTTCACCCTGCTCCACATGTGCAGGTGCAATCCGTTCGCTCGTAAAAGTTGAGCCATCCTTGACCATCATAATACGACATTGATGTGTGCCATCAGCTACATCCATCTTTACCGTAAAATCCTGCTCCGTGAGCGGATTGAGCTTCACACTTTGATAAAAATGGGCGGGGAAGCGGCTTTTTATCGGTGCTTGATGGTATTCCTCGAACTTATCGAATACCTTGAGTCCGTCCTTATAGACTTGCTCCACATCAAATTGACCAAGATCGGACAGCAGTACAAAGTCAGCTATTTTTCCCGGTGCAATTGTTCCGCGGTCATGCATACGCATCCGTGCAGCAGGAGTAAACGTAGCTGCATAAATGGCATCCTCAGGCTTCATGCCCATTCCGATAGCTTTACTTACGATATGGTTCAGATGCCCTCGTTCTACGAAAGAGTCTGGCATCACATCATCCGTTACGAAGCAAAAATGTTGTGCCACATCTTCCTGAATAAGATAGTCCATCACTTCAGGGGTCATCGATTTTTCTTGAATTTCAATAAACATCCCGGCGGCCATCCGCGCCTTCATACCTTCAATACTTTGGTGAGTATGGTCCGAGCCTATCCCCGCATAGATCAACTGATGCAGGTCCAGATCAAGCAGCTGCGGCGTATGGCCTTCAATGATCAGCTCCGGGTAATGCTCACGAACATGGCGTAAGATGCGATTCGTCTTGCTTTCCGGATCACGAATGACATCCACATAGTTCATAATTTCACCCAGGCAGATCATTTCACCGGTTTGCAGCAGGGCATCTATCTCGGGAATACCGATCTCGCCTCCTGAGGTTTCGAGCGGCGTTGCCGGGACAGAGCTTGGAATACCGTAGAACATATCAGCCACGCAATCTTTGCTGGCTTCCATCATTTCCTGAATGCCTTCCAATCCGAAAACATTCGCCATTTCGTGCGGTTCCGGTACAATCGTCGTTACCCCATTGCGAATCAGCCCATAGGAAAAGGTTGCCGGTGTCACCATTGTGCTTTCGATATGCAAGTGGATGTCGATCAGGCCGGGAATCATATATTTCCCATGCCCCTCTACAATCTCAGCCACCTCGAAAGACTCCAGACCACGCTGACCGATATACATAAACTTACCGTCAAGTATAGCTACATTACCTTCTTCGAACGTCTTGTAGTAACTGTTATACACCTTAACTTGTAAAATCATTTTGTCTGCACGCATGATGTATCTCCTTCATCGAACCCGCTGATTATTGGACCAGCACCATTTTATCTGCCGGAAAATGCAGGGTAACCCGCTGACCACTCAGGTAAGGCGTATCCATTTCCTGATTAGCCGTAAAGTTGCCTTTCACCGTTTCTACCACATACTGATAGCTACGCCCCAGGTAAGTACTTACCTTAATAATACCGGGAAGCTCATTTTCCCCTGTCTCGTTGCCTTCTGTTCGAATGACCAAATCATCCGGGCGAATAGCGCCCTGACGAGCACCCGGCTGAGCAGTACCCTGATTACGCGCTACGCCGAACGAAAGATCGCCTGTATTCAGTCGAATACAATCCCCTTCTTCAGTACGCTCGTCAAAACTCAGAAAATTATTAAACCCAATAAAACGGGCGACAAATTCGGTCGTCGGATATTTAAAAATGGTCGATGGAGCATCTAATTGTTCGATGTTCCCCTTATTCATAATCGCAACCTGGTCAGAAATCGAAAAACATTCCTCCTGATCATGCGATACATATACGGTAGTGATGCCCAGTTCCTGTTGAATACGGCGGATTTCCACACGCATATTTACACGCAGGTTAGCATCCAAGTTACTCAGAGGTTCATCAAACAACAGCAGATCGGGTTCAATCACAAGCGCTCGCGCAATCGCAACACGTTGACGCTGTCCGCCTGACAATTCACCGGGGAAACGTTTTTCAAATCCCCCTAGGCTAACCGTTTCCAGCATGGTCATAACGCGGCGCTTTACATCATCTTCCTTTACCTTGCGTAACCGCAGACCAAAGGCAACATTATCAAAAACGGACAAATGCGGGAAGAGTGCATAACTTTGGAATACAAAGCCGAAGTTCCGTTTATTTACCGGAACCCGAGTATAATCCTTATCGTCAAACAAAAATGTTCCTTGTTTAGCTTCGAGAAATCCTGCAATGAGACGAAGTGTGGTCGTTTTGCCACAACCACTCGGTCCGAGTAGCGAGAGCAATTGCCCCCGTTCGAGCTGCAAATCGAAATCCTGCAAGATCAGTTGGTTGTCATAAGCGACCGATACGCGATCCAGAGTAAGCAGTGCCATAAGGTTGAAGCCTCCATTACCTTTTAGTGAAGTAAGACAATCCCATCAGTCGTTCAATCAAGAACATCAGGATACCGGTCAAAATCATCAGCATAACCGAAATCGCCGCAATCGTCGGGTCAAAATAATTTTCGACGTAAGTCAGCATTTGAATGGGCAGGGTGCTGAAGCCCGGTCCTGTCATAAAGACGGAAATGTCGACATTGTTGAATGATTCCAGAAAGGCAATCAGGATAGCCGCAATAATACCTGAGCGGATGTTGGGCAGAACCACCTTGAAAAAGGTTTCCAGCCGTCCAGCCCCCAAACTAAGCGCTGCTTCCTCAATCGCAAAATCAAAGTTAGACAAACTGGATGCAATGACTCTAATAATGAACGGCAGCATAATCACCGTATGTCCGATCAATAGTCCAGCATATACTGGTAAATGGTAAACAATGATCAAATAGCGCAGCAGTGTAAAACCAAGAACGATACCCGGTATAAGCAACGGAGAAAGGAACAAAGCATTCAGCGCATCCTTCCCGCGAAACGAAAAACGACTAAGTGCATAGGCGGCAGGCATACCGATCAGCAGTGCCAAGATGTTGCCTAGCAGAGAAACGACAATGGACGTTTTGAACGTGGACATAAACAAATCCACTTCAAAAATATTTTCATACCAGCGCAAAGAAAAGCCCTGCGGAGGAAATTTTAACACCGTGCCCGGCTCGAAAGAAGTGACCGATATGATCAACAGCGGACCGAGCAGAAAGATGAAGACCAGCAGGCTAAAGAAGCCTAGTCCGTAATGTTTCTCCCGCATATCCACCTACCCCTTCGGATTGAGTTTATGGGCCGCCTTATTTAAGAGACCGACCACGATAAATGTAATAACAATCATAATTGTTGCAATAACAGAAGCTAAAAACCAGTCGTTTAGCGTCATCGCGTTCTGATACAAAAATGTAGCGATAACCCGCTGTTTTCCTCCAAGTAGTGCTGGTGTCGTATATGCAGTCAGACTGCCTACGAAAACGAGAATGCTTCCAATGATCAGGCCCGGCACAGACAGCGGAAATAAGATTTTACGAAATGCGCTGAATCTAGAAGCCCCGAGGCTCTGAGCAGCATGAACAAGATCACCGTCGATATTTTCGAGTACACCAATCAGTGAAATAATCATCAGCGGTAAAAACAAATGAACCAGACCAATAATCATCGCTGCCGGAGTATACAAAATATTCAGCGGCTCATCCACGAGTCCTAAACCGATGAGCACGTTATTTAACAGCCCCTTGCGACCCAGAATGACCATCCAACTGAATGACCGCACCACCGGACTCGTCAACAAGGGGAAGATAGCCAGCGCTAGCAAAATCCCTTTACGACGCGGGGCCTTTTGCGAAATATAATAAGCCGTCGGGAAGCCGAGTAATACGCACACAAGTGTCGTTACGACACTGACTTCCAGCGTAGTCAGCAATATTTTCAGAAAATAAGGGTCCTTGAAGAAATGGAGATAGCCTTCTAGGGTGAATGAGCTGTTCTGTACGAAGGTCGAACCGATCGTCAACACAATCGGAATGACCATGAACACCGCCAGAAAGAGCAGACCTGGCAGCAGCAGCCAATACAAGTATGTTTTCTTCATGGGTAGCTCCTTGCGGTTATCAAAATGTTATTCCTTATTCAGCACCTGGATAAACAGCTCCAGAAAAGCTTCGCTGTCCACCTGTTCGCACACATTCATATTAGGGCTATGATTGAGGCGGTTCTGTACATCGCCCACTGTTTGTCCATCACATATGCGACTCGAGGTTTCCACGTCGACATACAACAGCGAGGTATTTACTAACCTCGAATTCAACGCGACACCCACGGCAAGCGGGTCATGAAGCGCACACGCTTTTACCCCGTTGCGTTCTTCATAACGCTTGGTATAAACGGCCGTGCTTTCAGCTACATAATTACGAATTGCTGGGCGGGTCAGACGAGCAATATGATCCGCAGTCAGCAGAGCCTTCCGTGTTACATCCAGTCCCACCTGTATCAATCGACCAAATCCTGCATGAAATACGATTCGTGCGGCTTCAGGGTCAGCATACATGTTGTACTCCGCTACAGGTGTAATATTGCCGCATCCGTGAATAACACCGCCCATAAAAATGACCTCATGGACGTGATCCGTCAGCTCGGGACACTTGAGCAGCGCCAGTGCCAGATTGGTGAGTGGGCCGGTGCAAATGAGCGTCACTTCCCCCGGGTGAGCCATCACGGTATCAATGATGATATCCGGTGCAAAACCTTCGGACGCAGACATGGCTGGTACTACTCCACTCAATGCACCTCCAATGCCGTCTTCTCCATGGACACGGTGCTCGTGCAGACCTTTACGTATTAAGGGAGCCTCTGCCCCCCGATAAACCGGAATATCCGGTCTATCCAAAAGGTCGAGGATTTTGCATGTGTTCAATGTTGCTTGTTTAAGTGAAACATTACCGCATACTGTAGTAATCGCTTGAATATCCAGCTGACCACTTTTGGCCGCTAGTAAAATACCCAACGCATCATCAATACCCGTATCTACATCTAGTATGACCTTTTTCATTATTGTGCAACTTCCCGGTTCCAGCGATCTGTCCATGCCTTGATATGATCGTTAACGAACTTCATATCCAGCTTGGTCAGCTTGTTCACTACATCCGCACCGTACGTAATTCCCTCTGTATCCGCACCAGATAGTACCACCTGCGTATTCACCGGGGAATCAACCTTTGCCTTGGCGGATTTTTCTTGAACTTCCTTGCTCAGCTGCCAGTTGATAAATTCCTCAGCCAGCTCCTTCTGGTCGGAGCCTTTCACTACATTAATCGTGTTCATTACTGCGTAAGCACCTTCATTAGGAGCTACAAATTTCGCTCCTGGCACAGCCGCCTGCAAATCTTTGAAGTACATTTCCATGATCGGACCGCCCGCAATTTCTTGTTGACTAAACATGTTCACGAACTCGGACGTTTTACTATAAAACTTAACGATATTCGGACTCAGCTCTTTCAGTTTTCCGAAGGCTTGGTCTTCATTAAACTCCTTACTACCCGCTACTTTGGAGGCTGCATCTACCATCATTGGTCCGGCAGTCGCCGTAATGTTCGGCAGAGTCACGTTTCCTTTGAACTCACTGCCCCACAGGTCAGCCCAAGAGGTCACATTCTTTTTCACCAGCTCCGGATTATAGGCAATACCGAGGCGCCCAACTGTATAAGCAGGACCATACTCTTCACCCAGCGGTGCTTTGGCAATGTCATAAATTTGGTTCAGGTTCGGCACCTTGCTGCGATCCAGCTTCTCAAACAATCCCTGTTGAATTCCCTGTTGAGCATAATAATCAGACAGATAAATCAGATCGACGTCTGTACTACCTTGACTGATTTTGTTCAGCCGTTCTGCGTTATTCCCAATTTCGACCACGATGTCAACGTTATGTTCCTTTTCAAAAGGCTCGTACACTTCTTTGTTAAAAAAGTCCTCGGAAAAGCCCCATGTTGAAATAACTAGTTTCTTTTTCCCATCAGCTGAACCATCTTTTCCATCTGTCTGACCGCCAGTAGCATTGCTGCCGCAACCTGCCAGTACCACAGATGCCAAGGTCACAGCCATAAATCCTTTAAACCATTTTTTCATATGAAACTCCCCCTGTTTTTTTATTCTGCACACCTTATGACACAAAAAAGAAAAGTACTCTTGTAAAACAAGAATACTTTTCTTCGTAAACAAAGAATAAGTTGATCCCGCTGCGCGTTATAACAGGTTCTCCCCTCAGATAGATCCGAAGCGAAAAGCCGAATATCCAATTTTATTAGGATTCTTTCAGTATGATGTTCGTAATTGCCCACTGCGTTGCTGCATCATAATCGCGCAGTAAAGCTTCTATATCGAGCTCCATATCCTCAATCAGCTTCTCGCGAAGTCTCTTCTTGTACAGCATGGACATTCGGAAATCCACTTCCAGCTTCAAGCCGGGGGCTTCCACTTCCAATGCCGCCGAGCGTGGAGAACGCCGGTGCTTCGCCACAAAGGTAACAATGTTGTTCTCAACGGTGGCCCGCAGCAGCGTGGTCCCGAAGCCGAACAGTTCCTTTGAAACTTCATTGTAAATCTGGCACATCCGCTTCTTGCTTTCGTTACTGTCGAGCAGCGTCAATGAACCCACCCTCATCAGCATATTACGTACAATCAATCTTTCAACACGATAGATTATACATAAATATACGATAAATAGCAAACAAAAATCCCTAATCTAATAACATATGATGCGAAAAAGCGAACAATATGTCGAACTTTGTAGCTTTTCAACATTTTTACACTTTTTCGTCTAACCCTTAAGTTTCCGAACACTGCTATATTCTCCGCAGGAAAATTAAAGTAGACTACAAAGTCGTTATCGTCATCACTCTGGGAGAATATTTTTTTCTTCTACTATATATGTAGTTTTATTTAAACGCAATTAACCGTACCCCGCGGGAGTCCCCTAGCGATTGTACGGTTTTTATATGTTATGTAGCTGACTTAATGGTTGAGCTCTACATCACCATTGTGCAGCCCGTTTGCGTCTCTCCTCACGCCGATCAGCTTCTTCCATTTTCCGAATATAACGTTTCAACTGCTCTTTATGATCGTCCAATTCCTGTATTCGTACAGTTGTGCCTTGGAGAAACGTCTCCATTTTACGTGTTAATTCAGTAGCTGATTCTCCCCGCCATTCATGCAGCCGACCATATATATTTTTCATCTGCTGCTCCTGATGCTGAAGTCTTTGCTTTAGCTGTTCGCATTGCTGTACAGCCCTTCGCAGATCCCCCAGACTCAAAGATATTCTGCCCATCTCTTTTGCCCCCTGTTGTGTTCTTACAGCTGATCTATTACTGATCCACCATCGTGAATTCCTGACCCTTGCGATCTATATATTCTGCTATCTCCGTAATTGATTCCTGATACCAGCGATTAATCCGATCTAGCGTTGCCGTTGCACTATGCGCAATTGGGGTCAAAGACTGACTTTCACTTGTCCCGATATGAGCCTGAAATAACTGGATGGATGCTCGGGTATCGCTAGAGAACCCATGCAGGCTGGAACGCATCTGGTTAGCCGCATGCTTTAGCTCCTCAGGTGTTAATTGAATTGTGCCCCCATTTTTGTTGCCCACAAAATATGCCCCACCATGGGTGCGACCATTTTGCTGTCCTTCTCCCATCAGATTCACTCCCAGTGTAGTAGCAGCAAACTGCCCGAAAGCACCCATTTGTCCACCGTAGCGTTCAACCAGGTCGCCCATGACTTCCTTGAGTTCTGCTCGCGCGGCCAGCATTTGCTCGTACGCCTGCACCCGTGGATTGCCTTCCACCAATTGACCGTCCATGGTGTACAGTGGATTGCTGATATTGCCATTTTCATCAAACGTAAAGTTTCCCATGCTATGAGTGTTCTCTCCACCTAATACAGAATTATAGAATTTGGTGAATGCATCTTGCTGCATCATAGGCAGCGTAACCGGGACAAAAACAATTGGGGACCATTGAGGACCAAAAATAAGATCTCTTAATTCATTATTTTTTTTAAGTGGAACTGAAACAGGAATAGTAAACTTGGCCGCATTGGCAGTCTTATAATCACTCCCAATATGATACGTTTCCCCCACATGTTGATTAGCTTTAGTAGCTCCCCCACCAACGCTATCTCCGGGATGGGCAAAAGCCACATTAGTCTTCTTGAATTCTCCTGCTTTCACCCTCTTTTGAAGATCTTCAGGCAATAAATGTACAATACCCGGAGCAGCAAAACTCACGGATGATAAACCATTTTTCACTGCAATATATTCTGCTTCTGCACCGCCTAAAGAATGGCCTGTCGTAGAAATTTCAGCAGCGGGGTACTTCTTCTTCACTTCGTCATACAGTGTTTGGGCTTTTGTAAATTGATTATCCTGATACTGTGACTCATACTGATGAAATGAACTTTGTACCTGTGGGGGGAGCTTTTTTATCTCTTCTTGATTATTGGCATAATAATCGTGAACTTGATTTAAAGTTTTTGCTCGTCCGCCCACAACATCGCTAATGTCCGTTCCTATGTCCATCGCTCTACTCCATATTGGTCTTCCCCCTGGTTCAGTTCCCCTATATCCTATAATCACCTGATTGCTATTCTCATTGTGAAAAACGGTCGCATCAAATCCAGAACCGTTCGTGTCATGTAATAGTTTCTCGTCTAAATCAGCAACCCTCCAACCAGGAATGTTATTATTTCTATAAGTCTTTGGATCAATATTCAATTCGTAAGCTTCATTCGATATGATCCAGTAAGTTTCATCTTTAACGTAATTCAATTTTTCCCCACCTTGTCTAAATAGCTGAGATATTATAAAGTTATAAAAAGTCATTATTTCCATTAAAGGAGAAAAGAAAATTGAAAAAGAAAATTTGGCTTTCTGCTCTTACCTTGGTTTCAATCCTTGTTGGAATCTTTTATTACATGCAATATACGGCGAATGTACAAAAAGAAGAATACGTCCAATCTGGCATACCTATTGGAAAAGAATACATTAGGAAACATTATAATGCCGAGTTTATATACAAAAATTACGACTATATTGGCGGCTATGTTAACTCTACCGTTTATCTTCGTGGCTATATAAAAGGACATGAAGGTCAGATAATCTCACTAAATTACGACTATAAGAAAAAAAAGGTACTCTACGTAACTGGACCGGATTGGTTCATCGATAGTCAGGATCCCAAGAAGGACGTATCTGTTCCATAAAATAAGATTCGCTTTATTCAGTAAATAAGTTCACTCTTCCATTCTCAGGAAGCAATATCATTATAATGTATTATATTTATTTCGAGTATCAATCGGAACAGAAATGAGAACAAAGTCGGAGAGGATTGTATTTTTGGTGATAGTTCTTACCTAATAACGATTAGGACTTTATAGCTGTATGTTAGGAGAAGATTACGTAAATGAACATACCTTTTAAGTTGTGTCTAATATTTCTATGACGCCGCTTATTCTGACAGGATTCGGTTTCTCAGTACCTCAAGAAAAAGAGTTATAGATGTCGCAACTCCCATCGGCATCAACCTTATCCACTACAAACTACGCTATATTAGAGGTCACGAGAACAGCAAAATCACCATTCACTACACTTATTAAACTAAAGAAGTGATCAACGTTTCTGGACCGGGTTGGTTTGTTATTGGTTTATTAATAGTAGGGTTATAGATGAGGATGCTCGTTATTCCTAAGAAAGCGTGTAGCATATTCACTCCCAATTCTAAGGAGATTAATTCAACTTGAAAAAGAAACAATTATGGCTTTTTGTCTTTATATTACTTGTCATTCTGGTAGGGGTCTTCTATTACATACAGTATGCATCGAATGCCAAAAAAGAAGAAATCGTTCGGACAGGCATACCTATTGGAAAAGAGTACATCAAGAAATACTATAGGGCAGATTTCATATTTAAGAGTTATGACTATATAGGTAGCTATGTTAATAACACGGTTCATCTAATCGGTTATATAAAAGGGCATGAAGGCCAATCGATATCTATCGCTTACGATTTTAAAAAGAAAGAAGTGTCTAGTGTAACCGGACCAGATTGGTTCATTGACAACCGCTATCCCAAAAAGATTATTTTTCCATTCTAAAGTCAAGTCCAGTATCCAAATAATCAGCCCTCTAACAGATGATTTTTTCCTAATATGAGGAAATAGTATCATTATAATACTTCCTGTTACTAAAAGATATTTGCAACAAAAATAAGAACCAAGTCATTGTTCACTGCATTCGGGTTGTAGTTCACTTAAATTATAAATAGCATGTTAGGGGAATGTTGCGTAAATGAACACAATCCTTAAATGTTGCACAGTTCTCATCATAATATTAACCATTCTGGGCGGTTGTGGTTTTTCTACCGCTCAAGAGGAAGAGATAGTGGAGTCTGCTACTACTGTCAGTATCAAATATATTAAAACTCACTATAATACGGATTTCGTATTAAAAAATTACAATATTGAAGAAAACAGTGTCTTTTCAAGAGTACATCTTTACGGCTATATAAAAGGAAACGATACAGACTTAATTAGGATATCCTATGACTTGGACTCAAAAGAAATCGTCAATGTTACGGGACCGGATTGGTTTATTGATAGTAAGGTCATAGATAAGAATGCACCTTATTCCTAAGAAAGCGTGTAGCATATTCACTCCAATTCTAAGGAGATTAATTCAACTTGAAAAAGAAACAATTATGGCTTTTTGTCTTTATATTACTTGTCATTCTGGTAGGAGTCTTCTATTACATGCAGTACGCATCGAATGCCAAAAAAGAAGAAATCGTTCGAACAGGCATGCCTATTGGAAAAGAGTACATCAAGAAATACTATAGGGCAGATTTCATATTTAAGAGTTATGACTATATAGGGAGCTATGTTAATAACACGGTTCATCTAATCGGTTATATAAAAGGGCATGAAGATCAATCGATATCCATCGCTTACGATTTTGGAAAAAAAGAAGTTCTAGATGTATTAGGACCGGATTGGTTCATTGACAGTAGGAATCCTAAAAAGAATTAGAATATTGAACCATGATTGCAGAAAAGGCTCCTTAGGAGCCTCTTCCAGTCGTCGTTAGTCCCCACCTTTGGTGCTATGCTTAGTTACATGAATAAAAGGATATTCTCCTTTGCTAATTTTACGTTTCCATTCTTGAATCATATCTTCTTGGGTAGGCGGTTTCTCATTCACGATTGCTCCTGTAGTTACTTTAGCCATATTCTTTACCCTTTCACGATGGATTAGTTATTGCGTCTTAATCTTTTCTCCAGTCATTTTGATGTTACCATCCATTTCTACCAAACTCGTTTTACATTTTAAGCCGATGGCATCCTTCGCGGTGACCTGTATTGTGTTACCCGCATTGAACACCAGGTTCCCGTCAGCTTTTACACGGATATCCTTTTTGCTTCGCAGTTCAATTCCATGGTCATCCAGCAGTCGAATCACCACTTCATCGTCGTTCCCCGTGATTAAAATTTCATTTTTCTCAAAAATAATAGCTTTGCGGTACTTGGTCATAAAGATTTTCGTCGACGGGTCCTTAATAAAGTCACCGCCCTTGGATCTCTTTCGGATCGAGTGAGTTACAATGGCGTCTTTTTCTTTAGAGGTCGGAAAGTAGATATCTACAAAGTCAAACAACTCTGGCATGCAGTACCATCCCGTATTCCCTTCCGATGTATAAAATGTAGCCGTTGGAAAAGCGAAGGTTTCCTTGACGTTAGGCTTGACCTTATCCATTTCATAAAAGAAAACCTTTACATGATCCTGCTCGATTCCAATGACCTTGGACTTCAATGATATGCCACGAATGCTCTCATTTAAAATCAAATCCTGTTTCATTCCATCCGATGTAGTCAGCACATATTCATGCCACAAGACACTATGCCGTATAAACGCAACAGATTGCAGGACATATAAGGTTTTTCCTTTGAATTTGACCTCTGCGCCAATATGCAGCAGAACATCTTTGGCCCCTGTCGTTTGTACTTTGTAATACAAAAGATTGTCGTCCTTGCTGGCCCCTGGCTTGGTTTTTCTGGTCATCGAGTAGTTATACTGTTTTAGCTCACCTTGATTGACACCATCCGGTAATCCAAAATAAAACTGAGGTTTGTCTCCAATCGGATCAGGTATCAGTCCCCAACCAAGCCGAGACGCTATACGTTTTAGAAATGACCAGTCCGTTTCGTCGAATTGCATCGTAAATTCCTGTAAAAGCTGATCTTTTAAGCGGCTCGTACAATTGGCTTTGGGATATGATTTAAGTACATGTTCAAGTAATGCCTGCACCTTCATCTTCACATTTTGAAAAGATTGTCTATGAAGCACTTCATCCAGCTGGCTTGTATAGGAGAGGGCTTCGACGACCAAATAGGCTACATTGGACACCAACTTGATTCTGAACTGCATGACTAATCCCCTAAATAATACAATCTGCTTTTGATCATCATTCACATAAGAAACGACTAACTTAGCCCCTGCCTCCATATGATCTGTGTACTCTTCCATTTGGGCACCCGTTAACACACCTGTCAAAAAGACTTTCACATGCTCATTCATTTTCTGTACAACTTTAACTTTCGGATTTTTAAGAGATAAAACCGTTCCGTTATACTTTATGATTGGATATCCCATGTCTCTGCCCCTTTTTGTCGGTTAGTTTACAATTATCCGTTGTTTGCTTACGTACTGAATGACATCTTTAACAGTTTGATTATGCTCCTGATCGTTGAGAGCCTGATCCAATGCAGGGAGCGTGGTAAAGGTTTTATTTTTTTTCTGAAAATATATCTCGGCCATAGGGAATTCATCAACTCTACCAGGTCCATGAATCCCATTATCAACATTGGCAATGACGACAACATCCTTCAATCCATCCTTATTTACATCCTTGAAGGCCACCGCTTCTACGCCTCCAAATCGCGCTACCCACTCATGGTTCCCGTAGAACTCTGGGAATGAGTATAAAATATGTCCTTGATCATCTAATAGAAAGAAAAAGAATTTACGAAGACCTTCCGGATATCCATATGTGGATACAAATCTTACTTTCCCAAAGCCTTCAAGAGTAGTTTGAAAAGACTGTGACTCTTCAACTTCATACTGGTCGGTATCCAATTTTTCACCGCCAACTGTGGAAACAGACTGATCCTCAACAGAACTTAGCTCACTCCATAGTTCCTCATTCTGCCTGATATTCTCTGGAATTTGTGCAAAACGAATTTCATACTCCGCATGGTCCCCTACCACATGTGCCATAGGTACACTCACCCCCAATGAATCATTTGTGAAATAACTAAACGATTCCATTTCTACTTCCGCAAGCGAACCTTTGGTTACATCCGCATTTGTTAACAGTTTAATCAAATCATCTTTTGTGAAATCACCAATTAACCCTTGTTGCTCCGGCTGAACAGCTGTAATCTTCCCGCTTTTTATAAGCTCAATAAAAGGTTTCTCGATCTTTACCAAATCCCTCAATCTTATTCTTGAAACCTGCTTCATATCCAGGTTCGTCGTATAAAACATATGAGTAGGATAGGCTGCGTCCTTCACATAATGAATACCCGTATATTGAACACTCAAGAATCGTTCACTTTGTCGTTTGATCTCATAATCAATTTCGACATGGACTCCAGAATTGGAATCCGCATAGTCTTGTAATCCTTCTAAAGCTTCGGTCTTAAGAATTTGGTTTAAATATTTTTGCTTTGCAATATCCTTGAGTTTTGAAATTTGAGGGTATCTAATCACGATCCCATTTTCTGAATATTTCTCTTGAATGAATTCATAGCTTTGCGGTTCACTATGAGTATTCGAGGCGATGCTATATTCGGAATCAATACGGACTTCTCCACTTTTGGAGAACTCAATGATAAGGTTCTGTTCAGAATCATCACTGTTTATGAAGAAGCCATCGCCGTGGTCTAAAACTCCGATACTCATGCTATCATGTTGTCGACTCTCTAAAATAATAGGCTCATTCATATCCCTGTTCAGTTCCCACGCATCAGGGAGCTCCATCTTACCTACATTTATGATTTTCTCCGTCCACTTTTGTCCAGACAACTCCCACAAATCCACAAATATAGGGTCTGGGTGATATATGGAGACATCCCCCCCTAACCACAACTGTATTCCGTGCTCTGAATCTCGAACCACAAAATCTGTAGTCAATTCTGGCCCGCCATCCTCAATTATCTGGGCGTGTACAAGTTGCCTCGAACTCCACCACTGAATAAATGTGTATTTATCTCCGATCGTACCTGTCACCGTTTTAGGTGCTCTATAATTCATAACCCTAACGTTTAGCCGTCCACTTTTTAACTGAAACGATTTTGTTAAGATAGTGAGATTGTTATCGAACTTTTCTACTAATTCTCCATCCTTCATCTCTACACTTTTTGGCTCGTTTAACAACAAATTAAATTCCTGTGTGAACTCCTCAAGCTTGTTTTGTCTGACATCATAATCCATATTCTCATTGTTGACTATATGAAGTTTTTTCACTAACGTGTCCAGCTTTTTCGAATAGGAAATCGTTTTATCGTCATTTTGGAGAGAAAGCGCATGATTTGTTTCAGTTGCTGGAGAATCCTGTTCCTTCATGCATCCATTTAGCACTACACAGGAAATGAGTAGTAATAGGATGCAAGAAGCTCGCCCGTACTTCAAGTAATTCATGCTGCATATCACACTTTCTACAATTTATCGTTCATCTCTATACTCATAATCTTCCACTTGCCTGACTGCTTTTCTAACGTAAATAGAAGTCCTTGGTTTGATTCCTCTTCTTCTGAGCTACTCTTTACCAAAAACACCCGCTGATTAGCCTCATAAGCAATCTCTTTTACATTCAAGTCTAATCCTGTATAGTCCATAGCGGAAAAATCTATGATATCTTCAAAATGATTTTTCGGGCTTGCTGACAACGCAGTGAATTCCGCCATTTCAGGCAAGTGTATCAAAAAGCGATTCATAAGATAATGATCTTCCAAATAATTTTGGATAATATCTTTAGGAACCGTAGGGTATACAAATTTTTTATTCTTATTTTCATATAGGACTTTTGTTTTTTCGGGTCCGCTGCTATCGAATTTCTGATATGTCATGATTGTATGTTGTTGAGTATCCTGAAAACGGTAATAACTCACATCCTCAAAAACACCATCTTTATTAATATCCTCCAGCTTCCTGCTTCCTTGCCCTGTTGCTTCTGGATAATTGTAATTCAGGTTGCTAATTCGGTTATGGTCTAAAGTAAATATAGAGAATCCTTCGGCCTCATCCACTTCGCTAGTGGAATATACTACGATGAAATCACGCTTAGTTTGGTCTAAATGCATAACCTTAACGTCCTTATTAATATGCTCTGTAACTATCGGATCATCCAATTTTCCAATTATTTTAAGGTGGTCATCCTTATTTCTTACTACATATATAGATTCTAAATGATCCGATTTTTTCCCATAAGCAATCACAAATTCTAAAGTACCTTCCTTATCAATATCCTGTTTTATTAATTTTTGTAATTTCATATTAGCGGGTTGAATTTTCTTAATAAACAGATCTAATTTATTCGATTCTTGCACAATAGCTTTGCTTGAATCATACGTTAGCTCATGGCTACTAGCAGTCGATATAGCTGATTTAGAGACTGTGCCCTTTACCTCAACGTCTTTCTTCAGACCACAACCACTAAAAATTAGAACAACTAAAACAAGCACAAATAGCTTCTTCAATTACACTCCCTCTTCTTTCGAAACATAATTTTTTTTATAACCTGATTACCTTGACAAAGGTTGTGTAGGCTCAGGGAAAGCAGTGTCCGGCAGATTTTTAAAAATTGGGATCCTAAAACTAAGAGGTGCATCAACAGTTTTAAGACCTTTTGAAAAACGGTCAGCTTTCGTATAAGCATCCATAATATTCGTAGCATATTGTTTACTAATAGTTCCGTTCTTCTTGAATGAATTTACATTCCACTTTAAGCTATAGAGAGTATCTTGTCCCTTTTGAATATAATTCTCATTAATCCACTTACCTCCACCAATTATCGCACTATCTACAGAGTTCCAGTTCTCTGACTTGGCTTTTTTTGCACCCTTTATACGTGCATTTCCATCATTCGCACCAATGCCATACATATTGTACCATCCGATATATCCTGGAACCTGTCCTCTTCCTAAAGTTGAAGTCCCTCCTCCTGATTCGACCATGGCTTTTGCCGCTAAAAATACTGCACTCGCCTCATTCCCTCCTGCCTTTAGAAATACCTCTCCTTTATTAGCTAGACTTTTGCTTAACACTTTATTAACTGCCTCTTTATTTTGGGTGTTCTTATCATACTTTCCAGATAAAAATTGAAATACACGAGATTCAGTCAGAAAGTTACGTGGATCTAAAAAATATGAAACAGCTTTAGGGGAAGCGGCGTTATAATCATTATCATATTTAAGCTTCGAGTCCCTCCAAGGCGGTGAGTATCCATATTTGCTCACTTCGGTACATACCAATCCATTTTTCATTTCTGCCTTGAGAAAACTATTAAAATCTACATTCGTTTCTTCCGCTATAAAACGCCAAGAAGGATGCTGCTTGTGTAATTTTAACAGCGCAGACCTGTATGATTCCGGGAATTTAGCAAGTTCAGCTTCAAAACTATCATTTCCTGAATTATCAGGAGGTACTTGTACGGGTTTAGAATCATCCTCCTTAGGTACCTCAGGATTTGGATTTGGATTTGGATTTGGATCGATCAAACCCAGCTTCTCGCGAATGGCTCGTCCTGCCTTCTCAGCAGCTAACTTTTCTTTGATATTCCCGCTTGCCTCAGCAGCCATCCAACGAATTGTTTCTTTTTGCATTTGCTCTTGAGCCCATTTGGGGAACGTAGCCATTTCGCGTAGTTTGCTTCGCAGTCCCTCTGCCAGCTTTTGCGCTTTACGCATACCGACCTCGTCGCCGTTGGCTTGAGCGGTGTACCAATCCTCTTTGTATTTGCGCATCCAGGTCTGGGCCCAGTCGGGATAGTTCAGTTTTTGTTTCTTTTGTTCTGCTGCCAGATCAAAAGCCATTGCTTTACTGTGTGCATTAGCGGTTGTTAAAGCTTTCAACATAGGGGTTGCACCAAACGTTGGCTCTTTCCATTTCATAGGCTATCTCCCTTTTGTAAGAATGCTAGAAGAATCGTATCTCCGACATACAGGTATCGTGATATTTGGTTCCTCGCTCTACGGCCTCAATCGTTATTTTCACAAATGAAGTATGAATGGCACTACCTGGAAACTCATTACTTAAAAAATCATTATCTACCATTATGGCCTGCCCATTCGAGAACTCTAGTTTCATTCGCTTAACTCTGTTATTTGCTTGGAAAGCATTAGATGACTTAGCCAAGCCATTGATGAGTTCGAAACCCTTCAATTCTTGCACAGAACCAAAATCAACCTTGACCCACTCTCCAATCCCGTCTCCCTTAACTCCTTCGCACCAAGCTGTGCTTGCATCTCCATCCATGATGTTACGGGCAGCATAGAAGTTCCCTGCTTGATCAGAAAGCGTAGAAGAAGCAATGATTTTCTGTGCCGGGATGGTTTTTCGATACTTCATTAAATCCGTTGTTGTCTGTACCCATTGTGTAGGGGACACGTTATAGCCTATCCTGTGGAATAGATTGGAGTATTTTATAGGCAGACCTGTTTGGATGTTTCGTTGTTGCATTTCACCCTTGGAGTTCAGAAAAGCAATCCTGTGGTTATCTAAAGTTAAAATAGGAGATTCTGTGGCTTTCATTAGTTGCTTCTTCTCCCCTGTCTGTATATTGAACATATACGACTTATCATTATCATAAGAAGAGAGAAGCAATTGATCGTTATAAAGCCACTGTTCGATCTGTATTCCTTCTATTCCTAGCTTTATTTGTTGAATTTGCTTATTCTTGGACAAATCATAAATCAATACATTATGGTTACTATCTACAAGGGCAAATTGATTACCGTCAGGCGAAAACACTGGAAGATTGAGATAGTGACCATCATTTAATTGCCCCAATGCTTTAGTTTCCTGCCCCTGGTTCATAAGATAAAAAAAGGCTGCATCCCCTGTGTAAACACACTTGCGTAAGTCAGGAGACATAACAGCGTAGTCCCTATTGGGCACCTTAAATTCATATAATTTCTTTGTAGTAGATAAATCAAAGATTTTGATCATTAAATAATTCAAATCCTGCGACTCTCTACATAAAGCGATATGTTTGCCATCATCCGAGAAACCAGCCAGATACAACTCATTTTCAGGATACGCTTCACCTTCACTTGCATATAATTCATCTATAATATCGTCTAAATCAATATAGGTATTGCCTGTGGGATCATCCATATCAGCGAGATATTCCATTGGCATGTTTCCATTTTCCGCTTCAAAGAGCAACCAATTTACAGCCTTTTTTGTTGGAAGAGGTTTCTTGGACTGAGAGACAGAAGCATAAGTTTCATTCCGCTCCTGTACTGCTTCTTGGCCCTCGCTCGATTGTATACACCCGCATAGCATGGAAAAGATCAAGACGAATAACGTAATTTTACTTATCCATACCGCAGTTTTATTTCGCTTTCTACTGCTCATCACAATAACTTCAGCTCACCTATACAAGTATTTGGGAAATCCGTGCCTTTTTTCACTTCTAGAATGGTAATTTTAACGAAAGATGTTCGTATAGGTTCATCAAATTTGAAGCGTGTGTCATTGTTCTCAAGCACCACAGATTGTCCATCCGAAAAATCAAGTTTCATTTTTTGGATTGTATTCACGTCTAAATACTTATTGTTCACTCGTATAATGCCGTCAACCATCTCCATACCTCTGACCTCTTGAGTTGGACCCAAATCCATAGTTACCGTTTCTCCTACCCCGCCTTCCTTCGTTCCTTCACACCAAGGGGTTAAATTATTATCGTCCGTTAAATTGTCAACGCTAAAAAAATAGTTACTCTGATTAGGAAGTGTGGAAGTGGCCGTAATTCTTTTCACTTTGACCTTGTTGCTATATTTCATATAATTGGTTTTTGTTTCGATCCACTGTATTGGAACCACCCAAGTTCCTTCACCATTTACAATGAACGAAATATCTTCTTTTTTTCCACTAGCTACATCAATCATGAACATTTTCACAACCTCATCATCTGCCAGTACTAGTTTTTTTGATCTGGAGATAGAATAAACTCGCCCTCATTTTTAGTTATAAACTGTACTTTTCCAGTGTATATATCTAGTGAATAAATATCGTTTATGAAAGTATTATCTTTTTTATAAGTGGTATAAATAAGTCGGTTCCCCTGATCCCATTGCATAATACTCGAGACATCAGTGCCTGCAAGCAGAAGCTCCGTACCACTATCACCAGATAGATCAAGCATTACGATCCCTGTCTGATCATCAACAAAACATAACTTGGTGTTATCCGGTGAAAACACTCCCTGAGCAATATTACTAACATCAGCTTTGCCTTTGTTAGTCTTCAATTCTGTAGTTCTTTTACTTATTGCATCATATAAATACAAACGTCCGTCCATTACGTATAGATATTTGCTTAAATCAGAAGAGATCACAGGATATTGAGCCGTTGGCGGCAATTTAAACTCTCGTTCTTTTTCTCCCGCATCCAGATCGTACACTTCAATAATGAGCAGCTCCTCTGGTTGCTCCCCATAAACATCTCTTATAATCGCCATACGACTACCGTCACTTGTTATTTTCCCGACATATACTTGTGAGCCCCGATATTTTATACGTTCCTCCTTAGTTTCCATAGTGTCAATTAGGTCGTCGATACGAATATTAGCTTCTCCAGTAGGATCATCTAAATTGGTTAAGAATTGAACTCGATCTTCTACGCCTTCTTGACCATTCAAAAGCCAGCTTGCTTTCTTTTCAGTTTCTTTTGCAGCATTCTTACTTACCTTAACTTCATTGTTTGAAGGTATATTGGGGGACTGCGAAGATGTAAGAATGTCCCCTCTTGTGGTTGCTGTACATGCAGATATCGACATTAAAAAAACAATAATCACAGTTGCTTTTATAAGACGCATGAGCTCTCCTCTCCGTTACACTCTCAACAAAGTCCTTCTGCTACCAAGTCAAAAGCCTTTGCTTTCCTGTGCGCATTAGCGGTTGCTAAAGCTTTCAACATAGGTGTTGCACCAAACGTTGGCTCTTTCCACTTCATAGGCTATCTCCCTTTTGTAAGAATGCTAGAAAAGCCGTACATCGGATATACATGTATCCTGATATTTCGTTCCACGTTCAACTGATAAAATAGTAAGTTTAATAAATGAGGTATGAATAGGCTCTTTAAATTTCTTTCGTATGTTAAAATCATTCATTACTAGAGAGGAACCATCCGAGAATTCCAGTTTTAGTTGTTGAACTCTGTTATTCTCCCGATAACTTTTTTCAGATTTAGCATATCCGTTAATCAGCTCGATACCCTTTACCTTCTGTAATGATCCCAAATCTATCCGTATAGTTTCCCCTTCCCCGTTGCCTTTCACACCTTCACACCATGCAGTAGATGTATCTCCATCCAACAGATTTTTGGCATCATAAGTCTGCGTGCCTTTACTTGGCAGAGTGGATGAGGCTTTAATTTGATGCACTTTTATTTCACTATCATATTTAGAAAAATCATTAGCAGTATAGAGCCACTGCACAGGTGTTGCCGTATTCCCACTAATTGTAGTGATAGATGCGGCTTTACTTTCTAAACCTGTATTTATATTCAGTTTATAATTAGACGGTGAGTCTGACTTTTCAAACCATAACTCCGACCCATCACGAGACATTAAAGGTCGTTCCATCCCTTTGCCTAAAAGGTGCTCCTCTCCATTATTTAAATTTAACAAGTACGTTTTATTTACAGACATGGAGTCAATAGAATAGATTAGTTGGTTCTTCTGAGCCCATTGATTAACTATCGCCATACCAGAATCTATATGGATTTGCTTAATGATTCTATAATTTGATACATCAAATACGACAATATTCTGCTGGCTGTCGGTAAAACAAAACTGGGTACTGTCTGGAGAAAATTGTCCTTGATGAATGTCATCTATATCTATAGAACTTCCATCTAATTGAATAGCTGTTGATTGATTAGTTAACGTGTCATATATATACGCTTTGTCTTTATCCTCATATAAATACTTGGTTAAATCAGACGAAATTACTGGATGGTTATAAGGCAGCTTAAATTCATTTACTTTGTTACCCAAATCCAAATCATAAATCTGTACTATTAATCTCGCTTCTTCAAATAAATCTAATACGAATGCGATTTGACTCCCATCTTCTTGGATTCTCCCTACATTCACATAAGAATCTCGATATTTCTCTTTATCCTCCTTCGACTGTAGGAGACTAATCAGTTTCTCGGCACTTAAGAACCGTTCAACTTTTGAGCCTTCCAGCTGAACTAAAAATTCTGCTGGATCTTCTTTGCCTTCTTCTACGGTTAAAGCCCATTCTTTCTTGCTATTCTCTTTAACAAGCTCCGTTTTATCATTTTCATTAGCTGATTCCACCACTTCTGACGTCATATCTACCGTTTTTGAAGAAAAGGGAGTAGAGGCTTTTTGAGAAGCATTACATGCTGACAACACGATTAAAAAAAGAATGATTAATATGTTTCTGATCATCTTCACTTTGATCTATCCTTCCGATCAAGAATAGCTAGTCCTTTTACAGGATTAGGTTTTTCATTTAATGAATTCTTCACCACGCCTACTGAACTCAGAAATCTTACATACTCGTCTTTATGAACCGTTATACAAGCTGTCGAAGTTGGTTTAGGCTTTTTATCAGCATTATAGCCCTGGTGTATATTTACACCGTCTGCTGTGCAATCCTTTTTTTGACTTCCTTTGGTTGCTGGAACTGCTGCACCATCCCGAATACGCAAAGCAGGATAAGTACTCAAATGCAACCCGCCTACAAACTCGTATACTCCATCTTTAACCGTTTTATACTTGCTCTCATAATCAGGAAGTGTGCTGGCATTTTTGCTTGAATACTTAATTTCGCCATCTATCACCACAATTGCCATAGCTCCATATCGACCTTCCGGGTGATCTTCTTGTGCATAACTATACGAACCGTCTCCTTCAAAGAAAAACACAAGGGGTGCCTTACGGTTCGATGACAGTTTCTTTTGAACAATACTGTTATTCGTGTAATCGTTTATTCTATACAAAGCTCGGGCCTGATTACCTTTTATGCCCTTACTACTTATATAGCTTTCAATCTTTTTCACCGCTACCAATCCATCTTTATAATTCTCAGGATCTAATGGCTTTGGTTCCTCCTTCGCTGGCTTTTCAGGAGTAGTCGGCGGCTTCTTGCCCGGTTCCGTTTTCGTTGTTGTCGTTGCTGGAATTGTTGGCGTTGCAGCCTTGCTAACCTTAGGCCATGGAAGGATACCATTGGCTACTTGATGCAGGTACACTGCGAGCACATCACGACCATAGCCCTTATTCTCCAGGCCGTATTTTTTCGCAAAATCATGCAAAGCGGCGTTAAGCTCCTTATCCCAATCGCCTGTAGTTGGTAGCTTGTACGAGAAGCTATCTGGATACTTCTTGGCAAGCTTGTTCAAATTCTCCCTGGCAAGCTGGCTGTTCACGCCATACTTACTCCGCAGGGCAGCCGCTTCCTTAGCAATAGCCTTTTGATCAGCAACGGTCAGCTTATGGGCCGCATCTGCGTATTGTCCGGACAGCTCCTCCAGCCGATTCGCATCTAGATAGGATTTGGCTGAATGACCACGAATCAGCTCGTTGATTAGCACGTTGTCACGCAGTTGGTTCGCGAGAAGATGCATCTGCTTTTGCTTGGCTTTGTCGTTGGCTCCATGCGCTTCCCACCACTGGGACGTGTATTCATGCATTTGCGCCCTGGCCCAGGCAGGCATACGATCTATTTCTGCCACCTGTTGACGCAATTGCTTGGCCTTGGTTGCTGCTTCCTTGGCCCCCTTTTGGTCCCCTGCTGCCACGGCTTTGTAGTAGTCCGTTTTATATTGAAGCAGCAAAACCTGTACCCATTGCGGATATCCCTTCCCCTTCAATTCTTGAATCAGGGATTTATAGGCTTTCAGTTCGGCATCAGGTACCTGATTTTTCATGAACTTACTAGCCTTAATATGAAGTGTTCCATCGGTTCGGATATAGCTGGTTTTGCACGTCAGAGATATTTCGCGAGTAGCGGTCATCTGTACCTTTTTGCCATGCAGCACCAAGTCTGTATCAGCGTGAAAGGTAAGATCGTGATGACTATACACGTGAATACCGGAAGCTGGATTTAAGCGTACAAGTATCTTTTCTTTTTGGGTGGAAAGTGCCACTTCTTTGTCGTCGAATCTCGCCACTTTTTGAGTTTTGGTATGAAACAGCTTTCTTGACGGCTTGCTGATTTCATCTCCTTTGAAGTCTCTCTTACGTAGGGATTGAACCACACGAGCTTCCTTTTCTTTGTTGGATGGAAAATACAAATGAACATGGTCCCCTAGCTCGGGCATGCAATGCCAACCGATTCCATCACTGGTATACATGGTGGGGTAAGAAAACCAGCACCCCTCAACTTTGGACTGCATAGAATCCACGGACAAGTGCAGTTTAACGGATTCGTTTTCACCATCTAACTCTATGACTTTCCCTTCAATAGAGGTACCTTTGATTAAGGGGTTATGTATAACCTCCCTCGGAATACCTGCTTCTTCCGGAACGAGAACGTAGCCATATGTCATGATGCCTTGCTTCATCTCTGCATGAATCTGATTAATAACCCAATGCTTTCGTTGAAACACGACGACATCTCCAAGTTCAAAACGCTTCGTATCCTCCACTTCAGCATATGTATATTCTGGACCTGACTTTGTTTTTTGGAGGGAAAAGTTAATGCTACGCAGTTCACCTTTCACCTGTTCTTTTGAGGTACCTAACCATAATCTCGGGAATACGGATGTAATCTCGGCAATGAGTCCAGTTTGCTGATGAGAGGCCATTCTTTTTAGAAACTCCCAATCACTCTCCCCATACTGGATAGTAAAGCCGCCCAGCTTTTGATCGCTGTCCGTCAGGTCAATAAAATCCCCGTGTGGATAGGCATCTATAAGTTCGCGGAACAGTTGATAATACGTCAAGTTGCTATTTTGAAACGAACGATTTTTCCGTTGTTGATCCATCAGATATGTAAAAGAGGCAGCCTCTATGTACATGTGATATACGCCATTTTTGAATGCAATTCTAATATTGGTGACAATTCCTTTAAAGATGCTAACTGTCCCTCGCTCTTTATCCGTCTCATATACCTCTAGCACATCTTCATCGTAAGCTAATCCATCATACTTTGCATGATCCTCATCCGGTATGAGAGCAGTGATGTACACCTTGCCGTGCTCATTTATCTTCTGTGTCAATTCAAAATCAAGCAGCCTGATAATTTCATACGGTGCATTCACTCTAATATTTCCATAAGTCAGCACAGTTCCTGCCAGTCCCATCTTACTCCCCCCGTTTGCTTTTCATGTGATGCAAATCCTACAATCTGTTAACTATTCCTGCCCGTCTGTGGTGAACGAGATTTTTCCACACCACATGCATAAGTTCGTGGAGCAACTCATAAGAGCCGGAGATTGATCTACGTATACATCCTTTTTCCCATTCAACCAAGGCATAGAAACGCTCGGTTTGCAGGGCAGCGGAATGATTTTTCCGGAATTTCCTTTGTTAGCAGAAGAGACTGTAGGATTATGCATACTACGGCACATTCCGAAAGAAGGGATATGCGTCTGCGGGTGAAAATCCTGAATATTCCCTTGCAGTTTGTCGCCAATACTAATCCCCCTGTTAGCTGAAACACTAAATCTTCCCGTATGACTTCCATAGCTGCAATGTATCTGTGCCCCATCCACTACATAGCTCTCACTCATTCTTGGACTCTCCTTTGTATAATTGGCCCCTCTGTATCGACCTTTTGTAATTTCAAGCCTGCCAGATTGAACTTCAAAATACATTCAGCCACATCGAGGTCTACAATGATATGATGATTGGCACCCTGAACCCTGAATATTTTATGATTCTCGACTGCATATTCATCTAAAATGATTTTCTTCAGTGTACCGTCCCTATGATATTCACTGCGTGGTGATAAACACATCAGGCTAGGCGGATTTGCCAGCCAATACCTTGTTTGCTGCATTCGCTGCATATCGGCAAAAACAACCAACTTCCAGCTTAATCCGGATTGATATATATCAAAGATTTCCTTTAGTTGTTCAGAAACGATGGATACCGGATGCTCTATAAAATCAATATAATCCGCATCACCTGATACATAAAATTGTAAAATAGATTCTTCATCAGTACATGATGAGCTTTCTGCCCATTCCAATAACTGCCTGCGATTCGTCTCTACTGGATACATATACTCCGTAATACGATTATCCTGTTGAATCATGTAGTACTCCATAAGCTGTTGAATACACCACCTCACTGATTCCTTTATACTCCCCTATTCTTACTTCCAAATCGTCCTCGCATTTCAACGCCTTGAATTCAGGTAAATGTACAGCCTGCTGAATAGCATCTTTCGCTAATTTCAGAATATATTGATGAAATTCCCCTGCAGCCTGGAGTACAAATCGCTCCACATCAGGCTGAAAAATCTTATTCATATAGGGTTTTCGAAGCCGATTCAATTCATCCTCCACTTCTGCTAAAAAGCTGAATACCCAGCCTGCATCATAGATTCCATAACAAGGTTGAGGATCAAAGAACCAATTTTTATCATAGGCTTCGACGACATAGTTATAGTTGCGATCCATCAGATACGTGCGCCTCATAGAATAAGTAATGTATCCGATCCTTGTCTTGGCCACTTCTCCGGAATGGGCTTGCAGACAGATCGATTGAAAGGATTGAATAAAAGAAAAAATGAGCTCATCTTTTCTTTGTTCATACAAATACGCTGCTTGATGTAATTTCTGGTTCAATACATCTTCCGCATAGGTCTTATGGAAGTGTTCTAGGGCTTCCAGTCTATTCATAATTCCACCTCTGAACCTATTATATAGAATATTTACATGATATTACTGGTCCTATCCTCCTATTTTATTACACAATTTTCATATCATGAGATTACATATGAATTTATGAAAATAGAATGAAAATAATCACATTTTTTCGTGAATATGTAATGATATAAACAAAAACTCTCCAAGAAAGGCTAGCATTAGACCTAAGAAATGAAGGTTTGCGCAAGTGAATAGGTAAATGGAAGTAGAAAGATCGGTTTATAATGAAATAATCATGTATAATTAATGATACGCTCCAAAAACACATTCAGAGGATCGGGAATGGGATACACAAACTGCTAGAGTTTTGGATAACCACCACTTTGCATCAGGATTGGAGATACATGATTACTTCACCTACAGGTTTTTATAATAGTATTCAAGAGGCTACCGCGCATGTCATTGATGTGCTAAGTGGTATTTTATATGTAAACACCATTTTTATTGCCGCTAATGACGGCATTACGAATGTGATTGTAGATTCATTTAACCGGGAAGAGGTGCTCGTTAAGGAAGGGGATGTGCTCCCTTTTGAGCTTAGCTATTGTAGTCTGGTGTTGGACCATCCTGCCGATCACCTCACGATTTCAGAAACAACTATTCACCCGCACACATGTGATTTAGATGTGACTAAAACCATTGGAAACCACTCATTTACAGGAATCCCTATTCGCATGAAAAATGGTCAGGCTTACGGAACCATTTGTATCTTGGACGCGCCATCTGTACATTTGACAGAATCCGAACTGAAGGCCCTTCAGGCTATGGCTGTGTTTCTGGGTTATGTGGTAGAACTGGAGAAAGACAAGATAGATGCTGAAATCTCTTCCCTGAACAAGCTGGATTTGATATCTTCCCTGAGTAATAAAATTCGGTTTTCGCTAACCGAAATATGGGGAGCCACCGATCTCATGCTGACGACGGAGTTAACTGAGGAACAACAGCAATATATGAGCATCATGGAGTCGAGCAGTCGCTCGCTCATGACGTTATTGAGTAATATTTTGGATTACAGCACTATGGAATCCAGGCAGATTGATGATATTGAAGATCCGTTTGATCTGAGAACGATGATGGAAAATGTATTGAGCCTGTATACAGAGGTAGCCGCGCAGCGGAATCTCGAGTTGAAGCTCGACTGGAATCTCACCAGCTCGCCTATTTTTATCGGGGATGAAGCTAAAATTCGCCGTATGCTGATTAATTTGGTAGATAATGCAGTGAAGTTTACAAGCACAGGAGCTGTCACTTTATCTGCAACCACCCAATCCGTGACCGATGCACCTGAGATTGAACTGGAATTAAAGGTGAAGGATACCGGAATCGGTATATCTCCGAATAAATTGAATTTGTTGCTTGAACATGACCGTGGGTACTCTCTCTCATATGGAAATCCAGGCTTGGGTTGGCAGATTACCAAACATCTATTAAAACGAATGAACGGTAAGATGATAGGGAGCAGTGAACCTGGTAGCGGGACGGAGATAACGCTCCAGTTCACCCTGAAAATATACCAGGAGTCTGCCTAAAACAGAGATTAGCTTGTGATGATATGGCATATCCTATAATAGAAGCCCGTGACGCATAACGTCACGGGCTTTATGTTATGGGTACGTGTCACTAGGCAGTATTATCACCCTATGCCGCACGTTTGTGCATAGTCAGACTTAGTAACGCTTAGGAGCTGCCAGCTTGGCCAAATCCGCCATATACGTAAAAAAGGCTTCTGGATCTGTATCGTATACCAGGTTCACAGGACGTCCACTTGCCTGTTCCACCGTTCTGCCCTGACTTGGGCCTTCTGCGATAACGCTGCAATGCACCGTCTTTTTCTTGACAATGTCCGGGCGTCCTACGGATGCAGTGGTCAGTACATCCCACAGATAGTAGGTTGAGTTCGTTTCGCTATAAACGAGCGGAGGACATCCTGCATAGCAATTACCCAGGAAATCCACGCCTTCATATCGGCGCTCCGCAGCCCAACGATTGCGTACTGCTGGAGTTAATGGCACTTTGCTTGTGCTTTCCAGCGCTACCAGATCAATCGTAATGCCGCTTTGCCACACCCGATATGCCGCTTCTGGGTCCCAGAACACATTCCACTCTGCTGTGCCGTCATGCTCCGGCTCTTCTACATTCCCTTTTTCAAAGGTGCCCCCCATCCATACCAGCTTTTCAATCTTTGCTTCAATATCCGGTGCTTCATCCAGCGCTCGCGCCAGATCGGTTAGCGGTCCAGTGAATAGCAACAGCGTCTTACCTTCAGCTCCGCGTACCTTTTCAATCAGGTGCTGATGAGCTGGCAGGGATGAAAGCGGTGCTTCCATACGCCCTGATTCATTCAGTACGGGTAATGCATCCACATAGAAGGAATGTAAACGCCAAGCGGCAGGAAACGGATTTTTACCGCGTGAATTAGACTTTGCGACTTCCACAGGCCCTTTATTTTGTCCAAAACGATCAATAATTTTACGACTGGCATCCGTCGCAGGCTCCAGGTAACCATCTGCTGGAATCACCGATACTCCGGTCAAATGAACCTGCTCCATCTGAAGCAGCATAAAAAGGGATACTAGATCATCCACTCCACCATCATGATTAAAATAAACGTTTGTCTGACTCATCTGTCTCTTCCTTCCTTTATCCCCGTAAAACAGGCTTGTTCTTATCGGCAACCATCCTTCATTATGCCTGATCGCTTCACAGGAGTAAATGTGGGATAGTGCGTGAATCAGGGATTTTTTGCTTACTCCATGCTTAAGAAAGGTAGAAATGTGTGTAATAACAGGGTAGAATCATGGGTCCTAATCGGAAGCGTATGAAGGAGAGATGCATATGACAGCCCGAACAATAGAAGAGTTGGAGCAGATCCGTAAAGAATGTAAATCCATGGTGACGAAAAGGGCTGCGGCTTCAGGTGGGGCGGTATTAGTTCCAGTTCCAGGGGCTGACGTTCTTGCTGATGTTGGCATTTTGATGCAGCTACTGCCAGCTATTAATGGAAAATTCGGATTATCTGAGAAGCAGCTGGAAGGTCTGGACGCAGAAACAAAATCCATGGTGTATGGTTTTATCACCTCAATTGGCAGCAAGCTGATCGGGCGACTCATTACCCGTGAAGTCATCGTGCAGATTTTGAAAAAAATGGGCATTCGTATCGCTACCAAGCAGGTTAGCAAGTTTGTCCCCCTTCTGGGGCAAGGGCTAGCCGCGGCAATTGGCTTTACTGCTATGCGAACCATTGGTAATCGGCATGTCGATCAATGTTATGAAGTGGCCAAGCGCTTGCTGGAGCAGCGAACTGCGGCAGATATCGCGCGCAACTGGACGGTTCCACAGCAGCCGCTAGAGCCTGTGGGAGTTGATCATTTGCCAAACCGGGACCCGGAAGCAGCAATTCCACTACTGCCAGCATCCACTAAAGATTAAGTCCTTCAAATTCAAGTCAACCATCCATTTCACCCACACGGGGTACTGCAGATCGAGACAGCTCCTGTATCCCGTGCTTTTTAGCCTTCCACCTTGGCTCCATAGGAGCGAGCTACCGCTACTGCCTGCTCGATATCCAGCTTGGCTCCAGTGATGTCCAGATCTTTAAAATTCACACCATCCATTTTCGCACCGCGCAGGTCTGTTCCTTGAAGATGGGCTTTGTGCAGTCTTACTCGGGTAAGATCCGCCTCCCGCAAATCTGCTTTTTCCAAATTGCATTCGGATAAGTCAGCTTCCTTGAATCGTATTTTTCGCAAATCTTGTTTTCTTAAATCTGCATGACGCAAATTCGTATAAGACCAGTCTCCGCCCGTAATTGTGATACCATCCATATTCGCCCCCGCAAAATCTGAACCTACTAGCTTGCAGTTATCAAACCGGACTACAAACAGATTGGCGCTGGTGAACAAACAATTGGTAAAAGCCGACTCCTTGTAGTGAGATGCATTCAGAATGGCTCCGGTAAAATCACAGTCCACAAAAGTACAGCCCTCCACGAGGGACTCATTCATCTCCACACCCCGAAAGCGACATCGGGTAAACTCGCAATTTCTCCACTCGCCTTCTCTGGCATCCATTGATCCAAAATCACGGGCTTCATAGACCTCATCTGTATAAAAGAACATGTTCTCTCTCCTATTCCTTATTCCTTATATTAGGAACTCAGCATTTCGGCAAGGACCGCTCAAAACCGCCTTTCATTTTTCCCAGTAAACCCTTCATCATCTTATGATCCTGCGGCGTAAACTCAGACATACACGACCGAATCAACTTCGTATAATAAGGGACTATCTTACTTAACAGTTCTCGTCCCGCCTCTTTTAATCCGACAGTCACCATCCGCCCGTCACTCTCATGAGCCACACGTTCAATCATGCCATCTCGCTCTAATCCGTCGATCAGCCCCGTCATGGTTCCACGCGTCACATCAGCTTTTTCCGCCAACTCTGATGGTGTCATGCGATGCGGCGAATGGCAATGCAACAGGCTAAGAACAATAATCCGGCCCTGAGAAGCCCCCAACTTGCTAAAATCGGTATCCATTTCTCTGAAAATACCGTTAGCCAAGCGCGCAAATGTCACAAAAGTCTCTATATTATCCACTTCGGCATCTTCATGTCCAAAGCTACGCAGCACCCCGCGTATGGAGTCATTATGAAAATTAAAGTTCATAGTCTATCCATTCCTTCCTTAATCCCGCTTGTTCCGTCAGACGGTAGCTTTTCCATTCGTCTGGCAGCAAAGAAGCATACGGTTCCTTGGCAAAACGATCATCTACCAGGACCAACAATCCTTCGTCGTGCTCTGTGCGAATAAGTCTGCCACCTGCCTGAAGAACCTTGTTCATCCCTGGATATACATACGCATAGTTGAAACCATTCCGTCCCTGTTCGGAAAAATAATCCCGCAGCACATCCCGCTCTGCTCCAATTTGCGGCAAGCCGACGCCGACGACCACTACCCCATTTAAGCGATCCCCAGGTAAATCGACACCTTCAGCAAACACACCACCCAGTACGGCAAAGCCAAGCAAGGTGTGCTCTTGCCCAGGCTGGAAAGCCTCTAGAAATCGATCCCGCTCTGGTTCGGTCATCCCCGGACTTTGTACCAACGTATTTGCGGACACGTCCCGAAGCATGAACTCCTCATATACCTCACGCAGATATGGATAGGACGGGAAAAATACAAGGATATTTCCTTTCCGTTCTACAACCAATGCAGCCAGCATATCCGCAATCGCCCCTTTGGAACGCTCACGATCCCGATAACGGATGGAGAGCGGCAACAGACGTACATCCCACTGCTCCTGATGGAAGGGGGAAGGAACCTGTAACGTATAATCTTCCTCGTTTGCTCCGAGCATGTCCCGGTAATAAGCAAGCGGTGTCAACGTTGCGGAAAAATAAATGGCTGAGCGGTAGCCCTTAATAGCTTGTCCCAGCAAGTGAGAAGGATCGAGGCAGAACAGCTTGACCCTCACTTCACTGCGCCCCGCTTCCACATAAGTAACGTATCGTTCATCGTATAAAGCAGCAATGCGCAGCATATTCTGAGCGGTAAAATACGTATCTAGAAGCAATGCATAAGCCGTACTCTCACCGCTTGCGTGGCTTGTACTGCCCCCCGTCACCAGTTCACGTTCAGCTGCTTCCACAAAAGGCGCCAACAGCTCCAGCACCTCTTGCGGTGCTACTGTCTCCACTGCTTTTCCTGTATCTGCATATTGCTTGCGCAGCGTAATCATATGTGCGTTCACTGCACTCGCAGCCGCAGCAATCTCTGGGCTTAGCAACTTAAATTCTCGTTTCAGTTCTAAAAAAGAAGATTTCAAAATTTCCGCCGAAAACATGTCCCGACCGCGTTCTACCAGATTATGCGCCTCATCCACCAGTACGACACCTTTTCGCTTGTGCTCCTCCAGTAATCTTTTCAAAGAAATCCGTGGATCGAAAACATAATTATAATCACTGATTATACCATCCGAGGCATACGCCACATCCAGCGAAAATTCAAAGGGACATACCTTATGCTTGCGCGCATAACGCTCAATCACCGCCCGGGTCATTAACGTCTCATTCGCCAAAATATCGGATACCGCACCGTTGATCCGGTCGTAATAGCCCTCGCACATGCTGCATGATCCAGCATCACAATCATTTTCATCCTTAAAGCAAATTTTATCCTTCGCAGTCAAAGTCACCACATGCATGTGCAGCCCTTGGGCCTGCATTCTAGCGTAAGCTTCTTCGGCTGCTGCCCGAGTGGTGGTACGAGCCGTCACATAATATACTCGCCTAACCTGCCCCTCACCGATAGCCTTGATCGCAGGAAACAAGGTGGATACCGTTTTACCAATACCTGTAGGCGCTTTGGCAAACAGGTTAACCCCTTCGGCAATCGTCTTGTACACCGAACCCGCGAGAGTTCGCTGACCCGAACGATATGTGTCAAAGGGAAAGTTCAACATAGCAATGCTGGCATCCCGCTTTTCCGCATGTGCTCTCAGCAGGAATGCATACGGTGCATAACCAGCAATCATCTCTTGTGCGAAAGCTTCTAGCTCAGCAAAGGATAGCTCGCGCCTAAATCGGCGAATGTCTTCACTGTGTGCCTGTACATAAGTAAGCTGGACCTGCATGGAATGATGTTGTTCCTCACGAGCAATCATATAGGCATACAGAAATGCTTGTGCCCAGTGTACGGGTTGACCGTCACCCTGAATATCTTCGAGGGGCAAAGAGATCGATTTAATTTCATCAACTGTCCATACGCCATCCAGCTCAATCAGTCCGTCACAGCGGCCTTCAATGATAAACAATTCGTCCTTATACGAAATTTCTGTACGTAAATGTACCTCTTTGCGGTCATGCTCCTTGTAACCTTTCTGGATAACCTGATGCACGCGAGTTCCTTCGAGCATACTGCTATTCGAGCGAAAGCCGCTATGAATGCTGCCGCTCCGATGCACATATTCCACAAGTGGACGCACCGATATGTGAATTGGTTCCTTCATACGATCACCCGTTCCGGTCATAGTCCTTTCACTGTACCACGTAGATAAACGAAACGTAAGGGACATAAGAATCGTTTGTGGTCGATTGGTATTCACTCATGCCTACTTTTTACCGAAATATAGAAACGAGGCCTTTTGCTTTATTCCCCACGATACTACAACTCTCATTTCAGCATAAAGGATAGGGATATGTTAAAAGAATTAATTAACAATTTTGCGTTATTAACAAGCTTCTTATTCTTTGGAAATTTATTTTTCCGGAAATATGAGCGTTACCTAAAAAAACATGTATTCATTTATCGGGTAATGAACGGTTTAATGCTGGGTCTGTTTGGCATTCTGTTAATGATGACCGGTTTATGGATCCGTGGGCACTTTGTGGTCGATCTGCGCCAATTGGCGATTATCATTTCTGTTTATATGGGAGGATCGGTATCCGGTCTGCTGACTACCTTGATCATAAGCCTGTACCGTATTTACATCACAGGTGGTTGGACAGATGTTTCTCTGACTGCTACCGTCAATTGCTTCATGACACTGGGCATTTCACTTATTTTTATTCGAGAAAAAAGCCTAACACTCCGCATGTGGATGTCGGCTGTGCTTGGAGCTGCTGTAGTGTCACTGTTATCTACTTTCTATGTGGTTAATCCTCCTGATAATGAATCTATGATAATAATCACAACCGTTAAGTTACTTGGCGGCCTGTTCACTTATTTTATGATGTCCCATATCAAAAAAACAGAACGAGCTGTTCATCTGCTGGAAGAAGCTGCAAATCGGGATCATTTAACCGGACTCTACAGTCCGCGTGCTTTCGATGCGCTATTCGAAGAGGTCTTTCATACTTCCAAGACTACAAAACAGCCCTTTGGACTCGTGATGCTGGATATTGACCACTTTAAAAATATTAATGATACGTATGGTCATTTGAACGGAGATACCGTCTTAAGCCAATTAGGAATGCTGTTAATCCGGGAATCTACAACGAGGGCGTACCCCTCCCGTAAAGGCGGAGAGGAATTTGCCATTCTGATTGGAAATTGCGATAGTCAGAAAGCAGCAAGCTTTGCCGAAAAGATTCGGAAAGCTGTGGAAAATGAACGTTTTCTTTTGAATGACGGAACCTCGATCTCTCTAACCGTATCCATTGGAGCAGGCAGTTCACCTGTCATTGCATCGAGGCACTTACTGGAAAAGTCAGATGAGGCATTATATGAAGCTAAGCGTTCAGGACGCAATCAGGTGAAACTGGCAAAACCATAAATATTAGTCGCTAAATGTCAGGAAAGCTGGATTATTGTTAATAAAAAGTGGTAAAATGGAAATAACATCGTTATCAAAAAAACTTCTGCCGCTAGTGGAGACATGCCTTACAATCGACATGGGGGGTGGGCTTTGTGAACCTCGAACAATTGGAAAAACTCATGGAAAAAGAACGCCGTGAACTGAATCGCATGGCTGACTTACACGGATTAAAAGATGAACGTGTATTGGACAAATCCTCCAGACTTGACCGTATTATGGACAAGTACCTTCACACCAAGCGTGCAATAAACCAAACACACTCATAGAAGCAAGCTACATCGCTGCCCCTCAGGGCAGCTTTTTTATGATGTAAGCAGTATTCGTCCTCCTTCGGTGCACCTCTGCATCGTACTCACCTTCTTGTTGACTGACTATTTTCCGCCATATTCCGTCCGCAACAATTGTTGTGTGAACGATATCCATTCTCTGGCGGCAAAGGACAGATAACGATCGTTCCGCCAGATCATCCCCAAATGCCAAGGTATGACGGGGTCCACCAATGGAAGAACACGCAAGCGCTCGGAATCCAGATCTCGGCAAATGGCCTCCGGCAACAGCGCTACTCCCAGGTTTGCAGCAACCATTTCGCTAATCAGATCCCATTGTGAGCTTTCGTAGACTACACGCGGCTGAAAGCCAGCACGAACACATTCCGCAATGATACGGTCATGCAGCGTAAAATCCTCACGGAACAGTACAAACGCCTCCTCCGCCAACGCAGATAACGGTACCTCCTTGCACTCTGCCAATGCATGCGTAGGATGAACGAGCAAATTCAGCTTTTCCTCCACAAACAGAAATGTCTCAAACATATCTCCAACCGCAGGCAGCACAATCACCCCGATATCCAATGCCCCGGCTTCTACGTCCTGTTCCACTTTCTTCGCCCCGTCCTCAAATAATTGAATGGTCACATCAGGATATGCCTTATGGAATTCTCCAATGACACGCGGAAAAAAGCTTGATCCGACCATAGGGGGCAGGCCAATACGGATATGTCCCTTTTTCAGGTTCATCAAATCACTCAGCTCCGAGGACAGGCTCTGAAAGGACTTTACAATCGCTTGTGCTTGAAGCTCAATTACCTTTCCCGCGTCCGTCAGTTCGATTCTTTTGCCAATTCGGTCGAACAAAGCGACCCCCAATTCATCTTCCAGACTTTTAATCGTCTTACTGATCGTCGGCTGGGTAATAAACATGCTCTGGGCTGCCTTTGTAAAGCTACGCAACCGCGCGACTTCCAAAAAGTATTGTAAATGTCGGATATCCAAAGCTACACCTTCTCCCATAGACAAACGGAATAGATTACATTCTTTATATGCATTTTACTCATGAAAGCTTGTGATGTAAAATTTCATTACAGTTTGAAAATAACCGATCTCAAAGATAGGAGCCATTATATATGAAAAGCTTCATACGCGGTGTCCTCCAGATCGCCGTCCTGATGGCCTTTTCGCTCATCCTGAACGCGGTAGTCTCTTGGCTCCACCTGCCTGTACCCGGTAGTATCATTGGTATGCTGATCCTTTTTATTCTGCTGCAAACCGGCTTGGTCCGGCTAAGCTGGATTGAAGTTGGCGCAAACTGGTTGCTGGCCGAGCTGCTATTATTCTTTATTCCCTCCGCTGTCGGCGTTATGAATTATTGGCCGATGCTGGAACACGATGGTATGAGCATTATGCTGGTCGTGTTGCTCGGCACCTTTCTGGTGATGGCCTGCACAGGTATGGTCGCTAGTCTGCTTGGTAAACGAAAGGAGCATAAATCATCATGACCGGTCTTCTATGTATTGTATTGACACTCGCTATTTACTGGATGGCCAAACGCATGTACCGCACACTACCCAAGGTGTATTTGTCTCCATTGCTCATTACACCTATTGTTATCATTTTGATTTTGACGCTGACGGGTGTGAACTACCGTTCTTATAATTCGGGCGCTCACTTGCTGTCCATGCTGCTACAGCCAGCTACGATTGCATTTGCTGTCCCTTTGTACCGATATTTCCCTGTGTTAAAAAAACACGCGACCCAAATCGTGCTTAGCGTGCTGTCTGGGTCTGTTGTAGCCGTGTTGTCCTCCATGGCGCTTGCTAAGTGGATGCACCTGAATTCTTCGCTGCTGAGCAGCCTGATTCCTCGCTCCATTACGACGCCCATTGCGATGAATGTATCGCAAACGATTGGCGGCAATCCGACGGTCACGGCTGTATTCGTTATTCTGACCGGATTGAGCGGTCTTATTATCGGTCCGATGATTGTAAAACTGTTCCGTATCGAAAATGAAGTCTCACGCGGGGTGCTGCTCGGTACCGGTGCTCATGGTACAGGCACTTCCAAAGCATTCGAGTTCAGTTCGCTGACGGGGACGATATCCAGCATCTCGATGGTGCTCGCCGCTCTCTTTACCTTGGCGGCTGCCCCGTTCCTGTTCCACTTGATGCTGTAAGCCATCTGTATACAAAGAAGCAGCGATTCTCTTGTTATGAAGAATCGCTGCTTCTTTGCTTTCAGTCCATGTCTCAAAGCAATGGATGGCTCAAGGATATATATCCCTCGCGGCCTCAAATAGCTTTAACGTCACCGGGTTTCACCTCTACCTCTACAGGCGTTACAGCTTCATACAGGTAAGCATCCAGCTCAGCCGTATATTGTCGTTCTTGCGCGGCGCTCCAGCCTGCACGTTCAGACATCCATGCGATGGCGGGCTGTTTCCAGCGCTTCACCTCGTCAATCTGGAAGAACAGAGCCCCAGTTCGGCGTATAAAAAAATCAGACGGTGTCACTGTCATTTCCTGTTCCATCGCATACAGGAGCGGGGCACGCACTTCCACTGGCAGCGCCGCTTCCTTCTCGGTAGCCTCCTTCATGCTCTGTGCCGCTATGGCAAACAATCGCTCTGTGTTGGAGCCATAGCGGGTAGCCCATGCTCTAGCTATATCCGGCGACAGGCCGAGCGCAACACCTGCTGCGGTTTGCTTACCTACGTACGCGTCCCAGCCCGCTGAGCCTCCTACGCTGCCACCCGAAATCGGGATATGTCTGGTGCGGCATGCCCGGAAGCTCTGCCCATGCAAGCGCCCCAGCTCCTGTACCGCACGATCCACGACGAGTTCGGACATTTTCCGGTAGCCCGTCAGCTTGCCGCCTGCAATCGTGATCAGACCTGAACGGGATTCCCAAATTTCGTCCTTGCGTGAAATTTCCGAAGGGCTTTTACCGTCTTCATAAATGAGCGGCCGTACCCCTGCCCAACTGGATTCTACATCCGTAACAGTCAGCTTTACATCCGGAAACATTCCGTTGATCGCTTGAAGCACATAGGCCCGATCTTCGGCGGTCATCCGGGGATGCGCCGTATCCCCCTCATACACCGTGTCGGTCGTACCTGCATAGGTTTTTCCATCACGTGGGATGGCAAATACCATGCGTCCATCCGGTGTATCGAAGTACACTGCCTGTTTGAGCGGAAAGCGCTCAGCATCGAACACCAGGTGAATACCTTTCGTCAGGCGAAGCACCTTGCCCTCTTTGGAGCGATCCATTTCCCGCAACGTATCTACCCATGGTCCGGCTGCATTAATAACCAGCGAAGCTCGAATTTCGTATGGCTTTCCCGTTACCCAGTCCGTTACGCTCGCACCGCTTATTCGTCCTTCGTCATACAGCAGCTTGTCAGCCTTGGCATAGTTCACCGCCAGCGCCCCTCGTGTAACAGCTTCCTTCATGACCTCAATCGTCAGGCGAGCGTCATCTGTGCGGTACTCTACATAGCTGCCGCTTCCCTTCAGTCCATCACGCTTCAGCAAAGGCTCGCGCTCTAGTGTAGCTTGGATGTCCAGCATGCGGCGGCGCTCACTACGCTTAACACCAGCAAGGAAATCATATACCAGCAGCCCGACAGAGGTGGTGAATGCGTTAAACGTGCCGCCCTTGTGAAAAGGAAGTAGCATACGCTCGGGTATGGTCACATGTGGACCATTTTCGAATACGATTGCCCGCTCCTTCCCGACCTCGGCTACCATCTTAACTTCAAACTGCTTCAAATAACGAAGACCACCATGCACTAGCTTGGTCGAGCGACTGGACGTACCCGCTGCGAAATCCTGCATCTCCACCAATGCTGTCTTCAAACCACGATCCGCCGCATCCAGCGCAATACCCGCCCCTGTAATGCCGCCGCCAATGATTAAAATATCAAAATGCTCATGTCCCATACGTTCCAAAACAGCGGTTCTCTCCTGCGCAGCAAATCCCTGTTCTCCCATCATTTATCCCTCCAGCTTTGTATATATTCACGATGCAATCTGCCAACCGAATCATCATAAGGTACAAAAAAAGACCACGAACATCGCTGCGGCGGATGCCGAGCGGTTCATGGTCTCTCCAAGTCTCCTGACGAGTATTAACTTATCTATATCGTAGCACACACGGTACGCTATGAAAAGGGAAATCTGCCTGTTGCCAGATGGCTGCCTTCTATCGCAAAACCGTCTCTACTTGAACGCCATTGCGGCATGAACTGCCTTTTTCCAACCACCATAAAGCTCAGTCCGCATGTCCTCACTCATGGACGGAGTAAAGGTATGATCACTCTGAGCATATCCCCGGACTTCATCCAGACTGCTCCAAAACCCAACTGCCAGTCCCGCTAAATACGCCGCACCGAGTGCAGTTGTCTCGTTCACAGCAGGTCGTTCTACAGGCAGATCGAGAATATCGCTCTGGAACTGCATCAGGAACTCGTTCATCACTGCGCCTCCATCTACACGCAATGAACGCACAGGTACACCCGAATCGCTCGCCATGGCAGTTAGGACATCTTTAGTCTGGTAGGCCAGCGATTCCAGTACCGCTCGTATAAAGTGCTCCTTGGTCGTTCCCCGCGTCAAACCAAATGTCGCGCCGCGCACGTCACTGTCCCAATACGGGCTGCCCAAACCCACAAAGGCTGGGACAAAATATACCCCTTCCGTCGAGGTCACACGCGCCGCATACGCTTCACTATCTGTGGCCTCGCGGAACATGCGCAGCCCGTCACGCAACCACTGAATAGCAGACCCAGCTACAAAAATGCTGCCCTCCAGCGCATACTTTACCTGACCATTCAGCCCCCATGCAATGGTCGTAATCAGTCCATGTTCCGAGTCACAGGGTTCATCTCCGGTATTCATCAGCATAAAGCATCCCGTACCGTATGTATTTTTAATCATGCCCTTGTCAAAGCATCCCTGACCGAACAGAGCTGCTTGCTGATCGCCCGCCGCTCCGGCAATAGGGATTTCCTGCCCAAAAAAGTGATAATCCACCGTATGAGCATATATCTCAGAAGATGATTTCACCTCTGGTAGCATAGACGCAGGAACGCCGAGAATATCCAGCAGCTCCTCATCCCATTTTAGCTCATATATGTTGTACATGAGTGTGCGGGCCGCATTGGAGTAGTCCGTTACATGTGCTTTACCACCGGACAATCTCCAGATTAGCCAGGTATCAATCGTACCAAACAGCAAATCCCCGCGCTCCGCTTGAACTCGTGCTCCTTCGACGTTGTCGAGTATCCATTTGACCTTGGTGCCAGAAAAGTAGGGATCAATGAGTAGTCCCGTTTTGCTATGAAAAATATGATCAAATCCACGGCTTTTCAATTCCTCGCAGATTCCGGTTGTTTGCCGTGACTGCCACACCAGCGCATGATATACAGGCAGACCCGTATGTTTATCCCACACCACTACGGTTTCCCGTTGATTCGTAATACCAATCCCGGCAATTTGGCTGGCTTTCACACCTGATTCCGACAGGCAGGAGGCGATGACGGCCAAAATAGAGCTCCATATTTCATTTGCGTTTTGCTCTACCCACCCCGGCTGGGGAAAATACTGTGGGAACTCCCGTTGTGCCTTGTATACCACTTTTCCCTGCCGATCAAACAAGATGGCCCGCGAACTGGTTGTGCCCTGATCCAAGGCAAGAATGTATTGCTCCATCACTTCCCGATCTCCTTGCTTATAATGTTATGATGCCCACTTTTTAGGATTATCCAGACTTATTCTAAAAATCCTTGGCCCAATAATGAAAAAGCGGCGAGCTAAGACAAGAAAATAAAGTCTTAGACTGCCGCTGCTTGTATTGAACTAACGTTTCCCGTTAGCGAAATGACCTGACTTTCTATCGTCCTCAAAGAGATCCCTGTAATAAATCTTCTAACAGCTCATTAGTTCCTGTGTTTTCGATTGGCGTATATATCCCCATCACGAACTCACCACTTTCAGAGACTGTAAAAGTATTGTAACGAAATGTCAATAGTCCTGCTTGAGGATGATGTATCACTTTTTCCCCTTCCGAGTTTCTGGAAACATCATGGCGTCCCCACCACTCTCTAAACTCCTCGCTTCTGTCACTTAACATGTTAACTAAATCCTGATACCACGAATCATTCATGTGTAAGGCGTATCGGCTTCTGAAATGGGCCAACAGCATGGTGGCGACGTCTTCCCAATTAACTATGCGAGCTTTGTTATCCTTCATCATAAAGATGCGCCAAAGAATATTTCTTTCAATTTCTGCTATTTGGTTAAAGTCTCCACACAATATACTTGTCATTTTGTTCCAAGCAAAAAGGTTCCATCGCCTGTCGATGACATAGGCAGGGTATGTTCCCAGCTTGTCGAGAACCTGTTGAAGGGCTGGAGAAATGGATTCATCTTCTGTTACGTTTGGAAGTACAGAATGGTTAGCCAATACGAATAGATGGTTGCGTTCGTCATTACTGAGTCGAAGTGTTCGCACCAAACTCTCCAGTACTTGTTCCGACACTTGAATATCCCGCCCCTGCTCCAATGCGGTGTACCATGGTAAGGAAATGCCTGATAGACTTGCCACTTCTTCTCGCCTCAGACCAGGCGTACGACGACGTGAGGTCTCAACCCGAAATCCCACATCATGCGGGGATAGACGTGTGCGACGAGTCCGAAGAAAATCAGCTAGTTCTTTTCGTCTTCTTTCAGAATTCATAACAATGATACACCTCTATATCCTGATAGAATTTATAACAGTATCCGTACAATTAGCATTCAGAACAGTACTACAAATACAGACCTATTTGGGCGTTTACAAAACTGATTATAATCGATTTGTCGCCTACAGTGTAGGAGGAATCGGCAGTCAAGGCTGAATAGGTTGTACTTCCGTTCCATAACAAATAATCGAAGAAGAGAGGATTTAGGGTGAAACCAGAACAGAACGATCGTAGCAGTACTTTGAGAGGCCAACGCATTATTCTCTTCGGAGGAACTTCTGGAGTTGGATTTGCGACAGCCGAAGCCGCTGCACGGGAAGGAGCGTCCGTAGTCGTAGTATCCAGTCGAAAAGAGAAGGTTCACAATGCGATCTTGCGCCTCCCCCAAGGTTCGGAAGGACATGTGGTTGATCTATCTAGCGAGGAGCAGGTTCAAACATTTTTCAGCCAAATTGGTGAATTAGACCACTTGGTTTTCTCGGCAGGCGATTCATTACTAATCAAAAATCTCAGCTCAATTGACGTGGAGACTGCACGGCGATCCTTTAACCTGCGGTACTGGGGAGCGTTTATGGCCGCAAAATACGGAAGTGAGAACATCAGACAGAACGGTTCCATCATTTTAACTTCTGGCATTGCCGGAGTCCGACCTCAGAAGGGTTTGACGGTCGCAGCCAGCGTATGTAGTGCTGTTGAATCTCTAGCCAGGGCGCTGGCTGTTGAACTCAGTCCTCTTCGTGTCAACACCGTTAGTTTAGGGCTAATACGTACTGAGATGTGGGACAGTATTCCTGAGGAAGACCTAAACGCGATGTATGAAACTGCCGGAAAAGACCTCCCTGCTGGCCGAGCGGGAGAACCCGAAGACGCAGCTGAGGCTTATCTTTATTTAATGCGTGGAAAATATTCCACCGGACAGACCATTGTCGTGGATGGCGGTTCTACACTGGTGTGATTTAATTGTACAAGAAGTGTAATATGTCTATACTTTACGCTCCAATGAATTTCACATCGAGTCACTACAGACTCAATCATGGAGTTGCCTCCAACAACAAGGGTACTCTTAATGTCAGCATGCTTTAACCCATTACCATTCAGCAATGAAAAGACTGTACGAGGTCACCAGAGCATGATCATGTTCCTAGGTGGCCTCCCACCAAATAACTTCTTTATATACGGGACTGCTTAAGTCCTCGACCAAAATCTTGAAAATCAGAATTCTACTGATTTAGATCAACCTCGTGATAGGACTAAACAAACATCTTGCAGAAATACCCAAGATACAAAATGAGTTTTTTTGAATTTATGCAAAATACATATGATCAAATCTAATCTATTGCCTATAATGCTCGAACAGTTGTTTATTGGAGGTTGTAACTGCTGTAGCTCCCGCAGCCAACGCCGCTTCCACATCCTCTGGGGTGCGAATAAGTCCACCCGCCAAAATAGGAATGCCCGTGCGTTCGCTGACTTCCTTAATCATAGGTGGAACAACACCGGGCAGCACCTCAATATAATCAGGTCGTGTTTTTTCCACCAGTGCGTAGCTTTTTTCCAGCGCAATCGTATCGAGCAGGAACACCCGCTGTACAGCAAGAATCCCTTTCTTTTTAGCAGTTGCAATCACCCCGGATCGGGTCGAAATAATCCCAAACGGCTTAATTTCCTGACACAAATATTCAGCCGCATACTCGTCATTCTTCAAGCCTTGCACCAGGTCGGCATGCAGAAGCATTTGCTTGCTGCGACTCCTAGCCATCTGGTACAGGTTGCGCAGCTGCGCTACATGCGTATCCAGAAAAACCGCATACTCATAAGAGCTGTCCAAAATACCCTCCAGCTGCTTCATATGCTTAGCTGCAGGTAAAATGCGTTGTCCCTGAAATGGCATGGATATCCCCCTTAAAGCTGAATGTCGGTCAAACTCGTTCAAATTTTATATTATCACTCTGTTCGACGAAGGTGAAGCGGTTTCAAAAGAATACCCCTTTATACTCCATATGTGCCTTTATTTCTAAACAACATCCATGGATCATCTCTATTGGCTGCCACATCTGCCAGGTTCCTGGGATATTGTGGTTGGAACTCCCCATCATCCCCAACTGTGCGCTCGATTACTCCCGCCTCTTTTACTTCCCTACCACAAAAACATTGAGATATTGCTTTCTTTTTTGTGCTTTTTAAGCATCCATATGTCTATTTCATTTTCGAAAAACTCGCATAAATTAATATTAATCTTTCAAAGAATGGAGTGAATAGAATGGGTTTTTATGTTCGTAACAGTACACCTAACCCTATTTCGGTTGCTGTTGGATACTATGATTCTGGTTGTAGTCCTATCACCTATGCTAAGAGAGGGTGGTACCGTATAGAACCCGGTAGACGCGCACTTCTTGTAGCTGGATCAGCAGCAAACCAATTTTTTTATGTCTATGGACATGACAGTTTTGGTAATTGGTGGGGTGGTGGTTTCTACACAGATGTTCCTAGAGAGGCTTTCACAAGATGCTGGATAGCAGGTTGCCAAGGTCAAGGCTGTAGAAGTGTGGGGTTCGATGAGATTAATGTTGGTAATTTCGAAAACTACACACTAAACCTTGTAGATAGTACCCAAGGTGCCTCTAAGTCAAGACGTACTCTAGTGGCGAAAAAAAGAAAGGCCAATTTTAAATTAGGGAAGTTCAGCTTTATAAAATCACCTGGAAAATTAGGTAAGTTAGGCAAGAATAGAAAACCACTATATGGTAAACGCAACTAGAATTATATATACAGAACCAAAAGAAGCACCTCCAGACATGAACTGGGAGGCGCTTCCTTACATACTCGCTTCGTATTCCTTCGCTCGTCTGTAAAGCGTGTTTGGCTTCATGCAGATCCGATTTATTTCTGCCCTTACTGTTATGCTCTAACTGTACCCCTTTACCCAGCACGATCGCTGCTATCCTCTCAGCCTGAAGCTAATCTAGCCTTCAAACCCTTGGCGCAGCCATGAGGTAGCGAGCGTGATCGCACCGCGCTTGGCCGCTGTTTCCGACAATGGGTTCAGCATCACAAAGTCGTGGATGATGCCTTGAAAGCGTGCAGCGGTCACATCTATCCCCGCTTCACGCAGCTTGTTCGCATAGGCCTCACCTTCATCGCGCAGCACATCGGCCTCGCCTGTAATGACCAGCGCACGCGGTAGCCCTTTGAGCTGTTCTGTGGTGGCACGTAACGGGGACGCCGTGATCTGCGCTCGTTCGTTGGGATCCGTCGTATATTGATCCCAAAACCATTGCATTCCTTCGCGGCTCAGGAAATATCCTGTGGCGAACTCCTGGTATGATTCCGTGTCAAAGGAAGCGTCCGTCACCGGATAAAATAACAACTGCTGCCGGATGGAAGGACCACTGCGTTCTTTGGCCAGCAGCGTTACGGCCGCGGTCATGTTACCGCCGACACTGTCTCCGGCTATCGTCAGCGTATCGGGCTTCAATCCATGCTCGCGCCCATGCTGTGCCACCCATTGAACGACCGCGTAAATTTCCTCAATTGCCGTCGGATATTTAGCTTCAGGTGACAAGCTGTATTCCGGGAATACAACGGCTGCCTGTGAGCCGACTGCCAATTCACGAATCAGACGATCATGCGTATGGGCATTACCGAATACCCAGCCTGCTCCATGAATATATACAATGACCGGGAGATCGCTTGTCACTTGTTGTGGGCGAACAATTCTGACCTTCACCTCGCCGCCAGGCCCACCTGGAATAGTTAGATCCTCTACATCTGCGGCGGGTTTGTCTGCTGGACCGGATTGAACCTCATTGACCGTTTCACGTCCTTTTTCAGGACCCAAATCATATAGAAACGGAGGCTTGGCATTGTCGTCTGCAAATTTCTGCGCTGCGGGTTCAAGCTGTACTTTTTTACTCATATCGTTTCACTCTTCCTTTCTTATCTGTGCTCTACATATATCCAATATGGCTTAAGTTTGCTCATTCAGTTTCACCTTATATATTTAAACGAGTTCCTCTCTTTCCAATCGGAGGACTTTAGTTTGCCCAACAGAAGAGCTTGACTTTTATTTTATATTGTAACTATAATAGTTACATGTTAAAGTTCGTAAATGTACCAGGTACACTTACGATCAAACTAATGAATCATCCACATCATATTTATAGGAGGCTATCTATTATGAAAATTGCAGTTATTGGTGCAACCGGTAAAGCAGGAAGTAATATCGTAAAAGAAGCATTAGACAGAGGACATGAAGTAACCGCAATCGTCCGTGACTTGGCTAAAGTAACGGAAAGCCGTGCTACTGTAGTACAAAAAGACGTTTTTGATCTGAAAACAGATGATCTGAAAGGTTTTGACGTAGTCGTTAATGCTTTTGCCGCTCCACTCGGACAAGAGCATCTGCATGTCGATGCAGGTAACGTACTGATTGAAGCCCTGCGTAATGTATCCGGTACTCGCCTAATTGTCGTAGGTGGTGCAGGCAGCTTGTTCACTGACGAATCCCAAACACTTTTGGTAAAAGATACTCCTGGCTTCCCGGATTTCGTATACCCTACAGCAAATAACCAAGGAAAAAACCTGGAAATTCTGCGTGGTACCCGCGACCTGAACTGGACTTTCATTAGTCCTTCCGCTGAATTTGCACTGGGCAAACGTACAGGCTCTTACCAAGTGGGAAAAGACACTCTGTTGGTTAATTCCAAAGGTGCAAGCTATGTCAGCTATGAAGATTATGCAGTTGCCGTAGTGGACGAAATCGAAAAACCGCAACATCTGAACCAACGTTTCACAGTGGTGTCCGAGTCTTAATTTTTCTATTCTTGCAGCGTTTATAGCATAAAAGAGACCCTTCGCCCATTTTCTCATGCTGCATGGAAAGTCCGCTTTACTCTAAATCAGACTTTCCATGCACGCTATGAGAAGCTGAACCCGAAGGGTCTTTTTGTTATGACCTGTTGATACTCTCGTTATGAATTGTCAGTGCTGACCTTCTTTTCTATATCGTGAGCGGAAGTCTCCCTCTTATCGCTAAAACACAGCTTGAGAATCGGAGGCGAAGCCAAGGTCGTCAGAATGATGGCAATGATCACCGATGTAAAATATTGCTGTGCCAACAGACCCGTCTGTAGACCGGTAGCTGCAATAATAAGTGCGACCTCGCCGCGAGATATCATCCCGGAGCCGATCGCAAGGGCAGAACGGTTATCAAAGCCCGTCAGCCGCGCCCCGAGACCTCCCCCGATTAGCTTTGTCACCAGCGCAATCAGTGTCAAAACAACAACAAATCCGAGCTGCTGCCCTACTCCCTCAAAGGAAACATTTAATCCGATGCTGACAAAAAATACAGGAACAAAGATGGAATAAGCGATGGGCTCCACCTTTTCTTCTACGACGTGCTTAAAGCTGGTTTGTGCAATGGCAATCCCGGCCGCAAAAGCCCCGATAATACCTGCCATCCCCAACATATCCGCAAAATACGCAAACCCAAAGCAAATAATCAACGCAGTCGTGATGACTGCTTCAGTCACCTTGAGTGGAGCAAGTATTTTCATAATCCATGGAACAACGAACCAGCCACCCAGAATAGCTACCACGAAGAAAACTAGCTTTTTGCCAACAAGAAGCCCCAGCGAAGTTTCTCCACCCATACCGAATATACTCATTACTACCGCTAGTAGCACCACGACGAGCACATCATCCAGCACTGCCGCACCCAGAATAGTCGAGCCTTCCCGGGTATTCAGCTTATTCATATCCTTGAGTACCTGTACCGTAATGCTTACAGAGGTAGCACTCAGAATAATTCCTAGAAACCAGCCTTCATGCACCGAGAATCCAAAGGCTTCCCCTACACCAAAACCGCAAATTAGCGGTAAAATAATACCTCCAACCGCCACAGCTACGGCAGGCTTCCAGTTACGTCGAAGTTGATCCAGATCCGTCTCCAGTCCAGCAATGAACATCAGCAGCAGCACGCCGATTTCAGACATATTATGAATCAGCGAATCATTCTGAACCCATCCTAATACGGCTGGACCCAGCACAATTCCTGCGATTAGCTTTCCCAACACTGCTGGTTGAGCGAGCTTGACAGACAAATGACCCGCGACTTTTGTGAACAACAGAATCAGCAGTAGATACAATATAAATTGCATAGGCTGATAACCTCCTTTGGTTTAATCCTTGAACTTATTTGCGCATAATTCACGATATTGAAGAAAACTGATAATCGAGGATTTTGCAAAAATCCCATAAGCGACTTCCAATGAACAAGATATAGATCGAAATGGTTTAGTTCGTCTATATCTTGCACTTCGGAGCGACTGGAATCGAATTTTGCAAAATCCTGAATCATAAAGTGTAAAACAAACGTGCAAAATATGTGTCTGACTTTAACGGACAACTCGCAAAATAAAAAGGGGAACCCGAGATACAGCACAGGTTCCCCTAAAAAAGACATAAAGGAGCCTTGGTGACAGGCTCCTCCGGTAATTCATATATTCATTTGATGTTGTCGGTCATACTTGCGCAAACAAGCAACTTTATCCTTTAATTATATCTCTTCTGTAAACCCGTGTAAACGTGTTGAATTAACTTTCTGCTTTTTTCACATAGCGGTCGCGGTATTCGTGGTCCAGCATACTCATCAGAATCGAATCATGGTATTCATGATTGTAGAATAAAGCATCCCGTTGTACACCTTCACGCTGAAAGCCTACTTTTTCATAGCAACGAATGGCGCGTTCATTAAAATCAAATACATTCAGCTCAATCCGATGCAGATTACAGATACCAAATCCGTAACCCAGCATGAGTACAAGCGCTTCGGTGCCGTAGCCTTTCCCCTGATTTCCCTGCTCATTGATTGCAATACGGATGTTGGCGCTGCGGTTCAAGCTGTCCATATCCTGCAGGGCTATATCCCCAATGACACGATCATCTTCGCGAAGCGCAATCAACAGAAGCAGGCTTGAGGCATCCTGTCCTTTAGCTTCAATATAACGGGCAATTTGATCCTTGGTAAAGCTGCGTTGTGTGCCTGTCAGCCGCCGCACATCCTGATCGAACAATGTATTATAGTATAGCTCGGTGTCCTCTACGTTAACGGGACGCAAGTATACCCGTGATCCTTCAAGTAACCGTGCCACAGGCTCTGAGGATGAAGTTTGTTGAGTCATCATGATCTCTCCCATGCTAAAAATATAAATGACGAAAATCAAAGCAAATTATTGCGCAAGATCGACTACGCAAGGTCTGCATTTTGCTCTGTAGTCAGGCTAGAATCGGCGAGGGACTCGCGCCAAATTACAGATTGAAGCAACAGTCCCGTCAAACCCAGGATTCCAACAGTCATTCCGATCCAGACAAAAGCCGTGCCCGCCCCTGCTATTCGGATCAATACTCCTCCGGCAAGCGGTGAAACGACCATGATTGCTCCAATCACGGTACTTTGGATACCAAAGACGCGTCCTACCATATCAGCAGGGGTTTTGGCTTGTAATATATAGTTCTGGGTGATAATGTACAGGCCGTTGCCCACGCCCAGCACGGCCCCGATCATAAGCAGTACGGGCAATCCAGTTCCAGGTTGCGCCCAGCCTAAAGCAGCAATAGCTCCGCCAACCAGCACATATCCACCACCGAGCCCCCAGCCTGCGCTTATGCGATTCAAGCGATTAAGCACAAGCATGCAGCCGACGGCGCCAGCCCCAATGGCTGAAACCAGCCAGCCAAGCAGCGATTCATTACCTGGAGCGAGCACTCGCAGCAATGTAGGGAACTGGTAGTCGATCATGAGAATGGCGATTAAGCCGAAAAGTCCGAATATGAGCGTATGCAAAAGCATTCGACTGCGCCATAAGAACGCCCAGCCCTCACGCCATTGGTTGAAAAAACGAGATGCGCGGACATGCTCCTCCCGCATCTTAGCTTCATCAGCCTCAGGCGCTGTATGCGCAGCCGACTTTCCTTGCTGCTCGGCTGCAACAGCTTGTTGGTCTGCGCTGACCAGCGCCGGACCGATTCCGCGCAGCGGCCACAGCAGCAGGCCGGAACAGAGACGCAGCAATGCATTGAGAATAATGCATGCCTGGGGGGACAACACAGTCAAGGTCATAGCACCCAGTAATGGCCCTGCCACTTTGGAGGCCTGATTGACCAACCCATTCAGCGAGGTTGCCCGAAATAGGTCGTCGCTGGCGACTACCGTGCGAGTCAAGCCTTGCTGTGAAGGCATTTGGAATACGCCAGCGGCCGCGCGCAGACCGAGCAAAGGCAGCAGCCACACCGGACCCGGGACGGCGAGGATGGACAGCGTCAATAAGGCAATAGCTGCATCGCAGACGATCATCAGCCTGGCCTTGTGTACCCGGTCGGCTAACGTGCCCGCGATGGAACCCAGCAGCAGACCCGGTAGGGCCATCACTACCGGAATCAGTGCAATCATCATAGGGTCGGCTTCCCAGCGATAGGCAACAAGCACCTGAATGGCGATAGCATCAAACCAATCGCCAAAGGAAGCAGCCGTGTGCGCCGCAAACATCCGCCGAAAACGGCCATTGCGCCAAATGCTAGGCGTGGATTGCAGTTCTTTCTTTTCCTTCATTATCTACTCACCCTGCTCTCATTTTCAGCTTCTTTAGCAATAAGAACATTCTAGCGGGTCTATATCAGAGGAAAATCAGACAGCTAAAAACATCAGACGACAGAAAGTGTTTGTTCCAACCAGCGCCTTAGCGCTGGACGATGCAGTGTTAAACTGTTATCCCGGTCAAGCCGATCATATTGAGCCGCATATTTCTCTTCCAGCATGGGATAGGAGCCGCAAAGCTTCAAAAAACTGCGGATTTGGCAGATCGCCTTGATTTTTAGCAATTCCTGTTTAGCCATATCAAGGGTGCCCAGCCCTTCATCCATGAGCCGCTCGGCGTTGCCCACATCTCCAGTACGTAAAAGCATAAGTCCGCGCATCATGCGATAACGGCCCAGTTCGCGCAAATACGGAGCTTCCGACAGCATGCCTTCCAGACGATCAGACAGTTCCGCAGCCTTTTCCATATGATTGGAAGCCAGATGCATGTACATCTCCATCAGTGCAACAGGCATCACAAATTTATCGAGATCATCCCGCTCCATGACCATCAAGGTCAGTGGTAGACCTTCCTGTGCGCGTTCAGGTTTTCCATTTTCCACATAAGCCTCCAGGATGTTGAGAATGCGTAATTCCCGTTCCTGATCACTGGACAGCAGCCTGCTGGAAAGCGCACACTCACATAGAGCAAGCCCCTCATCCGTCACCCCTGCTGTGCACATATATAGCAGCAGCATCCAATACAGTCGGTCTGCGCGTGTAAAGTCCTCCCGCTCCAAGAACCAGGACATATCCGCCTGTACAAAACGGGTATACATTTGATAAAAGACAGACAATTCAAAACCCATCTGCTCCTGCTGGGCAGCCAACGCTACGATGGAGTTCCCCTGCCCCAACAGCTGGTATTTCCGGAATAGTCCATGTACGGCGTCCTGCACCTCCTGATCGTGCAAGGACGGATGATTCTGTGGCTGCACGTCAGTCAAGGTCAAGCTGTAGCCATACCCTCTGACCGTATGAATACGGAGCACATCCCATGATTTAAGTTTTTTGCGCAATCTGTAGATATGATCATCCACCGTACGCTCCACCGGATACTCCAGCGGCCACACACGATCCAGCAGTTGTTCCCGGGTGAACACCTGATTCCGGTTATCGTACAGAAAGCGCAACAGCGCAAACTCTTTAGCCAACAACATAACACGATCTGCATTACAGATCACACTGTAACCGTCTGCATCAAATTGCAGTCTGATCATCCACCTCGCCTCCGACATATCGTTTCTTGGCTGCACCCAGCCCTATAAACATAAGCAGAACACTCAGGCACAAGAGCAGCAGCAGCGGAATTGTCCAGCCTTGTGTCGCATCATGCAAATAACCGAACAGTGTCGGCCCGGTCGCTGCTAGCAAATAACCAAAGGATTGCGCCATACCAGACAGCTCTGCTGCCTGCTGTGGTGTCCGCGTCCGCAAATTAAAGAACATCATCACTAACGGGAAAGCAAAACCACCCGCTATACCGATACAAATGACCCAAATCACACTCCACTGTGTAGCTCCAAGCAGAAATCCACCCAGACCGATAAAATACAGCACAGCCATAATCAGAACCAATACCCGCTGATCCTTCACCCGTGCCGCCCAAATAGGCACAATAAAGGTAAATGGCATTTGCGAAAACTGCAGCACAGACAGCATCCATCCCGCAGTCTCTGAATCCATTCCCTGTCCGCTCATCATTTCTGGAAACCAGGCGGCAGGAACATAGAACAGAGCAGATTGCAGCCCCATAAACAGCGTCACCTTCCAAGCCAAAGACGATGTATATACATTCACGGTTCGGGCAGACACTGCCGCTTTATTGGCTGTTTTGCGTGCCTTAAGGAGCTGGGGCACCCAGAGTAAAATACCTACGACACCCACAATCCCCCATATTCCCAAAGCACCTCGCCAGCCCATACCTCCATTTATAGCCAGCGGTATACTCAGGCCAGATGCGGTTGCTGCGACCACATTCATGGATACTGAGTATACGCCGGTCATTAGTCCGCTGTTGCGAGGAAACTCCTCTTTGATCAGACTGGGCAGTAACACATTACACACGGCAATAGCCAGTCCCAACATGGCGGTCCCGACAAATAATGCGGTCACCCCCAGCGTTGAGCGCACCACAATACCTGCGGTCAACAGCAACAAGGCTGCAAAAATAATAAGAGACGACCCGAAGCGGCGCGACAGTTTGGCTACAAAAGGCGACAACAGGGCAAAAGCCAGCAGCGGCAATGTCGTTAATAGGCCACTCAGTGTATTCGAAATATGCAAAGAATCCTTAATCAAACCGATAAGAGGTCCTACCGAGGTAATCGAAGCGCGCAGATTGGCACCTACCAGAATGATCCCTACGGCAAGCACCCAAGGACCGGCATGCCACAAAGATTTGTATACCAAAGCTCGTTGGTGTTGCTGTGAACTCATCTCTCCATTCTCCAATCCATCTGTATTATGCTCAAAGGCTCCAACCAAGTGTACGGCTGGAGCCTAGCAATTTTTATCTCATTAAATTATAAAGGCATTCGTGCCATATGCATAGGACGGATCGACACAGCGCCCCAAGTCTTCAAGTTCACCATATAGCTTCATTGAAAAAATAAAAGCTGCCTGAAAGGATAGTTTCCTTTGGAGGCAGCTTTTAGTTCATAAACTCCGATGCGACCAGCGCTGCTTAACGTACCAACCAGCCGCCGTCCACCGCCAAGATATGACCGTTCATGTAGTCGGAACCCTGACTGGCGAGGAAAACCACAACTCCCATCAAATCAGACGGATCGCCCCAACGACCCGCAGGAATACGCGACAAGATTTCTTGATTGCGACTTTCATCCGCACGGATTGGAGCTGTATTTGCCGTAGCAATATAACCCGGCGCAATCGCATTAATCTGAACGTTATGAACTGCCAGCTCGTTCGCAAATGCCTTGGTCAAACCAGCTACCGCATGCTTGCTCGCTGTATACGGCGGAACGAATTTGCCACCCTGAAAAGCAAGCATAGAAGCGACATTGATAATCTTCCCGCTTTTTTGCTCTACCATCACCTTTGCCACTCCCTGGCTCAGATGATATACGGCATTCAGGTTGATCTCCATAACAGCGTCCCAATCCTCATCTTTATACTCCAGCAGAGGGGCGCGACGAATCGTACCTGCATTGTTTACAAGGATATCAATTTTACCGAATTCATTGACGCATTCTTCTACAATTTTTTTAATGGATTCTTTTTGCGTCAGATCCGCCTCATGAAAGACAACCTTCACACCTGTAGGTTCGAGCAGACGTCTTGTTTCTTCATAATCATCATTGTTAGCTACAATGAACAGGTCTGCACCCGCTTTGGCCAAAGCTACGGAATACCCTTGACCCAAACCACTGTTGCCTCCTGTTACAATCGCCGTTTTACCTTTTAGACTGAAAAAATCCAATGAAAAATTGTCCAGACCCATGTCTACGCCTCCATCACAAATTAGTATAAAAACCTATATTTCCTGAAGCCTACAGCGCTGCGCGTACTTCCTTATATTTAGCTACATAACGTGCTGCATTTTCTGTGATCAAGTCGTAGCGACCTTCCTTGGCTGGAGCCGTCAAATTACCCCCAATTCCCACGGCTACACATCCATTACGCAGCCAGGTTTCCATATTGTCCAGATCAACGCCACCGGTTGGCATAATCTGTACATGAGGCATTGGACCTCTGACGGCCTTAACAAAGTCCGCTCCCATTGCACTTCCTGGGAACAACTTCACGACATCGCTACCCAATTTCATGGCTTCCTTAATCTCATTCAGCGTCATACAGCCGGGCATATAAGGAATCGCGTACAAATTGCATAGCTTCGCTGTTTCTTCTTCAAAAGAAGGACTCACAACAAACTCTGCTCCGGCCAGAATAGCAATTCTCGCCGTCAGTGACTCCAATACTGTTCCTGCACCAATCACTGCCCGATCTTTAAATTCGTCTCTCAATCTTCGAATGACCTGATCCGCATCCGGCGTCGTAAATGTAAGCTCAATATTATCCAAGCCGCCTTCAATGCAGGCTTTAGACATGAGATATGCTTCCTCCGCCGTGTTTCCCCGAATGACTGCGACGACACCTACTGAAGTGATATGTTCCAAAACTTTCTTTTTCGTCATGTTCCTGATCCTTTCCACGAATGGGATGATCATGTACCCTCAGCCGCTTGCAGGTCTACGCTCCAACACACTGATCGGATTAACGCAACTCGCTCATGGCAACCTGATCCATGTCTTTGTATGTTTTATTTTCACCGGCCATGCCCCAAATGAAGGTATAGCTGCCCGTAGCCGCACCGCAGTGGATAGACCAAGGTGGAGAAATAACGGCTTCATCATTCTTCATCACCAGATGGCGCGTTTCGTTCGGTTCACCCATCAGGTGGAACATTCTCGCATTCTCATCCAGTTCAAAGTAGAAATACACTTCCATACGACGGTCATGAACATGTGTCGGCATGGAGTTCCACACACTGCCGTTCTCCAACGTCGTCATCCCCATAACCAATTGGCAACTTTGAATGCCTTCATCATGGATAAAGCGACGCAACGTACGGTTGTTGGCTGTTTCCTGCGAACCCAGACTTTCAGACGGTACATCGGCAAAAGACTGCTTTGTCGTCGGATACGTGGTATGAGCCAAAGCTGAAACGATATAAAATTTCGCAGGCTTTTCACTGGAATCGCTTTCAAAGATCAACTCCTTGCCACCTTTACCTACGTAGAGACAGTCTTTTGTGGCCAGCTCGTAAGTTTCACCGTCCACCTTGACCGTACCGCTGCCCCCGACATTAAAAATACCCAGTTCGCGGCGCTCCAGGAAAGTTTCCGCTTTGATTTGATCGTTACCTTCCAGTGCAACAGATTTATTCACGGGATAAATGCCCCCGATAATGACACGATCTTCATGCGTATAGACCAGCTTTACCTCCTCAGGTACAAACAGTTCCTGGATCAGATAGTGCTGACGCAACTCTTCAGTCGTAAAATGCTTGGCATGTTCGGGATGAGTTGAATAACGCATTTCCATAAAAACATTCCTCCTGTTTAGATAAACTTTTTTATCAACGGAATTGTTATAAAAGCGGTTTCTAACTCTACTTCTTAGCTAGAATTGTAATAATTATCTAAGAGGGTGTCAACCCAAAACTTCACTAATCCTAGAAAAACCCTTAATACACACGAAGTTTTACACGATTTTCACATTTTGATAAACAAAATCGATTTTTTTTATCTATATTACCCAAAAAGTTTTTAGCAAATATATCAACTTCATCATTGTGAAAAACCGATTTATGTGATAATTTCAATTTATTCAGTTGGTGCATGCGCTTACAGATTAAGTTTACTAAACATAAGGAGGAATACAAATGACCGCAACATTGGATGCTGTTACCTTCGGAGAACCGATGGCCATGTTTTATGCCAATGAAGCAGGCTCTCTGGATGAGGTGCGTTCATTCACCAAAGCGTTGGCCGGGGCAGAGACGAATGTTTCAGCCGGTTTGGCGCGTTTAGGTCTACGGGCGGGACTCGTGACCAAACTCGGCGAGGATGCGTTCGGCAAGTTCATTGCCAGTGCGCTACGTCAAGAAGGGATCGACACCCAGAACGTCATGTTTACCAAAGACCACTCTACCGGCATGCTGATTAAATCCAAAGTTACAAGTGGGGACCCAGAGGTGGAATACTTTCGCAAACATTCCGCCGCCTCCACACTAAGCATCGCTGATTTTAACGAGGCTTACTTTTCCGGAGCTCGCCATCTGCATTTTACAGGTATTTCTGTCGCCCTCTCCCCTGAGTGCCGTGATTTCGCACGACATGCGCGGCAATTTATGAAAAAGGCTGGCAAAACCGTATCCTTTGATCCGAACCTCAGACCCAAGTTATGGCCTGACACGCAAACGATGGTGGAGGCGATTAACGAAGCATCTGAGGGGTGCGACTGGCTTCTACCCGGCATTCATGAAGGTAAAATATTGACAGGCTACACCTCACCGGAGGATATCGCTTCCTTCTATCTTGACCGAGGTACCTCGCTGGTCATCATCAAGTTGGGAACCGAAGGTGCATATTACAAATCCGCAGATTCTGAGGGATACGTCAAACGCTTCCGCGTAGAGCATGTCGTTGATACCGTAGGCGCGGGTGACGGATTTGCCGCAGGTGTTATCAGCGCGCTACTGGAGGGCTTGCCCCTGGCAGAGGCCGTCAAACGCGGTAATGCCCTTGGCGCACTGGCTGTCATGTCAGCTGGAGATATGGACGGCTATCCGACACGAGCCGAGCTGGAATCCTTTTTGCTCAGCGCCAGCACGAATTAATCCGGTTTCATTCCCCGCATAGCCTTCACCGCTATTAGCGCAAGCTCAACAAGGCCGAAAGAAGTCGGCCTTAACTTTTAATAGCCCGTATTCGCGTTTGTACGATCTGAGCAGCATACGCATACTCAGATCGTACAAAGGAATACGGGCTATTTTTATAATATATGACACATTGCTCGTCTACAGCGTTTTGACGGATTCTCCCCGATTAATATCCGGTACAAATCGGTAGATAATCGGAACCGATTCGCCGCCCTCCTCAATGCTGGACAGCAGCGTCTTTGCCGCTTGCTTCCCCATATCCGCAATCGGTTGCGTAATAGTCGTAATCGGCGGATTGTAAATATGGGCAAACTCCGCATCGTCAATCCCGATAATAGACAACTCCACCGGAATGCGTATACGGCGGGCATTCACATATTTCAGCGCTTCTGCTAGCACAATATCATTCCCGGCCAACAGCGCAGTCGGTGGCTCTGGCAGCTGGAACAACTCCTTCAGTGTCTGCTGGATTTCTTCTCTCGGCACACTGCGCATATACTCTTCTCGAAATGGCAAGCCATGCTCCTCCAGCGCCTTTTTGTATCCGCTGAGCCGCTCCACCCGTGGAGTAATCCGATTCAAGCCAAGCGGCAAAGTAATCAGCGCAATTCGCTCATGTTTGTGAGCCACAAGTTCCTGAATCGCCAGCTTAATCGCCATTTCGTTATCCAGCAGCAGGCTGCGCGTATTCACCCCGTCTACCAAACGGTCCAAAAACACTAACGGATACTTTTCACGAATGAGCTGGTTGTAAATATCTGCATGCTTGCCTGTCGGGAAGATGATCAGGCCGTCCACCTGCCGAGCCTTGAGCATCTCAATATATTGGCCCTCCTTGTCCGGGTTTTCATCGGCGTTGCAAATGATTACCTGAATGCCAAAACGCTGCAATTCCTCCTCAATCGCACGGATGGACTGGATCGAAAGGGTATAGTCAATGTTGGCTACAATGACCCCGACCATAAACGTCCGGTTTTGCTTCAAGCTGCGGGCCAGCCCGTTAGGCTGATAGTTCAGCTCTTGAATAACCTCGGCAATCCGGTCTCTGGTCTGGTCGCTCATATATTTATATCGTTTGTTCAGAAATTGCGAGACAGTGCTTTTAGACACTCCTGCCTTCTGGGCAACATCTTCAATCGTCGGCTTCTTCATCGGTACACTCCTTGTCTTTCATGTACTGCGTTAGTGCAACAAAAGTATATCTTTTTTTTAGTAAATTTACCATACTTCTATTTATGAATGCCATTATGATATAAGTCGAACTTCAAAGTTGCCTATCGTGCCACCGTGTAGAAGTATGGTTCTCCAGCAGCAAAAAGAGGCAGTTCAAGATGTTCTCTTGAACTGCCTCCACGTAACCATAAATACTGCTCGGATCAGTGTGCCGGAACGGGCGTTGCAGACTGATCTGGTGTATCGTGCTCGACCAACGCATGTTTTTCCCATAACCGGCTTTTCCAGCGGGCATACATGATGACAGCACGAGTCCATTCATCAGCAGCAATCGCCAGCCACACGCCGGCGAGCCCCATGTCCAGCTTGAACACAAGCAGATAACCAAGCGGCAAGCTCATGCAGACCATGGAGATCAGACCCATAAAGACCGGGAACTTCGCATCTCCAGCAGCACGCAACGAGTTAATAATGACGATATTCGTTGTCCGGCCAGTTTCTAGCAGAATGCTAAGTAAAATGACCTGTGCTCCCAAACGAATAATTTCAGGATTTTCCGTGAACAAACCAAGCAAGGGAACACGGAAAAAGATGACCACCGCATCAATAATCACGGTCACGAGCAACGCCCATTTCACACTGGTCAGTACACGTTTATAGGCAGTATCCTTCTGTCTGGCTCCCACGAGCCTTCCTACCACAATAGCCGTACCCATACCGACTGCCATACTGAACAAGTAAATATAGCTTGAAATATTATTCGCATATTGACGTGTCGCCATTGCTTCTGCGCCCAGATAAGTCACGTACAGTGTGAAAATGAGCTGACACGACTGATACATAATGGACTCCAGCGCGGATGGTACACCAATGCGCAATATCTTAGAGATAAACTTTTGGGACAGTTGGACGTAATATTTCCACTCGACACGAACCTCAGTGACCCGGTACATCAGCCAGAAGAAGATCAAGAGACAAATAAAGCGGCTACCTACTGTAGAAATAGCAGCCCCCTCTACTCCAAGTGCAGGCATTCCCCAATGCCCAAAAATCAAAACATAGTTGCCGACCACGTGGATCACGTTCATAAAAACCGATACATACATCGTTTCTTTGGTAAAACCATGTGTACGAATGGTCGCCGCCAGCGCATTAATCAATGCTTGAAGAAAAATGGCACCCCCGACGATGCTCATATACGACTCCGCGTAAGCCAGAATCTCACCCTGGACATTCAGCCATTGCAACATGTGCGTACCAAATACAAGAAAAATTACGCTAAGTAAAAGACCTACCATCAAATTCAACGTAATGGCCGTACCTGTAACCTGGGCCGCTTCGACTAGTTTCTTAGAACCGATATATTGAGCTACGACGATAGCAGCGCCGTTGCCGATAACCTCCAGTACAAGGATGGCAATTGAAATAATTTGATTGGACGCGCCCACACCCGACACTGCATTATCAGATACAGAACTGATCATGAACGTGTCGACGCTCCCCATTAGCATAAACAGAAACAATTCAAGGAAAATAGGCCATGTTAAACGGAACAAATTCAGTTCCTTAGCTTCGGACAATACCGAACCTTTTTTTAGTGCTCTGGTTGTCATTCATTCACCTTTCTTCATAGATTTATTTAACGATCAAAAGGTATGTTAGCACAGTCATTCTGAAAATACATCCCGTTTACGTAAAATGATTTGCAAAATGCGTAAGAATTCATTTATCACTCTCTTTATAATTGATTATCGAACTTTATTGAAACAGAATATTGCAAGAATATACCAGGAATCTGGTCTTTTCGACGTAATTATGAGCTAAAGAGTATAATAGAATACGAGCCTGTGAGCATTGCCGCTGACAGGTTGTGAAGATTGTTGTATGCTTCCTAAGCATAATTTGTGAATTAAAGATGGAATATATAGGACATTCATAGGGTTAAAAGGTAATAAAGGAGGCTTTTACAGATGACTCAATCATTTCAAGCTCTTGTCGTCGATCAGACGCAGGACGGTGAAGTTCAAGCAGAGGTACGTTCTCTGGAAGCTAGCAGTTTACCTGCTGGAGAAGTATTGATTCGTGTCGCTTATTCCAGCATCAATTATAAAGATGGGCTTGCTGCCCACAAGGATGGAAATATTGTCAAATCCTATCCGTTCGTACCAGGCATAGATTGCTCGGGAACCGTCGTCTCTTCGGAGGATAGCCGCTTTAGCGAAGGACAAGCGGTGCTCGTTACCGGATACGGGCTGGGTGTGTCTCAATTCGGGGGATTCAGCCAATATGCACGTGTGCCTGCGGACTGGGTGGTTCCACTTCCAGACGGACTCACGCCGAGAGAGGCGATGATTTTCGGGACAGCTGGATTCACCGCAGCCCTGTCGTTATATCGGCTGGAGCAAAACGGCGTTACTCCGGAGCAGGGCAAGGTACTCGTCACCGGAGCGACGGGCGGCGTAGGCGGGGCAGCCATTGCCCTGCTGAACAAGAGAGGCTATCATGTCGTAGCCAGCAGTGGCAAGGCTGATGCTCACGATTACCTCAAGGCGCTCGGAGCAGCCGAGGTCATTTCCCGCGAGGAGGTCTACGACGGTGCGGAGAGCATCCGCCCGCTGAGCAAGCAGCTTTGGCAAGCGGCTGTTGATCCTGTAGGCGGAAAGCCGCTCGCTTCGCTGCTCAGCCAAATCGCCTACAACGGCTCTGTAGCCGTGAGCGGCCTGACGGCAGGCACCAAGCTGCCTACGACGGTGCTGCCGTTTATTTTGCGGGGCGTAAGTCTGCTGGGCATAGACTCTGTCTTCTGCCCATACGACACCCGCGTAGCGATCTGGAAGCGACTCGGCAGCGAATGGAAGCCGGAGCGGCTGGAGCAGCTCGTTGAGCGCGAAGTCGGATTGGCTGACCTGCCAAGCGCGCTCGAAGACATCCTTGCAGCCCGCTCGCAAGGAAGAACGCTAGTACGACTGGTTGACTAAGCGGAGTAGGTCCGCAAGCTAATCCGTTGACGCGGTTTCGCGTGAAGGAATGTTCATTCCGTAAGCTCTAGCTTCGGAAAATGTAAGAAGCCTGTAAATCTGCATTTTTTGAGATTTACAGGCTTCTTTTCGTTTATTGCTACTTCCTTATCCATAGATGAGCAAACAACATAGATACATCATGGTACATTTGAAGCAGACGGTTTACTTTTCGCAACCAAATGAACCTTTTGAGGACCTCAGTTGTTATATAGATAAACTGCACGAGAAAGGAGAGCACATCATTGGAGAGTAATCGAGAGTTGTTTGATTTGTATCAACGAGATGTATACCGAACCTGCTACTACATGGTACATAATGCATCCGATGCAGAGGATTTAACACAGGAAGTGTTTATCATCCTGTTTCGCAGCAATCGTGAACAGATCGAACAACTAAAAGCCTGGATTATGAAGATTACGGTCAATCATTGTCTGAATTACCTTAAACGCCAGAAAAGCCTGCATTTGAAGGTATCGGCTAATCCCTATCTATTTAGCGGGGCGGAAGGTAAGCCTGTAGACAGGCTGGTGGAAGAACGCGAATCGGCAGAGGAATGGGCCGTTTATATGAATCGTCTTCCAGCCAAAATCCGCGCTGTGCTGACACTCCGCTATATGCATGATTTCACGCTGGCGGAAATATCAAAACTGCTAGAAATTCCGCTGGGAACCGTCAAATCGAGGACTCACAAAGGGCTAAAGTTAATGGAGAAAATACTGCGGGATGCAGGTGTACAAATTCCCGAGATGGAAGGAGAGAACTATGAACAACATAGAAAAGGCATTGAAGCGCAAGTTAAATGATGATTCGGAGATGGCCTATCCTGACTTCGATGAGATGTGGAACCGGATGGAACAGACAGGGCATACTGCCCCTACGCTAACCGACACTTCCGATTCATTCACTCCGCACCGACACAGAAATTGGCGCAAAATAGCTATCGCCGCCTCTCTGAGTGCACTTCTCGTTGCCGTTCCCGTCTATGCCGCCATCCACTATAATTGGGGCGATCTGCTGCACGGAAGAAGCGGCATTCAGACGGCACTAAATCAAGACCTTGGACAGCCCTTGGAGCAATCCGTAACCAGAGACGGAGTGAAGCTGACGCTGCATACCGCTATTGTCGATGAGAACCGGACCGTGATTCTGTACAGCTTGGAGGTCGGAAAACGCGCAGACAACGAGTTTTGGAATGTCAAAGGCGTATCACTTAAAAGTGCTGCGGGGAAAAGCAGTGCGGGCGAGTATAGCTTTCAACAATGGGACGAGAAAAACCAACGTTATAACGGCTACTTTGAAAGCGATTGGACACCGCAGCAAGAAACAGAGAACGTGCGACTGACCGTAGATCATATTGAGCTCACCAGCGTTCAGGAACTGGAATTGCCGCTCGATATCAAATCGCCTCAGATGCAGACGTTCAAGCTGGATCGTAACGGCTTACAAGATTTGAAGGTACAGGTATTCGAACAAGGGAAGGATAAGCTAATGCTGTCCTCGGCAATTACCTTCGATTCGTCCAAGCCGAAGGAATGGGACAATCCACAAATCATTGCCTACAAAGGTGGAGAACCTGTGCGGCCTCAGCCTGGAGGAGCTTTTGGTACACCCGGAGAGAATGGGGAATACACAGCCCAGCAGTATTTTACTAAAGCAGATATACCGGAAGGACAGACTACTTTCAAACTGCAATATGCGCAAACTGAGAAAAGTATAAATGAACCCATAAACCTTGATCTGCAGCTAAGCAAGAAGAAAATGGAAAGCGGAACGATTAAAAGCGTGCTGAATACCCCATTGGAGAACGGCAACCCGAATTTTACGCTAGAACAAATGATTGTCACACCTACACAAATCCGTGTCACGATCAGAAGCGAAAAGAAATTCGCCATGTTACCTTATCAAAAATACTTTCTTTCTGTGAACGGCACAACGCTGGAGGGTAGTCGTTGGTCTTCACCTGATCAGGAACACGATCTGAACACGATCCGTTTTGAACGACCGTCCAATCTTGTGATTATCAAGGACACTCCTGTTACTTTTACAGGCAAATACAAGGTTACGCCCCATTCGGATGACAAAACGCCACAGCGTTTAACTGATATTTCTGAGCAAAAGCAGACGCTAACGACGCAAATCGGTGGCTATCCTGTGAAGTGGACCTACTACAAACAGGGATCGGACTTATTCGTAGAAACCGAAAGCGAGGACGCTCACTTTGGAGGGATTAACCAGACGCATATTGGCCTGGGTAAAGAACGAATTATCGGCAAGCCGATCACAGCCAATTTCGCCGGAGACGGCAATAACAAGGCAGTGGATGTCTACAAGAACTTCAAAGGGAAGGAAGCTTCTATCTATATGTTCTACTATACAACGGACGACCCGGAAGCAGAGACAACCGTACCCTTGCAGCCTCTGACAAGCAACAGCGAAGCAGCTAAATAGCAATGCTATAAAAAGAGGGTCCTCTATACCTGGGTGAACCGTGGTATAGGGAACCCCTTTTTAATTTCCTAGGAAGGCACAGTCTGCCTGAAACGATTGACTCCCGCCCTACTTCACAGAACCTTGCGTAACGCCATTGATAATCCATTTTTGTGCAATCAGATAGACAATAATCATCGGCAGCAAGGCCATCAGGTACGAAGCAAAAGCCAGATTAAAGTCGGTATTGAACTGCCCCTGGAACACATACTGAACGAGCGGCAGTGTATACTGCTCTGCATCGCTGATAATAATGAGCGGCAGCAGGAAGTCGTTATATGTGGACAGACAAGTGAGAATTCCCACCGTAGCACTAATCGGCGCCATCAGCGGGAATATAATGCGCCAAAAAGTACCCCATGTCGTCGCACCATCTACCGTGGCTGCCTCTTCCAATGCCACCGGAATGGAGCGAATATAACCGACATACACGAAAACATTAAACGCCAAACCATACACTGTATGCAGCATAATGAGACCCAACAGATTAGTCATATGAAGGCCCGAGGCCAGTTTTACAATCGGCAGCATGATGATCGGGAACGGTATAAACATGGCGCTCACAAAGTAAAAATATAATCCCTTAAAAAAGCGTCGCTGCATATTACGGGCAATCGCATAAGCGACCATCGAATTGGTTAGCAAAGTGAGTATGACCGTCGATGTCGTGACCATCACACTGTTCTGAAAAGCGCTGAAGAAGTTGGTCATTTCCACTGCACGACTAAAATTCTCCCAATGCAGCTCGGTCGGAAAGGCAAAGGCGGAATGCGCCATCTGCTCGGGATTTTTAAGTGCTATCGTCACCGTCATATAGAGGGGAAACAGAATAAATATTGTCCCCAACGCTACCAGAAGCAGCACAGGCCAGTTGGTACGTCTGCTTGTTTTCATCAGTTATCCATCTCCCTTCTCTGGAGGAATCGCAGCTGTAAGATGGAAATGATCGCGATCACAATAAAGTAAATAACAGAGTTAGCCGACTGATAAGCAAATTCTCCGCCTCTAAAGCCTCCGGTGTATATCAGGTGGGAAATCGACTGGGTGGCCCGACCCGGCCCGCCATTCGTCAAAGCCACGATCTGATCGAACACCATCAGGGAATTTTTCATCGCCAATACCATATTGATCGTAAAAAATGGAGCAATTAACGGAAAGGTAATGCTCCAGAATTCGCGCCATTTACCCGCACCGTCCAAATTGGACGCCTCATACAGACTTGTCGGAATGGTTTGCAGCCCGGCCAGATAGAGAATCGTATTAAAGGCAATCCCCTGCCATACAGCTACGATGACAACCCCCACCCAAGCCAGTTGTTCGCTGCCCAAAATGTTCGTCGACAATGAGGTAATCCCTAAATTTTGCCCCCAAATCGTAAACACGTTCGAGAACAAGTAATTGAATATGTAACCCACGATTAGCACGCTCAAAATATTAGGCAGAAAATAAATACCGCGGAAAAAGTTACGAAACCGTATTTTAGCATTCAGCCCTAGCGCAATCAGCAAACTAAGGATATTAGTCGCAATGGTAACCACAATCGCAAATTTGAAAGTAAACCAGTATGCGTTCCCCACATTGTCATCCTGAAACAAATTAATATAGTTCTTAAACCCGACAAAGTGATACTGATGACCAAAGCCGTTCCAGTTCGTAAGCGAATAATAAAAGCCCTGCAAGGCAGGCAAGGTCAAAAATACAAAAAACAATAGCACCGCCGGCACCGTCATCCAGTAAAAAGTCGTTAGTCGCTTATTCATGTCTCCTCCTCCTCTCCTATCGGCGGTTAGCTACCTTATTCCACTCACTGTCTAGCTTGGCCAGATAAGCGTCGATGTCTCTGTTTTGCAGGAAGGCCTGCACAATAGAATTCAATTGGACCGCTTTGGGAATATAGTGATCGGCAAAATCAATGACGCGGCCCGATTTAAAATAAGGCAACAGCTCCGCCACACTCGGATCATCCTGCGTAACTCCCTTCACCGCCGAAAACAGCGTTTGCTCTGTAATGTATTGCTTGCTGTTCTCCGGCTTCAACAAGAAGGCAATGAACTCCTCGGCTTCCTTTTTATGCGGAGTGCTCTCCGATACGGCTAATAGTGTATCTATACCGGACACCAGTTTGACCGCCTTTTCATCATTCCCTGTCGGTAATGGGAAAAAACCAAGCTCCACTTTCGGGTTGGCTTTGCGAATTTCAGATATGGCCCACGAGCCCTGAATGTACATCAATCCCTGCCCGTTAGCGAAGGCACGATTACCGTCGGCATAGTTTTTGCCAAAATTATCACCATGCCCGTATTTCAATAGCTCCAGCTGCTTTTCAGCAACCTCGCGGTACTTGTCCTGAAAGGTGACCTGATTTTCACGCCGTTGCAGGAAAAAATCAATGCCCACCAGATTCGGGCCCAGCGCATTAAAGGGGAGGTTCGTTTGCCAATCATCTTTATATGTAAAATAGAACGGGATTTTCCCAGCAGCCTTGATCTTTTGCGCCGTTGCAATCAGCTCATCCCACGTTTTAGGCACCTGTAATCCCATTTCCTTAAAAAGAGTTTTGTTATACATCACACCATTCGCATTCGCAGCATAAGGAATTCCATACACGGGATCGACCCCGGTCACATCCTTAAGCATTTTGAGGTAAATCGGGTCAATCGTACGTGGCAATTCTGTATTCGCCAGATCCGTAAAAATACCGCTTTGTGCCAAAATGGAGTAGGTATCTGTGGCCCCAAGCCCCACAATGTCAGGTACATCGTTTTTGACAACCCGGGTCAATAACACGGTCTCTGCCTCTGGCGGGTTGACCTGTGTCACTTCAATACTGGGATGTTCCTGATTGAATTGAGAGATTAGCTTATCGAATGAACCCTTGGCCTCCGGCTTGTTTTGAAAAAACTCAATTTTCACCTTACCCGAAGCATCGCCCTTGTTGCATGCGCTTACAAAAACAGCCAACAAAAGGATCGCCGCCAGTGTAGACAGCTTTTTGACCCAACTCCACATGCTCATACCTCCTTTTCCCCTATGTCAATCTATGCGGGACTAGACAATTAATACCCGTCCCTTATGGAAAAGAAACGATAAAAGATCCAACTGACCCTCAAGCGGTCAATTGGATCTTTCTTTTACTTTTATGATGTTCAGGCTACGGATGCCCCTAATACAGATAATCATCAGTCACAAAACGGCGGTATGCGCCCCAAGTAAAAAAGATAAGATATAGACTAACCACGGTGATAATCGCCCCATTCACAGACGAATTCCCGATTAAGGATCTATCTAATCCTGTATGCTGCATATATGGAATAATCATAAATGCGATCACATTGTATAGGTATGGGATATGAGAAACAAAAGAGACCAATTTTAAATACAATGAATCAAACAACAAAGAGCCCAGATTGTAAACCATACAAACACCGATAGCATACGTTACACTTTTGCTATACATAGCGATAAAACAATAAAAGGAGCTTATTGCTAATAATGAGGCAAGCGCCCAACCATAGTATTTAAGCATCTGCAGTCCTTGAGATCCGGACAGCCCCGCATCACTTACATCATAGGAAAGAGTCCATACTTCAACGATCACCTGCGAGGATACTGCAAATACAATGAGAAGAAACAAAATAGTAGCATTTAAAACCAGCAGTTTACTCCAGAAAATCTGCCCGCGGGTAAATCGGCGCATAAATAACAACCGCAGTTGCCCGCTTCGAAATTCCTCTGTGTATACAGCAGCAGCTAAAGCAGCCACAGCTATGTTGCATACTAAAAACAAATTCTCACGCAGACCAGTAACGACAAAGTTTAAGGATAATACCTCTACAGGAACCTTCATCGTGCGCAAAAAATATACTCCTGTCGAACAGGCTAGAATCGGTGTACATAATACCATGAGCCAGAACCACTTTCGTCTCCACAATCGCTCGAACTCGCTGTATATTAATGATTTCATAGTCCCATCAATCCCATAAAAGCATCCTCTAGCCGTTGGCCGTCCTCTACTAATTGATCAGTAGGTCCCTGCCAAACTAGCCTGCCCTCTTTGATAACCATGAGTTCGTCACACATCTGTTGCAGTTCATCCAACAGATGACTGGAGATAAAAAAGGCAAAATTCGCTGAATCACGCAAACCAAGCACAATATCTCTCAGTTCTCTCATCCCCATAGGATCGAGACCGTTGGATGGCTCATCCAGCAGCAGGAGATCAGGAGCGCCTAGCATGGACTGCGCAATACCTAGCCTTTGCTTCATTCCGAGAGAATAGGTTTTCACCTTGTCGTCCCCTCGTTTTTCTAATCTTACCTTTGTAAGTAAATCTTCAACATGTATCTCCCGATCAGAGGGTGCAATTTCAGAGTGCAGCCGTGACAAATTGCGCAAAACCTGCCTGCCTGTCATATAATCAAAAAAGACCGGAGATTCAATAATAGCCCCCACCTTGGACAGCGCCTTTTCCCGATCCGTCTGTACATCATATGAGGCTATCTTTACAGAACCGCTGGTTGGCTGCATTAATCCGGTCATGATTCGCATCATTGTAGTTTTACCAGCTCCATTAGGTCCGATGAATCCATAGATCTTCCCTTTCTGAAGCTTAAAAGAAACACGGTCTAACAAGTGCCTTTTTCCCATTTTTTTCGTTACCTGACTGACCTCTAGTAAGGAGTCCGACATACTATTCCCTCCATCCATAACAAATCACAACATAGTTCCAACGCGTGCATTTGATATGTAAGATCATGATGGATAACACAAACTTCATTTAACAATGAATCATATTATTTATTCAATTTAAAAAGTATCATATGTTGCGAAATGCAAACAACTTTCTTTATATGTAAAATATAATAACAATAATATATCAATACCATTTATCTTAATTAATGGTCATTAATTTTTGTGATGATATCTTTGTCTTTTCACTGCAAAAAAGGTAGCCCTTCAGTAAACGTTCTACCTCAGGGCTACCTTCTATATAAAATAAACTGTTTTCTAGCCAGTAACTACTAGCCTGTCACCTACTCCAGCTCAACCCACTCGCCGAGCAACGTGTCCAGCTCGGCTTGCAACCGCTCACGCGCATCCCACAGCTCCGCCATGTGGATCGTATCGCCGCTTGTGCCGAGCAGCTCCAGCTCGGCATCCGCCGCCGCCAATTCTGCTTCTTTGGCGGCGATGGCCCGCTCCAACCGCTCGCTGGATGCAGCGGGCGTGCGTGATGGCTTCGCGGCCTTCGCTTCGCGGGCCCCAGACCCGGCAGCGGGCGAGCCCAAGCGATTTGAGCGTGCACGGCTCGCATCGGCTCCCGCAGTCGCTCCCGTATGCGCAGCCGGCCCCGTGCCATTGCTCGCTGCACTGGAATGTGCAGCTGTACCCGAGCCTGAGCCGCCACCGGATGCGGCTCTGCTTGCAGATGTCGGGCGCGTCCCGGTACCCCCCTCGCTCTGTAGACGAGCGTTTTCCAGCTCCCGCTTCTTCGCTCGGTACTCGTCAAAGCTGCCCAGATAAAAGGTCAGCTTTCCAGCCTCCAGCTCCCACACGCGTCCTGCTAGCTTATTCACAAAATAGCGGTCATGTGAAATCGCCAGTACCGTTCCCGTGTAGGTGTCTAACGCTTCCTCCAGCGCCTCGCGTGAGTCAATGTCCAGATGGTTCGTCGGCTCATCCAGCACCAACAAATTTGGCTTTTTCATGACCAGCAACGCCAGCCGCAAGCGGGACCATTCGCCACCTGACAGCATGCTCACGGGCTTAAACACATCGGCACCGTAAAACAAATACTTCGCTAGCAACCCGCGCGCCTCGCCTTCTTCCACCCCTGCTTCCTCCTTGAAGTAAGCAAGCACAGTCGCTCGGCTATTCCGCTCTCTCTCTTGCTGCGCCAAATATCCATACTCCACGCGCGCACCCCACTGGACCGAGCCTGCATCCGCGCTTTCCTGACCAAGCAGCAGCTTGAGCAGCGTCGTTTTGCCTGAACCGTTATCGCCCAGCAAGGCCACCTTTTCACCGAATTCCAGGCTGCCCGTTGCCCCGTTTAATATCTGACGCTCTCCATAGGCTTTAACGATTTCTTCAAACTGTAGCACCCGGCGACCGGAACGATCCTCCAGCTTTAAGTGAAATTCCGCCCCCTGCGGGTCCAATACAGGCCGCTTCACCAGCTCCATACGCTCCAACGCCTTACGAATGGAGGCTGCTTTTTTGAAAAACTTTTCGTTGTCGCCATTGCGCCCCCACTCTTCAAAACGCCGAATGGCCTCTTTCATCTTTTTAATCCGCTTTTGCTGTTCCTTATAATCTTCAAATTGCAGTAGCAATCGTTCTTCCTTTTCCTTAACATAGCCGCTGTAGTTCGTATAATACGTAAACGCCTCGCCATCCTCAAGCTCAATCATTTTAACGGCGACCCGATCCAGAAAATAACGATCATGAGATACAACCACACACGCACCTGTGTAGCCCTGCAAAAATTGCTCCAGCCATTCCAGCCCCTTCAAATCCAGATGGTTGGTCGGCTCATCCAGCAGCAACAAATCCGGCCGCCCGATGAGCTGTGATGCCAGCGCTATTTTTGTTTTCTCTCCACCTGACAGCGAGCCGAAGCTGCGCGTATACATTCCTTTGGGAATACGCAGACCATCCGCTACCTGATCAATATTTGCATCCATTTCATAGCCGCCGTTGCGCTCAAACCGTTCCTGCAAGGCAGCATACGATTGCAGCAGCTTCTCCAGAAGGCCTACGTCTGCTGCCACAACCGGATCTGACATTTCCCGTTCCAGTGTGCTCATCTGATTGCGGCAATCCTTCAGCTCACGATAGGCGTAAGCCAGCGTTTCGTACACAGTAAAACTCTCAAACTCCGCCGGAATTTGCGGTAAATAGCCGATTTTCGTATCCTTGGCGATGACGAGCTGCCCTTCATCCGGGCGGGACAAACGTGCGATTAGGCGTAATAGGGTGGTTTTACCGCTTCCGTTGCGGCCGATGAGTCCCACCTTTTCTCCTGTATGGATATCAAACGATGCACCATCCAAAATCAGATTGGCAGCGTGGTATTTTTTCAATTGTTGACCGTTTACTATATACATGTTCAGGCTCTCCTTTATTTAGGAAGACCCTTACCTGGGTAACACAAAAAGAGCCGCAGGAGCAACCCCGCGACTCTTCGGAAGATACAGCAATCCGTTCGAGTTAAGGTAGGCGTCTTCTCGCGATGTTTACAACCGTATGATTAAAATTGGACAGACTTCTCCCGTTGTATGGAAAAGCATGAACAATGCCAGCCATAGCAATCGGCAGCTGGCTAATACGGTTGTTCAGCATCTCGTGATTCACCTACCTCACCTCCTTCTTCATAATTGTGTGTAGTATAACATGTTTGCTCGCATTATAAAAGAGGGCGATGGTTCAGCGAATTATGAAACAGAGTGGTGCCCTCTGACAGCCTGTGATGTCCCCGCTCTGGTAATCGAAAATACGCCGCAGACAAAAGCAACAATCACAAATGCCCCACCCACCCAAGCGTTCGTGGCAACAGATTCACTATTCTCAATCACTACTCCTCCCAGGGCAGAACCGAGAGCGATCCCGACCTGGAGTGCGGAGAAATTAAAGCTTTGCTGAATACTACCCGATTCGGGTGCATTTTCAATAAGATAACTTTGCATCGGGGGCGACAAGGCCCAACTCAGTATGCCCCAGATGATCAGTAGTGGCGCAAATACATAAATCGAGTGGATTGAGAATGGCAGCAAGAACATCACGGCGATAAACACGCCTACGACGACTAGAATACTTTTCGCTGTGCCGAACCGATCTGCCAAAGAGCCGCCAATAAATCCGCCGCTCACTGCCGCCAGCCCAAAGACAAAATAGGCCACACTAATCCACGAAGCGTTTAAGCCCATCATATTTTCTAAAAATGGAGTGAAATACGCATATAACGTGTAATGGCCCGCCAGTGTCAGCGTGGTCACCAGATGAGCACTGATGACTTTAACATTTTTTAAGGATTTCAGCTGATCGCGCATAGGCACAACATGTTCCGTCGGAATCCGCTCCATAAACAAGTTGATAACGATCATAGCAACGACCGTCAACAAGGCAATGATCAGGAAAAGCACCCGCCAGCCAAACGCATTTCCAATCAGCACCCCGGCTGGAATACCTAGAACGATGGAGGAGCTAACCCCCATGGAGATGACACCAAGGACACGGGCCTGATAAGCCTTGGACACCACTTTGACTGCAATGGTCAACGACAATGTCACGATCAGCGACCCGCTTGCAGCGGTAACGATACGGGATACAAACAAGACAGCATAATTCGGACTCCAGAAGGCCAGCAGACTTCCCAGAATAAAGATAAACATCGACCACAGGTACAGTCGTTTTCGTTCAATTTTGGCGGTCAACGCCAACAAAGTTGGCCCAGCAATAGCATACACGAGCGCATAGATCATGATAAGCTGTCCTGCCGTGCTTACGGAGACATTCAAATCCTGCGCAATTTGGGGTAGCACGCCACCGATAATCAGCTCTACCAAACCCACCGTAAAGGTCGCAATCGTTAAAATAACTACTTTGAAGTTCATTACATTAGCTCCTTTGCTGTCATGTAAATTCCCTCGTATTACGCAAAAAAATCCTGACCACAAGAAATGTACAAGACGTACACTTTTTGTAATCAGGATTTATCGGTTCCTGGTAGAGACCCTCAAACCATATTATTGAGGTTATACAAATGGGGCATTCATTTATTACGCATTCACGAAGGTTATAGCTATTACTATAAAGGAGCCTGTGGCTAAGTTCAACCCCCTACAGCCGCAAAAATTCGCTCATGGCACGATCCGACAGATAGGGTAGATACTCATGACCGTATTCGTGATACAGGAGTATTTCCTTGTCTGATACGATTTTATTGTACACCGCAAACTGCGTGGAGGGTGGACAGATGGTGTCCGACAGCCCTGTCACAAACAACACACGACCACGAATACGATCTGCCAAATGTTGAATATCGATGTAGCCTAGTCGGTGAAAGAGCTCCTCCTCGCGCATATGATTCGGATCAAACCAACGAAAATAATAAACCAGTTCTTCATATGCAGATGTAGTGGCATCCAGCGCCCAAGCTCTTTTATAGTCCGACAGAAATGGATATACCGGAACTGCCATACGGACACGTGGCTCCAATGCAGCGCAGGCAACCGTTAAGGCCCCTCCCTGGGAGCAGCCAAATGCGCCGATCCGTTCAGGGTCGACCTGCTCCATAGACATCAGAATGCGTACCGTCTGCACGGTATCCAAAAATACATTGCGGTAATACATCCGATCCGGGTCCGGGTCGTCAATCCCCCGGATGATATGGCCGCGAACCGTCGTTCCCTGAACCTGCAAATTGTCCTCGGACAGCCCACCTTGCCCCCGGCAATCCATAGCCAGCACGGTGAATCCGTGTGCCGCATAGCTCACCTTGTCGAACCAGTCACCACTGTCGCAGGAATATCCATGAAACATGGCCAACGCTGGACCTTGTTCCGTAAGGTGCTTAGGACGAGCCAGCTTCCCATGAACCTTCGCTCCGCCCACTCCAGTAAAATATAGATGGTAACACTCCACCATGGGAGAGACAAAATCAGCAGGCTCCAGTGTATAATCAAGCGGCTGCCGCTCCAGCTCCTGTAATGCCCGTTCCCAGTATGCGTCAAAGTCCAGCGGCTTCGGGTTACTCCCCATATATGACTGCAATTGCTGTAAAGACATATCCTCTGGCATTCAAGTTCCTCCTACATCCGGCCCGACTCACGGTCGTCTGCGACCACTTCATCCGTTGCGATAACATACTTCATAATGTCAGTTACTGTCGTGTATGCGATACCTACATACGTGTCAGCGGCTCCATAATAAATCGCAATCCGCCCAGTGTCCGCATCATGTAGCGTAGCACACGGGAAAACCACATTCGGCACAAAGCCCCGTTCTTCGTACCATTCCTCTGGGGTCAGCACGAAATTCGAGGAACGATATTTAACTTTAGACGGATCATCCAGGTCAAGAACGGCTACGCCCATACTGTATACCAGCCCATTGCACGTGCCCGTCACCCCGTGGTAGAACATCAGCCAACCCTCGGTCGTCTCAATCGGGGCCGGTCCGCCGCCAATCTTTACCGATTGCCACCAGCCCTGTCCGCCCTTGCTCATGACATGACGGTGCTTGCCCCAATAGACCAAGTCAGGACTTTCACTTAGAAAAATGTCGCCAAACGGTGTATGTCCGCTGTCGCTCGGACGGGATAGCAACATAAAGTTTCCGTTTAGCTTGCGGGGCAACAGCACACCATTGCGATTAAACGGCAGGAACGGATTTTCCAATCGTACAAAGCTTTTAAAATCCTTTGTTTGTGCTATCCCCAACGCTGCACCGTAAAAATCTGTACACCAGATGATATAATACGTATCCTCCACGCGGACCAGACGCGGATCGTAAGCATAATTAGGCTGGTAATCGCTTCCTTCCTCATCGACCAAATGCAGACGTTCTGTCTCAATGTCCCAAGCCAACCCGTCGTCACTCCAGCCTAGATGCAAATGCGGACGTCCATTAATCGTTTCAGCCCGGAATACCCCTACAAACCGTCCCTCATACGGAGCTACTGCACTGTTGAAAATACGGGCAATACCCGGCACCGGATTGCGTCCAATGACTGGGTTTTCAGTATGCCTCCACACCGGAGCCTCGCTACCTTCCGGCTTATCCTGCCACGGCATTTTCGACAGACTTTCTCCCAAAATTCGTACGTCACCTACATCCAAATCCACATTCAATTTACTCATACGTATATTCTCCTCTCACCGATATACTTGATCTCATCATTTTTCTATTTCGCCGTTATTCTATTTCACTGAACCCTGCGCGAATCCGTTATAGATATATTTTTGTAATGATAAAAACGCAATCAGCGTCGGAATAATGGCAATGATAATGCCCGCGCTAATAACTTCCCATTGCGAGCCATATGGCCCTTTAAACTTGAACAGCGCCGTCGATATAACCTGAAGGCTTGTTTTGGGCATATACAGGAACGGGGTGTAAAAGTCGTTGTAAATATTAACGCCTTTGATAATGATCACCGTCACAATGGCAGGCTTCAGCAGGGGCAAGATAATGCGCCAGTAGATCGTCAGATAGGAGGCCCCATCCAGCATGGCTGATTCATCTAGCGCCACCGCAATGGAATCCAGAAATTGCAGAAAAATATACACTGCAATAATATCCGTTCCCAAATACAGCAAGATCGCCGCCCAAGGCGTGTTAAACAGCTCCAGTTTGTTGATAATTTGAAATGTCGATACCTGTGTCGTTACCCCCGGAATGAGGGTCGCGAGCAGGAACGCTCCGAGCATAAGACTTTTGCCCTTAAATTTAAAACGGTTCAAAATATACGCGATCATGGAACCCGTTAATGTGGCTCCGATGATCGAAATCAACAGGATAAAAGCTGTGTTCACAAATCCGGTCAGCATATTTCCGTTAATAAAGGCTTTGGTATAGTTAGCCCAATTCAGCCAGTTCACGGGGGGAGTCAGAGGACTGGTTGCCGCATATTCAGTCTTCGTCTTCAAAGATGCAAACAAAATTACGACAATCGGCAGCAGTGCAATGAACGCACCTAGTAGTAGCGCCGCATACTTGATGCTGCTAGCCAGTATTATTTTCAGCTTATACATGATTAGTCCTCCTCTCCCCGAATTAGCAACCGTTGAAGCAGCGTAACAGCGATTACGATCAGCAGCAGAACAACCGCCATCGCCGAGGCCAAACCGACCTTGCTGTATTTGAATGCCACATCAAGCGTTTGAATGACGAATGTTTCGCTACCGTTGGAGCCACCGGTCATAATATACGGAATATCGAATGCACTGACCGCACCGCTAATTGCCAAGATGAGATTCAACTGCAAAATCCGCTTGATGCTCGGCAAAATAATTGAGCGGAACTGATGCCAGCGGTTGGCTCCATCGATATCGGCTGCTTCATACAAATCACTGGATATGGAAGAAATCGCACCCAGAAACACAATAAAGTTAAAGCCCATGTATCTCCAGATCGACGTGCCAGCCAGCGAAATATTGATAATCTCCGGGTTGCCCAGCCACAGCTTGACATACGAACCCAGCCCCACTGCCTGAAGCAGGGTATCGAGCGTGCCGTCTGGCTTAAAAAAGAAAAGAAAAATAAAACCAATGGCCACCCCGTTCATTAGGGAAGGAAAAAATAAAACGCCTTTAAAGAAATTTTTAAACCAGGTCTGAAAGCTGAGAATGGTTGCAAAATAAAGGGCCAGACCCATCTGTACAAACGTGGCTACAAAGTAATACAGACTGACCTTAAACACCGAGAAATACTCGGGGTCGGTAAAGATTTTGATATAGTTTTCAAAACCCACATATTCCAGACGCTTACTATAGCCGTTCCAGTCCGAAAAGCTGTATTTAAACATATTGATCACCGGCAAGTACGCAAAAGTGATCAGCAGCGCTAGCGGAATAAATGAAAAGGCAACAATAATCGCCAATCTTTGTTTGGAGTAGCTGAGATTCGAAAATTTTAACATGCTGCACCTCCTGGCTATCCGTCCATCGACTGCTACGTCGATCCTTTCTTTTCGTCAGTTCAGATGGCTATTTTGCTTCCTTTGCAGCCACTTCAGCACGCGCCTTCACCCATGCGTCGTTCAGATCCTTCATAATGGTGTCATACGATTCCGGGCGGTTACCGACTGCTGCCTCAATAATGCGTTTTTTGAAGTCAGGCTGCCACAAGCCGATTTCTCCCTTTTTGTCGATTTTATCGACAATCCCTTCCTGTCCTTTTGGAGACGGAGTGAGCGTTTCAAAAACGACTCCCTGATCTTCGTATTGCTTCAAAATGCTAGGCATTGGGGCACCCTTCAGCGGACTAATGCTACCTGCCTGCTCTACGGCATAGTTGGACTTTTCGGTAAACCAATCCACCCAGGCACGGGCCGCCGGTTTATTTTCACTGTTTACGTTAATACCGAGGTTAAAATCACCAGCCAGAGGCACAAGTACCTTGGAGGCATTCGTCGGGAAAGGCATAAAACCGATATCATCCTTGTTAGAAGCTGTGCTTTTGATCTGGTCAATCGCCCAAGAGCCAAGCACCATCGTACCGATTTTGCCTTGAGCGAGATCCGCCTTGGAGGTCTCCCAATCTGTAGTCGTTGGATCTTTTTCAATCAGGCCTTTTTTAGCCGCATCGTACAGGACCTTATACAGTTCATAGTGGGGCTGGCCCTTCGTGAAATTGTCATCTGTATTCGGTTGTGTGACATTCACATATTCCTTCGTACCCGCCAATGTTGCCAGACTAGACTCCCACTGGGTCAGTGCCCAACCAGAGGCATAGTTCGTAAACAGCGGCACTGCCTTGGTTTTGTCCTTAATCTGCTGTAACGCTGTCAGGAATTGATCCGGTGTTTTGGGAAGCTGCGTGATTCCTGCGTCCTTGAACACCTTTTTGTTATAAATCACACCAGAGTAAACCATCGCAATTGGAATACCGTAGCTGTTATGATCCACCGTACGTTCTTCAAGGCCGGTATACTTGTTTTTCATCTCCTCATAAGTACCCAGCGGCTCGAAAAAGTTGGGCAGCTCTTCAACTGGAATACTGCCAGGAATCAGCAAAACATCTCCATAATCCCTGGTCCCCATACGGATTTTAATTTGACCCTCATAATCGGCCAATGCCTGAAAATTGACCTTCACGTTCGGATAAAGTTTGTTAAATTCCTTGGCGTAATCCTGAAATACGGTATCCACAATATCAGTCCGCTGTGTGATAACCGTAATTTCACCTTCCACACCCTTCGGATCAGAGCTGGCAGCTGGCTCATCCTTCTTTGAGGTACAGCCAGTAAACAGCCCCGCTAACAAAACCACGGATAGTAATGACATCAAAACCTTGGACAACTTCATGAGACGACTCCTCCTGTTGTTTTCGAATAAGGTTATCGTTAAAGTAACAAAATCATTTTATTATGTTAGCGCTTACTATGTCAATTGCAATATTCTTTTTGTAAAGTGGAATGGGTCACATCTTATAAAAAAACACCAATTTAGCATGGTTGACAGTTTACAAACACCTAGATATGATACTTCTGTAAAGTTAACGATAACCTAATAACTTATTTTCCGAAGGAGGCTTTGTCTCTTGGAAACACTACTGGACGAAATTAGACAGGAATGGAAGGAGCACATACTCCCATTCTGGCTTGGACTGAAGGATGAGACACACGGTGGGTTTTACGGCGAGGTGGACGTGGATCTGCACATTCATAACCAAGCTAACAAAGGCGGGATTGCCACTGCACGGCTACTCTGGTCATTCTCGGCGGCTGCCCGTGTAACAGGGGAAAATACCTATGCAGAAGCCGCACGACATGCATTCACATTCCTGCGGAATCACCTGCTTGATCCATTACATGGAGGAATGTACTGGATGGTGGACTACACCGGGCAACCCGTGGACACGTGCAAGCATGTATACGCGCAGGCATTTGCGATCTATGCGATAGCAGAGTATGCACGTGCCACAGACGACCCGAATGCATTACCACTAGCTATGGAGCTGTTCCATCTGCTGGAGCAAAAAGGATATGATCGCACCCGACAGGCATACGGCGAACAATATGACCGCTTGTGGAACACGCAGCCTAATGAGCTACTCAGCGAAAATGGAGTCACCGCGCATATCACCATGAATACGCATATTCATGTTTTGGAGGCGTATACCCAATTGCTGCGCGTCTGGCCAAATGAAGAGGTTCGAGATGCACTGACGAACGTACTGGATATTTTATATCATCGTGTTTACGATGCTTCTGCCCGGCGACTGGGGGTATTTTTCGATCGTGAATGGCGCTCTCTGCTTGACCTGACCTCATATGGTCACGACATCGAAGCCAGCTGGTTGATTGAAGACGCTATGAATGTGCTGGGTTATTACCCGTCAGAATACGTGGATATGGTGATGGATATTGCCAATGCGGTAGCAGAGCGCGCTGTTCAGCCAGACGGATCGCTCATCAATGAGCGGGAAGGAGAGCGAGTAGACACCTCACGTATCTGGTGGGTACAGGCCGAGGGGATGGTTGGTTTTTACAATGCGTTTCAACGTACAAAAGACGAACGTTTTTTGCAAATTGTGAAAAATCTATGGTCCTATACCCGGCAATATATCATCGATCCGCGCCCCGGAGGCGAATGGTTCTGGTCAGTTCAAGCGGATGGTAAGCCTGATGCGAGAGAGATTGCAGGACCCTGGAAGTGCCCTTATCACAACAGCCGATTTTGCATAGAAATGCTAGAAAGGATGGAAAACCAATGATCCATAGCAAATACAATGAGCTGCGGTTGCAGCAAGAGGAACTGATTACACGCCCCAATGAGGTTAAAACTACCTTTTATAATGGTATCTACGAACGCTACCTCTATCCAGTGCTCACACGCCATCATGTTCCACTTCACTGGCGGTTTGATCTGGATGCGCAAACTAATCCCTTTTTCATGGAGCGGCTGGGTGTAAATGCGGCATTGAATCCAGGGGCAATCTATCATGAAGGAAAATACATTCTTGTTTCGCGTACCGAGGGACTGGATCGAAAATCATTTTTCGCTTTAGCAGAGAGCGATAACGGCATTGATCAATTTCGATTCATTGACGCCCCCCTAGTATGGGAGGATATCGACCCAGAAGAAACAAATATGTACGATATGCGGCTGGTGAAGCATGAGGACGGCTGGATTTACGGTATTTATTGCTCAGAGAAAAAAGACCCTGACGCACCACCTCACGATACCTCCAGTGCTGTCGCTCAGGCCGGACTGGTCCGTACTCGTGATCTTCGTACATGGACCCGGCTTCCCAACATCACTACCCAGTCCCCACAGCAACGCAACGTTGTCCTGCACCCTGAATTTGTGGACGGTCAATACGCCTTCTATACTCGTCCCCAGGACGGATTTATTTCCACCGGCTCGGGCGGAGGCATCGCCTTCGGCCTGTGCAAAGATATTACACAACCCGTGATTGAACACGAAACCGTCATTGATGAGCGTTGTTATCATACGGTGTACGAAGCCAAGAATGGTCAGGGCCCTGCCCCGATCAAAACCAGTCGCGGCTGGATTCATATCGCTCACGGGGTACGCAATACGGCCGCTGGGCTGCGGTATGTGCTGTATACCTTTGCCACCAGTCTGGAAGACCCTACGCGCGTCATCGCTAAGCCCGGCGGGCACTTTCTGGCTCCTTATGATGAGGAACGCGTGGGCGACGTTTCGAATGTTATTTTTTGCAATGGGGCAGTCGTTAACGAACAAGATGAAGTCTTTATTTACTACGCATCCAGTGATACCCGTATCCACGTAGCGACGACCACCATCGCTCGACTGGAGGACTACACCTTCAATACACCATCCGACCCGTTGCGCTCTCTCAGCAGCGCCGCTGTTCGTCGTGAGCTAATTCATCACAATGAAGCGCTATTGCAAGCACACTCCCGTCCTTCCCAGCGGACATAAGCCGCAGGCTTTATCCTGCTTGCGGAACCATGTATACTATCCATAGAACAACTGTTACCCGCAGGCTAACAGTTGTCTATGGGCAGCCATGCTGCCAGTCTTTGTATCTTTACAGGACAGCAACCCTGCTAAGTCTTTTGGATTTTTACAGGCGGCTAAGCTACTGATATATTCCCCAGCATTTTGCATCCATTCTCTGGATTAGGCAAAATGCTTATCTTTTTAAAATTGGAAGGCGGAACAGGAATGAAGAGCAACGTAACGATGCGGGATATTGCAGATAAGCTGGGAGTAAGCAGCGTGACCGTGTCGAAGGCGCTCAATGACAAGGATGGGGTTAGCGAGGAGCTAAAAGAGCGTATTAAGACGCTCGCAGGAGAAATGGGTTATCGTTTCAATACCGTTGCCAAGTCCATGAAGGAGGGCCTCACCTATAACATTGGTGTTGTCATCCCTGAACGTTTTACCGGCCCTGGCCAATCGTTTTATCTGCACATCTACCAGCAAATTTCACGGGCACTGGAGCCATACGGCTACTACGGTATCCTTCACATCCTCCATCGCGAAGACGAAGAACAGCTTAATCTGCCACGTATCTATTACGACCGCAAGGTGGACGGCTTCATTCTCCTGGGCCAAGTGAGCAAGCCATATATTGAGCTTGTACAAACCATGGACCTACCCAAAATGTTTCTCGATTTTTATGATGAGCATGCCGATATCGACTCCGTGGTGACGGATAATTTTTACGGAGCCTACGAGCTGACCAACTATTTGATCGCCCAGGGACACCGGGATATTGCATATGTGGGTAATATCTATTCCACCAGTAGTATTCAGGATCGTTTCCTCGGCTACTATAAATCCTTGCTGGAGCACAGGTTGCCCCTCCGTAACGAGTGGGTGCTCAGTGACCGGGACGACGAAGGTACTTATGTTGAAATGGAGCTTCCTCAGCCGCTACCAACTGCCTTTGTATGTAACTGCGATCAGGTCGCTCACAATCTGGTGCATAAGCTCATTGGTCTGGGATACCGCGTACCTGAAGACTGCTCTGTGGTCGGCTTTGACAACGATGTATACGCCACTCTTATTGTTCCGCAACTGACCACGGTCGGAGTAGACATCGAGCAGATGGCACGTACCGCGATTGATTCGATGATGAAAAAAATAAGCCATCCCGGTAGCCGCTTTGGTCGAGTCCTGGTGCAGGGACATATTGTATATCGTGATTCCGTGCAGCCCATCCAGAGACCATGATCAATGCATACCTTACTTGGGGACAGGTCACCCCTACTCTAATTTCCACAACCAAAAGCCGCTCAGCATGTCGCTGGAGCGGCTTTTGACGTTCATAAATTCTGCAGTGTGATCATCGTACTCACATTCAATTGTAGATTTTGCAAAATCCTGGATTAGGAGCGCTGGGCGACAAAGGAATTGCCCGCCCGATTGAGAATCGGCAGCATCCGCATTTCTTGCCCCATCGAGGCTTGGCAAAGTGGACAAGCTGGCTCGTTCAAAAAGGTGAAATCCGTTCGCATCCAACCGTTGCAACCCTCGTTTGTACACGACCAAATAGCCGTATTTTCCTCTGGAATGATTTCCGGGGCCTGGCGTCTGTACATCTATATTCCCCCTCGGTTTTTATAGGGTAATATCCCCTGTCGGCTTACTGTTAATTTCCACCTGTCCGGGTATTAATATGCTCTAACGTCCAAAAAATATGCGCAATTTACCAAAATGTTTATTTACGGATAGCCTTGGTCCAGAAGCCGCCATGAAATTGCTTCGGCTCTACCGTAATGACAAAAGCCTTAGGATCCAGCTCCAGAATGGACTGATACAGCTTATTCTGGTTTTTCCGTTTAGCCAAAATTTCCATCACCAGGCGCTCTCCATCACGTCCACTGCCCAGCCAGGCTGTAACACCGTATCCTTTGTCCCGCAGCGCATTGGCAATTCCTCCATTGATCTCATTACTGATCACCTTAACGGTGACATAACCAAGCGCTATTTTTTCCTCAATCCATGCTCCAATAAGAATGCCCAATGCATAGCCAATGGCGTATACTGCAAGACTTGCCACTTGATCCAGGTACTTAAGCACAACATTCAAGCCCAACACATAGACCGTAACTTCCACGGTGCTAATGAGCGCAGCAATGTACTTCTGTCCTTTCAGCGTCAGAATCATGCGCAGTGTATACGCCGATACGTAAATAATTTGAATAACAAGAATAAACAATAAAATTTTGAGCATGCGCTCACTCCCCACTTCACGTTCTGATTTAACCCGTATCCAACATTATACCCCCGTCTGTGATATACAGCCTCTGGTTTCGTATTACCCTCGCTCGGGTAATGACTAACTACAGCATGCTGAATGAAAGTTCGATCACATAAGGAGGGCTACAACATGAAGGATAACGGAACTAGCGATAAAATCAAAGGTAATGTGAACAAAGCCAAAGGTGAAATCAAGGACCAAATCGGGAACGCTACCGATAATAAGTCCCTTCAAGCCGAAGGCAAACTGGATAAGGCCAAAGGCCATCTTCAGGAAACAGCAGGCAAACTGAAGGACGGCAAATAATCCTGAATGGATACCTCGACGCACTATTTTACCAACAAGTCACGCTGTCTTGTGCAGCGGGCTTGTTTTGTGTTGTTCGGATACTTTTGGAAAAACTTTTGCGCAAACAGGGCAACTTTTACGGTTGCTGTTGCGTCTAACCAATATAAGCACGACCCATAATGACTCTCCAACCTGTTGGATTTTGTAGGCATTAATGTTACTCTAGTCTATGAACCAGGCTATAATTCTTAAATAAAGGGGTAGACCAACGAATGAAATCACTGAAATCTATCAAAAAACCTGTCATCATCACTGCCGTATCCGCCTTGGCCATATCCGGGGCTCTTTTCAGCCAATCCACATATGCCGCACAAGTGACTAAGCCGATCCAAGCAGTATATAACAATATCAAAATCATCTACAACGGAACCGAGGTTCCTTATGATGCCAAAACAGAACCGTTCCTGCTGGATGGCGTAACGTATATCCCACTGAAGCTGGCAGGTACAGCTTTGGATAAAAAGGTAACATGGGATGGTACAAACAAACGCGTAGTCATTGCCGACAACGGCGTTCCGATTGATCAGTCTACAGTTACGGCGTTGAACAACCAGATTACGACGCTGACTCAAGAGCTCAACACAGCGAAAGCAGCGAACACGACGAAGGACGCTACCATTGCTCAATTGCAAAAAGACAACCAGACGCTAAAAGATGACGCGAGCAAAAGCAGCTCTAGCACCTTGAAAGATCTTCAAAAGCAACTGAACAAGGATTACAGCGATTCCTACAACACCAACTCGGATATTACGCTGGATGGTAACAAAAGCGATATTACAGTAACCATTGAAATGACAAAATCCAGATGGGATGATCTATCCGATAGCAGAAGGGAAAGCTACCTGGAGGACATCGTGGATGATATTTTGAAAGAGTACAAAGATGCCGATATTGAAGGCACAGTGAAAAATTCCAGTAATAGAGATAAATTAGCAACCTTTACAACCAACAGCAAAGGTGATGTGACAATTAAGAAATTAGCCTCTACTCTGGATACAAGTACGATCCAACGTAATTTGTCCGATAGATATGGCACCTATAGCGGAGTCGGCTTTGATTTCACCGTAAGAGGTGATAGCAGTGAAGCCACCGTTGATGTCTATGTAAATTCGGATGACTGGAATAAACTTTCCAACAATCAAAAAAATAACCTGACAGACGGCGTTATTAATTATCTTAAAGACAGAGAGTCTGTATCCAAAGTCGTGGGATACGTACGCAATAAAGGAAACAGCAGCCAAATTATTACCTTCTAAGATTAATCTTTCAAAAAAAGCGACAAAGGCTACAAAGCCTTTGTCGCTTTTTTTTGATGTACAAGCAACATACATTTCACTACTTAATTAATCTGCCAACAGAAGTAATATATTTTATATAATCATTATCAGCGTCAATTGTATCAATATTCATTGTATAAACCAAATGACCGTGGCTGGTTATTTTCACTTTGTGAAATGAACCGGGTTTAGAATAAGGATCTACAGTATAGGTCCCTTTGCTATATACAATCATAGGATTAAAGTCAATTTGCTTGAAGGCGGGCGATAAGTCACTCTTATACGTAGCATGAATATTCAATACACCTTGCCTTTGATCCCAGTCAAAGGAAATAAGATCAAATGCATTCGCATCAATGACTTGGGCCAAGTCTTGTCCCTTAAACCTCATAAGAACTGGACTTTCCGTAAAGCTATCATGCCTTAGCTTCAATAAGCCACGCTTGGAATCCCACTCCATCTTCGCATCTGTATCTTTCAACAAAATGGATACCGGTAAAAACATTGCATTACTTAGCATGATAGGAACTGTGTCCATTGTCATGGGTTCGCCGTTAACCGATATATCGGGTGATCCAATCGTTGCCGTTACATTACGGTCTAACAGATCAACAGAAGCGGTTTTGTTCGCTGCATTATAAGTTACTTTACCGCCCAGTATATCCTCAGCCACTTGGAGCGGTATAAGCAGCCTTCCCTTCTTATCCACAAAGGGGGATGCAGGGTAGGTGTATAAAACGTAATGATCATTGACCTTCAAGTGTATGGGGGTATGATCTTGAGCCGATGCCAAATTCGAGTTTGTAGTAGCAAAACTTAGTACAATCATAAGGCAGACCAACAGTCTGATTTTCATAATGCTCTCCTTTGTTAGCGTTTAGGCTAAAACAAAAATTTGTTCAAGTAACAGTTCTTACGACTTATTTTTCATAACTAGCTTATCCTCACAAAAACATAACGTCAACCATAATTTATAATTTTTATCTAAATAAAGATCATACCATCCAGTTGGCTCACTCTATAATAATGAGGATTCACCTTACAGGTATATCTCGATGTTGGATGCTAAAACCTTCCTTATAGCCATATAATTCATAAATACATTAATAATATTTATAAATAGAAAGGTATTTAGCAATGAAAGCAGAATATATCACTGTATTCCAATTTAGAAAGGGGCAAATGTGTATGATGAGAAGTTTTGTTAAACGTAAAGTCAGGAAAAGCATTGCAATAACACTAACATTATTATTAGCAATCGCAAGCGCACCATTAGGTGCAATAGACGCGGCGGCAACAGTGCCAGACCAAAACAAAAAGCAGGATGCGCCAACCTTCTCTAATGTATCGGTTCATGACCCTTCCATTGTCAAAGACGGTGACACTTATTATGTATTTGGGTCACATATCTCTGCGGCGAAGTCAAAAGATCTTACAAACTGGACTTCTTTTGCAAACGGTTACACCACGCCTGGGAACACACTTTACGGGGATTTATCGAAGAATCTGGCCGGATCTTTCGCTTGGGCGGGTGAGAATGATGCGGATAGTAAGGGAGGATTCTCGGTATGGGCGCCCGATGTATTTTGGAATGAGCATTATGTCAATGAGGATGGGACAAAAGGGGCATATATGATTTATTATAGTGCATCTTCCACCTACATTCGTTCCGCGATCGGCATTGCAGTTGCACCCAAAATCGAGGGTCCATATCAATATGTGGATACCATTATACACACTGGTTTTACGAAGGAGACTGCTTTCGATAAAGATAGCAAGGTAGATAAAAAATGGACAAATACGCCGATTCAACAACTTATTAAGGAAGGCAAGCTTGAGGGGCCCAGACCGGGATGGTTTAATACCGATGGTTCTTATGCGAATCGGATGTTCCCAAATGCAATCGATGCAAGCGTTTTTTACGATGCAAACGGTCGCTTGTGGATGACGTATGGATCATGGTCCGGGGGAATATTTTTACTGGAGCTGGATAAAGCAACTGGCAAACCCATGTACCCAGGTCAAGATGGAACTACAGAAGACGGTCGGCTCATTGATCGTTATTTTGGCACCAAGATCGCAGGTGGATACGGTGAGTCAGGGGAAGGTCCGTATATTGAATACAACCAGGAGACGGGTTATTACTATTTGTATGTAACCTACGGCGGTCTTGCAGCGGACGGGGGGTATAACATGAGGTTATTCCGTTCCAAGAGTCCGACAGGACCTTATAAAGATGCCAAAGGACAGAATGCTGTTTTGCCAGCAAATACCAAAAATATAACTTATGGCAACAAGTTAATAGGTAATTTCTTGTTCGATAGTAAAATAGGTGACCCCGGTACAGGCACTGGCTACGGCTATGTTTCCCCTGGACACAATTCTGTATACACCGATCCTGCTACTGGACAAATGTTTGTCGTCTTTCATACCCGATTCCCTCATCAGGGGGAGACACATGAGCTGCGTGTACACCAAATGTTCATGAATCAGGAGGACTGGCCAGTCGTAGCTCCTTATCGTTACGGTGGCGAGACGCTTACAAAGCTAGATGAGAAACAATTCATTGGCGATTATCAATATATTAATCATGGCAGTGATTCTTCGGCTACGATCAAGAATACGCAATTCATTCAGCTTAAAGCAGATCATACCATTGAAGGCGATGTGCAAGGAACATGGCGCAAGTCGGGGGATTCGAATATCCAATTAACACTGGATGGTGCTGTATTGGATGGGGTGTTCTTAAGACAATGGGATCAGGTTACGAATCAATACATCCTGGCGTTTACAGTTTTATCGAATAAAGGTGAGAAGGCTTGGGGCAGTAAGCTCCCTGATATGACCGATACGACAGTAGTGGACAGTGTGTATCGTGAATTAGATCTTGGCGATACAAGTCGGGTGACGGCTAGCCTGAATCTTCCGAAGGAAGGCAGTCGGCAATCCCGGATTACCTGGAAAACTTCAGACCAAAGCGTCATTACGGATACAGGTGAAATCAAGCGTCCAGGAATCGGAGAAAAGGCTGCATCTGCCACTTTGACAGCTACCATTACCAAGGGAGAACGTAGTCGGGACAAAATTTTTAACATCACGGTATCCCCTTATGAGAAGGCAACATTGACTGCGTCATACACGTTTGAAAATAATCTGGAGGATCAGCAAGATGCTTTTGCTAATGGCGAAGTTATCGGTGACCGAATCGATCGCCAGGGAGGGAGTGTGTCCTACGCTGAAGGCGTAAGAGGCCAAGCTGTAGTCCTTGATGGAAAGTCGGGCATTGCTCTGCCTGAAGGACTCATATCCAGCTCAGCATATTCCGTGTCACTGTGGGTAAAACCAAGCGAATTGACTGTTCATACACCAACTTTCTTTGGAGCTATGGATAGTAATCACTGGATTAGCCTTTTGCCCAGAGGACCTGAGAAGGATAACACAATGGTCTGGTCCGGCAGCTCACCTTGGTATACTGGCAGTACCGGCCTAAAGATCAAAACAAATGAATGGACACATCTCGCCTTCACTGTAGATCGTGGAATGTTAGCCTTGTATGTGAATGGAAAGATTCAATTTACCGGCTCAGGATTTCCAGATGTCTTTACCTCTAAATCTGGAACATTCAGCTTAGGTGTCAACTGGTGGGACCCTGCGTTCAAAGGATCTATTGATGAGCTGAATATATTTGAAGGTGAGCTCCCTCCTGCACAGGTGGCAGAGTTAGCGAAGATGAAAGTGAATTAAGACTAATGAATCGTGAGTATCGCTAGTGTCGAAAAGAAAAGCTACAAAAAAGAGAGCGCTGAATAGCGCTCTCTTCCAATGAACCATATAAAATGTAAGAAATATTAATAGGCCAATGCAAAAAGTCCTTTGATGTGGGACAAGTAACGGATGTTACTGCCTTCCTTCATCAAAGTGGCTACAGCGCCTTTCAGTTGGGTGCCATTCGCGCCTACAGTACCAATCGCGTCTGTTCTGCCCAAGCTGCCCAGTGTACCGGAGAATACTGGTGTAAAGCGTTCCATTTTCGCTCCGTTGAAATAAGCGAAGATGTTGTAACCAACTAATTCGCCCATTTGCCAAGCCAACTGTGCAGTTGGTGGGTATGGACGCTCGCCTTCACTCGGGAACACCACTGCACTGTCGCCAGCGAGGAAGATGTCTTCGTGAGAAGTCGATTGCAGCGCACCATTCACAGTTGCGCGACCACGGTTTACTTCGATACCAGATGCGCCAACCAGTGCATTACCTTGTACGCCGCCTGTCCAGATCAGTGTGTTCGTTTTGATCGAACGTCCGTCTTTCAAGAGAACTTCGTCAGCTTTCATTTCTGTAATCGGAACACCCGCTACGATTTGAACGCCACGTTTTTCAAGGCTTGTTACTGCACGATCAACCAGTGGTTGAGGGAAGCCTGCCAAAATAGATGGTCCAGCTTCTACGCAATACAAGTTGATATCTTCGTAGTTAATACCTTTTTCGCGACAAATTGCAGGCAATTTGTCAGCATATTCGCCCACCAGCTCAACGCCAGTCAGACCGCCACCACCGATAACGATTGTAGCGTCCGCTTGGTTACCGGATTGCTTGTAAGCATCCAGACGAGCTTCCACATGTGCGCGAATGCGATTGGCTTCTGCCACTGATTTCAGCGTGAAGCTATGCTCTTGCAGTCCTGGAATACCGAAGTAAGCCGTTTCACTGCCCAGGGAAATAACGAGAGCGTCATAGCTCAACGTAGCGCCACTGGCCAAGGTTACTTTTTTATCGTCAGGCTTGATTTCGGAAACAGTATCCACTTTCAGGATAATTTCCTTGTTACGCAGCAGTTTTTCCAAAGGAAGCGCAACAGCTTTTTCAGCAATTGTACCTGCCGCCAAACGGTGCAGTTCCGTAATAATTTGGTGCGACGCAAAGCGGTTAACCACTGTAATGGTTGCTTGGCTAGCGTCCATATGCTGGCGTGCTGTAAGAGCGGCCAGCAATCCGCCGTATCCGCCGCCCAAGATCAAAATTTGCTTCGACATGTCCATCCTCCGTTCTTGATCAGGTAATTATTTGCTTTCGCGTTGGCGCTCATTCAGAATATCCAGGAAAGCCTGGCTGAAACGCAGCGTTTTTTGTACATTCGGATCTTTAAGCATTTTGAGCAGGCCAAACAGACCTACGCTGCCGTCCGTAGTTTGTACACGGTCATTTGCTTCAATTGCAGCAGAAGCCAATCCTTTAGCCGAATCTGTAACAGGCTTCACAAACTCTCCCATGGAGCTTTTCATATCTCCGATAAAGACAGGGTCAGTCGCCAGACTGCGAGCTACATCATAAGCATCGGTCATCAAAGTAACCATCTCAGTCAACTTGGGCAGATTTTCTACCAGCACGGTCAGCGATTGCTGAACCTCCGGTTTCATCAATTGGTCCAATACATCCCGAGACTCTTTGGTAGCTTCTTGTGTTACTGCCACCTCTTGTTGGTTTTCAGACATGCGTGAACGTCCTCCTTTACTGTGAAAATAGAAGTCCATTCCTTTCTCGTAACCTGTATCCATAAACTCTAGCAATAAAACGTGCATTGAATTCACGCCCTTAAACATGCAAGAAGCACAGCTAAAACCGGCCTATACCCTAAAGGGCAAGACTGATTTATCGCAGATGCCAATTGTATATTGCTCAGACGGTATTCTGTTGTTACTGCTGCGGAATATCCCACGAAGCGCTCCTTCGTGACTACAACAGGCCGAAACGGAACCCTATACCTCTATATTACACCTTTCACAACACAATCGTCGAAGAAATTTTAAATTTGCACAAATTTCTGCAAAATTTTTATTGTTATTTTAGATAAAAATTAGAATAAGCTCGATTTTTGTCCAAGTTTCCCTTAAAAAAAGGGTCATTTTATGCTAGAGGAGGGTAATAGAGAGCGTACGTTTCAGTTCGATAATATGAAAATAACACAAAATATATTCATACGGAGGTTTAAAACGATGGCTAAAACATTTGGAGATATGGTTCAAGAAGCGAGACAGCACGTTCAGGGCATTGATTCACAGGAGGCACGTCAGCGAATGGAGGCAAATCCTGATACATTCGTTATCGATGTACAGGACTCCCATGATGCAGGCGCTTGCGGTCTGATTCGCGGAAGCGCCAATATTTCATTGGGCATGCTGCCCATCCGCGCTGACTTGGAGGTTCCACAGGATTTGCGTGACGAACGTCTACGTGACCGCAACCGCCCGATTATCACCACTTGTGGGGCAGGCGGACAAGCTGCATTGGCAGCTTATACACTCCAGCAGATGGGCTTTACCAATGTAGCTTTTATCGAAGGCGGAACAACAGCCTGGAAGGAATCCGGCTTTGAAGTAGAACTGTACTAAGGGACCTACGCTCCAAGAATCGCCCTACGTACGTAGGGTGTCTTCAGAAGTATCAGGATTATCAGGTGCTTCGAAATCATCAGGAGACGGCTGCGGCACACCAGATTCAATGAACTCATCTACATCGCGGGCAGCCTTAACTTGATTGCATTCATTGCAAGCACATACACAATTGACCGGCGTCGTGTGCCCCCCTTTTGCCCGAGGCAGTAAATGATCAATCGTGTCACCGTAGTCTCCGCAAAAAAAGCAAGTATAGCGGTCACGCTTAAGCACATATTGACGAAATTCCTTGTTGCTATACAGTCTGCGCACGGTGTATGGATTAACAATCACCGCCATACGCTCTCTGACCAGGGTCATGGCCAGATCAAGCTCAATCTCTTGATGCCAGCGTCTCCCCTGGTCGGTTTTGCCTCTTAGCCGAATCATGCCATTGCGATTGAGCCGCAATGCCCGGGTATCCGCAGGCTTCAGCCTGCTAAGCAGATGCCGAACCCGTTGCCGGTGGCGCTCACGCGCTTTATCCGTGACCAGCTTCCTGCGGTGGCGTTGTGCCTCCATAGGTAGTGGCGCCTCCAGGCTGTGTGCAGCCGTATTTGCTTCAAGGCTATGCTGGTTCACGGGAGCAGCCGAGGGGTTCGTTTCCTCGCCGGAAGGAGCGGACGTAGCCGCACGTTCTTGCGGGGCCGGGGCCAACCCTCGGCAGGAACGGCAAGGACCACGCCGTGAATAAGGACCAGCCCGGCGACCCGTTCTGCGCTGAAAGTCCGTTAAAGGTTTCATTTCCTGACAATACGTACATTTTTTAATCAGCGGTTTGCTCGCTTCATCCTTGTTCTGCTGCGGTTCTGTCACGTCCACCCCTCCTTTCCTCTGTTGCTTGTGCTTTACGGTTTTCACCAAAACCCGAACTATTGTTAAGTTAGATTCATTTTACCGTTTTCACGTTCCCTTTTCTAGCTACCCGAGTCGTTGGGAACACTTAGGTATAACAAATTTTAATGATTTAGCATACGTTATACAGCGATCCTTGTTCTTCATTCAGCATCATATTGACCGTCTGACGTTTAGCCCCCCTCACTTGGTGGGTAACTTGTTATATATGAAGGAGGGACGCACATGAAAAGGAACCATACGATGATGCAATTTTTCGAGTGGAATGTCGAAGCTGACGGTTCTCACTGGAAGAAGCTTACCCGCCTGGCGCCGGAACTGAAGGCCAAAGGAATTGACGCGATATGGATTCCACCTGTCACCAAAGGCCAATCGCCCGAGGATACGGGATACGGCGTCTATGACCTTTATGATCTGGGCGAATTTGACCAAAAAGGTGCGGTGCGCACCAAATACGGAACCAGGGAAGACCTGCTGGAGGCTGTTGCCGCCTGCGTTCGCCACGGTGTGGCCGTCTATGTCGATCTGGTTATGAACCATAAGGCTGGCGCGGATGAAACCGAAGTGTTCAAGGTCGTCGAGGTCAATCCGGATAACCGCAATGAGGTCATTTCCGAGCCCTTTGATATCGAGGGCTGGACTAAATTTACGTTCCCCGGCCGTCAAGGTCAGTATTCCACATTTCAATGGAACTTTGAACATTTTAACGGAACCGATTACGATGCAAGCCAGGACCGGACAGGAATCTATCGTATTTTAGGTAAAAATAAAAGCTGGAGCGAAAATGTAGATGATGAATTCGGCAATTATGATTATTTAATGTTCGCCAATATTGATTATAATCATCAGGATGTGCGCAAAGAGATGATCCGCTGGGGCAAATGGCTGGTAGATACTCTGCAATGCAACGGATTCCGTCTGGATGCAATCAAGCATATTAATCATGAATTTGTACGAGAGTTTGCTACAGAAATGATTAAAAAACGCGGGCAGGATTTTTATATGGTAGGCGAGTTTTGGAAACCGGATCTGGAATCGTGTCAAAAGTTCCTGGATACCATTGATTATAAAATCGACCTATTTGACGTATCCCTCCACTACAAACTACATAGCGCTTCCTTGGGTGGCAAGGATTTCGATTTAAGCACCATTTTCGAGGATACGCTTGTTCATACCCATCCCCTGAACTCGGTTACTTTTGTCGATAATCATGATTCCCAGCCGCATGAAGCGCTTGAATCCTGGGTGGAGGACTGGTTCAAGCCCAGCGCCTATGCACTTATCTTGCTGCGCAAGGACGGTTATCCCTGCGTATTCTATGGCGATTACTACGGCATCCAGGGACAAACGCCCGTCAAAGGCAAGCAGGCTGAGCTAGACCCGCTTCTATATGCCCGATACCATAAAGCTTATGGTGAGCAAAAAGATTATTTCGATGATCCCCATACGATTGGATGGGTTCGTCAAGGCGTGCCTGAGCTGGAAGGCTCCGGATGTGCTGTGGTGATCACCAACGCAAATGACGGAGAAAAGCGCATGTTCGTAGGCAAACAACATGCAGCGGAAGAATGGATAGATTTGACCGGGCGTCACGATCATACCGTAAAGATTGAGCAGGATGGCTACGGCATATTTCCCGTTCGTGCCGGCAGTGTATCGGTGTGGGCACTTCCCGCAGAGGAAGACAGCCAGGAAACAGAAGAAGAAGCGAACGCTTAATCTATACCCAACACAAAGAGGGCAGGATGCGAGGAAGCGCCCTGTCCTCTTTGTGTATGGAAAGTCACTCCGTTACCTTGCTTTGGTTGGCCACGGCCTGCTTCTTAGCCTCTACATGACTCGGATCACCGAGATAAAAGCGCCGTATGGGATCTATATGCTCATCCAGCTCGTACACCAGGGGAATGCCTGTGGGAATATTCAAATCCAGCAATGCGGTTTCGTCCAGATTCTCCATATACTTGATTAAGGCCCGCAAAGTGTTACCATGTGCAGAAATGATAACTCGATCCTTTTTGAGAATCAAAGGTACAATCCGCTGCTTCCAAAACTCACCGACCCGATGCACTGTGTCCTCCAGACTTTCCCCAAGCGGCAGCTCTTCTGGCTTAATATTGCGATAACGCTCTTCCCGATGCGGACTCCGCTCGTCCTTCTCATCCAGCATGGGTGGCCGCACTGTTAGGCTACGCCGCCAGATATGAACCTGCTCCTCGCCGTATTGCACGGCGGAATCCAGCTTGCTAAGCCCTTGAAGAGCACCGTAATGGCGTTCATTCAGCTTCCATGACTTCTGCACAGGTATCCACAGATGATCCAGCTCATCCAAGATGTGATACAGCGTGCGGATAGATCGTTTTAGCACAGAGGCAAATGCCAAATCAAACGTATATCCTGCCTCCTTGAGAATACGTCCCGCCTCAATGGCCTCATGAGTCCCTTGTTCAGTCAGGTCCACGTCCGTCCAGCCCGTAAACAGGTTTTGTCGGTTATACACGCTTTCTCCATGCCTAACCAGCACCACTTGATACATACACTCACTCCTCTCCTGTCTGTCTTTATGTTTTACCCAACTTCTATGTATTTAACGTAAAATGCAATTTTTAAACCGTCTATTTAATACAAAAAAGGACGGCATTCAGCCATCCTTTTCTTCTCACCCTGCACTTAGTCCCTCTTACTGAACTTGGCCAACAGATCCAAAATCCGTACATACAGCCATACTAGAGTCACCAGCAATGCAAAAGCACCATACCATTCCATATATTTGGGTGCACCTTGATCTGCTTGCTCTTCAATAAAATTGAAATCAACCAGCAGATTCAAAGCTGCAATGATCACGATAAATAAACTAATACCAATACCCAGCCAACCCGTTTCATGGATATACGGAACATTCATACCGAAAAAGTTCAAAATAAAATCAACCAGCGTCACCAGAAAAATCGCCATCGTACACAGGACAACGAATGAGATAAAGCCGCGTGTCACCTTGATGATTCGCTGTGTGTACATAAAGAGCATTAAGAACAAAATACCCACGGTCAGCAAAATGGCATTGGCTACAATTCCAGGGTACTCATACTCCATAAAAGCTGAAACGCCACCCAAAGCAAAACCACTCAGAATCGCATATACAGGAGAGAGTAATGGAGCGGTTTTTGGAAAAAAGGATATCGCAAGTGCTACGCCTGCCATACCAATAAATCCTGCCGTCAGCAAGGATAGCACCTCTACGGTTCCCTCGTAGGTCATGTACCAGGTAATGCTGCCAGAGACGATGAGCAGAACCAGCAGAAGCAACGTTTTGTTCACCGTTCCTCCGATGGTCATGCGTTGTTCACTAGCTTCTCTTTCATCTTCGCGCAAAAAGATGTCATCACGTAAAACTGGATTGCTAAAGCTCATACAGGGTACTCCTTTTCGATGTTGTTGTTTGCTATGCTATATGTATATATCGGCACAATATGAAAAAAGTTTCAGAAAATTTCAAACAAAAAAACTCTAACCTTGCCATACGGCAAAGCTAGAGTTAGAGGGTCAGGTCGTTACAGGTTAAAAATCAGCCGTAGCAATTTGGATGGTGCCTGTCACAGCTCCAGCTGGAGTAGCTTGGAGAGCAGCTACCAGCAACAAAGCCACTTCTAACGTCAGACTATTGGCTGCTGGGATAACATACGTGATCACGGGAGCATTGACACGTGTAACAACCAGATCCACCGGATTGGCACCCGTGTTATTCACGGTAATTGTAGCATTATTACCGCCTTTCAAATTTTCAAAAAAGGATTTACCCACACCCGCAGCGAGATTGTAGATTTGCGAAGGTAAAAGGATCGCCATAAAACTCACCTCCCTTGCGTTTGATAGTGTATTCTATGCTTCCAATCTATGAGCGTAACGTTAAGTGACTCAGTAATAAGACACAATTTAAAAGACTCATAGATTAACATACCCTAAGCTATGCCAAAGAGGAGTTGCCCTCTCAGATCCCTTTCAGAATCTGCGGACAACTCCTTTTTTAAATAATGGAAGTCTCAAACGGTATACAAGCGGCTAGTAGGATTGTATGTTGCCTTTGCTCCCTTATTGCACGTGAATGCTCAATTCCTGCGGACCGAAACGGGAAGGCGCAGAAACCTTCACACGAATTTGTCCAGCCTCCCCCTTCGTACGAATCCAGAATGCAATGCGTCCACCAATTAGGGATAAGCTTGAAGGACCGATCAATTCACCCACCCCTTCGACCTCCACCGAAACTGGATCTGCATAGAACGGCAAGACGTTGCCGTATTCGTCCAGCGCATCCACTACTACTCGGGTTACGTCCCAATCGCCAACTTCCAGCACCATATCATCTGCAGCTACCCGCAGCTCTGTCGGCACCGGATTACGTGAATAGTATTTGCGGGTCACTTCTTGCCCATCTACGTATCCAATGAATACAGCGTCTTCCCACTTCATGCCCCAGTGGCCTGTCAGCTCGTCGATCACGACAGGGGGATGAGGAAGCGCCGGGTACTTCTCTCGGTTCGGACGATAAACACCTTTGCGCTCATGACCGTAGATGAACTCCACCTCATCACAATTGGTGAACACAACCAGCGGCACGATGCCTCCAATATTCCGCTCACCACGCGACCAGTAAGTGACCGGCTCCATAACCATTTCCTGTTCGACGTTCTTCTGGCTCCGGTACACACTCGCTGCAAATTTAGGCAGGCGGAACATATCCATGACACCGTGGTAGCAGATTTTATCACCGGAACCAAAATCAGCATGCGTGTTATAGTCAAAAGCACACCAACCAATCGCCCCGGCAATGCCCTCATCGGCATAGGAAGCATTTTGGACCCGCGTATGGCGCAGTGCATGCTCCATTACCCGTTCCTCCTGGTCAAAACGCTTGGTCGGGTACATATGCCCGTTATATTCCGTTACCAGATAAGGGACCGGATGATCCAGCTTTGTAACGAGAGACGGCTGGCGCAAGCCTGTCGTTTCGCCATCTACGCCTTCTGTATCGTCATACGTATCAAAATTGCGAATTTCCTTCGCCAAATATTTTTTGTGCCCACCATCATGAACAAAATCATTTATCGTATATACATCTTCCAATAGCTCACTGCCTACAATATAACGCACACCACCCGTAGCACGGGTCGGATCTAGCTTTCGTGCTAGCTCATTGGTACGCGTGTACAGATCATGGTCATCCTGCGACTCATTAATTCGTACCCCCCAGATTACAATGGAGGGATGATTACGATCACGGATAATCATGTCCTCTACGTCCCTCACCGCCTGCTCCTTCCACGCTTCACCGCCAATGTGCTGCCAACCCGGAATCTCTTCGAAAACGAGCAATCCGATCTCATCACAACGGTCTAGAAAATGACGGGACTGAGGGTAGTGGGATGTCCGTACCATATTCAGCCCCAGCTCCTCCTTGAGCACATCTGCATCACGACGCTGCGCTCTTTTAGGCATAGCATAGCCAACGTACGGATAGGACTGGTGACGGTTCAAGCCAAGCAGCTTGATCTTCCGCCCATTCAAGTAAAAACCGTCCGGCTGAAATTCGGCCTCGCGGAAGCCAAAGCACACGGTCACCTGATCCAACTCTTCTCCGCTTCGTAGCAGCGTCAGCTTCGCTTCATATAGCTTGGGATCATCTATATCCCAAAGTTGCAGGCCGCCCAGCTCTTTCAGCTCCAGCGTTACTTCCGCCGCCGTCACCGCTTCCAGCCCGGTCTCCGCCTTCACGCTCGCTCCGTCCAGCAATTGCAGCGCGACCGTCAAGTCGTCCTGCTGATCGCTGATGCCCTCCAGCTCCACGACCACGCGCACCGCCTTATTTGCCGCAAGCGGCTCCGGTGTTTGGACGAATACCGTTCCGAGATGTACAGGCTCCACTATTCGCAGCTGTACTTCGCGGTAAATACCGCCATAGGTCAGATAGTCAATGACTGCCCCAAAGGGAGGGATGTCGTCCCGTTCCGTGGAATCGACAATGACCGTGAGCACATTGGGGCCGCCATATTCGGCAAGTTCGGTCAATTCAACGCTGAACGGTGTATATCCACCTTTATGCTCCCCCGCTTTTAGCCCGTTTAGAAATACCTGGGCATAGGTCATGACTCCTTCAAAATCAACATACACTCGCTTACCTTTGGCATCTGCCGGAATGTTCAACTCTCTTTTATACGTAGAAATAAACTGAAATGCCTTGTCGTCAAAATAATTATACGGAAGCTCTACATTGGTGTGCGGCAGCTGAATTGGCTCATACCGACTTGCATCAATGCCTGCGCTTACTTCTCTCTCGACATATTCAGGAAGATAAAACCATTGGTCATTCAACGGCAAAATGGTACGCATGGGCAGTCACCTCAACTTTTTATTTTTCACTCTTATACCATAGTAAAATATTTGAGTAAAAATAACGAGTAAAACTTAGTAAAATAAATATATGTTCAATGTAAGCATTTACAAGGCAATTGTCAATCCATTTTTGTATCTTTTTATATCAAAAAAACAACCCCGGTAAGCCGGGGCTGTCCAAATCAATAACGTCGATTTTATTGGGTATCGGTATGTAGCGGCGCACTGCTGTTGCGAATCATTAGCTCGGTCGGAATGATGACCTTGCGCCCCACCTCGTTTGCACCGTTGCGTACCGTATGCAGCAAGAGCTGAACGCCCGTTTCTCCCATCAGTTCGGTATGCGTTTTGACCGTTGACAGAGATGGGGTCAAATATTCCGCTGTCGGAATATCATTGAAGCCAACAATTGAGATACGTTCCGGCACCGCAAGGTGATGCTGCTCCAGCGCCTTTAACACCCCAATAGCCACCGAATCGCTCGCGACAAAGAAGGCTGTAGGCAGGCTTTCTGTTCCTGCCAGAATAGCCGCTTCCATCGCACGGAAGCCGTCTGCCGCCGTTCCTCCGCACACATGAATATCATCCGACGTGCACAGCCTGTGCTGTTCCTGATACCGCAAAAACGTCTCATAGCGGGCATCTAACTCGACTCGTTCGGAATCATGGGACTGCTCATCCTTGCCCATACCTACATATCCGATGTGACGATGGCCTGCGCCCATCAAATAATCCAGTGCATCAGCCGCAGCGTGAGCAAGGTCAATGACCACATAGTCTGCCCCTGTTCGCTCTACCGGATGATCCAGAAAGACGCAAGGAATGGGCAGTTCCAGCATACGTTCTACCTCTTCGCTGCTAAAATGCCCCAGCACGATCAGCCCATGTAGCCCTTCGGATGACGCCTTCAGCGCAGTCAGGTCCTCTCTTCTGAAAATACGCTCCAGCTGCGCCCCGCTTTGGCGGCACTCTTTTTCCACGCCAAACCGGATAGACAGATAATAAGGGTCTTCCAGTTCCTCGTACGCGCTAAACCAGTGCACCATACCCAACCGGATGGGTCCCTCTGCCTTCTTGCGGGGCTGACGACCAATACCGCCATTTTTACGTTTAACCGTCGTATATTTCATGCGCTCGGCAACCTCAAAAATTTTACGTCGCGTTTCCTCTGATACAGACAGTGTTTCATCATAATTCAGCACTCGGGAGACCGTGGATATCGAAACCTCTGCCTCCTGGGCGATATCTTTTAACGTAGGCATTGCAGACTCCTTTAATGGTTTTACTCTATTTTTACTTTTATTTTACTATTATCTTACTCGTCTCCCCTGTGCAACACAACCCGTCATTCCGAAAAGGGTCAACCATTTTTTTCATATTATAAGCCTAATCATGATAAAATACGTACCATAATAGAAATGACACCAAGGAGGATACACACATGAAACAGGAACTGATTGACCGCCTAACTACATATGTTCAGGTAGATACCCAATCTGATGAAAGCAGCCACACTTGCCCCACTACACCCGGACAGCTCACATTGGGCAACCTTTTGGTGGGCGAATTGAAAGCCATTGGTATGACAGACGTAACCATTGATGATCATGGTTATGTGATGGCAACCCTTCCTTCCAATACGGATAAAGAGGTTCCCGTCATCGGTTTTCTCGCTCACCTCGATACGGCTACCGAGCTGACTGGCGCAGGGGTAAAGCCGCAATTGACGGAAAACTATGATGGGGGCGATATCACGCTGAATGCTTCGCTTGGTGTGGTTCTTTCTCCACGTGAGTTTCCCGAACTGACTCAATATAAAGGCCACACCCTGATCACAACAGATGGTACCACCCTGCTCGGTGCAGACAACAAAGCCGGGATCGCAGAAATCATGACAGCTATCCACTACCTGATTGACCATCCAGAAATTCAACATGGCAAAATTCGCGTTGCTTTTACACCGGACGAAGAGATTGGAAGAGGACCGGAACGCTTTGATGTAGCCGCTTTTGGCGCTGAATATGCCTATACGGTAGACGGCGGACCGCTCGGAGAACTGGAGTATGAGAGCTTTAACGCCGCAGCCGCCCATATTACCATTCACGGTGTGAATGTGCATCCCGGTACGGCTAAAAACAAAATGATCCACGCTGCCAAAATCGCTATGGAGCTGCATAGTCGGTTACCTGCAAACGAAGCCCCGGAATATACAGACGGATATGATGGCTTCTATCATCTCTTGGAGTCTACAGGTACGGCAGAACAAGCTAAACTGTACTATATTATCCGTGATTTTGACCGCGAGAGCTTTGAAAAACGGAAAGCTTATTTAACAAATGTAGTCAAAGAGCTGCAGGCCGCTTATGGAGAAAACCGTATTGCGCTGGAGCTGAGAGATCAGTATTACAACATGAAAGAGAAAATAGAGCCAGTCAAGCATATCGTCGATGTCGCTTATGAAGCAATGACAAAGCTGAATATCGAACCTATTATCAAGCCGATTCGTGGCGGTACAGACGGTTCACAGCTATCCTACATGGGACTGCCTACCCCGAATATTTTCACAGGTGGGGAGAATTACCACGGTAAGTTTGAATATGTATCGGTGGACAACATGGTACTTGCTACCAAGGTTATTGTGGAAATCGCACAACTGTTCGAGCAACGCGGCAAGTGAACTACCTATACACAGCACTGACACGTTAAGATTAAATAGAAGGCATATCGTTCCGTAATGGAAACGGTATGCCTTTTTTTCTGAAGCTTTCATTTCCCTTTAAATTTTCAATATCTTTATAACTTTTATCCGTCTTTAGACCGACAACTATATACGAGACTATAAAAAATATATCTAGTAAAGAAAGGTAGGTTATCTATTTGAATACAATAGATGCATTAATTGCAGCCATTCCCTACATACAACAGATTATGCGTGAGAAAGTGACCCTTGCTCTCTTCGACCGCACTCATGTCCTTATGTATACCCAATCGGAGGGTATGGATCTCGGCTTTGAAACAGGCTCGGAGCTGCTCGAGGACTATAAAGATTTTGCCATGCTTAAAAATGGACGTGAGCCCAGCCTGACACACATTCCTGCTGAAATTCTGGGGTTTCCTCTTGATATGATCAGTATCCCTGTATTTGACGAGAAAGGTGAAGTCATCGCAGCATTTGCGGCCTCTTATAATTTGACTAACAAAAATCAACTGGATCAAATCGTATCCGAGAATCGCTCCATCACCGAGCAGCTCATTGATATGGTACAGCATGTAGCGGCTCATTCCGAGGAGCTTCAGGCAACCAGTGAACAGATTTTGAAAAACACTCAAATCGCCGTACAAAACTCGGGTAAAATCAATCAGGTAGCTGTGTTCATCAAGGAAATTTCCGATCAAACCAACCTACTTGGATTGAATGCAGCGATCGAGGCCGCGCGTGTGGGAGAAGCAGGGGCAGGCTTTGGTATCGTCGCTCAAGAGGTGCGCAAGCTATCCGTAGAATCCAAAAAGGCGACGTTCGATATTGAAGGAGCCCTTAAGGATGTACAAAACTCCATTCGTCAAATGGAGCAGGAAATTGAGCAAATTGTTTCTTCTTCTCAGGAGCAGGCGACTCTGGTAGGCTCTTTCACTGAAGTGATGGAGCGTATGCAAAAGGCGAGTGAAACGATGCAACATCTGGCCAATGACCTGACTTCGTATGCCATAAAATAAATCTTGGGATAAAAAAGGGGAGCACACTGATCGCAAAATGCGTAAAAGTGTGCTCCCTTTATGTACAAAAGCCCTATCGGGCTTGATGGTCTAAATCTGAAACTCAAGCAGTATAAGAAAAAACACCATGATTTGAAGGAAACACTGGGTCTAACCCTCCCAAAATATTTCCCACCGGAAGAGCAATACTAAGAAACGCCAAGACCATAGTTACCGAGATTAATGCCTTTTTCATTATGAAGCCCCCTTAATAAAATGGTTTGGTATTGCTCTTGCTGTGATGGTGTTGCCAAATCTCGATAAGTTTCAAACAGAGCAACCAATGTCCTGAAATCGGCATCCGCTTCTACACTGGCAGAGAATTGCAGAGAATCAAGGACATAATTTAAGGCAACAGAGTATTGCTTCTTCTTGAAATGGTAAATGGCCAATTGGTTGACCAGTTTTAAATAATATACGCGGTTTGCTCTATCTTCATAACCTTCAAATATCTTAATATCATCAGCAAAATCGTTCAGCAGGTCGTCTATATTCCAATTATTCAAGTTAGCCGCTTCGGCAATACCAACCAATCCTGGAAGTAGCTCCTCTTCATTGTCGTGAAGAAATTGAACGTACTCAGGCAAAAGTTCCCTTCTCCCCGAAAGTAATTCAATCGTAAATAAATTGGCCTTGGCGAGGAAACGGAATCTCTCTACTTCTTCGTGACCGCTCTGATCCAGCCCCATAAACCAGCCCATTTCGCTATACTTCATAATATAGTTTCTGGCTTCCTCATACTTTCCCATATTCTGATAGTAAATAGACTTCGCCAGATAACTGTAAGCATAATAAAACACTAGCGGGTGTTTGGTGTCCAATGTCTCATACTTGCCGTCTGCAGCATTTCTCAGTTGGGTGTGATACAGGCTTTCAGCCAACGTATGCAGATAATCTGCTACTTTGTTCGCTTCATCCCAATCATTATGTGTGTAGCTGATTCTAAACAACTCACAAGCTTTATCGAGTTCGTGGCTGTCCGACAACAAATAAATGGCTTCCCTTTGGTTCAGGACCTCTTCCACTAAAACCCGCCTCCCTATCCTGAAAATTGCGATTACCCCTTAGCACAGCGGCTACTCTTCAGGGTAGTTATGCTCTTAGCCTCCATTTTTTGCATACCAGTATATTACAAATATAGTCAAAACCTAACTTGAAGTCAATTTAATCATCGCTACCTTCTTTTTTTGCAACCTTACATTGCTGTGTATGGTTATGGATTTTGCAAAATTCGATTCCAGTCGCTCCGAAGTGCAAGATATAGACGAACTAAACCATTTCGATCTATATCTTGTTCATTGGAAGTCGCTTATGGGATTTTTGCAAAATCCTTGGTTACGAATAATCGACTCCCCTTATAGAAATAATGCTAAAGAAGATAAAATGCAGGCTCTCTCATGAATGGTTTTTATGATGCTATAGTATCGTCGGGGTAACTACGTTACGAATTAGTGCGTACTTTTCAATCGGATATCGGGGCCTTACAATCAAACCTGTGCATGAAACCAAAGTATAGAGTAATACTCAACAGAGCATGTACCTGTTCATCAAAATATAAATTCACTTAAGGAGTGAAGTTAATAACATGGAACTTCAATTGGCTTTAGACTTAGTAGATATCCCGCAAGGTATTGCATTGGTAAAAGAAGTAGAGTCGTATATTGATATCGTAGAAATCGGTACGCCGATTGTCATCAATGAAGGACTTCATGCAGTAAAAGCAATGAAAGAAGCATTCCCGAATCTGAAAGTGCTGGCTGACCTGAAGGTTATGGATGCAGGGGGCTATGAAGTGCTAAAAGCTTCCGAGGCTGGTGCAGATATCGTTACGATTTTGGCTGTAGCTGAAGATGCGACAATTAAAGGTGCAGTAGAAGAAGCGAAAAAACAAGGCGGCAAAAAAATCCTGGTGGACATGATCGGTGTTAAAAACCTGGAGCAACGTGCGAAAGAAATCGACGCTCTGGGCGTTGACTACATCTGTGTGCATACAGGCTACGATCTGCAAGCTGAAGGACAGAGCCCGTTCGAAGCACTGCAAACCGTCAAAAAAGTCGTGGAAAACTCCAAAACTGCCGTGGCTGGCGGTATTAAACTGAGCACCTTGGCTGAGGTCGTGAAGGCTCAACCGGATCTGGTTATCGTCGGCGGTGGTATCACTGGCGAGGACGACAAAAAGGCTGTAGCTTCCCAAATGCAACAGCTCATCAAACAAGGTTAATCCCAATGGAAACCTCTCAATATTTATCCGAGGTACTCAAGGAGCTGCAATTGGTTCCACAATTGATCAGTGATACAGAATCGGAGCAGCTGATCCACTCCATCGCCGCTGCGAATAAGGTATTCGTGGCAGGTGCAGGCCGCTCAGGGTTCATGATTCGCTCGCTGGCGATGCGGCTAATGCATATGGGGGTTCAAGCTTACGTAGTCGGGGAAACCGTAACTCCTGGTTTGAGCGAGGGCGACCTGCTCATTATTGGTTCAGGCTCTGGTGAAACCAAAAGCCTGACCTCCATGGCAGAAAAAGCAAAGAAACTTGGGGCCTCTCTGGCGCTTCTAACCACTTCCCCGGGTTCCACCATTGGCAAACTGGCCGATATCATCGTCAAGCTGCCTGGTGCGGCCAAGGACCCGTCCAACAAGGACTACCAAACGATTCAGCCTATGGGCTCATTGTTTGAACAAACCCTGCTGTTATACGGTGACGCATTGGTACTCAGAACGATGGAGCTGCGCAAGCTGACCTCCAAATCTATGTTTGGCCAACACGCCAATTTGGAATAAAAATGTAATTCCTTTACGATAACAAAGCAGGCTGTCCTTTACATGTCACATGCGAAGGACAGCCTGCTTTTATGCTTGTATAAGGCGACTTTCCTATCTACACCGTTTGGACGTTTATTCTTCAGGTTTGGCTTATATGGCTTATATAGTCCAAGCCATCGTAGGAGAAATATTGAAAGTATGCGGGAGTCGCGGCGACAGATACCGGTTCATCTACAGCGACGGTCGATACAGCATACATGCCAATCAGCGCTCCCGTGAAACCGCCATTGCTTTCAGATGAGACTACAAAAGCCGGAACCGTAGCGAGCAGTACCCAGTTGCCTGGACGCACAGCATAAGATAAGGCGAAATGATACGCATCGGATAGGATGCGAAGCTCCATACCTTCACCGCTTGGTATATCAGGAGCCGCCAGCGGTACAGAGACCCATTCGGTTCGTTTTCCCTGATCTGCGACCGAGACCACTACAGTAAGCATGTTGCCTTCTCCATTCCGACGAATACCCAGCGTAAAGTGACCGTGCTCATTAAGTCGTACCGCAAGGCCGGCTTCCTCGCCCTCATGCTGTGGTTGAAAATAAAGCCGGCTACGGACGGCGATCTGATGATGCCGCAGACGGGTGCCGAGGAATACGCTCGGCGCTTCGTCCAGCAGCGTGTGGCGATTGCCGATGAGCGTTAGCCATCCGGGGCGCGCTTCCAGGCTGATGCAGGCTTCACACAGCCTGCGCAGAGCAGCCCAACGGAAGTCCAGCCGCTGACCACCAAAGTCATCGCGCCAGCTATGACGCTTTGCAGGCGCGAGCGGCGCAGAAGCAGGCGGGCGAGCCTGCTCCGCCAGACTGAATGGCTGACGGTCTACAGACATGTGCAATTGCACCGTGCCTGCGTTGTTGTCAGCCGTAGGCCATCCGTCCGTTGTCCAGCGGACGGGGGCCAGAAAGGTTTCGCGTCCGAGCACGCTATACGAAGGTGGTACCTCAGCCTGAGGCTCGACAGCCTCCAAGCGGTCAGCCACAGGCTCGATGTCCACCACCGGACGGACACCGAGAAAAAAAGCCCACCAGTCCCCGCGAGTGTCCTCAACCAATTCGGCATGACCTGTGTTCTGAATCGGATGTGCAGGGAGAGCGTTATGCGTGAGCATCGGCTCTGTCATACGCTCGAACGGACCGTAAGGGCCCTCCGCACGATACACGAGTGTTCGATGATCACGCCCCGTTCCGCCACATGCGCAGAGCAAATAATAGTGGCTGCCGATGTGATACAGATGCGGCCCTTCGGTCCATACGCCGCCATCCCCGTGAGCAATCGCTATAGGCTCTGTCAATGCCTGACCTGTAGTGATATCAATCTCATACTGGATAATATGCGACTCGGCATCTGCCCCGGATTGTACGGTCACATACACTTTCCCATCGTCATCCAATAGCAGAGACGGATCTATATTCCCGTAACGAATACAGATCGGGTCTGACCAAGGCCCAGCGGGGTTCACAGATGTGATATAAAAATTACCTATCCCCATCACATCTGTCGTAATCAGATAAAAAACACCTTGATGATAGCGCAGTGTGGGCGCATATATGCCTTCCGAGCTTTTGCGAGTGGACAAATCAATCTGACTGCGCCGGTTCAACGCATGCCCGATCTGCCGCCAATCGGTCAGGTTTCGGCTATGAAAAATGGGCAAGCCCGGCATGTATTCAAACGAGCTTGCCGCCATGTAATAATCTTCTCCGACACGTATCACACTCGGATCAGGATAAAATCCGGGGACAACCGGATTCGTATAGCGTAAGGTAGCCATAGCTCCAGCTCTCCTTTTGAACAGCTCTATTCCTCTGTTTCATTCAAACTATTCATTGGTTATTCCCCGCTGGCAACGGCGGGACTTTGGACGGATCAGCAAGTGCCCAATAGGCATATTTGGCCTTTAACCGTTCGTCGAATAGTAGCGGCTTATCCAGCCGGGCTATCGGAAACGTGCTGAGCCACGTATTTCCATCATCCGTACCCCAAATCGTCACATTTCTGATATGATTCTGCTGCCTTGAAAACATATCGAACAGCGCCCGATAGCGGTGAGCCTGCCGGACCAGCATAGATTCTGGAATCGTTTCATAGCGATCTGTGTCATTGGAATAAAGACCCATATCCAGCTCGGTAATCTGATTGTCCAGACCAAGCGAAGCAAACTTTTCTATGGACTGCTCAATCTCGCTAATAGCGGGAAACTCCAGGCGGATATGCGATTGGTGGCCTACCCCGTCAATCGGTACGCCTTTAGCGAGCAGATCACGTACCAAATTGTACAGAAAATCCCGTTTCTTCGGCTCATGTGTGTTGTAATCGTTAATGAATAGTCGTGCGTTCGGGCCCGCCGCTTCCCTCGTGACACGGAATGCTTTTTCAATATAATCAGTACCAGTAATCTGATACCACTTGCTGCGGCGCATGCCATCCGGCTGATCAGGATCAATGACCTCATTCACCACATCCCAATCGGTGATGACATTTTTATATCGGACTGCAACAGCGCGAATATGCGTCTCCAGCCGATCCAGCAAAAGCTTTTTATTCTCAGCAGTCGGCGTCATCGGCTGTCCATTCTTATCCTTGAACATCCAATCCCCAGTTTGGTTATGCCACACCAAAGTATGGAAGCGAATCTCCAATCCATGCTGTCTAGCAAACTGCACAATTTGGTCTGCTTCCTCCCAATGGAACTGTCCCTCGGACGGTTGTAAGGAGATTGGCTTCATCGCATTCCCTGCAACGACGCTGTTAAAATGCTTCTGTACCAACTCTCCGTAAGCCCCTTCGGTCTGGAAAGCTTCAATCGCCGTGCCAATGCTAAACTGTCCCCCATATAATCCATGCAAAGAAGGAATGTCCTTTTCAATAGCTAGTGGTGGTACAAGTGACAGCTCGAAATCATCCATATAAAAGGAAGGCGTTCCTTCTGCCGTTTCCAAATACATCGAAACGGTGTCTGCATCATGCGCAAGCGTATACGTACCAGACAAATGCATCCATCCCCCTGTCGTAGTAGCCGTGTCGCCTACAACAGTTTCATACGCACTATCCCCTTGGTGATCACGCTGTATGCTGAGCCTCACCTTGGCAGGCTGCTCACCCGGCGCCAGCTTCACCCAGGCACTGACCATATATCGGCTGCCCTTTTGCATCGTAGCAGTCACATCCAGCTTGGGTCCGGCATATGTCTTTTGTCTGCCTGTTGTCAGCAGACTGTATGAGCCAGTTCGTGCATCGGCATTCGAAACCTGCACGGTCTCGGCTCCCATACGGGACACCCATCCTTGAGCCGTACCATCTTCAAACCCAGATACGATACCATTGGCCGGCTCCGTTGGCGTCTTCGATACCTGTGTTATTTCTACCTCATCCACATAGTAGGCCTGCGCGGGATTCGAGCTTTCCACATACAGCTTCAATGCATCCATCCCCCCGGTAAAAGTATATTTCCCCTGAAGTTTGATCCACGATGTATCCGCCGTCTCCGTCTGCGCTACCATCTTCCATGTCGTAGTCCCACCTGTCGGCTGCTGCTCCACTGTAAGTTTAACCATGCTCGGAACCGCAGAATGACCATCTAGCTTCACATAGCCACTAATTTCATACTCTACATCCGGCTGCAACAGCGACTTCACATCCAGCTCCGCCCCGTTCCAAGCCTCTGTGCGGGCGGTTGCCTTCAGACTGTGCGTGCCGCCATATGCTGCTTCCGTGACGGATGCAATTTGGGTATAAGTTCCCCGAGGCTTCCAGCCATCGCTGTTTCCTTGCTCAAATCCATACGTTCCAATGGTTTTATGGATATTACCCGCTGACAGCACCGTATCCGCAACGGGCGGGGAATGTTCTATAGACGTAGCTGCCTTCGCTACAGATGCTCCCCACCAACCAACAGGCGATAACAATAGCGCTCCAGCCAGCACCAGACAAAAAGGCTTAACCCAACATGACCGCAAAGCAATCCCTCCCGTACTCAAATTTTTTGAATTCGTATTGGGCACCATTGGATTTCAGTTACTATCCTTTGACACCTCCCAAGGTCATACCCTTCACAAAGTATTTTTGCAAAAAAGGATAAACTAAAATAATAGGCACTGAAGCGACAATCGTCATCGTGGCCCGAATTGAGGTAGGCGTGACCGACTTCGCCAGATTTTCCGAACCAGCGAATTGGCTCGCATAGTCCTGAGTGTTAACAGACGTGTTGGAATTTTGCAGTATTTTCATCAGCTCATATTGAAGAGTGCTCCATTGCTCATATGACGAATTGTACAAAAACACATCGAACCAGGAATTCCATTGCGCGACCGCTGTAAACAGCGACACCGTCGCCAGTACGGGAACACACAGCGGCAAAACGATGCGCATAAAAGTGGCAAACTCCCCAGCCCCGTCAATACGCGCCGACTCTAAAATCCCTTCCGGCAATCCCTCAATAAAGGAGCGAATGACAATCACATTAAACACCCCGATCAATCCCGGCACGACATACACCCAGAAAGTCCCCAGCATCCCAAGCTCACGAATCAGGAGAAAGTTTGGAATCAATCCACCGCTAAAATACATCGTTAAAATAAAAGCAATCGAAACAAATTTGCGCAGCACATATTCCGGCCGGCTGATCGTATACGCCACCATCGCGCAGCAAAACACAGAGGTCACCGTACCCGCAACCGTACGTAATACAGAAATCAGCGTAGCATGGAAAATCGTCGCTTCCTTGAACACATATTCATAATTACTCCACGTGAATTCACGCGGCCACAAATAGATCCCGCCCCGAATCGAATCATTCGCTTCATTCAACGAAACCGCCAGCGTATTTAAAAACGGATACAGCGTGAACACCATCAGGCAGAGCATAAACACGATATTGCACGCATCAAAAATTCGATCCGAGGGGGCCCGAAATCGCCCGTGTACGGCCTTCCCTTTGCCCATGACTTCCGCTCCTTTCTAAAAAATAGTTTAGGCATTTGGATCGCGCACCCTCTGCTATCTCCTTCGAATAGCACAGTCCTAAAAAACAGCCTCTAATGGCGATAGCGAAGCTGAGCCAGCTATCATGACGCCCAAGGAAGCGCGAGTCACGCGTCTTCCTTAAGCTCTCCCCTTGCCACTACCCTCAGTTCTTAAAAAAGTGACTTTATGGCGGGCAACAGCGGAGCGGGCGGAATTGTTCTGAAGAAGCGGAGCGTTCGGCTAAAAGCTTTCCAGAGGAAAGCTCGCATCGTAAGCATAAGCTAGCCCCGGATTCCAACCTCTAATGTTTTATGATAAAAAGGAATACGGGGATAACAGCGATCGGAAGAACAATCCGCACGCGAAGCGGCCGTCCCCCCACCATAACTCACTCTTTTCTCAGAACAATCTCTCCTCCCCTAACCGCTTCGCAATATGATTGGCACTAAACAGTAAGATGAAGCTGACTACCGTTTTGAACATCCCAGCAGCAATGGAAAGCGAGAAATTACCCATCTGGATACCATATTTCAGTACGAAAATATCCAGATTCTCCGAATAATCCACGTTCATGCCATTGCCCAGTAAGTATTGCGGCTCAAAGCCGGATTCCAGCAGATTGCCGATGTTCATAATGAGCAGGATGATAAATACAGGCTTCAATCCGGGTAATGTCACATGCCAAATCCGCTGAAAACGCCCTGCTCCATCCATCTCGGCCGCTTCATACTGCGAGGGATCAATCATCGTCATCGCAGCCAAATAAATGATGGTGTTCCAGCCGACATTTTTCCATACCTCCGATGCACCGAGAATGCCCCAAAAATAGCTTCCCTCGCCCAGCCACAGAATAGGCTCCTTAATCAACCCCAGCCACATCAGCACCTCATTGATGATGCCGCCATCCGCAGACAGCGCCGTACTGATGATGCTAGCCGCGACCACCCACGAAATAAAATGCGGTAGATAGCTGATCGTCTGTACCACCCGCTTAAATACGAGCTGGCGAAGCTCATTCAGCAAAATCGCTAATGTTATAGCGGTGACAAAGCCCAGCACCAGATTAATAAAGCTCATCGCCAGCGTATTGCGCATGACCCGCAGAAAGTGTTCATCCTGAAATAGAAAATGGAAATGTTTTAATCCGACCCATTGCTGATCGAGCAACTTGCGGGCAGGCTTAAAATCCTGAAAGGCAATTGTCCAGCCCCAGATGGGCAAATACTTGAAGATAAACAGCCAGATTAAAAAAGGGACGGACATCCATACCAGTGCCCGTTGCTGATTCAGCTTGTGCATAAATCCCCTAAAGCCGGTTCGCCGCGAGGGCGGCAACTGATCCGGGAAGATCGTGACTGCTGGTGGTGACGAGTGGCCCATAGCTGCTTCCTCCTTTATTTTTTACCGGGATTCTCGATTTTTTTGGCAACCTCCTTCGTGATCAGCTCCTCATACGCCTTTACATCCAGCTTGTTGAATTCAGTAGTGTATTCACTCCATATCGCATCAAACTGCTCCGGTGCAGACAGCACCAAACGCGGGAAATATTTGCGCTGCAGGTCCCCCTTCTTTTGCTGGAAGAGCTGCGCAGGTGAACCTTGAGCAATTGGGATACTCCAGGCCGGATACCATGGGCGCTCGTCTGGTGCGGAAAACATTTGCGAGAAGGACTCTACACCATAGACTTTTAGTAGCTTTTTATCTCCCTCGGTGTAGGACATACGCGCAACCTCCGGCTGCCGTCCGGCACCAACGGAGTTGCCGTCAGGCAGGGTAGAACCGCTACCGTATCGCGGCCAACTGTATTCAAAATATTTGAACCCGAATGATTCGCGGAACGCGTCCTGACCAGTCTGCTTAATTTGCTCCTCAGTCCGGTAAAAGCGTCCTTTTTTATCTACATCATAGGTTTCTCCCTTGATTCCCCAGTTGGATAACACCTGGTTTTCGTCGGTCAGCAGGTTGTCAAAAAATTTGATGATACGTACCGGGTCCTTGGCACTGACCGTAATTCCTATGCCTCGGTTATTAACGAATGACGACGGATCAATGTACTGATCCTTTATATTCTGGTCGTATACAACAGGCAGCCCTATATACTCCATATCATCATTGCCCGATTGCTTGGAAGCCTCCTGCAGATTATTCAGGGCCTGCCCCGCCTGCCAGCGGTAGTCGAAAAAGCCCAGCACCTTACCCGAAGTCAGCTTCGCCAGATATTGATCGTAATTGTCCACAAAGGACGATTTATCAAATAGGCCTTCTACATTGAGCTGATTTAGCTCTTTCAGATACCGCTTTGTGATTTCCATATCTCCATAATCCGTGGCCCGGTGTGTTTTCATATCAATAATCGTGCCGCCATCATTCGGATAGCCTGCCAGATGCATCGGTGCGTTCGTAAGAGCATAAAACCTATCCTGCGTGGTTAACGCCAGGTACCCAGTCAATCCCTCATCTGCATGCTTTTTCGCATAGTTACGAATCAGGGCTAAATACTCGTCAAGTGTTTTGATTTTTGGATATCCCGCTTCTTTTAATACCCTGCGTTGCACCCAAAAGGCTCCTTGCTCTAAGTTAGGTGCAGGTAAATAATCGCCTACAACCGCACTGAGCGGCAGAAAGTAAATGTTCCCATCCTCCGCCTTCATCAAGTTGTAGTACGGTCCATATACACGCTTAATATTGGGTCCATATTTGTCGATCAAATCATTCAGGGGAATAAAAGCCCCGGCATCAAGCAGCTTATCGATCGTGCCATCCGGTACTATCACATCCGGGTAATCGTTACTGGCAATAAATGTACCGATCTTCGTATTGGAATCACCCACCAAATGCTCCAGCTTCCAGTTTACCCCCGTCTGATCCTCCAGGATTTTGCCGATCCGCGTTTCTTTGGTATTAATGTCCCTCCCCGCAGTGGCATTAAAATACGTGAATGTGACCTTCTCCTTGCTATCTCCTGACGCTGGCTCCTTGCCCGAGCTCCCTGAGCAAGCAGCGATCATAGACGCCATCATAACCATTACCAGAGTGATGATTCCGAACCTTTTGCTTGTCATGCCAGACCCTCCCCTTTCGTCCTCTTTTGTCGATTGTGTGTGAATATCGTGCGCACGTACCTCAAGCACTGAAAATCCCGCACTCCCTAAATTGTAAGCACTTTCATTTTATAAAATGCTGTTCATTTCGTTCACCTGTCAATCTAAAGGTGTTACTTAGAAAACTATAGGTAAAGGTCCTTCAAAGCAAAATAGGCGTTGCTGTCTACCCTCACTCCCGATCCGCAGGAATCCTAATTCGAATCTCCGTACCGTCGCCGGGTGCGCTGCGAATGGCAAGCTCAAAGCGGCTCCCGTAGTAAAGTTTTAGACGATAGATGACATTTTGTAGACCTATACGCTCACCCATTTCTTCCTGCCTTTGCATGTAACCATATAAGCGTTGTACCTGCTCCTCAGACATGCCCACCCCATCATCCCGAACCGTTAGAATCAGTTGTCCTTCCTCATGCTCAAAATGTATCTCAATGCGTCCCCCATGCTTTAGCGGCTCAATGCCGTGGATGCTTGCATTTTCAACCAGTGTCAGCGCGACCATTTTGGGAAGCAGATTGTCCAGGTCTTCAGAGCGCGCTTGCACTTCGTACTGTATTCGCTCACCAAAGCGATATTGCTGGATTTCCAGAAAACAACGGATCAGCTCCAGCTCCTCCCGCAAAGTAACCCGATCCTTGTTCCACACCAGCGAATTGCGGAAAATCCGTGCCATGTTATGAATAATGCGCGCTGTCTCATCCTCATGCTTCATCAAGCTCCGCATGCGAATCGTCTCCAGCGCATTGAACAGGAAATGCGGGTTGATCTGGCTGTGAAGTGCATTCAACTGAGCATGTCTGCGCTGAATTTCCAGATTTTTTCGCTGAATATCGGCCATATAGACATCGTTAATCAGTCGCTTTATTTTCAGCGTCATCCGATTAAACTCACCTGTTAATTGCCCGATTTCATCTCTCGACTCTGTACCGCGAATCAGCTCAAAATGCTGGTTTTTCACCTTCTTCATGTGCTTTAAAATACGATGAATCCTCACGTTCAACGAACGTGTAATCCAAATAATGATTAATGTAGGCAGCAGCATATTTACACAGGTTAACAAGAGCACAAAATTGCGAGATTCCTGCATTTCATACAGCACTGCATCTCTCGATACCGCAGCCACAATGCTCCAGCCATTCAGATTGCTCGTAAGCACATAATTCGTCTTGAACTCCATCGTGTCCTCGGGCAGCTTGAGAGTGTTATAGGCTACATGTTTGTGGTTTATATCCACTTTGGGGTCCGTTGTATATTCGATTCCCCCTCGTTCGTTCAGCAGAAAGAGACTTCCCTGCAAATTCAGGTTATTGAAAATCTCCCGAATGGACGACATTCGCAGTTCTATTTTCAGTATTTTTTCACGACCATTTTGGGAATAAAAGTAGTTCATCCGCCGAATCAGGCTAAAAGGGTACATCTGTTCACCTGTGCTGTCATCGGTACGTACAAATATAGGCTTGGACTGGCGTCCAGGCGAGATTTTGGTATACCAGGGCAAACTTCTGACTCCCTCATCTATAAAGCTGATTCCCCCGGAATTCAGCAGCGTTGAATTATTGGTGTAGATCGTAATTCCACCTACGGAATGGTATGCAGGACTGTAAGTGTTGTTCAAGATATGACGTAAATAAGAGTCATAAGCGGCGATATAGTCAGCAGGGTGGGGATATGTTTCTTCCAATACCTCATTGAGCTGATGATCAGTATAAAAGATAGACGAGATTTCCATCGCATCTTCAAATTCACGGTAAAATTCAATTTTAATCTGTTCCAGTGCGCGCGAAATATCCTGCATACGCTGTTCCTTCACGTTTTGCGAGGTGACATGGTAAAAAATAAGATTGGTCAGCACTACAGGCGTAAAAACACAGAGAAAATAAAGCAGCAGCATTTTATCTCGCAGTCGTACATGATCAAGAGTCATTCTCAGCATCTTCATTCGCCGGCCCTCTCTGACTCGTCGCCAATACTCAGACTATTGCGGTATTCACTAGGCGTGGCGTGCGCCATCTTTTCAAACTGGGTAACAAAATAGTCTGAACTGCCGAAGCCCACGCGCTCAGCAATTTCATAAATCCGCAGATCCGTCTGCCGCAACAAGCGTTTCGCCTCCTGAACGCGCAATTTCAGCAGGAATTCGTTAAAGTACACACCATACGTTTTTCTGAACAATTGACCGAGGTATACCGGGTTCATGTAAAAGCGAGCCGCAATACTTTTCAGGCTTATATTCTCGGCGGCATGCTGCTCAATGTAAGCACGGATGTGCTGAATGCCTCCTTGCTGACAATCCTTGCGCAGAACCCCAATATACCTTCCACTTTCCTCTGCAAAAGCTGTAAACAATCGCTGTAGTTCACCCAGGGACAGGTTCATGTCCTGCCAGTTCATCATCGGTTCTAGTGACTGAAGTGAGCGCTCATTTCCCTGCATGTTTTGAATGACCCGAACGATACTAAGTAAGCATTGATGCAGACTCATTTTCATAGCCTCAGGTGCATAACACTCCTCCCGAAAACTACTAAATAAATAATCCACGGCCACACGCAGCTCATCCAACCGCAGTTCCTCAACTTGTTCCGTCAAGCGATCCAGTACGTCCTGAGGGATGGTCTTATAGTGAAGTGGTGGCATTCCCTCCCGTAGATATACAACAATACCGCTATTGTCATAAATGTATTTATGGAGCACTGCTTCCTTTGCACAGGCGTAGGACTGCTGGATATCCTGCAACCGATTCACAGGCTTTCCTGCATAAACGAAAACCCGATTTCCCAGCTGACCTTTTAGTGTCTTCATCCCCTCTATCTCTCGTTGTAGCGCTTTCATAAAAACTTCGACCTTGCCTTCAAAACACCCCAAAAAGAAGTCCGGTACGATAAGACCAATCCGGTTACGATGCTCATGAACATAGAGAGGGTACTTGCCATCCATTAAACGATGAAGCGCTTGCTCTATAAGCTCCCTGAACTGAAAAAGTGATAGCATGACACCATCGTCACCGGAGCGCCAGGGATGTTGGTCATTCAGCTCGACGAGTACATAGTACATATACGTGGCTTCCCCAAGCCGCAGCTGCTGCTCCCACTGTGTCACCACTACATCATCCACTGGGTTCATCATCACAGTCTCTAACAGCCCACCTGCATGGTGATTCTGATATCGTTGTGCATTCTGTTGTTCACGATGCAGTCTTTCACTCAGCTTGCGCAGTGTAGCCGAAAAGTCACCCTCATCAATCGGCTTAAGCATAAAATCATGAACCCCATAGCGGATTGCCTGCTGCGCATAAGCAAAATCACTATAACCGCTTAAGATAATAAACGCGGGATGTTCTGTACTCTGTTCGAGCACAGACCGGATCAGCTCTAATCCGTCCAGCACAGGCATACGAATATCGGTAATGACCAGGTCCGGGTGAATACGGCTGATTAGCTCCAGCGCATCCTCACCGTTATCAGCTTCTCCTACGATTTCAAAACCACAGGCTTGCCAATCCATGAGTTGAAGCAGCCCTTTGCGAGTAAAGGTTTCATCATCCACCACAATGGCTCGATGCAGCTTCATAACACGCTTCCTCCTTTTGAAGTACGCCTATTTTATTATTTTGGTTAACTATTCCAATGATCTCAGTCAATATGGTAATGTAAAACATCAGAAATTGGAAATTTTCGTTATACCTATTATATGACGAATAGAGGGGTGCAAAGCATGCGCACTCCAGCAGCCAAGCCAAAGCAGCAAATATACAAAAAGGAGACGAATCCCTGAATGTGGGTTCGTCTCCTTTTTTGCTATTGCGTAGAAAGCTTTTATAATTCTCTTATTCGTGAATTCAGGCTATCGCTCAGCGATGATACTGACCGCTTGCAGATGGTCGGCGTACTTTACAAACTGCTTGCGCATACCCATAACCCTTGTCCGGGCAGCATGGTTACGCATAAGGTTAAAGGCTATTTTTCCAAATCTCAACCAGCCCTCGTCCTGAATGATACGTGGCAGATGCAATAAGTGCATGGGAACCGTATAGATTTTAACGACCTTAAAGCCTTCCTCTTTCAGCAGCTGTTCCCACTCTGACACCGTCAACGGTGTCGCATTAACTCTCATGGCTGTAGCCAAATCCTTGTAAATTTGTTTTCTGAGCGCAGGCTCAATATGGTTAGAAGCAAGGCACATCTCATGAATAGCATACTTCCCGCCCGTTTTCAAAAGCCGCCTGGCTTCCGAAATAATCTGCGCTTTCTTGGCTCTTGTGTGCATCGTCAGCATGGCTTCCCCATATACCACCGTCGCAGAGGCATCCGGCAACGGAACCTGTTCAGCATCGGCAATAATAACTTCCCGGTTTGCTCCGCTTGCATACGTTTTTACGATAGAAGCCGCCTTCTCATTCTGTTCAATCGCAATATAACGACGGGGATTAAGCCGCAGTGTGATTTGGGCAGTTATACCCAATCCGGGGGCAAACTCAATAACCTCATCCTGCCCGGTTACGTCAAGTCCCTCTATCATCCAACGTGTTGTTTTTAACCCTCCGGGCCTAAGCACGCGCTTACCGAGACTTGCTAATATCCAGTGCCCTGGCACCTGTTTGTAATCTACTGTCTGCATTGGCTATTAACACCTCTTCTTAAAATTTGATAATGATATTCATTATCAATACGAGTGAAAAAAAATAACCATTTTCTTTTTTTTATATGAGCATGTTGCTGCTGTGTCCTCTTTTATATGTTCTGCGCATAGCTTTCACTTGGCGTTTGGGTCAACACCACATGCAGACTGGAATTCGCCTCTGCACCGCCACGATAGGAAAAGTGCTCATCTCCCGTAACATGAATGATATCCCCTTGGACAACTTCCGTTGCTTCGCCGTTCACAGTTACAGTCCCGCTGCCTTCAAGAACAAGCAAATATACATTCGCTCCTGGGTGATTATGTGTTGGTAGCTCGGCATTAGGAGTAAAGTTGAGAATAAAAATTACATTGTCGGCTTCCTTATGCATAATTCGTTTTGTAAACCCAGCTTCTTTATATTCCTGAAATTGAATGAGGTTTGATTTTTTCATATTAGTTCACGCTCCTGTTTGAAATTAAATTTGCTTAAGATGGATTAATACCTTTATTGTATTGGATTATTTCGCTCGCCTTGTGATTGCAATCACAAAACTAAATTTAAGTAAAAATACTTTTAAAATATTTAAAAATTTGATTTCAATCATCTTTTTCATCGACACATCCAACTAGAATCAAATTGTGTTAGATAAACAAAACAAGCAGGAGGTTATTCCATATGAAGCCTGGATTCAAGCTGGCAAAGGATATTTATTGGGTAGGAAAAATTGATAATCGTGAGGTTCCCTTTCATCGTCTTCTACTATCAAAGGGTACAACCTATAATGCATATCTATTGAAAACTGGAAAACCAACCATTGTGGATACCGTAGATATGGCGTTCGGTAGAGAATTTGCCGAAGCTGTAACCGAATTGATCGATCCATTGGATATTCAATATATCATCGTCAATCACACGGAACCAGATCACTCGGGCGGATTGGCGGCACTTGCTTCCAAGGCAACGAACGCTACGATTGTCTGCACTGAGATTGCCGTTCCGGAAATTCAACAAATGTACAAGCTTCAGCATCGCAACTTCCTCGTAATCAAGGATGGGGATCAACTGGACATTGGAGGCAAAACGCTGCTATTCAAAGAAACTCCTTATCTGCATACAGAAGAAACCATGATTACGTATTGTATAGAAGATAAAATCTTGTTCCCTTGCGATATTTTCAGTACACACGTGGCTGTAGAGCATCTATTTGCTGATGAGGCTGGTTTTGATATCACCGAGGACTTTATCGGATACTATCAGGCTATTATTCATCCACATCGCAGATATGTGCGCACATTAATCGAAGCTGTTGCCGATCTGGAAATTGAGATGATTGCACCTTCCCACGGCTTCGCGATCCGACATGATATTGCCAAGTTTATTGATTTGTACGCCTCTATGAGTACCGAAACCAAGGAGGATAAAAAAGTAGCGATTGTCTATGCCACCCTCAAAAATAACACTAAAAAAATGGCAAACATCCTGAAAGACTGCTTTTTGGAGAACCAAATCAAGGTGGAGCTATGGGACGTGGATAAAGCGGATGGAACGGAAATATTGAAGAGTATTGCCTCAGCAGATGCTGTTTTCGTCGGTAGCTCTACCAAATATGCCGACATGACAGGCAAATTGGAAGACCTATTGCAACAAATGCAAAAGATGAATCTGGAAGGCAAGCTGGCTGCTGCCTTTGGTTCCTACGGCTGGAGCGGGGAAGCCATTGAAGTTGTACAGGATTACTTGAATGGTACTAATATGAAGGTCCAAAGCACTTCAGATGTAATCAAATCAACGGGTATGACCCATGTGGAATTCCCGGTGCGTATTCGTTTCTCTCCTACAGAAGTTGAAAAAGTGAAAAAAATTAAAAATGCCGCTGAATTTGTCTCAGATCTACTGCTTAGTGTTATTTAAAACACAGTAGCGTATAGCGAATAGGAGAGATACTGAATGGGTAACCAACATTACGTTATTATCGGAGGCAGTGTCGCCGCCGTCAACGCGGCAAAAGCGATTAGAGATCATGATGATCTGGCCGAAATTTCTATTTACGGGGAGGAAGCATCCTTTCCGTATAACAGAGTCAAACTTTCCAAGGGACTATTCACTGATTTGCACAGCGACAAAATCCTGATCAAAAAGGAAAAATGGTTTGCCAATCAACGAATTCATGTGTATTCCGGCATCAAGATAACCGAGATACATCCAGAGGATTGTACTATCAAAACAATAGATGGACAAACCGTTGCTTATGACAAGCTGCTGCTGTGTACAGGAGCTCACAACCGTAAGCTTGTGCTGGATGGGGCTTCTCTAAGGAACGTTCACAATATCCGTTTTCGACAAGATGCAGATCGCCTTAAAGCGGAATTGCGACAGGGAGACCGGATATGTATCATCGGCGGCGGTATTCAAGGCGTGGAAACCGCCTGGTCCTTCCAGCAAGCAGGATATGCTGTAACCATACTGGAAGCTTCGCATCGGCTTATCCCCCGTCAGCTAGATGAAAAGGCCTCCGCTATTTTGACCGATCGGATGACCGAACAGGGTACTCAAGTACTCCTTGGGCAAGGCGTAAAACGTATTAAAGGCACAGATCACGTAGAAGGTGTGGAACTACAGGACGGCTCTGTTATCCCCTGCGAGCATGTCGTGTACTCTATCGGAATTGTACCGAATACGGAGCTTGCTCGCCAAATCGGCCTTGATATTGGACAAGGCATTCTAGTGAATGCGCAGATGGAGACCAGCTCCGCCAATATCTATGCAGCAGGTGATGCAGCCGAATTTCAGAGTAGAGTAGATGGGCTATGGGAAAGCGCAATGGAGCAGGGAAAAATAGCAGGCGCTAATATGGCGGGCGCATCCGTCAGCTATCAGCGTCCCCTCCCTGTAACCCTTTCGAACTGCTATGAATCTCCTCTCTTTTCCATCGGTCTAGTAGATGAACAAGTCTGCGACACCAGCCTGATTACTAAAAATCAAGCTTCTTATACACGTATGTTCATACAAGACGGCTCTATCTGCGGCGTGATTGGCTTTGGAGATGCCCTTGCTTCACTACCATACAAAACAGCCATCATGCAGGGACTCAAACCGGACGCGCCAGAGCTTACAAAAATTTTGAATGACAAGGAGAACTAGAGATGAAAAAATATGTATGTCAGCCCTGTGGATACATTTATGATCCTGCTATCGGTGACCCCGATGAAGACGTTATGCCCGGTACAGCGTTTGAGGATCTTCCAGAAGACTGGGTTTGTCCAGTCTGTGGTGAGGATCAAAGTCATTTTGCCCCAATAGATGATACAGAATAACAACCATGCGCTATAACCTGTAGTTTCCGGTTTATGAATGGAGTGAATGAATGTGAATGAGATGTCCTGCCCCTGCCAGTGCGAAAAGGAGCCCTGTGCCCGCAAAGTGCCTATCTTTTCCTCTTTGTCCTGCGAAGATTTGTGTAAGGTCAGCTCCATGATCCGACACCGAAAATACCAGAAAGGCGAGGCCTTGATTGTGGAGGAGCAGGCTTCCGATACGCTGTACATTATTAAAAGCGGGCATGTCAAGCTGCTGAAGATGACGCCTCAGGGCAAGGAGCAAATTCTGCACATTCTGACAACTGGTGATTTTTTTGGCGAGTTGAATATTTTTAACAGCGATGAGCTGAGTAACTTTAGTGCGTATGCCTTAAAAGATACTGATATTTGTATGCTCACCAAGGATGATATGGAGCAGTTGATCCGCGACAATCCCGATATCTCTTTGAAGCTGCTCAAAACCATTACTAAACGCTTGGCACATACCGAAAACCTGGCTCAAAGCCTAGCTACCAAAGACCCGGAAATCCGCATCGCCTACATGATTCTTGAGCTTGGACATAAATACGGCAAGCCGGATGGTTCCTACATTAAAATAAATCTCCCCCTTTCACGCGAGGAAATGGCTAATTATGTGGGTGTCACCCGCGAAACCATCAGTCGCAAATTCGGAAAATTTGAACAGCTGGGGATTATTCATAGCAAGGGTACAAGAGAGATTACCATCTGCGATGTACAGAAACTGAACGAATATATGGATTGAGACACATAGATACAATGTTACTCTAACATGAGGACAACAAAAAACCGCTTCTTTAACTTATGGATTGCAGTTGATCTATCAACCACTTCCATTTCGTTAAAGGGCGGTTTTTTAGCATATTTTATACTCCACTAACTATCAATTGTTGTGTTCACACTTGGGGAAGACGCACCCCATATAAGTTTCCCTGAAGGTGACTCCGATGGAAGCATGTCCTTGGGAGGGGCAGTCTCAATCGTGGTCGATTTGGAGCAATCCCACACTACTTTGACCAAATACCCAAACAACAACACATTCAACAATGATGTCACACACAAAATAATACCGTATTGATCCCGAGAGTTGGAGCTATAGAAAATATCGAAGGTGTTTAGGAAAATCGTAAGACTGAATCCACCCGCAAGCCACAAAAATCTGCGGTCTCGTAAATACAGATACGCCAGTACAGCTAACGCGGCCGCAGGGAACAAGTACCGTTCATGCATGCTGGAAGCGAAGGTAAATACACCTGCAATGAGCACCAGTGCAGCTGCCGCTGTAAATTGTGGTTTGCGACTGCGGATATACATCCACCACGTAAACAGAGTCACCAGCACAATGCAGATCATACCCCATGTATGGTAACTGAACAGGAACAATGTTGTAGTGTCCTGCGTATAATTGCCACCGATCAGTGCAAAGAAATTATATGCGTTCACCGAAGCATACGGATACTCGCCGACCGTTCCCTTGTATAGGTCAAGTAGCCATAACGGCTCCTGCCCCCACGAAAATGGTAATATGACCAGAATGGTCGTCACAACGGCACCGCCAATGGACAACAGCCAAGGCTGTATTTTACGTTGTCTCAGCAGCTCAAAGAACAAAACAGGCCCATAAATAATTCCCTGCGGCTTCATCAATACGGCTACCGTAAACAATACGGCTGACCAGCCGACCCGGTTTTCCACAAGCAGCACAATCATGCCCACAATCAGCATAGTAAAGAAAGAATCCACCTGCCCCCAGAAGGTCGAATTGATAAATACAGCTGGGTTAAACACGTAGAATATAGCCAATCCAAGGCTTATTCCATAGCCGACCCGTTTGCTTGCCAACCGGTACAGCATGTACGCTGTCACGATATCGGCTAATATATTGGGAAGCCGCAGCAGTACGGACATGTAGGGACTGAAAGCATCCGTAGAGCCGATTTGACCGATCACATATAAAATATAAATATAGAACGGCGGATAATCACTTGATCCGTTCGTGTAAAAGCCCGATAAGCTATCCGCTGCTGTCGTAGCCCAGTTCCGGAATAGCATTAAATCCATATGACCCGAGATCCATGGGGCGATCGCCATTCTTAAAAAGAACCCCACACCCAGCACTGTCCACAGCATCAGTCCCCGATTACGTTCCCCGAGCTTCCATTCACGAGCCCGAAAACGGTATGCAATAAACACGAATGCACCGAAGAACAAAGCGGCGAAAATCGCCAGCGGAGTAGCATAAGCAGATGAGGAGTTGCCACTTCTTCCACCACCCATACCACCGCCAGGACCGCCCATGCCAGATCCGTTACCAGACATGCCACCGGGCCCTCTGTGCTGTCCGTCTCTGGCAACACCACTGCCGCCCGAAGACGTATCATTCCCGGCCGTTGTACCTTTGTCACCCGATGTCGATGTTCCCTCAGTGGAGGAGTTGGTAGTTTGCCCCGGTCCTCCCATACCTCCACCAGGTCCGCTTCCTCCTCCGAACCCGCCGGATGGGCCCTGTCTAACAGCCGCAGACTGGGACGCAGAACTACCTGAATAACTCCATAACGAAACGACACTAGCGACAGCACACAATATGAGACTAAATAGAAGTATATATTTCAGACCGTTCGCTTTCCAAACGTTCAAATCCGATGCACCTCTCTCTGTTTCTATTTTCCCATATTGTATCTGCCTTAGCTTAGGACTTTGTGAGTTCTGGCTGAATGTTGGCTGAATACCGAATCATCACACTGAAGTTTGTCGTTCCAGCTCCATAATCGCCCTTTCCAGCTGAGATTGTGGATGCTTCAGCATGTTACCGTGACCGACAGCTAATAAAGATGGATTGAAACTCAGCAGCTTTTTGGCGCTTTTCAGCGAAATTCCCTTGTTCCAGGTAGCCAGTGCCGGAAAAGGAAACAGCGGCTTAAGCCTTCCCGATACCGCTATACCACCTCGGGTCTGGAAGGCGTCGCCTGCAATCAACGCACGGGTACGAGTATCCAAAAATGCCATCGAGCCCGGCGTATGTCCTGGTGCGCTGATCGCCAACAGCGAACCTACATGATCCCCATCCTCCAGTAAAACGTCAGGCTGGGTAAGGATATGCTTCGGTACATCGCCTCGAATAGGAGTATCCGGTTCTCCTGCCTCCAACGATACATCGCCCTGTAGCAGCGGTTCGTCCCGCCTTGAAATGAACACTTGCGCGTCAGGATACCTTGCCTTGAGCTTATCCAACGCACCCACATGATCCCCATGGGCATGGGTAAGTACAATTCGAATAATCGGCTGCCCGATCTGCGCCGCAGCCTGCGCTATACCACGGGTACTGTATGGCAATCCGGCATCTACCAAGGTGAGCCCCTCTTTCTCCTCCACCAAATAACAGTTCACTGGGAACAGCCGGGGCATAAACGTCAATTGATACACATGCTGCACCTGAACAATACGCATTTTAGCTCATCTCCTTGTCTTAATTATAAACTAATCATATTAGTATTATAAATAATATAATTAGTTTTAAGCAAATATTTTTGCTGCTATTCAGCCGGAGTTGGAGCTGGAACTGCTACGGGGACAATCATACTGAGAAAACAGCAAAAAGCATCCCCAGGACTCTGCCCCCGGGGATGCCTCTCACAACAAGAATTAACCTTTTCCTCCTGTTATTAATAACGAAGCCTTCTTGGCTATTTCCTCTTTATCAAACGGAGTATTTCCAGATGCCCATAAATAACCAGCCTCATGTATGATATTGGCATAAATAGGTACATAAAAACTCTTCTCTGAGTCTGTACATATGTTATCTAAACTTTTCACTAAATATTTTTTCAGCTCAATTAACATTTTTTCTTTCAACAGAGGCGCAAGACTTAAATAGCTACGACGACATTGAATTTTCGGTTGTTGATGAAAGTCACATACTGCTAGAACGAGTTGATTTATGGTGTCCTGATCGAACTCTACTACTCCTAATGTTCGTTTTTCAATGACGTTCGAAGCAGAGTCGTCAATCATGTAATCCAACATTTCGTACTTATCATTAAAATGTGCATAAAATGTAGCACGATTCACTTGGGCCCCTTTTGTTAGATCTGCTATTGTTATCTTTTCAAAATCCTTTTCATTCACTAAATTAACAAAAGCGTTAATCAATGATCTCTTTGTATGTGTCATTCGCATATTTTTTACTTTTGTCCCCACGTTCTGCCCTCCTTATTTGGCACATTTCTATTTTTGTTTCTATAACAACATTCTCATTTAATTGTTGGTTGTTCCATATATTAAGCGGGCTTATACTTACTAAAACAACATATGTTGCTTTAAAATATACCACAAATAAGGAGTTCATATAAGATGAAAACTATTGCAATAATTGGTGCAGGACTCGGGTTAGGTTTATCTATCGCGAAAAAATTCGGGGCGCAAGGGTTTAAGGTAGCTTTAGTTTCTCGTAATACAGAAAAATTGGAAATCATCACAAATGAACTAAAAAGCCTGAATATTGTAGCGCGCTCTTATGTCGCGGATATTACGGATTTGAACGCTTTAAAACAAGCCTTACTGGCTGCTAAAAAAGACTTAGGCAGTATTGATGTACTCGAATTCAGTCCTTATGCAGGATGGAGTAATTTCACAGATATTTTAGAAACAACGCCCGCAAGCGTCTTGGAACAAGTCAACAGCATTGTGCTTCCTGCAGTTCTATCCGTCAATGAAGTATTGCCTGACATGATCAGCAATGGTTCAGGCGCGATTCTATTTACAACGGGCATATCTGCCATGTTCCCTTTGCCCAGTCTTGGGAATGGTGGTATCGTGATGTCCGGCCTTCGAAACTATGCGACTAACCTGCATAATGAACTGAAAGAAAAAGGAGTTTTTGTAGGACACCTTTCAATCGGCACTTTCATACAAGCTGGTACGGCAGGAGATCCAGATATCATCGCAGAAGCTTGGTACAACTTATACGAGAAAAAGCATAGCTTTGAAGAAACATTCCCAAAAGGAATTGATCCAACCAAGCTGTAAAATTATTAAAGCGAGAAGATGACCATGGATGGCCGTCTTCTCGCTTTTTTGTCATTTATAAGCGTCCTCTGTGCAACAACTTCATCCGTAATTACAGCCTGATTGCCTCAGCAATAGGCGTACTGCCAGACACCAGATTAATTGCACGATGATACGTCTGCTGTTCCTCCAGCGCTGCTACCACCGCTGCCGCCACATCTTCACGGGAAATGGTGTGGCTGGTGAGCTCCTCACCGGTAGCAACTTTGCCGGCGCCCACATCATCCGTCAGGCCACCCGGGCGAAGAATCGTGTAGTTTAGGTTGCTCGCTTCCAACAGGCGGTCAGCGTAATGCTTCGCCACATAATACGGTTTAATGGATTCGGGCCACTTCTTTCGATTCTCTGCATGTAGGGCGCTGACCATAACGAAGCGTTGGATACCTGCTTGTTCGGCGGCTTCCATCGCCTTGACCGCTCCATCCAGGTCGATAAGCAGCGTTTTATCTGCACCTGTTTTCCCACCGGAGCCTGCTGTAAATACGACAGCATCGCTGCCTTTTATAGCTGCGGCAATTTCGCCAACCGTCCCTTCGAGGTCAGCTACCACCGTTTCTGCTCCCAAACGTTCAAGCGCTTCGGCCTGATCCGAATTTCGGATCAACGCCTTTACGCGATGCGATTCATTTTGCCCCAATAGACGGATAAGATGTCTGCCTACTTTTCCATTTGCACCAATCACCAGTACGTTCACTCATACCCCTCCTGTATTCGCAGTCTCTCATCTACATTATACAGATGTATTCTACCCTTCGGGTCTGCGACGCAATCATGTTAGCTGCATCAGGTTGAAATCAGACTTCTTTGGTAAGCTCGACATCTCGCTTTTGCCGCACACGCAGACCTGCCAAAAAGGTAGCCATCATCACCTCAATACTCCGGTCCACCTCCACAGGTAAACCAAAGCCGCCCTTTTGTTCAAGCGAGGCGAATCCATGAAGCAGACTACGGAATCCCCTCGCTGCATGAATGCAATCTTCTTCCTTGAAGCCATAACCACTGGACAGGACGGTAATGACCAGCTCGGCCACGCGATCCGCAGCCTGCCTCATTTCGGTATCATTTCGATCTGTTGCATACAGCATCGCTTCATACAAACCGGGTCGCTCCCGAGCATACCGCATATACGCCTTCCCCATAGCGGTCAGCGCATCTTCGCCCGCTCTACCCACCGCTGCGCTCATCAAAGCTTCCTCCAACTGTTCGAGGCTGTGCAATGCCAGTACTTGGCGCAGTCCGTTCAATCCGTTCACGTGGTTATACAAGGACGGAGGGCGAATGTGGAGTTTTTGAGCCAGCGTGGTGAGCGTGACATCCCCCATCCCTTGTTCATTGGCAATGTCCTCGGCAGCCCGCAGGATATCTTGCAACTTTACTCCGTTTCTAGGTGACATCATCCTGTCTCCTTTCATCGAATTTCTATGTAATCCGGTTCCTTATACCTATACAGAATTGATCCAGATTCTATTTTAACTAATCCTGTTAGTTTATACAAAGAAGATGCCGTTTACAACAGCCGGCCTGCATTGAACCTTTATAGAAGAGCATAGCAGTGATTACTGATATAATAAAAAAATAAGATCATAGAACGGATCTGATCCCTTTCTCGATCCCCTACAAAGGAGCTAGCTATATCTATGGAATCCAAGCCACTTCCAGCTATTGAATTCAATCACATTATCAAATATTTCGCCGGGTCTGGACAGCAACGTGCTGTTCTGAACGGGATTACGGCAAAAGTTTCCCCCGGCAAAATCACCACGTTGGTCGGTCCATCGGGGTCTGGTAAAAGCACGTTGCTTTCACTGTGCAACCTCCTAATGACACCGGATGAAGGGGACATCCGTGTCCTCGGCAAACCGATATCGGAGTGGGAGATCCCTGAACTAAGACGGAGAGTAGCATTGGTTTTTCAGGATGCCCCCATGCTTCAGGGAACTGTCCTGTACAATCTCCAAACCGTAGAACGGCTGCACGGTACAGTGCTGGATGATCCTGCCGGCCTGTTGGAACGCGTAGGACTCACCCACGATCTGTTGGAACAAAAGGCGCAGGAACTGTCCGGTGGACAAAGACAGCGCTTGGCCTTGGTGCGGACGCTCGCGAACCGCCCGGATATTTTACTGCTGGATGAGATTACTTCTGCACTGGACCCCGCCTCGGTCAAAGAGGTTGAGGAACTGCTGCTGCAAATGAACAAAGAAGAGGGAACAACGATGATCTGGATTACGCATCATATGGAACAAGCCCGCAGGGTAGGCCACGAGACATGGCTGATGATCGACGGAAGACTGGTAGAACAAGCGGATACGGAGACATTTTTTAATACTCCACAGCATAGTGAGACCCGCAGGTTTGTAGCAGGAGAATGGGTATGACGATTGTTGCCTTGATTCTCTCTCTCGGTTTTGTATTTATCGCCATCGTCATGTCCAAATCCTTCAAACTCGGTCTGGACCGAGACATTATCATCGCTACAATCAGAGCATCGGTTCAACTGCTGGCGATTGGATATGTATTGCATTTGATTTTTGGGATGCAAAGCTACGGATTTATCGTATTATTCATTCTGCTCATGATTACCGTAGCCTCACAAAATGTTGCGCGCAAAGGACGATTTATCCCCGGTCTCATGTGGAAGTCATTCCTGACGCTGCTGTGTGTGGAAATCGTTACGCAGGCGTTCCTGATTGGCCTGCATATTATTCCGGCGACAGCCCGATATATGATTCCGATTAGCGGCATGATCATTGGCAGCTCCATGATTTTGTCCAGCCTGCTGGTGTCCCGGCTCAAGTCGGAAGTTCTGCTGCGCAAGCCTGAAATCATGCTCATTCTGGCGCTAGGCGGCACGCCTAGACAAGCCATCTTCCCTATACTCAAGGATTGCATACGTTCCAGTATGATTCCAACCATTGAGGGGCAGAAAACGCTGGGGCTTGTCCAGCTTCCCGGCATGATGACCGGACAAATCATCGCAGGTGCCAATCCGATTGCCGCCGTGCGTTTGCAATTGCTAATCGTATTCACTACCATGACCTCTGCTATTTTGACCAGCGTGCTGCTCAGCCTGTTCATTTATCCGGCATTATTTACCCGCCAGCAACAATTGAACACAGAAGCATGGGAACGCTAATCGAGGCGAATATATCCAGTTATTTACCAGATTCCACAAAAAGGTAGACATGTTTAATTCCTGACATGAAGGTTAATAGATACACGAACACGCTTTACTAAAATTCGATGAGGAGTGATTGAACATGGCTAACAACAACCAAAATGGCAAACTGAGTCGCGAAGAAGCAGGACGTTTAGGTGGAGAAGCTACTGCTAAAAATCACGACAAAGAATTTTATCAGGATATTGGCGAAAAAGGTGGCGAAGCCACTTCCAAAAATCATGGCAAGGACTTTTACTAGGAAATCGGTGAAAAAGGCGGCGAAGCCACTTCCAAAAACCATGACAAGGACTTCTATCAAGAAATCGGACGCAAGGGCGGTGAAGCCCGTGGCAATTCAGACCAGAGTGATAGCGACGGGAAAATGAGCAGGGAAGAAGCTGGCCGTAAAGGCGGCGAAGCCCGCGCACGTCAGCGTAGGGATAACTGATAATAGGGAATATGTGGTCGGTGCAATTGTAATGTAGAGGCACAGACTGCGTATAAACACGAAGTATAGTGGACGTTTATGTTATAAAAGCCTATCTGCCGTTGTTTTGGCAGATAGGCTTTTTGTGTGAAAGTTACTTTCGTCAACCGATCATACACCTTACAATATACATAAACAGGTTAATTAACCAATCATACATAAAATGAAAGAATGGATTATAGGAGGTTTGCGCGAATGTTGATTACAAAGAATAAAACGGCTGCAACTATTTTAAGAATTATATTTTTTTCACTGATTTTCAGCTGGATTTATTATTATTCAGGTCATCACTCAGCAGAAACCGCTAAATTAGTTAAAACTACAGATGATTACTTGGTCATACACAGAGATGCTTCTAACGGAAGTGAATATAAAGAATTATATATTTCCTCAAAGTCTGTGATCCCTCCTCTGGTTATAGGCAAACAATATTATTTCGTGTCTGATCAAAGGTACCTTCAACGCCCATATATCCGTTATGTAGAGGAGTAAAATAGAACAAGACAACAAGGACTAACATAGCCCTTGACTAAAGCTTCATGAATACAAAAGAGTGCATGCAACTCAAGTCAAATATTCCTGTATTCCGGCTGTTAAGATGGAGTCGAAAGGAGGGAACCCTCGTGTACGAATGGAACGAAATGGTCCAGCTTATGATCGATTGGATTGATAATAATCTTACTTCAGCACCTTCGTTGTTGAGAATGTCCAATCAGTTAGGCTACTCCCCTTACTACTGTACAAAACAGTTTCATTCTCTTACAGGAATGACGTTAAGGGATTATGTGTGGATGCGCCGGATTAGCCGTGCTGCAATGGAACTCCGGGATAGCAATGTCCGCATCCTCGATGTTGCAGTAAAGTATGGGTTTTCTTCACAGGAGGCTTTTACACGGGCATTTGTAAAAGCGTTTGAGGTAACTCCGGCTGTATACCAGAAGGAGCCCCGACCTATCCCGTTAGCCATTCGCGTTGAGGTGTTCTCTCCTTATCATTACCATTTGAAGGAGCGGGATAAGATGGTTAAGGATCATTTGCAAGAAGCTGAAGTCAAAATCGAGCGTATACTAGCACACAAATTTATTGGAATTTGGGATACTTCTTCACGAAACTACGGTGATTTCTGGAGAAACGGTCACAATTGTGATGAAATTTGCGGAACATTGGAAAGCATGTCTCATCTCAAGCTTCCCGAACAATTGGGCCAAACTGCGGGCTGGTTCTATCAGGATGGTCAGAAGGGCTATCTCTATGGAATACCGGTCGCCGCTGACTATGCCGGAGAGATTCCCGCAGGAATGAAGTGCCGGGACATCCCCGAATCAGATTACCTGGTGTTTTTTCACCCGCCCTTTAATTATTTAAAAAACAATGGAGACGTTATGAGAATGGTGGAGGAGAAGGCTTGGAACTTTGACCCTAGCAGCCTGGGGTATGAATGGGATGAGGAAACGAAGCAGGATTATCAGCGGCATTTCCCAGAAGGATATGGCTACGCAGTGTTACGTCCAGTGAAAAAAGTGTAGAGAAAAAGAATCCGAAGAAGCCGCTACGATCAGGGTGCTGTTCATCGTCTCGCTAAAGTCTGTTGAAAAATAATAACAGTCTATTACTAACGGGTCCCATTTTGAGGTGCAATACACATCGAATTGACATTGTGGACACAATACGATGTAAATATAGAATAAACCGATCACTGAATCATACAGTTGTCGGTTTATTCTTGATCAGTATTTTTATTTTGTAAGTAACTATCAATGATTTTAACCCAATCCGGTAACAACGCCACATGGTGTTTTATCGTTTCACTATCTGATTCCAATACAATCACGCCATCTGAGCTGCTGTTGTCAATGACAATTAAATGATCGATAAGTTTAAGATGTAAGAGAAGATTGTCCAGTGAGGTCTGATGCCGTCTTATAATATCAGCGGTATCAATGTGGTGACCCCCATTTCGAACTCGTGCAGCAACTCGCTCGATATTAAGACGATAATCACCAAGGCCCACATAAAACATAATAACTTCAAAGCCCTTTTCTTTTGCCACTCGCATTTGTCGAATCACATTGCCACCAGCAAGTGTCGTCTCTACAGTAAAATCTCGTTTATTTCTTATACAATCCCGCGCTAGCTTAATCGCTTCCTTTCCTGCCGATACTTTGTGTCGATCAGGGTTTTCACGATCAATCCCTCGCGCTAACGCATCTGGATCGATATTAACACTTACACCAAGTTTATCAACGATTAGATTACGAATTGTACTCTTACCACTTCCGTTGTTTCCTGCGAATACAAACATAGTAGCAAACGGCTCACTCATGATAAAATATCCTGTTCTTTAATTCGTTCGACTTGACCATTACTGTACTCTTTAACAAATTGACCATCCGGCGTTTTGTAGACAATATATGTGCCATTTGCTTTAGCGTCCAGTTTTGCTCTATCTCCAGTTAGTTTGATTAGCTTGCCTAGATCGTGTGTACGATTCATTCAGTCATCACCATCCCATACAATTCATATATCGAGAGTATATCACAAATCGAAAAGTCTGAAAGAATCCAGCGTCACTCAAAACCACACGAATACCGTACGTCTAAAAATCGTGACAAGTAAATAGGATCGAAATATCGTTCTTTTTAATACATTTTAATAAATAAATTTGGAATAAATGCTACTTCCAGCTTTTTGATTCGTCTATAACAACAAATACACTTGCGGAGGTATAGGCAATGAAATCTTTTCGTTTTTGGCTGGTCCTACTCTCATGTCTAGTTATTACTGTAAATATTACGGGGTATGACGACTACAATATACTATTAGCTATTATTAGTCCGTTGGTTTGGATGTATGAATCATTTCGATTTGTGCGAGAGGCAGACATCCCCATAGCCATTGTTTACTTCACTACCCTAGTTTTCTGGTATCTTATTGGATACGCCTTGGACCGTTTGATTAGAAAATTGAAAAATTAAAATCACTTGAAATTATCTTCCAAAATATTGTCTACCTTCTCAGGCTCGTACTCGATCGTTCTGTAGTCAGGTGATGAAGGAATCATATTGATCACAACATTTCTCATTTGTAGCTTGTACTTTCCTTCCTCAAAAGCAAGAACATGCTTAATGGAAGGTAACTCCATATTCTCATACTTCGTTATCGACGAAACAACAATCTTGGAAGGGTTAGAATCATCCACAGACACGATACGATAATCAATCGGTGTTCCCTGAGCTTTTAGAAAGTTAAGCCGTGCCTGTTCTGTTTTAAAGCGATAATCATCAGACAGTGAAAGCATCTTATCGTAATCGCGACTCATAGAAGCGTTCATATATTCTGAAAATGTCGAGACAGCAGCCTCTTTGGGCTTATCAGGAAGCTTATAAGTTTCCTTATCCCCTCCAAAACCTGTAGCAATTACAGTCAAAATCCCTCCGAGGACAACCAAGCAAGCCAACTTATTACGCGATACAAGCCTCAATAAATAAAACCCCTTTGTTGTAAATTTTACCACCTATTTTCAACGTATCTCAACTTAAAAAGCCACTGTAAAACGCAGTATAACTTTTTGTAAAACCCCATTCATTTAAATCCAAAGCCATTCTTTTAATATAATTTTATTTTAACGTTAATACTCACTGAACACCTTTGTTACCTTATGTAATGTCGCCTTCCCATCCTGTAAACTAAGTTCCATCAAGCGATAACCGCTGGATCATAGAGAGGATGAGATATTTATGAGTTTGGATAATAGAGTTTTTGCGATACAAGCTGGTCTGGACGGACGTGTAAATGCAGTTATAGATCAAACCCTTGCCGAGAAGCGCCTGGTCGGCGCAGTCGTCATGATATATATGGATGGTTCACCCGTGTATGTCCGAGCGGCGGGGCTGGCTGATCGAGAAGAACAACGTCCTATGCATGAGGATGCTTTATTTCGGCTTTCTTCTGTATCCAAACCGATTGTATCGACTGCGGCTTTGGTTTTGGCAGCCCAAGGATTGATTAAGCTCGATGAATCTATTGAACGCTGGTTGCCCGATTTTCGCCCCCGATTAATCAGTGGTGAGCAGCCCTCCATTACAGTACGCCAATTGCTGACACATACTGCCGGGTTGACCTATGGCTTTTTAGAGGAAGAAGGCGGCGGTCCCTATCATCGTGCAGGCGTATCAGATGGCATGGATTTTTCAAATCTTACGCTGGAAGAGAACTTGCAACGTTTGGCTTCTGTGCCTCTGTTATATACACCGGGTAAAGCATGGGGATATTCGATTGCTACTGATGTGCTCGGCGCTATCATTAGCCGTGTATGTGGCACAACCCTTGATGCAGCTGTTAAAAAGCTCGTTACAGAACCTCTCGATATGCACGACACCAGTTTCGCGGTCGCGGATGCTGGACGGCTTGCGGCTCCTTATGTCAACGATATATCAGAACCCCGGCGGATGCGTGAGCTTGAGGTTGCGCAGGTTTTTGAAGGCACCGCAGGACTTCGTTTTCAGCCTGCACGAGCCTTTGATTCCACGGCTTTCCACTCTGGTGGCTCGGGTATGATTGGCAGCGCAAAAGATTTCTTGCGGCTGCTGGAAACACTGCGAAACGGCGGCAATCCGTTACTTTCAGAGGAATGGGTCCGTGAAATGGGCACCATCCAGACCGGGAACCTTCCCTTGGCAGGCTGGCCGGGGCGGGGCTTTGGACTAGGATTCACCGTACTCCAAAATCCCGACGAAAGTGGAACAGCAGAATCACCCGGAACGTGGCGACTCGGAGGAGCTTACGGCCATTCGTGGTTCGTTGATCCCACACTAAGACTTAGTGTGGTCGCCTTTACCAATACAGCATTCGAAGGGATGTCAGGTCCGTTTACAACTGAGCTTTGCCAAGCCATTTACGGTAGCTCAAATAGGGTCTAATAAAGTGGGGGTTACATGTTTATGGTCTACAGGCGAGGACAGGACAATTAACGTGGTAGAGTGCCCGTGCTTTCCACACTCATCCCCGAACTGCTCCAGCTTGAGCATAGACTCAACCATGACTTTCAGTAAGTAATTTTGCTCACCGCTGATTCTATGGCATTCAATGACTTCGGGTGCAGATTGGCAAAACTCAACAAATGAATTGCATTGATTCGTATGCACGAGCACGTGAGCCATGATCGGCTTTCCAACTTTCTCATGTGAAACTATGGCACGATACCCGGCGATAATACCTTTATCCTCCATGCGCCGCACTCTTTCCGTTACGGCAGGCTGGGAAAGCCCAACCTCCTTACCCAGCTCGGTCATGGAGATACGCGCCTGGTTTTGTAGACACAACAAAATTTTATGATCCACTTGATCCATCAAATCCATCTCCTTAAGTCCAAGGTAATATTACAAAAACACAATTATTATTATGTATTATTCCGAATATCGCCTTATTATTTTATGATTTAATGAAATATTAGCACGCAAAATCAAGGACGTAAAGCAGGAAGAAGTGGAGAAGGAATGAAACTAATGAAATATAGTAAGCCCCTGCTTTTCATTGCGCTTGGCCTATTTGGTGTATACACGATCGAGTTCGGTGTGGTTGGCATTTTGCCAGTCATCATTGAACGTTTTCATATTACGGCAGCCCAGGCCGGGTTTCTTGTCAGTTCATTTGCATTGATCATCGCGCTGTTCGGTCCCTTCATGGTGCTATGGATGTCCAGGTTTAACCGCAAGCGAATCATGACAATGTCGTTGTTTGTTTTTGCCATAACAAGCTTGCTGTCAGCCTATACATCCAACTTTTATCTACTAGTGATTTTACGTATCATTCCGGCTCTGTTTCACCCGGTGTATTTCTCGCTTGCCTTTGTCGCCGCCACTGCGTTGTATCCCCCGGAAAAAGCAACGCAAGCTTCCGCCAAAGCCTTCCTCGGCACGAGCATGGGAATGGTACTCGGTATTCCAATTACGGCTTATATCGCCAATCAATTTTCATACGAGGCCTCCTTCTGGTTTACTGCAGTAGCGAATGGGATTGCGGGGATCGGTATTCTATTTATGCTGCCGGATACACCACAAGCCGAAATGTTCTCCTACCGGAAGCAGCTTGGCATTTTGCGTAAAATATCGCTGTGGCTCAATATCGGGGCGGCTACTTTTATTTTTGCAGCCATGTTCTCGGTGTATAGCTATTCTGCCGAATATTTGGGGCAAAATACAGGGATGAGCAGCAATGTTATCAGCTTTCTGCTTATTATTTTCGGCATCGGCGGAATGCTCGGCAATCTGTTGGCTGGCAAGCTCATGGGCTTGCATAAGGTACGCACCGCTCTTTTTCATCCAGTAGCCTTGGGGGGCACCTATTTGCTGTTGTACGGGATCAGTTCCTCATTTATCCCTACGCTCTTCATCATTATCGTGTGGGGGGCCGTTCATACCAGCGGACTGATTGTCGCCCAGATTTGGGTGATTGATGAGGCCAAAGAAGCTCCCGCGTTTGCCAACAGTCTTTATATCTCGTTTATTAACCTAGGGGTCTCACTGGGCTCGCTGGTAGGGGGGTGGTTTATGGTCAGAGCGGGGATTCATGGGACGCTGTGGAGCGGTTTGCTGTTCGCCATGCTGGCGATGGTATGCATCGGGTCTAAAGTGATTTACCCACGTATTTTGCGAAAATATAAAGGGTTAGATGTGCAAAGCTAAAGAGTTGCAAGAGGCAAGCCTGTTATCATAAAAAAACCGGTTCAACACTTTGTATGGTGTTGAACCGGTTTTTGTTTAAAAATTGATTCCTGCCTGTCGGATTAGATCAGCGTATAACCGCCATCTGGGAACAGCACGCTTCCGGTGGTAAACTTGTTCGTCATCAGATACAACACAGTATGTGCGATTTCCTCATTATACCCCACTCGACGGAGCAAGGTTACTTCCTTGTATTCCTCAAAAGCCTGTGCCCGCTGCTCACCCTCAGGGCCGTCTCTCCTGATCGTTCCAGGGGATACGACATTAACCCGTACTGGGGCCAATTCTACTGCCAACGCCTTGCCCAAACTTTCAATCGCGCCGTTAGCCGCTCCATATGTAGCACCAAACCCCATCGGTCGTTGACTGAAAGCCCCGGACATAAGGACGATCGAGCCGTCCTTGGAGATATGCGGTACCGCATGCTTGGCAGCAAAATATTGCGGCCAGAATTTCCCTTCGAACGGGGTTTTAGCCTTTTCCGTATCTATCGTGATCGGACCACGCGTGTAGCTGGCACCCGGTGTAAACAGATGGTCGAATGCTCCAACTTTTTCAAAAAACGCTTGAACCTCTTCCTCTATCTGATTATTCAGTTGGAAGGTTTCCACCGATTCGGCAGGGATGACCTTCTTCGCCTGCTCCAGTTTTTCTGCGGAACGCCCAGCGATCACAATGCTTGCCCCTTGCTTTGCTGCTTCTATGGCTGTTGCCAGCCCTATACCTGCACTGCCGCCAATCACGACGACACGTTGATTATGTAAATTCATATTATTCTCAGCTCCTTTATAAGGATTATATCATAACTATTTTAAAGACATACTTATTTTTATTCGAATAGGCTTTCCTGCACCGTGCTTTTGCGATAGGATGTCGGCGATTGGCCCGACCAGCGCTTGAATTGTCTGCTAAAATGCGCAATATCCCCATAGCCGAGCATATCGGCAATTTGTTGCACCGACCATTGCGGATCAGCCAACAGCAACTTGGCCTCATGCAGCACAAGCCCGGATAGATATACACGGGGAGATACGCCGAAAACGCTACGGAATACACGATTACAATGGGACACGCTAATACCTAGCTCGGATGAAATCCCCTCGATCCCATCCTGCTTTTCCACCGAGCCGGCCTGTCCATAAGGCTGATTCACTCTGCCCTGAAGACGACTGGCAATCTGATGGGCAAGCTCTGCCTGCACATATCCACGCCCCGGCAGATGGGCCGCTTCACTGGATACAGCCTCCCATAACGTTGCGAACAGTTCAAACACAGCAGATTGAATCCGCATTCGCTTTGCCACCGAATCACTACCTACTCCTATGTCTTCCGGCGCTGAAAGATCGAGCAACTTGCCCAGCGCTGGTCCCATCTGCCCTGCCACTGTTCCTTCAGCTGGAAACAGCACCTGCTCCAGACGACTCAGGAGCGAGAGAAACAGCTTATCATCAATATCGAAATGCATACAAAAATACGTAAATCCCTCTCCGTTACTATGGCTGGAGTGGACAATCCCCGGTCGCAGCAGCACCAGATCACCCTGTCGCTGGGTATAGCTGCGACCATCCACAACCATGATCTGTTCTCCCGCAAGCACGATGTTAATCTCATATTGAGGATGCTCGTGTAGCGGATAGCTCCACTCTCTTCCGACACTTCGTGTATGAATAGCAAACAAATTGACTGTGGTTCGCACATCGGGAAAAAAGAATTCCTCTCTGGCAACTGTAAGGTCTGGATGATGGGGGCGCTTCGGTAAACGTGATGTCGACATGTTTTCCCTCCTGGCTTACTTGCATGGATATACTCCAGTATATCGCTTTCAGCGCGATTTGGATAAATAGTTGAGCGATTTGACAATGGTTCCCCACCACATGACATGCTAGGCTCTAAGTGAAGTTACTCAAAGTTAAACTTTATCATGAAAGGGGTTTCATTATATGTCGAAAAATATATTTTATAACACACAGCATGCACCTATCGGTTCTTTTTCCAGCTTTACACTTGGGTTTAAGGGTAATCGCGGCGGACTTGGTTTGGAGCTGGGCAAGCCTGCCGATGAAAATGTATATATCGGGCTGCAATCCAGAGATGGCGGAGTATACGAGGCGCTTCCCTTTTTTACATCCACACAGGATGAAAGTGCCCGCTACGACGTGGAGAAAAAGGGTAAACGAACGGAACCGCTGCTTATGGCCTTTGCCGATTCAGACATTACCCGTGAGCTAAAAGCAGGAACGGATACATGGCAGGCTGGCGATTTGACGTTCCGGCTGTACTCTCCTGTTCGCCCAGTGCCCGAGCCGGGAACCGCGGGTATGGATGAGCTGCGGGCAGCGTTGGCCCCGGCGGTATTCGCCGAGCTAACCGTCGATAACACACAGGGGACTGCAGCGCGAAGAGCTTTTTTCGGCTATCAGGGCAGTGATCCGTATAGCGGCATACGCATTATAGGAGAAGATCCGCGTAGGGACGCTACGGATTCTACCCAATTAGAGGAAAGACTCACAGGCATCGGCCAAGGACGAAGCACAGCCATTGTGACCAACAGCAGTGAAGCGGTACCTGCCAGCGGATTTGCAATGGAGAAGCTGCTTGGGGAGACCATGGCCGAGAATTTATCCTTTGGCCTGGGCGCGACGGGTGCGCTTCTGATGGACGTTCCCGCAGGTGAGAAGCGCACATATGCCTTCGCCATATGCTTCTATCGTGGCGGCATTGTGACAACAGGCATCGAAGCGTCGTATTACTATACCCAGCTGTTCAAGGATATTGAAGACGTGGGAAGCTATGCGTTGAAGCATTTTTCAAACCTGACCGCAGCCTGTGTTCAGGCTAATCGCTGGATGGAGTCGGCCGACTTGAGCCCGGACCAGGAATTTATGCTCGCTCAGGCGATCCACAGCTACTATGGCAGCACCCAACTGCTTAGTCACCAAGCGGATGGAGAACCGATCTGGGTTGTGAACGAAGGCGAGTATCGGATGATGAATACACTCGATTTGACGGCAGATCAGCTCTACTATGAATTGATTTTAAATCCATGGACGGTACGCAACGAGCTGGAGTGGTTTGTCCAAAGGTACAGCTATCGGGATGAGGTACGCTTTCCAGGAGAGGAACAGACCTATACCGGTGGTATCACGTTTACGCATGATATGGGCGTCGCAAACGTGTTCTCCCGGCAGGGGTACTCCTGTTATGAGCTGGCTGGGATTGACGACTGCTTCTCTTACATGAGCCATGAGGAACTGGTGAACTGGCTTTGCTGTGCCACGGTATATATCGAGCAGACACAGGATCAGTCATTTACGACACGTATGCTGCCTGTCTTGTGTGACTGCTTCGAAAGCATGCTGCGGCGGGATCACCCCGACCCGGCACAACGAAACGGCTTGATGGGCTTGGACAGCTCTAGAACCCGGGGAGGCGCGGAAATTACGACCTACGACAGTCTGGACGTATCTCTGGGTCAGTCTCGCAACAACATTTATCTAGGCAGCAAATGCTGGGCAGTATATGTTGCACTGGAAAAGATATTTGCCTCAAAAGGGCTTAACTCCCTCTCACAGGAGGCTGGCTTACAGGCGGACAAATGCGCAGCAGCGATCACAGCACATATGACAGACAAAGGCTATATTCCTGCAGTTATTAAGGAGGGCAATGACTCGCAGATTATTCCTGCCATTGAGGGGCTGATCTTCCCTTATTTTACAGGATGTGAGGCTGCGCTTAAGCCTGATGGACGGTTCGGTGGATATATCCAAGCACTGCGGCGTCATTTGGAAACTGTACTGGTACCGGGAGTTTGCCTGTTTGAAGACGGAGGCTGGAAGCTGTCCTCGACCAGTAACAACTCCTGGCTGAGCAAAATCTATCTGTCACAGTTTATTGCCCGCGAGTTGCTGGAGCTGCCTTGGGAAGAAGCTGGGCAGGCCGCAGACGCTGCCCATGCCTCATGGCTCCTTCACCCTGAAGAATCCTATTGGTGCTGGAGCGATCAGATACTCTCCGGTATTGCTCACGGCAGTAAATATTATCCGCGCGGAGTTACCGCTATTTTGTGGATGTATGAAGGCAAGGGCAACCGTCTGACTCTCCCTGAGCATATGAGTCAGGATCAGGAACAGCATGTCTGAGGATCATCTTCACCTGCCCAAAAGGAGGCTCCAATATGAGCAAGCTTATGGATATGCCAAAAGAGAGCGGCTATGCGGCTTGGCTGCATTACCGCCGCAATAGTAAGGTAGAAAAGCTGCCCGCTTGGTGCAGGGTCATCGTGGTCCATGGGACAGATGAAGTGCTTCAATCGGCTGCGAGTGAGCTTCAGCACGGATTGACCTCTATGTTTGGACAGCAGCCGAAGATCAGCGCCGTTCCTGTGAATACGCCATTCATTGCGCTGGGTACGTTCCCAGAGCATCCTTTGGTCGCAGAACGATTCAGCGCAAAAGAACAGGCAGAAGTGAGCGCAGAAGGCTACCGAATTCGCGGGATAGAGATGCCAGATCCGGCATATTCAGCTTCGCACGGTAACGATGATATCAAGGGACAGTACGTTACAATCGCGGGGCAGACCTCCAAAGGCGTATTGTACGGAGTCTTTCATCTGCTGCGCTACCTGCAGGGAGGACTAGACGGGAAGTTGAAGCCCACCACCGAATCAGTGCACGTCCCCATTCTAGACCAATTATCCAACCCTGCTAATTCCATCCGCATGATCAATCACTGGGATAACATGGATGGTAGTATTGAACGCGGGTATGCGGGTGGCTCTATTTTCTATGATAATAATGCCTTTACTACAAATATGGAGCGCCTGCGAGACTATGCCCGTCTACTCGCTTCTGTAGGCATTCAAGCACTATCCATTAACAACGTGAATGTCCATCAGGTAGAGACCGAGCTGATTACAGATAAATTCCTACCGGATGTGGCTAAAGTAGCTGCGGTATTTCGCGCCTATGGCATACAGATCTACTTGAGCATTAACTATGCCAGTCCTATTCAGCTCGGTGGGTTAACCACCGCCGATCCCCTGGAACCAGCTGTAGCTGAATGGTGGCAGACCAAAGCCCAGGAAGTTTACGCCGCCGTTCCTGATCTGGGTGGTTTTGTGGTCAAAGCCGATTCCGAAAATCGGCCTGGACCGTTCAGCTACGGGCGCCATCACGCCGATGGAGCCAATATGCTGGCAGATGCGTTGCAGCCCTATGGCGGACGTGTGATTTGGCGCTGCTTTGTCTACAACTGCAAGCAGGACTGGCGCGATCGCAAGACGGATCGGGCCCGCGCAGCCTTTGACCATTTTAAACCGCTGGATGGATTATTTCGGGAAAATGTCATTTTACAGATCAAAAATGGTCCCATGGATTTTCAGGTGCGGGAGCCTGTCTCCCCCCTGTTCGGTGCGCTGGAATCCACTCAGATACTGCTTGAATTTCAAATTGCGCAAGAGTACACCGGGCAACAGAAACATCTATGTTACCTTGTTCCCCAATGGAAGGAAGTATTGGATTTTGACACCTACGCCCAAGGTAAAGGCTCCACCATCAAGCATATCGTGAGTGGCGCTCTGCGTTCTCCCAAGCATACCAACTATGGCATAGTCGCTGTATCCAATATTGGTGCAGACACCAATTGGACCGGACATTTGCTCGCCCAGTCCAATCTTTATGGCTATGGTCGGCTGGCATGGGACCCGGAGCTGTCCGCAGACGAAATCGCTGATGATTGGATTCGGCTGACGTTTGGCAGACAAGGGAATAGCGACGGGGGCACAGATTTAATTTCTACCCTTAAGCAGATGCTGCTCGATTCATGGAATATCTACGAATCCTACACCGCTCCTCTCGGGGTCGGCTGGATGGTCAGTCCCGATCACCACTATGGGCCGGATGTAGACGGGTACGAATATTCTATGTGGGGCACCTACCATTTTGCTGATTGCCAGGGGATTGGGGTAGATCGCACGACCGCAACCGGAACTGGCTATGCAGGACAATATTTTTCTCCCAATACTGATATCTACGAATCTACGGACACCTGCCCGGATGAGCTGCTCTTATTCTTTCACCATGTTCCTTATACACACTTGCTCCACTCCGGCCAAACTGTCATACAGCACATTTATGATACCCATTTTGAAGGTGCAGAACGTGCGGCCCATCTCCGAGACACATGGGTTAGTCTACGAGGGCAACTGAATGCTGCCATGTATGAACAGGTGCTGGAGCGGCTGGAGCATCAGGCAGAGCATGCCAAAGAATGGCGGGATCGGATCAATACGTATTTCTACCGTAAAAGCGGCATTTCCGACCAGAAGGATCGCCCTATTTATTAAGTAAGCAACTATTAAACAAGCTGCCTCGGCAATACTTTCATACAGACTGGAACAAGGCTTTTATACGCTTAGGTTCACTTTCTCCTATACTGGCATTGGCTCGCACATCACTAAAAGGCATGCGTCTTACTCAGACCTATGCCTTATTTTTTTGTCTGAATACTTTTAAGCACACGGTTGCTTACGTAAAATGTCATATTTGTCCACCCTGAGTGTGCAATAAATTCTTCTTTTTATGCAACCGCTTGCTTTATACTATTTTTGTAGACGTTTACAAAATGTTGTCGAATTAGACTATGCTTTGGGGAGGATGATCGGTTTGACCTTGTATCGAAGTCTATGGAAAAAAGGGTGCCTGATGCTATTAAGCATTGTGCTATCTCTGACCGCCTTTATTGGCTCACCCTCCAATACGGCAAGCGCAGCGGTTGCTGATGATTTTCAGGCTTCTGTCATGGGGCCGCTGGCGAAAATTAATGACTGGGGTGCCTTCAAAAAGCAACTGCAAACGCTGAAAAGTAACGGTGTGTATGCTATTACCACCGACGTCTGGTGGGGCCATGTGGAGAGCGCAGGAGATAACCAGTTCGATTGGAGCTACTACAAGACCTATGCAGATGCCGTAAAAGAAGTGGGATTGAAGTGGGTTCCTATTATCTCTACGCATAAGTGTGGGGGAAATGTGGGGGATGATTGCAACATCCCGCTACCAAGCTGGCTGTCTAGCAAGGGCAGTGCAGATGAAATGCAGTTCAAGGACGAAAGCGGTTTTGCCAATAACGAAGCCCTCTCTCCATTATGGAGCGGGACTGGTAAACAATATGATGAGCTGTATGCCTCATTTGCTCAAACCTTTGCTAGCTACAAAAGCATCATTCCCAAAATTTATTTAAGCGGTGGGCCCTCTGGAGAATTGCGATATCCTTCATACTATCCGGCAGCGGGATGGAGTTATCCTGCACGGGGCAAATTCCAAGCCTACACTGAAACAGCCAAAAATGCGTTCCGCACGGCCATGAATGAAAAGTATGGATCAATGGACAAGATTAATGCAGCCTGGGGTACCAAGCTGAGCAGCCTTGGCCAAATCAATCCACCGACCGACGGGGACGGATTTTACACGAACGGCGGGTATACTTCCACGTATGGGAAGGATTTTCTGTCGTGGTACCAAAGCGTGCTTGAGAAGCATCTGGGCGTCATCGGAGCTGCTGCACACAAAAACTTCGATTCCGTGTTCGGTGTCCGTATCGGAGCCAAGATTTCCGGTCTGCACTGGCAGATGAACAATCCTGCCATGCCTCACAGCACAGAGCAAGCAGGTGGATATTATGATTACAACCGTCTCATCGAGAAGTTCAAAGATGCGGATCTGGATTTGACCTTTACTGCTCTGGAGATGAACGACAGTGGTACAGCACCGAATTATTCCTTGCCGTCCACATTAGTAGATACTGTCTCCTCGATCGCTAATGCCAAGGGTGTTCGCCTAAATGGTGAAAATGCACTCCCAACAGGCGGTAGCGGCTTTCAAAAAATCGAAGAAAAAATCACAAAGTTCGGTTATCACGGCTTTACACTTTTACGCCTCAACAATCTCGTCAACAACGACGGCTCACCAACCGGTGAAATGAGTGGATTCAAACAGTATATCGTAAACAAGGCCAAGCCCGGCGATAACGGTGGCGGTACAGGCAACAAAGTAACTATATACTACAAAAAAGGCTTCAACTCACCTTACATTCACTACCGTCCGGCTGGGGGAAGCTGGACTGCTGCGCCTGGTGTGAAAATGCAGGATGCCGAGATTAGCGGCTATGCCAAAATTACCGTCGATATCGGGTCTGCCTCCCAATTGGAAGCCGCTTTTAATGACGGCAATAACAGCTGGGACAGCAACAACACCAAAAACTACTCCTTCAGCACGGGCACTTCTACTTACACGCCCGGTAACAGCGGCAATGCGGGAACGATCACATCAGGCGCTCCATCGGGCACGGTTCCCGGGGATGGCGGCGGTACAACTAATAAGGTAACGGTATACTACAAAAAAGGCTTTAACTCGCCTTACATTCACTACCGCCCGGCTGGCGGAAACTGGACTGCCGTACCCGGTGTGAAAATGCAGGATGCCGAGATTAGCGGCTATGCTAAAATTACCGTCGATATCGGGTCTGCCTCCCAACTGGAAGCCGCTTTTAATGACGGCAATAACAGCTGGGACAGCAATAACACGAAGAACTACCTTTTCAGCGCGGGAACTTCTACCTACACGCCCGGCTCTAACGGAGCCGCAGGAACTATCCGAACGGGGGCACCTTCGGGGAGCATCCTCAGCGTAGGGACTTCCACCTACACAACCAACCTTAACGAAGTTGCAGGACCTATCCAAACAGTGGAACTTTCGGGTGCATCCTTAAACGTAGGCACTTCTACGTACGTACCCAACCCTAACGGAGTTGAAGTAACTATTCAAACGGGGGCGCCTTCGGGCGCCTTCACTCCTATAGATCTAGGTACCCTCTCCAAGCCCACTCCCCTCAACACAGACTGGAGCAAACAGAGCATTTATTTTATCATGACAGACCGATTTAGCAACGGAGATCCATCCAACGATAATTACGGTGGCTTCAATTCCAACAACAACGATCAGCGCAAGTGGCATGGTGGCGATTTTCAAGGTATTATTAACCAACTCGACTACATTAAAAATATGGGGTTTACCGCCATCTGGATTACTCCGGTAACGATGCAAAAGAGCGAATACGCTTACCACGGCTATCATACGTATGATTTTTATGCGGTAGACGGGCATCTTGGTACCATGGACAAGTTCAAAGAGCTGGTTGGTAAGGCACACGACAAAAATATCGCTGTGATGCTGGACGTAGTTCCCAATCACACTGGCGATTTTCAACCTGGGAACGGCATCGCTAAGGCTCCTTTTGACAAAGCGGACTGGTATCATCACAATGGCGACATCACAGGAGCGGATTACAACTCAAACAATCAGTGGAAAATCGAAAACGGTGACGTTGCCGGATTGGACGACCTGAATCAGGACAACCCAGATACAGCGAATGAACTCAAAAACTGGATCAAATGGCTGCTGAACGAGTCGGGGGTCGACGGACTGCGGGTGGACACTGTGAAGCATGTACCCAAAGGGTTTTTGAAGGATTTTGACCAGGCCGCCAATACCTTCACTCTCGGTGAAATTTACAGTGGCGATCCTGCTTATGTGGGTGATTACACCCGGTATCTCGATGCCGCACTGGATTTTCCGATGTATTATACAATCAAGGATGTGTTTGGACACGATCAATCTATGAGGAAAATCAAGGAACGCTACTCAGATGATCGTCACTATCGCGATGCCCAGACCAACGGCGTATTTATCGACAATCATGATGTAAAACGTTTCCTGAATGACGCCTCTGGCAAGCCGGGTGCTAACTATGACAAATGGCCTCAGCTCAAGGCCGCCTTGGGCTTTACTTTGACCTCACGCGGGATTCCTATCATCTATCAAGGCACCGAGCAAGGCTTTAGTGGCGGAGATGATCCTGCCAACCGGGAAAACGTTGTGTTTAACGCCAATCATGATCTGTATCAGTACATCGCTAAGCTGAACCGTGTGCGCAACAGCCACCCTGCCCTGCAAAACGGGAGCCAAAAGGAAAAGTGGGTAGACGACTCCTTTTACAGCTTCCAGCGCTCTAAAAATGGCGACGAGGCCATCGTACTTATCAACAACTCCTGGAGCAGTCAAACCCGCACGATTGGCAACTTCGACAATCTGTCCAACGGCACTCGCCTGACCAACCAATTAAGCAACGACTCCATTCAGATTAACAACGGTTCGATCACCGTGACCCTCGCTCCAAAGGAAGTTAAAGTTTTCACCAAATGAGTTACATCGATTATTCAATTGTGCTAAAATAAATGATAGAAGGATATACTAAAAAAGAGCAAGGATGCTGGTAACATCCCTACTCTTGGCAACAGCCGCTTTGAAGAGCGGTCGGCTGAACAGGGCTAGCTCTATTAGAAATAGACCGTTTTCCCTTGTCCAGGGCGGTCTATTTCTTTTTGTTTTGGTTCAACGCAATAACAATCGTAACGATTAATCCGATCAACGCTACTAATAGCGTGCCGAACATCATCATTAATGTCAGAGCATCCTTAACCTCCACAGGCATCACCTCCCTTCCGGGAGACTTAGCCGACCGCCCACCTAAGCCATTCTGTTGTTACTGGAATTATAGCACGCAAATCCGTCCTTTAGCGACAACATTTTACAGCTTCATTCAACCAACCTTATGCGGACTACCATCCTTGTTTTTCTGCTTGCACATTCTACTTTTTCTCTATATGAGTATAACTTCTCAACGCCAAAAAAAGACCCAGCACAAAAATGAAGCAAATACTGATGACCCCTCCAGGAACATACGTGAATGTTCTGCCCATTTGTCCATGGGGAGAAAACAATAACGGCACTGTCCATGGATAAAAGGTATTCCCCGGTGTATTAACCAAAACAAAATTTAAGCACATAACCGTACACATCCCAATAATGGCGGGTACAAATTTTTTCCAACGAATAGCGAAGAACGTGATGATCGGGATGAGCATAGCGTGCATAAGAATCATTTTAGCAAATACCCCAAGCTGATACATAACGATTTCAAAGGTTAGCGGTCTGATTGTAATAAACGTACCCAATACTGTAGATAGCACAAATGCCATCAGTAGGCTAACAGCGACGTACATATAAATAACGAGTAGTTTGCTGAAGTAAATACGAGTCCGGCGAATCGGGTTTGTAAACAGTGCAATATGGGTCTTCTCCTGATACTCTCTTGCATAGATATAGCAGGTCAAAATATAGTAGCTCATATAACCGGTCAGAAAATTAATAAGAATAACAACACTCATAAAGTAGTCATTCCAACCATCACGATCTATGGAATACTTGGAACTACCCGCGTAACTATAAAATTCTAAAACAATGGTTAATACTAAAATCATTACACTCAACCAAAGAATTTTAGTTCCTTTCAGCTTCAAGCACTCTGCTTTAAACAGGTCAAGCATAATAACCCTCCTCTCAAAAACTCTCCATTTAGTCTTTTCTTTGATATGTCCATATGGATAAAGACAATCCAAGAAGAAAGATCACGGATAAGCTGAGCCATGCTATTGAAACATTGGTAGGTATAGTCGCATTTCTTTCATTAGGAGATAAGAGATAGGGTACAATCCAAGGGTACCATTCACTTTTATATATAAAATTCAAAAATATAGCAGTACAAACTACGAGTACAACCACCATGATGCTCTTCCAGCGTATAGCAAAAAAAGAGGCGATTGGGATTAACATCGCATGCATCACACACATTTTAGCAAACACTTGGATTTGGTATACCCAGATAGCCATCGTTAAAGGTCGATCTGTAATAGACATGCCTAATAAGGCAGACAAAAACAGAACGAGAAATAAGGATACAATAATAAATCCATAAATAATGATCAATTTACTAAAATAAAATTTAACCCTGGTGACAGGCGTGGTAAACATAAATAGATGCGTGTTTTCCTGATACTCTCTTGCAAAAATATGACCGGTTAGTATGTAGTAACTGATAAATCCGGCTGCAACATTGACGAAGAGAACTATGCCCTCGAAATAGTAAGTCCAACCCCGTTTATCAATTGAATATCTGTAAAAAATAGCGCTCGTCGCAAATTCCAACAGCACAACAGCCAGCAATATAATATAGCTCAACAAGAAGGCTTTAGAACTTTTAAGTTTAATGAGTTCTGCTCTAAGCACGTCGCACATCCTCTCCCGAAATGAGAGTCAGAAAGTACTCCTCTAGTGTCTGCTTTGAGGTGTGTATCTCATAGACTGAAAACTGATGATCTATTAACTGTTTATTTAACGTGGCTGTATTTTCGATCGGACTATGAATTCTTAGTTCTTGTGGGGATATCACATTAGATTGAAGCTGCTGTCCCATGTGCTCTTGCAGAAACGTTTGTACTGCTTTTGCATCGTGTACTTTTATGTCTGTGTATTGTTCAAATTCTTCCTCCAACTGACTCAAACGATCTTCTGTTAACAGCTTTCCATTATGTATAATCCCGATGTGTGTAGCTAACTGCTGAATTTCGCTCAAGATATGACTGGAAATAAGAATGGTTTTCCCATTCTCCTCACACAACCGCTTCAATAGCTGACGAATTTCCTTAATTCCAGATGGGTCCAGTCCGTTCGTCGGCTCATCCAATATGAGCAACTCAGGGTCATGAACAAGCGCCCTCGCAATCCCTAATCTTTGCTTCATTCCTAGGGAAAAATCCTTAAACTTTTTTTTCCCGGTATGCTCTAATCCTACCGTGGTTAGGGTACGTTCTATCCTTCCGTTGTCCTGTACCCCCATGTACATACAGCAAATTCTTAGATTGTCGCGTGCGCTCAAATTTTCGTATAAACCAGGCGTTTCGATAATTGTACCTATTTTCGAGAAAATAGAAGGATAGTTTTTCTCCAGCCGCTCGCCAAATAAAAAAACCTCCCCACTTGTAGGCTCAATTAGCCTCATTAGCATGCGGATAGTGGTTGTCTTACCAGCTCCATTTTCACCGAGGAAACCGTAGATACTGCCACGCTCCACATGTAAGGATATGTCGTCTACGGCTACAGCCCCCCCAAACTGTTTGCGGAGCTTTTTCGTTTCAATAATATAATCCACTTTCAAACCTCCTAATCACTAAATAATACAAGTATACAAAATATAACCACTACTACGTGTAAGATTGCTTACACTGTACCATCTGTCCATAAAACAAAACAGGCACCTGACGAAGCGTACACTTCGTTGCAGGTGCCTTGTTTATATATAAACAACGTGGGATTACTTAGGCCTCAGTAGCCACGTTGATATTGTTCAGGTATGGAAGGCTCCTCGCCGCGCAGCGTCACTGCTGCATGAATCGCCCAATATGGATCGCGCAGCAATCCGCGTCCCACAGCGACCAGATCGGCATCCTCGTTGCCGATAACAAACTGCGCCAAGGCTGGGTCATCCAGTGCGCCTACAGCGATCACCGGGATGTTCAGTGCCTCGCGAATTTGGCGTGCGAACGGCACTTGATAGCCCGGATAGTTGCCCGGCTTTCTGACGCCAGCAGGGCCTTCCCCGCCCGAGCTAACATGGATCACGTCTACGCCTGCCGCCTGATATGCACGGCTCAGCTCAATGGCATGATCCACATCGTACCCACCATCTACGTATTCCACCGCGCTGATGCGTAAGATTAACGGCATACCCGCAGGCATTTCCTTGCGTACAGCCTGAATGACTTCAACACCGAAACGGGATAAATCCTTACCGTACTCGTCGTCCCGCTTGTTTGTAACTGGCGAATGGAATTGGTGAATCAAGTAACCATGTGCCCCGTGAAGTTCAATCGTATCCACGCCCGCTTGAACCGCACGCCGGGCAGCGTCTGCGAATTTTTGCACCATTCCACGGACTTCCTCCGTGGTCAGTGCACGCGGCTGTTTATAATTCGCATCCGGGTATGCAATGGCCGAAGGAGCAACTGGCTCAGCTGCATCCTCAGCTTTACGGCCCGCGTGAGCAATCTGGATGCCTACCTTGGACCCGTGCGCATGAATGCCATCAACCAGCTTCTTATAAGCTGGGACATGCTCGTCTGACCAAAGACCCAGATCATAATCTGTAATCCGTCCATCTGGTTCCACGTCTGTCATTTCTATAATAATCAGGCCCGTACCTCCAATAGCCCGACTCAGGTAATGAACATGATGCCAATCATTCGGAATCCCGTCCTTGGCTGTCACCGAGTATTGGCACATCGGGGGCATCACCACACGATTCTTTAATTCCAAATCTTTCAGTGTATACGGTGTAAACAACGAGTTCGTCAAAACGTTCATCTCCTTTTTACCTTTACCACATCAATGAAAATGCGTTCCAAATTACACGGTCTATTATAAACATGATCGGCATAGTCCAAACGGAATAAAGAGATTCCCTCCAACGGGGGATCTCTCACATTTGCAACTTGCAGTCATTATGTATGTCGTATGTTGTAGATATATTGCACACAATCTATTATCCACAACTCAATAACTTTTTGCAAGTAAATATTTAAATATTATTAAATATTTTTTTGTCTACGCCCTCTCGGCCTCCTAGCTATAACACAAAAAGACGCCCTTACGGACGCCTCTGCGGAACCAATCTTATTGTGCTGAACCTAATTGCACCCATGCCTTCTCAATCTCTGCAACCGCCTGATCCTTATTCATGTTACCGCTGATATATGCTTGCATCAGCTCGCCAAATTTTTGGTGGAACGTATCCAGCGAGTAGTTAACAGACAGATCACCGGACTTCGACGTTTTCAAAATGCTTTCCATTTCCTTAGGCATTTCCAGATCAGGAAGCGGTGCATCCTTAATTGGAGGAATCACCTTCGCTACCTGGGAGAACCAGTTCTTGCCGTATTCCGAAGTGTACAGCCAGTTGAAAAATTCAATCGTTTCCTTCGATACTTCGGAATCCTTGTTGATACGCAGCGCCTGATCTGCACCGGTAATGATGACCGATTGATCAGCTTTGTCACTCACCGGATATCCCATGATGCCAATTTTAAGATCAGGATTAATTTTCTTGATTGCTTCCTCATCCCACGCACCTTTACCCGTCATAAACGCAGCTTTTCCGGATGCAAAATCACTTACTTCCGCATTGCTGTCCCGTTCCAGCGGCTTATCTGTGCCATGTTTCACCGTCAAATCAATGAAGTTAAAGAAGTTGTTGTACAGCACTGGGTAGTCCTTGATTTTTGCTTTGCCTGCGATAAAATCGCTAACGAGTTGCTTCGGTTCCACGCCCGCATCCTGCGCAGCAGCATCTACATAGTGTTGGAAGATATGCTTCCATACCCACCACTCTTTATATGCGTTGGCAAATGGAGTAATGCCCTTCGCCTCTAGCTTGGTGACCGCATCCTGCATTTCTGCAATCGTCTTTGGCGGGGAGGTTACCCCAGCCTTGGTAAGCAAATCCTTATTGTAAATCAGCGTAAACAGGTTCCCCTTCACCGGGAATCCCAGTACTTTGCCGTCACTGGAACTCATATTCGCTCGAACCGCATCCGTCATGGCTGCTGCCAGCGGTTCATTGGTCAGATCAGCGCTATAATCCGCATACGTGTCAATGTCGCCTCCTGCCGTCGTTTGGAATACATCCGGTGTACTACCTGAGGCTATTTTCGACTTCAGAATCGTGTTGTAGTCTGCCTGCATGATCTCCAGATTGATCTTCACGTTAGGTTTGACCTTCTTATACTCCTCGATATACGCGTTAAAAGCATCGGTATACTCTGGTGAAGCTGTGAACATGTTTATTGTAACCGTTTTCAAATCTTCTTTGCCGCCAGCACTTTCTTTCGACGCATCCGTGCCGCCGCTGCTTCCACATCCGCTCAACAAACCGACCGTCAAAAGCAAACTGCCGGATAACGCCATCATCTTCTTTAACATGGATACTCCCCCATTTGTTTGTGATCAACGTCCATGCGCTCATTCTAAAAAATATACTCCAATTTAAAAAGGCAGATTAGTGAAGCGTTAAGGGTAAAAAAGTGGTTTATTGCAGGCTTACGCGATACTCAGACGGTGACACCTGATAATAATTACGAAAAGCCTTACTGAAATAATTTTTATCTTTGTAGCCAAGCATATCCGAGATTTCCTGTATTTTCAGGCTAGAATCACCCAGCAGCTCCTTCGCCTTGTCCATTCTAACCTTCTGCACATATTCGTGAATACCGTAACCAAACTGCTGCTTGAACAGCTTCATCAGGTATTCCCGACTCAAAAAATAGGTTTCGGCAAAAAACGAAATTTTGATATCCTCAAAATAATAACGGTCGATGTGCCTTTTGATGTCCGTTATGTCAAAGGGCTGGTTCCCCGCTTGAGCATGTTGGACCCCAGCAATGTAAAGCTCCAGCATTCGATTCAATCTCTGACCATAATGGGCAAAACTCGTAAAATCAGCAGACAAATCGCTTTCCCCCACTTGCTCCGGTTCTTCCAAAGCTCCATCTTGATTCAACGCTGACGTAGACGCACCCAACTCAATCGCAGCTTCTCTCAGTAAAAAATGGAACTCCTTCATCATTCGATCCGCATCCTGTAAACGGAAAATAGGGCCTGATGCCAATTGTTTCAGCAGATCGCCCAGCAGTACCTTTGCCCGGTTTGCTTGACCTGTCTGAGCATCCTTTTGGATCGACAACAGTCGCTCTGTCCATGACATTTCCTCTAGCATTCCCATTTGCCGTGGCACTATATGAAGAATGGACTCCCCTTCCAGCTTCAACACATCCGTACTGTGGATAAGCGTCTTGGCATCCATATAAGCAGACGCTAGCTCCAATACATCTGTACAGAGCTTACCCAATCCGGCAGCTACCACCATGCTGAACAGCCCATGCAGGTTGGCCACCGCCTTCTGTGTCACTTGTGCCAATAGTAAGGCCATATGTTCTTCTTGTCCTGGGGCCAGGGTACAGATCGAAACGACCTCACGCTCCCGTCGCGGATGGGAGAAGCTAAAACAACTCAACCGTTCATCTGACGTCTGAGCTAACACATTGGTCACGGCAAAATCCATCAGATCGGCATCGCCATGAAAACGCGTCCTGCGAATCTCATCCCTGTTCAGCAGCCGCAGCACGATCACCCCAAAGCGATTCCCCTTCTGATCCGCTCCGATCAATGGGAGCAACGCCGTATTGGCCTGCCTTTTAAAGCTACCGTCCAAAATGGACAAATATAGCTTCTCTTTCAGCTTCGGCAGTGACATATTCAGCGTAATGTTCTGGCTAATGAACTTGTTTTTGCTTTGCTCTCGGCTTTCCAGAATGTCCACTGCTTTGCGCAGTGCCTGGTTCAGATCCTGACGATTGATAGGTTTGAGCAGATAGTCCACCACCCGGGATTGAATCGCCTGCCGTGTAAATTCAAAGTCGTTGTAGCCGCTAATGACAATCGTCAGCAGATGGGGATATGCCTTTTCGATCGCACGAAGAAATTCGATACCGTTCAGCTCAGGCATTTTCATATCGACCATCACCACATCTATATGGTGCTGACCCAACAGCTCCAGTCCCAACCTTCCATTCGTCGCCTCATAAATATGTTCGATGCCCAGACGGTCCCAGTCCCCGATAATACGAATGGCTTCGCGCAACGGCTCTTCATCGTCAATAATCAATACGTTATACATGACTACTTCCTCCCCGGGGAATTTGCATTCTCATTTCCGTTCCCGTTTCATCCGTAAGTATGAATAATCCTGCCTGATCTCCGTACAAAAGCTTCAGCCGTGTGTTCAGATTTTTCAAACCAATATGCTCGCTCTCCCGTTCTTCCCATTTTTCATGGAATGAATCCAGCACCATTCTCAGCTTGTCCTCTGAAATTCCAGGTCCGTTGTCCCTGACTGCAATTGTGGCATTTGTAGAACTCGATTCGGCTGAAATGACGATCAGAATATCGCTTGATACTTTTTCCAACGCATGCTTGATAGCGTTTTCCACCAACGTCTGCACGGATAATCTCGGGATCGGCAGCTCCATCAGCGTTTCCTCCCATACCACTTCGACCCGCAGTCTCGCCCCGAACCTTGCTTTTTGCAGACCTATATACCGTTCAATGTGCTTGAGCTCTTCGCGGGCAACTACGATATCCTTGCCGTTGATGGAATACCGCAACGTTTGGGCCAATGCATCCACCATATCCGCCATGTCGAACATCTCCCGCTTTAATGCCTGTGTGGATATGGCTTGCAGGGCATTGTACAGAAAATGAGGATTAATTTCAGCCTCCAACGCCTTGAGTATGGCATTCTTTTCGACCAGCTTCATGCGATAGCGCTCATTAATAAGTTCTTCGGTTCTTTGGACCATTTCGTTAAAATGCAGCGACAAATATGCAATCTCGTCATGTCCCTTCACAGGAGCTGTTGCTCCAAAATCTCCGGTGCTAAACCGCTTCATCTGGGTGGACAGCTTATGTAAAGGTCGGGTAATGGCGTTCGAGGTCAGTGTCACTAATATAATAGACACACCTAAAAATAAAGCCCCGATGGCATAGCTCCAATTCCGTGTTGTCGTAGCTGCTTCATAAATCTGGCGGTATGGGATGGGCTTGATGAGCTGCCACCCATCTTTTTCACCAGCATCATAGACGACCAAATACTCCTGATTGCCACTGCTATCTGACCACGTTACTCGCCCGCTTCCTCCCTTGCCGATCTGTGCCAACACTCCGGAATCACGCATCCGCTCATAGAGCGGAAAGCTATTCACATAAAAGGGAACCCCTTTAGGGCTCATTAGCATCAATTGGTCCCCTTTGCCCAGTGGGATGTTCTGCATGATTTCATCCACGGCGCTCGTATTGTAATAAAAGGACAGCACCGCCTGCGGGTGACGGGATGCAATCGACCTCAGCACTCGATGGTATGCCATAAAGCTGGCTTGTGGCGCCACATAGCCCATATCAGAACGGGACCCTACAAAGGATTGAAATGATTCGTTCGTGGTACTAGCCATCGCCTCTTTATACCAAGGAAGCTTGGGAATATCCGTGTTTATTCCTTTGCGCACCGTAATGTTGTACGTCTCCCTGGTAACCACATAGTATTGATGTCGGTCCGCCACGTACAGATAGATCGCTTCCAGATCATTACGTGAATAAAACATGCTGCGCAAGTAATCTTCAATGACCATTCGCGAAGCATAGTCCCGGTTCTCATTGGCAATCGCGTTCATGATATCGTTATAACGTAGCTGTGGAAGAGCCAACTGCTGCATTCCCTCCAAGTAATCCTCCAAATTCTGATTGACCAGCAGCAGATTATTGGTCGTGCTGGCGATGCTATGGTTAACCGACTCCTTTTCAATCATCTGATAGGAAATAATTGTGAGTGAGCCCACCACCAGAATAATCACCGAGGTAAAAAGAAGAATGAGCTTGTTCACTAATTTTTGCGTGATCCTCCTCCACATGGAGCGAAGAATCGTTCCTACGCGCTCTGACATCATGATAACCGCCCCTTTTGAAAGCGTACACATTTTTACCCTCAACTGTTTTCTTAAATCCATTGGTCCGGCCCTAGGGGCTATCCTATACTTTCATTATATCTTAAACAGCTTGGAGCGAAAGAGCGGAAAATGTTGAGAAAAAGAGGTGCGTTATGCTGAAAAAAAGGGGAACCTGGGGCGACAAGGGTAGTAAACTGGAATTTGGTTTATTCACACTGCCCGTAATCTTGTGCATTACGATTGCATTTTATATTCCGTTTTTGATGACGATACGCTATTCCCTGACCAAGTGGAACGGCATATCCAAACATCCGAAATTTGTAGGTTTGGATAACTTCAAGCAAATCCTGCTTGGGGACGCCAATTTTGCACATGCAGCCTGGTTTACCGTCAAGTATGCCATCCTGTACATTGTATTGGTGAATGTGCTAGCCATTTTGCTGGCGCTCGTTCTCGATATGAAGCTGAAAAGCTCGGCTTGGCTGCGGGCGGCCTTCTTTATCCCGTATATCCTCAGTCTCGTGATTGTCGGCTTTATATGGAAATTCATCTTCATGCAAGGCTTTGAGTCACTGGGACACAGTACAGGCTGGGGTATCTTCCAGCTGAGCTGGCTGGGTGAGGAAGGGCTCGCGTTTGTTTCCATTTTGGCAGTATCGATCTGGCAATCCATTGGCTTTTACATGGTCATTTACATTGCAGGCTTACAATCTGTGCCAGAGGATCTAAAAGAAGCTGCCATTGTTGATGGCGCGGGGCCGATTCGGAGATTTTTCAGTATTATTCTACCGATGCTCGCACCTTCCATTACGATCTCAGTCTTCATGGCACTGACCAACTCGATCAAAGTGTTTGACGTCATTTTATCTCTGACCGGCGGTGGACCGGGAGGTACGACATACAGCATTGCGTATGATATTTACCGGGACACGTTCCAGAACAATCTGTATGGCTACGGAACAGCCAAAGCATTGATTTTATTCGTTGCAGTCCTGATCATTACGATTATTCAATTGTCTATTTTCAAACGCAGGGAGGTTGAAGCCTGATGCAACGCAGCCGTACGGGACGTATTTTGCTAGAAGCGGGCATGATTGTATTATCACTGTTATTTTTGTACCCGCTGTTTCTCGCCATTAACAATTCGTTCAAAAGCTTCGCTGAGGTCATGACCGACGTCATTGCGCTGCCCAAGCAGCTTTCGCTGGATAACTACGTATACGTATGGAAATTCATTGACTATCCACGCTTATTTCTGAATAACACCATTATTACCGTCGTCGGCCTGGCAGGTATCGTGCTGATATCTTCCATCGCGGCCTACAAGCTGGCAAGAACCAAAAGCAAATGGAGCTCCGTGATTTACATGCTGTGCATTATGCCGATGCTGATCCCGTTTCAGTCCATCATGCTCACTGTCTTGCGACTGGCGAAAGACTTAAATCTGGCAGACAGCACTTGGGGACTTGGCTTGCTGTATTGGGGCTTCGGCGCACCGCTGGCAGTGTTTATCTATCACGGCTTCGTGAAAGGTATTCCGGCTGAGATTGACGAAAGCGCCAAAATCGATGGAGCCTCGGGCTTCCGGCTTTTCTTTTCCGTGATTTTCCCCTTGCTGAAATCAGTCACCGCCACCATTGTCATTATCGACGTGATGTGGATTTGGAACGATTTTCTGCTTCCGCTTCTCATGGTCAACGGCTCACCCAGCACCAAAACGCTGACGCTGGCCGCCTACACCTTCGTTGGACAGTATACGTCAGACTGGCAATATGCCATGACCGCGATGGTAATGGCTGTGCTGCCTTCCATTATCGTATTTATTTTTCTGCAAAAATACATTGTCAAAGGCGTCGTCGCCGGAGCCGTCAAAGGCTGAGTCAAGTATTCGAAGCCAGATACAAAAAAGAGGACTTGCGTGTTGTTCGCGCAAGTCCTCTTGTCTTCGTGATATCCATCATGGGCTTCTGTACAGTATTCATTAAGCCTTAAACTGGCCTAGCGCTTTCAGCATCTCTTCCATAGCAAGCTGTAGGTCAGCAGAGCAGGTATTTAGACGTTTAATCTCTTCCATCTGGTCAGAGGCTGCAACCGATACTTCCTGTGAGCCGCCGCTCGTCCTGCGGGCGATGACAATAATTTCAGTAGCAGAAGCGGTAACTTCCTGCACACCTGCTGACATTTGTTCTGCGGTTGCTGCCATGCTTTCGATCCGTTCCGCAATGTGAGTGCTTCTTTCTACGATATGTTCGAAGCTGTCATGTGTCTTGTTCATCATCCGCAGCCCGCTGTCCACATGCGTTACCACATGTCCAATCGCTTCTGCCGAGCGCTGTACATCTCCATCAATGTTTTGGATAAGCTGCGCCACTTGGCGGGAGGCTATTCCCGATTGATCTGCTAGCTTCCGCACCTCGGATGCTACAACCTCGAATCCTCGTCCCTGCTCACCTGCGCGAGCAGCTTCAATAGAGGCATTCAGCGCCAGCAGTCCCGTCTGTTCAGATATTCCCTGAATAACCTGCATGATTCCGGTGATTTCACCTGATTGACGGTGTAGCGCTTGAATCAGAGCCTCCGTATGCTGGATGGACGAATGCAGCTCCCCCATCTGTTCCACCGTGAGGCGCGCCGTTTCCGCTCCTGCCTCCGCCTGCTGCTTGGAGTAGATAGCAGCTTCCGCAATCTCTGAGGCATTTTCCGCGACATTCTGAATGCCCTGAGCCATCTCTTCCATCGCCGTCTGATTTTCCAACACGCTTCGGGTCTGCGCTCCGGCTCCGTCTGCAACCTGCCGTATGGTGTCTGCAATCCTATTGGCCTGTCTGGTCGATGCTTCAGCAATGACGGCAAGCCGCCCCGTTGAATCGGCTACCGCTCCACAAGCATGCATGCCCTCGGAAATCAAAATGCTCAAATTTTCTCGCATTTCATTATAGTTGACACTCAGCCGCCCAAGCTCATCTCCACTCCGGTCAAGCAGGACAGAAGTAAAATCCCCCTGACCTGCCTTGGCGAGCGCTTGGCCTACACGGCCCAGCCTGCGGTTTACCCTGCTCATGTACCAGAGAATCACGGTTAGCGATATCGCAATAGCAATCACAATCATAAACTGGCGGATAAACCCGCTAATGATCCCGTCAATGATCGATTGCGATGCACCTAGCCAATCACAGCACCGTCTGCACTGCGAATGGGTGTGTACGCAGCTTGATACGTTTTTCCAACTACTACCGCTTGACCATAATAGGGCTGACCCTGCTTTAAGACAACGGTAGCCACCTTCTCCGATACTTTCGTGCCTACAGCGCGTTTGCCCTCCAGCATGACATTCGTCGCTACCCGTTGCTCCCCTTGAAAGAAAGTCACCGTATCGCCTGTTGCCCCGCCAATTTCATCGACGATTTCCTCATTATTGTTAATCCGTTGGCTCCCCTTATATAATTGCCCGTCCTTGATCTGCCATGCCCCGCTATACTTGTAGTCCACTAGGCGGGTTGCCATATTCAAGTCATTTTTAGCCTTTTCGGTAGCAAAAGCCTCAATACCCTCCTGCATTCGGCTAGTAGCCACATAAGCGATCACGACAGACAACACTATCAAAATGCCGATCACCATACCACTAATTTTTGTGCCTATTCCTATTGTCCGCATGTATTGGATACGTCCTCTCTAATCTGACGCCATGCCGTCACAACTCTATACAACTTAGGCTGAATCTGTTCCATCATGGATACTTATTTTATCGTACAAATTACCTAAAATTTTAATTATTTATCGATTTGAAAATTAATACAGTTCTTATCAGGTGACCTTACCTTCCTTGACAATTCCTCTTAATAATGATTTACTAATTTTACTATTCGTAATTATTACGATTAAAGAAAGACAAAGAAAGCACGTCTGCTTTCCTATCTCGCATGATACCACTACAGCACATTCGACATTTCATGATACTTTCGAAGGGAAGAGTGATTACGTTGGCAAACGCTATGGAATTGGAAAAGAAAATACCGGTCACGGTACTAAGCGGGTACCTCGGCTCCGGCAAAACCACACTGCTGAACCATGTGCTGAACAACCGGGAAAGCTTGCGGGTAGCCGTCATTGTCAATGATATGAGTGAGGTAAACATTGATGCTGATCTCGTTCGTGACGGTGGAGGATTATCTCGTGTGGATGAGAAGCTGGTGGAAATGTCCAACGGTTGCATCTGCTGTACCCTGCGGGAAGATTTATTAAAAGAGGTAGAACGACTGGCACTCGACAAAAGGTTTGACTATATTCTTATCGAGTCCACGGGTATAGGTGAGCCCATTCCGGTAGCACAGACCTTCAGTTATGTAGATGAGGAAAATGGAATTGATTTGACCAAGCTGACCCGACTGGATACTATGGTCACCGTCGTGAATGCACCGGAATTTTGGAAAGACTTCTACTCTAGGGACTCCCTCAGGGATCGCGGACAGGAAGTGGCAGAAGAGGATGCACGCGGCATCGTTGATCTGCTCATAGAACAGGTGGAATTTTGTGATGTACTGATCATTAATAAATGCGATCTGGTATCCCCAGAAGAGCTGGAACGACTGGAAAAAGCGTTACGCGGCATTCAACCAAACGCCAAAATCATCCGTTCCGAGTACGGTAAGGTGGACCCAAAAGAGATTTTGAACACGCATCGCTTCAATTTTGAAACAGCTAGTCAGGCGGCAGGCTGGATACAGGAAATGAACAAAGAAGAGCACGTACCGGAGACAGAAGAATATGGCATTGCTTCGTTTGTGTACAAGCGCAAAATCCCATTTCATCCCGAACGTTTGTTGAAATGGCTGGCTCAATGGCCTGCTGAGGTTGTACGTTCCAAGGGATTGGTGTGGCTCGCCACGCAGAACCGCACTGCTTTTACATTCAGTCAGGCGGGTAGCTCCAAACAATTCGCACGCGCAGGACTGTGGGTATCTGCCTTGACTGAAGAAGAACGCCAATACTATCTTGGCGAAGATTTCGAAAAGACACCTGACTGGGACGAAAAGTATGGTGACCGGGTGACCAAACTCGTATTTATTGGTATCGATATGAACCGGGAAGAAATCGAGCGCACTCTGGATGAGACACTGCTGACCCCTGAAGAAATGGAGCAGGATTGGCGCAAGCTGCCTGACCCGTTTACGAAAAAAATATAATGAGGTTATAAAATAAAAGCGCCTTAAGTGAGGAATCCCCCCCTCTTAGGCGCTCTTATATTATTTATGCTTAACCCATTGCGAGCTATCCACCGGCCAAAAAATCACATCCGCACGGCCAACGATATCTTTAATAGAAACAAAACCAATAGCACGACTATCCCTACTATTATTGCGGTGGTCGCCCATCACAAAAATATAACCCTCAGGTACCTTGGAATCGGTTATGGTTCCATTTGGAAAATCAACATTGTTATATAGTTCTCCCTTGGCGTGCGCATTATGAATAGCTCCCTGAATGTATGGCTCCTCTACTTTCTTACCGTTTACATAAAGATGATCGCCTTGATACTGAATCGTATCCCCAGCCACTCCGATAACACGCTTAATAAAGTCTTTTTGTTCCTTTTTCACATGGAATACAACAACCTCACTCGGCTTGGGATCACGAAAATCATAAATCATCTTGTTCACGACCACTCGTTCATCTGTCTTGAAATTCGGTTCCATGGACGCTCCCTCAACAATAAATGGCGCAAATAATAGCCAACGTATAATGAACACGAGCACAATGGCTACAATAATGGCCTTAAGCCAATCGATCATCTCATTTTTCACTCGTGGCTGCTTTTCCTGCAATTGTTCGACAGTTGAATCCGTCAAATGATTTCCACTCTCCATGCACTAAACCCACCCTTTCTCACAGTTTTCATTCCTATTATATGTATAATGTTTAAGTATAATCAAATTTTCCCAGTCTGGCAAAATTGCATTTTTAGTTGAAACAAAAGTGTGAACTTTTTTTCACAATATCAAAAAAACAGTAAAAAACTGTTGATGCAAACGTTAACATATATTACACTGTGCATATACTTCTTAGAGCGTTTTGGACTAATGGTAGATCAATCTGTCCCCCCAGGAGGTGTCCTGTTTTTAGTGGAAAGACAGCATGAGTCACTTTTATAGAGGCTATCTTCTTTTAAAATATGAGCTCAAATAAGGAGGAAATTACATGTTTAAACGAAATGATCGTCCAAAAAACGGATTTAACGCTCTAAGGCTCGGTGTTTCTTTTGTTTTCGCTTCTTCTTGTCTTATTGGAACCGCTTACGCAGATACGTCATCCAACGACATCCCTTCTTCTGCACTCACAGAAGAGGCAGTTAGTACAACCGACGCAACAGCTGTCTCCACAACGTTAGCGGCAGGAGATTTGTATGTGTCGCCAAATGGTAACGTGTCCAATCCGGGTACAATATCCAGTCCTACCACGCTCGAAGCAGCACTTACACAAATTGCTCCTGGTAAAACTATTTATCTGCGCGGTGGTAACTACACTTACTCCTCAACGATTACAATTCAGCGTGAAAACAGCGGCAATAACGGCTCACTCAAAGGGTTGGTCGCTTACGGTAGTGAAAAGCCGGTACTTGATTTCTCTGCTCAAGCCTTTGGTTCAGCCAATCGTGGACTTCAGCTTAACGGAGACTTTTGGCTAGTAAAGGGCCTTGAAGTAAAGGGTGCCGGAGATAATGGTATCTATATCGGCGGCAGCAATAACCGAATCGAAAACGTGGAAACCCACCACAACCGGGATACTGGACTCCAGCTTGGACGTTACTCGCCTAACGCTTCCACTAGTGAGTGGCCTTCGAACAATTTGATTTTGAATTCTTACTCTCACGATAACGCTGATCCCGATAATGGTGAGGATGCCGATGGCTTCGCGGCTAAATTAACTGTAGGATCAGGCAATGTGTTTGATAACTGCTTGGCTGCGTACAACGTAGACGATGGCTGGGATTTGTATAGCAAAACCGAAACGGGTCCCATCGGCGAAGTAACCATTTTGAACAGTGTGGCCCACCACAACGGGCAGACCTCAGATGGAACGTCTACCGCGAACAGCGACGGCAACGGCTTTAAGCTGGGTGGAGACAAAATCAAAGTCAACCATATTGTGAAAAACAGCATTGCTTTCCAGAACAAAAAACACGGCTTCACCTACAATAGCAACCCCGGCAGCATTACGTTGACCAATAATACTTCGTGGGACAATGGACAAAGTAATTTTGCTTTTGACAAGGGTGATCACGTGTTCATAAACAATCTTTCCTTTGAGGGAAGCGCTAGTGACAAAACAAGCGGTACAGATCAAGACAACTCTAGCGTTTGGTGGAAAAACAAAAAATCGACAAATGCCAAAGGTCTGGTAGTCAGTGCAGACGACTTTGTTAGTCTCACGCCTTCTATCACTCGAAGTGCAGACGGTTCCATCCAGCTAGGTGATTTCCTTAAGCTGGCCAAAGGAAGCGATCTGATCGGCTCGGGAACACCGAGCGGCACTAATATAGGGGCACGCTAAACGCCCCTTCCAACTCAGGACGCCCTGGCCCATCTACCAACTTAGACAATTCTGCATAATATAGCGACCGGTGATTGTCCTCATAACCAGACAAAATATGAGGTGAACAGATCATGGAACGAAGAATCACACTGAAACATACACTCGCCTATGGAAGCGGTAACATGCTGGGAAGTGGCGCACTTGCTATTAGCGGTGCGTGGTTAATGTACTTTTATACAACCTTTTGCGGACTGTCTCCCGTTCAGGCCGCGGCCATTTTCTCTGTTGCCAGCATCATAGATGCGGTCAGCAATCCGGTCATGGGCTTTATCAGCGATAACTTTCACCGGACCCGCTTGGGCCGTAAATTCGGCAGACGTCGCTTTTTCATCATGATGGGTATCCCGCTGATGCTCGTGTATCCGATGCTTTGGGTAGATGGGTTGGGCTTCTGGTATTACCTGAGTACGTACGTACTGTTTGAACTGGTGTATACCTCTGTCATGGTGCCGTATGAAGCACTAGCGTCAGAGATGACCCGAGATTTCGGCGCACGCTCCAGATTGACCGGATGGAAGGCCATGTTTGGCAAAATCGCCAATTTTGCGGCTGCTTTTATCCCTGGTCGTTTTATTGCTGAGTATGGCAAAGACTCTCCATTGCCTTTCTTTTATACCGGTCTCGTTTTTGCAGCTATTCTGCTGATTGCGATGGCATTCTTGTATAAAAACTCCTGGGAACGTCCAAGTGAGGAACTGCAAAAGGAACTGGAAGGTGAAGCTCCGCTTTCCTTTATAGATTCGATGAAAAAGTTGTTTGTCGACATTTCCTCTACCTTCCGAGTCAAGACGTTCCGTCATCATCTCGGTATGTACCTAGGCGGCTTTTCAGCTGAGTGGCTGTTTACTTCTGCTTTTACGTACTTTATTGTCTTCTCCTTGTTCCAAAGCTCGGAGATGGTATCCAATTTGAACAGCTTTAACTCTGTCATTCAATTGATTTCTACCTATTTCTTCATCCAATTCTGTGTGCGTAAAGGGTTCCGTATGCCTTTTATCGCCGCACTCGTTGTCGTTTGCTTCAGCGTAGCAGGTTATGGCCTGCTCTATATAACGGGAGCCTCGAATACGATGGTATGGCTATATGTCATCACCCTGTTCATGGGGCTTGGTACTGGGGGCGTCTACTACATCCCTTGGAATCAATACACGTTCCTTGCCGATGTGGATGAAGCGTTGACCGGCCGTCGCCGGGAAGGTATTTATGCAGGTATGATGACTTTTGCCGGAAAAATGGTGCGGGCCGTTGTCGTCTTCATTCTTGGCTGGGTATTACAGCATTTTGGCTTTGTATCCGGGGCTGATAGTCAGCCAGTCGCTGCTCAGCACGCCATCTTTTATGTACTCGTGGTCGGTACCATCGTTCTAGCGATCATCGGTATGATTGCGTCTGTCGTGATGAAGCTGGATATTGACAGCCACAAGAAGCTAATCGCCGAAATTGACCGCCTCAAAAACGGTGGCTCCATGAAATCAGCCAAACCGGAAGCACGAAAGGTATTCGAGGAACTGACAGGTTTCCATTACGATCGGTGCTGGGGCAACAATAACGTGGGCTTCAAGAACAAACCTGTTGACCCTAAAACACACACTCCGTCTATGTAATAACAATAACAAATACAGATTAAACATTTACTAAAGAGGTGACTGTATCATGGCAAATCCAACATCACAACCAACCACCAGTCCTACAAAAACAGATTCTTGGGCAGTACGTATGAGCGATTCCGTTCTACAACGAAGTCCGGAATTTTATGAAAAATGGGAATATGACCACGGCGTCATTTACAGAGGTCTGGAATGGGTTGGCGAACTGACAGGCGATCCCAAGTATATGGAATATATAAAGAAACATATGGATCATTTTGTTGACGAAAATGGCGTTATTCAGCGCTATAAAGTAGATGAGTACAATATTGACCATGTGAATAACGGCAAGCTGCTCTTCTCTCTGTATCGTGCTACAGGAGATGAACGATATAAAAAGGCAGCCTACCAATTACGCAGTCAGCTGGAAAAACACCCGCGCACAAGCGAAGGCGCATTCTGGCATAAGCAAATTTATCCGTATCAAATTTGGCTCGACGGCTTGTACATGGGTGCCCCGTTCTACGCTGAATTTATCCGTGAATTCGGAGATCCGTCAGAGTTTGACGATGTGACCCTGCAATTCAAGCTCTGCTATGAACATACACGTGATCCTAAAACAGGCCTGCTCTACCATGCCTGGGATGAGAAAGGTGAGCAGCATTGGTGCAACCAGGAAACAGGCTGCTCCAAAAATTTCTGGGGACGCTCGATGGGTTGGTTCGTTATGGCACTCGTTGACGTGCTGGACTATATTCCAGAGGATCATGCAGACCGTCCCGTCCTGATTGATATGCTGACGGAAACACTGGAAGCCCTGCTGAAAGTGCGTGATAAAGAAAGTGGAGTCTTTTATCAAGTGCTCAACCTGGGCCATGTGAAAGGCAACTATCTGGAAGCCTCTGCTTCCTGCATGATTCTCTATGCTATTGCCAAGGGCGTTCGCAAAGGCTATCTGCCAGAGCAATATCGTCAAGAGGCAGAAATTATCCGTAAGGGAATTATCGATGAATTTATCACGATTACTGAAGAAGGACTCGTGAATCTGAACAAAACGGTGCAAGTAAGCGGTTTGGGTGGTAAAGATCGTCGGGATGGCACCTTCGCTTACTATATCAGCGAGCCGATTATAACCAACGATCCCAAAGGTATCGGGGCTTTCATTCAGGCGATGGGTGAAGCAGAACGCATCTAAACACGCGAAGTATAAACCTTAATTGCAAAAAGGACGGTGGCCATCAGCCCCGTCCTTTTCTTACATATAAACATATCCTACTTCATAACCTTAAACTCATATCCCTGTTTCTTTAGGAATTCTATAATTTGCGGCAACGCTTTTGCGGTTTCTTCTTTACCATAGGTGTCATGCATGAGTATGATGGCTTTTTCACGACCTTTGACTGACCTTATAAACTGGTTGATTAGTGCCGGTGCCTTCTTGGATTTCCCCTCTGCATCCTTCGTTAATACATTCCAATCTACCTGATGATAGTCCTTTTGATGTAAAACTTTATCCAAAGCAGCCATCCCCTGTGGATCTCTGCTATTCCATGTCATGTGGCCCCCCGGAAACCGGATCATTCTTGTGGTGAACTCTGGCCCCAGAATACTTTTTAACACCTTATTGTTCCTCTCAATATCCTGCATAACATGGTCCGTGCTTACCCGCTTGTTAGGATATAAATACTTATAATTATGAGAGTACGTGTGGTTTCCTATCGCATGACCTTCTTTAACAATTCTTTTGATAATGTTCCTGGTATGTTCATTTTCATCGGCTTCTTTTCCTACGATAAAAAAGGTTGCCTTGACCTTCTGTTTTTTCAGAATGTCTAATATTTTAGGTGTTACCGTCACGGATGGACCATCATCAAAGGATAAGTAGGCCACTTTTTTACCATCGGCTCCATCGGGCATCTGCCCTAGCATTTGCTGTTTTAAATATTTTTCGACAAAGGCACCATCTTCTACTTCGGGGTCGCTTTTTGGAGAGACTGCTTTACCATTTGCTCCCCCATTTACTTTACCTTTTGATGAGTCCTTGGATACGGAATCTGTTTTTTTAGCAAGCTCCTGTGTTGGCGCATGCGTTTTGTTATCTGAGACCTTTATCGCAATGAAAGTAATACAGCCTGCCACAAATAATATAATAGCAAGTAAAATTAGTCTTTTTCTGTTCCTCTTCAAGCGGTGTTCTCTTGTCCTACTATGTGAATAGCCCTTTTCCATTAGCTTATGTACCTCCCACTAAAATAAGAAAAACCACCGGATCAGGGTTGATGTACACACCTTAGAATGGACATGGGAAAAACCCTTAGGTTTAGCCGATGAAAATTTAGGGATGCACTTCAACCAGAGGACAACCTACTCCCGGTGGCTTTCTTGTCTTGCATTTGCATAATTTATGAGTATCATTGCAGTTTATTACGATTGCTTTGTTAAGGCCTGAGCCAACAAGGACGCATAAGCTTTAGCACCACTAGGTTTTAAATGTACTCCGTCATGCTCGAAATATGAATTTTTACCAGAGCTGGCTGCATACCAGTCAATCATTGTAATTCGCGGGTCCTGGGACGCTGCTTCGGCAAGATGCTTGTTCACAATACTCTCCCACGGCCGAGGCACACGGGTATTCACGAGTATAATATGCTTCGTATCCTTCAGACTGGCCAGCAAATTCGCTAACTGATCCTTGGTGAAAGCGCCGTTCGTGCCCAGCTCAATAATAACTGTCTTACCCAGCTGTCCGTTCTGTCTTAGCTGCTCCAGTACGGCAGGCGCCTCCGCCATCTGACGGCCGATCCGTCCATCTACAACAGCTCCCGGGAAGGAATCCTGAATGTACGACTGTACATCCAACATGACAGAGTCTCCAATGGCGGTCACACTCGACCCATCACCTGTAATAGGCGTAGCTTCTTTGGGTTTGTCCGAAGGTTCCGACGGTTTCGTAACATCGTCCGTAGTACCAGCCTGGACCGCCGTGTTTTTAGGCATCTGGGCTTGAGACAGGACTGGGGTCTGCACCTTGCTGCCCTCGGACCCTTGCAGCTTGATGGCTTTGGGCTCCTTGGAAGCCACGGATACCGTTCCGTGAAGCGGCGGCATCGCCTTTGCCTTTGCGACTGGCTTCTCATCACTTGATGCCGCCTGAATCGTTGCGTCAGGAGACGCCACGTACAGGTGGACGGTACCCAAGAGAATACCTGCAAAAAGCACAGCCGCTGTAGTTGTAGGCATCCATCTCCACCGCGCCTGTCTACGAACCGCTGAACGGATTTCTGTGATCCAGTGGCGGAATCCTCCATGGCGAATCGGCTCCTCGATATATTTAAATGAGAGAGACGCCAGCAATACGGTAGCTAGCAATTGTAAAATGATACGCATCACATGCACGCCATCGGTATCTACTTGAGGCGTCGTTAGCGTAATAACCGGAACATGCCACAGATACAGTCCATAGGAACGGGCTCCAATCCAGCGTAGCGGCTTGATTCCAAGGAGACGACCAAGGTGGCTTACCGGATGTGCCAACGCTGCGACCACAATAGCAGTGACCAAAGCTATGCCCAGCAGGCCGCCCCGGTACAGAGATGGGTCATATTCATTCGAGGCCCACGCCCAGTGACAAAGCAGCAGCAAGCTTATTGCACCGATGCTGTCCAGAAGCATACGCGCCTTAGGAGAAGCTTGCTCTTTCAGTTTGCCGCTTGGCCATACCAAGGCCAGCGCCGCACCGATCAGCAGAGCAAATCCGCGCGTATCCGTGCCATAATACACCCGGCTCGGGTCGCTTCCTGGTACGTAAATCACTGCCATCAGGAGTGCAGATATTAACGCCAGACAAGTCACCCAGCCTGCGAGCACAATACGCTTGGGCATGAATTTTAGCCCAAGCGCCAGCAGTAAAGGCCATAAGATATAAAACTGCTCCTCCACCGCCAGCGACCACAGATGCCCGAGCGGAGAAGGTGGGCCGAAACTTTCAAAATACGAAACCTGATGGAAGATAAACCACCAATTGCTCATATACACCAATGCGGCAGGTACATCTCCGCGCAAGGCCGTTAGCCGTGACGGATCGAAAAGCAACGAGCACAGGACAATGACAGCCACAACCGTCAACATGGCAGGCAGCAACCTTCTGGCACGACGCAACCAGAAATCTTTCATTTTAAAACTATGATATGTATCCCACTGACTCACCAAAATATCTGTAATCAGATACCCCGACAAAGTAAAAAACACGCCTACACCCAACAAACCACCCGGCAACCAATCCGGATTCAGATGATACACAATGACTGCGATGACCGCCAGCGCTCTTAATCCATCCAAACCTGGCATATAACGACGTTGTGACGGCAATTGTTTAGACTTCATTTCAGCCGCCGTCCTTCTTGCAAATTCAAGCTCCCTGTCTGTTTCAATGCTCTTCTGCCCTTTCCCTCTCCTGCACATCGTCTGTGCGATGCCCTGTAGCCTTTTCATTCATTATATAAAACTTCATAATCGTAATGATTTCAATGAAGTTAAAATTAATGACAATGTTTTTATTATATCATTCCTTTCCACAGTTAGGTAACCACTGATAGATATACAAAAAAAGGCATCTCTTCCCTTAGGAAGAAAATGCCTTTTTATTAGTATTCTATGCTCTTAAAATTTGATGATACCTGAGGTATGAAGGAAGACCAACAACATCAGGATCGGTGCAACATACCGAAGACCGAATAACCATACGTTGAACCAGAAGGGTTTGATGTTCGCATGCTCAGCCGCAGTCTTCCAGTAATAACCTGTGAATATAACAATCAACAAACCGCCTAACGGTAAGAAGATGTTGGAAGCGGTGAAGTCTACGAAATCAAAGAATGATTTATCCCCCACTTTTAATTCCGGCACCAGGCCCATGGACAATGCAGAAGGGACGCCCAGCATCAAGCACAGGACCGATACGACGATGACAGAGCGAACCCGGCTCCAACGCATACGCTCCATGACATAGGCTACTGGAACTTCCAGCAAGGATACCATAGAACCTAATGCAGCAACCGCCAGCAGTACAAAGAACAAACCGCCGAAGAATGCACCAAAAGGCATTGCCGAGAAAGCAGCCGGTAAAGCAATGAAAACCAGAGATGGTCCTTGAGCTGGGTTAATTCCGAAGGAGAAGGTTGTAGGGAAAATAATCATACCTGCGATAAACGCATAGATTAAATCTCCGCCACCAACTGCCAGCATGGCTCCACCCAGCGATTGACGGCGATCCACGTACGCACCGTACGTGATCATAATTCCCATCCCCAGTGAGAGTGAGAAGAAGGCATGTCCCAAAGCAACCAATGCAGACTCTATACTTAGCTTAGAGAAGTCGGGATTCAGAAAGAAGGATACGCCCGCACCAGAGCCTGGCAGCATAAGAGCGTTAATCATCAACACGAGCAACAGGATGACCTTGGCAGGAATCAAAATTTTATTGAACTTTTCAATCCCGTTTGATACCCCAAGAGTAACCACGACTGCTGTAAATGCAAAAACAACTAACAGCCAAACCAACGGCGCATACCCGGAGGAAAAAGAAGCGAACTGTCCAGCAAAATCATTATTTGAAAACAGATTTCCGCTAAATGCCTCTACGGCATAATGCAGTGTCCAGCCTCCTACAATGGCATAGAACGATAAGATAACAAAAGGCACGATAACAAACATAATGCTCATCTTGCCCCAAATCGGGTGACCGCCTACTTTTACCATTGCAGAAGCAGCACTTCCTCGACCTGCACGACCAAGCGCAAGCTCTGCTAAAAGTACAGGCAAACCAACAAGCAACAGGCAGACAATAAACAATAAGAAAAATGCAGCTCCGCCATATTGTCCTGTAATATACGGAAATTTCCATATGTTACCTAGTCCTGCCGCACTCCCGATCGCCGCCAATATGAATCCAGCAGACGAGAAGCGTTCATTTTTATCAGACAGGCTATTCTGCCCCTTGCTCAAATTCATTATATCCCCCTCATTCTCTCTACTTACGCATAAACATGAGCATGCGTACATAAATAATTTTTACTCATTATAGCGTAAGTAGGATGTAAGGTCATGCATAATTTTTCACTATTACCGGATTTATTTTCATAATGTTCCGTATCTACAAAATACAACAGAAAACTACATATTTTCTTCAACATCCTTCTTTATTAGGGTCTCTCCCATGCGATTAGATACTTTTTGATAAATATACGAAATCGCCAACAGTACAACACCAAAAGAGAAGTAGGCTACAATCGTGCTCCCCGTCGTTAACAGGTGCAGATCATACAACAGCAGCTTACCTGTCGACAGCAAGGTCAAGCCCAATCCAAATCTGCGAATGTAGACCACTCGCTTGAGGAAGCCGTATACAATATACAAAATGGCCAGCAGCAAATACACCAGACTGAACACAAGACCAGCATCCCCCAGGCGGAACTGAACTCCGAGAAAGGCGGTTATGATACCCAGCAAATATACACCCATAATGACCGGATACAACTCATTGCTTCTATAATGTCGGGTCATCAGTGCGTTCAGAAAATCCCTGCTGCTGAAGAATACCAGCACATTAAAGGCTGCGAGTACCACTAACGCCACATAATCAGCAGCCGTATTTTGTGCATAATTTTCATGCAAGGTTGGAACCGTTACGGTGATCACCAGTGCCAGCGCGTAGCCTATGACGTACAACGCCAAGCTGTAGTATTTAATCACCCGATCATACAGCAACCTCACCTTAGGCAGGAAATAAGCCAACACCAGCGATACGCAGGTGTACAACAACACTTTGTACAAGGTGTAATGGACAAACCCGTCGGATACAACGATGTTATACCAATGCCCGGCTTCATACAAAAGGTAGAAATACACGTTCACCAAAGCTACATATTTAAATCCTTGCATGATATGCATTTCGTACAAACGATTGTTTTTGAAAGCATTCGGACGGCTAAATTCACTCGCATAGAAGACGGTAACGATTAACATTCCCAGTGTAATGAGCGTATATTTGAGTCCAAAATAGTCTGTTTCAAATCCTGACAACAGATATATAGGGAAATCGACGAAAAAGAATGCGCCCAGACACAGTAATAAAATGCCCCAGCCAGCTCGTTCCAATTCCTTCAACCGGTAACGGTGCCCATATAATGTAAGAAGAACCGCTTCGATCAACCAGCCCATGGATAACCATCTAACTCCAAACTGGAACGGCACCATAAGGATGGCAAAGGTCAACGAAGTCGCATAAAATAATATTTTGGTTTGTTTCTCCTCTGGAATATATCGACGGACCCATTGTCCCAGACCCCCGTACACCAAGCAAAAGACGAGAGCCAGCAAGCCTTTATAATCATCCAGGCCTGCATCGCCGAACAGAGAATACAGAACGGAACAGCTCACGACTGTATTCAGAGCCAAAAGGGAGAAATCCAGCCATGACAGTTTTGATTTTAAACGGAACGGCACCCACAGCGTCATCCCGAGGTACATCGCAAATGTAATGACTGCATACAGCATGCTCGCTACGGCACTTTCCGATAACCACGCCAGCACAATCATCAAGGGCGTATTAAGTAAAAAGCTGATATATTGCACGACGACCCACCGTTTGCGGAAGGATACAAGCAGAATCAGCAAATTTAACAGGAACAAATAGCCCATGGCGATATACACGGCGTTCCCTTCCAGTCCGTTCGCTGCCATATAGGAAAAGAGCGGGAGATATCCCCCTACTAAACCAAAAGAGCATATCGTTCGGGATTCATACCTTAATGACAGTAGCACAGCGGTCACCGTAACGAGTACGGATAAGCCTATGCCTGTATACATTCCTATGATTTCTAACAAAAAGTAGCTGTAAAAAATCGATCCGTACAACACAGAAATACCGCCGCCCAAAATACCGAGCGCAAAGGTCTGCTTCTGCTTGCGGTACAGCCACTCCCCGCCGCCCAGCATCAACGCTCCTAGCAGAAAGAAGGCCACGCCCTTCATATTTCCTGTAAACCAGTTCGAGTATGAGTATTTAAAAGCGGCTCCCACACCCAATATAATGAGCAAAATCCCCAGCTTGTTGATCCAGTTCAAGCCTAGCTTCATTTCAAACTGATTTTGCTTCATGCGCTTCTGCATCGTTTCCTCGCTGATCTCTTCTTCTCCGAACTGCTGGAACTCGCTTGCCGTCTGCTGAAGCAATTGGCGCTCGGCCTCCTGAAACCGCTCGCGTTGTTCCATGATCCGGTCACGAATCTCCTCTGAGAACAGTCGTAATCTGGCGACGATCTCGTCCTGATCTTCTTTAAGCTCATGCGTAGTCTGCTGAATAAGCTGGTCCACCCGGTTTTTAGCCCCATATTCAAAGGATGTCAGCCGATTTTTCCCTTCTGCGGTTCTGGAAGCAAAATAGGTCTCCAGCTTTTCACGCGAAATGCGGATCATATTCGCCTTTTCACTCAGCATTTGCTCCGTCAGCGCAGTGCGCAGCTTTCCATTTTCCTGCTCAATATGTCGTACTCGCTCTTCCAAGTGAATGCAGCGAGCCTGATAATCCTCGAACTTTTTTCGCAGAACCTCATTCTCCAGAATGATATCTGAGGCTTCATAGTCCGCGATTAATGTTTGATACTCCTTGAGCAGCTTGTTCTGTTCTTGGCGGATCGTATGTAAACGATCTTTAAAATCCTCCATGTTCTCCTCCATCGCTGTCCATTTTGGTAATCATTACATTTTACATGAAATTAAAAAGGCATTATAGAGACTATAGCCCATTTTGGACGTTAAATTGGGGCTTTTACTTATATATTCTTCCAGTTTCATGTTCGCAGATGAAGTAGAATGGATATACATATGAAATAAAGCCTACCTTTCCCCTTCGCAAACATGAAATCCAAATTGAAAGGAGATATACATGTATTCAATAAGTGGCACTATAGCTTTGATAGCAAGCATGTCCATGTTTTGGCTTTTATACGATTTGAGAGTCAGCCATTCTGTAGGCTATAATGATGCCTTTTACTTATTTCCACTTATTTTAATTACGCTGTGTATTTATTTTTATTGGAAAGATCACGATGAAAAAAGGAATTAATTCAATGTGCAGACTCATGCCCTTGATTACCCTGCCAAAAATCCGTATACTTACAAAAAAGCAAACGATATTATGCCTATGAAGAGCATCCAACTCGGAGGCGTTTACGCCAAGGACCATACGTTAGCGTAGGATATGGCGATATGTACCTAAGTAAACCGGACCCGCCCGTTACAGCGGAGCAAAGTGGATTGGACAGTCATGACACCTGTCATGCTGTCTGGTCAATTTGGGTGGCACCGCGAGATCAAAGCGCTCCTCGTCCCATGTGGATGAGGGCGCTTTTTGTATTTTTATCCGAAAAGGAGTGCGGTGTCATGTTGGATATCAAATGGATCAGAGAGCATCAAGAACAGGTTCAGACAGCAGCAGACGGCAAAGGAATACAGGTATCGGTCGCAGAGCTGTTGACCCTGGATGATCGGAGAAAACAGCTACTTCAGGAAGTGGAACAGCTTCGGCAGAAGCGTAATCAATGTAGTCAGGATATTGGCGCGCTAATCCATGCCGGCCAGAGTGAACAGGCAGAAGTGGCAAAGCGGCAGGTCAAAGAAATTAACGGACGACTAGATCTTCTGGAAGCCCCGCAACAGGAAGTAGAGGAACAGTTTCAACAGCTTTTGCTTCTGATGCCTAATATCGTATCGCCAGATACGCCACGGGGGAGATCGGATGAGGATAATGTAGAACTGGAGCAGGTCGGGTCGGTTCCGAACTTCGGATTTGAACCAAAGGATCATATGACGCTCGGTGAGCTTCACAAGCTAATCGATGTCCCTCGGGGTGTCAAAACAGCCGGTACCCGTAACTACTATTTGACGGGAGCAGGGGTTGCATTGCATCGGGCTGTGCAGCAGCTTGCGGTGGATCTGCTGACTGAACGTGGATTCCAGTTGCTGGATGTTCCGCTGATGGTACGTGCAGAGGCCATGCGCAGCACTGGTTTTTTCCCGCTCGGACTGGATCAGACGTACCGCATTACAGGTGAGGATCAGTGGCTTGTAGGCACTTCGGAAGTGCCTCTGGTCTCGTATTACAGCGGTGAGATCGTGGATGTTACGGACCCGATTCGGCTGGCAGCCGTGTCCGTATGCTTCCGCAATGAGGTTGGCTCGGCCGGAAGGGATGTGCACGGACTGTATCGTGTGCACCAGTTTGCCAAGGTTGAGCAGGTCGTCATCTGCGAAGCCAGCCTGGACGCTTCAGAGCAGATGTTTCAGGAAATTACGCGCAATGCGGAAGACTTGCTTCAACTGCTGGAGCTGCCCTACCGTAAGATGGCTGTCTGTACAGGCGACATGGCGCAAAAAACCTACAGGCAGGTGGACATTGAGACATGGATGCCCAGCCGCCAAGCTTACGGCGAGACACATTCGTCGTCCCAGCTGCTTGATTTCCAGGCGCGCCGTTCCAACATCCGGTACCGCAATGCGGACGGCAAGCTGAAATATTGTTACACGCTCAATAACACAGCGGTCGCTTCGCCCCGGATTCTGATCCCGTTGCTGGAGCATCACCAGCAAGAGGACGGTTCGATCCGTATTCCGGAGGCTTTACGCCCATATATGCCGCAAGGTATGGAATTTTTGCGTACTCCCTTGTTATGAAAACAGGAGCGCACTTTGAAAAGTAGTACCCAATGAGCAGGATTTCCCATTGTAATCATCGCAAAAAAAGACGAAGGACAACTATCCTTCGTCTTTTTTGATGTTTCATTGTGTCATTGTGCTTCTGCTTCCCATGCGCTAGCAGGACCAAAGAATTCATAGTGGATATCCGAAGCAGGGATATTCCACTCCTTCAACAGGCCGTATACCGATTGCATGAATCCCTCAGGGCCGCAAAAGTAATATTGTGCGTTACGTTCCGGTATCACGGATTGTAACCAGGCCAGATCCAAACGGCCTTCCTTGTGAAAAGCCTGTGCCAGCCGATCCTGCTCCGTTGGTCTGCTGTAACACCAGCGAACTGCAGCCTGTGCATGTGTGGCGACCAGCTTTTCTACCTCATTACGCAGAGCATGGTTATCCCCGTTGACTGCTGCGTGGACAAAGGTGATAGGCCGATGCGGAGCAGATTTCACCAAGGAAGCCAGCATACTGACCATCGGGGTTAGCCCGACCCCGCCACTGATCAGCACGACAGGTCTGCGATCTGCCCGATCCAGCGTAAAATCACCCGCCGGTGCAGATACCTGAAGCACATCGCCCTCTTGCACCTGCTCATGCAGATACACGGATACTTTACCTGCCGGACGGGACTCTACAGCATCCTCTCGCTTTACAGATATCCGGTAGTGGGAGTGGCCCGGGGCATCCGAAAGACTGTATTGACGAATGTGGGTATTATGTTCTCCCGGGATTTCCATCTTTAAGCTGATATATTGTCCGGGCTCGAATTCAGGCAACACCTGTCCATCCTGCGGCACCAGATAAAAGGACGTAATTTGGTCGCTTTCTTTAACCTTTTTCTGCACAACAAAGCTCTTAAAGTCTGACCAGCCTCCCTGCTGCTGTCCAGCCTCCTTGTACATTTCAGCTTCCACGTCTATAAATACATTAGCGATCACACCATAGGCCTCGGCCCATGCGGCAATGATCTCGTCTGTAGCCGCATCTCCCAGTACATCCTTGATCGCAGCGAGCAGATATTTTCCGACGATAGGGTAATGCTCGGGTTTAATTCCCAAACTGCGATGCTTATGTGCAATCTGGCGTACCACCGGAAGAATTTCCTCCAGACGGTCAATGTGCTGTGCAGCCGCGTATACAGCATTGGCCAGCGCTCCCTGTTGACGTCCTTGCTTCTGATTCGCGTGATTGAATATATTGAGAAGCTCGGGATGGGCCTCAAACATCATCTGGTAAAAACGCTTGGTGATTGTAGTTCCGTGTACCTCCAAAACAGGTACAGTCGATTTGATCGTTGCAATGGTTTGCTCACTTAGCATCTTTGTATCCCTCTTCTCTCCAAAATAAGATAACAAAGGGTATTTCAATATATGTCCCATTTGTAACCCTCAATTTAAAGCAAGTATACCCACATAAAGTAACCGTTTATGTGATTCCAGTCACTTTAAATTTAAAATAATGTGAACGTGTCAATGACAAAACGCACAATTACAAACGCTTCCCACATAACTGACGAGCTTTCCCCAAAGTTTCAAATATCTATATACCTATTTTGTATGCAGTGATCAGATTTGTCCTTTCTCGTAACAACAGTTTCACCATGCTAAAGACTTCAATTTATTCCACTTGTAAACGCTTCCAATTAGGGTAAAATCGAAAATGAGGTGCCGGACAAGCCATTCCGACCCATCCTATCCGTGTTAAAGGAGGCAGATGATATCGTGAAGTGGATCAACAGCAGCAAATGGTTAGCCGCATGGATTTGTATCCTATTCGCAGTGGCCAGTGCGGGTCTTCAACCCGATACAGCACACGCCAATACAACAGGCGTTACGCAAGCAACCTACGGGACCGAGGTGAACCAAGCGCTGAATGGTTTGGACGTCGCCAATGCTGAACTATCCCTGAGCGCAACAGCAAGCACAGCCATTACGAACGGAGCGGATTGGAAAGACACCGCAGGTAACCCGATTCAGGCGAACAGCGGTAATATTCTAAAAGTAGGTTCTACTTATTATTGGTACGGCGAGCACGCCGAAAACTGGAAATTTGAAAAAGTGAACGTATATACCTCAACCGATTTGAAAAATTGGTCCTTCCGCAGCAGTATTCTCACCAAAGATTCCGCCCCTGAGCTGAATTCGAGCAAAATCGAGCGTCCCAAAGTTATCTACAACAAAACCACCGGAAAATATGTACTATGGGCGCACTATGAAAATGGCACGGACTACTCACTAGGTCGTGTAGCCGTCGCTACCAGCGATACACCCGACGGAAATTTTGCCTACCAAGGCAGCTTCCGCCCACTGAATTACGAGTCTCGTGATATGACGGTGTTCAAGGATACGGACGGTAGCGGCTACCTTATTACAGCTTCCCGTAAAAATGGCGGTGCCAACGATACGATGGCGATCTTCAAGCTGACAGCCGATTATACAGGCGTGCAGTCGTTCGTTGGCTGGATTTTTGAAAATGGCTATCGCGAAGCTCCTGCTGTTGTGAAAAAGAACAATACCTACTATCTGTTCACCTCGCAGGCATCTGGCTGGTATCCGAATCAGGGCGCTTACGCAACCGCCAGTTCCATGACTGGAAGCTGGTCTGCTCTGTCACCCTTCGGTGATCCGGCGGCTTACGGCTCGCAAATCCATTCCATCGCCACGATTACAGGTAGCGCAGGAACCAGCTACATCTATATGGGCGATCGCTGGAATCCGCTCAATCTGAGCGACCACAAATTCATCTGGTTGCCACTAACTCTGAATGACTCCAACAAAACAGCAACCCTGAACTGGTACAGTAGCTGGGATCTGGATGCTGCGACAGGCACAGTAATCCTGCCGTCCCTTGTGAATCAAACACAGGGCAAAACAGCGACTGCTAGCTCAGCCGCATCCAGTTCTCCAGCTTCACTGGCGAACGACGGCAACGCCCAAACCTCGTGGAAGGCTGCCTCCGCATCCTGGCCCGCTTGGTGGCAGGTCGATTTGGGCAGTACCAAGACCATCAGCGAAGTGGATATTTCATGGTTTATGTACAAAGGATCTGAAGCGTATTACAAATATAAAATTGAATACAGCATGGATGGAGTTAACTACTCCACGATTGATCGTACAGGTAATACCACGTATGGTTTTACCAGTGACAAAGTCAATTTTCAGGCTCGCTACGTGCGAATTAACCTTGTAAATGCAGTGCTATTCAATAATCCGAACAACTGGTATACCCCGACGGTGCATGAAGTAAGATTGCTTAGCAATTAACTTTCACACTTGGAATATTGCCTTAATCCTTAAAAAAATATCGCACAGCTCTTGCGCAATGTTGTACCCATTTGCAGGAGCTGTGCAATTTGTGTTGAACCGCTATGTTCGAGTACCTCTCTTAGACTCCTGAAGTGTCCCATGCCGGGCAATGATGGTGAGTCGCAGATAATCAGATATCAAGCGCTGCATGATATCCTTGATATATTGCAGTCGTGATAGTAGATGCCTTAACGCAATCTCCGATTTGTGCAACATAAGGTGCACAATCAATTAACTCATCTACTACGTTTCTTCTTGGACGTTGTCCAAGCGCACAAATGACTGAAGTACCTGGAACAAAATGTTCTTCACCATTTTGATCAGCGCAAGCAACACCTTCTTGTGTAACACTCAGCCCTTTAAATCCTAAATGAACCTGAATGTTATTCTTTTCGATTTCTTTTAGCATAATCGGACGATGTCTAATATTAGCATCCGGAGCCAGCTCCGTTCTCATCTCTACCAGATGAACCGTCTTACCTTCCTGGGCAAGGTGAATTGCTGCTTCACAGCCTGCCAGACCGCCTCCCAATACGACTACGCTATCGCTGACCCTATCCTTCTCCAGATAGTAGTTATTAACAATGACTACGTTATCACCATTCAATCCAGGAATTGGAGGAACAATTGCTGCGGAACCAGCTGCGATAATTAACGCATCAGCATTTTCTTTCTCTGCATACTCTTTAGTAACAGGTGTATTCAAACGGATCTCAACGCCAGCGTCTTTAGCCAGCTTTCCGAGAGTAACACCTAATTCATACATCTCATATTTAAAAGGAATCGCCTGCTCTCCCCTCAAAATACCGCCTATCTCGTCAGCCTTCTCACATAGAATAACTTTATGTCCGCGTTTGGCTGCAGTAAGAGCTGCATAAAGCCCGCCTGGGCCTCCACCGGCTACTAAAACCTTGCGTGGATTAGGGGAAGGGTAAATTTCTGTTCCATCCATCTCACGACCAATTAATGGGTTAACTGTACAGCGTCTTGTGGATGTTTCTGCACGTTCTGCCATACAGGTGAAGCATCTCAGACATTTAATAATGTCCTCGTCGCGGTTGCTCATCACCTTTCTTGGAAGCTCTGGATCAGCAAGCAGTGCGCGAGCCATTTCAACAACATCCGCCTGACCGCTGGCAATGATTTCTTCCATTTGTGCCGGGTCATTTAATCCGCCGACCGTTGCAACCGGAACACTTACATGCTTCTTAATCTCTGCTGCAAGATAAACATTACTTCCATGAGGCAAGAACATCGAAGGGTGTGTGATACCAAATCCTGTCTGATAGGTTCCTGCAGATACATGAAGCAAGTCGACTCTTGATTCGATTAATTTAGCAATTTCTATACCTTCTGTCAGACCATAGCCGCCTTCAAATAACTCTGAGCCACTCATTCTAAACTCGATTGGGAAGCCAGAACCCACAGCTTTACGAACACAGTCAAGAACCTCCTGTGCAAAACGCACCCTGTTTTCCAAAGATCCGCCATACTTGTCTGTTCTGCGGTTGAAATAAGGAGAAAAAAACTGATTAATTAACCATCCATGTCCGCCATGAACCATAATCATTTCGTAACCTGCTCTCTTGGCCAGTCCAGCACATCTACCATAAGCTGCTACAATGTCAGCAATTAGTTCTTGCGTAAGTTCCTTTACTTCTCTGCCGTCTGGACGTACTCCTGGACTGGGTCCCCACTGAGCAAGTCCTTGTTTCTTATTTTTGTCAGTCAGATAAGTTCCTGCATACTGTCCAGAATGAGACAATTCCACACTGGCAATTGCCCCGTGACGGCGAATAGCGTCTGCAGTATAGGTAAAACTAGCAAGAGAATCTACTGTCCCCAGATCCAGATGGTACATATGGGAAGCTTCCGTCTCAGGATGAACCACGACTTCGCTGACCGTAACTGACGCAGCACCGCCTTTTGCTCTTAATTCATAAAAAGCTGTAGATTTCGGTCCAATAGTGCAGTCAGCTGTAATATCTGTACCTCCCATAGGAGAGCCAAACATTCTATTTCTGAAAGTCACATTTCCAATTGTAATTGGTTTACATAGATTGGGATATTTTCTTTGCATGATCTCATGCTCCTTATCTGTATTTATTGCTATGGGTTAATTGATAGCTTTCTGATTCATATCCACAGCCATCTTCTGATTTTTTCGGGTAGTGAACTTATATACAAATGTTAGAACAAGTCCGGTTATGCCAAGTACGGCCGCAATGACAAAGGCTCTCTGATAGCTACTGTCTGTGCTGTAAACATGACTCATAATCGATGGGCCAAAGTATCCTGCTGTTGCAAATCCAATAAACATAATTCCATAATTCACACTATTATTTCTCACACCAAACTGATCGGCAGTAAATCCAGGAAATACCCCCATCAGTGCACCAAAACATAAACCAATAACTGAAATACCAATATAGAATGTCAACACACTACCTTCGCCTGAAAAATAAAGCAATGTGAGCCCTATGACCGAAAAGACAGAAGAAAAAGCCAGGGTATTGATTCGACCGATTTTGTCCGAAATATAGCCTGCAACGATTCGTCCGCCCGTGTTAAACAATGCCAATACGGAAACAACTGTCGTAGCGGCTGCCGCAGACATACCAATCATTTTCTGAGCTATAGGAGAAGCTTGTGATGTACACATGAGTCCGGCAAAAGCACCACACATTAATAACAAGATCATGATATAAAACAGAGGGCTTGAGAGCATGCCTTTCCAGTCTTTGTCGTTCTGAATAGAACGGCCAACATTTACAGTCTTGGGTGTCCATCCTGCAGGAACAAAGTCAGATGGACATTTCTCAATGAAGAAAGAAGCAGCACATACAATAATAAGAAATGCTATACCGATGATAATGAATGCTGATGTCACACCAGACCTACTGATTAAACTATTGGCAATAGGAGGTATAATAACTGAGCTTATTCCATAAGCAGCCGTTGTTATACCGCCAACTAATCCTCTTTTGTCAGGGAAAAACTTAATAGAGTTGCTAATTGTGCATCCGTAAACCATTCCCGTTCCTAGGCCGAGTACGATACCGTAAGCCAATACCAGGTAACCTACAGATGTTGCAAATCCTGATAAAATCATACCGCCTCCAAATAGCAAGCCCCCTACAAAGATCACTTTCTTGGGCCCGAATCGATCATTAATCCAGCCACCTGAAATCATCGTGATAGGACCTACCGAATTTGTAATCGTAAATGCAATAGCCAAATTCCCCGGTGTTAAACTAAGTCCTGTGACGCTGCTCAAATATTCTGCCATTGGGGCAGAAAATACACTCCACGCGTAAATTGATCCAATACACAGATTAATAAAACAGCTTGCAATCAGAATAATCCATCTCTTTTTTGTAAGTTCCACTGAGATCTTCTTCTCCCTCGTCGTTGTATTGTGAAATCATTCACATATTTCGAAATAATATTAACACGTGCTTTGCAATATATCAACAGGAACATGTATGTATTTATATGTTTTATTAAATATGTTTTCAATAATATATCAATCTTATTGTGGACTCGCTAAATATGTTATACTTAACCAATAAACGACGAAAATGTTAGGAAGAGTGCCTTATGAGAACTTTAAAATATGCCATTCTGGGCTTGTTAAATAAAGAACCTATGACTGGTTATGATATAGGTAAAGAATTCAGTAAAGATTTAGGCGAATTTTGGACTGCAAAGCATAGTCAGATCTATCCAGAATTAAAAAAACTGCTTAATGAGGGACTTATCGTCTACGAGATCCAAATTAGCGGAGAAATTTTAGAAAAAAAATTGTATTCGATTACGGAGAATGGCAAAGAAGATTTTTTACAATGGCTAAAAAAAGCAGAGCCTATTGAACCCACTCCCAAAGATGTGTTTAGGCTGAGAATGTATTTTTCTAATCATCTGGATATAACAACCCGATTATATTTGTTGGAACATCAGCTGCTTCAACATCAAGATAGGCTGGAACATTTACGCAAAAATAAAGAACGTTATGAAACTATTCCTCCTCTTGATAGTGATAATTTTGGCGATTATCTTGTATTAGATGGTGCTATTTTACGCGAAACTATAACCATACAATGGATAGAAAGTTTTATTGCTTATTGTAAAAAATAAAGCATCTCATTTTCCCTTAAACTTATTGTAAACACAAAAAAGCACAAGGATTCGAGAATATGTAGCTCGAACCCTTATGCTTATTTTTTTACTAATCAACGCATTCGATTCACTGTGGTAAACACAAATTTATCGTACCGATGCCGCGAGAACGAGTATTCAAATGGTATACCTGTATCCAGATAACCCACCTGCTCAATTTCCAAGATTGGATCATCCGCTGCGCAGTCCAAATGCTCACGATCCAGTTCCGTTGACTTGGAGGCCCGGATGGTACGGTGTGAACCGACAATATTAAGTCCCAGCTCCTCCTTAATATGTTTGTACACCGAGCCGTACAGCACCTCCTCTGTAATACCGCTGATCAGCTTCGTGGGCATGTATGTGCGCTCGATAACATAGGGCTCACCCTCCACGACACGCAGACGGATCACATGATATACAGGAGAATTGGCATCAATAAATAGATGGGTCGCTACCTCTTCGGATGGAAATTGAACGTCAAAGGCGACGATTTTATTTTTGATCTCTTTCCCGCGCAGTACGTTGGTTAACCCCAGCATTTCATTTACGACAACGTTAACAGGGCCATTGTGAACTGATTTGACGATAAAGGTTCCGTGTCCTCTTTTACGATTCAGCAACCCATCCATCACCAATGTGTCCAATGCCCGCTTAATCGTCATCCGACTTACACGAAACTCTTTTGCCAGTGAGATCTCATCGGGAATCGGATCATCACTGCTATAGGTCTTATTCATAATCCGCTCTTTGACCTCTTGTGCAATCCGCTCGTATTTGTTCATCTGTCTACCACCTGTACTAAAAATTGTTTTATGTCAGCATTTTACCAAAACATCGGTAGCGCTGGTTCTTTTTGTTCTGCAGGCGGGACGTTAAGGTATTACGGTATAAGTAAGTATACCGAACATTATACTTTCTCACCAGCGACGTACAGCACAGTTCTTTGACGATGATGAAGAAAAAAAGGCGGTCCAGAGGACCACCTTAGAATCCGTTATTCTCGATCACCTGTTTGAACCAGTGCCCACTCTGTTTAACGGATCTCTTGCCACCGTCCTGAAGATCGACAGACACAAAACCATAGCGATTCTTATAAGCATTCGTCCAGGACCAATTGTCCATAAACGTCCATAAGTGATAGCCCTTCACATTGGAGCCTTCTGAGATCGCTCGTTGGACCCATTTGAGATGCTCACGGATAAAATCAATGCGATAGTCATCGCGGATCATGCCCTGTTCATCTCTGAACTTTTCTTCACCTTGAACGCCCATTCCGTTTTCCGAAATGAAGCATTCAATGTTGCCATAATTTTCTCTAACATTGGTCAGAATGTCGTAAATGCCTTTCTCATAAATCTCCCAGCCCCGCATTTCATTCATCTTGCGACCAGGCATGACGTAATAATCGAAGAAACGTTCCGGCACAAAAGGCGCATCCGGGTTCGGCAGACTTTCGCGAGCCTTAACTCTGCGTGGCTGATAATAGTTAATCCCCAGCAGGTCCACAGTGCCCTGGCGTATGATCTCCCGATCTCCGTCTTCCATGCTTGGTACATATCCCTCTTGGCGTAACAGCTCCACGAGCAAAGGATTGAATTCTCCCGTCACAGATGGGTCTAAAAAGGAACGGTTAAAGAACGCATCGCATATTTCAGCAGCCTGCACGTCTGCCGGATGCTGACTACGCGGATAAGTTGGCGTCAGGTTCAAAATAATTCCGATTTTGCCCTTATAACCGCCTTCTCTGTAAGCCTTAATAGCACTGGCGCTCGATAACAGGGTATGATATCCCACCTGTACGGCTTTACCGAAATCCACTTCATTCGGATAGTGGAAATCGTATAGATAGCCGCCTTCCACCGGGACAATCGGCTCGTTATGTGTAAACCATTTGGCTACACGATCCCCGAATAGCTCAAAGCAAGTGTTAGCGTAATCCACGTAAGCTTCGACCGTCTCCCGGTTCACCCAGCCTCCATTTTCCTGTAAAGCCATCGGCAAATCAAAATGATACAAATTCACAAACGGCTCAATACCCGCCTGATGCAACTCTTCAATGACGGCATTATAGAATTGAACCGCCTGCTGGTTTATTGCACCTTTCCCTGCCGGAAACAGACGCGACCAGGAAATAGAGAACCGGAAAGAGTTGTGACCAAGCTCTTTCATGAGTGCAATATCTTCTTTGTAACGGGTATAGAAACGGGACGTTTCGCCAGGTCCAACCTCGTCATAAAAACGGTTCGGCTCCTGCTCAAACCAATAATCCCAAATGTTCGGTCCTTTGCCGTCCCCCTCCACGGTTCCTTCTGTCTGGGTAGCCGAGGCCGATGAGCCCCACCAGAAGTCGGATGGAAAACGGTATTGAATGGTTTGCTGCTCTGTATCTTTCATTTCGGTATGATTCACAGCTCTACTCCTCTCTCTTTTGCAATGAATAAGCTGCTAATCTAGCAGCTTATCCACATTACATTCCAACAGTTTGATCCTTACCAGCAATGGCTGCTTGGCTAAGCTCCTCTTCCTGCTCTTTACGAACGTTCATCCGGTCAATAATTTTCAGGAACGGGAACCAGATGACAAAGACGACAGCCATATTAAACAACTGCAGCACGCCACCCATCAGGGAGCCCGTAGCCATCATTCCACTAAAGAACAACGGCATCGTCCAAGGAACCTGTATTCCGTTTGGCGGCGGCACAATCCCGGTGGTCATGGCAAAGTAAGTAATCAGCGTAACGATCATTGGAGAAATAACCCATGGAACAAAAATAAGCGGATTCATCACAATCGGCAGACCGAATATGACGGGTTCGTTGACATTAAACAGACCCGGTCCAAGGGCCAGCTTACTGACCTGCTTCAATTGCTTACTCTTCAGGAAGATCAGAATCGAAAGCACGACAGCCAGTGTCATACCTGTACCACCGATACCTACGGTGTAAATATCCACAAACTGCTTGGTGATGATATGCGGCAGTTCTGCTCCTTTGGAGTACGCTTCATAGTTTTCAAGTGCCAGCGTATTCCAGATTGGGTCCATAACCGAGTTAATAATAATTTGACCATGAAGCCCAAAGAACCATAAAAGCTGAACAAAGAAAATAGCAATCAATGTAGGTATAATGCCACTGCCCAAATGCACCAGAGGTGCCTGTACAGCATGATAAATCAGATCATGCAGGTTATTATGAAGGGTCAGTGTAACTACAACATTAATGATCAAAAATATGCCCAATGTAATACATGCCGGAAGCAAAGCGGCAAATGATTTGGCAACTGCCGGCGGGACGCCTGGAGGCATTTTAATGACAAAATTCCGCTGCGTCACCTTTCGGTATATCTCAGCCGCGATAAAAGCGACGATCATACCAAGGAACATGCCTTTGGCACCGATCCGATCAACCGGAATGACACCAGCAATCGTGGCACCGCTTTCTTGTGTCAGCACAAACGGGGTGAGCATCAAGAAACTGGCCAACGCAATCATCCCGCCGAATATGGGCTCGACCTTATAACTTCGAGATAAATAATACCCAATCCCAACGATTACAAATAAGGTCATGATATTCAGTGTGGCATTAGGCGCAATGTTCAGCAGACTGCTAAAAGTCGCATAATTGCCGTCGCCCATCCACCCTTTTAGAAACGGCAGATTGATAATAACGACGATAATGGAGCCAAAAACAGTTAATGGAAATGACAGCATAAATGCATCACGCAGTACAGTAAGATAGCGGTTGTTGTTCAGTTTACCGGCAATAGGTATCAGTATCCGGCTTAATTTTTCAAACAAAGCCTATTCCTCCCCGCGAAGTGACTTGCATCAATAGGGTTGCAAGCTTTTCATGTCCCAAATTTCACAAACTTACATGTTCCGTTATAAATTTCTGGATTTGAACAGCTCCAGCAATTCTAGAACCAGATCCTTCATGGTAACCGTGGACATCAGATGATCCTCGGCATGCATTAGAAGGAGCGAGAAAGGAGTTTGGGTACCTCCCGCTTCCTTCTTAACCATTTGAAAATGGATATCATGCGCAGCACGTAAATCCTGCTTGGCTTGTTTGAGCAGTTCGTCCGCACCTTCTACATTCTCATTTCGGTATTCAGTCAGCGCCTGAATTACTTTACTGCGAGCGCTTCCACTATGAAGAATAAGTTGGAAACTAATTTGCTCTTCCGTCAGTTCAGCTATATTGACTTTATCCATTTTTGCGTTCCACCAGCTTCACTGCTTGCTCATAGGCTTTCTTACCGTCAACCATCCCGTAGGCCATCATGTCAATCACTTCTACATGAATACCATATTGGGCTGCTTCCTTTTCCAGCTGTCCTTTAAGAAAACTCATTTGCGGGCCAATCAATACTGCGTCAGCCTTAGCCATATCTTCTGCCGCCTGATCTTGACCTACTGCCCAAATTTCAGCCTCGTCTCCAATGGACTTAGCATAATCCTGCATCTTAGTAACCAGCAAACTTGTAGACATACCTGAGCTGCACGCCAGCAAAATTTTCTTCATGATTGTTCCTTCCCTTCAAGGTCTGATTGGATGTTAACTACTAGAAAACGTTTACAGCGTAATTATAAATCCAGTCTTTTGATTTGTCTATACATTTAATATATATGTATAGACTTTTTTTAAAATGACACTGTTTCTTCACTTTTTTTCTTGAAAATGAACGTGATCTCTTATCTTTAATCTCTCAATAGTAATCGGTTTTCACTATAAGAGGTTCTGCCAAATGATATGTTATCCGATTCTGTAAAATGCTAACATGAGCTTACGGAGTAACTTGATAGCCCCTCCGTAGCCAAAGAATAGCTGGGGTGAGAAGAGATGAGTAGAGATGAGAATAGCAAGTGTCATACTTGGAAGCAGGGCTTTCTCATGTGCTGAAAATTAGAAAAATTTAGAATATCAAGAAACATTCCTACATTTTTATCGTCTATATTATGGAAGACCTTACGTATGAGGGTAAGATTTTTCGAAGCCTGAAGTTAAAAAGTCAACTCACAAAGGAGCTTATGCATGTTAAAAAAGTTAGGATTAGCTGCATTGATTCTGGTTACTAGCCTCTCCGTTATTGGAACAGGCTGGGCCGCATCCAGCACAACAACCATTGAAGTTTCTAAAACTGCTCTGGATTACAACGTTGCTCGCCCGCTGAGCGATGGTGCTTTTCATGATGGCTTATTAGCCGCTGAAACATCTGCTGGAAACCTCGTGTATTACAATTCCAAAGGAGAGAAAGCTTTCTCACTTCCCGCCGAGCTTAAACCCATTGGTGATTTTCATGAGCAGCGAGCCGTAGTCAAAAATACAAAAACCAATCTCTATGGATACATTAACACCAAAGGGGCACTGGTCATCCCTTGCCAATATACCGAAGCCAATTTCTTTTCTGAAGGAAAAGCAAAGGTAACCATAGCAGACACCAAAGAAAATGCAATTATAGATCGAACGGGAAAAATCCTTTCTCATTTTAAAGAAAATGTGGAGTCAGAATATGTATTTACAGACGGTCTGGCCCTCGCCTACGCCCCTAACACTGGCAAGATCGGTTTTGTGAATGCCTCTGGTCAACTAGCGATTCCTTATAAATACAAATACAGTCGTGGTTTCTCGAATGGCTTGGCTATTGTTCAGAATAGCAAAGGGCTATACGGATATATCAATACAGCAGGGAAAGAAGTCATTCCTCCTCAATATAAATCCGGTGGAGACTTCTCGGAAGGATTGGCCCCGGTGCAAAATACCAAGGGAAAATGGGGATTCATCAATAAACAGGGAAAAGTCGCGATTCCCTTTAAATTTACAGATGCCCAGGATTTTAGTGAAGGCCTGGCGAGTGTGAAAAATGCAAAAAACGAAGTCGGATTTATTAATAAAAGTGGAGCACTGGTCATTAAATATCAACAAAAATATGATGTTACTACTCCGTTCAAAGAAGGCCTTGCTTTAGTCGGTAAACAAACACAATCATCCGTCTCAGAAGGCAAATTCGGTTACATCAATCGTCAGGGGCAACTGCTGACTAAACTTGAGTACAGAGTGGAATCCTCCTCCTTCTCCAATGGCTATGCTGTTGCTTTTAGCAAGCCAGGCAAAGCGTTCATTGTATCTAAACATTCCGTTTCAAAATAAAAAAGACGACCCCGGAGACAGATCGAGTGGATCTGCTTCCGGGGTCATTAGATTTCCAATACCTTGAATATAATTAGTCGTGTGTGTAGAATTTCACTCCAGGCAGATCTGCTGCCACCCACGAGTAGTTAATGGTATTACTGTTATAATTTTTGGTCCCCGCCTGAGCAACCTGTACCTCTTTCAAAATCGTAATCGATGAACCCTTCGGTCTGACAACGACTACATGACCATGCCCATCCGCTTTTTTGATCCCGATGGTAGGATACCCTAGATTTGCTCTTTTTTGAGCATCCTGAAAGGTTACAGAGTCCCAGCCCGGCGCCTTTTTATTCAGTAAAGCATCAGCCATTTGATTGGCTAAGCCACTTGGCAGGGAAGCCGACATCGCAGACATCACATCTTGTGCAAAAATATTACACTTCGTTCCACCTACTGGCGAATACTTTTTGTTCGTTTCTACCTTAAAACCGTCAATTACAGACGCGTAAGTACTTGCACTTCTAGCCATTGAAATTCCCCCTGAATATAAGCTGTAGAGGAAATGACGGAGTCGCTTGAACATCTGAATGGCTCCACATTCATTGATGTTGGCCTCAATTCCCTCTCAACTATTAGGGTGATTTCCGGCTTACTTTAACAACGTAATACTACAAAAAATTAACTTCATTCTCACAACTGAAGGCTTTCTTCACTGATTACGGTTGGAACGATAAGCTCAGGAGGAGTCGTAGGCTTAGCTTGTGTTAAATAGTCTGCTGCCCCCATCATCAGAGCGATGCCGATAAATAGCACGACCCAATTACGATTCTTTTTCATCATCTGTACCTCTCATTCTTCACTGCGCCCGTTCAGCCACTTGAACCAATGGAGCAGATGACTGAATCGGTATTCATGCTGCAAAGCATACGTCCATACTTCAGGCTCTTCACCAGGCTCCTTCCAGACGAGCATGGAAAAGTGACCCTCTTCCTCGCTCGCAACCGACAGCAGCGAAAGACGATCATCCCCGAATCGGTATGGAGCCGATTCCACCCAGTAATTCCGCATATCGCTGATCCAGCTGCGGAACTGCTCTGTACCTGCGATCCGCAGCACTTCATCTGGCAGGAGCAGATGCTCGTCGATGTCCTTCCAATCCCCCGCATATCGGTACCGCGCTGCCAACATTGGACTGAGCGGTCGGGTTTTGCCGGGGGCCAACGTAGGCATACAGGCGACGGGAACGACCGGACCAATACTCTGGATAGCATAAGACTGGCATTCCTCCTCACTCATTCCGTAGGACATAGCCTCCGCGAGAAAATGGTTTCGTCTTACCCCAAACTGATGCTGATACTGTGACATCTCATCCTGTAGCTCCAATACCATACCCTGTACTGCATCTATTCCGATCATTCCCAAACACCTCTCATTCCAAAATATAGTCGTGCAATTCCCGTTGCGCTCGATACTTTGCCCAATTGAATTCAGGCCAAGCCGATTCTTCTCTCGTCATGCTTGTCAAACGGGCTTGTAAAAACTCATCCAGCGCTCCATGTTCCTTACGGCTAAAGTCAATCAGCAGCGGAATCGCGTCTGCCGATAGCTCACTCAAATATTCCTTATCTATCACCGATGTCGTACGATATCGTTCGAGATTATTTTCAGCAATCCGTATATCAATGCCCACATAGTTCACGACGACATAGGCGACCAGAGCGAGTACAATATAATATTTCGCCAACGGCAGTTGACGGAAATGAATGCGCACTGCTGCAATAAGCAGTAGCAAGCCCAGAAAAATCATAAACGCGTGTACCAAATAGCGGGTGTACGTATAGCCGTATGCTTCTTCGTACATAACCAGCCGGGTATATCCCGAGTACAGCATCACACCCGAACAACCCACGAGTATGTACAGCAGGCCGCTGTTCATTTTTTGCACTATACCTGATCCAAATTCAGTCCACTTCAATACACTGATCATCAGCACAAAGTTGATACCTGTTACCATAACCAGCTCCCCGAATCCTCTTCTCGCATATTCAGCATACGAGGTTCCTTCGGGCAGAGCACCTTCCCATGCACCAAACAGATATCCGAACTGCAACACAACGAACACAACATACACCAAATTCATGACAATCAGCACCGTAGCGGTAATTACAGGATCAAACTTGATCGCGACCGGCTCGTGGTAAGGCACCGTTGGTCGGTCAATCATCACTGAAGAATGACCATCATACTCGGTGGTTGGACCATTCGTGCACTCATTTAACCCGTGCCATGATTGAGTCTCTCTTTGCGTATTACGCGGAGCAGGCTGTACAAATCCCCACAAGTAGCAGAAGAAACAGAAGGTGAAAAAGCAGGTCCAGATCAGCCGCAGCATGCCACTCCCAAAGGACAGTGTGCCGATCCAATCGGGTATGCCAGATAACAGCTTTTCGAACATCCCATCTGCCGAAGCCAGCAATGATATGATGATGAACAGTAGCGGCAAGGCAATAAGCAAACCGATTATCACTTTGCCCAATACACGCTTACGCTCATCCTTCACATTCCGAAGGGCTACTGTCTTAACCATCCGAAACGGGGTCACGATATGACGAAAGTTTTGATAAAACCAATGGCTTAACGCCTGACCAATAATACCGGGTTCCGACCAGCCATGCCTTTTCTCCCCAAACAGCAGCACCATGTGTACGCTAATCAGAGCAGGTATCGCCAGCGCATTTAACACATATAGGACCGGATTATTGAACAGCGCATATGTCAATGCCAGCATGAAAATGATCACAAACAGTAAACGCCCTATCCATGATCCTAACTGGAAACGATCTCGATTAAAGGCATACATATAGGCGTAAAACACAATAACAAAAATTGGCATAGACACGCCCAGCCCATGTCCGTAAAACAGATATTGATGAACCAGCGCCAACACAATTGCGCCAGCAAAGGCGGACAGAAACGACGTTTTCGGCAAAGACGTTCCATTCATCTTGTCATGCATGGTAAATACCTCCACAAATATGCTTTATAACCCTTATTGTAGATGATAAAATAAGAAGATAAAGAGAAATTAATTCAAACAAAATTTCCTATTTTATAAAAGTGGCTACGCTTTTAATCAAATATAGGGGAAACGGAGCAACCTTGAATGAAACTCCATGCCCAATTTTTACGGCTTCACTCACACGCAGCTGACGACAAGGACGAAAACCATACCATAGAGACGACGCTGGATGAGCTGGCGGCTATTTTTGACTGTACTCACCGCAACGCCTTGATGATCATTCAGAAAATGGAGCAGCACGACTGGATACAATGGACTCCTCGCCGAGGCAGAGGCCGCCGCTCCAGTCTGCGCTTCCTCATTCAGCCGGAAGACATTGCCGTGCAATCCATGATGCAAGCCATAGACCGCCATGATATCAAACGCGCGCTGGATGAGATCCGAGTTCATTCACGCTCCTCCACCATGCAGGAGCATTTGCAAGGCTGGCTGCTGAATTATTTTGGGCATCACGCAGAGGTGCGCAGTGATCAGCAGCAGATCGACACGCTGCGTCTGCCTATTCGCCAGCAGCTCTATACGCTGGACCCGTTGTACTTGAACTGGCTCGCCGAGTCCTTCGTATCCAGTCACGTCTTTGATGGCCTGGCCCGCCGGGCGAACGAAAGCGGCGAGATTTTGCCGGGATTGGCGCACGCTTGGGAGGTGGACGCCACTCGTACACAGTGGACCTTTTTCCTGCGTAAAGAAGTGCTGTTTCATAACGGAAAAATACTGACCGCTGAAGACGTCGTCTATACCTTTGAGCGACTGAGTCGGGCGCCGGGAAGGCGACTTTATCATTTTATCGTCCGGCAAATTCAGCACGTCCAGGCGTTAAGCCCGACGATGGTACGCTTCGTACTAAAGGAGCCGAACGAGCTATTTCTATCCTTCCTGTGTACCAGCCGGGCTGCGATTGTGCCGCGTGAGCTTAATCAGGTGGGTGAGGCCGCCTTTGGCATCCGCCCTATCGGTACAGGGGCATTCAAAGTCACGGAAATGAACGAAAGCCTGTGTACACTGGAGGCTTTCGCACCTTATTTTCAAGGCCGGGCTCATCTGGACCGAGTGGAAATTGTCCAACTCCCGTGGGCGACTAAGCTGGAATCGTCGGATACGGAAGACACCGCTTCTTCTTTTCACATTATCCATAATCCCGTATCAGCGGGAGATACGGATACCGCATGGAGCCAGATTCACTCGGCGGCTTCGGTACGCAAATTTATCACATGTAATACACACAAGGATGGACCGTTGCGCAACCCAGAAATACGTGCCCGCATTGTAGCATGTCTGGATCATCGCTCCCTTCCTCCAGCAGTGGATTCATCTAACGATTCTTATGAACCACTGGCGGCACTACAAATTGCTACCATTCCCGAGTATAAAGCTGACGCAGACCGGGTTGCGGCTCAGCTCGAATCCTGTGGGTATACCTGTAACATCGTGGCCGCATCTATGAATGAATTCAAAAGCTCATCTATCCGTATGGAGTCAGACTTAATCATCTTTTCTCTCTTTCGTGACCGTGATGAGCAATTACGCCTGTTTGACTTGTATCTCAATGTATCTGGGCATGTGGAGCCTCATAGCCGTGTGGACATCGAAAGACTGCTGCGTGAAATTGCACGGGAGGCCGATCATACTGTTAGGGCGCAGCAATTCGAACATATCGAAACTCGGCTCATGGATGAGCACCAGCTGCATATTTTATATGAAAAGCCCGTTCAGACGGCCTATCTCCCTTCTGTGCGCGGTGTATCTTTTAACAGTCAGGGCTGGGTGGATCTGCGTCATGTCTGGTTTCCGCCTGCTCAACTTCCAACTCCCCACTCTTGACGGCAAAAGTGCTCCTTCAAATGCACTTCCACATCAAAAAAAGGTATCCTCTTCTTTATAAGAGGATACCTTTTGGGTTACGACAATCTAGACCTTTTCAGGTAGATGTATCAAGGGATGAAAAAGCCCATCCCCCCAGCCCATGACTGTGGACGTCGCTAGGATCTTCCATAGGGGGGGGAACGGGTGAAAAATTCAATAGGACAAAAACATTAAATGCGAGCAGAGAAAAAACGATCTTTTTTATCATGGATGTACTCTACCTCTCCAAGTAAGTTTTTATATTCCTCTTTGTCCTCAGAAGTGGCAGTATGCCGAAACTTTTCAAATAATCCTACACATTTGATTGTGACAGGATTACCATTCAGCACGACGGAATAGGAAAGGCTCTCGAGCAGGAATTTCATACCTTTGGAATAACGATGTTTGTTGAGATCATAACAAGCCATCTCTGCCAAAAATCGTGCATAGAGATCTGCTGACATTTGCTCCGTATAGGTCCCTACCTTGACATGCTGATCTGCAAATGCCTCAATTTGTTTTTCAAAGCGCTGCAGTACATGATCTACATTAAAATCATAACGGTTGGCCGCTACCATAATTTTATGTAGCCCCACCAGAATTTCACCTTCGTTTTTTTCCAAATAATCTACATACTGTGGAATCACATCCAGGCTGCCGGACATCAATTGATATAAATACCCGTTGGCCTCAGCCCAGTTGCTACAAAGGGCCTTCAAACGCTGAGCTTCTTCCGTATCCTCTTGCACCCAGCTCAAATCAGAGTATAGGGATACAAATTCCAGCGCTTTTTGGTAATCCCCGCGCTCATCCCACACCCCGGCGCGCAGCACATAAGAGTATACAATATACATAAACAAAGGACCCTTAGGTTCCTTGCCACGCTCCGATCTTCTGGTATTTCCGTATTTTTGCTCGTATTGTACCTTGGCTTTTTGAGCCATTTTTTCAGCAAACCATTCTACTTTATCCCAACGCCGCAAGGAGGCATAGGTATTGGCCAAGTCTCTTAAGGCATCCAGTTGGTCTGCTTCACCCAGTCGGTCCACAAAGCTTTCGAAATGTGTGGCTGCCCATAAGTTTTCGTCCTGGTCATCGCCAACGGCAATCGTAAATAAACGGTATTGGCAGAGCGCCAGACGCTCTGAATGTTGGTACTTTTCACTTTCCGAAACATTTTTATAAATAATTGCCGCAGCCTCGAACTTACCTTCACTGAATAATTCTTCTGCTGTCTCAAACAAAGCTGGGGCGTATATGAGATAGTCCATCATAAACTCCACGACTTGCTTAATACAATCCAGTTTGTTCAGCTCTGCACAGCGATGCAAAAAGGGGCGAACCCGTCGCCAATTCGGTGCCGTATTCCGTATAAATTCATCAATGTATAACTCATAGAGGCTCCCTTCTTCAAGCCCCATGCCTGCACCAATCCGATCCAACAGCAGCATCGCAATCGGACGATTACCGTTAATAATGGCACTGATCGTTCCTGCATTAATACCTGTGTTCTCCCCAAACTTACTAATCGTAATTCCTTCTCGTCTGATGTACTGCTCCAGCTCTGCGCGAATTGTGGTTGTTTCCTTCAAATCAGGCACCCCCAGGGATTACTTGCATGATTACAATACAAAAAAAGAAAATTCCCGTGAATATTCCCTTAATTATACAAAAGAAAGCCCACTTAGCCAACCGCTCAAGTAAATTTATATCAGAAAATTCAATAATTCTCCGAATTGCCGTATACTACGGGGAGGTGAGCCGAACAGCTACACCCAATCGGTACGCAGGAAAGGATACGACAAATGGACAACACCCCTACAACAGAACAAGAGATTGCACAATGGATGGTCGCGCAGATCCGTGAAGTGGGCACCCTGAAACAAGAAGATGCAATTGCATATGTACGCTCTGAGTATGGAGAGCAGTATGTGTTTATAAGCGAGCATGGTCATGTATCTCTGGAAAAAGAAATCAAAAAAGCATTCCGCAAGCTTCATGGTGGTAGAATTGCCTGGGATCGTGACGGATTTCTCTGGGCCTGGACTTAACAAGCAAAAGCATCTGCCCTAGGCAGGTGTTTTTTTAATCATTTATCCATATATCCTCTGGAGTCGGTTAATTTCTTCCTTCACAAACTGTCGGAGTACTGCAGGCTCCACAACTTCAACCCTACCGATCCAATCCATAGCATCGCGACAAGCCGCTTCATAACTATACATGTTGACCTTTAGAATGAAATGACTGCCTTCCTGTACAGACTGGATGATTTCCATTCTTTTCGCTATAATTCCCGCTTGCTTCTTATTCGTTCGGATCAGAACGGGATAGTATTCTTTCTCTGTACAAAGCTGCTTAAACGCGGTTTCTTGCCTCATCCAATGATGTTCCAGCGAAAAATCGACCGGAACCTCAAACACTTCCGCAGACGGCTGAACCTCCTTGATTCGCTCACATTTAAAGGTCCGAATCTCCTGCCCAACTTCACAGAAGGCAATGAGATACCAATCTCCTTTTTTCACCACAAGTCCATAGGGATGCACATGACGGGAAGAACAGATTCCGTCAGCCTTCTCATATTGAATGGTTATTTTATGGGACCCCCACACTGCAGCTCTCACGGCCTCAAGACAAGGAATGGCTATACGTTCCGTCCACCACGGCGTATCATCAAAATAAAACCGTGCTTTGGCTTTCTTAATATCGGACTGATACGGGTCTGGCATCGTCTGTTCCAGTTTGAGCAGAGCATTCTTTAACTTCAAACCCGATTCGGTGGGCCCACCTGTATAAATGCCCATCCCTGTTAAATACAACTGAATGACATCCCCGCCATTCAACTGTTTCAGGTTCGCCGTATAACCCTCCATTAAATAAATTCCGCCCTTCGGTCCGGATGCGGTAACAATCGGAACGCCGGCTTCAGCCAGGAGGTCGATATCCCTGTAAATGGAGCGTACAGAGGTTTCCAGTGCCAACGCCAATTCCTTGGCCTTCATTCTCCCTCTAGATTCGATACATAATAAAATCGCGATTAAACGATGCAGTCTCACAATCATACCTCCACAATAGATGGTTAACCCGAATTGAAAAGATGATGCAAAGATTGTTGACACCCTGTTGGCAGCAATAGGTGTGTATCATAGAAGTAAAGGGGTGTAATGGATGATGAATATTGGAATATTGGGGACGGGATTCGGCGCATATCATGCCTCATTGTTAAACAACCATCCCAAGGTAAACAGAATCATGGTATTTGGAAGGAACGAAACCAAGCTGCAAAAGCTGAAAGAGGAGCTAAACGTAGAAGTCACACAAAATATAGAGGATATTCTGCTGGATCCAGACGTGGATATCGTCGATCTATGCCTGCCCTCCCACCTGCATAGGTCATATGCTGTGGATGCGCTAAAGCACGGTAAGCATGTATTTTGTGAAACACCCGTTTGCTTTAATCTCGAAGACGCTCTTCTTATGCAACAAGCTGCGGAGCAATATGGCAAAAAGATTCTGGTCAACCAGTTCATTAAGTTTGATCCCGCCTATACCTATCTGTATGAGGCATACCGCCAACAGAAGTACGGAAAGCTTATCTCCTTATCTTTGAAAAGAGAAACGCCTCCTCTGTGGGGGGATCTTGGACTAAGCTCCATCCCTACTCAGTTCATGATTCATGAACTGGATTTACTGACCTGGCTATTAGGCCCCTGTGATCCATTTACAGTCTGGGGTACAGAAGTTACCCATCCTGAACAAGCACAGGTTCGTGCTTACTTTCAGCATCGGGATACATTCACAGAAGTCATCGCCTCATCCCACATGCCGGGAAGCTACCCCTTCACAGTGGCCTATGAAGCTTATTTCGAAAAGGCCAAGCTGGTATTTCATGAAAGCGACGAAAACGATCTTATACCTACCGCATTATATGAGTATACCGCATCAGGACAGCAAAAAATCAACCTCGAATCTGCCAATCCATACGAAAAAAGTTTGGATCATGCACTTGAATGCTTTGGTGGACATTCGGAAAGCCTGATTCCACTGGAATCGGCTGTACAAGCGCTGAAAGTGGCTATTGAGATTAAAAGCAGACTGGGGCAAGGCCAGCGTTAACCCGGTATCTACGGAAATCAGCTTCCTATAAGGAAGCTGTATCCGCAGGCAGGGAAACTTCGTCTGCGTAGTTCGTTGCCATAATCTTGGCTACCCCGGCCGGATCGGTCGTCTGCCCCAACGCCCACATCATTTTCGTCACCAGCGCTTCCGTTGTCATGTCATACCCCGGAATAACCCCCTTCTCCAGTACCTTTTGCCCCACTTCGTAAATCGTCAAATCCCCGCCCTCATAAGGACATTGAGTAGTCACGACAATACTCATACCGTCCTTCATCAGTTCCTCGATTTTACTGATCAGGCTTCTTTCTTTAAAAGGGACGCCACCCATACCAAAGCCCTCAATGACGATACCTTTATAGCCCAAGCCCTGAATGGCATCGAAAATCGCCGGATTCGTACCCGGAATCAGCCTGAGCAGAAATACTTCGGAAGCATACCCGAAGTTGTATGGATGACGAACGGTACTGCGATTTGCAAATACGCCCTCCGTATAAACCACCTTACCGTTCTCCACGAGGCCAATGTACGGATAGTTAATACTCTCAAAGGCGTTATAGCTGCGTGTTCTGATTTTCGAGCTACGGCTACCATTGATAATTTTGCCGTTAAACACGACAAAAACCCCAGCCACCTCGCCACATGCAGTCAGGAATGAGTCGATTACATTTTTTTTGGAATCGCTGTGCTCCGCTAAAATAGAAACCTGTGAACCTGTCACAACGACGGGTTTATCCACGGTTCCCAGCATGAAGCTCAAGGCTGAAGCCGTATAAGCCATCGTATCCGTACCGTGTGCAATGACAATACCGTCGTACTGATCGAGCGAACGATGTACCATCCGGGCGATGGAAGCCCAATCCTCTGGTTGTGTATTTGTGCTATCAATGCTCATCAGATTATGGGCATCAATCTCGCAAATCTCCTTCAGCTCCGGAATTTCCGCCAAAATATTTTCAGCCGATTGGGTCGGTGTCAGGCCGTTTTCCTGATAAGAGGAAGAAATGGTCCCTCCGGTATTAATGAACAAAACCTTTTTCATATGCCAATGTTCCTTCCCGATTACATCTTCACTGTATTGTTCTTAGAATTTATCATGAATAAGTGTGATAAGCTACTTTGCAATGGAAAAGAATTTGGGATAAGAGGCGCCAAAAAAGCACGACAAACAAGCGCGGGCCTTCCTTCCTCCTGCGACTTGTCTAACGTGCTTTTTACTATAAGTGCAATAAGTCTACAGCGTTGTACATACCTATAACCCATCCACGTACTTTTTATGGGGATACAGGCTGCTCCTGTGGCGCTCTCTGTACCAACGCTTTGCCCAGAAACTGCCGTGTCCGTTCTTCCTTCGGATTGGTGAAAAACTGCTCCACGGGTCCCTGCTCCACGATCACACCATGCTCCATCAGCACAACCCGATCCGCTACATCTCTCGCAAAACCAAGCTCATGCGTGACAATAATCATCGTATTGCCTTCACTCGCCACCTTTTGGATCACGGACAGCACTTCATCCACCAGTTCAGGATCAAGTGAGGATGTCGGTTCATCAAACAACAACACCTGCGGATTTAGTGCCAAAGCACGGGCAATCGCAACTCGCTGCTGCTGTCCACCCGAAAGCTGGGCAGGATAATAGGTCATACGATCCTTTAACCCGACCTTTTCCAAAATGCCTTCACTGATCTCCCTCGCCTGCTTACGATCCAGCTTTTTCACACTGGTCAGACCAATCATCACATTATGGAGTGCATTCAAATTTTTAAACAACTGATATTGCTGAAATACCATTGCCGTTGCCATCCGTAGTCCGAGAATGTCCTTTTTTCCCGCCTTGGCGGCATCGACCTTTACATCGTCAATTTCAATGACTCCGCTGGTCGGCTGCTCCAAAAAATTAATGCTGCGCAGCAACGTGGACTTCCCCGATCCGCTTGGGCCCAGGATCACCACGACTTCTCCCTTGCCTACCGTCAGGTCTATGCCCTTCAACACGTGATGCTGTCCAAAATGCTTATGAATTTGATGAAGCTTGATCATGCTCTTACTCACTTCTTTCGTAAATTCGAATACGCTTCTCCAGCACGACAAGCCCGCGCTCAATAATAATGCACACCAACCAGTAAATCAGGGACACCGCAACATATACCTCAAAAAAAGCCAACGCCCGCGCGCCCATAATTTTAGCCTGTCCCATCATATCGACGACACCGATCATAAAAATAAAAGACGTATCCTTCACCGTACTGATCAGCGTGTTTCCCAGATTGGGCAAAGCCACCGTCAACGCCTGCGGCAATACAATTTTGAGCATAATTTGTGTTTGGCTCATGCCGATGGAATTAGCTGCCTCAAATTGTCCCCGGTCGACTGAATGAATCGCCGCCCGGAACGTCTCCGACAGATAACCCCCGAGATTTAGTGAAAATGACAACAATGCGAAAACCTCGGGTGGAATCACGTAGATATTTAATTGCTGTAAGAAACCGTATTCGCTCTGAAAATAATATAAAAACTTGGGTATTCCATAATATACGAGAAACAGCTGCACAATGAGCGGTGTTCCCCGGATGTAGGAGACATACAGCGTAGACAGTTGCGCCAAGACAGGCACCTTGTATATCCGAATTAACGCCGTTGCCAACCCGATAATCGTACCCAGCAGCATGGACAAAAATGCAATCCATAGCGTAACGGGTAGATACTCAACGATCCGGGGAAGGCTTTTCAGCATATAATCAAGGTCAAACAGCTTTTCCATAGGAACCTCACTTTACCCTTTACATTGTTGTTACTGCGGGATATATTCCCCACCTGTCCATTGTTCAGACAATTTTTTCAGTGTTCCGTCCGTTTTCAACTCTTTAATAATCGGGTCGATTTTAGCTTTCAGCTCTTCGCCCTGCTTATCCTTTTTGAACACCAGATTGATATCATCCGTTTGCACAGGATCACCTATCGCTTCGACCTGCAAACCTTCCTTCTTGATCGTAGCAGCCGTCATGACTGGATCATTCACATAAGCGTCCACCCGGCCATTTTGTACGTCTTGAAGGTTATCGGACGAAGTGCCTGTATCATTGTATTTCAAAATAATTTTATTCCCATTCTTCGCATTATATTGTTCCAGCAATTGTGTGTAGGAATCGCCTACTGATGCGGCTACCTTCTTGCCTTCCAAATCCTTGAGAGAGTGTATATCCGTTCTGCCATTTTTCACAACAATGACGGATTGTGCCTGAAAGTAGGATTCATCCGAGAACAAATATTTTTGCTCGCGCTCAGGATTTTTGGCGATTTCATCTGCTACGACCTGAATCTTGTTCGATTCCAGCGCCATGAAAATTCCGTCCCAGCCAGAAGGTACAAACTCAAACTTGTAGCCGTCCAGCTTCTTGTCGATCTCCTTGACTACTTCCACATCGTACCCGGTCAGCTCGTTTTTTTCATTCGTAAAAGCAAACGGAGGGTAGTCATTTTGTGTGCCGACATAGATTACCTTATCCCCCGATGCCGCATCCTTCGAGGAACATCCACTCAAGGCACCCGTTAATAACACAAGAGATAGGCCAATCGCTGCCACCAAAGCAGATTTCTTCATATATGACATCCCCTTTTTAATATCCAAGTAATTTACTATGATTTTATATTATAACGGGTTATTCAAATAATACAACAAGTAAATTTCATTTCGATTATTTATCCATATGTTGCACAAAAAAAGGACCCTTGCGGGTCCACTGTTATCCATGAAGCGGAAAACGCTCTGCTGGATGTTCCGGCAAAATGGACGAGATCAACCGTCGTACAGCCGGATGAGCAGATTCAAAAATCTGATCCTTCTCATCACAGCGCTCAATCAATCTTCCCTGCTCCATCACAGCAATGCCATCACAGACGGCATATGCCGCCCGAATATCATGCGTGATGAACAGATATGACAATCCAAACGAAGATTTCAGTTCTCCCAGCAGGGATAAAATATGCATCTGGTGAACCATATCGAGGCTGCTGACGGACTCATCCAGCACGATCAGCTTTGGTTTGAGCGCAATCGCCCGTGCAATGTTGATCCGCTGTAATTGTCCGCCGCTGAATTGATGCGGATATTTAATCCGATCTTCCGGCTTGAGGCCGACCCGTTCCAGCAGGCTTTCGACCGTTCTTTTTTGTTCCTGCACCGATAACCGTTCGTAATTGTCCAATGGCTCACCAATAATCTGCCCGGCGGTCATTCGGGGATTTACAGCAGAGTAGCAGTCCTGAAATACGACCTGCATATCCCGTCGCAGTCCCCTGCGGACTTGGGGGCTCGCATTATAAATGTCCTGTCCCTGGAATAGCACCTGACCCTCCTGCGGCTTCTCCAGCCCCAGAATAACCTTGCCCAGCGTGCTTTTACCGGCTCCGCTGGTACCAAGTAAGCCTAGGCAAAACCCACTTTCTATAGTAAGCGAAACGTTAGCCAACACAGGGGGGCGTGGTTCAGAGCGGCCCAGCCATTTGCGCCTTCCATAGCTATGGGTTACTTCCTTCACTTGTAGCATGCGCATTCGCTCCCCTTTTGAAAGTGTAACCGTCGAACAGGTGACTAACCACCTACCTGATTCATGCCCCGAATGGACAACTTGGGTCTGACATGCAGCAGCATTTTCGTATATTCATCCTGCGGGTGATCGAATAACTGATGGACCTCAGCCTGCTCAACAATACGGCCCTGCTGCATGACAGCCACTTCATCCGCCAATTGGGAAATGACGCCCAGATCATGCGAGATCAGCAAAATGGACGTATTGTATTCCGTACGCAAGCGATCCAGCTCTCTTAGCACCTGTAGCTGATTGACCACATCGAGCGCCGTCGTTGGTTCATCGGCAATAACCACTGCTGGCCGCAGGCACATGGAAATGGCGATCATGACTCGTTGCAGCATCCCGCCGCTCAACTGAAACGAATACCGCTTCATCAGCTTGGCTGGATCGGGCAGATTCATATTTTCCAGAGCCGTTATGGCAAGTTCATGGGCCTGTCGTTTGGTTAATCCGGTGTGCGTGCGGACCGTTTCCATAAACTGAGCTCCGATCGTATACACTGGCGTAAAAGCGCTCATCGGGTTTTGCATAATAAACGCGATTTCCTTGCCTCGAATTCGCCGCATCTCCTCGGCCACCATTCCGTTCAGCTCGCGCCCGTTGAGACGGACACTACCTTCCACGTCCATCGTCTGGCGATCCAGCAGTTGGAGCAACGCTTTACAAGTCACTGTTTTACCGCTTCCACTCTCGCCGACAAGACCCAGTACCTTTCCCTTTTTCAGCTCAAAATGAGTTGGCTCCAGCAGAGATACCGCCCCGGCATCGGTTTTGAGCTTCACCTGTAAGCCGCTGACCTCCAGCACCTTCTCCCTGTCGTCCATCGTTGTAACTCACTCCCGTTTTACTGACGTTTGGCAATTCCGTATCGGTCGGACAGCGCCTCCCCCAATATATTGAAGGCCATCACCACCACCAGAATCATAACCCCCGGATAGATCATTAATTCCGGATGACTGCGAATGTATCCCGTTCCCTCATGAATCATCGCTCCCCATTCGGGGGTCGGCGGCTGAATGCCTAGACCAAGGAACGACAACGCGGAAATATCCATGATCGCCCAGCCCATTTCCAGCGTACCAATGACCACAATCGGCCGCAGCACATTCGGAATAATATGCCGCCGGATAATGGCCCCTGAGGAGGACCCGCTAATCCTTGCAGCAGCTATAAAATTCCGTTCTTTCAGACTGACGACCATATTGCGGCACATTCTGGCATAATACACCCACTGCACCATCATTAAGGCAAGCAGCACCTGCATGAGGCCCGGCCCAAAAATACCGACAATGCCCAGCACAAGCACCAAATTCGGAAACGCCATAATACCTTCGCAAAACCGCATCAACACACTATCGACCCAGCCGCCCACATAACCTGCTAGCGACCCGACCACAACGCCGATGCTAAGCGAGGACAGGAAAATTAATGTCGCAAAACCGAGGGAAATCCGCGCTCCATACAGCAACCGGGATAAATTGCACCGACCCAAATGATCGGTCCCCAGCCAGTATTCTTTCGAAGGTCCCTCCAGCTTGTGCAGTAAATTGACTTTAACCGGATCATGGGGAGCCAGCCAAGGAGCTAGCGCCATAATGATAAAAAGAGCAGCCAGTACGACAGAGCAGACCACGATTACCTTTTGACCTTTGAACATTGTACGCAACCTTATCATCACTGCTCTGCTCGTCCCTTCGATGAAATTCGGGGGTCCATATACAAATGCACCAGATCAACGAGCAAATTGCATACGATGAACAGGCATGCCGCCAAAAACACAAAGCATTGTATGACGGGAATATCCCGGTTAAAAATAGCTTCCACAAAATAACGGCCAAACCCGGGCCATGAAAACACCTGCTCCACAATAATTGTTCCAGTCAGAAGCTTGCCCAGATTCATACCCATACTTGTAATCAGTGGAGCAATGGCAATTTTCAGTACATGCTTGAGCATGATCACCCGCTCACGAATCCCTCTAGTTCTGGCATACTGCACATACGTTTCCTGAAGCTGCTCCAACACACTGGAACGCAGCAGGCGCGTATATAAAGCAATCAGAACCAGCGACAGGGTCACCGTGGGCAACACCAGATGCTGCCACGTTCCTCGCCCCTCTACAGGGAGCCAATCCAATCGGACAGAGAAAAAGAAGATTAACAAATATCCCAGCCAGAACTGGGGTATAGATGCGCCAAAATATGAAATTCCTCGACTAAGCATGTCGATCCAGCCATTTTTACGCATCGCCGCCAGCACGCCCAGCGGAATACTCACCACAATAGATAGCACCATACTGCTCACAGCCAATTCAAAAGTGGCGGGCAGCCGAACCTTGACCTCATCCCACACTGGCTTGTTGGTCAGATACGAAGTACCAAAGTCCAATTGACTGATTCTTTGAAGTGTATGCATATACTGCGTCAGCAAAGGCTGATCCAGCCCGAACTCATGCCTTTTCTGCTCCAGAATCTCTGGAGTAGGATAAATATGAGCAGCCGTCAAATAAGCCTCGGCCGGATCAACTGGTGAAATATGAATCAGTGCAAAGGTAACGAGGGTGGCAAAGAGAACAATAGGAATGACCGCTACCATTCGCTTCCCGATATAGCTGATCATGAGTTGTCCTCCTATCCTGTAAACTACCGTTACCTATCGGCTTCAGCTACTTTCCGATTTCAATTCCCTCAAACGGATTTTCATCCCGATTAGCCGGGAATACAAAGTTTGTAATCTTTTTCTGGTACACTGCCGTTTTCTTAATATAAGAAATAGGCACAATGGCAGATTGCTCCTGAAGCGTCTTCAGAATCGAAGCATACAGCTCTTGACGCTTGGTTTCATCTGTCGATGAGAGCGCTTCGTGTACTTGCTGATCCAGATCTTTCTTCATCGGGAGGGCACTCAGCACCTCGGAAATTCCGAAGCTCTTCTTGGCAATGACATTAATAAAGGAATGCGGATCATAAGGTGCACCATAGTTGTACCAGAAGTACAGATCAAACTGGTTGGATCTAAGGCGCTTGATTTGAACCGTCAGCTCCAGTCCGGTCAGGTTCACTTTGACACCCAATTCTCCCCATTCAGCCTGAATGGTTTCAGCCATCGCCTTTTGGATCGGATCAGTCTTATCAAAAATCAGCTCAAAATCCAGCTGTTGTCCGTCTTTTTCCCGTACTGTACCGCCTGCGGGCAGCTTCCAGCCAGCCTCATCCAGCAACGATTTGGATTTTTCCACATCATAGCCAACAGGCTGTAAGTTTACATTCGTATACGGATAGTTTTTGGATAAAACCGTATCCGCTGTTTCCTCCAGCCCCGAGGTTACACCTTCCACCATTGCCTGCTTGTTAAAGCCATGCTGGAGTGCCAGACGTACCCGAAGGTCTGCCAGCTTGGGATTGGATGAGTTGAGTAACAGGCTTCTTGTACCTACAGGCTCGGACAGCGTGGTAACATACTGATTCGTGTCGCGAAGCTGTTTGAAAGCATCCAGACTAATGACACCCTCTCCATAAATCAGATCCAGGTCGCCTTTTTCAAAGGCCATTACACGGGTTTCGCCATCGGGAATGATTTTTACCGTAATTTTATCCACCTTCGGTGCAGTACCCCAATAGTTCGGATTACGCTTAAAGGTTGCATATTCATCTTGCTTGTATTCATCCAGCATCCAAGGTCCTGTACCTACAGGTTTCTTGATTCCTTTGGACGTATCTCCATCATCCGGGAACCCCGCTTCACCCAGAAAACGGAACGGGCGAACGACAGACAAATCCTGAAGCACTGGGTAGTATGGCTCTTTGAGCGTCATTCGGAAGGTGCTGTCATCTACAGCTTCAGTTTTGTCGTGAACGCCTACTATACCAAGCCAGCTGTGCGTTTTCTCATTTTTCATAATAGCGTCAAAGTTCTTTTTGACAATGGTCGCATTAAATAGCGTTCCATCCGAAAATTTCACACCTTTGCGCAGCTTAAACGTATATATTTTGCCGTCCTTGGAAATAGTCCAGGATTCAGCCAAAGCAGGCTCCAGCTTGCCTCCTTGCTTGTAGCTGACTAACGGCTCATAGACCATGGATTGTGCAAAAAGTTGGGAAGGATTGTATACGTGAGGATTCATCGTACCAATGTCACGCGGCCACGATAGCGTGATCGACTTTTCATTGGCAGCTCCGTCAGTAGAGGTGGATGCAGGGGTGTTTTCCTGCTTCGCGCAGCCCAAAACAACGGATAATAAGAGGAGCGCCACCAACATAAGGGTGGCAGTCTTGCGGTGTCGAACGGACATCAATGTATTTCCCCTTTTCTATATATGTGATAATGATTATCATAATCATATTTAGAATAGGTACCACGTTCTATTTTGTCAACAATATTCGACAAGCAATCCTCTTATTTATTTTAAATTTGTATAATATTAAATTTATGGCTTAATTCTCCAACGTTTGAAACAGAGTACGCGTGTACTCGTGCTGTAACAAGTCTTCATCCCATTCCTTAAAGATTTCCACGATCTCCCCCTGAACCATGACGGCAACTCGATCACAAAACTGACGAGTAGATTGGAGATCATGAGTGATGAATAGGTAGGACAACTGACGCTCCATCTGCATTCTTTTGAGCATGTCCAGTACAGAAGACTGCGTTGTCGTATCCAGATTGGCGATCGATTCATCGAACAAGATAATATCCGGCTCCACCGCCAACGCTCGGGCAATACATACCCGCTGTTTTTGCCCGCCACTCAGCTGTGCTGGGTATTTTTCCAGACTGTCAGCCTCCAATCCTACTGATTCCAATAGAGACAGACAAATATCCAGCGCCTGCACTTTTAGCTCAGGAAAATAGTTGTGGATCGGCTCCATTAAAATATCTCGAATGGTCATACGAGGATGCAATGAGGAGGACGAATCCTGTGCAACCAACTGGATTCGCTTGTACAACTGAACGTCCTTCATCTTTTCGAAATGTATAGGCTGATGATCCAGCCAAATCTCCCCTGAGGTCAACGACTCCAGCCCTAGAATACATTGTGCCAGCGTACTTTTGCCACTTCCACTTTCTCCAACCAATCCAAGACACTCCCCCTGCCGTAACTCCAGACTCACCTTCTTCACGGCCTGCTCGCTATCTTGCGTGCTGAACCAGCCTTTTCTCCGTTTGCGGACAGGGTATGCTTTGGTCACATTCTTCAATTCCAGCATCACTGGTGCATCCTTCCTTCCGGGCTCATCTCCAACACTCGATCTGCTATGCGGCTCATACCTTGGCGATCATGTGAAATCAACAATATGGTGAGATCAAAGTCTTCTCTCAATTGTTGCAGCAATGCCAAAACCTTGTCGCGGTTGATAACATCCAACGCCGTAGTAGGCTCATCGGCAATAAAGAGGCTCGGACCTGAGCTTAACATTGCAGCCAGCAGCACCCTTTGACACATGCCTCCGCTTAGTTCAAAAGGATATGACGACAAAATATGCTCAGGATCTGCAAACCCAACCTTGCGGAGCAGAGAGCGCAAATAGGCCTCCCGCACTGGAGTAGCGCCTCCTCTGGCTATCTCCATGGCACGGATCAGCATCTGCCGCATCCGTGGCAGCACGCCCAGCGGGTGGACTTGCTGCGGTGCAGTGTGGGATGGGGCAGCACCAGCTTGCCCCGGCTCCATCTGGTCGTGCGGCATCCGACGCCGCCCGTGCAGTCTAAGCGTATCCATCAGCTGGGCGCGGACAGTCCGGATCGGATTCAACCCGCTCAGCGATTGTTGAATGAGCAGGGCAATATCCTCTCGGCGCAGCCTTTGCCAGCGCCGTTCCTGGAACGGGAGAGTGTCTTCCCCGTTATAGTAGATACGCCCTTGCGTAACACCGATACCTGGCTCCAGCATGCCTGCGATTGCGTGTGCGGTCAGACTCTTGCCGCATCCGCTCGGTCCGGTCAGGGCCACAATCTCCCCTGAATATATGGAAAAGCTCACATCCCGCAGCAGTGGTTTGCTCCCACTTCCGCTTGCTCCTACGCCTGTGCGGCAGATTTCCAAATGTTCCACGTGTAACAACGGTTTTCGCCCTGCCACTTGTTCTATCGTATCCTTGCCCCCAAGGGCTATTTGATCTCCCACTATTTGGCCGCCCCCTTTTCCGAAAAGCGGTCGCCCAAAAGCTGGCAGGCAAGTACGAATAGCATAATCGCCAAGCCCGGGAAAATCATGACATGCGGAGCCACCTGAAAATATGAGGTTGCATCATGCAGCATCACGCCCCACTCTGGCTTGGGCGGCTGTACACCCAGTCCAAGAAAGGACAGCCCAGCGATCATCAGCACCACGCGTCCGATATCCCATACTGCATAAACCAACAACTGCGGCAACGCTTGTGGCAATACATAACGTCTCAGTATACGTACGTGTGAATTGCCGGATAAACGGGCATACCGAACGTAGTCCTCCTGACAGGCTTTTTGAACCAAACTACGGATATACCGGACATAGCCCGCCCACCGTACCGCAATAATCGCAAGGGTCATGTTAACAAAACCCGGGCCCAAAATGCCCACAATTGCCACCGTTAAAATAATATCAGGAAAAGCCAATACGCCATCGATTCCCCGCATGATCAGCTGATCTACACGTCCACGCACATAACCAATGAGCAACCCTATAGGCAGACTGAAGCACAGCGTAGCTACAGTAATTGCACATGCGATTAGCACGCTCGTCCGAATCCCGTAAATTAGCCGTGATAGCACATCCCGACCCAGATGATCCGTACCGAAAGGATATTTCCGACTGGGTGGTGCCAGACGGTTCAAAAGATCCACTTGAAGAGGATCATGAGGAGCGACCCATGGAGCCAATAACCCAAGCAGCACGATCAGACCAAAAAGTACGCCTCCTGCCAGCAAGCTCCCTTGAAAGGAAAGCCGTATCTTTTTCATTTTCAGCTTCCCCCTTAACGCAAACGTAGCCTCGGATCTATCGCCGTCTGGACCAAATCCACCAAACACTGAACACCTACAATTAAAAATACGGCAAAAATAACATACCCCTGAATCACCGGATAATCTCGCTGGGTAATCGCATCTATAAAATACTTACCTAACCCCGGCCATGAAAAAATGGTCTCGACGATGACATTACCTGCCAGCATAAATGATAGATTGGTACCTAGCAGTGTAATCATAGGCAGAACCGCATGCTTAAATATCTCAAAAAACAGGATATGCATACGTGAAAAGCCTCGAGCCTTCGCTGCTTTCACAAAATTCCGGTCACCCAGCTCCAGCATTTGAGCGCGCAGTACACGGGCTTGCACCGCTCCCAAACCTGCGCCAAGAGTCAGCGCTGGGAGCACTAGATGTGTCCAGTCCTCCCTTCCCATGGATGGGAGCCAGCCCAAGCGAACGGAGAATAGATAGATCAACAGAAAACCAAGCCAAAAAGAGGGAATCGACGATCCCAGCAGGGCAAACAGCCTGCCCAGACGATCCAGTGGGCCGCTGATTTTTAGCGAGGCAGCCAGTCCCAGCCCCAGCGTAAGCACCGTCATGACGGCAAAGCCCGCAGCAGCTAGCTCCACAGTAGCAGGCAGTCTGTTCCATAGTTCGGCTAGCACGGATTCCTTGGATACATACGAGGTGCCCCAATGCCCCGTGAACACATCTCGCAGCCAGTTCACATATTGAATATGAAGCGGCTCGTTTAAGCCCAGTTCCTGCCGTAGCGTCGTCAACGCCTCCTCAGAGGCAGGGACATTATGCGCGGTGAGCAAAATAGTAGCAGGGTCACCAGGAGCGAGCCGCATCAGTACAAAAGTCAGCGTGGATACAACGAATACAATGATGAGCAGCTGCGCCACACGTTCCAGTATAAAACGAATCATAGGATACGCAGCTCGTTATTCCGTAATATCAGATTGCGCTGTAATGTAGTAATACTCGATCGGATGGGGTGTAAAACCCTCCACCCCTTTTTTCACACCAAACACATTATCAGGATGCACAATGAACGACTGTGGCAAATCCGCATTGATGATATCCAGCGCTTGTAGTGTCACAGCATTACGCTGCGCTGTATCCTTCGCCAGCTTCAAGCTGTTAAGAATACTCTCTAGCGGTTTGGAACTATACCGGCTTACATTGGCTTCGCTTTTCGAAGAATAAAACATGTCCATAAAATATTGCGGCTCTCCTGTATGAGCAGTAAGCATACTGTACATAGCAAAATCCCAATCGTTTTTGGTCAACGCCTCGTCGATATTTTCCACCTTGCGAATCTTGACCTGGATTCCCTCTTTCAACAATTGGCTTTGGATGACCTCAGCCATAACAGAGAGCTCCGGACGCTGAGGGAAAGTCAGCAGCGTAACCTCGAACGGCTTGCCTTGCTTAGTCCATGTCCCTTGGGCGTCCTTCTGCCAGCCATCCTTCGTCAACAGCTGCTCTGCCGTTCCCCCCAGCGCTTTACGCTCAACTTTACCAAAGGGAAGAATGCTCGGGAATGGGCTGCTTGCTTCCGTACCGAAGCCCCTCATGACGGCGCTCACAATCGATGTGCGTGGAATCAGGCTGTCCACCACCTTACGGTTCGCCGCATCCTTGAATACTGGCGATTCCATATTGTACACGATCATATGGGTGCGCAAGGAGGGAGCCGACAGCACTTGTAGCTTGTCATTCTTTTTCAGTACCTCTGCATTATCAACCGGAATATCCGTCGCTACGTCCACCTCGCCGGATTGCAGCGCCATCAGACGCGAATTCCCGTCCGTAATGAACTTCATCGTCGCTTCAGCCAGTCGTGCCTTCTCGCCCCAATATCCGTCATAACGCTCTACGACCAACGATTGGTCCTTGTTGAACGCTTTGATTTTAAAGGCGCCTGTCATCGCTGGGTAACTCTGCTCATCTTTCATCGATGCCACATCCAGTACAATTGTCGATGGATCAGCTAGATTGGACACCAGCGCCGCGTTCGGCTGGTTTGTCGTGATTTTCAAAGCCAGCGGGCCGCTTACATCAATGGACTTCACATTCAGTAAATCCTTCGCCAGATGGCTTTTCTCGATAGAGCGCAGCAAAGACGCTTTTACACCTGCTGCATCCATACTCTTTCCATCATGAAAAGTGACTTTATCCTGCAAGCTGAACGTCCAAACTGTAGGACTATCCTGCTTCCACTCCTTTGCCAGCCAAGCCACAGGCTCCAGCTTTTCATTCAAACGTACCAGTGTCTCACCTGCACCGGATCGCATCACATCCCAGCTATTATCTCCGTGCGGGTCAACGCCTGACGGTTTCCATGTATACGCCATTATCAGCTTTTTACCTGTCGCTGTTTGTTGTGCTGACGCGTTTTCACCCTTGCCGGAGCTATCCGACGTCTTATTGCTGGTACATCCCGAAAGAGCCATAACTGCCAGAAATAGCATCACCCCTGTACATATCAACCATGAACGCCTGCTACGATTGCTAATCATTCAATGAATCCCCCTCTATCTTGTAAAATCATATAAACCTAACGCAAAACGCGAAAAAAGCATTCCGGACCACTTGATCAGCAGTCAGAAATGCTTTCATTATAAAATGTCAAAACTCACCTCGAAGCCAACTCCAAAAACATAGAAGGGATCAGATCGGTTTCAGACATTCCGTATGCAGCACGCCTAACCACCTCCCCAGCATCCCGTGGGTCTGACAGTGATGTCAAAACAGGCAGGTCTCCTGACTCCAGGCGCATCTTTCAGGCCTTCCCGGTTCTTCACAGTTCCAGTGGCTGTTCTGAAAGCTCCAGCAGTATCCTGCTGATGCCTGTATACAGTGGCGGGTCCGTGTCGGAATCTACCGAACTTCCCTTTTAAGTGAACACGCTCAACAACCATCTACATGGTCTCAACAAAACCTCGTACATAGAGTCGTCCGGCTCACACCTGTTTTCTTCCTTTATTTCTTTCCATTACGATCTTATTTTGTTGTCACAGGCTTGTCAATAAATGCTGCACAATAATTTAAATTTGAACGATGTGGCGAGAATGAAGGTGATGTCTATTCATTGCGTGCACGAAATGAACGTGCTAAAATTAGGTATAGAGATAATCATCGTGTCCGTATACTAAAAAGAGTCTTCGCCGCGCCAACGGCAAAGACTCTTAGGACTTGAAAGGCTGTGGATCACCACCACGGCGCGCTGCATAACTAAATGTTAATGCAAACGAAACCCACCGTTAGGGGCCAACCTAATTACGCGGTGGGTTTTCGCTTGTTCCGAAATTTTCGACGTAGCCAGCGATAAAGTTTACGAATACTAAACACCAGGCTTAGTAACGTAACCACCCAACGCAACACATCGTAGCACGACACAAGTGTGACCATCGGCTTCACCCCCTTTCGGGAAGCTGCACCGTAGTCCGAAAACATCCACCACTATTCAAAATCCATAAGGTAAATTATACCACTGCCTCGCCCACTACTCTAGCAAATTCCTCTAGTAAATAAATCAACTTAAGAGTTAACTTTAGCGCCACTGCACAGTCGGACAGGGTCAATATCTATATGTCCCCAGACGGCAAGGGTTTATTTATTCCTAATCATCAAACCTTCTGTGGAACCTCCTGAACCGTCACGCTTTTGACCGAGTCCCCTTGTTTTCTCGTCAAAACGATGTTCAAGACAATCGCTGTAATCGAGCCTGAAACGATACCATTTTGCAACAGCATTTTGGCAAAGCTCGGCAGCTGGTCGAACATTTGTGGCAGAACGGCAGAGCCTAGGCCCACGGCAATACTGCATGCTGCGATCAGCAGATTGCTTTCCTTCCGCAGATCCACTTCTGACAGAATAGACATGCCTGATGCAGCGACCGAGCCGAACATGACGATCATCGCCCCGCCCAGCACAGCGTTAGGAATCACTGTCGTTAAAGCAGCCAGCTTAGGCAGCAAACCGAGAACAACCATGATACCGCCCGCAGCAAAAATAACGTTGCGCGATTTGACGCGTGTGAGTGAGATCAGACCCACATTTTGCGAGAAAGCTGTATAAGGAAACGCGTTAAAAATACCCCCAAGCATGATCGCAAGTCCCTCGGAACGCAGACCATTGACGATCTGCTTCTGCTCCACCTTCTGATCAATCGCTTTGCCTACTGCCAGATAAACGCCCGTAGACTCAACCATACTGACAATATTGACGATAATCATCGTACAAACTGCCATAATGCTAAACTCTGGCTTACCAAAATAAAACGGCTGTGCAACACTCACCCATGAGGCCTCCGCCACGGGAGCAAAATGCACCATTCCCATTCCATAAGCAACCACTGTGCCCGCGAACAAACCAATAAGCACGGAAATCGAGCGCAAAAAGCCTTTTGCCAACCGATTCACAAGCAGAATAACCAGTAGTGTGACTAACGCCAACAGTAAATTACGTGGCTGTCCAAAGTCCGAACTGCCCTGGCCCCCTGCTACATTGTTCATCGCCACCGGAATAAGGGATAGACCGATAATCGTAACGACCGAACCCGTAACCACCGTCGGGAAAAAGCGTAGCAGCTTGCCATACAACGGTGCTGCTAACACCACAAATATACCAGACAAAATAATGGCACCATACGCTGTCGCTAAATTTGAGGTCGAAGCAATCGCGATGATGGGCCCTACTGCCGTAAACGTACAACCTAAAATGACAGGCAGTCTACTACCGAAAAAGCGTGTGCCCATAATCTGTAATAACGTAGCAATCCCGCAAGTGAACAGATCGGCAGCCACCAAATAAGCCATCTGGGCTGGCGTCAGGTGCAATGCTCCCCCTACAATTAGAGGTACAGCAATTGCTCCAGCGTACATCGCCATGACATGCTGGAAGCCCAGCGCGAATAACTTTTGTTTACTTAACATCCCACATTCTCCTTAACGGGAGGAATCACCGCGCCAGCTTCCTCTATAAAATGAACCTCGCCTGGTGCCATGGAAGCGATACGCGCAAGAGAGCGCACAGCAATGCCTCTTTGCTCCAACAGTCCACGGCCTTCCTGGAAGCTCTTCTCAATCACACTGCCAACCCCGGCCAGCTCCGCTCCTGCTTCCTTCACAATATCCGTAAGTCCGACCAATGCTGCGCCAGTAGCCAAAAAATCATCTACGATCAGCACATGGTCGCTGGCATGGAGATATTTTTGGGAAATACTCACCTGATAGGTTTCCTGCCGAGTGAACGAATGAACCTCTGCGAAGTATACCTGCTCATTCAGCGTGATTGCTTTCTTTTTCTTCGCATAAATGAAAGGGACCCCCAAGGCAATAGCAGTAGCCATAGCAAATTGAATACCACTAGCTTCAATTGTAAGCACCTTGGTGATCGGAGCACTGCCGAAAAGGCGTGCAAACTCCTTACCAATCTCCAATGCTAATGCTGTATCTACCTGATGATTCAAAAATGAATCTACCTTTAGTACGGTATCAGATAAAATTTGTCCCTCTTGACGAATACGTTCCTCCAAAGCTTTCATTATGCGAGTATCGCTCCTTCTGTACTTTAAAATAGTATAAAACCTGCCAAAACCAAAAAAAGGACAGGCTCCCTTGAGTTGTTTCTCAAGTGAAGCCTGTCCTTGGGGTTGTAATCCCTGACGGATTGGCGCACAAATAAATGCCCGCATTCATCCAAAGCCGATGCGCTATCACTCATAGTCGGACGATTACAGTGGTCATCCGGTAGAAACTTCTGGGCCATATCCCCAATATTATACGAGTCATATGAAATTGATATCTTGTATACTACACCCTCTGGCGGGCGGTTTCAAGACTATTTTTCATACAGACAGCGGCATTTGGAGAACCTTCCACAATTGGAATATCGTAAATCAAGCCGACCTTTGTTCAAGGTATATATATTGTAAGGACTTTGCATAATCCTGATTGTAGAAAACAGATAAAAAACAAAAATACATGCAAAACAACATTTAATTTTAATTATAATTTTAGAAAACAAAAATAAAACCACAAATTATACTTCCGTTTATGTTGACTACAAAGAAAAACGGAAGTAGTATGGAGTTAGTTAAGAAAGCAAAAGGCAGACTTTCAGGCTGCCAGTATTTTATCCATGCAAGGAGATTGGGTATGAATAATTATCTTGCTGTTGATATTGGAGCTTCAAGCGGAAGGCTCGTAAGTGCAACTCTGCAAGGTGACCAGCTACACTTGCAAGAGCTTCACCGTTTCAACAACTCCTTTACCGAAAAAAACGGACACGATTACTGGAATATCGACGAACTATTGAATGAGATTATTCAGGGCTTGCAAAAAGCTAAACAGACGGGGATTCACTCCTGTACGCTCGGCATTGATACATGGGCTGTAGATTACGTGCTACTTGATCAGAAAGGAAACCGCATTCATGAGGTATACGCTTACCGGGATGCACGTACCCTCCATGCGCCCGACAGGCTGCACCAGATCATCAGTCGAGAGGCTGTGTATGAGAAAACAGGCATTCAGGAACTAAACTTTAATACCCTGTATCAACTGTTTGTCCATGATCGGGAACAGCTTGCCCAGGCGGATAAAATATTGATGGTCCCCGATTATCTGTACTATCGCCTGACAGGCATCATGATCAATGAAATGACGAATGCGTCCACGATGCAGCTTCTCAACGTGAACACACGAGAGTTTGATGAAGACCTGCTTTCCCTGCTCCAACTGCGACGCAATCAGTTTTCAGAGCTTGCCGAGCCTGGACGGGTTCTGGGTTCTCTTTTGCCGGAGCTTGTTCAAAAATACGATCTTCCGGACTGTCAGATCATTCTTGCGCCTACTCACGATACTGCATCGGCTGTTGCAGGTGTTCCGTCACAGCGGGAAGAATCTTGGGCCTATATTAGCAGCGGAACGTGGTCACTACTGGGAATGGAACGTTCCAAAGCCTTGAATACCAAGGCAGCCATGCAGGCGAACTACACCAATGAGTGGGGTGCTTACGGTACGTACCGTTTTCTGAAAAATATTATGGGATTGTGGATGATTCAGGAGGTTAGGAGAGAGGGCGGTTCCGCACATAGCTTTGCTGAATTGGCCGAACTGGCTTCAGCAGAGACACCGTTTGTCAGTCTCGTCCTCTGTAACCAGTCGTCCTTCTTAAACCCGGATAGTATGACCCTTGAAATCCAGCGATTCTGTGAAGAAACAGGCCAGCCCAGCCCCAGAACGCCGGGTTCGCTCGCCCGCTGTATTTTCGACAGTCTGGCCTTAAGCTACCGCGATGCCTTACACGAACTGCAACGTTTAACAGACGAAACGATTACCAGATTGTACATTGTCGGCGGAGGCGCTAACAACGAATTACTATGTCAGCTTACAGCCGATCTCTTGGGAATTGAGGTTCAGGCAGGTCCTTCCGAATCTACAGCCATCGGCAATATTGTCGTGCAATTAATCAGCTCTGGTGCTCTTGAAGATCTCCAAGCTGCTGGCCGAACCATCGCCCGCTCCTTTCCGACTCGGCTATATGAACCGAAATCGGTGGAAGGCTTGCAAGAACTCCTGGATCGCTGGGAGCGCCTCAAGATACAAGCAACATCCTCTATTCAGATATCTCAATAAAGGAGTAAAGCCATGAATGAAGCTATTGAAGCCAGTTATAACGAAGCGAAAAAGCTGTATGCCCGCCACGGTATTCAAGTTGACGACATTTTACAGAAGCTTTCACAAATCAAAATATCACTGCACTGCTGGCAGGGAGATGATGTTCAGGGATTTCTGTTCAAAGACAAACAGCTTAGCGGGGGGATTGCCGTAACGGGCAGCTACCCGGGCAGAGCAGGCACGCCGCATGAGTTGCGTCAGGATTTAGAAAAAGCTCTATCGCTTATTCCGGGTAAACACAAGGTCAATCTGCACGCAATCTATGCGGACACCACAGAACAAGTGGATCTGGATCAACTGGAGCCACGCCATTTTCAGAACTGGGTAGACTGGGCCAAACAGCAAGGGCTCGGGCTTGATTTTAATCCAACTTTGTTCTCCCATCCCAAAGCGGAAGACGGCTTCACACTGAGTCACAAGGATTCGAAAATCCGCGATTTCTGGATCACACACTGCAAAAAATCACGCAGGATTGCAGAGCATTTTGGCAAAGAACTCGGTCAGCCCTGTGTCACAAACCACTGGATGCCGGATGGCTATAAAGATACTCCGGTTGATCGGTTGGCTCCAAGAGAACGTCTGCGTGATGCGCTGGACGAAATTTTCAGCGAGGAAATCAGCGAGGAATACAACATCGATGCGGTTGAAAGCAAGCTGTTTGGCATCGGCTCGGAAAGCTATGTCGTAGGCTCACATGAATTCTATATGGGATACGCCCTGACACGCGGTAAATCCATCTGTCTCGACGCTGGTCACTTCCATCCAACCGAAGTCATTTCGAACAAACTGTCCTCTGTGCTGATGTTCACCGATCAATTATTGCTCCATGTCAGCAGACCGGTTCGTTGGGACAGTGATCATGTCGTGACGATGGACGACGAATTGCTGGACATTGCCCGTGAGCTGGTTCGCGGTGAATTGCTTTCCCGAACCCATATCGGTCTTGATTTCTTTGATGGAAGTATCAATCATGTGGCAGCATGGGTCATCGGAACACGCAACACGATCAAAGCGCTGCTTCGCGCTATGCTTGAACCGATTGAAGCATTAAAGCAGGCGGAAGAGGAACGGGATTTCACCACTCGTCTTGCTCTGGTCGAAGAGTTTAAATCGTATCCGTTTGGTGCCATATGGGATTACTATTGCGCTCAAAACGGCGTTCCTGTTCGTGAGGAATGGCTGGCCGAAGTAAAAAACTATGAACAACAGGTGCTGCTGAAACGGTAACTACTGCACTGATAATGCTTATATTCATATCATACAAAGGGAGAGATTATCCATGACTACTGTGCTGGAGAATCAAAAAGAACGCAAATCGGGACTGGATATCCCATTTGTTCGCGAGATGGCGGAAATTACACAAAACATGTGGAAATTCGGCTGGGATGAACGCAATGGAGGTAATGTAAGCTATATTCTGGATGAAGCTGAGGTTGCAAAATATATAGATATTCATCAGGTCATTCGGACGATCAAACCTGCCTTCCCGGTGAATGAACTGGCTGGTAAATATTTTATCGTCACCGGATCAGGAAAATATTTTAAAAACGTAATTGCAGATCCAGAAGCTAACTTAGGAGTCCTTCGTGTCTCCCAGGATGGTGAGCAATTGGAAGTCTTGTGGGGCCTCAAACATGGCGCAGTGCCTACCAGTGAGTTACCTTCCCATTTTATGGGCCACATTGAGCGCTTGAAGGTCGATCCTAACCATCGTGTTGTGATTCATAATCATGCCACCCATGTTATTGCCATGACCTTCATTCATAGTCTGGACGAAAACCAATTCACCAAAACGCTGTGGGAAATGTGTACCGAATGTATTGTCGTCTTTCCAGACGGTATTGGTGTAATCCCTTGGATGGTACCAGGTTCCAGCGAAATCGGCCGCGAAACGGCTAAAAAAATGAAGGATCATCACGCTGTATTATGGCCTCATCATGGCATTTTCGGAACGGGCAGCTCCATTGATGAAGCGTTTGGCCTGATTGAAACGATTGAAAAGGCAGCGCAAATTTATATGCTCATTGCACACCATGATATTCAGCAACGGATTACAGATCAGGAATTGGCCGATCTGGCCAAAGCCTTCAACGTTACTCCAAAAGAAGGCATCCTGAACGTATAAATGTAGGCTAATCTTCATCTCATAATACAGAACTTAAAAGGCTCCATGGCTCGTCTCAAATCGACCATGGAGCCTTTGGCATACCTAGTTTTAATTATATAACCCTTAATTCCAATGAATTAACTTGTAATTACGCTTCCCTTTATATACAATAAAATCAAAATTCCCTTATCTCCACCAAAGGAGAGGTGACAAGTTATGAAAAGAGCAAAAAATGAAGATCACTTCGACATCGTGGAAGACCATTATTTCACAGCTACCGAACTGGAAAAATCCAGCGCCATTTGGCCAGTCAGACTGGGTATGGATATTTCGAAAACAAGCTGCCATGTCGGTCCCAAGGCTGTTCCTTATTTTTATTTGATTTTTGTACTTGAAGGTCAGGCTGAGTTTATTTATAAGCAGCAGAAGTACCGTGTCCAAAAGTCTGATTTATTCTGTTTTTTTCCGCATCTTGCCCATGAATATTACACCGATCAGGAGCACCCGTTGCAAAAGGTATGGATTGCCTTTGAGGGACCTAAATCCCTCGCGCTACTGGAGCGGATCGGAATTAATCCCTCTACGCCATTTATGGCTAACGCAGTGAGCGAGGAAATCCTTGAGCTTATCTCCAACCTGTTTTCCATCGTAAACGACAACAGACAGGGTAGCGATCTGGCCCGCTTGATTACACTGCATCAGATCTTCGAGGAGTTATCCCGCAACACATCTGACGTGCTGCGCAACTTTGTATGCTCTGATTATTGGCTCCAGCAGGGGAAAGATTACATTGAAATGCATTATTGTGACCGTGTTACGATTGAGCAAATTGCCGAGCATGTAGGTGTGGATCGTGCGCATTTTTCACGTAAGTTCCATTCCACCTTCCTCATCTCTCCCGCCAAGTATTTGCAAAACCTCAAGATTAACGAAGCCAAAAGATTACTGGAGCAGACAACTTACAATTTGTCGATCATAGCCCAGTCCATCGGCTATACCGATATGTCCACCTTTTCCAAGGCATTTAAGAAAACGGCAGGGATTCCACCGCGTGAGTATCGCTTCCGACATCAGTCCCGGCAAGAGATTCGTACCGTCAACGCTTAGTCGGAATCCAGTAACGTTAAAGAGAGCCGCCGTATACGGTGGCTCTCTTTTTATGACCTGATCCTAATTTCCACTTGGTTCTGAGCCCTTTCAACGCTATAATAGGCTTCAAACCAACAGGAAAGGTACGTGAAATCCATGCTGCGATTCAATGCGATACGTACGGGCTATCTGCTGGGCATCTCACTGATACTGGCCGCAATTATTTATTTTTTCGCCTCCAATTGGGGCGGACTGGATCGGACATCCAAGATTGTACTTGCTGCTGCGCTTATTGTTCTGTTCTATGGCTTGTCTTTTGTATTTGCACGGATACGTGCTGTTCCCGGCCAACAAGCTTTTCTGTCTAATATGTTTTTGGTGGCTGGCTGTATAGCCTTTGGCGTTTCCGTGGCATTGCTCGGTCAAATTTACAATTCCCATGCGGACAGCTACGGATTGTTTTTCATTTGGTCGGTGCCGGCTCTGCTACTTAGCTGGATTACTCGCTACAATCCCTTTTATATGCTGTCTTATGTACTGATTCAACTTGGTTTGTGGCTTTATTTTTACCCTACGATGCAAAGTGTGCCTTATAGCGAACTTCGATCATTGTCGATTGCCGGAGTGTTCGCACTGGTCAATCTGGTGTTGTTTCTATTGGCGTTCCTTCATCGTATACGCTCTGCTCCACTACAATATATGAGCTTTACTGTTTTTCATATAGCCATGTTAGCGATGACCAACTCTTTTGCATTTGATGGGTATGGGCTGGTCATGAATATACCGTATATCGCTGTGATTGCTTTAGGATTTTATATATTTATCAAGGTGCGACTGAATAAAACGCTACTGACCTTGAATGCATTGGCGCTCTCAGCGTTTGCTGTCTTTAAATTTATAGAGCTGGCAGAGGCGTACTCCTCATCTCTGTTTTTTGTGTTTGGTTTGATTTTTGTGGCGCTGCTGCTGACGGGTAACGTGTGGTTTTTCCGTTATTTGAATCGTTTGGGAAAAACACCGCCGGAAGCAGGGATAACGGACATTAGTACATCAAAGACTGAGACGACCGTTCCCGAGGAACATGGCAGTGAATGGATCAGCAAAACCGTATCCCGTGTAATCAAAGTGGTTGGAGTGCTGATCGGTAGTATATCTCTCATCGGATTGATTATGATTAGCACGAATGTAAACCACACCGAATATGTACTGTTGGTTGTGTCGTTGCTGCTTATGATTTCGATGATTGTCATACCGGAATCCAAGCTGGATTCGGTAATACGTTATACACTGCTGACCATCAGCTATATTACAGGCTTGGCGGCCATTCTATGGTCAGATCAGTCGTTGCTTTCGGTATTATTTCTGATCGTTTCCATCGCTGGATGGTTTCGCTCCAAGGGGAAAAGGCAGTTGTTTTTTGCCTACACCTTTGTAAACCTGAATCTGGCGACCATTTTATTTCAGCAGTATCAGGAGTGGGATGGTTGGAACTGGACCTATAAGTTCATCATTTTCTCTCTTTTCATCGTCAATGCCGTGTTATATGGGGTAAGTTACTTTAAATTCAAGACGGAGTTAAAAGAACATCTGCGGAATAGTTCATTATTTTTCAGCTTGTTGTTCCTTTTTTGGGCGACGTTTTTCGAGGATGTCATTCCATACTCTTATATGTTCATTAACATTTTTTATTTTGTTATCGTTACCGGGATGATCTTTGCCTTTGCCCGTCTGAAACAAAAATCGGAGACCCTCATGAGCGTTGTCTTCTGGTTTATTTTTATCGGCTTCAAATACTATGATTTATTGTGGACGCTACTGTATAAGTCTTTTACGTTGGCGCTTCTAGGGGTCATTGCACTCGGCTTGACCTGGTGGGCGGATCGGCGAATGGACCATAGCGGCAAAGCAGCATTTGATGCCGACCACCGCAGCTTTAGCTTCATGCGCTTAAGCCCGTTACTCATCGCTATTGTCATCGTGCTACAGCTGGGGATCATCGGCTATCAGACGGCGAGAAGTGAAACCCTGCTCGCCACAGGGGCTTCAATTAAGCTCAAACTGGCTCCTATAGACCCGCGCTCCCTGCTGCAAGGCGATTATGTGGCACTGAATTACGACATATCTACCCCGCCTTCCAAGACCCCTCTTCAGGAGGAGGAATGGAGCCGAGGCAAGGTCAAAGTCGTTCTCACACCAGATAGCCAAGGAGTATACGTCGCGGATCGCCTATATCAAGATGGTGAAAAACTTACCAGTCATGAGGTCGTTCTAAATGGACAATGGTATGGTTCTCGTATTCTGTACGGTATTGAGAATTATTTCATCCCTGAGGGAACCGGACGTACTGTAGAACAGAACGCACATTTTGCCCATATTCGGGTGAGCCGCAATGGGGACGCGCTGCTGGAACGTTTGGCAGAAAGCTGACCGGATCGGCGTAGGTAGTCAACAAAGCAGGCTGAACCAAGCTGCTCCATTGCTGGAGCACAACTTGGTTCAGCCTGCTTGTTCTTTTTCGGGCCATCGAGTTACCTCTTATAGATAACCTTTATCCCTACGCTACGCTTATCCTCGTTTATACATCTCTCGTCCATGATGCTATTTCCTCAATATCCAGCGGCTGAGTCCGGCAACAGCCGCCAATCAGACGAGCTCCCGCTTCATACCATTGGCGGGCACTTTGTCCAAATGTCTCTGTACAAGTGCTGCCGTGCCATGTCTTGCTGACCGGGTCATATTCCTCCCCCAGATTGGGATATACCACCACAGGCTTATCCGTGTGACTGCGTATTTCGTGAATAAGCGATGGAACGAAATTGGGCAAAGTGCAATTGATTCCTACAGCGGCCACTTGCTCATGCCCATTCAGCCACTCAGCACATGCAGCGGCAGACTCACCATTGCTGATATGCTGCCCATCCTTTGCGCTAAAGCTGATCCAGGCATACGTGCCTGGGAATTCCTTCAGCAATCGGGCGATGGCCTTGGCTTCAACCAGACAGGGTATCGTTTCACAAGCTAAAATATCTGCACCCGCCTCAATCAGAGCTTTCATACGCGGCCTGTGGAACTCCACTAGCTGTTCCTCGCTCAGCTTGTAATCGCCGCGATACTCTGACCCATCTGCCAAAAACGCCCCGTAAGGGCCAACAGAGGCCGCGACTAGCGGCTTGGGACGATGCCGCTGACTAGCAGTAGCCGTCACGTCAGCCCAAAACTCATCGCGTGCCTGCACAGCAATCCGCACCGATGATTGAATCAGTTCCAGCGCCTCATTTTCGCTTAGGCCCCGTTTAACATAGCCTTCAACGGTAGCCTGATAGCTCGCAGTAATCGCACAGTCTGCCCCAGCTTCAAAATAATCCCTATGTACACGCTTGATCGACTCCGGATGCTCATGGAGGATTTTAGCTGACCATAAGCTATCGTTCAGATCATGTCCATGACGCTCCAGTTCGGTCGCCATGGCGCCGTCCAGCACGATCAGCTGAAATTCGTCCAGTATATATTGTATCGGGTTCATGTGACCCCTCCTGCTCGTCTTTTCTATTTAACCCACTAATCAAGTAGGGTTTAATGATTTACATTATAGCACGGATGTTGATGAGCACTCACAAAGCCAATAAATAATCATTCCGTGAAGACGTGCCCTCTCGTTTCATTTACCATCTGATGTAACGTATAAATTTTTTAAATTAGTTTCATAAGTTAAATTAATTAGATATTGTTCTTTTTTTCACAAAGTCATTTTACTATAAAAGTGCAAACCAACACTTTGGCCAAAAGATCAGGGAATTGCATCGTCACATTCTGCATCGTCATTTATGTGAAAAAAGGTACAAGAGAGGGTTTTATCTATGTCTTTACTAGAAATGATTACAGCGACCTTAACAGATAACAAAATTCTCAGTTCTATCGCTTCCACCGTTTTTATTATCCTTCTTGGTTTCTTTTGCCGGAAGAAGGGGATTTTTAACGCAGCAGTAGGAAAGATGTTATCCAAGGTTGTTCTAACCGTGGCTCTACCAGCACTAGCCTTTAATTCTTTCATGCAGGATATTAATCCTACAATGTTAAAACAAGGCATGAATGTTTTAATATGGGGAGTTCTAATTTATATTATTCTCATCTTTATTTCTAAACCGTTCTTCCTGAGCTACAACAAGGATAAACAGGATGTTTTGCGGGTGTTAACCATTTTCGGTTCTACTACTTTTTTCGGAATTCCAATTGTCGGAGCCATTTACGGTCCTACCGGAGTGATGTACAGTTCCATTTTTAACATAGGGTACCGCATTTTCTTATACTCCTATGGCTATATCAAAATGAGCGGCTTGAAAATGGAGCTTAAAAATCTCAAAACCATGTTTTTGAATCCCATCGTTATCGCCACGTTTCTAGGCTTGTTTGTTTGGTTGTTTCAAGGTTATTTGCCACAGATGAGTGTAGCTACAGAGGATGGGGCCATTCAGCAGTTCGCCTTTCTAAGAATTGATCAAACCGCTGTCTGGCTGTTCAAGCCCATGACCTACCTAGCTGGACTAGCTTCTCCATTAGCCTGGTTATCGATTGGCTCGACATTGGGGGAGATCAGCTTCAAGTCGGCAGCTACTGATAAGACCTCTTGGTATTACAGCATAGTTAAGGTTTGGCTTGTTCCTATTGTTAACATCGTCTTGCTGGCTTTGTTGACTGTATCCCATATTCTGTCAGTCGATTCTGTCGCTTTAGCTACTATTGTCATCATGATGGCTACTCCTACAGCTACCGTAGCCGCAGCCTATGCCATCAGTTTTGATAAGGAAGCCATATTAACTTCTAATGCATCGCTTCTATCTACTATCACTTCTGTCGTCATGATTCCAGTGTGGATCATTACGCTCAATGTCATTGATAAAATTGGAATTTTCTAAATCAGGGGGAAAACAACATGTTAAAAATCATTTGCTATGGTGTCCGTTCTTATGAGAAACCCTATTTCCAGGATCTCAATAAATATAACTTCCAACTAACGCTAGTAGAAGAGTTGTTAACCACCAGCAATGCAGAATTGGCACAGCATCACGATGCCGTTTTGCTAAGAGGAAACTGTGCTGCCAATCGGGAAAATATCACAAAATTCAATGAATACGGCATTCAATATGTTTTCACCAGAACAGTCGGAATCAACCACATTGATTTGGATGCCTGCAGCGAATTCGGAATGAAGGTGGCACGCGTGCCATCCTACTCTCCGAATGCCATCGCCGAGCTCTCCCTAACTTTAGCAATGATGCTGTTCCGACACACCGCTTATATGACTACCAAAAGCTCGTTCAAAAATTTTATTGTGGATGAGCATACATTCAGCAAAGAGATCCATAACTGTAAAGTTGGGATTATCGGGGTTGGTCGCATTGGTCTGACGGAGGCCAAATTGTTTAAAGGATTGGGAGCCTCTGTTATTGGTTATGATGTGTACCAATCAGATGCGGCCAAGGAAGTCATTCCATTCACAACCTTGGATGAATTACTGGCAGAGAGTGATGTCGTTAGTGTGCACGTTCCTTATCTGCCGGGACAGAACGACAAAATGATTAACGCCAGCTTTTTGGCAAAAATGAAAAAGGGATCTATTCTTATCAATACATCACGTGGAGAATTACAAGATAACCAAGCCATTTTGGACGCTTTGCTCAGTAACCATCTGGAGGGCTTCGCTACGGATGTCTTCCCTAAAGAAGATGAATTATTCTTTAGAGCATTTGAACCATGGCAAATGCTCCCGGACCCAACGATCCAGAAGCTTGTGGAGCTGTATCCAAGAGTTTTGGTAACGCCTCATGCTGGCTCGAATACCGTTACGGCGTTATCCAACATGATTGAAACTAGCTACGACAACTTCCATGATATCGTTACAACTCATTCTTCGGATAACCTAGTCCCACTTCCTGTTCTCTCTATGAAATAATTAGGAAGCTCGGTACTCTTGTTGAACAAAAAAGAACCGCTATTTCCAGATTACATCGGAAATGGCGGTTCTTTTATATCAGGATTCAACTGATAGAGCATTAGCGGCCTGCCAACCTTGTGGTATTCTATCGATTCAACTAGAAAGCCATCGTCCACCAGGAACTGAATATATTTTTTTACCGTGATACGGGACAAGTCCACTTCTCTGGCTAATGTTTCAACCGAGAATGGTCCGTCCAGCTCTTGAATATTCTTCAGTATCGTGGTCATGGTCAGTTTGGACAAATTTTTAGATAGGTTTTTCGGTAGATTATGCGATGGATGTTCAACAGGTTTTTTCTTTTCCACACCCGCATGCTCTTCTTTATTAAAATAATGGTCAATAACAGCTTGATTAATTCCGTTCCCTTCCTCCATCACCGTGGCCAGACGCTGGATTTTCTCAACAGCCAGTCTAAAGCGTTCGAATGTAAAGGGCTTAATTAAATAGTCTGCAACACCATAAAAAACAGCTTCCTTCACCGTCTGAATATCTTTTGCAGCCGTAATTAAAATAACTGAAGCATGATACTGATGCTCCTGCATATGTGATAATAAAGTTAATCCGCTTTTTCCAGGTAAATAAACGTCCAGTAATACCAGATCCGGTGACCATTTTTGAAGGCAGTCCTGTGCTTTCTTGACGGTATCTGCCTTACATACAACATCCAAATTGTCCATGCGCTCGATAAACTGTTGATTGAGCTCAGCAACCATCGGATCATCCTCAACAATTAGAACTTTCATTCATTTGTCACCTCCAATGTACAGGGCAACTCTACATATATACTTGTTCCGAGACCCGGTTGGCTATCAAGCTCAATGATTCCTTGATGATTTTCCACCATGGTTTTAACCAGATTCAAGCCGTAGCCTCTGTCTTCTCCTTTGGTTGAAAAGCCATGCTCGAATATCCTTTTTTGCATCTCAAAATCAATCCCCAACCCATTATCTTTCACTTTCAAAATGAATACATTTCCCTCATACTCATAATTCAATTTCAGCTCAATTTTGCCGGGTTCTTTTTTTTGTAAGATGGAATCTATGGCGTTGTCAAAAAAATTACCCAGGATGTGTATGACATCATGAACGATATCCTGCATCTCCACATTAGAGACATCCGAGCTTTCTGCAAGAAGAACCGAAATATTCTGTTCGCGTGCTTCATTGATTTTACCCATAATAAAACCTGCTAATGCCGGAACTTTAATTCTCTCAGTCAAAAAGCCTACCTCATCTTGATACCGGTGATTTAGCTGCTGAATATATTGACTGACCTCCGCATATTTCCTCATTTCAATCAGGCCGGATATTACGTGCATTTTGTTCATAAATTCATGGGTCTGTCCGCGAAGGGAGTTAATATAATATTTTGTACCACTTAACTGGTTGCTGAGATGGATCATCTCGGATTGGTCGCGCAGCGTTGCAACTGCCCCAAAAAACTCATTTTCAATATATATAGGGGTTACTGTCGCAATGACTTCTATACCATTCACATAAAATGAGCGATCCTTGATTTTCTTTTTATCATCAAACACTCTCTTGAAGAGCACGTTATAAAAGTTGGTATCTAGCTGCTCGCCAATCGGGGCTTTCATCTCTTGGTTTGCCAGTTGATACTTGGCCTGAGCTTCTTTGTTCATGAGCATAATTTTCTTGTCAGCCGAAATGGCTATAATTCCTTCAGCGACCTCATTTTCAATAATTTCTTTTTCACGCAATCGTGTCGCTATCTCTTGCGGCTCAAGCCCAAATAAAATCGTTTTGATTTTCTGAGCCAGAATGATCGCGCCCAGAACTCCACTAAAGAGCCCCAGCATCAGCCCCCCAAAAATGGTATACTGCGCCTGCATCAAATCATGATTTAGGGTTCTCATGGTCAGCCCTACACATACAATGCCAATGACCTCATGCTGTTGATTAAATATCGGCGTAAAATATCGGTAACCTTTGCCCAAAATACCTATATTCTCAGAAAAATGTCCCTGACCGGATAGCGCTCTTCTGGCATCATTCAAATCAGAGAACGGTTTGCCAACCATCGTTGCATCCGGATGAGATAGCCGAATTAAATCGTGATTCAAAATGACAACGAAATCCACATTAACGTTGTGCATGACTCCAAGCGAGTAGTCTTGGATCTGCTTCACAGGAACTCCCTGCTCAACATTACGAATAACATCGTTGTCACTGGCAACCATCTTGGCAATACCCGAAAGTTTTTCCTTCGTATTATCAAAATGCTTGTTAATCACGAAATTACGAATGAGAAGCAAGGATATAATTAAAGAAATAATGATAACTAAAACAACCAAAATAATAATCATGAATTGTAGCGAAACCTTGAATTGTCGTCTCGGTTTCGACTTACTTTTTAATCGCAACCCCATCACCTAGCTTTTTTGTTAAGCTCTCCATTAGGAATAAGAGCCTATCTCTCTGACCCTATATTCCCTTGATATTCGACATCGTTTGACAATTTCCTTCTTATTCTGCAAGCTCTGCGCGCTTCAGAAACAAGGTGCGAACGACCAGGCGTCCGAGGAAGCCATTCATCGGCTGGAAAATCAAATTTCGTTCATCTTGAACAAGTGCGATATTAACCACTAGTTGATGCTTGGCTATTTCAGTAAAATAAATAAAACCGACTTGTCTTTTAAAGACAAGCCGGTTCTATATGAATTAGTGTATGCAAAAAGGTTCCAAATTCACAAAATTCCCCGTATCTCATCCAATGACTGCACCTTTTCCCGCTGCATCCATTGTTCAAGGCCATGTACCAGCTCAGCCCCTGCATGTAAATGAACAAAATTGTACGTTCCCACCTGAATGGCAGCGGCCCCTGCCATGGTGAATTCAATAATATCCTCCACCGAGCTAATCCCGCCCATCCCGATCACCGGAATCGACACCGCCTGTGCCACCTGGTGAACCATGCGCAAGGCAATCGGTTTAATTGCCGGGCCGGAAAGACCAGCATACGTGTTGGCGAAGACACTGCGACGCCGGCGTATATCTATTTTCATTGCAGAAAATGTATTGATCAGCGAAACTCCGTCTGCGCCTTCTTCCTCGCACATAACCGCCATCTGTGTGATGTTCTCTGCGTTTGGAGACAATTTGACGACCAACGGAAGCGCCGTCACATTGCGCACCTGGCGCACAACCTCCCGCGCTACCTCCGTCTGGATACCAAATTGCATTCCACCCTGCTTCACATTGGGACATGAAATGTTCAATTCCAGCATATCAACGCCTCTGCGGTTCATTGTGCGACGCTTTTGCGCGTTTTCCGTAATCATCGCTACGGCCTGAACGTATTCCTCCAGATTGGAGCCGCCCACATTGGCAATAACAGCCGTGTTCCAGCGTGTCATGTCATCCAGCTCATCCTTCAAAAAGGCGGCAACACCCGGATTCTCCAGCCCCACACTATTGAGCATGCCCGATGCTGTCTCATGTATTCGTGATCCCGTATTACCAGCCTTCGGATGCAGGGTCAGTCCCTTGCCGACGATACCACCCAATAATTCAGGAGAATAAAATTCCGCATACTCACGTCCGAATCCAAACGTACCGGAAGCCATGATGATCGGGTTCTTGAATGGTACACCCGCAATATTACACACCATGGAGATCATCAAACTCCACCTCCTCCACCGGGAATACAGGCCCTTCTTTACATACCCTTCGATTGCCTCCACGGGTACGCATCGTACAGCCCAAACATGCGCCAATACCACAGGCCATGTGTCTTTCAGTTGAAATATATAAACGGGATGACGTATCCACCGTTTTCATGGCGAGTGCTTGCAACATCGGAGTTGGCCCGCAGGAGAACATATTTGCATAAAGCGTCGGATCGACCTGTTCGACGATGCTTCCCCCTACCTTGACCTGCACAGATGCCGCCACAGCTTCGAACGCTTCAACCCCAAAGGCTTGCTGTGCAAACCCCAAATAAACGTGCGCATGCGGGTAATACTTTGCAGCCAACAGCAACGGAGCTGTACCCATGCCACCGCCGATCAAAGCCAAACTACCCTCTACCTGCGGAAATCCGTTTCCGAAAGGTCCTTCTAAATGAATCTCCTGACCAGGCTGTAATTGGGAAAACAAATTTGTCCCCTCTCCAACAACCCGGTACAAAAAGGAAATACTCTCTTCCCCGATATCATAAATGCTGATGGGTCTGGGCAGCAGTGGGTAACCTGTCCCGCTGCGCAGCATGTAAAACTGCCCCATGTTCCCTTTAAACTTTCCCTCTATTTTCATCACATAAATGCCCGGAACGAGCGCCACATTCGAAATTACGTTAGCCATATAACCCCTCCACTAACCACTCACTATAACGTAAAAGCAGCAACTATTACGTGACTATTTTCACATTTTCGGGTAACGTTTCGCCCTGCGGCTCGTGATATAAAAAAGCGTACTCCTGTTAGAGAGTACGCTTGTGTATTTAACTAATGGCTTCGCGCTCCGCATTGCGGCTACCCTTGGCATCCTTGCGGATTTGCTTGCTGCGTAGCTGCCCGCAGGCCGCGTCAATATCGACTCCATGCTCCAGCCGAACACTACAGCTAATGCCTTGTTTTTTCAGAACATCATAGAAGCCAGTAATCGACTCCGACTCACTCCGCTGGTATTGGCTATGCTCATCCACCGGATTGTACGGAATCAGGTTTACATTGGCCAGATTACGGCGATGGCCCACCAGCTCAGCCAGTTCGAGCGCGTGCTCCTTACCGTCATTAACATCCTTCAGCAAGATGTACTCCAGCGTAATCCGACGATTTGTTTTGTCCAAATAATAATCAATCGCCTGCATGAGTTTCTCAATCGGAATCGCCCGGTTGATCTTCATAATGCGAGTACGAATCTCATTATTCGGAGCGTGGAGGGAGATCGCCAAATTGACATGCAGGTCGGAATCTGCAAATTCAATGATTTTATCAGCCAGTCCACTTGTGGAAACGGTAATATGCCGTGGCCCAATCGCTAGCCCTTTGTGATCCTTAATGACCCGAATGAAATCGGACAGGTTCACGAAGTTATCAAACGGTTCGCCAATTCCCATCACAACAACGTGACTGACCTGGTCGCCCGGTCGTTCCTGATCCAGATACAGCTGGACCTTCATAATTTGCTCTACAATTTCACCGCTGGACAGGTCACGGCTCTTCTTCAACAATCCGCTCGCACAGAAGCTGCACCCAATGTTACATCCTACCTGCGTAGTCACACATACAGATAAACCAAACTTATGCCGCATCAATACTGTCTCAATCAAATTACCATCCTGAAGCCGGAACAAGAACTTGACCGTCCCGTCTGCTGACTGTTGCTTCACGTGTTCTTCAAGTGTTTCAATGGAAAAATGCTCGGCCAACAGGCGAGTACAATCCTCATGAACCTCTGCCATCGCTGCAAAATCAGTAACCCGCTTCCGGTACAATGCGTCCCATACCTGCAATGCCCGGGATTTCTTATGTCCATGCTCGATGAGCCATGCTGTCAATTGATCTAGCGTTAATCCATAAATGGATTCTTTTTTCATGTTCGATCCTCTTTTCAAAACATTCAAATTCGTCTTCCTCTATATGAAACTAAGCACGCACCATTCGTCTCAACCATCATTGCATCATAGCATGTTTAAGCAATCTGCGCTATTTAAACGCCTCTTCCATTGTCCCAAATTTTAATTATGAACACAAGGGGGCAGGCACATGGTTTCTCCAAAATTTTAGCGTGAAATTATATCTTGAAACAAAGTACAAGCCACATTAAACTAGGCGACAGAACCTGTTCGATAAGAGCACGCAAAGACAGGATTACAGATACTCCTAATGATATGATTACAACTAAGGAAGGTGATGCGGTTGGAATGGTTGCTTCGGATCAAGAACGCACTGGATCTGATGGAAGAGAGAATGCAGCAGTCACTCGATATCGATGAAATTGCAAAGGCAGCCTACTCGTCTCCTTTCCATTTTCAGCGTATGTTTCATATGCTAACCGGCGTTACGGTTGCAGAATATGTGCGCAAACGTCGATTGACCTTGGCTGCTCAGGAATTGAGTCTTTCTTCCGCCAAGGTGCTGGATGTAGCGTTCAAATACGGATATGATTCCCCCGAATCTTTTTCTAAAGCGTTCCGAAGGGTACACGGTATTTCGCCCTCTGAGGCCAGAAGCCCTGGGGTAAACCTGAAAGCCTTTCCACGTATCACCTTCCATTTATCGTTGAAGGGAGATCAGGAAATGGATTACAAAATTATAGAGAAGGCGGCCTTTACGGTCATTGGCAAGTCCATTCAAGTCACCACTAAGAACGGCGATAATCTTCGAGAAATCCCAAAATTCTGGAACGAACTGAATGCGGATGGTACATCGGATCAGATTCATGCCTTGGGAACAGGCGACGACATCCTCGGTATTTGTTTGGATTTCAAACATGGAGAAGAGAAATTCACGTACCTGATTGCCGCAGAAGGCAGCGAAGACGTAGCGACCGCGAATGGGCTGGAATCCAGAACCATTCCGGCTTCAACCTGGGCAGTATTTACATCCATCGGCCCTATGCCTCACTCGATCCAAAAGGTATGGCAAAGAATTTTTCAGGAATGGTTCCCTGCCAGTAATTATGAGCATTCAGGCGGCCCGGAACTGGAAGTGTATACTATGGGCGATTCACATGCTGAAGACTACCGAAGTGAAGTTTGGATTCCGATTAAGAAAAAGTAAACAACGAACCGACTGCCTATTGCAGTCGGTTTTATACCGTACTGTATTTACATCAGAAGGTGACAGAAAACACAATTCCCTGCATACTCGCTACTCTAGCTTAATGCTCCCAGGCAACTCCCCAAGCTCCTGCTTCAACACAGAGTATAGGCTTGAACCTGCCGGCTTTAGCGGATAGTCTGTTGCTTTGCAAAGAAGGCCGAAGGTCATATCGATCAGGCTGCCGCTTAATTCCCTCACCGCTGTTCCTGCTGGGACAGAACTGACCAGAATTTGTGGCACAAGTGCAATACCTAAATCGCTCTCCACATAAAATTTCAGAGCCGTCATGCTGCCAATTTCCATCGTGTTTAATATGGTTATTCCATATTCCTTCATGACCATTTCAAGTTTGCGACGATATGGACAGGTGGCCGACGTAATAAGCAACCGCTGCCCCTGTAAATCCTCCGGCCCAATCTTTTCTTTTTGCGCAAGCGGGTGATTTTCAGGCATCAATACTACAAATCTCTCCCTAAATAAAGGTTCAAAATATAGCTCTGTGCCCAAATCCGGTGCGGAGCACAGCGCTAAATCAATATCCCCCTTGAGAACACGCTCGCTTAGAGTAGGGGTATTCCCAAACTCAACAGAAACCCGAATGTTCGGATAATGGGTTAAGAATCGTTTTAAAATTTCTGGTAGTCGGTAACTGGCAGTCGGTTCGGTCACTCCTATACGAAGGTCGCCTGCGGTTCCTCTTTGCAGATTGTCCATATTTTCCTGCAATTGCTCCATATCCTTTACAATATGTAGACTTTGCTCGTAAAACATCCTGCCCGCTTCAGTTAACTTTATTTTCTTGCCCCGTTCGATCAGTTGAATTCCCATATCGGACTCCAGCTTCTGTATTTGCATCGTCACAGTAGATTGTGCATAATTCAACTCTTCCGCTGCACGAATAAAACTCCCGTAATTCACAATCATTTGAAATGTTTTGAGTGTTTTAATGTCCATTCTCAAACTCCTATATGCACAATTAATTCAATTTTATTGAATTGTAAATTCAGTTAATTCAATTATACAGAACACAATACATCTTCTACAATGATACATATCAGATCATATTATTTTTCAGACGCAAAATGAACTGGATGGGAAGGAGCGAATATATATGGATTTACATCAAAAAGTAGCACTGGTTACAGGTGGAGGTACAGGAATTGGGAGAGCCGTATGTATGGCCTTGGCAGATCGAAAAGCTACGGTAGTCGTAAACTATTCCCGCTCTAAAAACGATGCTGAGGAAACTGTACGTATGATCCTTGAAAAAGGCGGACGTGCTATCGCATTACAGGCAGATGTTTCCCGAGATCAGGAAGTTCGAATTATGGTTGACCAGATTGTCCATCAATTCGGTACGATTGATATACTTGTGAATAACGCTAGCATTACACATCACATTCCTATGGATGATCTGGAGGCAGCCACGGAAGAGGTATGGGATGATCTATTTGATGTAAATGTAAAAGGCATGTTTTACTGCGCCAGAGCCGTAGCTCCTTTTATGAAGCGTAGTAAACAAGGAGCTATCGTCAATCTGGGAAGTATAGCAGGACAAACAGGGCTAGGTTCCTCTCTTCCCTATGCGGTATCCAAAGCGGCCGTCCACGGGCTGACCAAATCTTTAGCACGAGCACTGGCACCGGATATTCGAGTCAATTGCATCGTGCCGGGAGCCGTAGCGACAAGATGGTGGGCAGGCAGGGAAGAACAAATGAAGCAACTGTTTCCTCATTTGCTCCTACAGCACATTTCCACGCCCGAGGATATTGCTAGCATGATCTGCTCTGCTTTGGAACAGGAAGCCATGACAGGCCAGACTATTACGGTGGACAGCGGACAAACGCTGTAAAAATACTGGGATTTCTGCGTAAAAACAAGCCGCCTTCTCAGACAGAAGGCGGCTTTTGAGCTATCGTATACCGTCGTTGACTACGTTTTTTAGCTTAGAGATACCGCAATTCGTGTACCTTTCACGAATTTAACAAATAAGTACCGAACAAGCGGCCCTACAATTAAGAGCTGCAGAGGGAAAGCAAAAATAAAATTCTTGCAAACTAAAGACAAGTAATTTTTAAATAATGAGTCTCCCGAAAGACCATTAAAAAAGTAAGCTGTCCCCAATCCATAAAGTGACATACAGAGAACCATTCCAATGACCATACAGCATGAGAGGGATAGAATCACAAATACCTTTTTAGTTTTGTCGTATGGTAATGAGAAGGCTATTTTCTTTGCTAGTGGACCGACAATAAATAATTCCAATACGAAAGCAATGATAAAACATAAAATAAATTGCAGAAACATTACTTTTAGAGATATTGTGCCAATCAAGTCATTTGTATATAGATTATAAAATGTCATGAATACGACCATCCCCAAGCACATCATTAAACCAAAATAAAAATCTTCTTTCTTCGTTGTTGGCAATTCCATCATCCCTTCCGTGTACCTTGGTAATTATATAAATAGTCAAAACCTCCACATAAGTGAACTTTCTGTGAACTTTATAGTAAGCGCTTCCTTTTTTGTATATAAGAAATAGGCATCGTTCAGCTCAACGATACCTTGGAATACTGCGTCATGTCCCTCAATGATCTGCTTTTAAATCTAAGCCAAATCTCTTCAGCTCAATAAAAACACCTTCCAGTCGCTTCCCTTTTTCCGTTAACGAATATTCAACACGCGGGGGAACCTCGGCATATACCTTTCTTTCTAACAGACCGTTATCTTCAAGTTCCTTCAGGCGTAGGGAAAGCGTTTTGGGGCTAATCCCCTTCATGGATTTTTGAAGTTGGCTGAATCTCAGTGTTCCTTCGATAAGAAGGTCGCGGATGATTAAAAAAGTCCATTTCGTTCCGATCAAATCAAGTGTTTGGGCAATAGGACACGGCTTACCTGGTATTCCTTTGGTCAATTCAATAGGTTCTTGGGCGTGCATAGGAACTCCTCCAAAAATATCTGTTAAACCCAATGGTATCACAATAGTTCCATTTAGGAAACTATATGAATTAAATATCACTACTTCCCTAAATAAACTTACTACATATACAATATCGGTGTAGCAAGTCATGTTTTCTCTAATACGAGGAGGTGAAGAGATGAAAAATATACTAATCATTAACGGTCATCAAAAATATGATTCGTCTGAAGGGAAATTGAACCGAACATTGATGGACAATATGGTGCGTCTCTTAAGTGAAGAGAACAAAATCAAAACAACGTCTGTTCAAAATGGCTATACCCTCAGCGAAGAACAAGAAAAATTTTTATGGGCGGATGTAGTCATTTACCAAACCCCTATCTATTGGTTCAGCGTTCCTGGATTATTAAAGACTTATATGGATGAAGTCTATGCTTACGGTGTATTCTTCACGGGTGCTCATGAATATGGTAGCGGAGGTTTATTAACCGACAAGAAATATATGTTCTCCACGACTTGGAACGCTCCAGAAAAAGCTTTTAATGATCCAACTCAATTTTTTAATGGCGCTAGTCTAGAAGCCGCACTCAGGCATTTGCATTCTGCACATGCATTTCTCGGTATGGAGCCTTTGAAAAGCTTTGCATGCTACGATGTTATTAAAAATCCAAATATACCTAAATTTATTGCTGATCTCGATATACATCTACAAGCCGTATTACATGATTAACAAATCCAGATGAACACTAGGAGGGAATCCATTTGCAAAACCAAAAGATTGTCATTATTGGTGGAAGCTCAGGTATTGGTTTAGAAACAGCTAAGCAAGTCATTTCGCTTGGAGCGGAAGTGGTAATCGCCAGCCGCTCGGAGGATAAATTGCACAAGGCCAAAGAAATGCTGGGCTCTCGTGCTGCAATATATGTGCTAGACACGTCAGATGAGCAGCAGGTAAAATCTTTCTTTGAAAAAGTCGGCCCCTATGACCATCTTATCGTTAGCGCGGCAGAAACCTCAGGTGGGTCATTCCTTCAGTTGGAGACGGATCAAGCCCGCAAGCTATTCGAAAACAAATTTTGGGGCCAGTATTATGCAGCTAAATACGGAGCTTCTCAACTTTCAACCGAGGGTTCCATTACCTTATTTTCAGGAGTGGTGGCATACAAGCCGATGATTGGCTCCTCTGCGCTCGGTGCTGTGAATGCAGCGGTTTCGAATCTTGGTCAAACCTTGGCGTTAGAGCTTGCTCCCATCCGCGTGAATGTCGTCTCACCCGGCATTATTGATACACCTTCACGCAGCAAAATGCCTGAAAATACGCGCAATCAATTCTATGATACGATCGCGCATAAGCTTCCTGTGAAGCGAGTTGGACTTGCCGAGGATGTTGCACGAGGTGTAATTTATTTGATTCAAAATCAGTTTGTGACCGGAACAGTCCTTCATGTGGATGGCGGACACATTTTAACATAAAAGCTTCGTCTTAAATCCGTCAGTCATTTAACAAAAAAACGAAGAACGCTCCCGCATCTTTGCTTGGGCGTTCTCCTCTTTTCTTATCAATGAATGATTTCACAAACTTTATCCTAGTGATGAATACGACGTTTGTTTCTCAAAATGTTGCGAATCATCTTGTGATTGGGGAGCTGCCTGAACAACATATGTCCGGGATGCGGATTGGCCTCGATAATCCAGATTTGACCGCTCTTTTCAATAGCAAGATCGATGCCCAGCTCGCGAACCGGATGATTTGTATCTATCGTGTCGGCAATGATTCTAGAAAGCTCGGTGATCTGGTCCAGAATCTCTTTCATTTTTGTTCTGTCATTTTTAAAGACCCTTAAAAGCACTTTGGACAACGGCGCCGCATGTCCTCCCTTCCGATAGTTGGTAACGACTTTTCGAGGTGCAGCGACACGGCCGGTTATTCCTGAAATGACCCATTCCGATTCCGGCTTCTGCATATACACTCTGGCATCAAAAATGGAACCTTTGTACTTGGCTAACTTAAGTCCTTGCTGTACCAAATAACGGCGATGAGGTCTCCGATAGGTTCTAACTGCTCTTCTTACGGCGTGGGATCTAACGACTCTGCGACTGGAGCCACAACGAATCTCATATTTCCTCCCCAGCTTTTTCGCACGTATGATGCCAGTTCCTCCACTCCCATAATTAGGCTTGATGAAGACTGTGCGATAGGTATCCAGCATCCGTAAAGTCCTTGCATTACTGATCCAGCGGGTTTCGGGCAAGTGAGAACGTAAAATGGGATGTTGTCGCATTTCCTTGTATTGAATCATCTTTCCAATGGGCACGAATATCCCTCGATTCTGTTGGGTTTTTGCACACATTACATGAATATGCATCTATATTCTATCTTGGTAACGGCGAATGCCACAGTTTGCTATGAAAGAGGCAAATCTCCTACTTTCTTTAAGGCGAGTCTTCTTTGATTTCAAGAGAGAAATGAACAAAGTGTTCTTTGCATGACGAAGTTATTGCAAATACCTATAAAGTTGATTCCAATAATATATTAGACCAATAATAATTCTGGATATATGATGTATTAAAAAATAACGTGAGGAGGAACGTTAATATGTCTATTTATGATTTTCAGGCAACCTCAATTAACGGGAAACCGATTGAATTCTCAGACTACAGAGGAAAGGTTCTCCTCATTGTAAACACAGCCAGCAAGTGTAGCTTCTCCAGTCAATTCGCTGATCTGCAGAGGCTCTACGAAAGACGGAGGGAACAAGGTTTTGAAATCCTTGCGTTTCCTTGTAACCAATTCAATGAAAAAGAGCCGGGTAGCCATTCGGAGGTTCAGGGAATCTGTCAAATGAACCATGGAGTAACCTTCCCGCTATTTGAGAAGACGGATGTAAGAGGCTCATCTCCTCATCCTTTATTTCAATATCTGACCCAACAGGCACCGTTTCAAGGCTTCGATACCCAGACCAAAGACGGTCAATGGATGGAGGATTTCCTGCGGGATAAGTATCCAGAAATATACGCTGGCGACGGTATCAAGTGGAACTTTTCTAAATTCTTGGTCGATCGCGATGGCCATGTAAAAGGAAGGTTTGAAGTAACAACCGAGCCCTGTGCCATTGATCCTGTCATCGAATCGCTATTGTAATTTTTCCGTTCACTTCTTTGGATTCTTTAAAAAAAGAGTATCAAATGACAAAAATGAATATTTGTCATTTGATACTCTTTGTGTTATCCTGACTTCAAGGAGGTGACTCACACGGCACTTGACCGTGTCCCTATGGAAAAATCCTCAGATGTGCTAACCAAGGAACAGATTCTCATCGCTACAGAAGACACCCTTAGACGTTTTGGTGTAGCCAAAACTTCCGTGACCGATGTTGCCAAAGTACTGGGAGTAAGTCATGGCACCATTTACCGACACTTTAAAAGTAAGGCCGAGCTTCTTGAAGGCGTGACCGAAAAATGGCTGAATGAAAAGATTATTGGCCCGTTAACGGAGGTCTGTCAGAATTCATTTATACTGGGAACGCCACATTTAAAACGATATATACAGACCTTGGTCGAACTTAAGCAGCATTATGCCCGCGATGACGAGGAAATGTTTGAGATGTATACGAGGGTCACCGAGCAAGCCGCTGATTTAATCGACCTGCATATCACACACATTGTGGATCAGCTCGCTGATATCATTGCACGCGGGGACATCACATCGGATCAGCCAGCCCAACTGGCGCGTACCCTTTTCTATGCCACAGCCCGTTTTCATCATCCCGCTCATGCTTACGAATGGAAGAGTCCCGTGATTAATCAGGAGTTTTCGGATGTGTGGATGCTTTTAGAAAAAGGAATCACTTAAAATAGATAAAGGAAAGAAGGACAAAACACATATGAAGCATTTGGACGGAAAAACAGCAATTATCACCGGGTCCTCCAGAGGGATTGGACGTGCCATTGCCGAGCAACTGGCTGATCTAGGCGCTAATGTAGTCATCAATTATGCCAGCAGTCCGGACAAAGCCCAAGAAGTCGTGAAGAGCATTCTTCAAAAAGGCGGCAAAGCCATAGCACTTCACGCTGATCTGGGCAAAATGAGTGATATTGAAGCATTATTTACAAATACGATTGCTGAATTCGGTAAAGTGGATATTCTGGTTAACAACGCTGGGCTGATGATTACCCAACCTCTGGCTGAGGTAAACGAAGCAGATTTTGACAAACAATTCGCACTCAATGTAAAGGGCACTTTCTTTGCATGTCAGCAAGCCATGAAATATATGGAGAACTACGGAAGAATCGTGAACCTGTCTACATCCGTGATCGGACAAATGTTCCCAGCCTATAGCGTATATGCAGGTACCAAGGGCGCAGTGGAGCAATTTACCCGTCAGCTAGCCAAAGAGTTCGGAAGCAAGCAAATTACGATCAACGCTGTGGCTCCCGGTCCTGTGAACACCGAGCTTTTCCAAGCAGGAAAAACCGAGCAGCAAATCGAAGGCATGAAAAAAATGAATGCTATGGGTCGGCTCGGCGAACCGGAAGATATCGCTGATGTGATTGAGTTCCTGGTCAGCGCCAAATCACAGTGGGTTACCGGGCAAACGATCCGCGTCAATGGCGGGTTCATCTAAAAGCTGGAATACATGGAATGGAGGCTGTTTACGTTCATGATATTAAACAAAGGCGAGACCTTATTTCGACAAGGAGAATCCGGCCCTTTATATCACTTAAAGAGCGGCTTGTTAAAAATTGTCCGAGTCCATGAAGACGGCTCGCAAATTTTAGTTAATGTGATTGTGCCCGATGAAATCATCCCGCACCACTCCCTGATCAGCCCCAATCCTTATTATGGTACAGCGGTGGCGTTGGTAACCTCTGAGGTCGAGGTTCTGTCGCAAAAAGAATGGTATCAGGCGCTGGAGCAAGATCCGGCTCAATGTCGGGCTATCGCTTTGCAGCTACAGGACAAGTTACGCATGATGCAGCAACGAATTGACCAGCTCACCGAGGTGTCACCTGCCGAGAAGCTTCGGAAGCTCCAACGCTGGTTCCACTCCTACATCGCACCCGCCACGTTAACGGACGTGCTGACGCAGGAGGAAATCGGCCAGTTTATTGGGCTGCGTCGGGAGACGATTAATCGGCTATTGCGTGCTTCAAGCGCTCCTTCTGCAAAAGATGATGACGATAATGCATCTCAATGAGCTCAAACCACTCTCCAGCATTCAACGCACCAAAACTGGGATGAGAGACGGTGAACAGCGTTGTTGATTTCCCAACGGTCGGCTCAATCTCTCTCATCTTGCGGATCACGACGTTTAATCCCTCCACAATTTCTTCTTTGCTAGTGGGTTGTTGGGGAGTGTACTGAGGGGATGGTGGAACTTGGATACGCATTGGCGGAAAGCTCCCCAGATTAAAAATGGCCGTGCCTGCCTCCGTTTTAACTCCTGTCTCCCCATTAGGCTGTAGACAAAGATCAATGTTCTTAAGATGCATATACAGTGCAGAGTTCACCAAATGAAGATACATTTGTCCAAGCGACCATTGACCCTCCTGAGGTGTGTATTGCAGTTCCTCCAAGCTAAAGCTGTCCAATTCAAGAAGATAGTGTTGTGCCGTTTCTTCGAAACGCTGCAATGTTTCAGTTGTATTCATATATTAATAATTGCTCCTCTCTATCAAAGTAGCTTTACTATACAAAAATGCTACTGACAGCATTATGTCAGTAGCATTTCAACATTTTTTCCACTTCCACACGTATCCGCTCCCTGAGCGACTCAGGCTCCAGCACAACCATATCCGCGCCCCATCCAAGTATCCATTGCAGTAGTTCCTCTGGCTGTCTGACGCGGAAGAGTACATGCAGTCCATCTGCACGCTCCTCTATGGCCTCCATATAAAAGTTGTTCGCTTCCTTCACCTTATCTGCGATATCTGAACGTGCTAATATGCGAACAGTTACATGACGGTCATCGGTTTGCTTGTAATCCTGCAAATGAAAATCGACAGGCAACTGAAACCTGTCCTCCAGCACGATAAGCTTGTCCATACGTGACAGACGGAAATGGCGAAGCTGCTGTCGCAATTCGCATTGCCCAATTAACATCCAAGAACCACGGAGCAGTACAAGACCATAAGGAGCGACCACACGCACACTTTGACGATTCCCGTCAGCCTCTGGCATTCTCTTGGAGTAGCCAAACTGTACTTTCCGTTTTTCCAATACTGCGAGACGCAACGTTTCCAAACAGGTTTTCTCGCTATGGTTTACCCCTTCACCCACCGCGAGCAGTCTGATGGTCGTACGCACCCGGGAAACTTCCCTGCGAACGCTCTCCGGTAATATGGCTTCAATCTTCCTGCGGGAGGTTTGCGCCTTGATACCGTAATCTGTATCAAATTTTTGTTCGACAAAATCCGTTCCGATTAGCAACGCCACAGCCTCTTCTGCGGTAAAGCTCAGGGGGGGCAGGAAGTACCCCTCCATCAAGGAATATCCAATGCCCGGTGCTCCTACAATCGGTACACCCGATTCACTTAGAGCCTGAATATCCCGATAGATGGTCCTCACACTCGTTTCGAATATGGCTGCCAAATCCTCGGCTCGTAAAATATCCTTACGCTGCAACTCTAGCAAGATCGCTAGCAAACGATCTGTTTTGTTCATACCACGGCCCCTCTCTGGAAGGATCTAAAATGCAGAAATACAAAAAAGCAATAAGGGCAGTACAGTCACTGCGACTTATTGCTCTTTTTTTTCATACGGAAGTTACTTCATTATTTAAAAAACACTTTTTCGACGTTATATTTAGCCTTTTGTGAATTGATGATGTAGGTTTCATAGATTTCTCGCTCTACAGCATCTTCCACAATACAAACCTCAATAATCGCTACTTCGTTCCGCTTGTCCTTGATCGGCGATACGGTATCTTCAAAATGCTTTTTGATTCTTTGTCTCAGCTTTCTTGCTTTACCAACGAACAGCAATTCCTCCTGTGTGTTGTAGAACATAAAGATACCAGCCTTATCTCTAGGGATCAGGTGAAAGTCGGTAAATCCGTAAATATGGCTGAGCTCAGGGTTAACCTGTTTGGTAATTGTGATATCCGGAGTTGGAATTGTTATATTAATCACTATGTCACTTCCTCATTCTATATAGGTGTAAATATTATCACAAATCCCGTGGTAACACCATTTAATAATCCTTTGTCCCATGACTAAAACTCCCGACTTAGAAACTGTATGAGAAAAAGATGACTCTGATGAATACAGAGCCACCTTTTCATTTATGTTATCCATTTTTGTAATCCGTAATGCGGTAATACATCGTTTTATCCTTCAACTTACGGAAATGGGACCTTGCCGGATAAAGATTAGCCTCAATAATCCCGATACGTCCTTTCCGGTCTATTCCAATGTCCAGTCCATACATACGATGTCCCGGAAAAAAATTACTTAATCTCTTCGCGGAACGGATGGAAACACGATTAATACGGGACTCTAGGGCACTGGCAGACAGGTGCCGAACAGAAGATTGTTTTATGCCGGATTTAAAACTGAGTAAAGTTCCCTTACTCCGTGTATTGTTGGAAACAATATAACCTTTGCCTGCAACTTTGATAACCTTCCCTGTGACTACCCATACAGGTGAGCCGGTTCTCCGTTGAATGATGACTCTCATATCAAAAGGGCGTTTGTTGATGGTCGGACGGGTAATTCTGCGTTGAACCATATAACTGGCGTTCCCGATTTTTCTTCTAATATAATGATACGTATTGGTTCTACCCCTTACTAAAACTCTTTTATTCTCGTAATGTACGATGTACTTATGGTTTCCTAACCAGGAGACCTGGAAGATCCCCCGTCCACGACTCCCCCACACCGGTTTCACAATAACATGCACGTACTTGGAGAGAAGTTTCGAGAAATTATGCCTATCCAGGAGCCTCGTCTCGGGGACATAAGACCTCAGAGACGCATACCTTCTCAATAACAAATATTTGTACCACTTATCTTTTGCTCCTGATGCCATGGGAACTCCACCTTTCTCATCCGCATTTTATGCTACTGAGATAGCCTTCAAGCAATTCCAAAAATAACTCCATTTCCTTATACGTAATATCACCTATATTGGCAATCCGGAACGTATTTAGCTTCTCTAGCTTGCCGGGATAAATCATCATGCCTTTGCTATAAAAATAATCATGCATAGATTGAAAATCATAACCTGCACAATGAGGTTCAAGAATGGAAGTAATGATCTTGGAATGATGCTCTTCGGGAATGATATAGGTTAGGCCTAACCGGGCTAACCCGTTAATTAAGGTTTTCCAGGATGTCGCGTACCTTTCGTACCTTTTATCCACCCCTTCTTGCTTTAATTCCTCAATCGCTTGTCTAAGCGCATATAAGGTTTGGACTGGGGGAGTAAACCGCATCTGCCCATGTTCCACAAAATAGTTATATTGAGCATACAAATTCAAATAATAGCTTCTTGGTTTCTGGCCTTTCAAATTCTCCAATTTGCTTTTTTCGGCGATCACAAACGAAACCCCGGCCATTCCCTGTAAGTTTTTGTTGGAGCTTGCCGCCAGGTAGGCAATGTTCATTTCCTTCAATTGAATTGGAACGGCCGCAAATGAGCTCATGGCATCCACGATCATGTCGATTTGATAGCTTTTGCACAATTCTCCGATATCCTTCACCTTGTTAAGCAGGCCAGTTGTCGTCTCATGATGTACGACGGCCAGATGGGAGACAGTGCGTTCGGAAGATTGGATACACCTTTCTAATTCGGCCAAATCAATCGCATCATCGGGAGAACTTTTGAACTCAAAATAATCCACTCCATAAACCTTCGCTATCTCGCACATCCGTTTTCCATAGGCCCCATTGCTGACAATGATTACTGCATCGTGATTCGGGACCGAACTGATGATGGATTCCACCGCTGCAGTACCTGATCCGCCAAACAATACGGTCGCATAATCATCCGGGTCAGCAACCAACCGGGTCAGTTCTGTAGAAATGTACTCCATGATTTGCCCAAACTCGGCTTCACGAGGACAAATATCCGGAACCACCTGTGAACATTTCACACTTTCTGTAGTCGTTGCCGGCCCAGGTGTTAGCAAAATGTTTTTCTTGACGACAGAACTCATGAACCGCCCACTTCCTTGCCCTTCAAAGGATCGTTATGAATAAAACGCTGCAGACGTTCTTTTACTTCGTGAGGCTTCATATGCGGACGAGCAAGCTGATCCTTAGAATCTTTGGATATTTTCAGACACAAAAACGTAAGTTCTCTATTCATTTTCCATTCTTGTAAAAAGACTTTTAGTTCCTCGAGACTGTGAACAAGAATCGACTTTGTATACCCACAGGAAGCAGCAATATCTATAAAATCAATATTATGCGATACCGTACTTTGCCCGCCTGTTGATTCATGGGCATTATTATCTAGCATGATATGAATCATATTGGCCGTATGGTAGTACCCGTTGGTTGCCAGGCTCCCCATACGCATCAACAGAGATCCGTCTCCGTCAATCACGACAATATTTTTGCTTGGTTGGCTCAGAGCTAACCCCAGTCCAAAAGAACCGATGCACCCCATAGAACCTACCATGTACAGGTTGTTATCTGCATCTTCAATTTCATATAGTTCGCGCCCAGTTTTACCAGTTGTTGCGAGCTGGACGGTATGGCTGTCTTTCATGGAGTTAATCGCACATAATGCATCATAGCGCGTAGGCATTTGATGATTCGCACGACCATGCTGCCGGATCTGATTTAAATGGATGGAGGTTTGCTGTTTTTTCAATGGCTCTTTGTCGAACGTGCCTTTTTTAACGACAAAAAAGAACGGGCGATTCCGAGCAATTTGCTCATTAGCCTGGATCAATTGATTTTTTACCTCCTCTAAATCCTTGGAGAGATACTGCCATTCCACATCCATCAAATCCAGCATTTGCGTTGTAATCTGGCCCATCAGTTCATGCTGAGGCTCGTCAGGTATCCCCGGTTCTCCGCGCAGACTGACAAATCCAAGCAGAGGAATACGAAAAGGGTAAGTAAGGGAGGTCAATGGCGAAACAGCGTTGGTCAGCCCCGAATTTTGCATAAGGACTACCGATTTCTTCCCCCCTATATAAGCTCCGGATGCAATGGCGACCGCATCCCCTTCGTTAGCCGCTGCAACATAATCGCATTCGTTTATGGCATAATTGATCAAGCTTTTCAAGAAGGAGCATGGAACACCGCTGAAAAAGGTAAATCCTAATTTTTTCAGCTCTTCTCCTAACAATTTCGTGTCCATTATACGCGCTCACCCGAATCCGGTTCTGACGATGGAAGATATTCCTTTTCCGCAGCTTGCAGCTCTTCGACCCCTTGAAGCCGGAATACTTCTTCGAGGGTTGCGACTTCCTTTTCGACATGAACAAGGCTTTCATCCCGATAAATTCGGCCAGATAATTGTTTCATGGCTTGAATGGATGCTCTCAAATTATGGTTTGCCCAAATCACAAGGCTAATCCCCATCTCCTGAAACCTGATGGTTGGAGTCGTATAGTATTTGGTAGGCACGATCACTACTGGCAATCTTCCAGCCCATTCTTTCATGAACGCTTCAATCTCTGCGGCATCCGATCTTTTGCTGTGTATAAATACGGCATCGGCTCCTGCCTTTCGATATGCCTCCGCCCGCTGCAGCGCCACTTTAAGCCCACTCCCGGTAATAAATGCCTCTACTCTGGCCACCACCGTAAAATCCGTGTCCGTCTGCGTATCTTTCATCGCTTTAATTTTCCCGGAAAACTCTTCGATATCAGCCAAAGTCTGCTCTTGACCGTTAATGAAAGAATTCGTTTTGGGGAACCGCTTATCTTCGATACATACCCCCGCAATATGGCGCTGCTCCAGTTTCTTCACCAAGCGCCTTGCATTGTTGAAGTTGCCGTACCCCGTATCTCCGTCCAACAAAATCGGGATGGAGGTAGCGTCACTCATGAATTCCAAAACATCCAAAACCTGCGTCCAGGAGGCCTCATTGTTGTCCCTTACTCCCATCGCTGCAGAGATGGATAACCCGCTGGCCCAAATTCCTTTAAATCCTGCCTCCTCCACAATTTTGGCTGACAGACCATTATGAGCCTCCATGATAAACTCTGGTTTTTGTGAATTGACCAAGTCTCTAAGTTGCTTTGTTTTTTTCATTGAAACTTTCTCCTTCTCCCCTAAAAATAACGTGCATGGAATCTACTTTCGAATAAGACTCTTGTTTCTCATGATGGTGTTGATCATAGTAGGATCGGGAAATTGAGTAAATAGCATATGTCCTGGGTGTGAATTGGCCTCGATAATCCAAATATGACCTTTTTTATCTATGGCAATATCAACCCCCAATTCGCGAACCGGATGCCGTTCATTGATCTTTTTGGCAATAATGACGGATAGTTTGGAGATTCTACGAAAATAGGCATCTGCTTTCGCGCGGTTGTGCTTAAAAAGGCTGAATAGCACTCGATGCAAGGATACTGCATGCCCTCCTTTAAGATAATTGGTAACATACTTATGAGGTGCCGCGACACGGGCAGCCACCCCGGAAATAACCCATTTCCCCCTTGGCTTCTGTAAATATATCCTGGTGTCAAAAATCGACCCGTGGTACTTAGCCAACCGAAGTCCTTTCTGTACCAAATACCGATGTCTGGATTTCCGGTATGACTTAATTGCTTTTAAGACAAAACGAGATCCAACAAACTTTCGACTTGAACCGCTACGAACCTCATATCCTTTTTTCAATCTCTTGACCCGGATGATCCCGCTGCCACCACTCCCGTGATTGGGTTTTATGAAGACCGATGAATAAGTATTCAGCATCCGCGAGGTCCTTGAATCCGTATACCAGTGGGTTTCAGGTAAATGCGAACGCAAAACGGGATGTTGCAACATTTCTTTATGCTTTTTCATTTTTCCAATAGGCACTAGTCATCCCTCTTATCTTTTTGGGTTTTTGCGCATACAGTATGCATATGCATCCAGATCCCCTTCTGCGTGGGCCGCTACCTCTGCTAGAAACCAAGATTTATGTCACAAAAAGGCATGTCCCAGCTGTTATAAATACGCCCCCCTTGGAGACACCCTTTCGGACAGACTCGGGGTTCGGACCACAGAAAATAGGCTGTCACACACTGCACTTGAAATAAAACCCATTTTGACCGAAAATATAAAGGGTAATTATGTAATTAATTCAACTATTTTGTTAGGAGGAATATGTATCATGTCAAATATCTTTAATCGGAAGGTCAGGTTTAGCTTCTTACTCGTAGCCATTATTGCGTTCGTTATTCAAAATTCTACAGGAGACATTCATGTAGCCCGAGCTGCGGACAATGTAATTAATGCCAAGGATTTTGGCGTTAAAGCCAACTCGAATTCCTCACAGTCAAAGGAAATTCAGAATGCATTAAAGTATTTCTACGACCGAGGAATGGAGGGAACCGTCTATTTTCCAAAAGGAACATACTTGGTTGACGAATCTATTCGTTTATATGCCGGGGTTAGCCTGAACGGTGACGGAATGGGAAAAACGATTTTCAAAAAGACAGGGTCTAAAAGCCAATACGTCGTTGGCGATCCGATTCTACGAAACAATTCTGACCGACTAGACATGAAGTTATCTAATCTCACCATTGATGCAGACCGTGCCAACCGTGAAGCCCGTGGCGAAAGTCAGGTGGGCGGTATTATTATGGAAGTCGCCGTCTCTCACTTCACGCTGGATCGTGTGGAGATTTGCGATACAACGATCGGAGCCCTTCTTCGCAGAACGAGAGATTCAGAGATTACCAACAGCCGCTTTGACCGAAATAATGGACATGCTATTGCCACCGGACACGAGAGCTTTCCGGCAGGCGAGTTCCGCAACGTCAAAATTACGAATAACCAGATTACCAATTCGGGCGGCGGCAGTGGAATAAATTTATCACGCGCAACCTACACGACAGTCACTGGGAACCAAATTATTAACAAGACCCATCAATCTGATGGATACGCAGGCATTCGCATCCCTAATAATGGCGCCAACAATACTGTAAACAATAATGTGATTGAAAATTACCCGCGCGGGATCTTTGTCCTGACTGGAGCAACAGGTAACAATGTATACGGAAATACTGTAAAAAATGCATCCCTGCAAGGTCTTTTGGTCCAATCGGATGGCAATACGTTTACCGACAACGAATTTATTCAAACCAATTCCTCACTTACTCCAGAGGCAGTCATTCGCCTTGCTGACGCAAACAACAACAAAGTTATTGGTAACGAGATGACCACATACTCCGGGTTCTCCAATATAGGAATACGGGTCACCGATTCCAACTCCAATGAAATTAAGGACAACATCACAGATACTAGAGGTAAATCAGTCAGTATTGAAGGCGGGCGTAATAACGTCAATACAGGCAACCGCAATCGGTAGAAATTTTATGAATTACCTACTATGCGAGTACGTCGGTTTCCGTTACAATATGTCAGTGTGATTCTGGCATCGGCAGATTGACGCGTACTTGAACATTATTGGAGGCTTCTATTTTTTCATGCAAAACGAATCTCATTCTAACGTAAAAATCATAACGGCCGATCCGAGTGCGATCGGCCTGTTTGGCTTGGCTATCGTAACGCTTGTGGCTTCATCCCAAAAGCTTGGTCTCACCGAAGGCTTAAGCTTCATCATCCCTTGGGCTATATTTCTCGGTGCTTTTGCGCAGCTGTTTGCCTCCATTCAGGATGCAAAACATAACAATACCTTCGGCATGACGGCATTTGGTGCTTACGCCTTCTTCTGGTTAGCCGTAGCTAGTAGCTGGATGATTAAAATGGGCGTATTCGGCCCTGAGCTGGCGTCTGCTGTAGACGGCAAGCAGCTCGGCTTTGCCTTTGCGGGCTATCTCATCTTTACGCTCTTTATGACCATTGGAGCGATGGAGACGCATAAGGTTCTATTCTTTATTTTTGTGTTGATTGATTTTCTGTTCCTCGGTCTTAGCTTCGATGCATTCGGCGTTGCACCAGAGATATTCCATACCATCGCCGCTTATGCTGAAATGGGCATTGGTCTACTCTCACTGTACGGTACAGGAGCTGCCGTTCTGAATGCTCATTTTGGCCGTACATTCCTGCCCGTTGGACGTCCTTTCGGCATTTTCAAGCCACGTCCTTAACTGTATATGTAAACCCACAAAGCCGCCTTTCGCGCCGATCCGCGTAAAGGACGGCTTTTGTTTTGGGATTAATATGCTATCTTAATTATTCAGCTTGCCAATTCGGCATCCGCTCTGCCGGATAACGAAGGCCTGCTGCCATTCCTTTTGGAATGATTGCGTTAATAGCTTCCATTTCCTGTGTGGTTAAAACAACATCGATGGAACCTGCATTTTCCTCTAAATACGTAACCCGCTTGGTTCCTGGAATCGGTACAATTCCCTCCTGCGCAAGCAGCCATGCCAACGCCAGTTGAGAAGGTTTGACCCCTTTTTGGGCAGCAAGGTCCTTAACATGCTGCACGAGGTCCAGATTTTTCTGGAAATTCTCAGGTTGGAAACGTGGCACCGAGCGACGGAAATCATCTTCTGCAAAATCATCAAACTTCTGAATTTGCCCGCTCAAAAATCCGCGTCCAAGTGGACTGTAGGCCACAAATTCGATACCCAACTCCTTACACGTCGGTATAACTTCATCTTCCGCTTCCCGGCTCCATAAGGAGTATTCCGTTTGCAGCGCTGTAATCGGATGTACCTTGTGAGCGCGTCGAATGAGCCCAGGAGAAGCTTCGGACAGCCCCAAATAGCGGACTTTTCCCGCCTGAACCAAGTCACTCATCGCGCCAATCGTTTCCTCGATAGGTACATTCGGATCGACACGGTGCTGGTAATACAAATCAATCACATCTACACCCAGTCTTTGCAGGCTGCGATCACATGCCTCTTTTACATATTCAGGACGGCCACTTACACCCATAAATGCGCCATCTTCCCCGCGCATAATGGAAAATTTAGTGGCCAATACGACTTCGTCACGGTGGCTCCGCAGGACTTGGCTAATCAGTTTTTCATTTTTCCCCACACCGTAGACATCGGCAGTATCCCAGAAGTTTATCCCTAGCTCCAGCGCACGATGAAGCGTTTTGATCGACTCCTGATCATTCAACTCACCGTAATACTCGGACATTCCCATGCAGCCCAGACCCAGTGCAGATACTTGAAGGTCGCTGTTACCCAGTTGTTTCTTTTTCAATTTTTATCACTCCTAAATTATCAGAATAGTCATCGCATTTCCTAATCACCACGTCACATCCCGTATATTACTACTTAAAGTTAACTTGAAGTCAAGCATTGTCTTGTATATGCTATTTCAAAATTTTTTAGAAAAATTTGATTTCCGGGTTGTAAGAGGCAGCTGTAAATTTCCTATATATATGAGAAACGAATTATCGCGCGAGATTCGGTTTCAAAATAATCCAATTGGAGGTTTAACATGCCAGCAAACTACTCTTACACCAAAACGTCCGATGGTTTCCATGTTATCATCACGCCAGCTTCGAATATTCAAAATAAAAATATTCGAAGCCGGATCACACAGCAAACCGATTACGGGATTAATGGGGGCTTCTTTAACCCAATCAGCACAACAAAGGCGCCGACCGAGTGTTTGTCTATCGCGGTCACACCTAATAATACCCATGATACTAAGGCGAATGCCAAAGGGAATAGCCGTGGTACAGCATTTGTATACACGGAGAGCAACAAAACGAAAATAGGGATTACCCGTGCTTCAAGTGTGACGGATCTCAAAAAACAAATGGGGAGTTCGGTTGCGTATAAGTCTATTATTAGCGGCGGTAGCCTGTCGCTGAAGAAAGAGGAAGAAGCATGGCTTGAGGATTTAAAAGATATTGAAAAATTTGATTTGAACGGAACGTTGCGATACACCGATTCCACCGGGCGAACTGGCCTGGGCTTCAAGGTCGTAAATAATGTTTGGCAGGTCTACCTGGTTGTTCATGAAAATGCGACACTGAAACAACTTCGCAATTATTTTATTAAACAGGATTGCTTTGAAGCCATTCTTCTTGATGGTGGAGGCTCGTCCGGTATTCAAGTTAAAAACTCTGCAGGCACTATGGTTAAGTATGAGCAAACACGTTATATCTACAACATGGTAAAACTCATTAATATCACCTAAGCCTTATGATATAACGTGCTTGTATAGGAGTAAGGAGGCCTTACCGGCCTCCTCTATAAATCATCCAGCACAACGATTTCCAATGCCAGGAAAACAGGTGTTACAGGGTACACATAAGAAACTTCAATCGGTTGCCCCGCTTGTAATTGTGCTGGATTGATTAATTGCCTCCGCTGACCATCCATCTGCTTATAAATATGTGTATCTGGGACAGATATATAGACCGATTGGATAGGTTTTTCCGTTGGATCATCACTTTGGGGTAGTTCTTTAGCAAATTGAACAGGCTGTTCAAATCGGACCAAATAGTCCATGGTGGGGGCTGCTAAGGGTTGTTCTACTTCTTTTTCAATTCTTTCAATACTTTCGATTTTGGCACGCCCTGTGTATACCGTTGTGCTTTCCAGACGGACTAAGTCAAAAATAGATTGAGCCACCGCTCCATTAGATTCGTTAACCGGCGTAGCCGATTCTGTTGTAGAACATGCAGGCAGTAATGCTGCCGCAAGCAAGACAAGGACAAGGGCAGAAACTCTATTTTTCATAAGTGATCCTCCCTAATCTGGTTTATAGAATATGTTCACTATTAAGACGCGGACAGGAACAATTTGGTTGCTTTAGTCTGTATTTATCCATTACATTTTGAAAGGTGTGCAATTATATGTTAAAAAAACTCAGTTTGGTAGCTCTCGCTGCATCAACACTTTTAGTAGGAAGCTCTATTACGGCAAGCGCTGATTCTACTGTAAATTACGATCATTTGCTCTCGGCAGGGACCACTAACGCTTTCCTGGCCATGGAAGATGGATCTTCATTTTATGCAACGGGAAGTAACAGTGATGGCAAGCTCGGCGTAGGCGCTGGCGGAGGGAATAATAAAACAAGCCCAATGCAAGCAGATGTATCCGACATCGCAATGATTGATGCTGGTGATTTGCATTCAACTTTGCTCAAAAAAGACGGAACCATCTGGTCTTGGGGGTTTGCAAGTTACGGCGAACTAGGGACAGGGAATAAGAGGGACACGGCAAGAGTACCTGTTAAAAACAAATATATTGATAATGTTAAGGAAGTGAGAGCAGGAGGTCAATTTACGCTTGCGCTCAAAAATGACGGCACAGTGTGGGCTTATGGAGAAAACAACTTTGGGCAGCTGGGGATTGGCACAAAAGGAGTTTCCGCCTTTTCCGTTAAGCCTGTTCAGGTACAAGGTTTAGAAGATATTGTATCCATTGATGCTGGTGACAGTTTTGGCGCAGCCCTGGACAAAAATAATCAGCTATGGGTATGGGGACGTGGTTATGACGGCGCACTGGGGCAGGATGACAAAGAAAACCAGCTTACCCCTGTTCAATATCGAATTGATGATATCAAAACTTTTACTGCCGGAGCTGACCGCATTTATGTACTAACGAACAGCGGAGAAGTATATGCTTCCGGGAGTAACACTTCTGGAAAGCTTGGGGATGGAACCTCTACTTTTAGAAGATCACCCGTATTGATCAATGTTTCCAATGTAAGTAGACTGAAAGCAGGCAAAACTCAAACTTTTGCACTTAAAAATGATGGAACTCTTTGGGGCTGGGGAACCAATAATGAGGGACAGGTAGGTGACGGGACCGATGTATTTTCTGTTAAAGTCCCATCCCAAGTTGTAGATGACACAAACACGCCACTAACCGATGTAGTAGCATTCAGTGCAGCAGGAACCCACTCCCATGCTTTGACAGCCGATGGGACGGTCTGGTCCTGGGGATATAACAAAAACGGCGAACTGGGAATCGGCAACACCAAGGAACAATATGCTGCCACGAAAACGAATTTCCCAAATCCTTTTTCGGAATAACTAATATTCTTATACCTTAATAAATTGTTTAAGGAATACGCTTAGCCCTCCGTTTTTTCCAACCCCAAAAAAGCAATAAGGGCAGTCCAATCAACTGCCCTCATTGCTTTTTATTTTCATTTAGAGCTGCTTTATTACAAATAAAACTATGATTATGTATGAACAGAAGCGCTTTAGTAGCTTCTGGACGGTAGAGAAATTCATTTACAGAGCTAAGGCTTCTTCCGTAATCTTTTTGATATCAATGGATGAAGGCGTTTCTTCCTTGACCATATCGGGCAAGATATTTTCCAAAAAATAATCAACGCAATGTAATTGAATATTCTTGATTTTCACAAGTGCATTACGGTACATGACTATAAATTCTTTTTCAGTATTTCCCCGCTGTAGTTCGGCAAATGCTTCGTACACCTGATCCATCTTGTCAGCAACTTCAAGGATCAAACCTTCTACTGAATTATCTTTGCCTTCACGTAACTGTTTGCGAAAAATAGCTTTAAAATCCTCGGGAATATTCTCTTCAATAAAATACTCAATCATACCTTCTTCGACCTGCTGGATTAATAATCGTAGTTCCTTAGAGGAATGCTTAACAGGCGTTTTGATGTCCCCAATAAAAATTTCCCCGTAATCGTGACTGCTCGTAATCTCGTATAGCTTTTTCCAGTCAATACTGACACCATTTCTCTCTTCAATATCAGCCAGCGTTTTAGCGTATTGTACTACTTTCCAAGAATGTGCCGATACGCTGTGTTCCTCGAATTTAAACTTACCCGGACAACGGATGATTCTTTCCAGCTCATTTAGCGACCGAAAATACGTGTGAATTCCCATCATTGCATCCATCCTTTAACATATATGAGATAGTCAATATAAACCCCACTATAAACCTCAACTATTAACAGCAGATTATCGCAGTATCAAGTTGAATCCACACATGTAGCACATATACAATTTTTGCTATACACTTTATAAAAGGGGAGTTGCAAAATCCTAAAAAAAGGTTAAAGTGGTGAAATCGTTGTTCAAAATCCTACTAATTGAAGATGATGAAACTTTGTTCCATGAAATGAAGGATCGGTTAACTCAATGGAACTATGATGTGTATGGCATCCAGGATTTTAATAAAGTCATTCAGGAATTCACAACGATAAAGCCTGACCTGGTCGTGATAGATATTCAATTGCCGAAATTTGATGGGTTTCATTGGTGTCGAATGATTCGATCCCACTCTAACGTGCCCATTCTTTTCTTATCATCACGGGATCATCCTACGGATATGGTGATGTCGATGCAGCTTGGCGCGGATGATTTTATCCAAAAACCGTTTCATTTTGATGTACTCATTGCAAAATTACAGGCGACACTCCGCCGCGTATATAATTACAATACAGAGCCTGTCTCCCTGAAAACATGGCGTGGAGCGACGGTCGATTATGAAAAAAACGTAGTAGCCAATGAGGCTGGCTCCATCGAATTAACCAAGAACGAAATTTTTATTTTGAAGCTGCTGATTGAACAAAAAAATAAAATTGTCGCACGAGAGGAATTAATTAAAAGCCTCTGGGATGATGAACGTTTTGTCAGCGACAATACCCTGACCGTCAACTTGAACCGCCTGCGTAAAAAATTAGACGAGCTGGATTTGGGCCGTTTCATTGAAACGAAAGTCGGGCAAGGCTACATGGCTACAGAAGAGGCACCTTCCTATGATTAAAAAATATCTTATAGAGAGGCGAAGCTGGATTCTACTGTTTGTATGCCAGCAATTCCTGATCCTGTTCATTGCTTATGTGGATGCAGCAATTCCGTTAATGCCAATCCTTTATATCGTCTTCTTATCCATGATGATTTTCTTGGTTTTTTTAATCATTCGCTATCCCAAGGAAATCAAATTCTATACCACACTAGAAGAATGGAGGAGCCCTCTTGAACTAACGGGTATAGGCGAACCGGAGAGTCCGTTTGAGCAAATCATTGAACAAAAAATCACTGACCAGACCGAACGGTTACAACAGATCATCTCGCAAAATCAATTGACACTTGAACATGAAAAAGATGAATTATTATCCTGGATTCATGAGGTAAAAACACCTTTGACCACCATGCATTTGATGATTGAGCGGTTGGACGATAAGCCCCTAAAAGCTCAGTTAACCTATGAATGGCTACGAATCCACTTACTGCTGGATCAGCAGCTCCATCACAAACGCATATCCTTTATTGAAAATGATCTGTATGTCGAGCAAGTGAATTTAAAATCTCTTGTTTTTAAAGAGATCAAAGCACTACAGTCATGGTGCATCCAAAAAGGGATCGGTTTTGACATCCAATTGGAGCACATGGAAGTGCTGAGTGATGCCAAATGGCTGGCTTTTATCATCAGACAGCTCTTAACCAATGCCATCAAATATAGCGATGCCAGTGATATTATCATTCACAGCTATGTACAAAGGGATCGAATACAGCTTGAGGTCCAAGACTTTGGGCGCGGTATTGATCCGAAGGATATACCCCGTATTTTCGAGAAAGGTTTTACCTCCACAACCCAACATTCTGATCATACTTCAACGGGTATGGGGTTATATTTAACGAAAAAGGCAGCACAGTCCTTGCTCATACATATAGATGTGCACTCCAAACCGAACGTGGGTACAACCTTCACTTTAATTTTCCCCAAACGAAATGATTTCGTGAGCATGGTGAGCATGTGACAGAGATGTCACATGCTTTTATGTATTGTTCGCCCAATCAAAGGAAAAACATCGGCTCTATTTTTATAATAAGGCTACAAGAACAATAAGGAGTGCATCGAAGTGAGTATTTTAGAAGCCCATAAAATTCATAAAAGCTACGGTAATAAGTTAAATATGCAGGAGGTTTTGAAGGGAATAGATATCGTCATTGAAGAAGGAGAATTTGTCAGTATTATGGGAGCCTCCGGCTCAGGTAAAACCACACTGCTGAATGTTCTTTCCTCCATTGATAAAGTGAGCCAAGGCTCCATTAAAATCAATGATATCGAAATGACGAAAATGAAAGAAAAGCAACTGGCTGAATTTCGCAAAAAGCATTTAGGCTTTATTTTTCAAGAGTATAATCTGCTGGATACGCTAACCGTGAAGGAGAATATTCTCTTACCCTTATCCATCACCAAAACGCCTAAAAAAGAAGCCAACCAAAAATTTCAGGAAGTAGCTACAGAACTGGGAATTTATGAGCTCAAGGACAAATACCCCAATGAAATCTCGGGTGGACAGAAGCAGCGTACATCTGCGGCCAGAGCGTTTATTCATGAGCCCAGTATTATTTTTGCCGATGAACCAACGGGTGCGCTAGATTCCAAATCGGCTTCCGATTTATTAAATAAGCTGGGCCAATTAAACCAAAAACGCAAGGCAACCATTATTATGGTCACGCATGATCCTGTCGCTGCCAGCCATTGCAGTCGGGTCATTTTTATTAAAGATGGGCAAATGTATACGCAGCTTCACAAAGGCGAGCAGGAAAGACAAAGCTTTTTCCAGGATATCATGAAAACCCAAGGGGTCTTAGGCGGGGTCCAATATGAACATTAATCTGCTCATTCTAAAGAATTTGAAAAAAAACCTAAAAAATTATTACCTTTATGTTTTTGCTCTCATTTTCAGTGTTGCGCTCTATTTCGCTTTCGTCACATTACAATACGATCCCTCCATGGACGAAGTGAAGGGTTCTGTTAAAGGTGCAGCTTCCATACGTGCAGCTTCCGTTTTACTGGTCGCCATTGTCTGCATCTTCCTTTTGTATGCTAATAATATCTTTATAAAAAGACGCAGCAAAGAAATTGGCCTATTTCAATTGATCGGAATGACTAAAAATAAAATTTTTCGCATCCTGAGTGCTGAAAACTTAATTCTATACTTCAGTTCACTATTCATCGGAATTGGGGTTGGATTTTCCTTTTCCAAATTAGTGATCATGATTTTATTTAAGACGACGGGCGTCGAAGCCATTGCCACTCTATATTTCTCTAACCAAGCACTTATTCAAACACTCATCGTTTTTGGTATCATCTACCTGTTGATCATGCTCATGAATTATTCCTTTATCAAAAGACAGAGTATTTTGTCTTTGTTCAGAGTAACCTCAACCACCGAAGGGAAAATCAAAAAAATATCTATCTATGAGATGATCATCGGGATCATTGGAGTTTCATTCATCGCTTTAGGATACTATGTTTCTTCCAAATTATTTGGTGGAGACTTTACATCCATGAATGAGTTATTTATGGCTATGGTGTTTATTTTGGGCACTGTCATCATCGGAACACTCCTTTTTTATAAAGGATCTATCCGCTTTATTTCCAATATCATCAGAAAAAGTAAAGGCGGCTATTTGAACATTAATGAGGTGCTATCTCTCTCATCCATTATGTTCCGTATGAAATCCAATGCTTTGTTGTTGACCATTATTACGACGGTATCGGCACTTGCCATCGGTTTACTCTCCTTAAGCTATATCGCCTATTATTCTGCGGATCAAGCAGCTGAGGACAATGTGCCTTCCCATTTTGCAATGACGAATGTACCGGAGGCTGAGAAATTCAAAACGTTACTTCAGGAGCATGACATAAAGTATCGTGAAAAGAAAATTGAAGTTATTCAAGTCAGTGTGAACACAGCGCAAATTATGGACACTCCTCTGGAAGGATTAAATATCGGTGCGAATTCCATGACGTTGCCTGTCATAAGCGATCAATCTGTGAAGGGTACGGATGTATCTCCAGGCCAAACGATTTTAACAGGCTATAATGATTTGTTACAGAAATTCATGTCCTTGAAAAACTCAGGTCCATTGGATTTGAAGGGAAATAAGGAAGTCATACACCAACAATATGTGGGTCTAAAAAAGGAGTACGTGATTCCCTACTATTTTACAGCCGGTGGATTACCCACTGTCATTGTAGACGAAACTATCTTTGAGCGGCTAAAGAAAGATGCAAATCCTGAGATTCAAAAGAAGTCATCCTTATATATTGGAATTGATATGATAAATGCAGAACAGATCAAAGAAGCCGATCGTCTCTTTACAGCTGCGAATTTTAATGATCAACAAACATCACGCCTTGAAATGAGCAGCAATCAGAAGCGGAACATGGGAGTGATCATGTTTGTAGTTGGCTTTTTAGGACTGACCTTTCTCATTACATCAGGCTGCATCCTTTATTTTAAGCAAATGGATGAGAGCGAAGACGAAAAAGCCAATTACACCGTGTTAAGAAAGTTAGGGTTCACCCAAAATGACCTGCTTAGAGGCATTAAAATAAAACAACTCTTTAACTTCGGCATTCCACTAGTAATTGGCCTTTCACACAGCTATTTTGCCGTTCAATCCGGCTGGTTCTTGTTTGGAACTGAAATTTGGATGCCTATGATCATCGTTATGGTACTGTACACCGCCTTATATTCCATTTTCGGGATACTATCCATCCTGTATTATAAAAAGGTCATTAAATCAGCATTGTAATCGGCAAAAAGCAAAAAAAAGCCCCAGGCAAAAGCGCTGGGGCTTTTCCAAATATTTGAGCATTTTCGTTCCTATGTGTACAATAAAATAACTATCATCGTAACCCCAAAGGGGGAGAGCTTATTTTATTATTAATCATCAATGGCATCGGCATCGTAGCCAATATCATACTCGGTTCCTCTGTAGGCGTGGCTATTATCGTAGGAATCGTCTTTTTCCTGATTGGCTTGCCTGAGTTTAAAAGATCGCCGAAACTCACGAAAAAGGCTAAAAAAGATATCACCTATATTATGTCAACCCTATTAACTCTCCTTATATTCGTAGTTATTGTTTCTTGGAATCTCCATACTTCAGGTGACCTGTTTCTTGAAGATCCGCTAACACCGCAAATGAAGTTTCACTGGGGACAAAAGGTGTTGCTGCTAGGGTTACTGGAGGGCTTATGGGCTGTCATCAGCCTAAAATGGCTGTTGCCTATCTTTTTTGATCCGCTGGATCTCAGTAAGAAGCAAATCCTTGTTTTAGTAAGCGGGATTGTATTTAGTGTGGTTTCAGGTATTTATGCCCTGCTTGAAGCAAGTTAAAAAGTCTCGCTCTTCTCTGTTAAGGACAGGAAGAGCGAGACTTTTTTATTAATGGTTCCCCTCTACAGAGGCTAGAATGCTTAACGCAAAGGTTCAAACCCCTCTGCTTGCTTGAGAATCCGCTCAATTTCCGCGCATGTCTCCGGTTGCAGCGTCACTTCGACTGCTTTTACATTTTCTTCGATTTGTGCCGGTTTAGTGGCCCCAATGAGTGCAGCGCTGATACCCGGTTCTCTCAGAATCCAGGCAAGCGCGAGCTGTGACAGGGTAATACCCAAATCCTTCGCCAGCTTATCCAGCTCCTGGACACAGTTTAGAACGGTATCGTTCATGTAACTGCTGATGACATTATTGACAGAGGCATCAGCCCCGCGGCTGCCCGTCGGTAAAGGTTGTCCAGGCTTGTATTTACCCGTGAGGATACCTTGGGCCAGAGGCGAAAATACAATTTGGCCGATACCTACCTGCCCGGATACGGGAAGTACCTCATGTTCGATATAACGTTCGAACATATTATAGATTGGCTGATTGGCAATCAGTGGCCGCAAATTCAGCCTTTTTCCAATCCCATAGGCATCCGTGAGCTGGGCAGCACTCCATTCACTGACAGCAGCGTACAGAATCTTACCCTGAGCCTGAAGGTCATCAAGCGCTCGCAGCGTCTCTTCCAAAGGAGTACCCGAATCATAACGATGACAGAAGTACATGTCGATATAATCCGTGCCAAGACGCTTCAGACTCGCTTCACATTGCTCCATAATGTGCTTGCGTGACAGTCCCCTGTCATTGGGACCAGAATCCATAGGGAAGTAAACCTTGGTAGATAACACATAGCTCTCTCTTCGATAAGGCTTCAAGGCAGCTCCCATAGCCTTCTCGCCTTCTCCCCGGTTATACGCGTTCGCGGTATCAAAGAAATTAATCCCGAGTTCAAAGGCTTTGGCAATACAGGTATGAGCTGCTTCCTGCTCGGCAGCTGTACCGTACGTTAACCAGCTACCCAGACCGATTTCACTAATTTTAAGACCACTGTTGCCTACATTTCTATATTTCATATCTACTCCTTCTTTCATAAGAAGATCATATTTTTATATTTTAACATGTAAACCCTTTCATTAAAATCATTGATAAAGGACTCATGGAGTTATATGAAGGATATCTACCACCCTGACTGTTAGGGTGGTAGATGCTTATAGCCTCACAATCTCAAATCATATTTACTTGCTTCCTACAGGAAAAAGCGCATCATATGCGGGACAAGGCAGTTTGTCGAGAAACTCCTGAAGCTGCTTCGGTTTATTTTTGTAAATATCCTTTAGGGATGTTCCATTATAAATATTGCCGATGACCACAGGATGGCATAGCTCACAGATCAGGATGTCCCCGTTCCCGTGAAGATGGAGCTGTTTTTTACCATCAACACAGTTGGAAAAATAAACACCAGGCTGTTCCTTGAAGCCCAGCGCTTCTGCAAAACGGTCCATACAGGTGAAATACAACACAGTATCATCTTTCTTATGTGCAATCAGGTCATGAACGGAACGGACGAGCGCTTCCTTGGTGGAAATAGCATTCCAGTTCGTATGATCCATCACAATGCTGTTTTGGATTTCATGGATGCGCACACCGAGTTCATATACCTTTTCGCTAATCGCTGGCATGTTGTTCTGCGTCTCCGCAAACAGCAACGTCTCCAGCACCGTTTCCAGCTTGGCTTCGGTACATAACCGGATATTTTGGACGATTTTCTCATACATGCGAGGATGAACATGATAATAGGTTGCATATTTATCGGCATCCGTGAAGTTGAAAGAGATATGAATGTTGGAAAGTCCTGCATCACGTAGTTTCTCAATTCGTTCAGGGCTGAGCAAGCTGGCATTGGTATTGAGCTGGGTAGCGATGCCCTTGCTTGAGCAGTGAGCCACAATGTCCAGACAATCCTCATACTTCAAGGTCACTTCTCCCCCGGACAGTCGCACACGTTTTAACGTTGGAATGTCATCAATAATATCAATGACCTCTTTGCTGCTAATGCATTGCCCATCGTTCCGCTGATACGCGCAGCAGTAATCACACTTGAAGTTGCAATTAGAGGTGACCCCGACTTCCAGTCCCTCCAGCTCGTAGATGCCCGGCTTTTCCAGCTCAAGTGCTTTATATTTGTTGTCTATACTCACTTTCTCATGATCCTCCCGATCTCAGGCTTATGTCTTGAATTCCCTTGAGATTATACAGAATAGGAGCGGTTTGTAGATATGACATTGGTAACGGTGGGGCCAAACAGATACCATAGCGGTAACGGCCTTGGGAATCCTCCTATCAGCGCTGAAAAAATTAATTTGACAAGTACTGCCGAACTTTAGTAAATTCATATTAGTTAAGTCCTTAACTACATTTATGGTGGTGATCGTTTGAAAGACCTACAGGATTATGTACTTGATTTGCCGCTGCATTCTCTGGTTTTCTTTTCACTGGTGGAAACGACAGCCGGATTAGTTGATGTCTCAGAAAAATACTGGCATTCGAAGGGAACCAATGGAGCCAGAATTCGAATTCTAGTTGAAATCATGAAGGAAGGAGGCACAATTCTCCCATCTGTGCTCGCCCAAAGGATCGGAGTCACCAAATCAAATATTAGCCTGCTGCTCACCCCGCTCGAAAACGAAGGGTTCATTCGCCGGGAAGGCCATCCCATGGACGGCAGAAAATCGGTAATTTCTATAACAAGTGAAGGGCAAAGCCTCCTGTTGCGTAATTTACCCGAAAACCGACAGAGGATTGCGGAAAAAATGCAAGTGTTGAATGAGCAGGAATTGAAGCAGCTCCTTTCCCTACTCAACAAATTAAAGAGGACGTAACGTCTTTTCTACTCAATTGGTTAAGTCCTAAACTAAAATCCCATTTGTATAAAAAGGATGATATTCCATGTCGATCGTTATTACTGGAGCCAATGGTCAATTGGGGAGCCTAATCATACAACAGCTCCTTCAAAAAGTCTCACCTCATGAAATTACCGCTTGTGTTCGCCACCTTGAAACCGGAAAACACTATGAGGCACAGGGAATTACAGTACGATTAGGTGACTACGATCAACCCGATTCGCTTGAGCAAGCATTCGCGGGTGCTTCCCAACTGTTGTTGATTTCAAGTTCACATCCCGACGATACGATTCGTATTCGTCAACATACTCATATCATAGAAGTAGCTAAAAAATGTAAAGTAGAACACATTTTATACACCAGCTTTGCCTTTTCTGAAGCCAGCTCTATCCCCCTCTCCAATCTGCATTTGGCTACAGAACACGCCATTTGTACCACCGGAATTCCTTACACTTTTCTACGGAATGCATTATATACTGATTTTGTCAAAACTCTTGACCTGAACGCCGCCATAGCGAAGGGCGCACTCGATATTTACCCTGGAGAGTGGAAATTTAACACCGTCACGCGTTGGGATCTTGCCAGAGGGATCGCAGCAGTGCTATCCGATCCAGACCGCCATAAGAACAAGAAATATGAATTTGTCTCCTCCAGTCCCTGGACCTTTTCAGATTTGACAGCAGCTTTGACCGAGCTTACAGGCAGATCCATCTCCCTCCGTCATGATCCCCAAATCAAAAATTGGATATTTGGGTTTTTGGGCAAAATAGATACGCGCTCCACGTCGGATGAATTGGAACAGTTGATCAGTGGTCCGCTCACTTCACTGAAAGAAAGCATCCGGCCCTTTATCTCCACATGAAAAACAACGCTAAAAATTCTTGCCAACACCCACTCCATAAATTGTGAGCGATATGTGAACTGGGCATACTTCTCATTCCCAAATCCATACTGAATATATCTGTTGGTAATGGAGGCGGGAATTGTGGATAAAAGGATGAATCTGCTTATGTTCAGCGGCGATTATGATAAGGCAATGGCTGGACTGATTCTGGCAAATACAGCGCGGGAATTGGACGTGGACGTGACGATGTTTTTTGCGTTCTGGGGACTATTTCTGGTTCGTGATCCTGACAAGATGACGTTTGAGGACAAGACGATTTATGAAAAAATCATGGGCTGGATGACTCCAAAAGGACCCGAAGAGTTGCCATTATCCAAAATGAATTTTAGCGGCCTTGGCAAGCTGATGCTGACGGAAATGATCGAAGATAACGAAGCCCCGAAGCTCATTCATTTCTTGAAAGGAGCACGGAAGAAAAATGTGAAATTTTATGCCTGTAAGCTATCGGTCGATATTATGGGCTTTAAACCGGAAGAATTTATACCTGAACTGGAAATTATCGAGGCCAAAACGTATTTAAAAGATGCGCTCGAATCCGATATGCAGTTGTTTATATAAGATAGACTTGCGCCTTATCCGGCTGTTGGATGAGGCTTTTATTGTGACTAAATGATGACACTCGCCTATTTTTTTTAACCTATTCGGGCCTACCTACGTACCCTAAGAAGACAGAACGACTTGGGAGGCGCCGTATGCTCATGGCTCGAATTGGAAGCAGTAATTGTAGGTATCAGCCTTCTAACGAGGCTTATTTCCAAAGGTATCGTGAAAGTACAATCGGATATCACCAGACCTTTGAATCTCCATATGGGCAAAAAAAGCTGATTTATGCGGATTGGGCAGCCAGCGGCCGTCTGTATGGACCCATCGAGTCGAAAATAGCTAATGAATTAGGCCCTTTTGTGGCGAACACGCATACGGAGTCTAATTTGACAGGAACTCTGATGACCCAAGCCTATGAAGAAGCGAAACAAATCATTAAAAGCCACGTTCATGCCAATGAACATGATATCATCCTGTTTGCCGGGTCCGGTATGACAGGTGCAGTGAATAAGCTTCAGCGACTGCTAGGATTGAAAATACATGAAAAATTAAAGCCCCTCTACCCCATCGCCGAAAAAGAACGTCCCGTTATTTTCGTTACACACATGGAGCACCACTCCAATCATATTTCCTGGGCAGAAACCATTGGAGACGTTGTGTGTCTTCCTCCGGGTCCCGGCGGAATTGTCGATCCAACTCATCTCGAACGACTGCTGCTTCAATTCCAGCATCGCCCTATCAAAATCGGCGCCTTTACCGCTTGCTCCAATGTTACAGGGTTCGAAGTGCCGATTTACCAGCTAGCCCGCAAAATGCACGAACATGGTGGCGTTTGTTTCGTTGATTTTTCGGCAAGCGCACCTTATGCCGAGATCAACATGCACCGTACAGATCCGCTTGAGAAGCTGGACGGGATTGTATTTTCTCCTCACAAATTTCTTGGGGGGCCCGGTACAAGTGGCGTTTTAATTGTGGATTCGAGGCTGTGCCTCAATTGTGCTCCGGATCAGCCCGGAGGGGGCACAGTTAGCTGGACCAATCCTTGGGGTGGATACGAGTATAAAGAGAATACTGAAGCCCGTGAGGATGGAGGGACGCCTGCTTTTCTACAGGCCGTTCGAACGGCGCTCTGCATTCGGCTGAAGGAACAAATGGGACAGAAGCGCCTGTTGGAGCGCAAAAAGGAACTGACATCTCTATTACTAAAGAGCTTGAGTACCATACCAGACCTACACATTTTAGGAGGAAGTAGCCAAGAACGAATGGGAATCGTTTCTTTCGTTGTCGGCCATATTCACTATAACCTGATTGTGAAACTATTGAATGATCGGTTTGGCATTCAGGTCCGGGGCGGCTGCTCTTGTGCAGGCCCCTACGGACATTATTTGCTGGGCATCGACCCACAAACATCTAAACAAATGACAGACCTGATCCATGCGGGAGACTTATCTCGAAAACCGGGCTGGGTGCGTCTGTCGCTCCATCCCATGATGACGAATCAGGAAGTCTCCTATATCGCCTCTTCCATACGGGCAATCGTGGAAAACATCATGATCTGGCAAAAAGATTATACCTATCAATCAGAATCAAACGAATGGCGATCTATGAATGAACATCACAAAATAGACATCAGCAAATGGTTCAATTTGAGCGATTAAGAGACTCATGTCCGTTCCCTTCTTTCAAAACTCTCATAGGATACACTGTAAATTACTATATGAGGAAAGAAGTGACGACAATGGGGCTCAATTTTCGCAACAGTACTAGTGCAGCTATCTTTGTAGTCTTTGCCTACCCGGACTTCAGCTGTACTCCTGTTAACTACTCTAAAGCAGGCTGGTACCGTGTTAACCCCGGACAGACTATTCAGGTTTGGAGCGGCTTCGCAGGAGGTAATACGTTCTTTTACTACGCTGAAGATGATTTTGGACGCGAATGGCGGGGTTCATATTTCACTCAAGTTCCTGAAAATGCCTTCAATTGGTGCTGGGATACAGGCTGTACCACTTGTAGAAGCGTGGGACTGCGGAGAATCGCAGTTAGTCCGTTCGTCTTGGACTACACCATCAACTTTGTAACGAGCAGCAGTCAAAGAAAACCTGCATCATCCACACTCCGCATGACATTGCCTTCCAAAGCAACCCAAGAGAAACCTATTTTGCGCAGAGTTCCTGCAACACCTAAGAGACTAAAACAAGGCAAAACTTTATTGCAAAAACGTATTGCGCATAAAAAACGGACCAAATAAAAAATGATCTGATCAGCTCGCATATAGTTTTTTAGAACCCAAAAAAGGAGCGACCTCACCCCCATGGCCTGCTCCTTTCTCTTTTATCTATGAGGTAACCGCTTATTTACTCTCGGATTCCCACTTGGATATCTCTTTACGAACCCGTGGTGCTACCTCTGTTCCCAATAGCTCAATAGCTCTCATGACATCATCATGCGGCATCGTACCGACGGGCACGTGCAGCAGAAAACGTGTAATGCCTACCTGTTTACGCAGATGAATGATTTTCTTGGCAACCGTATCGGGATCGCCCACATACAACGCTCCTTCAAAGCTGCGTGCGGCATCGAAGCTGGAACGAGTGTAAGGGCCCCAACCACGTTCACGCCCAAGCACATTCATGCTCTGCTGAGTGGAAGGGAAGAACTTATCCGCTGCCAGCTCAGTAGTCTCTGCGATAAAACCATGCGAGTGTGATGCAACCGGAAGCAGCGATGCATCATGACCGGCATGCCTAGCGGCTTTTTTATACAGTTCCACCAACGGGGCAAACTGTACAGGACTACCCCCAATAATCGCCAGAACCAGCGGCAACCCGAGCAAGCCTGCACGAACCACAGATTCCTGATTGCCCCCACTCCCAATCCATACAGGCAACGGATTTTGAACTGGACGTGGATACACGCCCAAATTGTGAATTGCAGGCCGATGTCCGCCTTTCCAGGTGACTTTCTCGGAATCTCGTATTTTCAATAACAGCTCCAGCTTTTCATCGAATAACTCATCGTAGTTATCCAAATCGTACCCAAATAACGGAAACGATTCGATAAAAGAACCCCGGCCTGCCATAATCTCAGCCCGTCCATTCGAAATACCGTCCAGTGTAGCAAAATCCTGAAACACACGCACGGGATCATCCGATGAAAGCACCGTAACTGCACTGGTTAACCGAATTCGTTGGGTCTGTGCTGCTGCAGCAGCGAGGATAACAGCCGGAGCAGATGCCGCATAATCTTTACGATGATGCTCCCCCACGCCGTACACATCCAGCCCTACCTGATCTGCAAGCACAATCTCCTCGACCACTTCACGTATACGTTGTGCGTGACTGATAACCTCACCCGTTTGGGTATCCGGCGTTGTTTCTACAAACGTGCTTATACCTATCTCCACTTGTTCTACCCCCTATTTTCATGCCCTATTCTCATACGACTGCTTTCGAAGCCAATCATTTTAAATACCGATATCTTTATATTGAACCTTTTTCACATCTTTTTCAAGCTCTCCTTTTTTGAGTCTGAAAACCAGCCAAGGGAAGTGTCCAGATTCGCCGCAGGAAAAGAAGTCTCTTTGTCGAATATTTTATGGAATAAAGAAGATTCCCATCCCCACAACATGAATACAACAAGGAGGCACATACATTTATGGCTTTTGTCATTAACAATTTAAAGGATAACAGCAATGTTGCCATCACTGACCAATTAGGTGGATTTACGGTACTAGAATACATAACAGATTTGAGTTCCACCTCGGTGGAGGCTGCGAAAAACAATTACTATATGAGCAAAAGTAATATGCGCCGCAAACAGCTCATGATCGAAATCAACAATAGCGAGATTATGATGAAAGCGGGAGCCATGCAATATACTGTGGGTAGCATGGAAATGACTACTGGTGTAAAAGGCGTTGGAGGCTTAATGCGAAACTTGGTGTCCGGTGCTGTAACGGGAACAGGTGCCATTAAACCACACTATAGAGGCACGGGTACCATTATGCTGGAGCCTACTTACCAATATATTTGGCTTATTGATGTCGACAATGATGATATTGCCATCGAAGACGGCTTGTTTTTGGCTTGTGACACGACGCTGGACATTTCCGTCGTTGCACGTAGTAATCTTTCCTCTGCTGCACTGGGTGGAGAAGGGTTATTTAATTTAAGCGCCCGCGGAAAAGGAGTTCTGGCACTTCAAGCTCCAATCCCTTCTGAGGAAGCGGTCGTTATAGAATTGCAAAATGATGTGCTGAAGGTGGATGGTAACTTTGCCCTCATGTGGTCCAATACCTTACAGTTCACCGTCGAAAAATCCGGGAAAACCAAAATGGGCTCGGCTGCTTCCGGCGAAGGGCTGGTAAATGTGTACAGGGGAACGGGAACCGTATGGTTAGCACCATTGTAAATAAAAAAGGAGAAGCCCTCGGCTTCTCCTTTCTTGCATTTTAATTCTTTTTTACAAACTCCGATTTTAGCTTCATTGCTCCAAAACCATCAATTTTGCAGTCAATATCGTGATCGCCATCCACCAGACGGATGTTTTTTACTTTGGTCCCGATTTTCAAGACGGATGAGCTTCCCTTCACTTTAAGGTCTTTAATGACAGTTACAGAGTCACCATCCTGCAGGATGTTACCATTCGCATCTTTAACAACCTTTACGTCTTCACTGCTTGCTTCTGACTCGGTAGACCACTCATGAGCGCATTCCGGGCAAATGAAAAGACTGCGATCCTCATAAGTGTATTCTGAATTACATTCAGGACAATTTGGTAAATTAGACATGGTATTATGTACTCCATTCATTTTCAAATTCTACTGCTATGCTAAGCTTCCTTGATAGACCAAGCTTGCTCCAAGTCTTCCTTGGAGTTCCCTACAAGTATATTGGATAATCCGTCACGATTCCACTCATTGATGAAACTAATCTGAGTATTGTTGTACCTTATATGTAAGCGTTCTGTCTACTGAAAATGCCGAGAGGTAAACATGTAACTAAAAAGGACGCTGTCTTCCTAGGCAGCATCCTTTTTTACGGCACGTTTATTATGCTTGGGTTTGCTTGATCAGTTCACTAATTCCTTGACTAAGCGGCGTAAGGGGGCGTTTCAACAGCTTCTCGAAGTCGTTGCTTACGACATCCAAGGCTCCTTCACGAATTGCTTGTTGAATACCGACCACAATAGGGATGGCACCTTCCGGGACTCCCGCACCGAGCATAACCTCGGCATACGTAGCATCATCCACCTGCTGTACAGGAACGTCTTTGCCCAGAACCTCAGCAAGTACCGCTGCAAACTCTTCTTGGGTAATCGGCTTACCGGAGAGCTCGTATATTGTATTCTCATGCCCTTCGCCAGACAAAACGGTTGCAGCTGCTTGCGCATAATCTGCGCGGGTAGCCCAACCTACTTTACCGGACCCTGCCGAGGTTAGCCAAGGAGCCCCCGCGAGTACGGATTGGATCGTGCCTGCCTCATTCTCCAGATACCAATTATTACGCAAGAAGGAGTAAGGAATACCTGACTCGCGAATGAACTCCTCCGTGATACGATGTACGGGCGCAAGGAATAGAGTGCTGTCAGCGGCATTGGCAGCGCTAGTATAAACGATGAAGCCTACTCCAGCACGCACAGCAGCATCAACAGCCGCTTTATGCTGACGGATTCTAGTATCATTATCCCCGTCTGCGGATATAATCAGCAGTCGATCTACTCCAGCAAACGCCTGATCCAGCGTCTCCGGTTTATCAAAATCGCCATGACGAACGTCAACACCACGAGACCGTAAGTTCTCTGCTTTTTCTGGATTTCTTACGCTAACAATAAGATCGTTTGCGGAGACAGATGTAAGCAACGTATCTACCACGATGGAACCCAGTTGCCCCGTTGCTCCTGTTAATGCAATTTTCATATGAAATCCTCCATTCAAATTGTATTCACTTTTATATAGTAACTAAAAATATAACACATGTCTAATCTAGAGTCTAAAGGTCTGCTTTTCGGGTAAGAGTTGGTAACCAGACTTTCCCCAGAGAAAGGAACATGTATATGAAGAAAGCTATGATTATTGTAAATCCCTCTTCCGGCAAAGAGGAATCCCTCCAACATGTCAGAAGCGTAGAAGAAATTCTACGTGATCAAGGATACGTTGTTACGGTTAAAGAGACGGCAAAGGAACTGGACGCCACTCGTTTTTGCGTCAATGCGTGTGAGGAAGCTTGTGACCTAGTCGTTTCCATCGGCGGGGATGGCACACTTCACGAAACAATCAACGGTTTCATTGATCAAGACCACCGTCCAAGACTGGGTGTCATCCCCCTGGGGACAGTCAATGATTTTGCCCGTGCCTTGCAAATTCCGCTAAGTCCCGAGCTAGCGATCCGTACACTGACTTCTGCCCGCGTGAAAAACGTAGATATGGGTCTCTTAAACGGCCGAATGTTTGCCAATGTTGTTGCCACAGGTTCGCTTGCTGAATCGCTATCAGCTGTATCATCAGACGATAAATCCATGTTTGGCACGTTTGCCTACTTCAAAGAAGGCATGAAAGAGCTTATCAGCCATCCTGCCCACTCACTTATCGTCCGCTATGATGACAATATCTGGGAAGGAAAATCCCCACTCTTTTTGGCTACTTTGACCAATTCAGTTGGCGGATTCGAGAAACTGGCGCCCGATGCGGCTGTTGACGATGGTCTGCTTCACTGCTTTATTTTCAAAAACCTCAATATATTGAACACCGTGACGGCCAGCATATCCTTATTTTTAGGCAACCTGAAGGATCATAGTGATATCGTTTACTTTACCGCAAAGCATGTAAGTGTCAGCTCTGCAGAACCGATCAGTACGAATGTAGATGGTGAGGAAGGGCCGTCTTTGCCTATCGAGCTTGGTATTTTACCGCGTCATATTGAGGTAATTGTGCCGGAAGAGGTTTAAGTAATGCGGTGCTGGTCCTCAAGCTTGAGGATCATACTCGCTCAATTTCCCCTCGTAGATCAAATGGAATCGATCACTTTGACGAAAATCGTCTGGCGTAACAAGAGCGGGCAACTTGTTCCATATTTTTATGCCGGATCGCTGTAAAATTTCCGCAACGAATTGCGAACAAAAATAAGAATTGCTGAACTCGACTGGTTCTTTGAGTGCAATACCAATCAAACCCAGTAAGTTATACATATATTTTTGACGACTTCGGATAAATACATGTAAAACTCGCTTCATTTTTTCAACTTCACGGTCGGTTACTTGAAGCTCATAGATAACACATGTTGTATTCGGAAATCTGCTGTATGTACCTGTCTTAATATCCTCTTTCACGAAACCACCATCCAGAGGGTTATTCGGGGTCTTTCTCCCGAAGCTGTATAACTCCGAAAGTTCCCGGTTGAAGGAAATGGAGGCGTGATTGTATGGCGCTCTCGTATAGCTTTTAATGACTCTCGTAAGAAACGTTCCCGTATTCGTAAGCAAGATAAAGACGGATTGATCTGCTACCATTTACGAAATTTCCCCTTATCAAGTTTGAATTATTCCTTCATAATAACATAGGAACCCTAATGGAACCCTATTTCGCGATAAGTTGGTGAGTGGTAATGGATAGTTCGTTATTAACGTTAATCCTTATTTTTATAGCCTTATTGGTCATCCATCTGATTTACATAGTAGTAGTCAAAACACAGCCAGACAAAGACTATGCAGCTATTGGGCTTCGCATCAAGACATGGTGGGGTATGTTCTTTATCTTTTGCTTGGCAACTCTTTTCAATCCGATCGTGTCACTGCTTTCCTTGATGGCACTCACCTTTTTTGCGCTAAAAGAATACTTTTCCATGATTAGATCCAGAAAAGCTGATCGCAGATTGTTTCTATGGGCATAATTGGCGATTCCCGTACAATTTTATTGGATTTATATCGGGTGGTACGGAATGTTTATTGTCTTTATCCCTATCTATGTATTCTTACTGCTACCGCTCCCGCGATTGATCAACAAAGGAACGGTTGGTTTTTTGCGCAGTGTCAGTTCGACCCAATGGGGGCTCATGCTGATGGTTTTTGGGTTGAGTCATCTGGCCTATTTTCAGTTTGCTACGCCGCAATACGGAGCAAAACTTGTACTTTTTCTAGTGGTACTGACGCAGCTCAATGATGTCGTACACTATCTAGCATCACTCTATTTCGGAAAGCGGAAAATCGTCCCGACATCCAATCCCAATATAACTTGGGAAGGCTTTGCATTCGCTTTTCCCGTAACTATAGCGGCTTCCTATCTCATCTATCCCTACCTGACGCCGTTTGACCTGAAATTTGGAATTATTTTCGGCATGCTGATCAGCTTGAGCGGTTTCTTCGGTAGCTTAACGGTTTCCGTGCTGAAGCGGGATTTATTAATCGGCGATGATGATAAGTTCGATGCTTTGAAAAAAAGCTATTTAAGTCGGGTGGATAGCTTGACCTACACCTCGCCCGTCTTTTTTCATGTAATCCGTTATTTTTTTGACTTTATGTAGCGATTACATGGCTCAAACCTAGATGATCATGGAACACAATATCTTGTTGTGAAAAAAGCAGCCTATCCTCACGGGGTTGTATTCCCGTCAGTACACTGTTGCTGTCCTATATCATCCTCCGTGATTCCTTCTCATTTGCTCATCTAGCTGGTGCAGGCTTTGTGTTTCTCGGCATCATGCTCATATCACGCGGTGAACGCCGCTGATTCACGCAAAGACTTTTTCAAAGAAAAGAGACTCCCGGCTAAAACTTCGGGAGCCTCTTTTCTTTGATTCAAGTTCTTATCGCTTGGAATTAATGCACCTGATCCAGCAATTGATATGCTTCTTCCTTCGTTTTAACCGCCAGGAGCGCTTCTCTGAAATGATCATCCATCAGCTTACGCGATAACATCTGCAGTACTTTCAGATGCGCATTTTCCTTGCTGTTGCGCGGTACGGCAATCATGAAAATCAGTTTTGCTTCACTTCCGTCTGCACTATTCCAGTCAACACCGCCCTGCTTGATGCCGAAGACCACGCTTGGCTTCAGGACAGCTTCCGATTTGCCATGAGGAATGGCAATATTCATTCCAATGCCTGTGGAGCCTTCTTCCTCTCTGGCTAATATCGCCTGTTTGAAATCACTGGCAGAGCTTACGGCTCCAGTTCTCTCAAGTGCTCTGATCATTTCATCAACTACAGCATCTCGTGTCGTTCCTTCCAGATCCAAATTAATCAGATCCATTGTTACAATATCCGTCAGTTTCTCAATGTGAATGGTTTGCGAAGACACGGCCGGCCCATTATTTATAACAGTTGTTGAAGCAGATGACTCCGTAGCGGCCCTTGTAGTAATCGCAGATTGTCCAGCTTCCCCAGCAACATCTGGAGTTACAGTTGCTGCAATATCTTTTTTCAGCAAGCTTACCAGGACAACCGATACAGCTACGCCGACAATAACGGCGATAAAGAACATAAGCACATGATCTACTGCACCAAGTACAGCTACAATCGGTCCACCGTGAGCTACCTTGTCACCTACATTCCCCAACATCGCAATGACTGAACCGACCATGGATCCTACCATGATACTAGGAATAACACGCAGTGGATCTTGCGCCGCGAATGGAATTGCACCTTCGGTAATACCGAACAACCCCATTGTGAATGTTGCCTTCCCAGCCTCGCGTTCCGCAGGTGCAAATTTACGTTTGTTGATCATCGCTGCAAGTCCCATCCCAATCGGTGGAATACAAATCGCAACGGCGATTGGCCCCATAATTTCATAATTCCCTTCGCCGATCATGGCCGAACCGAATAAGAAAGCAACTTTGTTCACAGGGCCGCCCATATCAAAGGAGATCATCGCACCTAGAATCAATGCCAGTAGAATTGAACTTGTACCTTGCATACCTGCAAGCCAACCTGTCAAAGCTTCAAACAATTGTGCGACTGGAGCACCAATCACAAAGACAAAGATTAATCCAACAATTAAAGATGCCAATACAGGGATAATAATTATAGGCATGATCGGCTGTAATGCTCGGCCAACCTTGATTTTTCGAATCCCAAGTGCAACATAACCCGCCAGGAAACCGGCGATAATGCCGCCGATAAATCCAGCCCCCGCCTCACTTCCATAAAAGCTGCCGTTTGCAGCAATGAATCCGCCAATCATACCCGGTGCAAGCCCCGGTCTATCTGCAATACTCATCGCGATAAATCCGGCGAGGATCGGTATCATAAAGGTAAACGAAGCCGAACCGATATCCTGAACCGTCTTCCAGAATGAACCGTCCGGTATAACCAGACCGCCTGGTGTCTTCTCACCGCCAATCGTCAACGCAATGGCAATGAGCAATCCCCCAATGACGATGAAGGGTACCATATAGGATACACCGTTCATCAAGTGGCGGTAGATGGGATTTTGTTTCGGTTTGTTCTCCTGTGAGCTACCTTCGGCAGAACGTGACTCTGCTTGGTACACAGGTACATTACCCTTCATCACCCGCTGGATCAATTCTTCTGAACGGCGAATGCCATCCTGTACGCCAACGACCAGCAGTTTCTTACCGACGAAGCGGTCTTTAACCACCGTTTTATCCGCTGCAATAATAATGCCATCTGCCTCACGGATCTCCTGCTCGGTCAGTTGATTTTCGACTCCAATGGAGCCTTGTGTCTCGACCTTCATCTCGACGCCCAGCTTTGCTGCTGCCTTTTGCAGATTCTCAGCTGCCATATACGTATGTGCAATTCCGTTAGGACATGAGGTAATCGCCAATATCTTCATAGTCATTCCCCTTCTCTCTGTTGTTTCCGCTTACATTGATAGTATAAACGCCTATCTTGCTGTTATCGGACGAACTTTTTACCGGAACTTTCGGAAAAACGGAATTATACCGGCAAAAAACAGGACTTATCTATAAGTCCTGTTCCAGAGCACAGCTTTTTTAGTTTATCCCTTCATTCTCCCTAATAATCTCATCGCATCGGTCTCCTTAGATAAGGCATGAACCAAAGCAGGCTGCTCACTGATCAGGGACAATTCCTTAAATAACTGGCGCATTTCTTCCCGCCCATCCTGTTTGACCGCAAGCAAGAACACAAGCTCTACTTTCTCGGTTCCCCAGGTAAGCGGCTGCTTCAAGGTAGCGATTACAATGGAGGACTGCCTTATCCACTCAGAACCGCCATGCGGGATGGCTATGCCTCCCCCAATCGTCGTGGCCGACATTTTTTCTCGCGCCAGTACGCTGTCCACATAACCAGGCTCCACATATCCTTTGTCCTCCAGTATTTGCGCCAGCTTGGAGATCAATTGTTCCGGATGCTGCACTTCCTGCTGGGGAAAGACCAAAAAAGGTGTTGTATATTTAAAAAATACCGATTCTTCTGCTGCCCTATGTTCCGGCTCATCCAGTCGTCGGATCACTTGCTCCAGTCGACGTTCGTCCTTGACATCCAGCAAGGGAGAGACGAGAATGTGCGGAATGTTCATCTCTGGGAGATCTACAGTGGTAATGACGAGATCCACCTCCTGGGCTGCCAGATAGTCCTGGACTTCTGCTTTGGAAAGGGTTGTCTCCACATGTACAGCCGGAAATTTACGTTCCACCTTGGTGCGTAGCAGTTGGGACATACCGATGCCCATGTGACACACGATGATGGCTCTCTGGGGATGACTCTCTTTCTGGTGCAATCGCTCCACAGAAGCCTGAAAATGCAGCGTTAAATACGCCGCTTCCTCCTCGGGGAAGGATAGCCGGATCCATTTCCCCACCTCTTCCAGTGTAATAATAACTCGGTCGAACATGTAGGGGTACATCTTCTTGATCTCGGCCAGCATAGGATTGGACACGGTCAACCCATATTGAAGACGGTTCAGGGTCGTATATAAATGGACATTCAACCCTTTCAGTAACATCTTGTCCTTGGAAAAGGCAATCATATTCAGCTCGGACATCCGCCGAACTAACTGCTCAATCAACTCAGGCAAAAGCGGGTGACTATCTGCCAGCTCACCTTGTTTTCCTGTTCTTCCCTCCTGCTGGTAACGGAACTTCCCACTAAGCAGGTGCAGAGTTAAATACGCCGTCTCTTCCTTGGAAAAAGGCACAGCAAACAACTTTTGCAACTGCTGCAAAAAAGACGTAGCCCATGTAAATTCGCGTCTCTCCTGCAAAAAGGCAATGTCCTGCTTGGAGAGCGAAATGGGTTGTCCCATCTTGGTTCGTTTGACCATTAAGAGAATATGCAGCATTAGAGCTTCGAAAGCTTCGTCAGTAAAGCTGAGCTCATGGCGTTTTTGAAATGCTTTTAATTCATGATTTATGGTTGTAATCTCGTGCGATTCAAACTGTTTGCGCATCATCTGTCCTGTTAACTCAGGACTGTCAATCAGCTGGTTCATCCGCGCCAAAGCGATGCGCTTATTTTTCTCAGAGCCTTGAATGGTCAATCCAACGCGCTGCTTGGTAATCAAGGCCAGATCAAAGCTGTGCAGCCAGCCATCGATCTTCTCCATATCTCTACGAATCACCGTCTTGTTCACATAATACTGTGAAGCTAGATCCTGGATGGTCACAGGCTTGGCATTCATCAAGAGCCGATAGGCGAGATGCAGCACCCTTTCCTCATCCGACTCATGTTGGGCTGTACTCTCGTCCGCATACAGTCGATGGAACAATTCATTCTGATCCGCTTCACCCATCTCCAGATAAATGCCGCGTCCCGGCCTTCTCACCAGATTGGCATCAGAATGCTTGACGATATAATCTTCAATTACTTTCAGATCGTTGCGGATCGTCTTTTCAGAGCAGTCGGTCAGATCCGCCAGATCCTGCGCTAACCACAACCGGTCCGGTTCAGTTAACAACATGCGTAAAATTTCCATTTGCCTTTTATTCATTCCATTCTCCCATCTTCCAAAATAAAGAATGTCCAGGGCATTTCGAGCTATATTTTTGCTGGTTTTGTGTTGACTTTAAGTATACTCCAAGTAGTACATTTAAAGCATGGTGGCCGCCAAATTCAAGAATAATGAAAAGAGGAATCGCTCATGACTATTGGGAAAACAGCTCTTATTACTGGGGCCAACAAAGGCATCGGGTATGAAACAGCCAGACAATTGGGGGGGATGGGTCTTACAATCCTGATTGGCTCACGGAATGAGCAGAGCGGCCGGGAAGCGGTGGCTAAGTTGGCTAATGAGGGAGTAGAAGCCCGATTGATTTTGTTAGACGTGACGAATCAAAGTACGATTGATTCCGCAGTCCAACAGATCAAACAAGAATTCGGTTCCCTTGATGTACTAATCAACAATGCCGGCATATCTTTAGGAGGAGCCACTCCTCCAAGTCAGTTCTCTTTGAACGATTTAAGAGAAACGTATGAAACGAACTTTTTCGGTTTGGTCGCCGTGACGCAAGCCCTGCTACCTTTATTGCAAGAATCTCCTTGTGGTAGAATCGTTAACTTGTCGAGTGGCCTTGGTTCGTTAACCTATAATGGCGATCCTGAGCATGAGCATGCACAATTTAATTTGCTTGCCTACAATAGCAGCAAGGCAGCGGTTAATATGTTCACCGTCACCCTTGCCAAAGAATTCAAAGACTCACCTCTCAAAATTAATTCGGCTGACCCTGGCTTTACCGCCACTGACTTAAATGGCTTTACAGGACCGGGTTCGGTACAACAAGCTGCTGCTGTCGTTGTTCGTTTAGCCACTTTAAATAATGACGGGCCGTCAGGAGGGTTTTTCGACTCGAATGGAGAAGTGCCTTGGTAATCGTTACAATTAAGGAGTGGGATACTTTGCAGGAAATTCCGGAGACCATAACCTCTATTAGTCAAGCTGCAGAACTAACAGGTTTAACAGAAGATACTATACGCTATTATGAGCGAATTGGCTTGCTGCCTTATGCAGAACGAAAGGCTAACGGACACAGGTTCTACAGTAGAGATCAGATTCTGGGGATTATCTTTTTAACCCGATTAAAAGCTACTGGAATGACTATAGAGGAAATGAAGCATTATCGAGAACTTTCGATGCAAGGCAACAGCACCATTCCGATCAGACACTCCTTACTTGAGAAACATAATCAGAAGATTCAACAAGAAATTTCCAGACTGATGGAAACCCAAAAAATTATTGAATATAAGCTCAACCATTATCGTGACCTCTCTACCAATCCTGATCTTAGCGACACGAATTGCAACCCTACAACACCCAGCACCAATCCCCTTTTTTAAGGGGTTTTTTTATTTTCAGCGGGAGATTGATGGAGCTCCCTTAATTCCCTATAATCCAAATATAGTATGAATTTCTAGGGGGAATAACGGTGATCACCTATGTGAGATGCAATGACGTCAGTATGGAACACATTTTCCAAGCATTTTCGCTTGGGTTCTCGGATTATTCCATTCGTCTGACCACGGATCAGGACGATTTCGCAGCACGTTTTTTTGGTCCAGAGGGTAATACACGGAATCACTCTTTCCTTGCCATGGATGAGGATCAACCGATCGGCTTAATTCTTGGCGGTGTCCGGCAGTTCGACGGGTACAAGACCATGCGTTGCGGCACGCTATGCATCGCCCCGGCTTACCGTGGTCAGGGGATTAGCAACAAGTTGCTGGAATTACATAAACAAACAGCCATCTCCGCGGGTTGCCAGCAGCTATGGCTCGAAGTCATCAAGGATAATCATCGGGCCGTCAAATTATATGAAAAGCAAGGCTATCAGCCACGCTATACGCTGAAATACTACAACGGCACTCTGCCCTCCACCCCACCCGCTGCCCTCTCATCTTCGTATATTCTTAAGGAAGTTACATTTGATGACATCGCAGCTTTTCGAAAGACCCTTATCGACTGCCACATCCATTGGCAAAGTGACACACCTTATTACGCCACTAGTACACAGGAAGCTTTTCTCGGCATCTACGAAGTAAATCAAACGTGCCTCGGCATGGTGAGCATGAGTGCTAAGGGTAAAATCAACTTTCTTTGGGTCGATCCTAAGCATCGCAACCAAGGATTAGGATGCGCCCTCCTTCATAGAGCAGCAGAGATCCAAAAGATTGAGAAGGTGTACATCTGTCTGTCTGACAATGACTCTCTTGAAGGCTTTATCCAAAAAATAGGTCTCTCGAAAGACTCCATTGAGCAATATGAAATGGGTATGCCGCTGAATCCAAGCTCTCCCGCTTGATTCACCTACATCTATCATTTCTGAGAACGATTGATATACTCTGATTTGACCAATGCGCACATGTAAAGATCATCATATTTCCCTAACGTAAATTCATATTGGGAGAGGAGCCCTTCTTGCCGAAAGCCTGCTTTTTCAAGCAACCGCAAGGATTGTGCATTCTCTGGCTCTACTAGCGCCTGAATGCGGTTCAATGAGAGGAAGGGATATTTATAATAATTTCTTTGTTTATAGAATGTTTTCCTAAACATGGATTGTAAAATGACCGTTAATATAAGGAGTGTGTTTTCAATTATTAAGAAGAGGTGTATTTTTTGGACGAACAGCACATATCACACAATCCGCAGGAAACTTCAAGACAGACGTACATTCAGCATGGTCAAAATTATGGGGTAGATCCAAACAGGATGGCGGCGTTATCAAAAACATACGGGAATTCTACTCTGTTTAGACGGTGGGGAGCAACAGTTTTTGATTGCATATTTTTTGTAATCGGGTATATTTGTTTTTTTATTTCTGTCATTCAAATAACGGACAGATGGTTTTTGCCTTTAGCGATTGCAACCCGTTGTATTCTGCTTATTGCTTTCTTCAGCTATTATTTGCTTTTGGAAGGTTACACAGGCTATACGCTGGGTAAGTTCGTTTTTCGTATTAAGGTGGTTAACGGGGAAGGAAAGCCTCCTGGTTTTCTTAAATCACTCATTCGTACGCTGCTCAGACTCATAGACACCAATCCGTTGCTAATGGGTGGGATACCTGCTGGTATCAGTGTGTTAGTAACTGCATCAAGACAACGAATTGGTGATTTAGCTGCAGGTACATATGTTGTAAAGGTACGGGATTTAGAGCCGATTAACAAAAAGACAATGAAACGTTCGCTCTTTATATTTTTTACTGCAATGGTGATCTTGGGAGCCTCGTTTGTAAATGCTATTTTTATACTTGCAGACAGTTACGTACCTCCTGAAGCTCCAGTGAGCAAGAAAGAGCAAAGCTATGTAAGTAAAGATGGACGATTTCAAATCACGGCCCCGCTGGACTGGTCAACAGACCCGGACCGTGAAGGAAAAGCAGAGATTGCGATATTTAATCCGTACATTCAAAAGTCCGTTGCGGTAGTATCCAATTCGAAAAAGGAATTGGGCAATGTAACTCTCCAGCACTACACAAAGAAAATTCAATACAACATGACCAAAGAGTTTAATCTCTCTACTGTAGGACCTTCATCTAACACAACGATTCATGGATATCCTGCCATTGAGTTTACGATTAAAGGACAAAAAGATGTGAACCATTATGTCACCCATGTGGCGATTATTGAGACCGAAAATGATTATTATCAGGTGCTCGGATATACGCCCGCATCTAAATATAGTCGTTTTAAGAAAGAGCTACATGATATTATCTACAGCTTCCGCGAGGTCCGTCATTAGACAGCGTGGCTGGCAATAAAAAGGATAGACAAAAAGCAGGTGCTCCTATGAGCCCTGTTTTTTTGCGTACAACTATACTCTAGATTACACTCAATGCAAAAATATATAACATCGTTTAATGGATTATTATAATATGCTGCAATTTCACATCTATGATAAAATTGACTGACATGTTCGGTAATCCGCTTTATCATATTGTTCAGATGCACAATGGATTGAAAACCCTTTCATAAAGGTAGTACATTAAAACACACTATATCACTATAGATAAGGGAGGAATCCTGATTTGTTTCAGCTCTCCGAAAAACAAGCTCAAGACATCGTAGACAAAATGATGAAGGATATTCCATACAATATCAATATTATGAATGAACGCGGCATCATCATTGGCAGCGGCGAGAGTGAACGAATCGGAACCATTCACCAAGGAGCTGTTCAGGCGCTCGAAACTGGGAAAATGGTTGAAGTGTGGCAGGACGGCCACTATGAGAAAAAGGGAACCAATGAACCGATTGTCATTCATCATGAGTTAGTTGGTGTCATTGGTATTTCAGGCAATCCTGATGAAGTGCGTCCTTTTTGCAATATTGTTAAAACTACGGTGTCTCTCCTGATTGAACAGCGGATCTCCTTGGAGCATCTGGCCCACGAAGCCAACCGCAAAAAATCTGTGCTGGAAATGCTGTTAAATCATCAGGGAGCCTACACGCAAAAAATAAAAAAAGAAGCAGCCCAATATCACATTGATTTGCTTCTAAAAACTTCGGCTGTATATGTAAAGTACCTGCCTACTGATCCAGCTCATTTAGCCGAGTTGTCCAATATATTTATGCAGCATCCATCCTTTCGTATGGAGGAAGACTGCTATCTCATCCTAATACAAAATCAGGAGCCGACAGACAAACTGCTAGAGCCACTTGTGCGCAGCCATCCCGATGTGCTGGTTACGGTCAGCAGACAAGAGATCAACATTGCGGATGTTTATATGCAGGCCAAGTCAGCTATGAATGTTTTACTGGCTTTGCGCCCGCCTGTGCAAAAAATTTCTTTTGCGGAAGTCGAATTTCTGGTCAAATTGAGTCAAACGAACCTGACGAATACGATCTATCTGGTTAGCAAGCTGGAAGATACCGTGGATTTGCTGGATACGCTGCGAAGCTTTATTAACCATAACGGCAGTGTCTCCTTTACCGCAGATGAATTAAATATTCACCGAAATACGTTGCAATACCGCCTGAAGCGCATTCATACCTTAACCGGTAAAGATCCCCGGAATCTCCTTCAGCTTTTTGAGCTTACGCACGGCTTATTGGCACTGTATCAATGAACTGCTGTATCACGCCAGACCATGCGCCAGTAACACCATATTTTCGCTCGCCGTCACCCAAATTTCTTAGTCAATCCGGCTTTAGCTAGGTTCGGGATTACAGGCGAGCGCTCGTATTATATCGTATTTGTATGATGCCGTTTTATGTTTAAAACCCGCTTCTCCATCTGTTCATTTCTCGCTCAATTGAAATACTCTTGCGATATTCTCGCACGTACGCTCTACGTTTTGCGGCCCTTCGGCCAGCAGCTTACCGAGCTCCGAGGCTCCCGGTACGATGCCGAACACCGCATCTATTCCTTCCTTGTACAACGTGTCGATCCCTTCCCCGATATAACCTGCGACCGCAATGACCTTTTTTCCAGACTGTTTTGCCGCCTGGGCTACTCCATAAGGAGTTTTACCGAATTTGGTCTGAAAATCAATACCGCCTTCCCCCGTCAAAACGATATCGGCAGTGGCGAGCTTTTGTTTTAAACCGGTGTATTCAATCACAATTTCAATGCCTTTTTGCAGCGCCGCCTGAGTGAAAATTAATAAGCCCGCACCCAATCCACCTGCTGCGCCTGCGCCTGGGAGATCGCGCACATCCTTGCCCAGCTGCTGCTTCACCACATCGGCGTAATGAGCAAGATTGGCATCCAATTGCTGCACCATTTCCGGAGTCGCCCCTTTTTGTGGCCCGAATACTTGAGATGCCCCATGCTCTCCGCACAGCGGATTTGTCACATCACAGGCTACAATTAATTGTACCTGCTGCAAGCGGTCATCCAGTGATGAAATATCAACACTGGCCAGCTCGCCCAGACTACCGCCGCCGCGCGGAAGAGTATTGCCTTTTGTATCCAGAAATCTGGCGCCCAGCGCTTCCGCCATTCCTGTACCGCCATCATTCGTCGCGCTTCCACCAATGCCGATGATAATTTTTCGAATTCCCTGGTTCAGACATTCACGGATTAACTCCCCTGTTCCGTAGGTTGTTGTCTTTAACGGGTTTTTGTTATCCTTGTTCACCAAATGGATTCCACTGGCGGATGCCATCTCGATTGCCGCTGTGGTGCCGTCTCCCAGCAGGCCGTATGCAGCAGTTACAGGTTCTCCAAGCGGTCCTGTCACCTCGATATAACGAATCTGTCCGCCTGTCGCATCCACCAGTGACTGCACCGTTCCTTCACCGCCGTCCGCCATCGGTACGTGGACATAATTCGCCGCCGGATAGACCTTGCGCAGTCCTTTCTCCATCGCGATACATACTTCTTTAGCCGTCATGCTTTCTTTAAAAGAATCTGGTGCCAGCACAAACGTTTTCTCTCTCATCTTCTCACCCCATCGTGAATATTAAAGTAAAAATCCATACATGATTGTCGCTACAATTGCCATCGTTCCACCCACAATAGCTTCGTAAGGAATCAAGCCCATCCGTTGTTTAATGCTCATTTTCATGCTGTCTGCCGTGACGTGAAAATAGTTGCCCTGCGGCAAGGAATCAATGACTGTAGCTCCTGTATGCACCATCACAGCTGCAGCGAGTGGGGCCGTTCCCATGTTCAGAATGGCTTCCCCAAACGAGCCTGTCGCCAAAATAACGCCCGTCGAGGTGGACGCCGTAGCAGCTGCCATCAGAATGCCTGCAAGCGGTGCCAAAAATGTACCGGAAACTCCCGAAGCTTCAATCAGGCCAACCACCTGAGCAGACAAGTTGGAAGCAGAGATCAGACCCGCAATCCCGCCCGCACCGATCAAAATCAGCACAGTCGCCGTCATTTTATTTAAACCGGAGGCCGAATACTTTAAGATATTGCGCCCTTGCCCCATGGCCAGCATACCCACAATCCCAGCGATCGGCAAAATGTACATCGCATCCACCTTGAAACTCGAAAGTGCTTCAATACCGGAAATAGAACCAATCGGGTTAATCATCAGCAAAATAACAGCTACCAGCGGGGCTACAATCGCCCGTCCCAACGCTGGATATTTCGATGTATCGACGTCACTGTCCATGATATCCTGATCAGACACCTTCACACCTTTGGTTTTCAACATAGACGCCACCAAAACAGTCATGATTAAACCACATATCGCAGGAACCACACCCGCCAACATCACGTGGCTTAAATCCAGATTAAATCCGCGCGCCGCTGCAATCGTATTAGGATTGGGAGAGATGATGTTCCCCGCTTTTCCGCCTCCAGACAAAGCCAACAGGAGCGCCAGCTTGGAAATCCCCATTTTGTTACCGACCGACAATGCAATAGGTGCCACAATCAACACGGCAACGGGAATAAATACACCTACCGCCGTAATAATCATCGTCGCCAAGGCTAGTGCGAGTATCGCTTTACTGCCGCCGAACTTCTTTACAATAGCCTGCGCAATCGTCTCCGCTGCCCCGGATTCCATCATTACACCTGCCAATACACCTGCGGCAAGCACACGAATGACCGTCCCCATCACACTTTGCGTACCGCTTATTAACACGCTGATCGTCTGCTCCAGATTGGCTCCGCCCAATAAAGCGCCTACAATAGCTCCCAAAAATAAAGCGTAAACCGGATTCAGCTTTCTTAATATCAGAATAATTGCAATAGCCAGCCCTGCCAGAGCTCCTATCCAACTGATCGTCAATCCTTCCATCTGTCTAACCCCCCGGGTAATTTTTGATTACGCTTTCATTATATCGATTGCCGCATGTTAAAAATATTGAAGAACAGACGAAATTGATTGTGCATTTGAACAAAAAATCGGAACTTCAATTGGAACCTATAGATGAAATCAGTATTGAGTCTAGCACTATATATGAGAAGATCCAAACAGGATCTATGTCTTAATATGCAATTTTCATTTTATGTATCGAGGCGTTACAAAACAAATTTAATGTATACGCTTGCAAATTTAAAATTTCAGATTATAATACCTGTATACAAGTATACTTGATTAATTGAGAAGGTGAAATGATGGTCGAATCAGAATTCCTATATCCCTCCAAATGGCTTTTAAAAGCCTCTGCTGGTGATCGCGTAACATCCGAGCTTAGAATGCGCATTATTTCTGGCGGGATTGAAAGCGGTACCATATTATCCGAAAATAAACTAGCTGCTGATTTCACTGTAAGTCGCTCACCCATTCGTGAAGCGTTAAAAATACTGGCATCCGAAAATATCATTCGATTAGAAAGAATGGGAGCCGTTGTTATTGGCCTATCAGAAAAAGAAATAGAAGAAATTTATGATGTCCGTCTGCTCATAGAATCCTTCGTATTTGAACGTCTTGTAAAGATGGATACTAATGATTTGGCGAAGGAACTTAGTAAAATACTCGAAATGATGAAAGTCGCCGTTAAATATAGTGATGCTGATGAGTTTTCATATCAAGATGTCTTGTTCCATGAAACGATTATTCGTGCAGTCAATCATTCGCATATTCTGATGATCTGGAATAATTTAAAGCCTGTTATGGAAAGTCTCATTCTTTTGTCGATGCGTATGCGTTTTAAAGAAAAGTATGAAGACTTTACACGGATTATAAACAATCACGAACTTTATATTGAAGCAATCAAAGCAAAAGATAGAGACCTCATGATCAAGTCTTTACATGAAAACTTTGATGATGTTCAAGGTAAAGTAGAAGACCTATGGATGTCACAACAAATGCTATCTAAAGGAGTCGTGCAACAAAATGACTAACTATATGTTAGGTGTAGATATCGGAACCACAAGTACGAAAGCCGTTCTATTTAGCGAAAAAGGCGAAGTCATCCAACAAGAGAATATTGGATACCCGCTTTATACACCGGATATAGCAACAGCTGAACAAAACCCAGAAGAGATTTTTCAGGCTGTTCTGCAAGCCACTTCAAATATAATGAAACATCACTCACAAAAAAAGCTATCGTTTGTTTCATTTAGCAGTGCCATGCATAGTGTCATTGCGATGGATGAAAATGACCGCCCACTGACGTCTTGTATCACTTGGGCAGATAATCGCAGTGAAGCGTGGGCACATAAAATAAAAGATGAGCTGAATGGCCATGAAGTCTATAAACGAACAGGAACACCCATTCACCCCATGTCACCCTTAACGAAAATAGCCTGGATTGTGAATGACCTTCCTGAAACCGCTGTCAAGGTTAAAAAGTATATCGGAATTAAAGAATATATTTTTAAAAAGTTCTTTGATCAATATGTAGTGGATTATTCCCTAGCTTCTGCCATGGGCATGATGAATCTAGAAAAATTAGATTGGGATGAAGAAGCATTAAAAATTGCTGGTATAACCCCTTCTCAATTATCTGAGCTCGTGCCAACAACCAGGATATTTACCAACTGTGATTCAGATTTAGCAAAAAAGATGGGGATCGATCCACAAACATCGTTTGTCATTGGAGCTAGCGATGGAGTCCTTTCTAATCTAGGTGTAAATGCGATACGAAAAGGCGAAGTTGCCGTCACAATCGGGACAAGCGGTGCCATTCGAACCATTATAGACAAGCCTCAGACAGACGAAAAGGGAAGAATATTTTGTTATGCCTTAACAGAAAAGCACTGGGTTATTGGGGGGCCGGTGAACAATGGCGGGATGGTCCTTCGCTGGATCCGTGACGAACTTGCCTCATCAGAAGTAGAAACAGCGAAAAGACTAGGAATTGATCCATATGATGTACTAACCAAGATTGCTGAACGTGTAAGACCAGGATCTGACGGATTGTTATTCCATCCATACCTGGCTGGTGAACGTGCGCCATTATGGAACCCAGACGTACGTGGCTCATTCTTCGGTTTAACGATGTCACATAAGAAAGAACATATGATTCGCGCAGCCCTAGAAGGAGTCATTTACAATTTGTACACCGTATTTTTAGCATTAACCGAATGTATGGACGGTCCTGTGACCCGAATTCAAGCTACTGGAGGCTTCGCAAGATCAGATGTTTGGCGGCAAATGATGTCTGACATATTCTCATCTGAAGTCGTCGTTCCAGAAAGCTACGAAAGTTCTTGTCTAGGAGCTTGTATTTTAGGCTTGTATACCACCGGACAAATCCAGTCCTTTGAAGTCGTTTCTGAAATGATTGGCAGTACCAACAAACATACACCAAAAGAAGAAGCGACCAAGGAATATAGGAAATTGCTGCCGATTTTCATTAACCTATCCAGAGTATTAGAAGATGATTATACACGGATTTCCAATTATCAAAGAAGCTTAATTAAACACTAAAAAGATAAAAAGCAGGGGGTAATTACAATGCCATTAGTTATCGTAGCGATTGGAATTTTAGCATTATTAGTTTTAATCATGGGCTTCAAATTGAATACCTTTATTTCATTAATCATTGTATCGTTCGGCGTCGCTTTAGCACTTGGAATGCCATTAGAGGAAATTGTCAAAACCATCGAAGCCGGATTAGGCGGAACCCTTGGTCACTTAGCGTTAATCTTTGGACTTGGAGCGATGTTAGGTAAGTTGATCGCTGATTCTGGTGGTGCTCAACGAATTGCTATGACCCTCGTAGACAAATTTGGTGAAAAAAATATCCAATGGGCAGTCGTAGCTGCTTCATTCATTATCGGTGTGGCGTTATTTTTTGAAGTAGGATTAGTATTGTTAATTCCAATCATATTTGCCATTTCAAAAGAATTAAAGGTTTCTATCTTATATCTCGGTATTCCGATGGTTGCAGCTTTATCCGTAACACATGGTTTCTTACCTCCACATCCAGGGCCAACAGTTATTGCTGGTGAATATGGCGCGAACCTTGGTGAGGTTTTACTTTACGGTTTCATTATTGCCATTCCAACCGTTATTTTAGCTGGACCTGTATTTACTAAGCTTGCCAAAAAACTCGTACCTGCATCATTTACGAAAACGGGTAATATTGCCTCTTTAGGTGAACAAAAAGTATTTAAATCCGAGGAAACTCCGGGATTTGGTATCAGTGTATTTACTGCAATGCTTCCTGTTATTTTAATGTCTATTGCTACGGTTATTACTTTGCTTCAAAAAACAATGGGATTTGAAGATAGCAGTTTACTAGCAGCGATCCGTTTTATTGGTGATGCATCAACTTCCATGTTAATTTCCTTACTGGTAGCTGTCTACACCATGGGAATAGCACGGAAAATTCCAATCAAAAATGTAATGGCATCTTGTACAACGGCTATTACTCATATTGGGATGATGCTCTTAATCATTGGGGGTGGCGGAGCCTTCAAACAAGTACTGATTAATGGCGGCGTAGGTGACTATGTAGCTGAATTATTCAATGGAACTACATTATCACCCATCTTACTTGCCTGGATTATCGCTGCAATATTACGAATTTCCTTAGGTTCTGCAACTGTTGCAGCTTTAACAACCGCTGGTTTAGTTATTCCGATGTTAGGACAATCCGACGTTAATCTTGCTTTAGTTGTGCTTGCAACGGGAGCGGGTAGTTTAATAGCTTCACATGTTAACGATGCTGGTTTCTGGATGTTTAAAGAATATTTTGGTTTAAGTATGAAAGAAACATTTGCAACATGGACATTGCTTGAGACCATCATTTCTGTAGCTGGATTAGGATTTATTTTAGTACTAAGTTTATTCGTATAAACCATGATTCCCGGGCGGTAGATCCCCCACTTATTTTTCTTAGAATTTTCTAAGCCTATAAGTGAGGATCTACGGCCTATTCATTTCAAATAAAAGGAGCAGAAAAATGTCCAACACAATTGGTGTCATTGGTTTAGGGGTAATGGGCCGTAATATCGCCTTAAACATGGCTGGTAAGGGTGAGCAAGTCGCTGTCTATAACTATACGAGGGATTTAACGGATGATCTTGTTAAAAAAAGTGAAGGTCACTCTATCCATCCCTACTACGAAATTCAAGATTTTGTTTACTCCTTAAAAACTCCAAGAAAAATCTTCCTTATGGTAACAGCGGGCAAACCGGTCGATTCGGTAATAGGTACATTAGTACCCTTCCTTGAAGCAGGCGATGTGATTATGGACGGTGGTAACTCCCATTACAAAGATACGGAACATAGATATGATGAATTGAAGTCAAAAGGAATCGGTTATTTAGGAATCGGTATTTCCGGCGGCGAAGTCGGGGCTTTAAATGGACCTTCGATCATGCCTGGTGGAGATAAAAACGTATATGAAAAAGCAGCTCCTATTCTAACAAAAATAGCAGCCCAAGTGGACGCAGACCCTTGCTGTGTTTATATGGGTCCAAAAGGGTCCGGTCACTTTGTAAAAATGGTACATAACGGAATCGAGTATGCAGATATGCAATTAATCGCAGAAACCTATACATTTTTAAGAAAAAGGTTACGTTTATCTGTGAATGAAATTGCTGATATCTTTGAAATATGGAATCAAGGGGAGCTAAAAAGTTATTTAATCCAAATCACAGCAGAGATTTTACGGAAAAAGGATGATGTAACAGGCTTACCACTAATTGATGTGATTCTTGATAAAACAGGGCAAAAGGGCACTGGTAAATGGACAAGCATTCAAGCAATTGACAATGGGATCCCATCATCCATTATTACAGAGTCATTGTTTGCCCGTTACATCTCCTCTTTAAAAGAAGAACGAGTTTATGCAGAAAATATTCTAACAGGACCAGGGATTGATCAGCGAAGTTTAGATAAAGATGTGTGGATTGAGTACATTAGACAAGCTTTTTATATGGGTAAGATTTGTGCCTACGCGCAAGGATTTATACAATATAAAATGACTTCTGAACTTTACGGATGGAATTTACCTTTAAAGGATATTGCCCTTATTTTCCGTGGTGGTTGCATCATTCGTGCTGAATTCTTAAACGTAATAAGCGAAACATATCAAGAACAGCCGAATTTGGCTAATCTATTAATCGCCCCGTATTTTGCTGAAAAAGTTAAAGAGTATCAAAAAGGATTACGAAAAATTGTCTGTGAGGGTATTAATTCTGGCACTTCGTTTCCCTGTTTAAGTGCTTCACTTACTTATTATGATAGTTACCGGACAGGCATTTCGAATGCTAACCTTTTGCAAGCACAAAGGGATTATTTTGGTGCCCATACTTATGAACGAAGTGATGTAGCAGGATTCTTTCACACAAACTGGCAGTGATCCATAGCCGTAGTAAATCTCCAGAGCCCTAATGAAGTGGTTCTTCCCTTCATTAGGGCTCTTATTTTGAATACATTTTCCCCACAATGCTCTTGTGTCTATATTATGTAACAGACGTTGAGATTCTGAAGGGCAAGGGGAATAAATAGAAGCTACATGACAAAACGATTAATACATGTGCTGATTCTTTATACGGACCAGAACTTTACCAAAGCGTCCTCCTTGCTGAACAGGGATTCTCTTCCCTACGTACGTCTCTCTTAAATAGGCTTCTGCTTTCTGTAGCGACTGTTCATCTGTTGGCATCCCGAAGAATGAGAACCAGCCTAATGTATGTTTTACCGCCTCGTCCACCGACATCATTACCGTTTGGGTTTCACGAGTAATCAGGGTTTGAAAAGAGTAGCCATATATATTTAATAGTTGGATGATATATGCCATATCTGAAGTTTGTACTAGGTCCTCTTTTATTCCGACTACAGGGCGCAATTCCTGAATCAGACTATGCTCCTTAGGCCCAGCACTCGTACTGATGTAACAAAACTGGCTGGCACAGGCGAGCGCCTTCTCTACCATTTCCCAACCGAAAATGGCTGGACACATGGATGCAAACACCAGATCAAATTTGTTTTGCCATCCGTTCGTCTCAATAGATAACTCCTCAAATTGTTCCCGTACGATTTTAATGTTTTCCTTTATCGATGGCTTAATACTCTCTTCCATTAAGGCTGTCAACGGTCCTGAGGGCTCAACGGCAGTAACATTTGCCCCTTCCTCTGCAAAAGGAATACTGAAGACACCCGAGGCAGCACCAATATCCAGGATAGAGGAGTCTTTAATGGTAACTCCCTGTGTCCTTAGCCATCCCATAATTCTGGCTGTTCTCTTTATTCCCTCTTCATTAAATGCCTGCTTGTGGAAGCTTCTTGCCCTTGCCATATCATCAAACGAATGAGCCGGTACCGTTCCCGCTCTAAGCATTCGATTTACACCGGCTTCCGGATCGTTTATCCAAGCAGCCTTCCATACTTCGGGATCAAATAAAGACTGGGTCATTAATTAGACTTCCCTTCTACTAATTAGATTTTAAAGTCTACTAATATCTACACCTTGCTTCCGTATGGTGGTAAATATGAAACACTCTACAATAGATATTATAGACTTATTATATCCGTAATTCAATCAAAAAAATTTACATGACTAAAAATTCATACCCTCACGCCGTGCGGCACAAGAACTTTCTCGACGAATGCCCTTATGCCTTCAAGCGTGTTTATATCCTCGGTCCGAAAATCTTTATCTCATTTTTGAACGATTGAACCCGTTGCTTCTGTTGTAGCTTTTGCCTCACCATGTCCTGCACCAAATAGGTTCAGTACCACCACGCCAATAACAATTAAAGCAATACCTGCGATACTTCCTGTATTGATTTTTTCTTTCCAAATCAATACTGAAATAAGCGTTGTAGCAACAGCCCCTACACCTGACCAGATGGCATAAGTCATATTTAAAGGAAGCGTCTTAAGGGATAGAGAGATAAAGAAGAAAGAGACCACAAACGCAACAATTGTGAATAGAGTCGGATACAATCTGGTAAAACCTTCTGAAGCTTTAAGCATTGAAGTTCCAATAAGTTCACCAACAATAGAGATTGCCAAGAAAAGATAAGCCATTATTCATTCTCCTTTATATATGTCTTCAATTCTTCCATCATTTTTTGCCTCATTTCCTCATTAGGAGGAGCAAGCCCAAACATTTCGGCAAACCACAAGCCGTCTATAGCTAATCGGACTATCGTGGAACGAACGGGATCCAATTCGTCGTTTTCAATTTTGTTTTGGATATTCTCATACTCGTCCTGAAGTAACTTTAGCATTTGAGGGTTCGTAAACTGTGCTGCTGAAAGAGCGGTATACAGGTCACTTGCATTCCGATCGCCAGAAAATGATGTATTCATATAAGCGCGAGTCCATCTTCCTTTGGAATGCATATCGTTTTCTGCTCTCTCATTAAATTCGGAGACAAAGCTGGTCGATAGTTGCTCAACCATTCCCAAAACCAATTCATCCTTATTCGGAAAATGGTAAAGCAATCCTCCTTTACTTATTCCCGCTTTCTTAGCCACCGCTTCTAACGTTAACTTCTCTACTCCTTCTTCGTGCACAATCATGGAGGCCGCTTTAAGAATTAATTCTCTTTTTAATGTTTTTTTAGTTGTATTCATATTGATCACCCCTCTTTACTATACCGTCCAGACGGTTTTATTTCAAGTGGGTTAAAGTTATAGATTGGGTATGTAAGCCTAATTGAGTTGGATTAGGTTTTGATACGTTAGGTTTAAGCTAAATAAAAAGAAGCCTTGGGCGTATAACATTTCAGCCAAGACTTCGTCAAATAAATATCTACCCAGCCCAGACATTCGGAAAAATTTCGCATCTGTTGGGTTTTAAGTGCCACCTATAGTTTAACTCTGCACATATTGTCTCAGCCATTGGAGCGCAGGACGTTCCGTGCCGTTAGAATTCAGCAGATGTGTGTTCGGCTTCCAAGTTTGTCCCTGGATATACCCCCAGAGCGTAACTCCCTTCACCGCAGAATGCTTCCATAATACCGGAAATTTCTCCTTGTATCTGGCAAGCTGGGTGTTGTCGTCGCCAGTTATATCCAGTTCCGACACATAGATTGGCAATCCTGTTGCCGCCAGTTTGTTCAGTACAGTGTTCATCGTGTTAACTGAGACAGTGTCCATGCTAAACTGGTGGCATTGAATACCAATACCGTCAATCAGGCCTCTGCTCTTGAGCTGATTAATAATATTGACATATTGGTCGGTTAACGAGGGATCGTTGATAATTCCATATTCATTAATCATCAGCTTGGCATTCGGGAAGGCTTGTCTTGCCTGTTGGAACGACCATATGACCCAATCCCATCCGGTCGATCCGTCACCGCCTATGGCATTGCGGAAGGATGGCTTCTGATGCAGGGGCTCATTCACCACATCTATAAACTCCGCATTCGGATAGCGTTGACCTGCTGCTTTAATCCACTGGGTCACTTCCGCCTTCTGATCAGCAGCCGACAGTCCGCTAATCCAACCTGGCTCCTGAGCACCCCATACCAATGTATGGAACTTGAACGGGAAGCCATTGTTACGGGCATAATTGTAGGCGGTATCCGCCTGCGACCAGTTCATGTTGTTACGACTGCCTTCAACCGACCCCCATTTGGTCGAATTCTCTGGCGTCACCTGGTTCCAGTATGTTCCGAAACTTGCAGGGACACTTCCAGCAATGATATTCCCGAGGAATTTGCCACCGTTCGCCATACTGGCACTAGCCGGGTTTATCAGAACTGATGATAACAACACACCCGCCAACGCCAAGCTGCTTACCAACTTGCCCACTTTAAATTTCGACATACAATCTCCTCCTCATACGTATAGTTTTTTAATATCCTCGCCTCTAAATAAATCGCTTACATTTCCAATTATAAGAATGAAAGGTTATTATCCGCTACATGTAAAAGTAAAGATTTTACCCGAAAAACTTTACATCATTGCGGGGCGACTGAACACCTGGTGCTCCTTTAACACATCGTTTCGGTTAAAAACTAGTCTCGTATCAAACGACAAAAAAGATTACTGCAAAAAGTGATATGCTCCCCTTACAGTAGCAAGTTTTATTATTTAACCTGTCTACTTTTTTGGAAGCATATCACTTTGGAGACTGCCCATTTAATAGTTTAAGAATTAAGGGCTCGTGCAATTGCATCTACATAACTTTGGCTAGCACGTTGGCTTACTTCTGCTTGCGGAACCATCCCCTCAAAGTTGTGGAATGTGCCGGGATACAGATGGAATTCAACGTCTACCCCAGCTTGGGCAAGGCGTGTCACATATTCAATCGTCTCATCTCGGAACAGATCGAGCTGGCCAATGCACGTATAGGTCGGCGGTAGCCCAGCCAAGCATTCCGCTCTCGACGGCACAGCGTATAGGGACACCTCGGTGTCTTCAGTACGATCCCCCAAGTACATGTTCCAAGCCGCCAAGTTGTTCTTCCGGTTCCATGGTGCGTTATCGGCCGTAATCTCATGACTTGACACCGTAATACTACGGTCATCGATCATCGGATACAGCGGCATTTGGAAAATGAGGGCTGGCCCGCCTTTGTCACGGGCCATTAAAGCAAGTGCTGCGGTCAGACCGCCGCCCCCACTTGCTCCGGCAATTGCGACTCGATCTAAGTCGATGCCCAGCAGCTCAGCTTCATCGGTCATCCACGTCAAAGCGGCATAACAGTCATCGATGGCAGCTGGGTAGGGATGCTCGGGAGCAAGTCGGTAATCGACCGATACGACGACGCATTTGGCCGCCTGCACGAAGCGTTCGCACAAAGCATCGTCCATATCAGGATGCCCCATCACATAGCCTCCCCCGTGAATCCACAGCATGGCCGGAAGCCTAACGTCAGTTCGCTGGGCAGGTTCGTAGATTTTAACTAATATCTCGCCTGCTACGCTCGGAATCATCCGGCTTGTCGTGCGTACGTGCTTCGACTGCTCAATGGGAGGACTCGACAAATAGCTTCTACTCAGTTCTAAATTTTCTTCCAATTGAAATCCAGGAAATTGTGCAATTACCGACCTAAATTCTGGGTACAAACGATTTTCAAAATCCATGTGAATCACTCCTATGTTTGGTTTTTATAATCTTTTTTCCGTCTCCGCTTCCCACTGGGCTATTTCCTTCCGAACTCGGGGTGCTACCTCTGTTCCCAGCAGCTCAATGGCTCTCATCACCTCGGCATGCGGCATTGTACTTAACGGAACATACAGCATAAAGCGTGTAACACCTACATGTTTGCGAAGGTGAATGATCTTCTGGGCAACAGTCTCAGGATCGCCAACATACAGCGCACCTTCAAAGCTGCGCGCGGCATCGTAGCTAGAACGATCATAATGCGCCCAGCCCCGCTCCCTGCCTAATCTATTCATACCTGCCATCGTAGAAGGGAAATATGTATCTGCAGCTCGTTCATTATTCTCTCCAACAAATCCTATCGAGTGCGATCCAACCTTAAGCTGCGATTCGTCATGACCAGCGTGCGCTGCTGCCTTCTTATAAAGCTGTACAAGCGGTGCAAAATTCATCGGATTTCCACCAATGATCGCCAACATCAAGGGCAGCCCTAACAGACCTGCACGGATAGCAGAATCCTGCCTGCCCCCGCTGCCAACCCATATCGGTAAAGGATTCTGAACCGGCCGTGGATACACACCCAAATTGTTAATCGCTGGCCGATGTCCGCCTTTCCAGGTTACTTTTTCGGACTCCCGTATTTTAAGAAGCAATTCCAAATGTTGTTCAAACAGCTCATCATAGTCTTCCAAGTCATAGCCAAACAGTGGAAAAGATTCAATAAAGGAACCTCGGCCCGCCATAATCTCCGCACGTCCATTCGAAATACCATCCAGCGTAGCAAAATCCTGAAAAACGCGAACGGGATCAGCTGAAGAAAGCACTGTGACTGCACTGGTCAGCCGAATCCGTTTCGTCTGCGCTGCAGCCGCTGACAGCACAATTGCTGGTGAAGATGCCGAATAATCCTTCCGATGATGCTCACCTACCCCAAACACATCAAGTCCCACTTGATCAGCAAGGATAATTTCCTCGACAACTTCGCGCAATCGCTGTGCGTGACTTATCACTTCACCTGTCTGAACGTCAGGCTTTGTTTCTACAAACGAAGTAATACCTATCTCCATGGTCCATCTCTCCTATTCTAATAGCTTTCTTTGTATGACAATCAAATACCGATAAAATATCATACCGATCGGTAATATATTTTTCCCAGTAAATATAACTCATTAAAAAGAATACTGTCAATAAATATAGTAAAAATACTTTGTTTTATCCTCATACTGATATCTCCTTGGTGCGATAAACCAATCTGCATTTGACAATATAACAGGCTAATTATAAGATAATAACATACTAATTGGTACGCAAATAAAAAACTCTGACAATTATGATCAGAGCTATTGAGTTAAGAATAAAATTACGAGCAATGAGAGGTATTGATTATGGGACGAATCCGCGAATTTGACGAAGATAAAGTATTAGATGCAGCAATGCAAATATTTTGGGAGAAGGGATATGAAGCTACCTCACTGAGTGATTTAACTTCCAGAATGGAAATTCAACGACCTAGTATATACTCCACTTTTGGAGGCAAAAAAGAATTGTTCGAAGCTGCGCTGCGCAAATACATGATGTCCCGTGCTTCTCTGATCCGAGCCAAGCTTCAAAGCAAACCATCTGTAAAAGAAGCATTTCGAGCTTTTTTTGAAGGTGTGGTCGATGAGGAATATACAGAAAACCCTAGAAAAGGATGCTTTTGCATCAATACAATGGTTGAACTTGCACCTCATGATGAGAAATTTGAAATTCTTACAAGGGAACATCAAATGTACCTATCGGTTATATTTCAAGAAACCATTGAACGAGGTATACAATCAGGTGAGCTTGAGATCGGGCTCAATGCGAAGGCTGTATCACAGGCGCTAGTCGTATCGTTAATTGGACTAACCGTAATGATAAAGTCTCGTCCAGAACGATCATTTATTGATAACACGATAGAGGTGACACTTACACTTCTTAAGTAATTCGGAGTGAATTCAATTTTACCGAATGGGTGTATTCTCGACGCACATGTCCCTCAGCGCAACAAAGACTGCCGGATACATTTCCTCGGCAGCCTTTGTTGCGCTCATATTACATACTTCTTCGCATTTGCATGAGTTCAAAAGATTCTTTCACTGATCTTAATTTTGCATATATATACTTTACGATGTATATTAATTCAAAACTAATGAAAAGGGAGTACATCTAATGTTATTTTTAATAAGAAACGCTAAGCCTGATGATTTAAACAATTTAACCGAGTTAATGTATGAATACATCGTTGGTTTTTATCAAAACCCTAGGCCACCTATCGAAAAAATTCATAATTTGATTCAAACCCTTTTTGAGCAGCAAAACGGTATACAATTTGTGGCGGAACAAAATGGAGAATTAATCGGCTTTGCTACATTATTCTTTACCTTTAGCACGATGAAAGCAGACAAAATCACCGTTATGAACGACCTATTTGTATTGGAACCATTTAGAGATACAGAAGTAGAATCACAGCTTTTTTTAGAATGTCAAAAGTACTCACAAAATTATGGATATGCTCATATGACCTGGATAACTTCTACTGAGAATAAACGCGCTCAAATTTTCTTTAAAAAGATGGATGCTGTCCAAGGGAGAGATTGGGTTCACTTTTCATCGTAACAATACTTTTGATACGGTTTTCCGCGCTAACGGCAGTTCAAAGGGCACCCGATTGGGTGCCCTTTCGTAACACATGTTTTCACGCATGCGGATATGGAAATGCCGATACAATTGAAGATAAGTAATTCTCCATGAAATTGTTCAACGTAGATCCATATGGGGTAAAGTTTGTTGGTCGTTAAATTGCGAAATAGCTCAGTCGACCAACACATCAGATACCATACACGAGAAAATGGACGAGCCCTTCGTTAAACGTTCCAAGGATACGATTAGACAAACAGTAACATGGATATGTATTAGAGTGAACCTGGATATAGAGTATACTAGATGAGTATAAGTTCGATACACGATGACATTATATATGTAATGGTATTCAAATACAGCGCAGAAGAGGTTGAAAATGAGTCAGAAGCATTTTACAGATTACGCATTAAGTGAAGAAATTGTAAGAGCGCTCAATAGCTTGGGCTATGAGACGCCAACAGAGATTCAAACGGAAGTTATTCCTGTTGCGCTTGAGAAGAAGGATCTTGTCGCCAAATCGCAAACAGGTAGCGGCAAAACAGCAGCATATGGTATTCCACTTTGTGAGCTAGTAGATTGGAATGAGAATAAGCCCCAAGCTTTAATCCTGACGCCAACCCGTGAACTCGCATTACAGGTCACCGAAGACATCACGAATATTGGACGCTTTAAGCGGATAAAAGCAACGCCCCTTTATGGAAAACATCCTTTTCATATCCAAAAGGCTGAGTTAAAACAAAGAACGCATGTGGCTGTAGGTACGCCAGGACGTGTACTGGACCATATCGAACGAGGCACGCTATCGTTAGATCGGATTGCCTACCTCGTGATTGATGAAGCTGACGAGATGCTGAATATGGGCTTTATCGAGCAAGTCCAGTCGATTATTCAAGCGCTGCCTAGTGACCGGGTTACCATGTTATTCTCCGCTACTTTTCCTGAGGATGTAGCCAGACTGTCACACAAGTATATGAACGATCCTGTTAGAATTGAGATTAAAGCGACTGGCATAACGACCGCTACAATTGATCACTCTCTTATTCAGGTGAAGGAGTCAGACAAGCTGGCACTACTGCAAGATCTGCTCATTGTTGAGAATCCTGACAGCTGCATTATTTTCTGTCGTACGCAGGAGAATGTAGATACATTATTCAGAGCATTGGCTGATCTCGAATATCCATGTGATCGCATTCATGGTGGCATGGAGCAAGACGAGCGATTTGAGGTAATGAATGCATTCAGAAGGGGTCAATTCCGTTACTTGATTGCGACAGATGTCGCCGCCAGAGGGATTGATATCACGAATATCACCCATGTCATTAACTACGATATTCCCCTTGAGAAGGAAAGCTATGTTCACCGCACAGGACGTACGGGACGTGCTGGAAAAACAGGGAAAGCCATTTCCCTCATCACTCCTAAGGATGGCAGAAGATTAGTTGATATTGAAGCATATATTGGATTCGCGATTCCGCAGGTAAAGGCCCCCTCAGAAGAGGCTGTTGATCTCCGTAGAGAAGATTTTGAGCAGAAACTGCATGTAAAAACCGCACTCAAAAAAGATAAGCGCGAGCAATTAAACCAACAGATTATGAAGCTGAACTTTAACGGCGGTAAGAAGAAAAAACTCAGAGCTGTCGACTTCGTGGGGACCATCGCTAAGCTTGACGGAGTCACCGCAGATGATATCGGAATCATTACGATTCTGGATTATGCGACAGATGTTGAGATTCTGAATGGTAAAGGTCCACTGGTGCTTGAAATTATGAAGAATACGACCGTAAAGGGTAAGCTGTTAAAGGTACGCAAAGGGAATAAGTAGAAGATACGCTGCATTAAAGAGGGTGAGGCAATCCCGCCCAGCATAGCCGATGGTTTTCGTTAGCTATACGGGCGGGATTGCCGAGTTTATCTCTTGATCATTTAATTCATCTTTCCATTTTTTCTGCAATGCAATTAATGCCCTTCTTCTGACATATTCGTGCTCATCATTCGAGAGCTTAGACAAAAGACTATTTACTTCATCCCTCATTCCTTTTACTTCACCTAATCCATAGGCTATTTGCCATCTGGCTTCGTAATCAGAGTATGTAATTGCACTGTAGGCTAAAGACAAAAATATTTTGGGTTGTACAATTAACAACTGCAATACATTCTCAACTTCATTATCCCTTGCCAGTGTATATAAGATCAGTTCATAAACTTCTGTCTGCCATTCAGCTAATGAAGTATGTTCTAACACTTCCTCAACAGCATTATAAAGCTTATCCCAATAAAGATAATTCGTTTCCCATTCTCCATGTTTTTCAGCTATGCTAGCTCCCCATTGTTTGAATGTTATGACTTGCTCTTGAAGAGTGCGGAATAAAGCATTTTCTCTATTATCATAAAACCCCATTTTCCATCTCCTTTTTTCTTTACAATCTATTTCCACTTTTTTGATAGGTATATTTCATCATTCTATTTATTTCCACAATAAAAATTCAAGCTCTATGAAATCAACAACGTTGGTGATAATTGTTCTGCTTTATCGTATTCTCTTAGAGAGTTGATTAATACTTAAAAAATTTTAGAAAAGGTGTCCCTTTCGGTCCTCTTCATTTGTTATACAGACATAGTTTTCTTTTTAATCAGAGGGGGTGCCTAAATCTTTGAATGAGGAAATCGAATATAGAATTAAACGGGTCCAAGCTGGCGAGATCCAGGATTACGCCTACATTGTAAAGGAGTATCAGCGTCAGATTTTTGTGTACTGCTGGCGGATATTAGGAAGTGAGCAGGAAGCGGAAGAGGCCGTACAGGATATTTTCGTTAGTGCTTTCGAGAAAATCAGTATGTACAAGCCCACAGTGGGCTTCTCCTCCTGGCTGTATAAAATGGCTTATCATCACTGCCTGAACCTGACTCGCAGGAAGAAACTACAGCGCAAATTTAAAATCACCCTGTTCAACTCAACTAACATGACTTCAGACAGTGCTGCGCAGGTTATGGAACGTCAGCTTTTCAGTGAACCGCTGAGCCGGGCATTGGACCAACTGAATGCAGAGGAGCGAAACCTGTTGGTGCTGCGCATTTTTGAAGAAAAATCGTTTGGAGAAATCGGGGAAATTATGAACAAAAGCGAGGAAGCGATCAAGAAAAAATACGGCAGAACAAAAACAAAGCTCAAAAAAATGATGGAGCCCATAGAGGAGGACCCAAAATGCGTGAATTACAAGACAGAACTCAGGAACAAGGCCTGAAATACACCGATCTAAAAGATAGAGGCTTAAAAAACATGGACATGCTGACAGAACCAGAGAGTGTCCTAAAAATCCAAGCTTTTGACGTCTCTGACAAAGTGATGGAACAGGTCTACCAAAAGGCGAAACCCAAAAAGGGATTCATTGTAAAAATGCGTCTTCAGCCGCGCATCACCGCTCCTATCATGATCTTGCTTTTTGTATTGGGCGCCTCTGTGACTGGATACGCCGCTTCGCAATATCTGGAATTCCGTAACAGTAAAGGCGATGTCGTATTAAATACCGCCAAAACACCTGCCGAAACGGACGCTTCCAAAACGTATACAACCACCTACACACAGTGGAACGAAGAGGTGACAGACCGTCTACAGCCTGGAGAGTATGCCGCCTATTACGTTAAGGACGATTCTATGAATCAACAAAATTCGTCTAATCCCGTCCTGTTTGCCTACAAGCCGACTGAACTTTCTAGCTTCAGCAGTCTGCAGGATGAAATCAAGCGGACAGAAGCTCCGCTGTTGCATAGTCCCACTCATCTGCCGAATGGCTACCGGTTTGATTTCGGATACGTCTACCCAGTCGCTGCATATCCTGGGATGATGAACAAAGAGGAATATCGGGCTTTAACGGATAAACTGACGCAACAGGCTAAAGCTGCACCGAAAGGTGAAAATCTGTTTATTCAAAAGCTGATCTGGGACAAGTCAGACTTCACCCTCGCCCGGTATGCGAGAGGAAATGACTATGTAAACATCACCGTCACCAAATACGCTCCCGAAGTCACAAAGACGACCGTGATGCAAAATGAACAGGATTCGGCTGAGGAACTGATGATTAAAGGAACCAAGGCCTATTACATCAGAGCAAGCGAAACAAGCAAGCCCTTGGAGGTAGGAAAAAATCGACTGGGATGGCTCGATGAAAAAAGACGGTTACACTACAACATATCTGATAACCAGGACAGCCCGCTGAGCAAAGAAGACCTGGTAAAAATAGCTGAAGATTTGCTTAACGGTTCGCCGCAATAGCTATAAAAGAAAAGTTTCGAAGAGAGACCATCCCTTTTTTAAGGGTGGTCTCTCTTTGAAGAATAGTCCTTATACCTTTTCCTCACAAACTATTACGGCATGTTCCACAATCTTTTTACCTCAACTAATTCCTGATCATTGAATTCCATTCTGTATACGTCTGGTTTGGATGTGTGTAGTAAAAAATTCAAATCATACTGCTTGTCATAATACTCCATCATTAAAGTCATTACAGCTCCATGAGTGCCTAATGCGACTTTCTGTCCTCGGTAGATTTTTAGCAATTCCTTTAAGACTGTTATACTTCGGTTCTGACAAACTGCATTAGACTCTCCTCCCGTTAAAGCAAAGTTGGGATCAGAAAATGACTTATCTAACAAAGGGAATAATTCATCATCGGGGATTCGGTTATCTTCACTAGAAAAAATTCTTTCTTTACCTTTTGCTAGGGTGGTTTTCTCTTGTTTCTTATTGCATAAATTTTTCTTGAAGGTGACGTTACGTCATTTGCTATACTGACTGAGAACGACATGCTAGAGCAATCAATTGGATGTGAGCAATGGATGGACAAAGAGAACTATCTGACGACAGGACAGCTTGCCAAACGTACAGGGATAACGGTCAGGACACTGCGATATTACGACCAAATTGGACTTCTGAGTCCAGGAGGTCATCGCACTGGATCCATAAGACTGTACAACATGAAAGATATGGAAAGACTACAGCGAATTCAGATGTTGAAGTATCTAGGGTTATCGCTTCAAACAATAATGGATATTTTAGATGCAGAGTCGCCATCCAACGGAGAGATCAGACACTCGTTGCAAGCACAACTCGATGTTTTACAAAAGAAAATTGCTCATACAGAGCACGTAGTACATGCAATACGAGATGCTATGGAAATGTCGGCTTATGGCTCCGATTGGAACCATTTGGCGGATGTTATTCAAACCGTGCAGAGTGAGCAAAATTGGGGGGAGCAATATCGGACGGCGAACCGTCTGCAAACGCGGATACATCTTTACGACAAGTACAGTACGAATCCCCAAGGCTGGCATCGTTGGATCTTTGAACAACTGGAGGTCCAACCGGGAGCCCACATTCTCGAGTTGGGCTGCGGCGACGGGACCTTTTGGATAAGAAACGCCGAACGAATTCCAAGCAGCTGGCGTATCACGCTTACCGATATGTCAAGCGGGATGGTGGAAGAAGCACGTTGTCGCTTGGGAAGCAACAATCCGCAGTTTAAGTTTTTATCTGTTGACGCGCAACAGATCCCATTCCATGAAGAGCAATTCGATATGGTTATCGCTAACAACATGCTGTACCACGTGCCAGACATCCCTAGAGCAATCCGCGAGATGCACCGTATCTTAAAGCAAGGAGGTATAGTATGCACCTCTACAATGAGCACTCAACACCTACAAGAGGTCGAACACTTGGCGGTTTCGTTCGATCCTGAGCTTCATGTGTTGGATCATGCTATTAAACGGTTCCACCTGGATAACGGAGGGGACTTGCTGTCTTCTTGCTTTTCCGATCTTCGGTTGCTTCGATACGAGGACTGTTTGTTGGTCGACGAAGCGGAACCCCTGATCGAATATATAATCTCGACTCCGATGAACGCAAGAGAGCGACTTGTCGGAGCGGCTATTGACAAGTTTCGAGACCACGTCAATCGGCTTCTGCAGCAGAACGGAACTCTCGAAATGACTAAAGAGAACGGAATCTTTCTAGGGAGGAAATGAGATGAAGTCACAACAGTATCACCCAAGAGTACGGATTGTAAAAGAGGAGCTTCTATCGGATAACTGGTACATCTTAAATAAGGTCACATTCGAGTTTGAAAAAAATAATGGACAATGGGAGACACAATCCCGTGAAGTGTACGATCGCGGCAACGGCGCAACGATCCTGCTCTATAATCGGCACAAACAAACCGTTGTGCTGACCAGACAGTTCCGGATGCCTACTTATCGGAACGGCAATGAAACTGGGATGCTTATCGAAACCTGTGCAGGACTACTCGATAAAGAAACACCGGAAGAAGGTATTCTTCGGGAGACGGAGGAGGAGACGGGATACCGTATCGACCGTGTGCAGAAAGTTGGCGAGGCCTATATGTCACCGGGCTCCGTTACCGAAATCCTGCACTTCTATGTAGCCGAGTATAGTGAAGATATGACAACGGGTGGCGGTGGTGGCCTTGAGGAGGAGCAGGAAAACATTGAAGTGATGGAACTCCCGTTTGCTCAAGTGCTAAACATGGTCGAAAGCGGTGAGATTCGTGACGCCAAGACGATAATGCTGCTCCAATACGCTCAGATCCAAGGTCTCTTGAAAGTGAAATCGAAACCGCTTCATATCCTTATCGCAGGCCCGTATCGATCTGGAACGAATGATGATCATGTATTAATTGAGAAGAACGTCAACTACATGAATGAAATTGCTCTTCAAGTTTACGAGGCTGGTCATATGCCGGTGCTGGGGGAGTGGTATGCTTTGCCCCTTATCGCGACAGCTGGTTCCACTGCTTTGGGAGACGAGACTTTTAACAGAATCTTTCATCCGTCTTCCATTCGCCTGCTTGATTGCTGTAACGCCGTGCTTCGGGTTGGAGGACCCTCTCAGGGTGCCGATGAAATGGTAAGGGTGGCGAAAGAGAAAGGATTGTTGATTTACGAACGGCTCGACGAACTTCCGTTGGTGTGATATATCCTCTTTGACCAGACCAAAGACAACTTGCCTCTGGGCATCCTCCACGGATCACCCGAAGAAACTCTCAATCAACTGAGACACTAAGGGAATTACGCAAATGTGTAACATCACTCATCGGTGGACGTCCAAACATGCGTCCATATTCCCGGCTGAACTGTGATGGGCTCTCATAGCCAACGCGAAAGCCTGCAGTGGCGGCTTCCACTCCCTCCGAGAGCAGTAAGCGGCGTGCAGTCTGCAATCGAATGGCCTTCTGATACTGGAGAGGACTTATAGCTGTTACTTTTTTAAAATGCTTGTGTAAGGAAGAGGCGCTCATGTTTACTTCCTTCGCCAATTCTTCGATCACAAGAGGCTTAGAGTAATCGCGGGTTATCAGATGGATCGCTTTGGAGATGCTATGTGCATAGCTACCAACTACGGCAAATTGCCTGATTAAAGCTCCCTGCTCACCTTGTAATACACGATAAAGGATCTCATGCGTGATAAGCGGCGCAAGAAACTGAATATCCGCAGGCGTATCCGAAAGTCTGACAAGCCGAAGCAGCGCATCAAGCAGCAGAGGGTCAAATTGGCTCACCAGTATGCCGCGTCCAGTCTTTACGTTACATTGAGGAGGACTCTTCTTGATAATATCCAAAATGACGTCTGGACTAATGGATAATTGAAGACTTAGATAAGGGAGCTCCGACGAGGCCTGAGTTATTTTACCAGTTACGGGAAGCTGAACTGATGTGACCATGTAAGTTGTTGGATCGTACACATAGTTTTCTCCAGCCAGCATTGCTGTCTTTGAGCCTTGTGCAACCACGTACAGGGAGGGCATATGGACCGTATGATTTAGCTCCGACACATCGCTTGCACGTCTGAAATAAAGTCCTGGCACAGACGAGACAAACGTACCATCCGAAGACGCATGTTGATGAATTAAATGAATCAGTTCTTGTAGATTCGTAGAAATATCAGAGGGGGGAGGAGACGAAATCATTCATGCTTCACCGTCCTTTCCGTTGAACGCTAATATTGATGTGCTAATTATATGCACGCCGAATAGGATTAGGCAAGAATTGGACTTGATCGGTCTACCTGTCTCAAGCGAATTCTACTTAAAATTTACTTGCAAGGCCAACAAAGGGCCTAAGGCAAATAGATTAGAGGAAGAGGGATTGGGCTATGCATTTGGAAGGAAGAATAGAGAACAAAGTCGTCGTGATTACAGGTGCAAGCAGCGGAATTGGAGAAGCAACAGCACTGTTGCTTGCCGAGCGTGGGGCAAAAGTCGTGCTTGGAGCGCGCGGAGCGGATCGCCTTGAAGCGCTGGCGACACGCATTTCAAATGGAGGTGGCGAAGCTGTTTATGCACGCACTGACGTGAGACGGCGCGAGGATCTGTGCAGCCTCGTTAATTTGGCTTGCGAACGGTACGGGAAGCTGGATGTTCTCGTCAGCAACGCTGGCGTTATGCCCATTTCCCCTCTCGAAGATCTGTGTGTCGAGGACTGGGAGGACATGATTGACGTCAACATTAAAGGCGTTTTGTACGGTATAGCCGCAGCGTTGCCTATCTTTCATAAGCAGGGTTCCGGACACTTCGTGAACATCGCTTCTGTAGCAGGACATAAGACTGTGCCGAACCAGTCGGTCTACTCCGGTACGAAGTTCGCTGTGCGCGCCATCTCAGAGGGGTTGCGCCAGGAGGCTGGTGACAAGCTGCGCGTGACCATCATTTCGCCTGGTATTGTGCAGACGAATTTCACGGAGGGTATGACCAATCCCGCATTGAGAGATCAACTCGCTGCCATCCGGGATAAACTAGCCATGACACCGGCCGCGGTAGCCCGCGCAATTGGATTCGCAATTGAACAACCGGATGATATTGATGTGAACGAAATCGTGATCCGCCCAACCGCACAAATGTAACATAAGTGCTTTACCCTGGAAGCTGATCATCCATGTAATTAAATCCGCCCGTTGGACCATCCTCCGGCAGGGTCGCCAGTCGGTCCTCCATTTTCGCTACATCCTCCACCGACAGCTCTGTCTTTTCTCCGCCCATCTGCGTTTTAACCAAGCCGGGGTAGTAATCCGCTGCACCAGTTTATTGGACAACTGGAACTGAATAGAGCCTATAGCGCTCTACATAATTACTGTGATCACTGTAGCAGACACCGAAAATGCAGAAGGATTGCAAAATTTTGTATTGTTAAGCAAGCATTTTAGCGGTGGGGAATTCCTTCCCACCGCTTGGTGTTGTTACTTATTCAACTTTAAAATATATCGTAAGATTACTGCACATTTTATTAAAAAGTAGTGGGATGATCCAGTTACCGGCCATGCAAAATTAACGATGAAGCGGTTCTTTTTCGCCCAGACCCAGCACCTCCGTTGTGGAATTGTAAATTTCTTGGTAAAGCTCTGGGTTTTCCGCTAGTGACACCCCATAAGAAGGAATCATCTCTTTTATTTTTGGTTCCCACTCTTCCATATGTTGTGGGAAGCATTTTTCCAATACTTCCAGCATAACGTGAACAGCAGTAGAAGCACCCGGAGAAGCGCCGAGCAGGGCAGCTACCGAACCATCAGCGGCACTAACCACCTCCGTACCAAATTGAAGTGTTCCTTTACCGCCCTCCGTATCTTTGATCACCTGCACACGTTGACCCGCTACCACAATCCCCCAGTCCTCGATTTTGGCGTTCGGAATAAACTCGCGTAATTCTACCAGACGCTTTTCATTCGATAACATCACTTGCTGGATCAGGTATTTGGTCAATGCCATCTCTTTTGCGCCTGCCGCCAACATCGTGATGAGATTATTGGGTTTTACAGAACCGATCAAATCCAAATTTGAGCCCGTTTTCAAGAACTTCGGTGAGAAGCCAGCAAACGGCCCAAATAGCAGTGCTTTTTGGTTACCGATGTATCTTGTATCCAGATGCGGAACAGACATGGGAGGAGCACCAACCTTAGCTTTACCATATACTTTTGCATGATGCTGGGCGACAACCTTAGGATTGTTACATACCATAAATAGTCCACTTACCGGGAATCCCCCGATATATTTGGACTCAGGAATACCAGTTCGTTGTAGCAAAGGTAGACTTCCACCGCCACCACCGATAAAGACAAATTTGGCATTATGGTATTCGATTTTACCGTTGTCCAGATTATGGACTTTGACTTTCCACGAGCCGTCGCTCGCACGTTTAATATCCTTTACACTATGCTTGTAATTGATGTCGACGTTTTTACTTTTTAAATGCTCAAACAACATGCGTGTTAAAGCACCAAAGTTGACATCTGTTCCAGAGTCGATTTTGGTTGCCGCGATTGGTTCATTCAATGTACGGCCTTCCATAATCAACGGAATCCATTCCTTCAGCTTTTCAGGGTCGTCGGAAAATTCCATGCCTTGAAACAGAGAAATAGTTGAAAGCGCTTTAAACCTTTTTTTCAAAAAAGATACATTTTTCTCTCCTGTTACCAAACTCATATGAGGTATTGGTTTGATAAAGTCCTGTGGATTACGAATCAAATTGCTGTTTACAAGAAAAGACCAAAACTGTCTTGAAAGCTGAAACTGCTCATTAATGTCTACAGCTTTACGAATATCTATAGATCCATCAGCTTTCTCGGATGTATAGTTCAGTTCGCACAGTGCAGCATGGCCTGTACCTGCATTATTCCATTCGTTAGAGCTTTCTTCTCCCGCGTTTGCGAGTTTCTCAAACACTTGAATTTCCCACTCCGGTGCTAACTCTTTCAGCAATGATCCCAGAGTCGCGCTCATGACTCCGGCACCAATTAAGATAATGTCTGTTTTTTTCTGAATGCTATTCATAAAAACCTTCCTTATCTCTTATATTTGCAAAAAAGAGCAGGCCCTCCTGCTTAGATGATACAAGAAGCAAGGCTCCACTCAGGAACATATCTTTTCTGTCTCTATTATAACTAAAATATAATCTTTTAAAAATTATATTGTCTATTATCTGATAATTATAAATCATTTCTGCTAAAAAGTGAGAATTTTCTTTGCAGAAATAATAAGAATTGATCTCAACACGCTGTATTATTTGAGCTTCACTTACTAGCAGTAATAACAGACACCAAAAAAGCGTTTAGAAGCAAATGATGTAGAGTACAGATTTCCAATGATCGAATCAACAGTCCATGTATATGAATAATTCGGTAAAATATGTCTTTACGGGATAGGCCCTTTCTAATTGCACTAACGTTTTCTGGAATGAGCTTCACGGTTTATAAATACTTCATCATAATATTCAAAATGGTCTGTTGTTGATTCTCCCAAGCATAATCGGAGTTATCCATAATAAATGATTGAAAAGGGAGTTGCTCAATGATTTGCAATTCTAGCTCACGTCGATGTTCAAGGAACTGAATATATCCTTCGTACCCGTGCAAACCCTTCCTCTTTCCATAATCTTGCTCCGTATGGTACCAAATCGCGAAATCTAACCATTCTTGAGATCTCATTGTTTTAACTCGCTCAATCGTCTCACGCACATTTGGTTGCTTCAAATAGAACAAAATTGGATTTAACTCCTGAATTTGCTCCGCAATCTGTAATACATGCTGAATAAAACGATCTTCTCCAGCATCATGCCGGGCGAGTAATGCACACCCTGGGTTCTGTAAAAAACAGCATTCGAGTATCATCAACTTTTCTTTTTCTCGCTGATCTTTAACAAAAGACTTCCAACGTTGAATCATCAACTCGCAATACTTTTCTACGGGTACTCCATCGTAGATTTCATAACGCCGGATTTCCTCATACAAACTAGAGGGAATTTCATTTTGGGCTGATTGCTGCGCAAGCGCATAGGCGATTAAAGAGTCGTTGCCATTCAAAGATATAAACGGATCAATGTAATGAAACGCCTCGGAATAGATTGATCGAAGCTGATCAAGTTCTTCGTTTGGCATACATGCAACCGATTCATAATCAGCGGGATGTCGTAAGTCCCCTTCTAAAAATAGTTCCGATTCTATTTGATGTGTGTTTAACATGTCATGTATGTGTCTAGATAATGTGGATTTACCAGAGCCAGGTATACCTTCAACGATAACCAGTTTCGTTTTCGTAGCTGGTAAATTGGACATAGTATCACATCCTTATGAATTAAATGATTACCTTAAGGAGAAACCAATTATCCCGTTATAATGCCAGATAGCTTAGGAACCTTCCCATATCTATACATTCTTAGAAAACTAATAAAAAGCACTGGGTCCTGAGGACTGACCCAATGCTTTTAGTAGATGACTATCTTCTAGTTACTTAATAATCACGTATTCCAGGTTAACCAGTTTTGCATAAGTAACAATTTGGTCTGTGGTTAGATTCAAGGAAACCACGGTATGGTGACCGCCGCCGTTCTCAATCCATGCTTTAACCCCATCTTGGAAGTTTGGCTTCACGTTCCACAGTACACGGGCCACTGGAAGATTTGGAGCAGGAACTGTCGGTTCAAATGCAGTAACCTCATTGATCAGCAGTTTATAATGCGTGCCAAAGTCAGCCATGGAAACAACTACACCGTCTCCTGCCTTGCCGTCAAACACCAGACGGGCTGGATCTTCACGATCGCCGATACCTAACGGTGAAACGATGATTTTAGGCTTGTTGCTTGCCAACGTTGGGTCAACTTCAAGCATATGGGATTGAAGGATCGATTCCTGACCAGCCGCCAATTCATAGGTGTAGTCTTCCATAAAGCCAGTGGATTGGTTATGGCTCATTACTTTAAGCAGGCGATCGAGCGCTGCCGTCTTCCAGTCCCCTTCACCGGCGAAGCCGTATCCTTGTGCCATCAAACGTTGAACGGCAAGACCAGGAAGCTGTTTCATACCATAGAGGTCTTCGAAGTTCGTAGTGAAGGCAGTATAGCCGCCATTATCCAGGAACCGTTTAAGGGCAATTTCATAGCTTGCTTGCACTCTTACGCTGGCTTCCCAAGCTTCCTTGCTGTAAGTACCATAATCAAATTCATAGAGTTCGGAGTATTCTGCAAACAAAGCATCAATCTCTTCTTCTTTCACAGCATTGACGTACTGAACAAGGTCGCCAATTCCGAAGTAGTCAACGGTCCATCCAAATTGAATTTGGGCTTCGACCTTATCGCCTTCCGTAACGCCAACGTTACGCATGTTGTCGCCAAAGCGGGCAACTTTGATATTGAAGCTTTCGTTATAAGCAACCGCTACATCCATCCACTCTGCGATTTGCTTCTGCACTTCCGCACGTTCCCAGTACCCTACGACCACTTTATTCTGTTTCTTCAGACGGGCATTGATGAATCCATATTCACGGTCACCATGAGCTGCCTGATTGAGGTTCATGAAGTCCATGTCAATCGTAGCCCAAGGAATACTTTCATTGAACTGTGTAGCAAGATGAAGCAGCGGCTTTTGCAGCAATTTAGTACCACGAATCCACATTTTTGCAGGTGAGAAGGTATGCATCCACGTGATGACACCGGCAACCTCGTCGCGATAGTTGACTTCTTTCATAAGGCTAGTAATTTTGTCTGCACTAACCGCCAGATCCTGCAATACAAGCGGATAAGGCAGAACGCCACTCTTATTTAAGGCATCGGTCATTTCTTGTGCGTGTGCTTTGACTTCTGCTAATGCTTCTTCTCCATACAGATGTTGTGAACCTACGACAAACCAGAACTGTTTTGTACCTACTGTTGACATCATTCATCCTCTTTTCATAATTTTTTAGTTTATATTACTTTTGCCCGTAGTACGCGTCTTTCCCATGTTTGCGTAAATAGTGTTTATCTAGAATGCGTTGCGGCAATTCTTCAGCAAAATGATTCAATTCTCGTGCGAATAAATTCATTTTCGAAACTTCTTCCAACACGACGCTATTCATGACTGCCGATTTTGCATCTTTCCCCCAAGTGAAGGGAGCATGACCCTTAAGCAGAACACCCGGCACTGCTAAAATATCCAGCCCGCGCTGCTCAAAAGTTTCGATGATGACACGGCCAGTTTCCGCTTCATAACCACGATCAATCTCCTCTTGTGTCAAGAAACGGGCGCAAGGAACAGAACCATAGAAGGTGTCTGCATGAGTAGTCCCCATTACAGGTACATCCAAGCCTGCTTGAGCCCAAATGGTCGCCCAAGTTGAATGCGTGTGTACAATACCGCCGATCTCTGCATAATGCTTATAAAGCACGGCGTGAGTCGGTGTATCTGATGAAGGTCTCATTTCTCCTTCAACAACATTGCCATCAAAATCAACAACCACCATATCGCTAGGTTTCATCGTGTCATAACTAACACCACTAGGTTTGATAACGAATAAGCGGCTCTCACGATCAACAGCGCTTACGTTACCCCAGGTGTATTTCACGAGTCCATGTTTAGGCAAATCCAGATTGGCTTGATATACTTCTTCTTTCAGTTGCTCTAACACGTCAATCCCTCCAGTTTTCCACTAGATTATCTACAGCAGCCTGTTCAATCGCTAGACCTTGTGTATAGCGTTCCATGAATGCTTCGAATCCCTTAACGTCGGAACTGTCAGGAGAAATTTCTTGCCCCTCAGCATCTCTAAATACTTTTTGGTCGAGGAAGTCTTCCAGACTTTCTTGTTGAGCCTTGTTCATCATGTAAGAAGCCAGAATAGCAATACCCCACGCCCCGCCTTCTCCAGCTGTTGACATCACTGATACCGGGACATTCATGGCAGCCGCAACGATTTTTTGTCCGACGATAGGGGTTTTAAATAAACCACCGTGAGCCAGTATGCTATCAATTGCTACATTTTCTTTCTTTGTCAAAATATCCATTCCGATTTTCAAAGCAGCAAACGCAGTGAAAAGATGAGTCCGCATGAAATTGGGCAAATTGAAACGGCTCTCAGGGGAGCGGACAAACAATGGCCGGCCTTTCTCTATTCCGGTGATATTCTCTCCTGACAAATATCCGTAGCTAAGTAAGCCGCCGCCATCTGGATCTGCTTCCAAAGCCTTGTTCAGCAACACACTGAATAATTGGTTTGGATCGGCCTTTTGCCCCATTGCCTCATAGAACTCACGGAACAATCCCAGCCAAGCATTGAGATCACTTGAACAGTTGTTGGCATGAACCATTCCGACCGGATTACCATTCGGTGTAGTCACCAGATCAATTTCCGGATATACCGCTGAAAGATCCTTCTCTAATACAAGCATGGCAAAAACCGAGGTTCCCACAGAGACGTTGCCAGTCCGTTTCCTCACACTATTCGTAGCGACCATCCCTGTTCCCGCATCACCTTCTGGAGGACAAAGCGGAATACCTGGTTGTAAATCTTCGGATTTATCTAAGATTTTGGCTCCCGCGGCGGTTAGTACACCTGCCTGCTCGCCTGAAATATAAACTTTAGGGAGAATTCCTTCTAACTTCCAATCGTAACCTTTGGCTGCAATGAGTTCATCGAACTGCTTAACCATCGATTCGTTATAATCATGTGTAGTCTCATCAATTGGGAAGATACCCGAAGCATCTCCGATGCCAATGGACTTATTGCCAGTCAGCAGCCAGTGAATATATCCAGCTAACGTCGTCATAAAATCAATCTGAGGGACATGTTGCTCTTCGTTCAATATAGCTTGATACAGGTGAGCAATACTCCATCGCTCAGGGATGTTGAATTGGAATTTATCGGTTAACACTTTTGCCGCAACACCGGTTGTCGCATTCCGCCAAGTCCGGAACGGAACAAGCAACTCACCTTTGCTGTCAAAAGCCATATATCCGTGCATCATTGCAGAGAATCCTATAGATCCAACGGTACGAAGGGTGATTCCATATTTTCGCTCAACTTCTTGCTTCATTTCGCTATAAGCCTCTTGTAGACCCGTAATAATACTCTCTAAGTTGTACGTCCAATATCCGTCTACCAAGAGATTTTCCCACTCATAGCTTCCAGATGCGATTGTTTCAAAATGATGATCAATCAGCACTGCCTTGATACGTGTGGATCCAAATTCGATACCAAGTGAGGTTTCTCCCTTAGTAATCGCTTGTTTAATGTCTTGATCCATGCTCACGTGACTCCTCTCTCTGAACAACTGTTATAATCGCAATAATTGAAAGAAGGCGCTTTCTTTAATTTACAACCTTAGTATATTTTTTGTTCGTACATTTGTCAACACGAATACATAGTTATACCTACAAATATTCTTACGAATTGAATGTTTCTCTATTTTTCCTTTAGTATTACTGCATGTTGGGCAATGGATTATAATAAGTTCATAATTATGCTAAAATATGTACATACAAATATTATGGATAGGTAAATTGGTATTAGGACAACCAGGAAAGAAGGAATAAAGTGAAACCAAAGTATCAGGTCATCCTTGAGGATATAAAAAGCAACATTCTATCAGGAGCATACAGCGTAGGAGAACAAATTCCAACGGAATCGGCTTTGCAGGATATGTATAAAGTTAGTCGCCAGACGGTACGAAAGGCTATTTTAGAACTATCCAACGAGGGTTTTTTAAGAAGTGAAAAAGGATCGGGCACTTACGTCAGCAACCAATTCCGATCAAAAACCGGCGGGAATTCCAGTAATAAAACCATCGGAGTCATCACGACCTATATTTCTGATTACATCTTCCCTTCTATTATTCGCGGGATTGAAGCTAGATTGAATGAAGATAATTATTCATTGCTATTAGCTAGTACAAATAATGATGTCGCACAGGAAAAGAAAGCTTTGGAGATGATGTTGTCCTTTGGTGTGGATGGCTTGATCATTGAGCCTACGAAGAGCAATCTATATAATCCCAATATCTCTTACTATTTGACGTTCAAGGAGCAGGATGTTCCGTTCATCATGATTAATGCTTATTATGAAGAGTTGGAAGTTCCCTTCTTTTGTCTCGATGACGTACAATCCAGCTATCTGGCAACAAAAGAATTGATTGCTAACGGACACACACACATTGGTATCATTGCCAAAATGGATGATTTGCAAGGAAAGCATCGAATGAAGGGCTATATCAAAGCGCTTGGAGAAGCCAAATTACGGTTTCACCCAGAGCAAGTGCTCTCATTCTATACAGAGACGAAGCAGGACCTGTCCGCCAACTTAAAAAAATTCCTTACCGAACAAAGAGACGGGTTAACCGCAATTGTCTGCTATAACGACGAGGTAGGATTAGAAGTTGTACATGTATGCAGACAACTTGGGATATCTGTTCCCGAAGACATATCCATTATTGGTCAAGATAATTCCTATATTTCCAAAAATGCAAACATCAAGCTAACCACATTAACACACCCACAGGAACAAATGGGACGTGATGCCGCCGATTGGGTTATTAAGAAACTGCAAGGGAAGAAGGATCTACGCAACCACACCTATTATCAGCCCGTGTTGATTGAAGGGGAGACGGTAAAGAAGAAACTGAAGTAGATGGTGCTCACATTACCTCCAATTATGAACCGCCAGTTTGCCATTAACATTAGGGTATGCTGGCTTGAATTTATGGCGGGAACGTAAGTTTTAATAAATTTCATACAATTGGAGGTAAACATGAATCTAAAAAGGATAAAATATTTTATAGATCTCGTTGAATGTAGAAACTTCACAGAAACAGCAAAAAAGAATTTTGTATCGCAAACTACGATTAGCCAACAAATTGCCTCACTTGAGAATGAGTTCAACATTCAGTTAATTGATAGAAAACAAATTCCGATTGAGCCCACCAAAGCGGGATGGCTGTTTTATGCAGAGGCCGTCGTGCTCTGGAAGCAATATAATCATATGAAAACAAGCATGGAAAATTTTCAAAAATATAATACCCAACTATTGAGTATCGAATATGCTGCAATCACAGATATCCAAAGCTTGTTAAAATTTATCCCTTCATTTAAAGAAAATCATCCAAAGATTAAACTTGAATTAAATAAAGTATTGCTAAAGGATATCGCTGAGTATCTGCAAAAAGGAATACATGACGTGGCCGTTGCCTTTGACTCAGAGTTTAAAGGGAAAGAAGAAATCCTAACCCATACATTATATAGCGGACGATACTGCGCGGCCGTAAGTAAACAACATCCCCTCTTCAGTTTTGAGTCCATCTCAAAGGAAGAACTATATAAGTATCCGCTTGTCATGCTGAATCCAATGGTTATTGGAGACTCCTATTATTTAATGATTCAGCATGCCATGGAAGATGGTTACCAGCCCAACATCCTTAGAACCGCAGACGATGTCGAAACAAAGCTGTTTTATATCATCACAGAGAATTTAATTGGCTTTTTCCCAGATAACTATGATCTTGCTGACCTGAAAGAAGAGGTCCGACTCATTCCCATACAGGGTTCACACCATACTTTTAAAATCGAAATAGGCTACTTAAAAAATAATTCTAATCCAGCATTATACTCATTCCTGCAACAAATACAAAATTCGTTTTAGCAATAGCCCATAAGTTTTTTGTATTATACTTTGTTATTTTTTTCACATAATATATAAGTATAGTTCATTTCAGCAAGGAGTGACGACAAACATGGGTAAGTTATTATTAACGGGTGTGGATGGCAATCTGGGCAGACAAGCGGCTGAATTTTTATTGAAATTAGTAGAAAAAGACCAAATTATTTTTTGTGCATATGATCCGGCATCTTTACAAGGGTATGCAGAACAAGGTATTGAAACGCATGTGACCAATTTCAATACAATAGACGGTCTTGCAGAAGCTTTTGCTAATGCAGATAAGCTTGCTTTAATCTCCATGCCTTTTGTGGGGGTAAAACGCCAAAATGCACACAAAAACGTGGTCGATGCGGCGAAAGAAGCTGGAGTAAAACAAATCATCTATACTTCATTGGTTAACGCGGCGGATGAATCCAATCCAAGTGTTGAAAAACTGGACCATGTCTATACAGAAGATTATATCAAAAGTGTCGGGTTAGATTATATTTTCCTGCGTAATTCGCAATATGCGGAAGCTATGGTTACCAATTACTTCACCTATGTGAAGTCTGACGGCGTGTTGAAAAACAACCAGGGTGACGGCAAGATGGCCTATATCTCACGGAAAGATTGTGCAAAAGCTGTCGCTTATGCATTAGCAGCAAGCAATTATCATGAGGCGATATTAAATATAAATGGTCCCGAATTAATAACAATGTCCGACTTTATCGAGATTGGAAATAAAGTAACGGGTCATCATATTACCTACAAGCAGATCACGGATGAAGAAAACTACGCCATATTTGATGCCATGGGTGTTCCCAGAACAACGGATGGCAAATTTGCAGAGGACTCCGAAGCCCCCTTCTCTTCTGAAGGTATGGTTACCTTTGGACAAGCTATTCGCTTAGGAAAAATGGATATATTTACGGACGACTTTAAGAAGCTGACGGGCCAAGATCCCGTAACAGTGAAATATATGTTTGTACATGCGAATGAGTACCAAGTGGGTGAACGACACTCCAAAGATAATTAATCCAAGTCATAATCATGTTACGGAGAGATCGGAAGCTGATTTACATCCGATTTCTCCAATTGCGCTTTTGCCTACTTTAGTATTCTCCTTTAATTACAAAAAACGAACCCCGAATTGTTCCAGCTATTTTTGACTTCTGCCTAGCAAACTTAAACTTCCCTTCTAGCTCCTTTGGTACCTCCATCCCCTCAGAAAGCTTAAACCCAACGGCCCGCTTCTTAGTGTCATCAACCGTATACATGACGTTGACCTCAAGACCATCCTCATAAAAGACATAAGCAAATTTAATATTTTCCACTTGAAAACGTGACGTTTCTAAAGGTTTGGCCGCAAACTCAATATCACGCTCTTTCAGAATTCGGTTCACATAATCAAGGGTCTCCTGACTTTCACTAGCTGACACAACCGTAAATTCATGCTTGTATTTGTTCATAAAGTAACGGGCTTCATTAGCACGCAGACCAGCAAGCGCTTCTACTACAGGTGAAGACTCTAAACCAACCGTAGACACATTATTAAAATCAACGATATAGGGCATTTGCATCTCTCCTTCTATCTCATTATTCCCCAAAAAACTTGCCGCTATTTATGTTACGGTTCTGGCGCTCACAACTTACTGGTACACATAAATCGTCACCGATCCAAAGGAATATTCTCTCTAACTTCCTTCTGTCTGAGGGAACATGGGCGTTGGGAAGCATGTCAACTTGAACTCAGTTAGGGTATGATCGGCAGCAACAAATAAGAATCAAATTCATCCCCTGTATATAGAGTAATGTCTGCATCCCAAACCCTGTCATCCGCCGTCTGAGTCAGCAGTGCGCAGCCACTTTGATTCTGGCTTCCAATTTCCAGGAGCAATCGGTTCCCTTTAGCTACAACAATTGCACTATCCCATATCTCAATATCCAAGCAATAGACTTCTCCTGGAACCAGCTTTTGAAACTCATCGAAGGTGTAATAAGGCTTATACTCCGTAGATAATTCATCATCAGTTTTACGTAAGGAAGCGCGCAGCCAGCCCTGGCTAATTGGGAATTTCTCTGTTAGTGCTCCTGAGTTAACGACCTCATTGCCTAGTGAGTCAATATTTCGCAAAGATACGAAAATGTCCATATCATCTGTAGTTGACGATGCCCACAAACGGAGTTTGATAGGCCCGAGAATTTCTGTTTCGTTATCAAACGGATCGGTTTCAAACAGAACACGCTTTGAATTGTTTTCCTCTCTCGAGAATTCTTTCACCATAAAAGGCTTCGCCCAGTGCTTTGACTCGCACTCCTTATCGCCTTCATAGCAAAGCTGGGCCTTGGCTTGCGGAGGCTCTTGCGAAAGCAAATTCGAGCTTGCATCAAGGTAAAAGCGGGTCCATTGGGTGCGCTTAAGCGGATACTCGTTCTCGTAGCGCCATGTGTAGTTATTGCCTCCGCGAGGAATGGCAAGCTTCACTTTCGGTTCTCTCATTATGCCAGTATCGATTCCTTTAAGCCAATAATCCAGAAATTTTTTCTGCAGTTCTCGACCCTGAGCGGTGTAAAATGCACCAACATGGCTCCCGATATGTACTTCAAGCCACTTGTGCTCTGATACCGCATTCTGAAAACCCAGAAAATTTCCACGGGTATGCATTCCGGCGCTAAACCAGTTGCTTGCGGATAATAAAGGCACCTCTACTTTACTCAAATCAGAAAATCGATTCGTCCACGATTGATCACGTAATGGATTGTTTTTTACCATCTCCGGGAAATCAGTGCGATTGGCTTGCAATTGTTCTTCCGAGAATTTTCCATCGGGATTGTATTGATGCGCCAAAACTCCGTTCTTCCACCAGAATGAAAGAAAACCGTTCGCCTGGATTCCGCCCGGATAACAGAATTCCGCATAATAATCTACTGTACCTTCCCAAGGTATGATGCAAGCTAAATGAGGAGGTTGTTCGGATGCCACAGCCCATTGACTCATAGCCAAATAGGAGATGCCCAGCAGTCCTATCTTTCCATTGCTCCATGGTTGCGTTCCAGCCCATTCGATTGCATCATAATAATCTTTCTTCAAAGAATTTGATAATATATCCAGCTTTCCTGGAGAATTACCGATACCACGTTCATCTACTCGCAAGACAGTATACCCTTGCGGCACCCAAAATTCAGGATTTGGTGTTTCCCAACTAATTAAGGGCCCTTTATCCTGCGAATGTGTATATTCTATTGCGATCGTTGGGTTAGCAGGAGCAAATTGAGAGAAATGAAGATCCTTTCCATACGGACACATCGTCATAATTACTGGAAAACTCCCATCCACATTAGGCTGATAAAGATTTGCGGCGAGATAATTCCCGTCTCTCATAGGAATCTGTACTTCTTTCCAAGTAAGTTCATAAAAGTGATTACTTCTTTCGTTAATGTCGATAGGTAATGGATTCATAGCTTGCCTCCATTTGATAGTTTTTCTTCAAACCAGCCAATCAATAAGCAGCGTGCTTCTGTATCCTGTTCAATCGCATTGTGAACTTTAGGTCTCTTTCTGATTTCTTGCAAGGGGTTCACTCCCTTCAATAATTATTCAGAAAAGTTTTAGTACACGTGTACTAAAATCAGTATATTCCTGCAAATACAGCAACTCAACTCTGGTCTTTATTGGGAATGGCACTCTTGGCTGAGGATTTTCGCAAATTATCTCTCGAATTCTTCCGTATTCTTAATCAAGCTACTTATTTCGGCTTGAAGGAACAATTTATGATATAATGCTTTTGATTTCAAGTGCATAGCACAAACGCTCTAAAGGAGATAGAAATGGATATTAATTTAAGGGATAAGATCCTTGAGACTTCAATTGAATTATTTAATAAAAAAGGATATGCATATGTAACATTGAGGGATATTTCCGATGCGTTAAATATAAGTCCTGGTAATTTGACATACTATTTCAAAAAAAAACATGATCTTATGATTGGTGTTATGGCAATGCAGTATGAAGAATACCAAAACTTAAATTTCTCTGCGGAGGTTTCTATCGAAGGGCTGAATCAGCAGTTTTTAATTCTTAATGCATTCCGTAAAAAATATTTCTTTTATTTCTCCAGTTTTACAGAATTGCCTAAGTTATATCCGGAGATAGCTAAAATGCAAATTAAGGTTGTTAATGATTTCTATACGCTTTTTACCAACATATTTAAGGGGTTTGTTAATAAAGGATTTATGAAAGAAGAATTATATGCCGGGCAATATGAAGATTTGGCTATTTCTTTACTATCGATAAATATGTATGGCACACAGGAAATAATTCTTCTCCAAAAGTTTCTTCCAAATCCAAAAAACATCTTGTCCATCCTATGGAGCCTTATACTGCCTCATCTAACCAAAGAAGGAATGGCCATGTATTGTCGGATAACGCAGGTTGATAAAACTATCCCCTCCAAGCTATGCTACAAGCCAGATCAATCGGATGGAGGCTTGGAAGGCTCAACATGAGGCCGCCAAGGCATCTTTTTGTAGCGGCAAGTTTTTGAATAAGGACCATCCCGATAAAAGGATGGCCTTTAGGACCGCTAATCTACTATTTTAATTGCCTCGATATAAAGTTCGATTCTCACTTCATTCCCGACAACAATCCCGCCTTTTTCCAGATGCGAGTTGAATGTCAAGCCAAATTCATTGCGTTCGATACTGGCTGTTGAATGAAATCCTACACGTTCCCGGCCACGAGGGTCTTTATTTAGTCCTTCAAAAACGGTATGAAAAGTGATGGGTTTTGTTACTCCATGCAAAGTTAGATTGCCCGTAAGCTCATATTGCCTTTCGCCAGCAAGGACGCAGCGGGTGCTTTGAAACGTAATGGTTGGATACTTGGCTGCATGAAGGAAGTCGTCGCTCTTCAGGTGTTCATCTCGTTGCGATTGGCGAGTTGTGATACTATTTGCGTCTATGGAAGCTTGAATACCCATGGTTGTTAAATCATTGGGGTCAAAATTCAAGATCGCTTGGAAATGCTCGAATACTCCTTTGATTCTATTAATCATTAAATGCGTTACCGAAAACTCAACGGAGCTGTGGTCCGCATCAACTTCCCAATTGATATTGCTCATAAATAGATTCCACCTCTATGATAAGATTTGAGAAAGGTCGCCCTATCTCCAAAACACTGCGCTATTCGCATGCTCCTAATATACAAAAACGCTACTGACAACGGGATGTCAGTAGCGTTTTAGCATTTTTTCGGCTTCCTCGTAAATCCGATTTCGGACTGTACAAGAAGCATGGGGCTGTCTCATAAGGGGCGGCCTTTTATTTCGTTGCACCTTAGAAGCTAACTATAAGGAGAGTTGATTTCTGCCTAAAAGTTTATTTCCGAGAATCAAGAATAAACATAGATGCATCTTGTCCCATGAATATTTTACTTCCATTATAAAAAGTTTTGGATTGAATATCTCTATACCCTATTTTAGTCATAATGTCAGCCAGCTCTTCTTGATGAAACCCGTTGTGAACTATATCTGAAACTACTTTTTCATTTTTATTAAAATCTACGATTAGTAAATGTCCTCCCTCATTTAGAACATCAAATAATCTGGATAAAACGAATTCAACATCATGAATATGGAGCAGAACCTGAGCCATAAAAATATAGTCCGCATGAAGATCCGATAGACCTTCCTTTTCAAAATCAAAGCATATTGTATCTGCATTATGAATATGAAGATCAGTAATTTTTTGCTTTATTTGATTAATCATGTTTTGTGAAGTATCCAGAAAAAGCATAGAATTAAAATCGTTTAACAAGTTCATTCCGACAAGACCCGTTCCACACCCAAAATCAATAGCATTCTTACTATTAGCGTCAACTACATATTCACGAATGGCATCAGATGATGCCTTTGCAATTTGAATTCTTTCCGAAGTGTCATATATATTCGCTATCATTTCAAACTTATCCGTATTTCCCATAATTACCTCCCCAATCCGCCTTAATAAAATCCTGAATACAACCATATAGAATGATATTCTATCAAGCATTAGCATTTAGTCCACATTCTTATTCATGCTTATGGAAAAACAAAACCTCTGTATGAATGGAGGAGACAACCTTGGGGTGGTTCATGTACACCTTCTTCACGATTCGTCTTTGTCGAAATAATCATCTGGCAAATGCAGTTCTCGCAAACAGCCGATAAATTTTTCTCTGAAATTCGGATTTCTTCTATATTCCGGCCATACCGCCTTATAGTAAGGTAGCAACTTCTCATGTGGAATAATGTCCCAGTATAAAATCAAGTTATTCAGAACCTGCGGGCCGCCCCCCATCAGCATCTGTTCAATGATCTGCCAGCTTCCCAGCTTGTTTTCGCAATTGCGCGCGGCATAGATGGCAGTAGTTTGCATTGTGGGGTCCGCGTGACACAAGAAAGGCGCAAAGTTCTGGAGCGTAATCGCACCGTAATCTTCCAAGATATACCCTGCATAACGCAACGTTTCCGGGTCGCGAATCCTGTCAAGCCTTTGCAAGATCACTAGAATAAACTCCGTTAAATCCTCAGTTTTACTGGAAGCGTGCAGAATCTGTAAAGCTTGCAGAAAATCCTCATGTTCATCCGATTGCAACAGCTCCAGAAGATATTTTCTACCCGTGTCAAAGGAAGTTTTGCAGATGAGCCAAATGGCTGTGGTCCGATTTTTGGGGCTTTGCTCCGCAATATTTTTCAAAAAAGCAAGGGTTAGCTGAGAGACCTTCTTAAACTTGAACATTCCATCAAGCGCTTTGACTTGGATTTCTTCGTTTGGAGCGCTCTGATAAATCTGGATCAGTGCATTCTCATCACCCGGCATTCGACTGCCAAACCACCCGATATCATAATCCAGAATAATTTCATCCAGCCAGCGCTCGTACCAGTCCAGAAAGCTGTCTTCATAGACAAAGAAAAAAGGATGATCGGGATGAAAATCGGAGGTGTACACAATTCTCCCCCTGTATTTCCCTTCAAGTACGAGATACATGTCGTATTCACAACCTTGTGTGCCTATGCACAACATACCGCCCAACACCTTATTACAGGTGTCGTCGTATTCCTCATCGGGAATGTCCTCATCCTTGGTCAGGGGCTCAATCAGATGGTTCCATTCCTCTTTGGTCATCCCGGGATGCAGAACAGATTTTGCAAGGAGTGCCTGGCGCTCGGTATAGGAAGCTGCCTTTTCAATCGGATAAATTCCGTAATAGGGGCCGGCGCCTCCGTTGCCGATTTTCGTTAAAAACAGCGCGTAAGGCTCAGGAAGTATGACCTGATTGTGGACTTGCCAGTCCGCCAGCTCTTTTGCTGTAAGCTTCTCTTTAACCCTATATTGATGTGAGGATGCTCCAAACACCGAGAAGTCCGCATCTTTGCGCATAGCTTGACTCAATTTGTTATTTATTCGATCCAGTTGCGTTTCTTTCTTCCTAAACCACATATTTGAACCCTCCTGTTGACCATAGCCAGGTTTCCTTGTTTGCTTATCCAGCAATTTTATTATTTTTTCTATGGGTCGTACTTCTTTAAAATGATATGTATCTTTAATTAATCTTTCATTGTAGCTTCTCTTAAGGTCCCCTGGACCACCTTAGATTACCATACAAAAAATGCATATGAAAGGAATCCATATGGGGGCCAACACGAATTTGTTAGGATACGGAAACTTGGCAAATTTAATGACAAAGAACGTGATCATTTTTATTCTTGTTAGAAAGTGATGGTGTGGGCTAGCCCCCTTTGACCACTCAATGGGGGCTTAAAGTTCACAGGGACACGATTATTCGTTATCCGGCGTGGCCGGACTGGCCGGGGGCATCAAACCTTTAACGGCGCCGAGAAACGGGCGAATGGACTTGATCATGCCGTAGCCCATCTTCACGACCGGGACAAATTTCTGGATCATGCCGAACAGCCGCAAGCCGCCGCCGAGCATACCGCCAAGCCCTCCTGCGCCCGCAGTGGAGCCGCCCAGGCCGCCTAATAGCGAGCCCATCATCGGCAGGAATGCCGACACCTTGGCGTCCGGCTTGCGGGATCGCGAACGGCCAGACGGCTTACGCGCGCCGCTTTTCCGGTTGCCGAGACGGACGCCCGGGGCATGCGCACCAGCTCTGCGTTTGAGAGATCGGGAGTCTTGCTTCCCGGAAGAAGCGCGTGGGGGGACTCCGGCGCTGGCAAGTACTAACCCGCCATAATTAGCGTCGGTGATGTAGCCGACGTAAGTCTCTCCGCTGTGCAGGGTGACACAGACCGGACGGCCCTGAAACTTCTTAGCCCGTGCACGCATCTCTTTCGATTGTGCCATGGAAGTTCACCTCGCTCACTGATTATAATTCAGTTTACGCCAGGGGCGGGCTGCCTGCTTGTGCGAATGGGACATACGCACGCCAAAAATCGCTTGATGATTAGGCATTTTACAACTCTCCCTCAAGAAACGCGAACGCCCTTACTCCGCCGCTTCCGCCAGCCATGCTCGCATAGCCGGAGACTCCGCCCGATTCAAACGTAGGGCGATTTCGGTATTGATCTCATCCGGCGGCATAACCTCGACAAGGACACATACAGACTCTCGCGGTTGATTCAAGGCAAACACGCCTTCATCATCGAGCGTTTTCATCGCCAGCTCCATGGCCTTCAGCCTCGAATCAAACTCACGATTCCTTTCGTCAGCCTCAAGCTCCGCAATAGAAGGACGCTCCATAAACAATTGTTTAACCTCATCGAAGTTTCCATCCCTGAAACAACAATAGGGTGAATCGGCATAGGACCATTTAATGAGTTCCGCAATCGTTGATCCCGGCGTGTCGCTTTCGTCTCCTTGCCTGACCGCTTCCCTCTCCAAGGCCTCCCATGACCAGGCGGAGATGCTTGGCGCATGTCCCTCTCCAGAAGTGAATAGCGTGCAGTAATAGTAACGTTCGCCATTTTCAAAAAGAGTGCGAAAGGATGTCCTAGCCACATCGACAATTTCCGCCACCAGCGCCTCTATTCCTTGCATGGGTTTCATGACATTCGCCCCTTAGCCCTATAAAATATACATCTTATTTCCATTATAAAAATTGTTTGTCCTAAATCTACCTACTTTCTACCTGAATCCTGGAAATATGGGCGATTAAGGTTCTAATTCAAGGTGCATCTTGGCTTCCGCCTCATCCCATGGCACCGAGTAACCCGCCCCCTTGGCGCAAAAGATGGAGGAGGATGTATACAGTGGGTCCGCCCCTTTGCGGTAGCCCATCCGCTCTATGACTTCCTCCGAATTATGGCAGCGGTCGTAGCCGCTGAACACGCAGCGGATACTGCCTCGTCCATGCGTAAAGGATGCAAATTCGGCACTGTAGTTCATGAAAGTCGACACAGGCACCCTGCCCGTGACCACCGCTTGCGTTCCGGTTGTCTGCGGTGGATTAAAAATACCTGAAGCACGCTGAATATCGGACAGCACCCTGCCCATTTCATCGATAGCGACCTTAATTTTAAAATCGTAAAAAGGCTCCAGCAGCACGTTGTCCGCCTTCTCCAGACCCTGCCGTAGTGCTCGAAAGGCAGCCTCACGAAAATCGCCACCATGGGTATGTTCTTTATGCGCGCGGCCCCTCAGCAGCGTAATGTTTACGTCGGTGACTGGCATGCCGGTCAGCAGTCCGTGATGCTCCCGTTCATAGAGATGATTCCGAATCAGATTCTGATAGCTGACATTCAGATCATCAGCATGACATCTGCTATCGAACATGATGCCGTTGCCCCTTGCTCCCGGTTCAATCAGCAAATGCACTTCCGCATAATGCCTGAGCGGTTCGAAGTGGCCGTACCCTTTCACAGCCGATTGAATCGTTTCCTTATACAAGATTTCCGGTTGTCCAAAAGAGATAGCAAAGCCAAACCGCTCTCTAACAAGCTGCTCCAGCACTTCCAGTTGAATCAATCCCATGACGCGGATAGAAATCTCCTGCAATTTCTCATCCCAAACGACGTTCAGAGACGGCTCCTCCGCCTCCAGCGTGCGAAAAGCACCGAGCACCTTCTGTACGTGTATCGAATTGTCGAATACTACCTTCGATTGTAACGTCGGCTCCGACTCGTAAGCTAACTTGTCTGATATCGACCCCAGACCTTGTCCAACCTCAGCAGCGGACAATCCCGCAACCGCAAACAAATCGCCGGCTTCCACTTGTTCCACCGGCTGCGATTTAAGACCGTTAAACAAGAAGAGCCGCGTAACTTTTTCGTCATATTGAACCCCGCCGCTCTCGTAACTAAGCTGTTCTCTCACCTTCAGCCGACCACCCAGCACCTTAATGAACGTGAGTCTCGCTCCGCCTGCATCGTGCCGAATTTTATAAACCCGCCCCTGGAACGAAGCATTCTCGTCATAAGTGGTTGTCGTCAGCAGATGCAGCTGATCCAGAAATTCAACGACGCCTGCATCCTGAAGCGCAGAGCCGTATGCACTGGGAAAGAGAAGACCCGCCGTTATCATCCTCTGCAAGGCCTCCAGCCAGAAGCCGGAATCCTCTCTCCCCTCCAGGAATGCTTCCAGCAAGGCTTCGTCCCGCTCCGCCATGGCCTCCCGTAGCGGCTCGCCGACTATGCCGTCAGCGAAGCTCTGTGTAATGCAGCATACTTCCCCCGTCAACTGCTGACGGATATCCGCCTCGGTTCTGCCTGCATCCGCGCCGATCCGATCCGTCTTGTTGATAAAGAAGAACGTCGGAATCCGATGCTTGCGCAGCAACTGCCAGACCGTCTCAGTATGGCCCTGGACACCTTCAACTGCGCTTACAATCAGGATGGCATAATCAATGACCTGAATCGCCCTCTCCATCTCCGGGGAGAAATCGACGTGTCCGGGCGTGTCTATTAAATAATAGCTGTCTCCTTTATATTCTATTACCGCCTGATCTGCGAATACCGTAATACCCCTTGCCCGCTCGATGTCGTGGCTGTCCAGAAACGCATCCTGATGATCCACCCGCCCCCGCGACCGGATACTGTGCGTATGGTACAGCAGCTGTTCCGCAAAAGTTGTCTTACCTGCATCCACATGGGCGAACAGGCCAATCGTTAGTCGCTTCATAGAATCCCACTTTCAACGCTTCTTGTTGATACTGCTCATTTTATTAAAGCATACAAATCGGGAGAGTGGGTAGGAGTTGGTTTTGAGAGGGGGTCTTTTTTCATAAATTGCGTAGATAAACTTAGGATCATTTTCGCTGCCACGCATACCCCTTAACTATTTAAGAGCTGCACATCTTACAGAGCATTTAATTGTAGTATACTGAAGTAGTCTTTACTAATTTCCTAGATTCTACAGGTGGCTAACATGACTAATAAACTTATTTTTAAAAAAATAGGCTTTTCTTCACATGACGCACAACAAATAGAGGAAGATTTGCTAACCAACCATCCCATTATCTACATTCTTTATAATCAACACTCGCTCCAGGCTTATGTTGGCGAAACGGTTCAATTTAAACGGCGCTTAAAAAAGCATTTGGGTAATCCCCAGCGCAAGGGCCTTAAGCAAACCATACTTATTGGACATAAACGATTCCACCAGTCTGCGACCTATAATATTGAGACTAATTTAATTAACTATTTGATCGCAGAAAATCGATACAGGCTTCAGAATGTCAGCCAGACGGTAAAAAGTGAGGTACACAATTACTATCGAAAGCATTACTACAATGAAGGTGTTTTCACAGAAATATGGGAAAAACTCAGAGATGAAGAAATTGTAAAAGAACCTATTGAAAAATTAAAGAATAGGGATACCTATAAGCTCTCGCCCTTTAAAGAACTATCCGATCAGCAGTTTGAGATTAAGAATCAAATCCTTAATTTCTGCAAGAAAAATATTCAAAAAACGGAGTCGCAAGTATTAATTATTGAAGGTGAAGCAGGAACCGGAAAAAGTGTGCTAATAAGTTCTCTGTTCAATACTATTCAGGACTATGCCAATGACAGTGACTCTATTCTGTACGGTACAAATAATTACTTATTAGTGAACCATAGCGAGATGCTAAAGACTTATCATAGTCTAGCTAAAAGCCTTCCCAATATTAAAAAGAACAAAGTTATGAAGCCCACAACATTCATTAATGATCAAAAAATAACGTCAGCAAATATTGTCTTAGTAGACGAAGCCCATTTGCTTCTAACTAAGGAAGATCGATATAACAACTTCAAAGGGAATAATCATCTCGAGGAAATTATCAAGAAAAGCAAAATAACGATCGTCATTTTTGACCCGAAACAGGTTCTAAGAATCAAAAGCTACTGGAACAAAAAAATGTTAAAAGAAATTACTGAAAAATATCATTCTAAAACCTTTCGTTTAGAAGATCAATTCCGAATGAATGCCAAGCCTGAGTTTGTTAACTGGATTGACAGCTTTGTATCAAAGAAGCTGATTAACATGCCACAAGTAAGTCAAAATACATATGACTTGCAGATTTTCAGCAATGCTCTTGAAATGAAGAAAGCGATTGAGGACAAAAACAAAAAGTTTGGCTTGTCCCGAATAGTTGCGACCTTTGATTATGAACACAAAAAGGACGGACAGGTATACTACGTTGAGACAGACGGATTGAAAATGCCTTGGAATATTCCAGTTAGCGGCACGACCTGGGCCGAGAAAGAGGATACGATTCATGAAGTAGGTTCTATCTATACCATCCAAGGCTTTGATTTAAATTATGTAGGTGTCATACTAGGTCCTTCAGTCGGGTATGATGAACATACGGGCCAAATCCTTATTGATACAACTAAATATAAGGATGTCGGCGCCTTTAACTCACGAAGTGATCTCTCTGTGCAGGAAATACAACAAGCTAAACAAGATATCATTTTAAATTCAATTAATGTGTTGATGAAGCGCGGTATCCATGGACTCTATATTTACGCTACAGACCCTAAACTAAGAAAGAAGCTATTGTCTTTGGTTAAAAGATAAGGAGCAGATGCACCAAGCATAAGCGGTGGTCTCATGAAAGATCTAAACATATCTAAACACCTCATCTGCTGGCTTAAATTTCGCCCTACTTGTAATACGGTTCACCTTACACGCTATAACGGCTAAATTTAGAGGCACCCATAAATGGATGCCTCTAATACTTAATTTATGAATCTATCTCGGGCTTGCAATATGAAAAAATGATCTGGAAATGTACTCTCAATTAAACCTTTGTACAAAATAATAATCGAATCGTTCCGCCCATATTTTTATTTTGATGGATCGTTTAATCGCTTTGTTATGTTCTTCCAATGATTTTCAACCTGAGTTTCCATTAGATTGTGCGTTGTAGCATTAACATCAAATATTTTTTGTGCTCTCGAAACATAACTTATAAAGTTCCCATATCCTTCTTTTCTTGTCTTCCCGAGATGGGTATAGTTTTTATAGAGACCTTTTCTATGCTTCTTCCTCTCATGCTCATCTGCTTTCCAATTACATAATCGAACTTTCCTATACGCCCTGCTGTAAAACTTAAATAAACTCTTCTCTCTAATTTTCACATTATGTCCATCGAATGAAAAACCTAAATAATCAAGAGTTCCTTTATTAAAGCTCTCATCGAAAATCTGACTATTTGAATAAATAAACTTTTTTGTTTTCTCCTGTTGAATAATTAATCTAGGGGTCTGTATTTTTATATCTTCTACAAACTCCATGTGCACATTATAATCATATTTTTCAATTTCCCCATCAAAAGGTATCACAATAATTAAATCATCGCAGTATCTTCTATATAAGCCGTTGTTACCCTTTACATACTCGTTGATATTTTTATCAAAATCCAAAAGGTATATGTTTGAACAAACTGAACTTAAGCCAGCTCCTTGAGGTATTCCATATTCGTTTTTGTTAAACTTAATATTTTCATTATCTGAGCTCCTAAATTTTCTAAAATCTTTTTCGTCAAAATATCTAGTTAACTTCTTTCTTTTATCCTTGTTTCTATATTTCTTTTTCAAGACAGCTTCTATTTTTTCTTTTTCGGCCCAACTAAATTTAGTAATATTTTTAAATACGGAATAATAATCATCCGGCAATTTATCTTCCTCTAATACTACTTGTATCTGCCTTTTTAGATATTTGTGGTCTAGTTCATCAAAGAATTTAGTAAAATCAGCAACATAAATAAAAGCATTTTTTTGACTCTTAATAAAATCAATTACTTCTTTAGCAAAGTGGATATTACTCTTTCCACTCGAATTATTTCTGTACGCAGTAGCTACCTCATTTATAGCTAACTTCTTTACTATATCATTATATTTATCATTCAATTTATCTCCATAATATTTGTAAATATAACTATCAATATGTGAAGCGTAATATATATCTCGTGTTTTAGATTTTCTTTCTTTTTTTTCCTTATTATATTTAAAGAATTCAATTTTGAAATGGATAAATGGATAAAATCCATGTTTTGTTACCCAACATGGATTAGTTATGTCATTAATTACTCTATTGATGGATATTTTATTGTCGAAATGGGTATATCGTTTAGTCCGAAATCTACTTGCATCAATTTTCGCAGAGCAAGTAAGGGTTTGTAATCGTAGCCTATTACTCTGAATCATACTCAGTTACCCCTCACCTGCATACATTTAGTCTCAATTGGATTCTATTTCTAGACTTCAAAAGAACCATTTTCGTTGTGCTCAATTTCTATCACACAACAAGGCTACTTAATTCACTTATTAGTTATACTATAGAGTGTATAGTAGAATGGCAGTTAGATACACATGGAGGTGTCGATGTCCATATGCAGAGTTGCTTAACCTTGTCCGTCGCTATTGCCTGCTTGATAGGAATCGCAAGAAATGTCGCTTGGATAAAGCTTGACAACTGTTCACCATAAACCCTCAACACAATTTCTATGAGGCCTTTTCATTATACCACTAGTTCATATATTTTCCACAATGGAAGATTTAAATTTCGCTACCATCTTAATACAAGATCTGTACTGATCCTGAACTTCATCCCACGATAACATTTTAACTTTCCCCTCCAACCTCAGCTGTTTGCTCACAATTCAAGCATATGAGCCGTGTGGGGATTCGGCAAACATCAAATTCCCTGTAATTAAGATGATAAATATGAAAAGAAAACAGCTTAACTTTATAGCCCTTTGATATTCCTAATATTTATTTACAGAGATAGGAGTACTAACCTTAATCTTAGTTAAGATTGGAGTATACAAATCTATGGACTGCTCAGGAGTATGAATATGAGCTTTAACAACATTTAAATTTGATCTGCCGTTGCCATAAGAAATCATCGCCTCCCGTTTAAATTATATCATTATGCTATCCAAAAAATATGGACCGCTTCTGCTTTACTATTACTTGTGGTATGGTTCACCGCGATTAATCTTCACCGCCCGGTAAATCTGTTCCACCAGCACCAATCGCATCAGCTGATGCGGCAAAGTCATCCTTCCGAAGCTCAGCTTCTGCTGGGCGCGACGGAGGACTTCGTCAGAGAGTCCGTGGCTGCCGCCAATGACGAAGACAACATGGCTTGTACCGTAGGTGCCGAGCTTGTCCAGTTCTTCTGCGAGTTCCTCGGAGCTCCACAGTTTGCCGTCGATGGCGAGCACAATCACGTGTGCTTCACTTTTCACATGAGCAAGGATGCGCTCTCCCTCTCGCTCCTTAACCTGTCGAACCTCCGCCTCGCTCAGTGTATCGGGAGCCTTTTCGTCCGCTACCTCAATCATTTGAAACTTGATGTATGGCCCTAGCCGTTTGGCATATTCCTGAATGCCCATGACCAAATACTTCTCTTTTAACTTGCCAACACCTATAAGCTGAATAAACAAATTCCATACCCCTATCTATGTCGAATGATAATGTAAAATCGTATTTACGATCCCTAACATGAAAAGATACCTTTAACATAGTTATTTTAGCACCTGAAACGTCTCTTACCTATCTATTTCCTCTCCGTTTCGTATTCATCAAGACATTGCATTAGCAGCTGTCGATATCCGCTGATTTGCTCCGCTGTCGCTGACTCCCGTAATGATTCAAACAATGCTGTACATCTCTTAAATTGACCATCATTACCCGACTGATCGGCTAGTTGCATCGCCCGCACAGTAAGTCCCACTGCATCCTGTAATCTATTGTACTTCCGATAGTACAAAGCCAAGTGATAGCAGTAGCTATAATAGTAAGATATGTTCTCTGCGTCTTCATAACTCTCAAATTCATCAATCTGCTCTGCAAACGTATGTAAAATATCTGTCACATCCAAATGATACATAAGCGCTGTCTGTAATATGGTATTCAGTCCCGGTAATATTTCCTCTAGATTATCCTGCAAAAAGGCTACGTATTCCTCGACAAGCTCTATATTTCCAGACAAAATATCTACTGCATATAAATTAGTTTTGGCTAAAAACCTGAATTCCTCGACAACCTGAATGTCTTCTTCCTCTAAATCCTCCATCCACCCCAGCTCAGCATACTTATAGATGCACTCCCTTGCCTGCTCATATGCACCCTGGTTCTGGTGAGCCATTCCACACATCAGGTGACTGAAACCAAAATAGTATACCAACGGACGTTCTAAATTGACATGCGGGATGGATAACTTCATTGCTTTATGATATTGCCGTTCTTCATAGATACGCTGTACACATTGGTACAAAATATCTGCCGTATCCATCACCTTTTTCCAATTTTCAAAAACCACAGCCATCTCTAACATTTCAACAATGATGTCCGGTTTGAGTGATTTCAGGATAGAAGTTCTCAAGAGTAGCCCCTCCTTATATTTCCATTCATAACCAATTGTATAGAAAGTGAAAAAGGAGGTCAATATAAATAGTACTTAAAAGTACAGTTTTATATGTATTTATTTTGTATAAGATGGTCTGTAACGATATTCTCTCCTCTTCTAACCTTAAGTGGAGGTGATTACATGAGTTTACCAGAAAGTGTCGGAAACCGAATACGAGAACTAAGAAAAGCTAAAGGATGGACACAGGAACAATTGGCAGAAGCAGCAGGACTTCATTACAGTTATATGGGTGGAGTAGAACGTGGAGATCGAAATATTTCATTGGAGACGTTGGAAAAAATAATTCTAGCATTAAACGTTCCAGCCTTTGAACTTTTTCAATTCGATGAAAATACGGATCGAAAACAGATCATAAATGAACTTATGTTACTCATAAATTCAAGAGAAACAACAGAGCTCGAAATTCTTACTACTATAACAAAAAATATTGTTGCTTTAGTTGAGTTACAACAAAAAAGAATTGAATAATTCTTTTCTACCTGACTTTTACACTTCATCTTCCATAAGCTTGTTATGAGGTGGTTAGTATGACAGAATTACGCAAGCAAATGGGTACAAGAATCCGGGCTATTCGAAATGCAAAGGGACTTACACAGCAAAAACTGGCTGACATCGCAAGCTTGGACTATAGATATATTGGTGCATTAGAAAGAGGCGAAAGAAACTTTTCGATTGATACCTTGGAGAAAGTGTTAACTGCCTTAAACGTGTCTATCAGTGAATTAATGTTTTCCAAAGAACATATGACTACAGACGAAACGATTCGGCAAGAGGCAATAGATGAATTTGTTACGTTGACCAGCAGATTGAATGAAGAGCAAATCGGCATTCTCAGACGAGTTAGTAAAGAAGTTTCACGTGCGTTCGACTAAGCCATTCCACCCTAAAAAGCCTTGAATAAAACAAAAAAAGAGCACCTCACAGGTGCCCTCCAAACCTTTTATAAAAGATACTCAAGCGTACAACATAAAAAAGTTCACTTCATGTCCCAGTTGCTTCAGATAATTGTAGATCTGCGAACGGTGATGGAACACATGGGTTACGGTCTCAATCTGCCATTGAACCTGTAGATGTCCGTGCTCCATATAAAAGGCCTTCGTCGAACGGTTCAGATAATCGTCTTCGCTAAGCGAAAGAATATAAGCCTTATAAGCCTCAAAATTCTGTCTGAAAGTTGTAGCCAAGCGCTCGGGATCTTCCACCCCGGACAAGCTGGTTTCAATGCTTCCCACTTCACCCTCAGACTTCTCCTGCATTATCGCAAGATCCGAAGCAGGAATAAGCACAAAGTGATGCACTAACTCCAGCAGCGAACGGAAATTATCCTGTGGACGAAAGCTCCAATCCTCTGGACGTATTTTACGGATTAAGGCTTCCCCTGTCCGTACTCCGGTCTCCAGCTCATTCAGCAAATGATCGCGAACTTGCAGTGTTCCACTCATATTCACATCTCTCCTTTGCCATTCTTATTCATATTTTGAGTATAGCCGAAGCCTCTGGGCGTGTATTGTAAAAATCGGACAACTTCCGTAAATCCTTAGCCGCGGTAAGCGGGGAATCTCCATAAAACCTGCGAAAATCACGGATTAGATGCGCTTGATCGAAAAAGCTGTGCTTCAATGCCAGCTCCGTCCAATCCAGACCCCCGCCGCCTTTGATACTGTGCAGAACGCTCTGGAAGCGGACGACTTCACTGAACTTTTTGGGGCTGATTCCGATCCACTGCCCAAACTTGCGGTTAAGCTGTCTTTCACTGATCGCCTCACACTCCGCAAGCTCCTTAACCCCCACACTCCCGCCGCTCACAAAGATGCGATGCAGCAAGTTTTTCATCAGGTCACAATCGCTTATCCTACGGCGCAGCAGAAGCTGGTTAAGATACTCATCCATTATGCGCACCCGTTCATTGAAATTCTGCGCTTCCATAATGCGCTCACCTATCACAGCGATGCTTTCGGGCCAGAGATCTTCCAAGCGATAATTACCACCTGTAAACAAATGAGTCGGCATACCGTGAAAATAATGTGCCCCACCGGGAAAAAATCGCACCGCAAAAATGCGTGTCTCGGACCCTGCTTGTCTGGCAGACACAAACGGTTGCGTAAATGTCCCACAGTACGAGAGTTCCTGACGCTTACTCACCGGGTCGTATTCAAATAGAATATCCGTACAGCCGTCAGGTAATACCCGCTCCATGGTTTCTTCATGCGGCAAGCTTAACAAAGCGGTGTCTTCGCACGAAGCTGCTAGATTCTCTTCTACCACCCTATTAGCCGGACCGGACTCCCAATAACAGGCCACGTAAGCTTTTAGCACAGCAGACGGCTTTTGTTCGATATAATACGTGGAGAGATCACTTCCATTGACTTGAAGCGGACGAAATAGTGAATGCAGCAAAGGGTCCATCCATCGTTCACTCCTGTCTCAGTACGTGGTGGGAATAAATATAGCTCTATGTATGGGGTATTTTTGCAATAAATCCTGGTATACAAAAAGGACGTTTCTGCCCGAAACGCCCGTGCTTGTTTTTTAGACGACCAAAAACTCTGCTTTCTTCTCACATTCCTTGCACTTCACTGGAGGGTCCCAATCCGAAAATTTCGTTTCCTTAAGATCGACGACATCCGGTGCATCCTCGTATTCATCGACGAACATATCAATTGCTAGTTCCACATGCTCTTTACATACCACGTACATTCCAATTGCATCCCTTTCCGTTTGAAGCTCTTCCTGTTGTAGGTGTGCCAAAACTGCCTTCTTTTGTTCTACCACACTTGACGCGGAAAGGAAAGGGCTTGCTTTTTACCCCAAACGTCTGGTTGTAAAAATAAGAAAATTAGTGACATTAAGGTCCTCGTGAAAATGGGGATATTTCTCCAACATTTCGGCAGAAGGCTTGGGTTCGATCATCCCTTCCAACAGCAAACCCGCCTCAATAATGGTCTGTACATAGCTGCTCAGCGTACGGTGAAAGTACAAAATTTTTTCTTCCTGATCATAAGGGATCGCTTGCTCCAATGGGCCTTCGTTGAAATATTGATCCACTTTCCAATATAGTTTTTTCCCTGTCTCATCCTTCACCCAACCACTCTGTGGCGTCTGGAAGCACGGATGCAGAATAGAAAAAATAAAGCGGCCTCCTGGAACTAATAATCGCTGCATTTCGGCAATCGCCTGCTCATAATGAGCCAAGTCCTGTATGACCATATTGGACACGATCAGATCAAAGCTCTGGTCCCCGAACATCTCCAGCTTTTCCAGATTGCCGTGGTGATATGTAATTCCCAATGCTGACGGCGTTCGCTCTTTGGCTAGCCTCAGCATCTCTGTCGAGTAATCGACAGCCTCTACCAACGCACCCGCCCTGGCCATTTTACGGCTTAGATAGCCTTCGCCACAGCCGGCATCCAGCACTTTTTTGCCCCCGAGAGGTCCCATACAGGCTTGCAATGCCGGGTTTAGCAGTACTTCGCGAGATCGATCTCCTTCCTCCGTGTACTTGGCAGTAAAGTTTTCTGCATGCATATCCCAGCGTCGAATGGCCTCTTCCGTGTCCCACTTATTCATATTCATCTCCTTCTTTCTTTTGTATTTACAAATCCGATCCTATACTACAATCCACGTAGGGCCATAGATTCTACACTCATTTCTGTATTTTTTCAATAATAACGCTTACAAAATTAAAATATCTAATTAACACATGATTTTTACATGAATTATACAGGTATTCCATATTCAAATAGTATGGTAGTGTTTTATAGGAAAGCGCTTTCAAAAATAACTTTGTAAAGGGGCCTGTTATGTTAAAACGAAGACCCGTTTCATTGCTGTCGTTGACGCTTGCCATCACCTTATTGTTATCTACGTTCGCATCCGTTGCCGCTGCTGCCGAATCTGACGGACAAGCACCACAAGCTGCGGCTGCGAGCAGCATGCAATCGTATGTGGAAGCCATGCAGCCTGGATGGAATTTAGGAAATTCTCTGGATGCTGTGGGGGCGGATGAAACAGCCTGGGGCAATCCGCGCATTACCCAGGCGTTGATCCAGCAAATTGCTGCCCAAGGGTACAAAAGCATACGCATCCCGGTCACCTGGGATAAGCACATTGGAGCAGCACCAAACTATACCGTTGAGTCTGCCTACATGAACCGTGTGGAAGAGGTTGTTCGCTGGGCACTGGATGCTAATCTGTACGTCATGATCAATGTCCATCATGATTCATGGACGTGGGTAAGCAGTATGGAGCCCAAACATGATGAGGTGCTGGCTCGCTATAAGGCATTATGGACACAAATTGCCCAGCGCTTTAAAGATCAACCTAACAAGCTGATGTTCGAAAGTATTAACGAACCCCGTTTCTCCGAAGGAGGGACTACGGATGAAGCGAAAATGAATCAGATGCTCCAAGAACTGAATGTATCCTTCCACAAAATTGTCCGCGCCTCTGGCGGTAAGAATGCCACTCGTCCCCTTGTTCTGCCTGGCTTGGATACTTCACCTGCTCAGGCCAAAATCAACGAGCTGTATAACACGATAACCAAGCTGAATGATCCCAATCTGATTGCCACCGTCCACTATTATGGTTATTGGCCTTTCAGTGTAAATATTGCGGGCCATACTACTTTTGATAAAGATACTAAAAACGATATCATCCAAACCTTTGATAACGTCTATAACACCTTTGTAGTCAAAGGTATTCCGGTTATTGTAGGTGAATTCGGTCTACTCGGCTTCGATAAAAATACAGGCGTTATTGAACAAGGCGAAAAGCTGAAATTCTTCGAGTATTTAACCTATTACATGAAAGAGAAGAAAATAACAGGCATACTCTGGGATAACGGCCAGCATTTTAACCGCACAACGTACAAATGGTCTGATCCTGAGCTCATTAATGTTATTAAAGCCAGTCTAAAAGGTCGTTCCTCCAATGCAGACCGTGATCTCATTCACTTGAAGAAAGACACCTCTGCTCAGGACACCAAGGTCACCTTAAACCTGAATGGCAATCAGCTGAAAACACTCAGTGTGGGCAGTAAGCAACTAACACAGGGCACCGACTATACGCTGAGCGGAGATACATTAACCTTAAAAGCCAGCTTGCTCACCAGCCTGACCACTTCCGGTAAATATGGGGAGAATGCCGTCATTACCGCTAAGTTTAACAAGGGGGCAGACTGGAACTTCAAAGTAGTCGTGTATGATACCCCAAAATTAAGTGCTGTCGAAGGGACTACACAAACCTTTACCATTCCAACGGACTTCCGCGGTAGCCAGCTTGCCACGATGGAAGCCGTTTATACCAATGGTGGCAATGCCGGTCCACAGGATTGGACGCCTTATAAAGAGTTTGGCAATACTTTTGCCCCTGCCTATGATGCCAATGGCATCAAGCTGCTACCTGAATTTTTTAATAGTGTAAAAGATGGTGAAGTCACGCTGAAGTTCCATTTTTGGAGCGGCGATGTGGTGACATACAAAATCACCAAGAGCGGAACCCGTGTAACGGGAACGACATCCTAATCTAAGGCTCAGCAGAAGATCGAAAAAGGCGTTCCCGGAAATGAGCCGGTGAACGCCTTTTTTTATAGTTAAGCCTATAAGTTACCTTAGCCTTCCGGCTTATCTGTTAATTTTAACATCACCGTTTCTTCCTTGCCTGCCCGGTAAAAAGTAACTTTCAGCTCATCGCCAATCTTCTTGTTATCGTACAAGTAGCGACGTAAATCAAGGGTAGAGTTAATCGGTTCGCTATCAAACGCTGTAATGACATCGTTCAGCTTCAAGCCACCCTCCTTGGCAGGACCATGGGCCTCCAGAACGACTGCTCCATTTTTCACGCTGTCCGGCAGCTTGAGCTCCTTGCGCTGAGTTTCATCCAGCGGTGCATATTCATTGTTTAGGTCCACCGTGTATACCCCCAGATAAGGGCGGGTGATCTTGCCGTCCTCAACCAGTTCATTCACCGTCTTCATTACCTCATTGGCGGGAATGGCGAAGCCAAGTCCCTCAACACCTGTATCAGCGATTTTCATCGTATTGATGCCAATCACACGTCCGTCCAGATCGACCAGCGCTCCGCCGCTGTTTCCCTCATTAATCGCCGCATCGGTCTGGATCACATGCTGCTCCCAGTCATATACGCCATCCTGGTTAATGGAAATCGGAATGATGCGATTCGTATAACTCACAATACCGGAGGTAAGCGTGTCTCCCAGGCCAAGCGGATTGCCGATAGCAATGACCGTTTCACCCAGACGAAGTTTGCTGGAATCGCCGATATCCGCTACCGTGCTAATGCCTTTATCGTCCACTGCGAGTACAGCGATATCACTAATGCGATCCTTTCCGATCAGCTTTGCCTCTTTTGTGACGCCGTCTACCGTTACAATATCCAGATCATCTGATCCTTCGACCACATGGTTATTTGTCATAATGAAGGCTTTGCCTGAACTCACTCGGAAAATGACACCCGATCCAAGCGCGGATTGTTCCGTGCTTTTACCATCTTCCTCTTTCAGATTCACGATGCTGACGACGGCTGGGCGCACCTTGGCTGCCGCCTGCACAATCCGATCATACGGATCACCCGCTGCTTGCCGCAAGGGATAGTGACTGGCTCCCGTTACCGCCGTAGTGGAGGGCAGGCCTGTAATAAAGCTGAACAGAAGCACAGCAACCACTGCACTGACTGCACCGCTAATGACAGCAGCTTGCACCGGACTTACTCCACGCTTCCTGTGTGGCCAACGTCCACGTCCTCCACGGCGCGCCTTAAATGCCATTTTTTTAGCCGCACGTGTGGATACCTTTGTTGAATAAAAATCGTCCTCAAACAAGCCCATGCTAATCCTCTCCCCTTCGTTGTCATGCACCGACACTCACTAAAAAATTAGGGCTATTCGGGCTTGCGCCAACCTATGCTACAGAGAACCTGCTCCGTTGAACATCTCAAATGGATTGAATATCCCTTATCATCGGAATCCAGCAACCAATCGTTCCGGCCTACTTATTAATCACCACAAATGGTACCTTCCTAAGCAACCGAATCTCATAAATTAGCATACACGCCGAATCTGACCCCGAATAGAGGAAAAAAGAGGAATGATTTCCAAACCAATGGACTACAATAGTAACAAGTCTTCTATTCTATTACAAAATGATCGTCTCATAGAGACGTTCTGGCCTATTCCCGTCCGTTTAAAGCTGCCTATACTTTCGATGAGAGCCTTCCTTCAGAAAGCTTTCCGTTGTTAGCTTTATTGTATCACAGCACCCGGCAAAACCACAGGCAGAACCAAGCTCATTGCACGCCATTTCTAAAATATTTTTACAGGAGGAATATATGATGAATTCACATCGTTCGGCTATGGATGAAGTTCACATGGCTGCCAAGCTTGCGGATTTGAAAGACGAGCATTACCGCAATACACTGGCGCTAAGTACATTGATTGAACTACTGGTGGACAAAGGCGTAGTGACCCGTGAAGAGGTAGAACGCAAAGCCGCCGAGCTGGACAGCTTTATGGCTCACTTACCTTATCCCAAGGTGTAGGACGATCATAGTACGTATCGCACAATCGAAATTCACTGTCCTTGTAAAAACAGCCGCGGTCTTCCATCGCCCCACGTACAGTCAACTTCGCAAGTTCCATCATATTGTGGTCGCGGCTCAAATGTGCCAAATACGTTCGCTTCGTACGTCCTGTCAATAGCTCGCTAAGAATCGCGCCCGCCATCTCATTGGATAAATGACCGATATCACTGAGAATACGGCGCTTGATGTTCCACGGATAACGACCCATACGCAGCATTTCCACATCATGATTAGACTCCAGCACCAATACATCCGCGTCTGATATCGCCTGTTTCACTTTGTCGCTGACATAGCCAAGATCGGTCGCTACACTGAGCTTCTCTGCCCCATCATAAAAGCTATATCCTACAGGCTCAGCCGCATCATGGGATATGCCAAAAGACTCCACGCGTAATGACTCAAATTCCCGCGTTGCGCCTGTCTCCAATATTCTGCGGTTATCGTCTGCAATTTGCCCAACAGCATTGCTGATGGCAAACCATGTCTTCTCGTTAGCATATATAGGTAAATTATATTTACGCGCCATGGCGCCTAGTCCTTTAACATGATCGGAATGCTCATGCGTGACCAAAATACCATCCAACTCTTCTCCGCTCAGATCGCGTTCTTTCAGCAATTCGTCAATACGCTTCGCGCTGAGACCTGCGTCGATGAGCAATGTCGTGTCTTCGTTCCGCACAACGGTAGCGTTGCCGGTCGAACCGCTCGACAGCACGGTAAATGAAATCCCCATATCTGTTCAAGACCCTTCTGTATGTTCTGTCTTTGGACTAATGACATCTCCGTTCATCTGCACATAGTACACACCTTTCCCGTTATCCATCATAAACCGCCACACGGGGGCAGCCACCTGGCTATCGGAGTTAAAGGTCTGTCCGTAATAACCGAGCCGGATATCCTTCACAATCGAGTCGCGCGGCAAATAACCGTCAATCAGCCTTGCCAGTGCTTTGGACGCAGGCAGCATTTTCTTTGCCTCATCCGAAGGCTGGAGATCGACCTTAATTTTGCGATACCCTGTAATTTTCTGATTGCTGTAAAACAGAGCCAGCTTCACATTAAATAGCGGCCACTTGCCCTGAACCAACGGATGGAGCACAAAAGCATCTGCTTGTCCGGATGCCAACTCCTCCTGAACATCCAGCGGATCATACTGAAAGTTATCGATATCCTTGATTTGTGGCTCCAATGCCTCAACTAGCGCGTCATGGGTGAATACCAGTTTGCTGTCCACCGGCTTCACCAGCTGCACACGATCATCCTTTTCTCCACTATGAACGTATGTGTAAGAAAGTTTAGGCAGCTGCGGGGTATCCCCGGGAATCGGAGCCAGCACCTGAATGCTTTTCTCTTCCATTAAACGCTGCGTATTTTCATCCAATGAAGTAAAATCCAGATTCGGCCCTACCGTTTCCTGCGCGTCATGCCACAGTTGATAACTCAATACCACATTGAGCAGCAAAAATGTACAGATCAGTACGTTTTTGGCGCGGCTCCAATCCATTCCCGTTCCCCCTTCCTGTCACCTCTTTGTCTCCCGGTCTGGCTGTGTTTGTGTTGTATTCGATGCTGTCGTTACAGGGACAGCATGAATCTCAGCAACAGAACCGTCACTGAGCGTAACGCGCCACTCAGGAGAAAGCTTCAATCCATCATTAATCAGCTCCGGCTGATATACAGGAGTCAGTTCTCTAATCGTCTTCCCTTTGCCTACAGTCTCCAGTTGCTTTTTCAAGGGCTCGCCGCCCGGCAGCATAACCTTCTTTGAGGATTGTTCTCCTCCCTTGAGATACAGCAACGAACGTTCATAGACAGAAGCCGTTTCCTGCTGGATTTGCAGCGAAATCGTACCAAAGCGGAACGATGGTGTGTCCAGCACTGGATAAGCACCATAATACTGCTGAAACATCACAGTTGTACGATTTTCATCACTGCTCTTCAATTTCAGCTGATACGAAGCATCCCAACCACCATGCTGATTCACAAAATCAACCGCGGCCAGCACATCCCTAATCGGACTGCTTCCACCCGCCCCCGGCGCACTGGGATCGGTATAGCTCATCCATCGTTGCTCCTGCTTGATTTGCAGACTACGCTTGCTGTCCGTATAAATTTGGGAGCCGTCCTTTTCCTGAATATTGCGCGTAATCCCCGGATCGAAAAACAAATTCCGCTGCATTTGCTCCGTCGTAAACAACCCGGCATACACCACAGGCTGTGTAGTTTCCAGGTCATTCACGGGAATGTAGTACTGATTATCCACCAGCTCGTACAATGGGGCATTTTTACCGAAATTCACATGCTGCCGGATGTCCTCTACCGTCATATCGAACTGGTTCGCCTCATACACCACATCGCCTCTGGCACTGAAAAAGAGCGCGTGCGGCTTGGCATTCTTTTCATCTATATAGATCCAGATGCGGTTAATCGTCTCTCCCTGAAACACCGAATCCGGCGTCAGACGCATGATCCGCTCCAGTAATGAAACCGGGACTCCGCCTGAAAAAGATAATTCGATGCCTTCATTTTCGCTGCGAATCCGCGCCCAGTCTGCCGATTGAATACTTCGACGTTGAAAGTTGTTAAAGCTTCGGCTTTCCAGCCGTGTATAAATTAAATCGTAAAAAGTAACACCCGGATAAAAAACGGTATGCTTCTTCTCACCTTGGTGAATGAGCATTTTATCAGGAAACACGAGGTTCTCAATCTTTTTCTCCTGTCCCATGCTTTCGGTTTTGACATAGTTCGTTTCTGAAGTGAGTACAGAATCACTGCCCGGAAGGCGGTAAATCAAAAAATAAGTCTGTATCAGGCTGGAAGCAACCAGCAAAATAAGCGTCCAGGACTTCAAACGTTCCTTCACTGTGCTTCCCTCCCTTCACTCGACATGGGTAGCGTAAAGGTCGTACAGGTTCCCTGACCGTATTCCGACTCCAGAAAAATCTGGCCCCCATGCGCCTTTACAATTTCCCGGGCAATCGAAAGTCCCAACCCCGTGCCGCCCATATTGCGCGATCTCGCCTTGTCTACACGATAAAACCGTTCAAAAATCCGGTCCAGATCTTTTTTGGGAATACCAATCCCGGTGTCCTGTACCGAAATGGATAGCATCCCCTCACTATTGCGGCGAGCTTCAATCCGAATACTCCCGCCATCTGGCGTATATTTCAGCGCATTGGACATCAGGTTGTCCAACACCTGCTCAATTTGGTCCCGGTCGATCACGACTTTACCGATTCCCTGCTCTACGAACATCCCTGAGCGAATGTGCTTTTGCTTCATTTGAAAAGAAAACCGATCTGCGACCTCGTCCAGCATCTCCATCACATCTGCAGGCTGCATCCGCAAAGGTGCCTCATTGGAATCGAGCCGTGACAGATGCAGCAAATCCGTAACCAACCGGATCATACGCTCTGTCTCGTTGCGGATCACGCCCACGAAACGCTCCGCGAGCTGCGGTTCAGCCATCGCGCCGTCATCCAGCGCCTCAGCATAGCTGCGGATGGTCGTCAACGGAGTGCGCAGCTCATGTGATACATTCGCTACGAATTCCCGCCGTGTCGTCTCCATCTCCTCCTGCTCCGTCACGTCTTGGAGTACGGCAATCGTTCCCGTAATGCCAAATTCCCGCCGATGAATCGGCGTGAATGTCACACGGATAACAATGGGTTCATCCTGACCGGCTGGCTCCAGCTGCAAGAGCGTGGAGGCCGAAGAGCCGCTATACAGGGCCTCGGTTTCCTCCGGGTCGATCCCCAGCAGTACCGCGATATGCCTTCCAGTCATTTCGTTCTCGTTTACGCCCAGCATGGCGCTGGCCCGACGGTTGACCAGAATGACCCGGCCATTGTCATCAGTAGCGACCACACCGTCGCTCATATTGGTCAAGATGGAGGAGAGCTTCTCCTTCTCCTCTTCATTTTGGGACAGCGCCTCACGCAGACGGCCTGTCATATAGTTAAAGGCCACGCTGAGCCTGCCGATCTCGTCATCACCAAATACAGGCATCTGCTGGTCGAATTTGCCCTCGGCAACCTCCGTTGCATGACGTGTCATCACCTTAATCGGGTGCGTAATCGTGTGGGCCAATACCACGCCCAGCACAGCCGTCAACGCGAGCGCAATGAGCATACCTGAAAGAAACACATTGTTAATGCGTTTCATCGTATCGTAGAGCTCGGTCATCGAAGCGGCGATGTACACCGCGCCGACAATCTTGCCTTGGCTGATAACAGGTTTGGCGACGACCTTCTTGCGGACATTATCCTCGTCCACCATGTATTCCTCGTTATCACGGATACCTTGGAGTGCGCGGCTGACCACTGTCTGCGTATTTTTGCGTCCGACATAATCGGCGTGTGAACCCTGAGAAGTAATTAATACTTTGCCGCTGGCATCCAGCACCTGAATTTCCGCGCCGCTGAAATCAAACAAATTATTCACGCGTGCACGCAGGCTTTCCACGCTGTCTTCTTCCATTTTGCCGTCACTGCCACTCAGATCCTGCTCCGCCAGCACGGACAGCATCTCCGCCCGTGCTTGCAAATCCTGCGTAAAATTACTCGTGAGAGAGTTCTTCATCGAGCTGACAAAGTAGACCCCAATCAGCTGCATGGCCACCAAGATAAGCAGCACATAGATAATAATCAGCTTTGCATGAATGGTACGAAAGAAAGACAGCCATCTCATGCCCGCAGGCCACCTTTGCCCCCGCTCACGATATATCCAAGGCCACGGCGTGTCAGGATGGTCTCCGGCTTGCTCGGGTTCTCCTCAATCTTCTCGCGCAACCTCCGAATGGTCACATCCACTGTCCGCACATCCCCGTAGTATTCGAAGCCCCACACCGCCTGGAGTAAATGCTCCCGCGTCATGACTTTTCCGGCATTCTTCGCCATGTAGTGCAATAGCTCATACTCACGGTGCGTCAGGTCAAGCGGTGTTCCGTTTTTGTAAGCTGTATACATATCCGTATCAAAAAAGAGGTCGCCCACGCGCAGCCCCTGCTTATCCTCCTGCGGTCGGCTTTCCGACGTGCCTGCCCCGCCGCGTTGCTGTCTGCGCATCTGTGCCTTCACCCGTGCCAGCAATTCCCGTGTGCTGAACGGCTTTGTCACATAATCGTCCGCGCCCAGCTCCAGCCCCAGCACTTTGTCGATTTCGCCGTCCTTGGCGGTCAGCATAATAATCGGCGTCTGGAGCTGATGCCCACGTACCTCGCGGCATACGTCCATGCCATCCATGCCCGGTAGCATCAGATCCAGCAGAATCAGGTCAGGCTGCTGCTTGACCGCGATATCCACCGCGCTGATTCCATCGAAGGCGCAAATCACCTGGTAGCCCTCTTTTTCCAAATTAAATTTTAAAATATCAGCGATTGGCTGTTCATCATCCACTACCAGAATCGTTCCCTGCATATAGCGTTCACCTCTCTTCACGGATCATAATTTATAATTAACTTACGTTTGTCAGTACCTATAAGATGTTTATTCTATTCTATCATACCCGTGAGCCATTCCATTACTTCTCTAGACCCTTTTCTTTACGCAGAAAAAAACCATGCCTGCACCTAATGTTAAGCATGCAGAAAAACATGGCCTTTCCCTTTGATTCTCATAAATCATGTAACTCTCGATATAAACATCCAATCTATCTTAAATACGTCATTGGATTGCGTGGCGTATTATCTTTACGAATTTCAAAATGCAGATGCGTTCCGGTCGAGCGTCCTGTGTTCCCCATGACCCCAATCGATTCGCCTTGCTGAACCACCTGTCCTACATGAACGCCAATGCTGCTCAAATGCCCGTACACGGTTTGGTAGCCGTTGCCATGATCAATCATAATGACATTGCCGTATCCATTCTGCTGACCTGCAAATGATACCACGCCTTCATCTGATGCGTGAATATCAGCACTACCGACCAAGTCCACACCCTCATGCATACGTCCCCAACGTGCGCCAAAGCTACTCGACATCGATGCGCCGGACACCGGCCAAGCGAACTGTCCTGAGCCTTCTCCCACGACCTTCGTCCCTCTAAGAACCACCTCAGTAACAGACGGCTGCAGCACCTTTTGACCGAGCCATTCCTCTTGCACGACCTCGCCGTTCTCCTTGGTCAAACGATAGTCCATCTCTTTAAGACCTGCTTGTCCCGGTCTGACTACTTTGGTAACTCCTGCCTTCAGTTCATCGCTCTGGCGAATCTCAACCTCAGGCTCGATGGCAATCTGTTCGACGACCTTCTCTACTGTTCGCACCGTAACCGGAGCCTTCGGAGCAGTAAGCTTCAATTCGTCCCCAATTTGCAAATACAGCTCACGCGAGCCAGGGTTGTTCTGCTTAATCTCCCAAGCGGTCATATTAAATTTAGTTGCAATCGACGACAAAGAATCGCCTTCTTGCACTGTATACGTGATAGGAGCCTCACGCCCCTCAGTCAACACTTTGACTGCTTCTGCCTCCGTCAGCACCTTGTTCGGGTCTGCTTTCACAGGCTCGTACGCGATTTTCTCACGGATACCGGCAGACTCCAGCCATGCTTTAGGGGTTTTAGTACTAGCACTCGCATGGCTGCTGCCCACGGATGTTTTGCGAACCAGCCCCTTGATGCCTGTAGATGTACCCTCACCCACAGGTGTGTACTTCTTCTGTACTTGTTTTAAAGCCGCTTGTGCAGTCGCTTTGTCCTTTACAATGCCAACCGTCTGACCGTTGACCTTCACTTCTACCCCTTTGGCATACGCTGTCAGCATACCGTCCAGCTTCTTCAGCGTGGCCGCGCTGTCGATATCCGCTTTATATGCCTTCTCAATGCCTGTCGTTACCGCGCTCGTATTGAGCACCATATCGACGCCGGGATACTTGTCCTTATATTGTTTGCTCTTCGTTGCGTACAGCTGTTTAAGTTGTTGCTCATTCAAGATATTCCCGACCTCGACGCCTTTTACATACACTTTATAATAAGGAACTGTGTTAGCCCCGACATACTGATTACTCGCAAAAATAAGACTGCCTGCAATCACCACACCGCCTGCCGTCCAGCTCAACCATTTTCTCCGACCGCTCCACCACTTTGCTATTTTCCCCGCTTCCACAGCAGGCTTGTCTGCAACGTTTGAGTCTGCATTCCTGCTGTCTGGTGAATCCTGCTCCCTCAAAACCTTCATGACTCTCTCCTTTTCAGCATATCTTATCTCTATATAAATGCGTTCGTTATTGGTCTTTCACATTATGAACCTAGCCTGTATTCACAAGCATCTATGATATTAGTCGCTATCTACCATTGCATAGTTGCGTAAAAGGTTTCAAAAATTTAACCTTTTCACAACACTGTTTACTTTAACATAGCCTTTACAAAGAATTCAACTACACTCCAATTCCTTCCTGACACGCAAAAAAATCCGCGCATGGCGCGGATTCTACAGTCCTATTTTGAGCATAAACATTTCCCATGAATTCATCGTTTATTATTCAAGATTTTGCAAAATACTCATTTAAGCAAATCCATCAACTTGTTATATTCCTCTTTGGTCAAATACTTCGCAAGCACCTGCTGAATATCCTGAAGCTCCTGCTCGGTGAGACCGCCTTCCATCGCAGCTGATATTTTCTGCATCTCCTCCGGCGGCAGCTTATTCATCAGAATCGCAAAAATTTCCTGCTTCTGTGCCGCTGGTAAGTTGTTCTTCTTCTCCGTCAAATGGTCGGGCGTAATCACTAAATCATGGCCTTCAATACTCGTTTCGGGTGTAGCTGTACCTTCTGCCTGCTTCCGTGACTCGTTGCCTGATGTTCCGGCCGACGTGGCCCCCTCCTGAGATACCTTGCCATTGGCTACGCCACCAGCCTCACTCCCGCTTTCTTCTAAGCCCTGTCCCATGACAGGCAACGCATCATCAGGCGGTGTTACACTTCCCGAGCCACTTCCCGTCGTCTTGTTCTTCCCCGTGTTTGTGCTTTGGTCCGTACCCGCACTGCCTTTTAGCCAACCCAATCCCCATATGGGCTGATGATCGAGCTGAATGTTAAACTGCCGCAGCAGCGATTGAACATAAGCATTAACGACTACACCTGTCACTGCCAGCGTTAGTGCGCTAACCAACACCACCGTCATTCCTTTTTTGAGCAGCCATCCAAGCCACCTCATATCCCGTTACCTCCTTATACGCATCCTGCCATGTGTGTATCATCATGAAGTGCATATAGATCAGTATTGACGAGATATGACGATTTTTAACCCATGGAATATGTAAAACTAGCACAATTCAATAGAAGATGCCACATTCTGATTGAATCAGCGCGTACGACGCACCCAGAAACGGAAAATGTCACTGCGGACATAATCCAGAGAATACAGCACCTGCCTGTTCATTTCATCATAGTGAAGCTGCTTCAATAGTAATACCGTAGCCTGCGGATGCTTCAGCAGACGTGTCATATGTGCGTCGTCATAGTTGGGAACGGTAAGCTCGGAATACGCTCCGACGATTCGCACCCCCGCCTTGAACTCAAGACTCTGAAAAAGCGAGCCTGAAAAAGAGTCACCTTCCAGAATGGGACCGGCTAATTTCTCTGGCATCCAGTTTATAGAGTGGGCTACAGCCTCTCCGTTGGCAGTTCGTGTACGCTCTAGGGCAATCATGGGCTCATTTTCGGAAAATCTCATCTGTTCGGCAATATCAGGAGGGCAAACCGAAATTCTCTGAATGGATTCCAGCTGCTCGTCTTCCCGTAACCCTGCCGAACGAATCATGTCCCCGATGCTGTACAGGCGGTCCAGCGAGCTTGGAATACTCGGCAGCGGACAAGTAGCAAACGTGCCACTCCCGTGTTTTACTAGTAGCTTACCTTCCGATTCCAGTTGGCGGATAGCTCCCCGTAGCGTCGTACGTGAGACACGAAACGATTGGGAAAGTGCAGTTTCCGACGGCAGCCGATCCCCCGGACCCATTTGATTAACCTTCATATATTCTTCTATAAGCTGCTTTATGTTCTCTTGTTTTGTTGACACCGTCCGAAGCCCAGCCTTTCTATTGTGTTAAGCCATATAAATCGGATTCGTAAAAGCAATCATCATCACGCAGTCTTCCATGCAGCCGTAAAGCTCCGCTCGTATCCAGCCCTTTCCTAGCGGATCTTGCAATGACAGCGTATATTCTCCTGTGTGAGCAGGGATCTGGATCTCGGAACATATTCCATGACTACTTGTCAGCAGAAGACGAAGATTCTGAGGCTTGAGGTTATAATGGGATGCTCTTGCTTCCACATCCAATTGAACCGTCACCGATAGTGAATCCTCTACAGTCAGCTCTATACATTCGCCGATGTGATAACGATTTTCTTTGCCCTTAATCTGTGCCCACATCGTCAGTAACGGTCCCATTGTAACTGACACTGAACCGTGGCGAATCGCCTCAACTGCCCGGCCTGCTAAGCCTTCTCGCTCTTCTGCTTCATCATGAACCCCCAGATACGTAACAGCCGGAAGCGCATCATCCGGTTTAGATACATGCCAGTCCCGACCGCTTACCGCAGTGATGCGATACCCCTGATTCAACAAATCGGTCCACATGGCAAACGCCCGCTGGCTATCCCGCTTAATAGATGGCATAAGCGTTGACCAGACCTCTATATAATCCACCTCATGCCAATCCTGAATCGTGTATTCCCAAAAGCACCCCGTGCAGATCGGACTTCCGATCCTGAACGGATGGGCAATCCCTGCAATGCCTCCCTGCTCATGCACCTGCCGAATCCCCTCATGGATGTCATCTGGTCCTAGCACACGCCAGTCGATAAAGCGGTCAACCCCAAGCGTCAGCATGTGCCCGTAAAAGGTCGTCCACTCCATCCCTGAAATGATCGGGAGACCGAACTGCCGCTGAACCCGTTCCTGATCCGCAAGTGCCGATTGCGTGTTGTGATCCGTCATAGCGATACATTCAAGCCCGAGATTGGCTGCACTTTGGGCCAGCTCCTCCAGTGTTTGCTTGCCGTCGCTGTGAAGCGTATGGGTGTGAAGCTCAGCCGGAATCCATTTAAGCATATGCTGCTTCCTCCCCCAATACATGAATTTGGTAGGCAAGCGTCTCGGTCACAACGGCATGCAGACTGACCGTAATCCGCCACATGCCTGGCGGATGATCTCCTGCAAGGAATCCCGGGGAAGCCGCAGACGAACCGAGCCAATGCTCCTGCTGCATCTCGGGACGGTGCGCATTTCCGCGGTGACGGAGAGGATCATCGACAGACAGCGTTAATAAATTTTGCAGCGGTATATACTTCTTCCATAGATCGGATGAATGCCCCGGCTCTTCGTATCCGTATTTGCTCATGCTCTCCTCAATGATTTCTCGTGCTTGCTCTTGATCCTCCAATAACTTGGGCGTGTAAGAGAAGTGAATACGGATCGTTTCAGTCGGCTGTGGAATATGAAAAGAGTACGTAATATGGCTCTGGGTGCAGGTTCTGTCGACCGTTCCTTCCACATACAGTAGTCTGCTCATGACTCCCCATCCTGGCTAGACGGTTCATCCACAACATGTTTCACCATATCATTCACAGTATGTTCTTCATCACCCGACATGTCTTTGTCTGCCGCCCACAAAACACCCACGGGTTGAAGCCGCGTCAGCTCAATCACCCGGTCTGTACGAATACCTGGAAACTGCGGGAGATTATCTTCGTTTAACGTAAAAGCACACAGTCCGACCACTTCCATGCTGTCCGCACCGCCTTCCAGCAATACGGCTCTGATTTCAGCTATATCCTCAAGCACAGCTTCTCCAGACAGCTTGACCGTGGTAGAAAAATGTGACTCTGCACCCTCATAAGCGGCTCTAAATTCCCCGAGTCTCAGATCATAATGGCACGATGAATACCACTGCTCCGAGCCGTGAAGGCGAAGCTGGACATCGACACAGGCATCCTCCTCACGCCGATTGAAGCCAGGTCTGGACGCTGGAACCGATTCTCTGCCTGAATCCCGCAAGGGGCGTTTGGAAGTCTGTATAAACACATAGCTACGCTGGTGTGCAAGTGTAATGGAAGACGCTTGTGATGGCATTTCCAGCTCCTGCTGACGTTCCATCTCCCACCCAGTGACCTGATAGGCAAAAGGAAAACGGCTCATGACAGCCTCACGCGGCTCTTCCTCTGGTTTCCAATGGAAAGCAGGCGGCAGCATAAAACGATAGTCCGATGAAATGTCATCCTTAAAGTTTCCGTTGGTTGTTGCGGATTGGAGAACAGGATGCCCGCCCAGATCATAATTCCCATTAAACGCAGTCGTAATATGATGTGCCCCCTGGAAAACAGCTTCCAGAACATTGTCCTCTGCATCTAGCTCTACGCGGTACATCCATTCGATATCGGTGGTTCTTCCCCATTTGCTCATAAGCAGCGGCGCGGGCGTTCCCTCATCTTCATGGCTGAACATCATCTGGTATTCGATGACCGTCTTCCCCTCGTTCACTTCTATGGAATAGAACAAAACAAGCGGTGTATCCGTAAAGCGATTCTCATAAGGATGTGACAGATTACGGCCATATAAAAGCGGGGTATGGCGATAAATCAGCGATCTTGGAGAGGAATCAGCCACGCAGCGCAGTTCAACCCCGTCGATCCATGCTCGAGATACAAGCGGAGCCGATTCCAGTTCGCGAAATTCGGCATAGACCTCGTAATCGCCTTCTTTTAGATATCCCAACAAACGGGTGTACACTCCCTGACTGCTACCATAGTACAAAATGACATCTTGATTATAGGCTTCATTCAGGTAGAGACGTACAAAGGCAGATTCTCGATCTGTCGCAGCCCAGTCACTGTCTGATCTGGCGAACAGATCAAGCTCCGCGTATCCGTCTTCTGGCATGGAAAATGTAAACCGGAATCCGTTTCCCGGACTGAGCTCAACCTCCGCCTTGTGTAAGGCAATCCGATAACCACAATCCAGCAGATCCTTTTCCCACGCTCGCCCACTAAACCCGGTAATTTGCACCTCTGCTTGGCTGTTCATCCCTGTAACCTCCTTAGTGTATAACGGCGGTCTAGCTGGCATCCGCATCCTTCACCATTGTCCGAATATAAAAGTAGCCCATAAAAGAACACAGTAAAAACATAAACACTGCCATTGCACTGGCCGTATGCGTCTCCTGATAGCTGGAAAACACCTGCTGCATCGCAACACCCAGCACTTGTGGCGAGTTGGCACCGATCAGGAAGGGAGCCGTAAAGCTTCCCATGATTCCCATGAAAATGAAGGTCACCGCAACCCACATCGTTTTGTAGGAAAGGGGTAAAATAAAGCGCCCAAACAGCTGCATCGTGCTGGCTCCGGCATCTCTGGCACTTTCGACGACAGCGTTTGGAATGCTGGCAAGTGCCGAGCTGAGCAGCATGGTTGCGAACGGAATGTTGAACCACAAATTAGCCAGCACCAGCCCTTTGTAGTCATAAATAATCCTCGGAATCGTCTCAATGCCAAGCGGCAGCAAAAGACGTGCAGCCCAACCGTGATTACCATACATGGTAATGATCGCATACGTTGCAATTACACCGGGAACAAACATCGGAATAAAATACAACCGACCTATCCACTTCACGACAACCCCTTTACCGAATCTCAGATAAACCGCCAAAGCATAGCTGATGACCAGAGTAAGGGCCGTCGAGACTAACGTGACATTAATGGTATACATGATATTTCTACGCATGGCAGGTTCCGTGAACAACCGAATATAGTTGGCCAGTCCGTAGCCCGTTCCATATTGATCAATCAAGCTTTCCTTCACGGCATAGAGAATCGGAATAATAACGACGACCAGCAAAATGAGAAAAGACGGGATGACCAGGGCAAGCCCCAGCATCCCCCTTTTGGACAATGAACTCATGATCAACCGCCCGCTACTTCACTTTGCCAGCGTTTGTAGATTTCCTGCTGAAGCTCTCCGCTGTTAAAGCTGCGGTATCCAGAAGATACACTGTTAAATTTCTCTTGCAGCTCCGTTGGCATCAGATTCCACTTAATCCCCGGATAGCCGTACATTTTATTAATAACCACCGTTTGCGCTTCGGGCGTCAGTATATAATTCAAGAATTCCTGAGTTGCTTCTTTTTTGGAGGAAAGCGAAGGAACCATCAGATAAGAGGGTCCACCTGTAAAGGCAGGGTCGATCTGTGTCAGCTTCACCGTGTCTGGAAGCAGCCCTTTAGCCAGTTGCTCGAGCGCCATATCAGACCAGGCTGGAACCATGTCAACCTCTCCACTTGCCAAAATATCAAGCGTGCCTTGGTTTTTCTTAGGATAGACTCCTTTTTGGTACATCGAAGGACCCAGTTCCTTGAGCAGTGAGAATCCTTGATCCCATTTCTTCATATTTGCCGGATCATCACTGTTCATCGCCTCTGGTGGAAGGAAATTATAGATAACCGTGTTCACAAACGAGCTGCCTGACCCACCAGTGGACGGATCATTATAGGCAAACTTACCCGGATGCTGACGAATCCACGTGTACAGCTCGTCGGCTGTTTTCGGAGGTGTTGCTACTTTTGCACTGTTATAGGCAAGGACAACCGAAGAGGCACGGTATGGAATGGCCTGATTGTTGACTTGCTCGAGATATGTTTCATCAACATTCTTCAAATTTGGAACCTTGGCAGCATCCACCGTTTCCCACAGTTTCTCGCCTACCCCTTTGGTGATGTCATCCAGACTGCCTTCGTACAGGTCGATATCTGTATCGGTTTGTCCGCTTTTCTTGGCTGCGATCAGACGATCCAGTGTAGATGCGCCTCCGGTCCCTGCTGGCAAATACACCAGTTTGACCTTAACGTGATCATTTTTAGCTTCAAAGTCCTTGATTAACGTTTCCCACAGCTCTTTGACGTTCAGGGACCCTCCAGTGTACAAGGAAATTTCCGTCGTTCCCGTAGCCGCTCCCGCTTTTGTAGACTTGGCTTCCCCAGTAGCCGTGGCGGCATTACCGCCGTTTCCACAGCCAGCCAACAACGATAAACTAAGTACCCCTGCCAAAACCAGACCCATATTCTTTTTCCCAAACACGTTGTTGCCTCCTTTAGATAGTTGCACAAGTTCGCAGCATCACCAGATGATGCGTTCGTGATGGACATTGATGCGATATAGAGGTTGATCGTGAATCTTCACTGTGCTGATGGAAAAGTAACAATTTTACTGAAGCTGAATCTGATGTGCTCTCCACTGCGCAGCTCGGCCGCTCGTTCACGCGGCACAAACATTTTCAGATGATGGGTACCGCTATCCAGCGAAACTTCCGCATAATGCCCGAGAATCATCACTTGTCTGATCGTTCCGGCTAGAGAACCATTTTCTTCCGTCGTCAGAACAATATCCTCTGGTCTTACACCAATCATGGATTCACCTGTGTATTCATGCTCTTGTGCAAACGGTATTCCGCTCACAGAGACACTGCGACCTGTGCTCACCCCCTTTAATAAATTGATACGGCCAATAAAACCCGCTACAAAAAGTGACTGTGGCTTGTCATAAATCTCCTGCGGTGAAGAGAGTTGCTCAATTCGGCCCGCATTCATAACGACGATTCGGTCGGAAATGGACAGCGCCTCCTCCTGATCATGGGTGACGAACACCATCGTCATCCCTGTCTGGGTCTGGATATCGCGCAGCTCCTCTCTCATCTCCATGCGCAATTTGGCATCAAGCGCGGAAAAAGGCTCGTCCAGCAGCAATACATCAGGCTTTAGCAGCAAAGCCCGAGCGAGTGCTACCCGCTGCTGCTGACCGCCCGAGAGCTGTCCTGGCGTTTTACGCTCTGCGCTCTCTAGCCGAACCAGCGCTAGCGCTTCCTTCACCTGACGGTCAATTTCTGTCTTCTTCACCTTTCGAATCTTCAACCCGAAAGCCAGGTTGTCATACACGGTCATATGCGGCCACAAATTATAACTTTGGAACACCATAGCCGTCGGACGCTTTTCGGGCGGCAGCTTGAGTACGCTTTTACCCTGAATCTGAATGTCGCCACTGTCCGGGTCCAAAAAGCCGCCAATGGAGCGAAGCACGGTTGTTTTACCACAGCCGGAAGGTCCTAGCAGTGTCACCAGCTCTCCCTTCATCACGTCAAGTGAAATGCCTTTGACTCCGTCTCCTGTCTTGAAGCGCTTGGTTAACTCTTGAATGGATAATTGAATGGGCATTAGCTTAGGCTCCTTTTTCAGGATTTTGCAAACTCCTCTTTTGACCAATTACGTTATTTCACCTGAAATCCGCCTGCCAGTACATCCGCACTTACAAAACGCTTGGCTGCCAATAGCAGAATGATCGTTGGCAGAGTAAGAATGACAGAGAAAACAGCGCCCGTTGTGCTCGGATAATCAGCAATGATGGAATACATGATGACTGGCATTGTTTTATAGTCCGGTGTTCCGACAAGGAGTGTCCCCTGTGCTTCATCTAGTGAAGCAAGAAAGGTAAAGATGGAGGCGACCACAATGCCGGGCAGCGCCATAGGAAAGGTGATTTTCCAAAACACCCGAAATGGTCCGGCTCCGGCATCCCGCGCTGACTCCTCCTGTGCACGATGTACGCTGCGGAAGGCAGAGGAAGGAATCCAGGTCATATACATGAGCGTGTTTACCATATGGATAAGCACAATACCTGCAAAGGTGTTCATCAACCCGAATTGGTAGAATAGTACGGCAATGGACACATACAAACCCATTTTCGGAAAAGCATGCGTAAGCAGGAATGAGAAAAGAAACCACTTACTGAGCGGGAAAGAAATTCGTGCAAAGGCATAAGCAGCAGGAATACATACGATAATGGAGCAGACCGTAACGGTAATCGCAATCAGGAAGGATAGGGAAATCGAGCTGAGTACATCATCCTGGGTAAGTACAAACTTCCACCATTCCAGTGACAAGCTCTGCGGAAGCGGTGCAGGATACTGCCATTTTCCCGAAACCGCCAAAAGGAGAAGGTTGGTCAGAGGTCCCAGGAAAAAAATGACGAAAATGACAAGCACGATGAATTCCACAATTTTGCGTGTGCCGAGTGAGCGAAGATACCAGTTCATAATTCATCCCTCTCAAGACGTCTAGACGTCCGAATCTCTTTTCTATTTGGATTATAGAGAGGGTTTGTTATCACAAATCGACAAGGAAGATAAGATTATGTAAAGGGGGAGGAACCATTTAACACTTCACAGAATAAAAAAAAGAGAGAGGCTGCTAACAGCCTCTCTCCTTGAACATGTATCAATAGCTATATCATTCTTGTCCTACAAATAAATCGGAAGCACCTGATTTGTTTGATCGCGATTACGCCCAACCGAGAAAATAGCAATTGGGATACCTGTCAGATCAGACACGCGTTGTACGTAATTGCGTGTAGTCTCAGGCAGTTCCTCCAGCGTTTTCACGCCAGTGATGTCTTCGCTCCAACCTGGCATTTCTTCATATACCGCTTCGCATTCCGCTAGCATTTTCAGGCTAGCCGGATAATGCGTAATCACCTCGCCGTGGTACTTGTAACCTGTGCAAATTTTCACTGTTTTCAGGCCAGTCAATACATCCAGCGAGTTCAGGGAAAGACCCGTTAACCCACTGACACGACGGGCATGACGCACAACGACGCTGTCAAACCAGCCAACACGACGAGCACGACCTGTAACCGTACCGTACTCATGACCTGTTTCACGAATGTAATCGCCGACTTCATCGTTCAGCTCAGTTGGGAAGGGTCCATCACCTACACGAGTTGTGTACGATTTAGCTACACCGATGACTTGTTGAATCTTGGACGGTCCCACACCGGAACCAATACATACGCCGCCAGCCGACGGGTTGGAGGACGTAACGTACGGATACGTACCTTGGTCGATATCGAGCATAACGCCTTGCGCACCCTCGAACAGTACCTTTTGATTTGCGTCAATCGCATCATTCAACACGACAGACGTATCTCCTACATAAGGACGGATAAATTCAGCATACTCCAGATACTGTTTCAGTATTTCTTCTACGTCCAGCGGCTCGCCGCCGTATACTTGTTCAATCACTTGATTTTTTTCTTTCGTTTGATGGCGCAGCTTCTTTTCGAATTCCTCTGCATCCAGCAAATCAGCAATACGAATACCGTTACGTGCAGCTTTATCCATATAAGCAGGGCCGATCCCTTTACGGGTAGTACCAATTTTGTTAGGACCTTTGCGGTCTTCTTCCAGCACATCCAGCGTCATATGGTACGGCATAATCACATGTGCACGGTCACTAATGACCAGATTTTTTGTGGAAAAGCCATTATCATGAATGTAAGTAATTTCTTCAATAAGAGCGGCTGGATTTACTACCATGCCGTTGCCAATAACACACTTTTTATCTTCATAAAAAACGCCGGATGGAATCAGGCTCAGCTTGTACTTTTTACCGTCAATGAGAATCGTATGACCAGCATTGTTTCCGCCTTGGTAACGGGCTACCACTTCAGCGCTTTCCGCCAGATAGTCCGTGATTTTACCTTTGCCTTCGTCTCCCCATTGTGTTCCCACAACGACTACAGTTGACATGTTTCATTCCTCCGTGGAGTGCCCACAGACACTCTGATTTTGAGCTGACACACTACGCATATCCGACTTCAACCGCCTGAGCGAGCAGATATGGAGCGTTCTCGGACAGCAGGAAAAAACGTCCGTCGCAGACATTCCGTAGGTTCGGAAAGCCCCGGGCGTAATGTTCTCCCCACTGCGTTGAAGCAGCACTATAAGTGTAACAGCACCATTTTTTAAAGTCAAATAAAAAGCGAACATTATATTACATGAAAATAGTATTGTTCGTAATTGAGAGTTTCATTCCTTATATGAAAATACGTGAACCCTATAAAAAAGGACCCTTTCGAGATCGCGAAATCCGCGTCGAAAGAGCCTTTTCTAATGATACTAATATGTTATCCGGCGAACGCATCCGAATGGGCACGCTCGTAATTAGCGAATTTATTATAATTTTTGAGAAAGACCAATTCTACCGTACCGACCGGGCCGTTACGCTGCTTGGCAATGATAATCTCAATAATATTCTTCTTTTCTGTTTCCTGATTATAGTAATCATCCCGGTACAGAAACGCCACGATATCAGCATCCTGCTCGATAGAACCCGATTCCCGCAAGTCACTCATCATCGGCCGCTTGTCTTGACGCTGCTCCACACCCCGACTCAGCTGGGAGAGGGCAATTACAGGCACTTCAAGCTCACGGGCGATTTGCTTCAATGTCCGTGAAATTTCGGATACCTCCTGTTGCCGGTTCTCGCCTGCTTTGCCTCGTCCGTGAATAAGCTGCAAGTAGTCGATTACGATCATACCCAGTCCCTTTTCCGTCTTGAGACGGCGGCATTTGGCACGGATATCAGCCACAGTGATGCCGGGCGTATCATCGATATAGATTTCCGCCTCTGACAAGGCTGCAATGCCCATCGTCAGCTTCGCCCAATCGTCGTCGCCTTTAAATTCACCTGTCCGCATGACGTTCGCGTCCAGATTGGCCTCGGCGCAAATCATCCGCTGCACGAGCTGAGCGGCCGACATCTCCAGACTGAAGATGGCTACTGTCTCTTTTGCCCGAACTGCAACGTTTTGCGCAATATTCAGAGCGAACGCTGTTTTACCTACGGATGGACGGGCGGCCACAATGATCAAGTCATTGCGCTGGAAACCCGCCGTCATCTTGTCCAAATCAACAAACCCGGACGGAATCCCGGTCGTATTGCCCTTGTTCTGATGCAGCAATTCAACGCGGTCAAACACTTCCATCACGACATCGCGGATGGCAATAAAGCCACTACCTGAGCGCCCGTTGGATATCTCCATAATCTTGCGCTCAGCATCGCTCAGCATACCAGCGACATCCTCGCCACTGCTATAGCCTTCGCTCACAATCTGTGTAGCTGCACGAATCAAGCGACGAAGCATCGCTTTTTCTTCAATGATCTGGGCATAGTAATCCACGTTAGCCGCTGTTGGCACCCCGTGAGCCAGCTTCGCCAGATAACTGACACCGCCGATATCCTCTAGCTGTCCCTTGTCCTGAATTTTCGAGGTCAGCGTAACCAAGTCAATCGGCTGTCCGGATTCACCCAGCTCAATCATTGCTTCGTAAATCATCTGATGAGCCTTATCATAAAAGTCCTCGGTTTGCACCCGCTCCATTGCGGTAATCAGTGCTTCAGACTGGAGCAAAATAGACCCGATAACCGCCTGTTCAGCCTCCAGATTTTGCGGAGGAATCCGATCAAAAAATTCGCCGCCCATAATTATTCTTCAGTCACCTGTACTTTCAGCGTAGCTTTGACCTCAGGATGAAGCTTAACGGTCATTTGAGTCACGCCCAACGTACGAATCGGTTCTTCCAGCTCAATTTTGCGTTTGTCCAGCTTGATGCCAGTTTTAGCTACTGCCTCCGCGATTTGCTTGCTTGTAATCGCGCCGAACAGCCGTCCACCTTCACCAGCCTTCGCCTTGAGCTGAATCGTTGTCTCTTCCAGCTTTTTGCCGAGCGCTTGAGCCTCTTCCTTTTCCTCTTGCTTGCGCTTTTCCTCAGCAGCATTCTGATTTTCCAGCGTCTTCATATTTCCTTCTGTCGCTGGACGGGCAACACCACGCGGCAACAGGAAATTCGCTGCATAACCGTCCGACACTTCCTTAATTTGCCCCTTCTTGCCTTGGCCCTTCATATCTTTAATGAATATCACTTTCATTCAAATAACCCCTCTTCCCCATCAATTTCGGCCAGCACGTCGACCACTCTGCGCTTAGCTTCCTCCAGCGGGCAATCCAGCTGAACCGCCGCATTCGTCAGATGTCCTCCGCCGCCTAGCCGTTCCATGACGACCTGTACGTTCATGCGTCCGAGTGAACGGGCGCTGATCCCCACCAGGCCGTCAGGACGTTCACTGACCACAAAGGAGGCCAGTACATCCGTCATATTGAGTAATGAATCCGCCACCTGAGCAATCAGGAGCTGCGGTATTTTCTGTCCGGGCTCAGTTACCGCAATTGCGATATGCCCATATATCATTTTAGCATGCTTAATAATTTCCGCCTTAGCAATATATTCATCCAAGTCCTCTTTTAACATGCGCTGGATCATTACTGTATCTGCCCCACTACGCCGTAAAAAGCCGGCTGCCTCGAATGTACGCGAGCCTGTATGCAGCGAAAAATGCTTGGTATCCACCGTAATCCCCGCCAGCAGTGATGTTGCCTCCAGCGGTGTCAGTTGGACCTTCTCATGGATATATTGCAGCAGCTCGGTCACCAGCTCACAGGCCGATGACGCATATGGCTCCAAGTAGATCAGAACCGAATCGTTAATAAATTCCTCGCCCCGACGATGATGGTCGACAACCACCACCCGGCTGGCCGTTTGCACCAGACGCGGCTCAATCGTCATTGAGGCCTTATGCGTGTCCACCACGACCAGCAGACTGTGCTCAGTCATCAGCTGGAGCGACTGCTCTGGCGTCATGAGCGCTTGCGATAACTTCTCATCCTTGTTTACCTGCTCCATCATTCGGTCGATAGACGGATTGGATTTATCCAGTACGATATGTGCCTCTACATTGTAAAGTGCCGCAGCCTTCCACACACCGATGGCCGCTCCCAATGCATCCATGTCCGGTATTTTGTGTCCCATGATCAGGACGCGGTCGCTCTCCTGCATCAGGTCACGCAGCGCATGTGCAATGACTCGGGCACGCACCCTGGTACGCTTCTCGACAGCATTGGACTTGCCTCCATAAAAGGACAGGCGCTGTCCCGCCTTCACTGCTGCCTGATCGCCCCCACGTCCAAGCGCCATATCTAGACTGGATTGGGCCAGCTCGCCTAGCTCCTTGATGCTCTCTGCACCGAAGGACAAGCCAATACTCAGTGTCATTGGTACTTTTAAATCCGCCGTCATTTCCCTTACGGTATCCAGAATGACGAATCGACTTTGCTCCAGCTCCTGAAGCGCTTTATGATTTAGCATAATGAGATAACGCTCAGAAGATAATCGACGCAAATAAATATTGTACTGATTAGCCCAAGATGTAATCTCGCTTGACACCTTTGCAATAAGCGCGGTGCGTTGCTGATCGTCCATTCCCTGAGCAGCCTCGTCCATATTATCGAGCATGACGATACCGAGCGCCAACCGCTCGTTTTCATACTGCTTGCGTAGCACCGCCAACTCCGTTACTTCATACAAATATATCAGACGCTCATCGGGCACGATCAGAAACTGATAATGACGCTCATCATGCTGTAGCTCCACCTTCAGCTCACGAGCAGGCTCCTTTGTTTCCTTCTTGGTGCTTAGAGCACCTGCGAGTTGAGGAAACAAATCTTGAAGAGACTCACCAATCAGCGATTGCTCCTGGAACATCTCCCCGGCAAACCGATTGTGCCATTCTACCGTTCGATTTTCACTGTATAAAATGATGCCGAACGGCAATGTACTAATCGCTTCCCCTTCCACCCGCTTGATCCGGAAGGAAAGACCGCTGATATATTGATTCAGTTCCCGACGAAAATCCAATTCCGTCTTCAGCATCAGTCCGCCGAGCAAGAATGACAGCAGCAGTCCTATCACACCCAGTTCCCAGTTGTACATGGAAATACATATGACAAGCACCAGCAGCAGTAAAAACGCCCAGACCGTCTGATAGCCGTGCCAGCGTTTTTGTAGAAATTTAGGCATGACTGTTCACCCTATTTCTTTGATCTTGTAATAGCTTCACGCAGCGGAAAGGCCAAATCAATAATACCTATAATGCGGAGCGGCTGGAACACCAGAACGACGAGCGACAGCAGCAACGCAATCACCGGGCTCATTTTACGGCTATGCGTCCAAAAGTATACAAAACCAATCGTCTGGATAATAAAACATGCATGAATCAGCGGTAGCATACTAATGGAAACCATTTGAATCCAGCTGCTATCGGAAGACCCTGCTATCCATTCAATTACAATTGCCAGCAGATAATACCAGATCAGCGCGCGCGGTAGCCTCCACTCGCGAGCAGGCTTCATTTTGCGTACCGGTACATCGAGACTGCTCAATGCCGGACGTGCCAAAGCATGCGTAATCACCGCCAATATGAACGAGGTCATGATCAGCACATACGGAATTTTTCCAATCAGCATTGTACCGAGTTTCTGCGTATCCTCCGCTGTCCAATTCATGTTCGAAAACATCGGATTAGCACTCAAAACCTGCTGTACTATACTTGCCGATATCGCGGCCTGATCACGAAGGTACTGCGAAAGATCAAACCCAAAAGAATACGTAGCGATAAACAGAACAACCAACAACTCGGCTAAAATAATGCCCATTCCGGTCATCAACGCCTGAAAAGCAGGTCCTCCCTTTTTATAAATCCGTCCCATCATTATTGAAGGAATCAGAAAATAAATCGCAGGGAGCAGCGAATACACATCGAGTAGCGCTATAATTAACAGCACCGGTATGACGTGGACCAGAAATCCTTTGAAAGGCAGCGATGAAAACAATACAGCGCCAGGCACAATCAGCAAAAATACGGTAATGATTCTTAATGGTGTCAATAGAGTCAGCAGCAGAAGCAAATAAATGACGCTCCATGCTACAGTTGCCAAGCGGAATTTCAACGTTTTCACCTCTTACGCATATGTTCTTCCAGTGCGGAAATGTCCTGATACCAATCCTCCAGCTGGTGTCCTTCTTTTCTGTGCTTTCTTAGCTTGTCGATGAGTAGATCATCCAATTCACGGTAAGACACTCCAAGGCGCCTCCCCAAAATATAACTGCTCATCACCAAACTCGCCAAACAATCACCAATGCGGGCTGTACTGCCTTCCCACATCGCCTTAAACAGACGGGAGACTTGGTCAAGCACCTCTGTTTTAAGCCATTCAATAACCTTGGCTCGTTTAACTACATCCATTTCTTTAGGCATATGATGAAGAGTCACACCCCTCTGAAAAAGCTTTATTCTCCATTATAGCATATCCTATTCTGAAAATAACTGTTACCCCATAAGGTAAATCGTTATTTTCGGACCAGCTTTGCTGCTTATTTTAGCTTGAAGTATTAAGCGATTCCCTGGACACAAATTTTTCACAATACTCAATAATCTGGCTGCGACGTACAATGCCAATAAACCGTTCCATATCATCTACGACGGGCACAAAATTCTGTACCTTCGCCAAATTAATTAAATCCTCCATGTTCGCGTCAATGGATACGGGCTTCATCGTAACCCGCAACGGAACGTCCTTAAGCATAAACTTAGAAGCGTTTTCAAAGGTGATTTTCCCCTCGGACTCTTTCATATGCCACAACAGATCACCTTCTGTAACTGTACCTGTATATCTACCTTCTTTATCCAAAATAGGAACCGCTGTAAAACGGTGATATTCCATCCGTTCCAACGTTTGCCGTAAAGTAGCATCCGCCGTTACACAAGCAACTTCCTGTTTGGGAAGCAAGAAAAAAGCGATGTTCATGAGAAACGAATCCCCCTCAAAATCAAATATAAATCAATTGATTATTCACTGAATGTCCTGCTTGTCGGGAAGCCTCAGCGTCTGCGGGGTTGTATCGGAATCTAGCCAGTTCGCAATCATAAGTCTGGCATATTCAAGTTCCTGTTCATTAGCCCGGTCATAATACAGGCCCTTCTTCTTGAACCCTTCCCCCGTAATCGTAAAACTTGAAATTTGTGGATTCCCCTGCGAAATAGCCTGCTTGCCAAGCCCAGTAATAAAAGTAGGTTCCATATCGGTTTTGAAATTGGCTCCCATAATATCGAGCAGCTCCGGGATTTTGGTAATTCCGTTGATATTCAGCAGCTTATCGGCCATAGCGTTCAAGAAAATTTGCTGCCGTTTTGTACGGTTGAAGTCGCTATCTTCCCGATATCTAACATAATACATGGCTTCCTCACCATTATAAAGCGGCTTGCCCGCCTCAATACGGAACTTGATATGCAGCGGATTCTTATTCTCAATGGGCTTGTCGATGGGAAGCACAACTCCACCCACTGCGTTCACCGCCTCCTGAATACCCTGGAAATTAATCGTAGCATAATAATCGGCCTTATGCTCCATCAACTTCTCTACTGTAGCCATGGACATATCTGCGCCTCCGAACGCATAAGCATGCCCCAACTTATCAAAATCATCCTCGCCATCGCGATTCGGATCATGTCCGACAATCTGTACGTACGTATCCCTTGGAATGGAAATCAAAAGCACACGCGATTCTGCGGGCCGTACTACTGCATACATAACCGTATCCGAACGACCACGCGCCTTTTCATTTGGCCTTTCATCTGTACCCAGTAACAGCACCGAAAAGGGCTCCTTACGGTAAGCAACTGTCTCTTGCTGCTGCTGTTCACCGGATTGTCGCGGCTGATAGGATTTCTCCAGCTTGCTCTCCAACGTCGGTGATACAAACCAATCAAAAGCCACCAGTGTCAGCTGTTTGCGGAATAGGTAGCCTCCCACTGCAATCAAAAATAAAACAATACATGAAATATATAGAGCGGTAAACCTCTTTTTCTTTTTGGGCTTTCCACTGGTCCTTCTCTTATGTCTTCTCTCCATAACAGGTACCTTCCTTCTTTCCGTCACAAATCCCATCTCTTCATTAAACCGAATTGGTCCCACATGAAGCGAAAACTTCCCCTCAAAGCATAAAAGGTCTGCTACCCTGTTGTCAAAAGTATCATGGCGTGGTCAGCTTCTCAAATTCATGCCAAAAAAGGCTTCGACCTCACGGTCAAAGCCCCAATTCATGTTTATTTTCGTATCCTATGTAGCTTTCAAAATCATTTTCCCCCTTAATGCGGGGCCAGTTTCACCAAATTTTGCAGTCGCACGGGGAAAGAAGTCGACAGGGCAAAACCATAATCGAACAACCTCCGTGTCTGCTCAAAACGCTCCTCCTTGCTCGGTGCACCCAACACCACAGCAACTAGCCGTCTTCCATGCTGCTCAGCTGTACCCGTGAAGCAGTATCCAGCATCGCTTGTGTATCCTGCTTTCAGTCCGTCCGTTCCCGCGTAAGAGTACGGTCCAGCCAAGGAAGGCAGCATCCAGTTCGTATTACTAATGTAGATGCCTTTATCCTTCAACTCCATCTGCGTACGGCTGGACGTTCTCAAAATCTCCGGGTGTGACGTAATCAAATAGGAGGCCAACTTCGCCGTGTCGCTTGCTGTCATTTTCGTTTCTCCCCGAATATCCTCAGGGTGATTCGGCCCCAATTCACTCTGCCCTGCTCCAGAGGCATTGCTGAAGCGACTATCGGATGACAACCCGATTTGGGCAGCTTTTCCATTCATACGCTTCACAAAAGCTGATTCATTCCCTGCTGAACGCTCCGCTAACGCGACAGCGGCATCATTCGCTGAATACACAACCATACTCTGGAACAATTCGGATACGGTCATCCTTTCACCATACCGGAGGGACAAATTCACACCGCCCACCGTACTCGCGTAACGGCTAATTCGCACTTCATCATTCCAGCCTAACCGTCCGGCCCGAATATCCTCCAGCACCAATAGCTCAGTCATGAGCTTGGACATATTTGCGGAAGGCATAGGCGTATCGCCGTTCACATCCATCAGTAATTCCCCAGTATGCATGTCCATCAGCACCGCAGCCTCTGCATCCACATTCGGCTTTCCGATCAACAGGCGGGGTCCAAGCGTAATAAAAATCAATATAATAAGTACCGGGACGACAATAGCCCAACGTAACCAATGTTTTTTCATCATCGTAATAACCTCCATACTTTATTAGACGATGAAAAATCCATTTTGTCTGCAATTTTTCGAAAAAAAGATACAATTTTTTTACCTTTTGTATTCCACGCCAAAATATCCGTCAATTCTGCTTTCAGGATGACGGATATTTTGCTTCCTAATTATTATATTTTAGGCAAAGTGACAGGCTACAAAATGCTGATCGCCCGCATCGCGGTATACCGGAATCTCTGTTTTACAACGTGCTTCTGCCATAGGACAACGTGTATGAAACTTGCATCCTGAAGGCGGATTGGCCGGAGATGGGATGTCTCCTTTCAACACAATCCGTTGTCTCTTGATCGTGGGATCGGGAATCGGTACTGCCGATAGCAGCGCCTTTGTGTACGGATGAAGCGGATTACTGAACAGTTCCTCCTTGGAGGAAAGCTCTACCATTGAACCCAGATACATCACACCAATCCGGCTACACAGATGCTCGACTACACTTAGATCATGCGAGATAAACAGATAGGTCAATTGGCGTTCCTGCTGCAAATCACTTAACAAGTTAATAATCTGGGCCTGAATAGACACATCTAGAGCAGATACCGGCTCATCAGCCACAATAAAATCAGGATTCAAAATCAAAGCCCTTGCAATCCCGATCCGCTGACGCTGGCCGCCAGAAAATTCATGCGGATACCGATCATAATGATACGAGGATAGCCCACAAATATTCAGCGTTTCATTGACCTTCTTCCGCAGCTCACTACGATCAATCAACCCGTGATCCAGCAACGCCTCACCAATGGCTTCACCGACCTTAATTCTCGGGTTCAGTGAGCTAAAAGGGTCCTGAAAGACGATTTGCAACTTCGGACGAAGCGCACGAATCTGCTCTTTGTTTAACGCGTGCAAGTCTTCGCCTTTGTATCGTACCGATCCCTCTGTCTTATCCATCAATCTAAGAATCGTGCGTCCAATCGTACTTTTGCCACAACCCGATTCTCCTACCAGACCGAAGGATTCACCCTTATGAATGTTAAAGGATACATCATCGACTGCTTTCACATGTCCGACAGTACGCTGAAAAATCCCGCCTGTGATCGGGAAATACTTTTTCAGCCCTTCCACTTGAATCAAAGGCTCGCTCATATCCGTTGCCCTCCTTCTTTCTCATATAGCCAGCAGGCAACCTTATGACCATTCTCCTTTTCATTCAAAGGAGGAGCCTGATCCTTGCAAATTTGCATACAGTGGGAGCACCGATCATGGAAATGACAATTTTCTCCCAACTCAATTGGGTTTGGAACCTGTCCTGGGATGGAATAGAGTCGATCCATTTTCTGATTAATGACGGGCTTCGCCTTTAATAAGCCTTGAGTATATGGATGCTGCGGATTTTTAAACAGCTCAATGACAGGCGCCTCTTCAATGACATTTCCAGCATACATAACGACCACATAATCAGCCATTTCTGCCACGACACCCAAGTCGTGCGTAATGAGCATAATGGACGTTTTAAGCTTATCCTTCAAATCCCGCATTAAATCTAGAATCTGTGCCTGAATCGTCACATCCAGTGCCGTTGTCGGTTCATCCGCAATCAATAACTTCGGATTACAGCTTAATGCGATGGCAATCATGATCCGCTGGCGCATACCGCCACTCAATTCATGAGGATAGGAATGAAATATTTCCTCTGAACGTGAAATCCCCACCAAATTAATCAGCTCAATTGCCCGGGCATGTGCTTCTTTTTTACTCATTAATGTATGCATCAGCAATGGCTCCGTGATCTGTTCCCCAATCGTAAGCACGGGATTCAGAGAAGACATCGGCTCCTGAAAAATGATCGAGATGTCATTGCCGCGAATCTGCTGCATTTGACCTTTATTGAGTTTTAGGAGGTCTTTGCCCTCAAACCAGATTTGTCCGTCTGAGGTGTGGGGAGAATCAATCAACCTCATCATCGTCATCGCAGTTACACTCTTACCGCAACCAGATTCTCCTACCACACAGAGCGTTTCACCCTCACGAATTTTAAAACTGACGTCATTGACCGCTTTGACAGTTCCGTTAGAGGTATGAAAGTGGGTTTTCAGGTTACGAAATTCAATCAAAGCATTTTCCATAAACGTTCGTCTCCTACTTCTTCATTTTAGGGTCCAGCGCATCACGCAAACCGTCGCCAATCAGGTTAATCGCTACAACTGTAATTAGAATACACATTCCCGGTGGGACCCATATCCAAGGCCGTTTGCGGAAGTCAATTAGGTTATTTGCAGCCGATATCATATTCCCCCACGAAGGTGTGGGCGGCACAACGCCGATTCCCAAGTAACTGAGCGCAGATTCTGTAATAATCGCACCCGCTACTCCAAGCGTAGCCGTAACAATAATGGTAGGAATCGTGTTCGGCAGCAAATGTCGGAATATTTTGCGACGGTCTCTCAAGCCTAGCGCTTCCGTCGCCTGCATGAACTCCTGTTCACGCAGCGTAAGAATCTGCCCCCTGACCAGACGAGACAAGCTAGTCCAGCTCAAGACCCCGATAATGAGCATCAGAAAATAAATGCGATTCGACGGATCGACCTTCAAATCCGACAGAACAGCACCTAAAATAATAAGCAGCGGTAATGTAGGGAGTGCCATGAAAATATCGGCAATCCGCATAATAACCGTATCCACGCCTTTACGATAAAACCCTGCCAGCGCACCCAACGTCGCTCCAATCATGACCGAAATAAACGTGGCGACCAGTCCCACCGTCAAGGAAATACGGCCGGCCAGCATTGTACGCAGCAAAATATCTCTACCAAACTTATCTGTACCAAGCCAGTACTTAGCATTAGGCGATAAATTTTTGTCAGCTAGCTTGTAATCATCTAAATGATAAGGTGAAATCATCGGTCCAAAACTACAAATGATAACCATCAGAATTAATATAACGAGACCAGCCAAAGCCAGACGGTTTTGGTTAAAACGGCGAACGGCGATTCTCCATGGAGACGCTTCAGGACGGATCGCCGCCTTTTGATTCGTTTCAATCGTGACTGTTTCTGCGGACAATAGTATCCCTCCTACTTCAAGCGAATTCTTGGATCTGCCATGCCATACAATACATCAGAGAGCAAATTACCGATAAGCGTAAGTAACGCTAAGAAAATCGTGAAGCCCAACATAAACGGATAATCCCGCATACTAATCGACTCCAGATAGACCTGACCCACACCCGGCCACACAAATACTTTCTCCAGAATCATCGCCCCACCAAATAAGGCCGGAAGCTCGAAGCCAAGTAGTGTGATGGCTGGAATCAGTGCATTGCGCAGTGCGTGCTTGAAAATAACCGTACGTTCCTTCAAGCCTTTGGCGCGTGCGGTACGAATATAATCCTGACGAATGACCTCCAACATGCCTGTACGGAAATACCGGGTCAGACTTCCTGTGCTCAGCATCGTAAGTACGAGTGTCGGCAGGAACATATGCTTGAGAACATCCACCATATAAGCCCACGAGCCTGGCTCCATCCCTGCTGTGGTCATGCCCCCAACCGGGAGAATCCCCCACTCTAGGGCAAATATTTTGATGACCAATAGACCAATAAAAAATGAAGGCAGCGACATACATAAGAAAATGAATAATGTGACAAACTTATCGAATAACGAATATTGAAACTTGGCTGAAAATACTCCTGCAATAACCGCAATCAGCCAGCTAAAAATAAGACTAAAAAAAGCGATAATAAATGAGTTCCATACATAATTGCCAATGACCTTCGTTACCGGCTGCTTATGCTGTAATGAATCCCCCATATTCCCCTTTAACATATTACCGGCCCATATAAAATAGCGTTGGTATTCCGGTTTATCCAGCCCGTAGATATGTCGTAGCTGCTGCGCCTTTTCGGCCGTCATATTCGGGTTCTGCTTGGCTGTAATATAATCACCCGGCACCATGGCTGAAATCGCAAATACGATAATGGATATGCCAATAAGTGTGGGGATGAGTTGCAGCAGTCTTCGAATAATGTACTGCTTCATATTCATTCCTCCAGACGAATAAAGTGATATGCCCAGCTCGTGAGAGCTGAGCATACGATTGGCAACCCTTATTGAGCGATCTGAGCGTTATGCAGAGTGAACTCAAAATCTTTGTATGGCGTAATTTCTAAGCCAGATACACGTCCATTAACTGGCCACATATCTCTGCGTTGGTACATAAAAATAGTTGGTAGATCTTTGTTCAGCTCTTGATAGAGCTGTTTGTAAATCAATTTGCGTTTCTCTTGATCCAGTTCATGCTTACCAGCAAGCGTTAGTTCATCGACCTTCTTATTGGAATAGCCGATATCATTTTGTGCACCATTCGAAATAAAAGTCGTTGTATCCGGGTCTGGTGTTAAGCCCCAAGCCGCGAAGAACATATCAAACTTGCCTGTGTCCTTTTTATCCATAATGGCGTTAAAATCTAAAGTTTCGGAAGTCAGCTTGATGCCTAGCTCCTTATAGTTATTGGACATGATCGGTAGCAAGGCCTCTACTACTGGGTTATCAGCAGTCGCAGAGAAGTTAATGGTCAACTTTTCTCCGTCCTTTTCGCGAATTCCGTCAGCACCAACCTTCCAGCCTGCCTCATCCAGCAAAGCCTTCGCCTTAGCTGTATCAAATTCATATTTGTTGATACCTTCATCCGTATAAGACCAAGATTCTGTAGATTGTGGAATGTTAATAACATTCGCATATGGACCATACACGCCCTGCACAATCTCCTTACGGTTTAAGCCAATCGTTAGAGCCTGACGTACTTTAGGGTCCTTAAATTTCTTTTCCTTATGATTAAACGCAATATATCCATAGCCGTTTGTCGGCATAATATTCACGTCCAAGAAGCCCAACGCCTTTAATTCCTCTACATTGTCTTCAGTAACTGTGATGTTGTCCATGTCCGTTTCACCTGTTTGCAGCATAGACAGGTTTGTTTCTTCTGTTGTTGTTTTGAAAATAACTGACTTCACTTTTGGTGCGCCTTTGAAGTAGTTTGGATTCGCATCAAATACGACTTGTTGACCCGGGGAGAAGCTCTTCAGTACATACTGACCAGAGCCGATTGGCTTATTATTAAGCGCCTTGATGCTGTCCAGGTTACCCTTTTTGAATCCTTTTCCATAATAAGCTTCTGGCATGAAGTATTGCTCACCCAGAAAATCCTTTGTATACGCTGTTGCTTCTGTAACGGTTACCTCTACTGTGTTATCATCAATGACTTTGATACCAGAGATATCATTCGCCTTGCCATCGTGATACTCTTTACCGCCTTTAATCTTAAAAGATAATACATCTGTTTCTCCGTCATAATTTGGATCATGCAGTACCTTGAGGACAAAAGCATAATCCTTCACTGTTACTGGGGTACCGTCACTATACTTCACGCCTGGTTTCAGATGGAATGTATATTTTAGACCATCCGGCGATACATCAACCTTGTCAGCCAAACTATTTTCATATGTACCATCCGCCTTCACCTGTAAGAAGGAATCAAATACTGTTCTGACTACATATAAATCGTAAGTCGTTTGCCAGAATAGCGGGTTAAATACCCCTTTAGGTGATGTCATACCTACTACAATGTTATCTTTCCGATTAGTGGCTCCCGGAGGATTTTGCGTGAGATCAGTCGCTTTAATAACGCCCTCCGTAACGGGTGCAGTTCCTTCATTTCCCTCTGTTTTATTATCCGCATTGCCTTGCTGTGGCTGTGCCTCATTAGCACCCCCGCTACATCCTGCAAACAGAACACCAACGATCGTAAGCACCATAAGCAAAGAAACCCATTTCTTCGTCTGCATCATCCTGTTAATCCCCCTTAGTCGGTTCTTTATTTAACAGCCTGTCCCATTCCTGCGGTGATTCGTTAAAGCTTGAGGTTTGAAAATGAAGTTTGCACATCCTCCTCACTGTCTTAATAGCGTAAACACGTGTTTTAGACCTCTGGTCAATTTCGTGCGCTAACAACCATTACATTTTTATTAAGGTTTATCTTAAGTGTAAAATAATATCACGTCAATATCTTTTTTTATGTAATATAAAAATGCAAAATATCTATTTATGTAAAGTTTATGAATTTCACTTGTGGAAAATGACAAAAAACAGGATTCCATGTAATATAAAATAACATTACAGAAGGCCGAAATGTTTACTCTGGCGAGTTGGGGAGCTTGCAATTTCACAAGCCATTAAAAGGTATACTATGGTTTATGGGTAAACATGGATTGTATTATTAGTAAGTTACAATAGATGGCACTTGTTGTCAATATAAAAAATCACGAAAAAAGACGCTCCCGGGATCGGGAACGCCTCTTTTTTCCACCCACTACTATTCAGTAGTGTAAGGAAGCAATGCGATTTGACGGGAACGTTTAACAGCGATTGTCAACATACGTTGATATTTCGCACTTGTTCCAGTCACACGACGAGGAAGAATTTTTCCACGTTCGCTGATGAATTTTTTAAGCAGGTCTGTATCTTTATAGTCAATGTGAGTAATTTTGTTCACAGTGAAGAAACATACTTTACGACGTTTGTTGCGACCACCACGACGAGCTGGTCTTTTGTTATCGTCTCCGCCTTCTCTTTGTCTGAAGCCCATTCTTTGTCAGTCCTTTCCCAATTAAAATGGTAAATCATCATCCGAAATATCGATCGGTTTTCCGTCATCGGAAAAAGGATCCTGATTGTTTCGCGAGTTATTATTCCCGCGTCCACTATTGCTGTTACCGCCTCCGAAAGGAGACTCCTCACGCGCAGCTCCACCGCTATTGCCGCCACCGTTACCGCCATCGCGGTTAGATTCCAAGAAACGCACATTATCAGCTACAATTTCAGTCACGTATACACGTTTTCCTTCATTGTTCTCATAATTACGCACCTGAACACGGCCTTCAACAGCCGTTAAACGACCTTTGCGAAGATAGTTAGCGCATGTTTCAGCAAGCTGACGCCAGGTTACGATCGGCAAGAAATCCGCTTCCCGTTCGCCGCCTTGACTCGTAAACGGACGGTCTACAGCCAGGGTGAACTGGGTTACTGCTACACCAGATGGTGTATAGCGCAGCTCTGGATCTTTGGTCAAACGACCGATCAGAATGACACGGTTCAACAATCCAATCCCCTCCTTTGAGCGTTGTTCATTACATAATCACGTACAATAATTAAGCTACGTCGTTCGTAATGAGATAACGAATTACTTCGTCAGAAATTTTCATGATACGCTCAAGCTCAGTAACAACAGCAGGTTCTGCTGTGAAGTTTACCAGAACGAAAGAACCATCACGGAATTTCTTGATCTCATACGCAAGACGGCGTTTAGTTACATCGTGACTCGTAATTTCGCCACCGCCGTTAGAGATGATACCTTGGAATTTATCGACTGTCGCTTGAACAGCTTCTTGTTCAATGTCAGGACGAATAATATACATCGCTTCATATTTGCGCATTCTTTACACCTCCTTATGGACATAAGGCCCTCAATCTCAGTTGAGAGCAAGGAACGAGCCTAAGCTCGCACTAAAACAGTTTACCAAATCCAACAACTGAATGCAACCTACAAATTCAATACACAAGCCTAAAACGGCTAAAAACACTGCATATCATTAGCTATATACAATTTTATAGAACATCAAAAATTTTGCATATATAAAGGAAATCATTTGATTCACTCACTATCTGTATACACGGTTTCGCATGTTTCTGTTCAAGACAGCGCACAATAACCGTTGCAGTCCAAATTCATTTATCTAAGGAGGCACCACCGTATGGGTGAAAAGACTGAGTTCGAACCAGGAGATAAGGTCCCAAACGACGGCGTATACATGGAGGTCGGAGAAAAGAGCTTCCATACTGAAATCCAAAACCCACAGCAAGTAACGCTGGAAAGAGGCGATTCTTTTCCCAAAACCGCCAACCATAATCGCAAATGGAAGAAAAAAACGAAAGCTCGTGTCCACTAATGTATATTTCCTCGGAATCCTGGCCATATTATGATTAGGCGGTACAACAGAGAGGTGTGGTTCCGTTGGACGACGTAGCCGGACAAACTGTTAGGAGATCCATTCCGGGCATTAGAAGCGTTAGGTTTGTGTAAAAGGACACTGTCTTTTCAACACTGGTATTGCTGGTCAGTACACCGAGTTTCATGATGTGATTGGACAGATCGTATCCTGTTAAAAATGTATCGCCTACGATGGAGGACCTTTGTGGTCCTCCTTTGTTGCATTATCGGACTTTTTGCATATCCTGGTAAAATGCAGATTAATTCAGCTCCTTCTGCTAGAATATATCCAAGTACAAAGACCTACTATCTACGGAGGTTTAAAGATGAGCTATTCTCGAATATTAAAGTGGATATCAGGTATATTCGAATTGGTGCTTGCCGTACCGATTGTGGGGGGAGCTATTGTCATGGGGACCGGCTACTCGGCTCTGGGATTTATGCTTGTCCTGCATGCAGTAACACTTATCCTGTCGTTACGCAATCAGGAGGCGATCTACGGCTCTGTATGGGGAGTACTCACTTCTTTGCTGGCCTGGATACCCTTTGTAGGCTGGGCTCTCCATTTGATTGCAGCGATCCTTCTGATGATCTCTGGCTCAAAAAAAACAAAACGCTATCATTACCCGCCTAACCAGCTATAACAAAAGAGTGCTCCTACCGGCAATGTTTCTCTGCTGTCAGGAGCATTTTTTGCTGTAACGATATCTCTCAGAAGGAACAAACTAACCCTTGTCTTTTACAAGGTCGAGCTGTATGTCTCCCCTTTCTCGCAGACACAGCAATTCATCGAACAGGAAAGTAAGTCCGCTTTTGTCTCTCCAGTTTCTGATGATGTCCGATACTACCTCCATCAAATCACGCCGAATCCCCTCTGCCAGTTGTAATCCTGCACTGTCACCATCAATGAACAAATGTGTGTGTGCCAACTGCTCCAACTTGCGTACCTGACGCAGACATAGCACACCATTGTCCAGATAGAAGAAGTAGCATCCTTTATATAGAACCCCTTCGAATATCTCATACATATGCGGTAAATCATACGGCCCGTATACCATCGAAGCCCACTCCAATGCCAACGATTTACTCATACATCGTTTCCCCTTTCCTAATGAAAATAAAGTTATCCTTCTTTCCAAGTAATATGGAGCAAAAGTATGTAAACCTAAAATCAATAAAACTTAATAAGTACTACTTTATTAGTAATATAATATAAAAAATAGTACTACTCGGTGAGTAGTATGTCAATAGGATATACGAAAAAAGTTTTACGATATAGGTAGTGTAGGATATAATACAAATAACTAATTTAGTAATTTTGTAACCCACAATATTTTCTTAAGGAGGCTCATTAACGTGAGTCAAATTCATTTTAAATTGAGTGAAACACTAGAAATGATTGGAGCTACACGTAACAAGATCGCGGTGGAGTCGAAAACAAGACCTGCTACAATTCTTGATTTAGCAAGTGGCGATACAAAAACCATTAAGCTGGAAACCTTGGTTAATATCTTAAATGCGATAAACGAAATCGCCCGTAGCCACGGCTTGGAACAAACATTTGGTATTGAAGATATCATTCAGTACGTCCCTCAAAGCACAGAAAATACGCGCTAATCCACTTTGGGATAGCGCGTACTTTTTTTAATAATATGATTCTTACTTTTCAAAAAGCATAAATCCCTTCTAAGTTCTTTACTTCGTGGACACGTTAGCCGCATATATACCTTCAAAATATCTCCCATAAACAAAAAATCTCCTACGTCACAGACGTAAGAGATTGGTTTATTAAATGAAGTTAGTGGCGGAAAGAGTGGGAGTCGAACCCACGCACGCCTTGCGACGCCTAACTGATTTCGAGTCAGCCCCCTTAGACCTCTTGGGTACCTTTCCGCAGCAAGGATAATTATATCATCATTGCAACTGTGACGCAAGCTGATTCTGGTTCATCGCCATTCATCTTTCTTGGCTCAATTCGCTTCCGTGTTTTAATCGTCGGCGTTGGCCTTTGATCGCAGCACTTTCTTCATATTCTTTTCGAACTTGGCACGCGGAATCAGCACACTATGCTGGCAACCGACACATTTGATTCGAATATCCATCCCCATGCGGATAATTTCCATTTCATTCGTTCCACACGGATGAGGCTTCTTCATCTGTACAATGTCCCCTAGTTCAAATGACTTACGCTCCACCCTTCTCTCCCCCTTTTCTTCCTTGTTCATCTTCTTTTTCTAGGGTTATCGCTGTCTCCAAGGCTGCCTGACGATGTTCCTCATCCTCTAGGGCCTTCTTGATGTTATTCTGAATATCACGCTCTACCACGGCCCCTGTATTTGGCATACATTCTGCCACAACACGCACAATATACTCTGAGGTAGTCATGGACTGAACCCCTAACACATCTGGTATATTAAGTATCTGTACATTGGACTCTTCAATGCCTTGGATTGCCTGTTTTACCAAACCAACTGCTTCCTCCAGACTACGCTCGGCCTTCATTGGCACATCCACTACCGCCAACGCGTTGGACATGGAGAAGTTTGTTACCGTTGTAATTGAGCCGTTCGGTAAAATGTAAACCTCACCTTTCCAGCTCACCAGTCTGGTTGTGCGCAGCCCGATCATTTCCACCGTACCCTTGAAAGTACCTGTCTGAATGACGTCTCCTACGGCAAATTGATCTTCAAAAATAATGAAGAATCCAGTAATTACATCCTTAACCAGGCTCTGTGCCCCAAAACCAACGGCCAATCCAAGCACTCCAGCTCCAGCAATCAGAGGACCAAGATTAATGCCCATTTGAGAAAGCACCAGCATAATCAAGATGAAATTGAATACAATATTGGTTACATTTTTTAGCAATTCCCCAACGGTCGTTAACCGCCTTGTATTCAATCGGAATCTGCCGTTATCTCCCTTTTGTTGCATTGACTTATCTATAATTTTATTAATAACTCGAATAAAGATACGTGTAATAATGAAAATAATTGCAATTTTCAAAATCACAAACAAAAAGGTCGACCACATCTCACCATCTGTAATGAATTTCCATACGATATCCTTCAAGTGGATAGCACCCTTCACTACCTCTTCTGTGCCTGAATCGCCCTCCAGCCAATGCATAAAGGTCATCCTGTACTCCTCCTTAAAAAAGGGAACTACTCTTCCTGCTTCCCGAATTCTATTTCCTACTATATAAGCTTATCTACTGACTTCAAACATATGGCTATGAATAATCTACTTCCTTCGAGTATAAAAGCACAAGTTTATCCATATACTAGCTACTATCTTGAGAATAAATGTTACCCGCAGGCTAATTGTTATTCTCCAAGGTACAGCGAGCGCAACCTTCACACTCCATTACAGAGCGAAAGGAAGATTCCATGACTCATCCATCTGACTTCATTCCGGAGCAAGAACCCCTAAGCTTAAAAATATCACACACAGACCCCGGGATCCAATCAGCCATCATCCATCGTCTGCTGTTCCATCTGCATCAGGCGCCGAGTCTGCAAAATATCGTCATTATTTGCATCGGCACCGACCGTTCTACTGGAGATTGCCTGGGTCCGCTCGTAGGTACGCATTTATCACGCTACAAAAGCCCTCTGTTTAACCTATACGGTACATTAGAGGAGCCTGTACATGCTATGAACCTGCAAACGACGCTGAATGGCATACAAGCCCGATATGAACAGCCTTATATCATTGGTATAGATGCATGTCTTGGACAAACCTCCAGCGTTGGATGCATTCAGGTTTCAGATGGTCCTCTCAAGCCTGGAGCAGGTGTAAATAAAGAATTACCGCCGGTCGGCGATATCCATTTAACTGGTATCGTTAACGTCGGCGGCTTCATGGAATACTTCGTGCTGCAAAATACGAGACTAAATTTGGTAATGAAATTATCAGATATCATTGCTGGCAGCCTATACTCCGCAATTAAGGAGTGGCATTACCGTTCTGTCCTGCTTGCTGCGCAAGAGTAACGGCTTCTTTTTCTTCAGGTGATAAGGAATAGGTGGATTGTCCCGCTTCTAGTGGCTTGGCATACACATATGAGCCATCTCGGTTATAAATGCCGGTTAATACCATACCATCCTGATTGTCGTCTACAATAGCCAGGGAAAAGCTTAAATCGCTTCCTCTCTCACCAAAGGCATTATAACGTTTGATACCTATATGTCCCTTCAAGCCAGCCAGTTTACTACGTAATGATTTCATACTTGCACGATGGGTTTCCTGCTCATCCTCAATCGTATCCATCTGTACCTTCAAATCAATCAGCAGCGTTTCCAAATTCTCGACACCGCTGCCTGCCATCATGGTTTCATACTTTCGCCGCATCTTCTTCAGCTTTGCACCCTGCACGATAATAACAATCAACAGGATGAGCAAAATAAGCACGATCCCTGCAACGATTCCGGCAAGCTGTTCCATGATTAGTCCATTCAATTCAGCCATATGCTTGCTTCTACTCCTCTACCTCAAAAATCATGTTACTGCATACTTATATTTTATACGTTTGAGAACAGCGAAACAAATACCACAAGGCTATTAGTTTATCCATCAAAACCATTCTAATTCCTGCAATTCCAGACAAAGCAAAGACATATCTCACTTTCCATTTTGCTCAAGGAGACATGTCCATATTTCAACAAACTACTGTAATAGCTCCAGTAATCTTTCCAAATCCTGCTGGCTGTAATAATTCAATTCAATTTTGCCTTTATCCTTATTGTGCTTGATCTTTACAGTTGTTTTAAAGCGTTCACGCAGGGACTCTTCCATATGGTCAATATAGGGGTCCTTTTTTCGTACCTTTGTTTTGGCTTTCGCCTCACCAGGCTTATGATCCAACTGCTGTACAGCTTCCTCCAGTTCGCGAACACTCCACTGCTGTTCAATACATTGCTGTGCTAACTGTTTCACCATGTCTGGATCTTTGAGCCCAACAATAGCTCTAGCATGTCCCATAGACAATGTTCCACGTGAAACATGATCTTTAACTTCTTCAGGCAATGCGAGCAAGCGAAGGAAATTGGCAATATGAGAACGTGATTTTCCCACTTTCATGGACAACTCTTCCTGAGTTAAAGAAAACTGATCCATTAATCCCTGATAAGCTACTGCCACTTCCATTGCATTCAAATTCTCACGCTGTAAATTCTCAATCAGGGCAATCTCCATCACCTGCTGATCCGTAAAATTGCGAACAACTACAGGTATAGTCGGATTCCCACAAAATTGAGAAGCCCGAAAACGTCTTTCCCCGGCTATGATTTCATATCCTCGCAATACACTACGTGCAATAATGGGTTGGATAACACCGTGCTGACGAATGGATTCGGCTAATTCCTTAATGGACTCTTCATCAAACGTTTTTCGAGGCTGGTACGGATTCGCACGCAACTGGCTGAGCGGAATGTCAACAACCTTATCCTCTTCATTGACTGTAAGGGAGGGAATGAGTGCATCAAGTCCTTTTCCCAACCGTTTACTCATAAGATACCACTTCCTTTGCCAACTCAATATATACCTCTGCCCCACGGGAACGGGGATCATACGTAATAATGGACTGGCCATGTGATGGTGCTTCGCTGAGTCTCACATTGCGTGGAATAATCGTCTGATAAACCTTGCTTTGAAAATACTTTTTCACTTCTTCAATCACCTGAATACCCAAGTTCGTGCGGGCATCAAACATGGTTAACAACACACCTTCAATTTGCAATGAGGTGTTCAGATGTTTTTGCACTAATCGCACGGTATTCAACAATTGACTTAATCCTTCCAATGCGTAATATTCACACTGGATTGGAATAATGACTGAATCGGAAGCCGTCAATGAATTGAGCGTCAAAATACCCAGCGATGGCGGGCAATCAATTAAAATATAATCATAATTATGCTTAACGAGTTGAAGCGATCTTTTTAATCTCAATTCACGAGAAATGGTCGGTACCAGTTCAATTTCCGCGCCTGCTAACTGAATGGTTGCCGGAATAATATCTAATCCTTCAACCTGTGTACTGACAATAGCTTCGCTAGGATCAACCTCGTTAATGAGTACATCATAAATGCAATTTGCCACATCCGCCTTATTGATACCCACACCGCTGGTTGTATTACCTTGCGGGTCGATATCCACGAGCAATACCCTTTTGCCGAGGGAAGCAAGTCCGGCGCCCAAATTAACGGAAGTAGTTGTTTTGCCTACTCCGCCCTTTTGATTGGCTACGGCTATTATTTTTGACACTTCATTCACCTCATAATTTAATCGGAATCCTGCTACACTCCATGATTGCAAAATGCTCTATGGAGACGTTACTTAGTCCTTAACTTACGGATAACGGCAATTTCAGAATAGAATTGAGTATGCTGCGGTTTTATTCGGCGTTAGACAGAAAAAGCGGCAATTGCTGCCGCCTGTACGCTTCATCCCTTACTTACGTTTGGGAATTTGAATGACAATCTCATAGTGATCCTCATGATCAGATTCCTTGGTTTTGATATCCAAGCCTGAGCCAGACACCATATCAATGGATTGACGTATCGTATTCAGCGCAAGCCGGACATCCTTGGTAAAGGAAATCCGCTTCGATTTCTTATTGGTGGATACTTGTTTATAAAAGGCAACTCGTGCCTCTGTCTGCTTCACATTGAGTTCTTTGGCAATGACTTCATCTAAAACCTTGTACTGTAGTTCTTCGGTCTCTAATGACAATAATGCACGAGCATGACGCTCGGACACCTTCCGTTCCATTAGAGCCTCTTTCACTCTCTCCGGCAGATGAAGCAGCCGTATCTTGTTAGCAATAGTGGATTGGCTTTTACCAAGTCGTTGAGCGAGGCTTTCCTGGGTGAGCTGATGTAGATCAATCAGCTTTTGGTAAGCTACAGCCTCTTCAATCGCAGTTAACCCTTCCCGTTGAAGATTCTCAATCAACGCGATGGATGCAGCTTGTGAATCATTAAACTCACGAACAATGGCTGGAATAGTTTCCATACCCAGCTTGGTGACAGCTCTCCAACGACGTTCCCCTGCTATAATCTCATATTGTCCATTACGGAAACGAACGACAATCGGTTGAATTACACCATGCGTCTTAATGGTCTGGCATAGCTCATCAATCTTCTCGTCGTCAAATATGGTACGGGGCTGATAAGGACTGCTGACAATATCCCGAACTGGAATTTGTTTTATTTCGTCCCCAGTAGATCGCTCCGTCAAACCAAATAGCTTGGAAAATTGTTCTTTCATTCCGTATAATACCACCTAATTTCATAATAGCACCATACTAACAGCGCTTCGTGAAAAACAGTTCCTTACGCGGATCGTAGACCCTTTTATATGAAACAGCGCCGTAAGCGGGTACACTCCACGTACTCCCCTGACATTTGTTGTCCCACTCCCCTATATGTATATCTGAATTCATGGGTACAGGAGCAGTCAACTTACATTAAAACGATTATCTCTATTCTATCACTTTTCCAGCCATAATCCTATCGTCTCTACCAGCTTTTCGGAAGGATAAGAGAATAAATTATGCATCCTCTTTGATAACTATCAGCCATCCTCCTCCCCAAATGTAAACAAGAACGTATGTTAGCAAAGAGTCTTTTATGTAAAGAGTCTATCAGCCATAAAAAAAGTGAATGTTTCACGTGAAACATTCACTTTCTTTCAAACATTTACACTAACGGCGTCTTCAAAGGAGTACCCGGCTTACGTGGATATTTTCGTGGTGTCGCCGCTCTTTTCTCAATAATAATCATATGTCTGGCTGCATCTTCAACAGGTAGCTGGAAGGCCTGAACATGTTTGATTTTTCCCTTTAGCTCTTTCAAGCTGTAGGAAGCTTCCTTGATTTCCTCTGTAGGATCACTGCCCTTCATCGCGGCAAAGTGTCCTCCTTCACGGACAAACGGCAAACAAAATTCATTCAATACTGCGAGACGAGCAACCGCTCTGGCTGTCACTAGATCATAGCTATCGCGGTATCCTGGTTTACGTCCCAATTCCTCTGCCCTGCTATGAATCAGTTCAACATTTTCCAAACCCAACTGTTCTACCACATGTGCCAAGAATTGTATACGTTTATTCAACGAGTCTACAATAGTCAACTGAATCTGCGGAAAGCATATTTTCAAAGGAATGCCCGGAAAACCTGCACCTGATCCAATATCAGCTAGGCTTTCCACATCTTTTAACGGTACATAAAAGGCCAGGGAAAGAGAATCATAAAAATGCTTGGTGTACACTGCATCACGCTCAGTAATACCCGTCAGGTTCATTTTTTCATTCCACTCAACCAGCACACGGTAATATGTTTCAAACTGCTCTAACTGACTGTCATTAATCACAATACTATGCTCTGCCAGCCGCTGCTTAAATTGCTGTTGTATCGCGTCCATTATGATCCCCTTGCTGCCGTTACGCGGTTATAATGCTCCAGATAAACCAGCAAAATGGAAATATCCGCAGGAGTTACACCCGAAATACGGGATGCTTGGCCAATCGACATCGGACGGATCTTTTCAAGTTTTTGCTTGGCTTCAATGGCCAGTCCTTGAACTTCACTGTATACAATATCCTCTGGGAGCTTCTTCTTCTCCATCTTTTGCAGACGCTCAACATGCATCAATTGCTTTTCAATGTAGCCCGCATACTTAATTTGGATTTCCACCTGCTCCTGTTCTTCCTCAGTAAGAGCTATAGGTGAAGGTGAGATTTGTGCTACTTGCGCATAACTGATCTCTGGTCGACGCAGCACCGTTAACAAATTACTTCCATCCTGTATTGGTGCAGATCCACCTTGCTCCAGCATCTCATTTATATCAACCGGACGAACCTTCGCCAAGCGTAAACGTTCAATCTCTTGCTCTACCTTTTGCTTTTTATCCAAAAAGCGCTCGTATCGTTCATCCGTAATTAGGCCAATATCATGCCCGATCGGAGTCAATCGCAGGTCGGCGTTATCATGACGCAACAACAGACGATATTCTGCACGTGACGTCAGCAAGCGATACGGCTCATTCGTACCCTTCGTCACGAGATCGTCAATCAGAACCCCAATATAGCCTTGCGAACGGTCCAATACGACAGGCTCTTTGCCCTGCACCTTGCGAGCTGCGTTAATACCTGCCATAATCCCTTGACCTGCAGCTTCTTCGTAACCGGAGGTACCGTTAATCTGACCTGCTGTGAACAAGCCCGGGACTTTCTTCGTTTCCAAAGTAGGCCATAACTGCGTAGGTACCATTGCATCATACTCAATAGCATAGCCATTGCGCATCATCTCTACCTTTTCCATCCCCGGAATCGAACGAAGCACAGCTAATTGCACATCCTCTGGCAAGCTGGTGGACAAGCCCTGAACATAGTATTCAGATGTGTTTTTACCTTCAGGCTCCAAAAAGATTTGGTGCTTAGGCTTATCACTGAAACGTACCACCTTATCTTCAATAGATGGGCAATAACGTGGTCCCGTTCCTTCAATCAGACCAGAGAACATGGGTGCACGGTGCAAATTATCATTAATAATCTGATGCGTTTCTATTGAAGTATATGTCAGCCAGCAAGGAAGCTGTTCATTATCTGAAGACTTCGTTTCATAGGAAAAGAACTTCGGTTGATCATCACCCGGTTGTATTTCCGTTTTGCTAAAATCAATCGTGTCCTTATGCACACGTGGCGGCGTTCCTGTCTTAAATCGAACCAGATCAAAACCCAGCTCTCTCAAATGCTCAGACAATCTCAACGAAGGCTGTTGATTGTTCGGACCACTCTCATACATCAGCTCGCCCATAATGATTTTTCCGCGCAGATAAGTGCCTGTGGTCAGGACAACTGCTTTACTTCGATACTCTGTGCCCGTCTTCGTAATTACACCTACGCAATGACCGTCTTCCATAATCAGCTCTTCAACCATACCTTGGCGTAAGGTCAGATTCGGTTCCTTTTCCATCGTTTCCTTCATCGTATGCTGATAAGAGAACTTGTCTGCTTGTGCACGCAATGCATGAACCGCGGGACCTTTACCAGTATTCAACATTCTCATTTGGATAAACGTCTTATCGATATTCCGACCCATTTCGCCGCCCAGTGCATCAATTTCTCGCACCACATGCCCTTTTGCAGGACCGCCAATAGACGGGTTGCAGGGCATGAAAGCGACCATATCCAGGTTAATTGTGATCATCAACGTGCGACAGCCCATCCGTGCTGCTGCCAAGGCTGATTCTACGCCCGCATGGCCCGCGCCTACGACAATTACGTCATAGTCGCCTCCTTGGTAACCCATACCTTTCTTACCTCCTTATACATTCCGGTCTTCACGCCGAATATGCTCTTGTATATATAACGATAGTAGGCTTATATCAGCCATGCTTGAAAGTTCTATTTGCCCAGACAAAATTGTGAAAATATTTGATCTATTAGCGCATCATGCGCAGTATCGCCTACAATCTCACCCAAATGCTCCCATGCCAGCCTTACATCAATCTGGATCATGTCGATCGGAACAAATTGATCAGCGGCTTCATAGGCATCTACCAGCGATTGCCGCGCCTTCTTCAACAAAGCAATATGCCGTACGTTGCTGACATATGTCATATCCGCTGATTCCAGCTTGCCGCTAAAGAATAAATTCGATATAGCCTGCTCCAGTCGGTCCGCTCCCTCATTTTCCTTCACAGACATCGGTACGATAAGCTCTTCGGGAACATAACGCAGCAACAAATCCCGGTCTACTTGGGCCGGTAAGTCCATTTTATTCATAATGACAATCGCTTGTCTACCGCGGATTTGTTCCATTAATGCCATTTCATCCTCATGCAGTGGTTCGTTGGCGTTAATGACGATGAGCAGCAGATCCGCTTCACTAACCGCCGTTCTCGAACGTTCTACTCCGATCCGTTCCACTACGTCCATCGTTTCACGAATCCCGGCTGTATCCAGCAGCTTGAGCGGAATACTATTAATCGTCACATATTCCTCAATAACGTCACGGGTTGTACCCGGAATATCGGTCACAATTGCCCGCTCGCCCTGAGCCAATGTGTTCAGCAGTGATGATTTGCCCACATTTGGTCTTCCAACAATCGCTGTGGTCAGCCCTTCACGTAAAATCTTTCCCTGCTCCGCCGTATGCAACAGCCGATCAATTTCCGTCATGACCTGACTGCTTTTATCCTTGATTAAGTCAGATGTAAAAGATTCAACATCATGCTCAGGATAATCAATGTTCACTTCAATATGAGCAAGTGTCTCCACCAAAACATGACGCAAGCGACGAATATTCTGGGACAGTTGTCCATCCACCTGCTTCAAAGCCACCGAAAAAGCTTTATCTGATTTGGAGCGAATCAAGTCAATAACGCCCTCCGCCTGACTCAGGTCAATACGACCATTCAAAAAAGCACGTTTCGTAAATTCACCTGGCTCAGCCAGACGTATATTTTGCAGCAATAGTAAATCCATCACCCGTTTGACGGCTACGACCCCGCCATGAGTGCTGATTTCTACGACATCTTCTGTCGTAAAAGAGCGTGGAGCCCGCATCACTGTAACTAAAACTTCCTCCACCTTTTCCTGGCTTTGAGGATCTATTATATGTCCATAATGTACCGTGTGAGTTGGAGCCTTGCTTAGAGGCGTTTTACTACGGAACAAAGCCTCCACTTCCGTGACCGCTTCTGGACCGCTGATCCGTACAACCGCAATGCCGCCCTCGCCGACAGCCGTTGCAATGGCAGCTATAGTATCGCTCAGCATAAAGTTTCTACCTCCTATCATGTAGAAACGACATTGCCGTCCTTCATCAAGGACGGCAGCCGTTTCAGCGAGAAATATAAGAAAAAAAGCAATGGCTTCTGCATCTTGCAGAGAGCCATTGCGTCGGATTATTTTTTAGCAATGACGACGCGCCGATTGGGCTCGTCCCCCTTGCTGTATGTTCTAACCAGCGCATGCTGTTGGAGCTTGGCGTGAATCAGCTTCCGCTCCTGTGACGGCATTGGCTCCAGTACCACTTCCTTGCCATAACGAATAGCCTGGTTTGCCAACCGATCTGCCAAATCCTCCAGCGTTTTTTGCCGACGTGCACGAAATTGCTCGGCATCCAGCACAATTCGGATGAATTTGTCAGAATGACGGTTGGCAACGATATTCGTCAGGTACTGTAATGCATCCAATGTCTGTCCTCTGCGGCCGATCAACATACCGAGTGACGGACCGGAGATATCCAGTGTACTTTCATCCTTGCGGTGGCGGACATCAACTTTAACGTCCAATCCCATTCCTGCTGCTGTTTCACGGATGAAACGCACCGCCTCTTCATAAGGATCTATATGTCCCGAGGGTGCTCCCATGTTCATCTGTGCTTCCTGTGCAACAGGCCCAGTTTCTTCTGATAAAGCCTGTCCCACGCTAGAAGGTGCTTGAGCCGATACATGAGGTTCAGCCGCGTGTGTGGTTTCAGGAGACCGCTCAGAGAGCAGCGTAAGCTCCACCTTCGCCTTCTTGACCCCGAGCCACCCCAGGAATCCTTTTGACGGCTGTTCCAACACGCTTACGGTTACCCGTTCACGGCTTACTCCCAGCTGGGAGAGTCCTTGTCTTACAGCATCTTCAACGGTTTTTCCTGATGTCACGACTTTGGTCATCTCGACTTTTTAGCCCCCTTCGTGTTTTTGCCACTTTTTTTCTTACTATTGGAGGAACCTGTTTTCGCGAGACTGGCTGTTTTCACATTCGCCAGTGCTGCTTCTTTATCCTTATTCCGATAAAGGAAATAGTTTTGAATGATCGTGTAAATATTACTGTAGAACCAGTACAACGGCAAAGCGGATGGGAAGTTGTACGACATGAAAAGAATCAGCACTGGATAGACGTACAGCAAAAATTGCATTGGTCCCTGCTGCGGCGTCGGATTCATTTTCATCATCATCCAGGTTTGGACAAAAGTCGTAATCGCTGCCAAAATCGGCAGGATAAACAAGTGATCCGGTTTACCTAACTGGAGCCACAAGAAGTCATGATCCCGCAATGCCGAGTTATAATAAATGGCATTATAAAGCGCGATGAAAATTGGCATCTGTACTACCAAAGGAAGACAGCCAGCCATCGGGTTGACCTTATTTTCCTGGAACAACTTCATCGTCTCTTGCTGGACTTTTTCAGGCGTATCCTTGTACTTCGCTTGAATTTCTTTTAATTGCGGCTGAATGGCCTGCATAGCTTTGGAACTACGTACTTGCTTGAGTGTAAGCGGCAAAATAATGGTTCGCACGATAATCACCAGAATCAGTACGGCCAGGCCATACTCTCCAGAGAACCATTGGGCAAATGTATCTAACGCATACGAAAACCAGTAAACGACATATCTTTGCCAAAACGATCCATTGGCCAAGTCTGCCGTCGTGTAAGAATTGTGGGCCGTCTGAGCACATCCGGACAGCACAGCAACAAGTGCCAATAAGGCAATCAGGAGGAACCATTTTCCTCGTTGAGTCTTCAAACGCGACACTTCATAACCCCTTTCTTAACCAATCCATTCCAACGTAAATCATACCATATCCTGTAGGACAAAGATACTGACTATCGGCGTGAAGACTTGAGCAGCGAGGCTTTGCGTAGAACGTGCAGCACGCTTTTCTCCAGCTCTTGATACGACATTGTAACCGCACCCTTACGAACGATAAAAATCAGGTCAATCTGCTCCACCAATTCATGCTCATGATGGCGCACAATTTCCTTAACGATTCTGCGCATCCGGTTGCGAACTACTGCGTTGCCGATCTTCTTGCTGGCCGAAATTCCGACGCGGAACTGCTCTACCTCTCTGCGGCGGAACCAGTACACCACAAACTGATGGTTGGCAAAAGATTTGCCATGGCGGTATACGCGCCCAAAGTCCGCCCGGTTTCGTAGACGCAATTTTTTTTGCACGGCGCTTCTCCTTGCTCATCTCTTTTACACATGTCGGTAAGCTAACCTTTACCTTTTATATAGTAAGAAGTATGGACAACATTCCAACATGGTAATCTCGCTTATTTTATATCCGTTTTCAAAAGCTTCATCTAATATAGGACAGGATGCTGGACTTCTCCCTCTTCTTTCACTACATTTTTTACAACAATAAAAGAAGGAATCCGATCCCTGAATACCTCAATTATGAAAAAAAAGACCACCGTAGTGGTCTTTATGCACGCATTACGCACTCAATACTTTTCTACCTTTTTGGCGACGAGCTGCCAAAACTTTACGGCCATTCTTCGTGCTCATTCTTTTACGGAAGCCGTGAACTTTTTTACGTTTGCTGACATTCGGTCTGAAAGTCGGTCTCATTGTGCTGCACCTCCTTACAAGGAATACGTTTTATATGGAATATACCTAACGTAGCAATCTCCACAAAAAACACCTTTGTACATTTAACCACAAATAGCGGCCAAAGTCAATGTACTTGTGAATCCTCTCCCTCTTTTTCGCATTCAGGAAGCCTCCTCCCCTTCCTCCCGCTCACTCACTTCACTCTTTTATCCCCTTACTTCATAAAACTTCTTTCACCTCTCCCTCCATCATCAGCATTCTATTTGTAGTTTTCGCTCCTCCAAAAACGGTTTTTTACATTTATTCATTCTGTAACTTGAATCCATCCTATTTTCAGATCGACGTTATCAGGTTCGTTCAAAAATAATGTCGGAAACGTTACCGGAAATTTTCAACAGAAAAATAAGCCTCTGTGACCAAAAGGCAACGGCTGTTATACACAGATCCACAAAAAGAACTGAATTGTGATTTAAATGGTCATAACCTGTGCATAACATTTTAGAGTAAAAAAGAGTTATTGTCGAAAACTGAACAAATTATAAACAATATCTTGTGTTGTGAATAAAAATTGTACACAACAGATTGAATTTGTGGATAAATAACCACCAGTCATTGAAATACAAGGCTTCTTTTGCTATGATGATATTACTTTTGAATGTGAATATGTTGTTTTACCCTCCATATTATCAACACCCTGTGGATAAAGTTGTGAACAAGTTCAATTTATCCATCTTTTTATTTTTGTGCGGATTCGGGATTCTGGGGATATATTCTACATTTTTCATTTGATTTCGACATATTGCAGTCCCGTTTTGGCCTGCGGGATCAAGAGAACGGATCGTGCCGCACATTCCCTCCTGAGAAATATCGCCTTTCTTCTGCTGATCAGCAGCGGAATTTCCATTAGCTATTTTTCAGGGTCATTTTGTGCTGCGTTCTCTCACCACACTGCCGCATGATTTAGGCGGCGGTATGTCTTTTTATGGCCTTCTACAACATTTTTGGGATTTAGGCGTTTTGCCGAAGCGCCGAGAGCAGCTCTCTGCAGCTTAATTCGGTAAAATGTCAGGATTTAAAAGGAGTGACGTCTGTGGACAGCCATACCTCTGAACTATGGCAGCAAATTCTATCCATCATACAAACCAAGCTGAGTAAGCCGAGTTACGACACTTGGTTTAAGGCTACCAAGGCAGCGAAACTAAATGACCACTCCATTGTGATTTCTGCACCGACAACTTTTGCCGTGGAATGGCTTGAAAGCCGCTATACCAAGCTAGTCGGAGCAACGGTTTATGAAATTTTGGGCAAACAACTAGAGGTCAAGTTCGTTATTGAAGAGAACAAGCCCGCCGAGGTCGACCTTCAGCAACAACCTCAGCAGCAGCCGGTCGTTCATGAAGAAGCTGTGTCCCATATGCTGAATCCCAAATATACATTCGATACATTCGTCATCGGATCGGGGAACCGTTTTGCCCATGCGGCATCGCTGGCCGTCGCCGAGGCGCCGGCAAAAGCTTACAATCCGCTGTTTTTATACGGTGGTGTGGGGCTGGGGAAAACGCATCTGATGCACGCTATCGGACACTATATTTTGGAGCACAATCCGACCAGCAAGGTCGTTTATTTATCGTCGGAGAAGTTTACGAATGAATTCATTAATGCCATCCGGGACAACCGCGGGGAAAGTTTCCGGAATAAATATCGCAACATTGATATTTTGCTCATTGATGATATTCAATTCATTGCGGGCAAGGAATCGACGCAGGAGGAATTTTTCCACACGTTCAACGCCCTTCATGAGGAACGCAAGCAGATTATAATCTCAAGCGATCGGCCGCCTAAAGAAATTCCAACGCTGGAAGAACGACTGCGCTCTCGCTTTGAGTGGGGACTTATTACGGATATTCAACCGCCGGATCTGGAGACGAGAATTGCTATTCTTCGGAAAAAGGCGCGGGCGGAGAACCTGGATATTCCTAATGAGGCCATGATGTATATCGCTAATCAAATTGATACAAACATCCGTGAGCTGGAAGGGGCGCTTATTCGCGTTGTCGCTTATTCCTCCTTAACCAATCAGGATGTCACAAGTCATCTCGCGGCTGAGGCGTTGAAAGATATTATCCCGTCCAGTCGTCCAAAAATGATCACGATTCAGGATATACAGCATCAAGTCGGGGAATTTTACAATCTACGGCTGGAGGATTTTAAAGCGCGTAAGCGGACGAAGGCTGTAGCTTTTCCACGACAGATTGCCATGTACCTGTCTCGTGAGCTAACCGACTATTCTTTGCCAAAAATCGGCGAAGCCTTCGGTGGGCGTGATCATACGACTGTCATTCATGCGCACGAAAAAATCTCCAAATCCATTCAAGTGGATCAGGATCTGTTTAAAGTTATCAACAGCCTAATAGAAAAAATCAAAAATCCAACCTGAATAAGTTCAGAGCCTATACACAATTTATACACATGTGGATAGGCTTGATTTTATTAGGGTTACAGTGACTTATCCACATATTCAGTGCGCCTATTACTATTACTAATATATTTTAAAGATATACATCACCTAAATAAGGCCCGCGTCAACGCGTGCTTGAAGGATTAAAACCCGTAGGAGGAACTTATGAAGATCAGCATTCTGAAAAACGTTTTGAACGAGGCTATACAACATGTATCCAAAGCGATATCAAGTCGGACTACGATTCCAATTCTGAGTGGTATTAAGCTGGATGTGAATCACCAGGGAGTAACGCTGACCGCCAGCGATACAGACATCTCCATTCAATCCTTTATTCCGATGGAGGATGGTGACCAAACTGTTGTTCAGGTCGAACAACCCGGCAGTGTTGTGCTGCCTGCCAAATTCTTTGTCGAAATTATCAAAAAGTTGCCGTCGCAGGAGATCCATATGGAGGTAAAAGACCAATTCCAAACCTTTATCTCGTCCGGCGCAACTGAAATTCAGATTGTTGGCTTGGACCCTGAAGAATTCCCGGTGCTTCCCAACATTGAAGAAAATCAAGTCATCTCTGTACCAGGAGATTTACTTAAAAATATGATTAAACAGACGGTATTCTCCATCTCCACCCACGAAACGACACCGATTTTAACTGGCGTGTTGTGGAATCTGGCTGAGGGTGAATTGAAGTTTGTGGCAACGGACCGCCACCGCCTTGCCACCCGTAGCGCTCATTTGGAGACGTCTGAAGGCTTGCGTTTTAGCAATGTTGTCATTGCGGGCAAAACGCTGAATGAGCTGAGCAGAATTATTCCAGATCAAAATATGCTTGTGGATATCGTAGTAGCGGACAATCAGGTATTATTCAAAGTAGATCGGGTGCTATTTTATTCCCGCATCTTGGACGGCACCTATCCTGATACTTCTAGAATTATTCCGACCTCCTACAAAACAGAACTGATTGTGGATACAAAAAGTTTAAGTGAGTCAATTGACCGTGCTTATTTGCTGTCCCGTGAGGAAAAAACGAATATTGTAAAAATGCAGTCGCTGGAAAATGGCGGTTTGGAGATTTCCTCTAGTTCCTCTGAGCTTGGCAAAGTGCGTGAGGAAGTAACTGTGTCCAAATTTGAGGGAGAGCCGCTCAAAATTTCGTTCAACTCTAAATACATGCTCGACGTGCTGAAGGTGATTGACAGCGAGCAACTGACGATTGCTTTTACCGGCATTATGAGCCCCATTATTTTAAAACCGGCTGATTCCAGCAATGCGCTGTATATCATCCTGCCATATCGCACAACCAACTGACGTTTAGCGTTAACCCACCCGAGGACAAGCGAAAGGATGAACAAGCCTTGAAACAGATATCTATACAAACCGAATACATTAAGCTCGATCAATTTTTAAAATTAGCCGATTGTGTATCCACAGGAGGCATGGCTAAAGCCCTGCTGCAAGAAGGACAAGTCCGTGTGAATGGTGAACCGGAAGAACGTCGTGGAAGAAAACTGTACCCGGGTGATACCGTAGAAGTAGAGGACAACGGAAGTTTCGAAGTTACAGCAGGAGCATGATCGCCTGGGTGGCAAGGACTCCTTTTAGGTACGGAGTAACAAGGGGGACCCTATGTGTTTGTGAACAACATTGTTTTGCAGCAGTACCGGAACTATGAACAGCTGGAGCTGAATGAATTTGGGCCCGTTAATTTGCTGATCGGACAAAATGCGCAGGGCAAAACGAATCTGGTAGAGGCGATTTTTGTACTGGCTTTAACCAAAAGTCATCGAACGTCCCGCGACAAGGAGTTAATCTCTTTCGGGGCTACTTCCACTCACCTAGCTGCGGATGTGGATAAAAAATACGGGAAAATCAGACTGGATCTCGCGTTATCCACACAAGGCAAAAAAGCAAAGATCAACGGACTGGAGCAGCGAAAACTGAGCGATTTTATCGGTTCGTTAAATGTGGTCATGTTTGCACCTGAGGATCTGGAAATTGTGAAAGGGACACCGGGGGTTCGCCGCCGGTTTCTTGACATGGAAATCGGACAGGTTGCGCCAGGATATCTGTATCATTTGCAGCAATATCAGAAAGTATTGGTTCAGCGAAACAACCTGCTCAAGCAAGCTTGGGGTAAGGATATGGCGTCAGTGCAGCTGATGCTGGAGGTATGGAATGAGCAACTTGTTGAGCATGGTGTTAAAATTGTTAAAAAGCGGAAACAATTTATAACAAAGCTACAAAAGTGGGCTCAGGCCATTCATGAAGGGATCGCAGGTGGGACTGAAGAGTTAAAATTAACCTATGTTCCCTCCTTCAGTGAGCCAGAGGAAGAAGATGAAGCTGTCTTATTGGAGCGATTTATGATAAAGTTATCCCAAATGAGGGAACAGGAAATCCGCCGTGGCATGACTTTGGCGGGACCCCATCGTGACGATTTGGCCTTTGCCATTAACGGCAGAGAAGTGCATACGTATGGCTCTCAGGGGCAGCAGCGGACGACGGCCCTGTCCTTGAAGTTGGCCGAAATAGAGTTAATTCATGAGGAAATTGGTGAATATCCTGTCTTGCTGCTGGATGATGTTTTGTCCGAGCTGGACCCCTATCGTCAGACCCAGCTGATCGAGACTTTCCAAAGCAAGGTACAGACCTTTATCACGGCAACCGGGGTTGAGACTTTGAACGCAGAACGACTCAAGGATGCCAATATTTATCACGTCCACGACGGGCATGTGGAACACTAAGGAGTGAGTGACCGCTATGTATATTCATCTGGGTGGAGAAAAAATCATCCGCTCGTCAGAGCTTGTGGCTATTTTCGATATCTCGATTGAAAAATCCTCTAAAATCTCCAAGCAATATGTGAACCACGCCCAACAGCAAAAGCATGTCGAGATGATTGGCGAAGAGGAAGCCAAGTCCATCGTAGTGACTCAGAATACGGTGTATTATTCCCCCATCTCCTCAACAACACTCAAAAAGCGGGCAAACCAGTTTGTTGCCAATGCTTAACCATAGAATCTATAGAAGTAGGTGAAAGGCATGTCTATGAATCAACCGTCTTATGATGCGGGCGAGATTCAGGTCCTCGAGGGCCTGGAAGCGGTTCGGAAACGTCCCGGGATGTATATTGGCTCCACGAGCGCCAAAGGTCTCCATCATCTGGTCTGGGAAGTTGTGGACAACAGCATTGACGAAGCGCTGGCGGGTTATTGTGACAGCATTCAAGTTGTGGTTCACGAAGATAACAGCGTTACCGTTACAGATAACGGACGCGGTATTCCGGTAAGCGAACACGCCAAAATGAAAAAATCTGCGCTGGAAGTCGTTATGACTGTACTTCACGCCGGCGGTAAATTCGGAGGCGGAGGGTACAAGGTATCCGGTGGTCTGCACGGGGTTGGTGTATCGGTAGTGAACGCTCTCTCCAGCAAAATGATCGTTCATGTTAAACGGGACGGACATCTGTATGAGCAGGAATATCACCGTGGTGCTCCGCAGTATGATGTCAGAGTCATCGGTGATACAGACGAGACGGGTACCCAAACGACCTTCTATCCGGACGATCAAATCTTTACAGAAACGACCGTATATGATTATGATACGCTCCAAACGCGGATTCGTGAGTTGGCTTTCCTGAACAAAGGCATTGCAATCAGCTTGACTGATGAACGGACGGGAGCCAGCGATACATTCCATTACGAGGGCGGAATCAGTGAATATGTGCAATTCTTGAATCAAAAAAGAGAAGCGTTACATGAACAGCCGATTTATGTCGAAGGCTCGCGTGATATGATTCAAGTCGAAGTTGCTTTGCAATATAACGACAGCTATACCGAGAATATTTATTCTTTTGCTAACAACATCAATACCCATGAGGGCGGAACTCACGAATCAGGCTTCAAGAGTGCATTAACCCGGATTATTAACGATTATGCACGTAAAAATGGCTTGATTAAGGACAACAATGCCAACTTGACCGGTGATGATGTGCGTGAAGGATTGACGGCGATTATCTCCGTCAAAATTCCAGAACCACAGTTTGAGGGTCAGACCAAGACAAAGCTGGGGAACAGTGAGGTGCGAGGGATTGTCGAATCCCTATTCGCAGAGAAACTCCAGGAATTCCTAGAGGAAAATCCGTCTGTTTCCCGCCGTGTGGTTGATAAATCATTACAAGCAGCACGTGCCCGGGAAGCAGCGCGTAAAGCGCGTGAGCTTACACGTCGTAAAAGCGCGCTGGAAATCAGTTCGCTCCCAGGCAAGCTGGCAGATTGCTCCTCTAAGGATGCTTCGATTAGTGAACTGTACATCGTCGAAGGTGACTCAGCAGGGGGTTCGGCCAAGCAGGGTCGTGATCGTCACTTTCAAGCTATTTTGCCGATTCGCGGTAAAATCCTGAATGTCGAAAAGGCACGCTTGGACCGTATTTTGTCCAGTGATGAAATCCGGTCGATGGTAACAGCAATGGGCACAGGGATCGGAGACGACTTTGACATCGCCAAAGCCCGTTATCACAAGGTCATTATCATGACAGATGCGGATGTCGATGGTGCCCATATTCGTACGTTGTTGCTGACGTTCTTCTATCGGTACATGCGTAAAATCATTGATGCAGGCTATATTTATATTGCTCAGCCACCACTATTCAAAGTAGAGCGTAACAAAGTTGTACGTTATGCGAACTCCGAGGCGGAACGTGATGAGATCATCAGGGAATTTGGAGAAAACGCGAAGTACAATGTACAGCGCTATAAAGGTTTGGGTGAGATGAATGCGACCCAACTTTGGGAAACTACGATGGACCCTGAGAGTCGTACTATGCTTCAGGTAACTGTCAGTGACGCGATGCTGGCTGATACACTGTTCAATACCTTGATGGGTGATAATGTAGAACCTCGTCGTGACTTTATCCAAGAACATGCGAAGTACGTGAAAAATCTTGATTTTTAATGTGTGATGTTCTTTCCTAGTGGCTGTATTACGTGCTCATTAGGTAGTATTTTGTAGGAGTTCACAAGGGTCGCCCAAAGGGGCGTCCCTTTTCTTGTCATTAACCAGCCCGGGTGAATTTGAACATTTAATCTCATTGTTTTAGGCTTTTTTCTTAGAGCGTATGGCTTTACCCGTGGATGAAGAGTACCGGCCGTAGCCTACTGCATATCTGAATATTTTATGATAGAGGCTTTTGTTTGGAAGGGAAGAGAACACCTTGATTGCTGGTCTCGTGTTAACCTCCAGAATCCACGGATAATTTTGCTGATCCAGTCCCACATCTAATCCTATTTCCCTTAAACGTGGGTATCTTTTTTGCAACTGCCAGGCTACCCGTTCGCCCATTTTTGATAATTTTTGCTCCAGTCGTACAGATTCCTTTACATCCATGTATGGAGCGACCAGCTCATTGAAAAAGCGCGTTGTCCCACCGCTGTGATGATTGGTGACGACTTTGTCAGGAGCAGCTACGCGTCCTACAATAAGCGTTGTTTCCCATTGGTGTCTTAAGTTCATCTGGGTTAATACCCTCAGATCGAAAGGGCGTGCTTCATGCTGAAGAAGTGGAATTCCACGCTGGATCAGATATGGACGTTTTCGTATGCGGGAAGAAACCACTCTATGCAGATCTTCTAGACTTTCGAAGGTGAAGGTATCTACTTCATAGCGAAGCACATACCAAGTTCTCTCTTCGATGATTCCTTCTTCTGTCGGCGGAAGCGGTTCTGTCAGCCTCTCTGCCCGCATAACCCCTTTTCCATAAGTACCGTTATCAGGCTTAATATAGACAGTACCATACACGGCCAACATTTCGTTCAAGTGATCAAATGTGTACAACCGTGTTTCCGGTACATAAGCGGCCAATGTCGGATTGGGGAGAATGGCATTTGTTTTGGTCCACTTACTGGATACTCGCTGAATAGACAAGTAATCTCATCCCTTTCTTTTCGAAATATGAGTCATGTACTTGGAATCCGCAACACTTTGACAAAACAAGGGAAACTAAAGGACAAGTGCGTAAAACAATGATATAATAGAGAAATACGGCGTTTTTCGGAATTTTGCTAAGTGAACCCTGACCGTATACGTATTGTATGTGGAAAAGGCCCTTAGGGTGGGGGCTAATCCCCAGCTCTGGGGAATTTGTTATAATCAGGGCTTGTGAGTTGTACAAGAGAATAGCGATCTGCTACAGGCAGAGAGAGAATGACGAGGGATTTACGCTGTAAAGAGGACAGATGTGTTTAATTGTGCTCTTTTTGTGAAAGTAATATAATTATACAGATGAGGATTTCAGCCAAAATCCTGCGCAGAGAGCGGAGTGTATAGGCAGTATCTTGTTAGGCTTTTCACATAGAGAGCATTGTATTGAAGGATAAGAAGGAGGACCAGCATGGCGGATCAAAATAACTCGCAAATCATCAATAGGGATATCGGAGTGGAAATGCGCGAATCCTTTATGGATTATGCCATGAGTATTATTGTTAGCCGTGCCTTGCCTGATGTGCGGGACGGACTGAAGCCGGTACACCGTCGTATTTTGTACGCGATGTCCGAGCTGGGCATGTCGCCAGATAAGCCTTACAAAAAATCGGCAAGAATCGTCGGCGAAGTTATCGGTAAATATCACCCTCATGGTGATACGGCTGTATATGATACGATGGTGCGGATGGCGCAGGATTTTTCTTTGCGTTATATGTTGGTGGATGGACACGGTAACTTTGGCTCCGTGGATGGAGATATGGCGGCTGCGATGCGTTACACCGAAGCACGGTTGTCCAAGATTGCCATGGAAATGCTACGTGATTTGAACAAAGAGACCGTTGATTTTATGCCGAACTACGATGGTGAAGAGAGCGAGCCCGTCGTATTACCTGCACGTTATCCTAACTTGCTGGTGAATGGTGTCGGCGGAATTGCAGTCGGAATGGCTACCAATATTCCTCCGCATAACTTGGGAGAGGTTATCGATGGTGTACAAGCATTGATCGAAAACCCCGACATTACGCCGATGGAACTTATGGATTATATTCAAGGGCCCGATTTCCCGACAGCAGGTTATATTTTAGGACGCTCTGGTATCCGTCAGGCGTACCAGACTGGCCGCGGATCTGTGACCATGCGTGCGAAGACCACCATAGAAGAGATTGGCAATAAAGCACGGATTATCGTGCATGAGTTGCCTTACCAAGTGAATAAGGCTCGTCTGGTTGAGAAAATTGCCGAATTAGTACGTGACAAACGTATTGAAGGCATTACGGATCTTCGGGATGAATCGGACCGTACGGGTATGCGTGTCGTTATCGAGTTGCGTAGGGACGTGAACCCGAACGTCGTTCTGAATAATTTGTTTAAACATACGGCTATGCAGTCGAATTTCGGTATTAATATGCTTGCCATTGTAAACAACGAACCGAAGATTTTGAACCTGAAGGATGTCTTGTATCATTATCTCAAACATCAGGTCGAGGTTATTCGTCGCCGGACAGAATTTGATCTGAAAAAAGCCGAAGCTAGAGCACACATTCTGGAAGGCTTGCGCATTGCCCTTGACCATCTGGACGAAGTTATTGCTTTGATTCGTTCTTCCCAAACTGCGGAAGCAGCTCGTGAAGGACTGATTGAGCGTTTCTCGCTCACTCTTGAGCAGTCTCAGGCTATTCTCGATATGCGTCTGCAACGCTTAACCGGTTTGGAACGTGAGAAGATCGAGAACGAATATAACGAGCTAATACAAAAGATTGCGGAATACCGTGAGATTTTGGCGAACGAGCATCTGGTACTCAACATCATTAGCGAAGAGCTGAATGAACTTAAGGAACGCTTCGCTGATGACCGTCGCACTGAAATTACAGTGGGTGAAGAGAGTATTCTGGATGAGGATCTCATTCCGCGTGAAGATGTTATTATTACTGTAACCCATACGGGATATATCAAACGCCTTCCTGTTACTACCTATCGCAGTCAAAAACGCGGTGGTCGTGGTGTAGTGGGTATGGATACCAAAGATGAGGATTTCGTAGAGCATCTGTTCATTACGAATTCACATCATCATTTGTTATTCTTTACCGACAAGGGCAAGGTATATCGGATTAAGGCCTATGAGATTCCTGACCTTAGCCGGACAGCCCGGGGAACACCGATTATTAACCTGATTCAGATTGAACAGGGTGAGTCGATCAATGCGGTAATTCCAATCGAGGAATTTGTGGAGGATAGCTATCTATTCTTTGCGACCCAGCATGGAATCATAAAGAAGACACCACTTGACGACTATGCAAATATCCGCAAAGGTGGCTTGATTGCCATTAACTTGCGTGAAGATGACGCCCTGATCGAAGTGAAGCTGACGGACGGACAACAGGAAATGATTATTGGTACAGCACAAGGCATGTCTATCCGTTTCCCTGAAAGTGATGTACGGTCTATGGGCCGTAGCGCTACAGGGGTTAAAGGGATCAACCTTGATGAGAGTGATGCTGTAATTGGTATGGACATCGTAGATACCAGCCTGGATATCCTGATTGTAACGGCCAAAGGTTATGGCAAGCGTACCCCTGTTGTGGATTATCGTATCCAAAGCCGTGGAGGTAAGGGGATCAAGACGATTAATGTTACGGATAAAAATGGTCCGGTTGTCGGTCTCAAGGTTGTAAAAACCGAAGAGGATCTGATGATCATTACAGCTAGTGGCACCTTGATTCGGACTAGCATGGGGGAAATCTCCACGATGGGTCGGAATACACAAGGGGTAAGGCTGATTAATATTCGCGATGATGATTCGGTTGCAACTGTTTGTCGAGCGAACAAGAATGAGGAGCAGGATGAACTGCTTGAAGAATTATTAGAGGGTGGGGAAGCTGGAGAGGGCTCATCTCTATCATCTGTTGAACCAACTCTCGAAACGAATACAGAAGGTGCGGAAGGTAACGACCCAGAATCTTCTGAGGGCGAATAAGAGCCTGAATATGGAAACAACAGTAGTTATTAAATTTCAGATGGAACAGACTCTCTGACTATTTGGTCGGGGAGTCTTTTTCTTTTTCTGGCTAACGAATTCAGACAAGTATGCTTTAAATGGCATAAAATGAATGTACAGGATCATTCCCAAGTAATATAATGACATCATAACTGGCAGCTGGAGCAGCTGTTGTGAGAACAGAGAGGTTGACCATGACAACTGTACCCGTATCCGAATTAAAAGCAGGACTTAGATTGCAAAGCGATGTATTTACAGAAATGGGCAGCTTGCTGCTACCGAAAGGGCGCATTCTGCTACCGCGTGACTTGGAGATTTTACAGGCGTTCCTGATCCAGCAAGTTGAGGTAGGGACGGATGATCTTACAAAATCCATTAGCGAGTCTACGACTGTTCGATCTGGAACATCTGAATCGCAAGGACCTTCGTTAGATGGACGAGATGAATCTGAACAATTTCAGGATGAGTATGACAAAATGGTGATGCTCGTTAAGAATGCATTTCAATCGGTGCTCGTCTCTAATTTATCTATATATGAACTGCGGGGACAATTGGAGTCCTTACTGGTGCACATTCAGCGCTATAATGTAATGACCTATACTCCGCCCGCCATGATCGAAGTGGACTATATTTTTCACAACGCTGTGCTAACCTCCCTTACTTCCTACTCCATTGCACAATGGATCGGATTACCTCAAAAGGATTGGATGCAAGTGGCCTTTGCTGGATTGCTTCATGACATAGGGAACGCTAAAATGGACCCGGTCATTCTGTACAAGCCCTCCAAACTAACGTGGGAAGAGCAAGAAGAAATACGTCGCCATACATCACTAGGATACCAGTTGCTTAAAAATGTGAAAGCTATTAACGAAGGTGTGCGTTTGGCAGCTCTTCAGCATCATGAGAAAGTGGACGGTACTGGATATCCACTGCGTCTTAAAGGGGAACAAATCCACATCTACGCTAAAATCGTTGGAGTGGCTGATGTATTCCATGCTATGACTCTAGAGAAAACATACCGACCTGCTCAATCACCGTATCTGGTCCTAGAGCAAATCAAGTCAGAATCATTTGGAAAGCTGGACCCAAGTGTCGTACAAGTTTTTATTCATAAGTTAACCCAATTCAATAATGGAACCAAGGTGCGCCTCAATGATAACCGTACAGGGGAAATTATTTTCGCTGATCGAGATCATCCGACTCGGCCGTTGATTCAAGTAGATGGGGAAATCATTAACTTAATGCTGCAAAGAGAGCTTTATATCGAGTGTATTGTTACTTAACTAAGTATTTCAAAAAAAGAGTTGCATAATGCAAGGAAAGTATGATATATTACTTCTTGTCGCTTCAAGTGTTATCAAGAAGAGCGAAAAACACTTTTAAAAAAAGTGTTGACATAACTCTAGAAAATATGATACACTATAAAAGTTGCTGAGGGGTTGAAAAAAACGCCGATGTGGACATTGAATGTTTGATCTTTGAAAACTGAACAACGAGTGAGTAAAACGATTTTGCTTGCAAAATCAAACAAGAGATATTTTATCTCGTCAGTTTCAAAATGAGCTCATCGCTCTTTCTATAAACCGG
>NZ_JBBOYK010000004.1:0-729102 GCF_038008045.1 Paenibacillus sp. FSL P2-0173
GTTGAAACTGACGAGATAAAAATATCTCTTGTTTGATTTTGCGAACAAAATCCGTACTCACTCGTTGTTCAGTTTTCAAAGATCAATCATTTCCGGACATATCAACACCCGGAATATTAATATATCATACTTTGGCGATTCATACTACTGGTAAATAATACCTCACAGGTGATCCTTTGAATTTTTGAAGTCCATCTAAATATTACATCACAGCCTATCTTACGGCCGGATAAATAATATATCATTTAGATTTGCTGATTACTACATGAAAATTACACCAATTAATAACCAAGTTATCAAAATCAGTTCTATTACTTTACTGCTCATACTTTCGAATTTGCTATTCTTCATTTCTACTATATGATGCCTCCCCCTTTCAGTTCCAAAAGGGGGGATTAATATTGAAACGTTCCAATAATAATTTACAAACATTTTGGAACGTGAAATAAACTAATTTAGAACCGTTCCTAAAAGTATACTTTTTAGAACAGGTGAAACTAACAACAGCAGTGCCTGTTTGGCACTGCTGTTCCTTAACTTCTCATTTTTCAATTTCAAAACCGGTTACCCTTCACAAATCACTGCTTGTTTTATTCCTTGCCTCCATAAACTCTTTTTAATTCCTCTTCCTTCATGTTGAACGAATGGATTTCTTCAGGAAATTGTTTGGTTCGCACATCTGCTGCATAGGCCTGAATGGATTCTGATATAGAAGCATCTAGTTTTTGATAAGACTTCACAAACTTGGCCACACGTTCAACACCGTAGCCTAAAATATCATGGTAAACGAGAACTTGAGCATCCACATTCAAGCCAGCTCCGATCCCGATTACAGGTATAGTCAAGGACTTGGCAACCTTTTCAGCCAGCTGCTTCGGCACGCATTCCAACAATAAAGCAAAGGCACCGGCAGCTTCGCACTTTCTCGCATCTTCCAGAAGACGTTGAGCAGATCGGGCATCTTTCCCCTGCACTTTATAGCCACCTAAGACACCGACAGACTGCGGCGTCAGGCCCAAATGGGCACAGACAGGAATTCCGGCTCTCGTCAATGCAGCAATATGTTCGATAACCTCACCGGCTCCTTCCTGTTTTACAGCATGGGCACCGGCTTCTTGGACCAATTGGCCGGCATGGATTAAGGTGTCCTTCACCGTAAGGTGATAACTTAGAAAGGGCATGTCCGCCATAATAAATGTGTTCTTTGCCCCTCGTTTAACTGCTTTAGTATGATGAATCATATCTTCAAGCGTAACCGGGACGGTGGAATCGTAACCCAGTACCACCATCCCGAGAGAATCGCCAACCAAAATGATATCTACGCTACCCTGTTCTGCGTGCTTAGCAGAAGGATAATCATAGGCAGTCAGCACAACGATTTTTTCTTCGCGCTGCTTCATGTTTATAAAATCCACGGTTTGCTTCATGAATATTCTCCTGAAAATGAAGTATTGAAGTTAGGAAGCAAGTTCTTTCTTGGGTAATAGATAAGTCATTATAACGGCCAAAACCAGAAGAAAAATAGCCGCGTAAAATGCGCTGGAATAGCTGTTATGATGAGAATATAGTAACCCTGGAATATATGACCCTAAAGCTGAACCTACCTGATGCCCCAAAAATAACCATCCAATAATGAATCCTACCCGATGTTTGTTGAAATGCTTGGTAACCAGCAGTTGAGTAGGCGCTACTGTTGCAAAATCGACTAATCCAAATACTGCCGCAAATATAAGAAGCAATACCGGTTCGTGACTGACCAGTAAAAGAATTAAAGACAGACTGCGAACACTATAAAGGAAAATCAGCATTCGACGACTGCTCCAGCGATCGGCCAAATATCCTGACAGTATGATGCCGGCAATGTTAAAAGCGGCTAAGATACTGACCGCACTCCCGGTGACTTGAGTTGAGAACCCATGGTCATGTGCGAAAGGAATCAAGTGGGTATCCATTAATCCCGTAGTTGTAAAACCGCAGATGACGAATGGCATAATAATGAACCAAAACTTATAATCGGCAAAAACACTCCATGGGGAAGAATTTTTGTTTTCAGCTACGGTATCGCCTTGTTCATTGACGCCGCCATACGGCGAAAGATTTTTATCAGCAGGTTGATTTCGTAATAAAAAAACAACCACCGGCACGACTAAAAGCAATAAAAACAATCCCAGTACGACAACCGTCCCTCGCCAGCCCATAACTTGAATGAGCAAAAGAGAGCCCGGAACCATGATCATTTGCCCGACTCCGAAACCCGCTTCCACGATCCCCAAAGCAAAACCGCGCTTAGCTGTAAACCATTTCGTCACGATTGCTGCAGCTGCTACATTGGAAGCTCCCCCCTACGCCTAAGGAAACAAAGAAACCATACAATAAAAATAACTGCCATGATTGCTGAGTCATAGCAGTCAATATGACGCTTACTCCGACTAAAGCCGTGCTCCCTATCACAATCATTCTCGCGCCATATCGATCGATTAGTCGTCCCACAACAGGTTGAGAAAGGCCATACACGATAAAACTGACGGTCGAAATCAAAGAAGTCATACTTCGGTCCAGGGAAAATTCGTTCTCCCAAGGAATAATAAATGCGCCAAAAGCCAATCGCACGCCTTGGACAGCAAACAGCGCAAAGAACGTGGCAAATAGTACAATCCATCCATAATGCAATTTCATTTCAGGATACTCCTTTACTCAATACATACGAATAAAAAAGGTCTGAACTGCTATTTTAGTCCGTTCAGGCTTTTTTATAGGTGATCGAGATGCAGTTCAGATGTAGCATAGAGAACTGCTGTACCGCCCATCACGACTCTGTCGCCTTCCAGACGACAATACAAAGTGCCTCCTCTAGGGGACGCCTGCCGAGCCACCAATTCGTTCTTCCCTAATCGTCCTGCCCAGAATGGAATCAAATTACAATGAGCCGAACCGCATACCGGATCTTCGTTGACATTAAGTTTTGGGAAAAAGCTTCGCGAGACAAAGTCGAACTGACTGCCTTGAGATGTCACATTGACCCCTAGCCCATCTGGCAGCTGTTTAAGCTTCGAAAAATCCGGGGTTAACTGACGAACTTGATCCTCGTTTTCTAATAGAAACATCAGATCACGACCTAAATAGGTTTCTATAGGAGTGACTCCGAGCGCATCGACCATATCCTGAGTCAAAGCAAAAGATTCCGGAAGCCGATTCGGGAAATCCAATTCAAACAGATTTTGTTTTTTCAAAACAGTCAGGATCCCGCTTAACGTATGAAAAACAAACCTGTTGCTGTTTGGCTCATAAAACTGAGCGAGAATAAAAGCAGTAGCCAAAGTCCCATGTCCACATAGCTCAATCTCTGCTGCCGGTGTGAACCATCTTAACCGATAATCTTCACCTTCTTTAACAGCGAATGCTGTTTCAGAAAGATTATTTTCGGTTGCGATGCTTTGCATCGTTGCTTCCGGAAGCCATTCTTCCAAAATACATACGCCCGCAGGGTTCCCTTCGAATACCTTTTCCGCAAAAGCATCTACTACATAGTATCTCATCCTTCTCCTCCTTTTTTCGCTAATAACACTTAAAGTGTTATGTTATGATGAAACAATGTAGACATTATAAAGGACTTATATGTATAACAATCAACTAGATGATATAACACTTGAGGTGGTTTCGTATGCACATCTATATTCAGCGAAACAATGGGATTTCAATTACTCGGCAAATTGTGCTGGCCGTGATTGATCAAATTTTATCCGGTTTCCTGCAGGAAGGTGAAAAATTGCCTTCTGTTCGAGTACTCTCCAAGCAGCTTAATGTCAGTTTATTAACAGTAGTCAAAGCATATCGCGAATTAGAGCAGCAAAATTTTCTTTATTCCGTACAAGGCAGCGGGACATTTGTCCGTAAAAAAAACAATGATATTGAGACTGCCTGCATCGAAGAACCATTAACTCAGGACTGGCAATTGTCGGTTCCGGATTATTTACCGCGCTCCCAACTCGCTCAATTTCATCATGTGCCGCAAAAAATTCACTTGGCTTCTTCCATGGTCGATCCCGAATTGCTTCCTAACCGACATTTGAAAACGGCGTTTGAACACTTGATTCAAGAAGATGGAACCTTTTTATCGCGATACGGTCATACTCAGGGCGATCAACAACTTAGGCTCGCTATGCAGCAATATTTAAGCGGTCTAGGCGTTTACACGCAAATTGAAAATTTGTTGGTCACGAACGGTTCGCAGCAAGGAATTGACTTAATTGCTCGAACATTCGTAGGTCCTGGGGACGTTGTGATTCTTGAAGCTCCGACATATCCCGGAGCTATCGATATTTTCCGAAATCGAGGCGTTACGATTCTAACCGTTCCTCTCGACCAAGAAGGAATGCGTTTGGATATTTTGCAGCAATTATTTGATAAACATCATCCTAAACTTATTTATACGATTCCGAATTTTCATAATCCGACCGGTGTCTTAATGAGCCATAAGCGAAGAAGGAAACTTCTGGAAATGGCGCAAAATACACAAACACTTATTATCGAAGACGATCCTTGGGGCGAAATCTATTATGATCAGCACCCCCCTGCTCCAATTAAAAGCATGGATGAATATGGACATGTTATTTATTTAAAAGGATTGAGTAAAATATTGGCACCCGGCTGTAGGATCGGCGTTTTATCGGCTTCAGGTTCTATTTTCAAGCGAGTGTTAGCTGCAAAAGCTAACGCGGATTTAGGTACTCCATTGGTGACTCAAAAAATACTGCTTCCTTTTCTCGAGCCTTCGATTGTAGAAAGTCATATGCAAAACTTAAGAACGACACTGAAAATAAGACGCGATTTAGCGCTTGAAATTCTGTCAGAGCGCTGCCCGAAAGAAGTGTCTTGGATGGTGCCACAAGGAGGACTTAATCTGTGGCTTAGCCTTCCGGAATGGGTACAATCGCATCTTGTTCTAGCAGAAGCCAATAAAAAGGGAATTTCCTTTTTGCCGGGATCCTCCTGCTTCTCTGTTGAACATGAGAATCATCATATCCGATTAAGTTTTTCGTTCGTCAGTCAGGAATTGCTTCGTGAAGGCATAACGACGTTATGCGAAATTTTAGCGGGCATCATTTTAAGTAGAAAAAACTCGCATTCCTCTCCTTATTTTTAAATATCCTTGGGCCGCCTCGAAAAGAAAACACAAAGAAGACTGCCTGAAGCTTACTTCAGCAGTCTTCTTTTATGATCCCACCTATCGGTTTTGTCATGCATCCATAAATCCAGTTTTATCGGCTTCGGTAATAGCTCGAATCACTCGGCAGGGATTACCGGCAGCTATAACATTAGCCGGGATGTTTTTAGTTACGACACTCCCGGAACCAATGATCGAATTGCTACCGATTGAGACTCCAGGATTAATATGAACACCGGCGCCGATCCATACATCGTCTCCTATGGTTACTGGTTTCGCATAACAACCACCATTTCTGCGTTCAACGGCATCTGTTGCATGATTCGCGCAATAGATTCCAACTCGAGGCCCGAACAAAACATCATTACCAATCATAACTTCCGCGCAATCCAAAATCACGCAATCATAATTTGCGAAAAAGTGATTGCCAATCGTAATGTTGAACCCAAATTCACAGCGAAAATCATTCGCAAAATGGACGTCTTCTCCGCATTTCTCTAGCAGCTTGTCTAAGATTTCTTTTCTTTCCTGCTTATCATCGCTGTTATTGTACAGCTTGGTTAATTTAGACGCTTTGTGTCTTGCAGCACTACACGCCTCCGAATAATCGTTGTACATTTCTCCGCTTCTCAATTGCTCTTTTAAAGTCACTCAAGCACTCCCTTTCGTCTGACTTTATACCTAACATTCTTTTTATTATCTAATATTATATGACTTATAATAACTTATATAAAAATAAGGATCAAGTTGCCAAATCTACCACACAACTCGATTCGAGTTAACAATTTAATGTATAATTGGTAAAAACAAGTTAAAGTCAATGCAGCATGGAACAACTTCATCGGTCTCTAACATTACCGGTTTAAGCGTGGCGACTTGCGGAAACGTCATCAAATCTCTTGTACAAACCGGAGAAATCATTGAAGTAGAAATGGTTGAATCTCACGGTGGCCGGCCAGACGTTATAAGTACAATGCCAACCATTCGTATGTTATCTGCTTATATGTGAAAACAGAAGGAGGCCTCCATTCTCTTACGTACAGGATCGTCAACCTTCTGGGCGAGAGTAACGCAAAATTATGATGAAGATCAAACATGCGCGATCGTGACCTTTCCTAAAGATAATTTCCCTGGTTCGGGTTTCATTGTCGACGGATATCTTTTAAAAGGAAACACGGAATAATGCAACCCCAGTTGGTACTTTTATATAGCCTAATGGCGGCAGAGAATGTGAATTTTCATAATATATCCGCGTTGACGACCCGATTGTGTTAGTAAGCCAATAAAGCTTCGGCAATTATGTGCCTTCCAGCATGACGGATCGTTATGATGCGTTTGTTCATCTCGACCGGACCATCTCCCTTCAGCCACTGCCTATCCTTCATCCGGTTGCAACGGATGCTTTATTTTCAGAGTAACAGCTCGCAAGAACCGTCTGTGGGATACAAGGTAGCTGGGTATAGTTTACCGTCAGGCTCCGGATTATAATTATATGACTGGCTCCAATATAAAACAGCGGCAGGCTCGGACTTTATTTTTATCAGTCTGAGCCTGCCGCTGTTTTATTGAACTAACGTGTCCCTTTAATTCAATAAACACTTCCTGATTTTTGGTGAAAAGCGTTAATCTTCTTTTGATGGGCGGTACGTCAATTCAACTGCTCCGAATGTAAGGTCTTGGTATAGACATGCTTAAGAGACATCGTGTTGATGTTATCTGTAAACAAACGCTTTTCACTCATCCGCCGCTTCCAAGCACCAAGATGTTTCTTCCGGGTTGCTCTTAAGGTTCAAAACTTCTTATCACCTCATTATAATACTTTGATTCAAGAGATACCCAATCTATTCACGGATGGTTCTCACCTGTGACAAAACTGTCGGATGCTAGTTGCTAGTTCTTCCGCATGAGTAAGGACAAGCATATGATCAGCTCCTTTGATTTCGGCAAACCTAATCGCAGGTACACGCTTGAAGTGCTCGGCGATATTATACATATCCGGCCATTCTATGGTTCCTTGTATAAATAACGTACTCGTTTGGTTTTATGCTTAGTAATTGAGTTGAAGATACATATTTCCTGTCTTGATGATTAATACAAGTAAATCACGTTTACAAAGGAAAAAAGACAGGCAGAAGATTATAAATTCACTAACAATTTAGGGTAAACATAACCTAATTGAAACCGCCCATCCAATAACCGGATGGGCGGTTTTTACATACTACTTTCCTGCTCCTTTATCACCTGCTCAATCCCCAACAGAATCAGCTTCAAGCCGAACTCAAACGCCCCGTCGGTTCCCATCAGATTGAACAGCCCGTTCGTGAACATCCTCCGAAACAGTCCCACATCCGTCTCGCTCATGGAGTCCAGAAGGCGAATCATCTCCTCACCCGGATGCGCTTTCTGGTCCTTAAAGATAGCGGAGACATTGCGCTCATGCTGATAATCGTCTAGAACGAAATAGAAGACATAGTTCACAAGCGTAGTAACCACTTGCATTTTCTGCTCTTGCTCAAGCGGCGTCGATTCCACGCAGAGCAGCATACGGTTGGTGAACCGGATGATGTCCGGTTCGTGGGGCAGCGTCATCATCATGAGCTGCGTGGAGCAGGGATATCGGCTGAGCACGCTCCGTACCGTTACCGCAAGCCCCGTCAGCTGCTCCTTCCATTCCCCCTCGGAGTGGAACTCTTCCAGAATCATTTTCGATACCTGGTTGGCCAGACGCTGGTAGAGATGCTGTTTGCTCTTGAAGTACCAGTACAGAGAGGGAGCCTGAATCCCTAACCTGTCGGCCAATCGTCTCATGCTTAATTTCTCGATGCCCTCCTCTCCAAGAAGCTCCCACGAGGTTTCCAAAATCTTATCCTCCGAAATCTGAGGTTGCTGCTTTTTCATGTCATCCGCCCTTTTATCTAACAGTGTAAGTTTATGCTTTACAGGTTCATTGGTTCATGATACCATCTAACACTGTAAGGTACAACCTAACAGTGTTAGACTGAAAGGCAAAATAAATAAAGAAAGTAGTGATCCGCATGGATGCAGAAAACCTCCATTACTTTGAAAAAGCACCGGTCGCAAAAGCCGTAGCTCACTTCGCTATACCAATGATGCTAGGCACGTCAATGAGTGTCATTTATTCCATCTTAAATGCCTATTTCCTTGGTACACTGGGCAATACTGCTATGTTAACCGCACTCGCACTAACCTTGCCGTTATTCGCGATCATTATGGCGCTAGGCAACTTGATAGGCATGGGTAGTGGCACATTCATCTCCCGTTTGCTGGGAGAGAAAAAATATGACGATGTGAAGCATGTGTCTTCATTCGCCTTTTACAGCAGTTTAGTTCTCGGTCTTATCGTAATGGCGGTCGGTCTCCCGTTGATCAATCCAATCGTTCATGGCCTGGGAGCAACGTCTGGCTCCTTCGGATTCACGAAGGACTATGTCACGATTATGCTTATTGGCTCACCATTCGTCGTATTATTCTTCACACTGGAGAATATCGTGCGTTCGGAGGGTGCAGCAATCACGTCGATGATCGGTATGATTCTCAGTGTTGTTATAAATATTATTCTCGACGCGTTAGTCATCTTCGTGCTCCATTGGGATGTGATCGGCGTTGCGTCTGCTACGGTCATTTCTAACTTGGTTGCGAGTGCATTCTACGCCTTCCATATGGGATATAAGAGCCAATTCTTAACCGTCTCCGTAAAATGGTTCAAGGCTACCAAGGACATTCTGAGCAATGTATTCAAAATCGGAGTTCCCGTCTTTATTATGAGTATCTTTTTGGGTGCAATGTCGCTCATCTTTAACCATTTTCTTGTCGAATACGGGGATCAGGCCGTAGCGGCTTACGGAATTTCATCACGTTTATTGCAATTTCCTGAGTTTATTCTGATGGGCTTATGCGAGGGAGTCGTGCCGTTGATTGCCTTCTCTTTCACAGCGAATAAATTACGCATGAAGAATACCATTGGATTTACGATCAAAGTGATTGTGGCGTTAGCAGTCGTATTCGGCATTATCGTCTATTTGATTTCCGACCACTTAATTGGTTTATTTACAAATGACTCGCAATTAATTGGAATGGGCAGCTACATTCTACATGTGACGTTCCTATCCTTGTTCATTACAGGAATGACCACATTGTTTACCGGGATCTTCCAAGCATCAGCGCAAGGAACTGCCGCGTTTATTATGTCAATTATTCAAGGGATTACTCTGATTCCTGTGTTGTTTATCGCCAATCAAATGAACGGCTTCCACGGGGTGGTCTGGTCGCTTGTCATTGCGGATGCGGTCGCATTCCTTGTTGGTGCCATCATGTTGTATGTTTTGCGGACCAAATTGCAGCCAGAATTGGATAAGTTAGTACAGTAGAAAACATATAACACCCAAGAAGGCAGGATAAGGACACTCCCCGATCCTGCCTTTTTTAGGTACGTGGACGGGGAATAAGGGCAATTGTCATTTAAAAAAGGAAAATGCCCCCTACCTGCACGATCTTGCTTATTCAGCGCCCCCATCGCCACACTCATCGGAAAGTTCTTACCTCTGAAGATCATCGTTCCCAGCGCAAACTTCGAAACGAGCAAACCCGTGCCTCCTAATCCCTTATATTTCACTTTTCAAACCCTGTTCTAAATTCAAATATTGTTTCCCGTTAGTTGAATCATTTCTGTGATTGATCCACCTTGTAGATTCTTCTGGTAAGCGCCTCGTCATCATCTGTCCATGATATTTGGAGCTGTTTGCGGGTTTTTGAGTGCAGGCAGTAGAATGCCATCGATTAGCGCTGTGAAGAAAGGCTTGTCGAACGGTTTGCGCTGGATGAGTCCGCGAAAGGAAGCCATTGAAGTAATGACCTGGCAAGCCATCTCAATGTCCGCGTGAGCGGGAATTTCACCGCGGACGACGGCTCGGTTCATAAGCTCGCGGTTCACAACAACCCATGGCTCGAAAATCCCGGCTGTTCCTGCTTCGGCAAATTCCGGATGCTGCAAAAAGGAGCCTAGACCCGCTAAGACTCGAAATTTTCGTTCTTCTTCCGCGATCGATTGCGGCTTCAAAAGCACGAGGAGATCTTCGCGCAAGGTTCCTGTATCAGGCAAGCTTTCGAGCTCAAGATGATTTCGATTCATCCAGGCCAAGGCGTTTCGGACTAACTCCGCCTTGGAAGACCAGCGGCGGTAAACCGTCGCCTTCCCAGCCTTTGCTCGAGCCGCGACCATGTCCATTGTCATACCATCGAAACTCGTATCGGCGAGGATGTCGATTGTCGCCTCAAGGATTTTATCATCCCGCGTGTGATCTCGCTTGCGGCCCAATGTTTGCACAGGCTTTTCAGCCACACGGCGTTCCGCTCGATGCAAGGGATCTGAACAAGTCCGTTAATAGGATCACAGGTCAACCTCAAATGGTGCTCCAACGCAACCTCCGCTGCATACTCAATCTGGTCGATACCCATATCAGACAGATCTGCCAGTGCAGCCGATGCCATAGAGCAAGCAGTGCCAACCTCCCCCTGGCAGCCGCATTTAGCACCGCTGATGGAGGCGTTCTGCTTGACCAGATTGCCAATGAGCCCGCCTACTGCCAGAGCCCGGGGGATCTGTTCGTCCGAGACATGCTTCTTTTGCTGCATATAAAGGAGCGCGGCCGGCATGACACCACTGGCCCCACAGGTCGGGGCCGTTACGATTGCACCGGCGGCGGCATTTTGTTCGCTGACCGCGAAAGCATATGCGCTGACAATCCTGTTTTCCCGCGTCTCCGGGCTCTCATCAATATGCCGCTGATTATAAAGAAATTGCGCCTTGCGTTCTCATGGAGACCGCCTTCCAGAATACCTGTGACTGAAAGCCCCTCGTTGACCGAATGCTTCATCGCTTCCCAAATCCCATAGAAAAAATCCCATATCTGTTTGCCTTCACACTGCTCGACGTAATCGCTTAGGCGGATATTGTTATCTTTACAAATTTTACTAATTTATACAAAACTATTCTCCCTATAGACATCGGGCGCCAGCATCTCCTCCCGTCCCTCAATAACGATGTCCCCGCCGCCGATACTTACAGCACGCATGGATGTTGTTTGCCGCCCGTCTTTGTAAGCAAAAAAATCAATGGTATTGGGATGGGGCAGAATAAAATCTGCGTGTGGAACAAATTCAATCTCCGTTGGAAATGGTGACAGTGCTTTAATAATGGCCTTGTCCGTCATATGGCCTTTGCCTGTTTTTGCAAGGGAACCATAAATCAATGCCTTGAATCGTTCGGCATCCTCATTTTCTGATTTGAAGATTCTGGCGGCTTTCTCCGGCCCCATTGTATGGGGGCTGAATGGTCCACTGCCAACCTTATAGAGTTCTGTCAAAGATTTCATAGCACCCTTACATCCTTTCTCAGTTTTCAGTTTTCTTTGGCATAAGATCTTCCTACTGCTTGACCAATATAAACGTTCGGCATCGTTTAAACTATCGCTCGTTCCTCTGAAAACGTTCCTTGATTTTCATCAGCCTCTCAAGAACACCCTCTTCATCAATGGCCATGTCATACAATTGGTGAGTAAGCTGGAGACCTTGATCGTTGGCAAGGGCTTTTTTCCATGTGTGCGACACAATCGAATGAGTAAGATGTCTTACAAAGCGAGGTGCCTGCATGATCATCTCTGCCAGTTCCCACGCACGTGGAAGAAGCTTTTCACGAGGCAGTACCTCACTAACCAGACCGAGGTCTAATGCCGCTTGTGCATTAATATTCATACCCGTGTATGCGCAAAATGCCGCTTTCTTGATTCCCAGTATATTTTGAAGTGCTAAGACGATTCCATCTCCAGGCGGTACACCGCCTAGGTAATGAGCATCGAAAAACTCTGTGCCTTCAGCACAAATGGTAATATCACAAAGCGTTCCCATTTGCCAGTGTGAGCCTGTACCATTGATCACCCCAATTGTGGGGATGTCGATGCAATAGATCATATTTTCAATCATTCTCAACGATTCATGATATAATTCCAGTTTCCGGTTATTCGGCCAATCCATGAATTTTGTTGTCCAGACTTCAGGATTGCCTATTTGCCACAAATCTCCTGTCCCTGTAAGGATCATCACCTCATTTTCAGGGTCACGGCCAACATCTGACCATACATTGCCATATGCAGTTTGGGTCGCCCAGTCAAATTGAAGAGGTCCCCCGCGAGTGTGCATACGCACTTCGAGTATGCCGTCACGGCGAGTCATGAAGAACAAGTCCTTGTACTTCTCCGAATATTTTTCGAATCTTGTAGGTCCCGCCATATCCCTATTGAACTTCGTTGCCCATTAGACGTCCTTGCATCTTCATCAGTCTCTCAAGAGCACCTTCTTCATCAATAGCCATATCGAACATTTGGTGAGCAAGCTGGAACCCTTGATCACTGACCAAGGCTTGTTTCCATGGACGGGATATAATTGAATGTGAGAGATGTCTCGTTGAACGTGGTGCCTGCATGATCATCTCCGCAAGTTCCCAAGCACGTGGAAGGAGCTTTTCGCGGGGGAGGACTTCACTAACTATGCCTAGGTCCAATGCGGTTTGACCATTGATATTCTTGCCAGTGTAAGCGTAATATGCTGCTTTCTTGAAACCTATCATGTTCTGCAGCGTGAGTAACATTCCATCTCCGGGAGGTGTGCCTCCCAGAAAATGAGGATCAAAAAAGTCCGCGTCTTCTGTACAAATAGTAATATCACAGAGAGTTGCGAGTTCACAATGCGTTCCCGGCCCATTGATCGCCCCTATTGTGGGGATGTCAATGCAGAATATCAAATTTTCAAGCAGTCTCAGCGATTCATGATACTGTTCGAGCTTCTTTTGCTTCGGCCAGTCCATAAATTTTGTATTCCAGACATCAGGGTTCCCTATTACCCATTTATCCCCTGTTCCAGAAATGATCATTACCTCGTTTTCAGGGTCACGGCCAATATCTGACCATGCATGGGACCATGCAGTATGGGCTTCCCAAGAATGTTGATACGGCCCTCCGTCGGTGTGCAACCGCACTTCAATTATTCCGTCACGACGGGTCATTAATAGAAAATCTTTGTACTTCACCGAGTACTCTTCAAATTTTGTTGGTCCAATCATACGTCGCTCAGTCATTTCAATTCCTCCTAGTTTTGTTTAGATATTATCTATTACTTTCAAGCCAATCTCTGGCGAAAGCAGCGTATGCCGCAGCCCCTTTATAAAGTACCTCATCCGAGAACATCGTCTTTGGATGGTGCATAGGGTAACCATAACCTTCTTCGGTATTGCCTGCGTTAATAAACACTGAGGTACTTGGCACCGCTTGTGATACAAATGCGAAGTCTTCTGATCCCATTAATTTACCACCGGGTATCAATTGTGTTATACCGATAAAGGAACTGGCGCCAAAAGTGTTGGCAATAGTAGTTCTCATTTGATGGTTCAGCCCGCTTTCCGTTTTCACCTCAGGACAGCCCCTGGTATAAATCACATCCACCTTTGCATGAAAAGTTACTCCAATACCTGCAGAAATTTCGTGGATACGGGTTTCCATTTCATCCCGCAATGCGGCGTTAAATGTGCGTACGCTGCCTTTCATTCTGGCAGTATCGGGAATCACGTTGTTTGTACTTCCACCTTCCATCACTCCAATTGTAAGAACTGCACTCTCCATTGGCGAAATTTCACGGCTTACGATCCCCTGCAGCGCCAGATGAAGATGAGCAGCTACATTTAATGGGTCTACTGCGGCACTAGGCATCGCTCCATGTGCGCCCCTTCCGCGGATGATTACTTCGAACCAATCAGAAGAAGCTGAAATCGCTTCTCCGGCCTCAGGCACTACAAATTGCCCGGCAGGAATTGGCATTCCAGTCAACACGTGAAGCATCATGGCTGCATCCACTTTAGGATTTTCGAGAATCCCATTCTCAAGCATCATCTTTGCCCCGTGCAGAGTCTCTTCACCCGGCTGAAACATAAGCTTAACCGTCCCGCGAAGCTGCTCTTCGTTTGCCTTCAGGATCTCCGCAGCTCCCAACAGCATGGAAGTATGCAAGTCATGACCGCATGCATGCATGTTTCCATTCAACGACGCAAAAGAAATATCCGTTTCTTCTTGAATGGGCAGCCCATCCATATCCGCACGAATAAGAATCACCTTCCCGGCATGTTGTCCGCCGATCGTAACCGTTAGACCTGATTCTCCTACGGGAGTGGGCTTAAGACTCATCGACTCCAACACCTCTTTTACGTAGGCAGTCGTCCTGGGCAAACTTAAATCAAGTTCCGGAATCGCATGCAGATGATGCCTGTACATGACCAATTTTTCCTGCAGCTGATGGGCCATACTCAAAAAGTCTCCAGCTTCTTCAATCACAATGAACATCTCCCAAAACACAAATTGAATGAACGTAAGAACAGAGTAAACATCCCCCCCTTCTTATTTTAAGACTTTTTAAGAACAATTTTATCGTACTTTTAAATTTATTAAATGTAAAGAGAAAATAAGACATTTTAAGAACGCTTTTTTTTGGAGGCTACCGGAACATTGAAATATCACATTTATTGTGATATAACTCTTTTGATTGAACTGTTTATGAAAGGAATCTACCATGAAAATCAAGCTGGGTATTATCACGCCTGAGACCCATATGGACTATTTCCGCGCCATTGAAGAAGAAATGCGGTCGGTATGTCAGTTCCGTTTTCTTACGATCAACAACTTCCGGGAAACAAAAGACATATATCTTAAAAACTTAGGTTCGGTAGATGGATTTGTTATCAGTGGCAGGATGCTTTACGAGTCAATTGATAAGGAATGCTTGGATGAAAAAGTACCTATTCACATTTTGCAGGATAATGAAAACCTTCTATATAGGGAACTTTTCCGGCTACTGGTTACATATCCTGAGCTTGATATATCTAGGATCTATGTGGATTATGCGTATATTATCGATTCTTTCAGTGAATTCCAACAATACCTGACTCATGAGGGAAAGCCCATTAACAACGACGATCTGCTCGAACGGGTGGAAACAATGCTCGAAAACCATATCACTCTGTGGGAAGATAAGAAAATAGACCTGTCCATCACGGCGTTCGGCCACTTTGTTCCAGAACTCAAAAAGCACGGAGTCAGATATATCTTAATCCGGCCCACTTTGGAAAACGTTAAAGAGACCATAAGAGAGATCATCAACGAGATTACCATCCTCAAGCTTAAGAGTCAGAGGGCAGTTGTCGCATGCTTATCGACCAAAACGGCGGAACCGCCATCTGAAGAGCAGCTTCATGAGCTAAAGGTCCTTGTCGGCAGATTTCTGCGCAGCGTGAATCTGGCAGACACGGCCCAAATTTCGGAAGGCTTTGTCAGACTATACACCACCTATGGAAATTTCATGAAAATCACCTCTAACGCGCATAACTGCACCCTGCTGGAGTATCTGGAAGAGCGCATAAGCGACAAGGTGAAGATCGGGTGGGGCTCAGGGCATGAATATTTTCAAGCTAACATTAACGCCACCAAAGCTCACAGACAGGCGGAAGCCTTTACGGGCAGCTGCAGCTTTTTTATAAACGAGGATCAGAAGGTTATCGGCCCAATGCGGAGCATGAATGTCATACAGTTCTCTGAACAGGGGGACCCGGAAATCATCGCGTTAGCCAAAACTATCGGAATAAACAACATTAACTTGCAAAAAATCATGTCCTACGCAGAAATCATGAGAACAAATAAATTATCCTCTGAGGATGTTGCTCAATGCCTGTCCATGACCGTCAGAGGTGCAAACCGTATCCTTAACAAAATTGAAGAAAGTAAATACGTACAAACGGTATTTGAAAAACGAGTCAACAGTAAAGGGCGACCAAAAAAATACTACGAACTGTTGTTTCTCGACAAAGAAGGGCGCAAATTAAGCAGATGACACGCATTGTTACGTTTGCCATTTCGACTTTAAATTAATGGCAAAAAAGGCACATTTTCAAAACTGAAAACGTGCCTTTTTTGCGCTTAATTTACCAAGTCAAATCACTTATGATCGATTCATTTAAACCCTATCTATCAGACAGCTCTCAAAACCCGCTTATCCCGTGAGACAGTCCCAACCGCGCCTGTTCGTTGAACAGCTTGTGGTTGAGTGATTACCACACCGTTACGTCAGAACTCCCACTACTTTGATACCCCTCTGTTGCTAACACCTGGTAAGACCAGCTATTCCCCAGATTCATTCCTTTGCTCGCCCATGCTTTCACGTGGTTGCTGAAAGTGATCGTGGAGTTACCCCCGGTCGGTCTCTTCGACTGTCGAACACTCCAGTACTGAATAAACGTCGTTTTTTCGCCTTCAATGGAAGGGGCGTCGTATCGCATTGTTGTGTAGATGTCATATGTGCCCCCATCACTGGTCACCGTACCTTTATACGTTCCGGTAGGTCGATAAGTCCCCCAGCTATCAACGACATAATATTCGATGAGTGAGTTTTTCGTCCACCCGTAGAGAGCCAAGTATCCATTACCGGACGGCGCCCAGACACCGGCATTGTAGTTAATCGTTCTGTTTGGTGATCCAGTAGTCCAGCCTTTCCCGACAACAAAATTCCCGGTATCCTTCCATGTTACGCTGTAATTACCGCCTGATCCATTAACAGCATTGACCGTCCCACCGCCATCGGTCCAATTTTGCCAATAGTCTGTCGCTGCACTTGAGGTTGTTGCAAACAACCCAAAACTCATGGAAGCTGCAAGAACTACCGTCATCATTTTCTTACTAAAATTAAACATAATCTACCTCCTAAAATTTTTGTGTTTGTCCCATACACCTGCTTGTTAGTTGATTCTGTTTGTAACACATCTCTTATCTGTGCATATCCCGTTTTTTTACTTTTACCTCCCTTATGTGTAAATTATAGAATGATAGCGTTTGCATATAAACCTAGCAAATTAAAGCTTTAACTCTATTATGTTTAGCTCTCTTTGAATTTTATAGAAGCCGTTGAAGGGTAATCGAGTTTCGTAACGTTGGAAGAAGGTCTTCGCTGCTTTTAATTATTCGAGCAATATGCGAATCTATTTTTATGTCGGATTTTTTAGATATTCATCTAATCGGAAACAATATAAGTTCTTGTCCCAAGCTGAAGACAAGAACTTATATCGTTAAAACCAAAAAGCTGCCAATGGCAACTGGGGTCAGTCCCGTCGGTTTCCCATATGGAGTTTTTCCAATGTCAATTTTAAGGAGTGCAATTCAGTATAAAAAAACTGGGGTTTGAGAGCGAAGGCATATTAAAAAAGGACAAAATTCTGTCCGATGGTAATTACCTCAACACAGTTATGATGGGACGACTTAATGAATAATTCCAGCAAAAAACCTCCTGTGAATCATCACGGGAGCTTTTTTTGCTGTGCATGTTATGCCTTTTTACCTGTAACGTTTAGGATTATCTGTCTGATCAAGAATAAAGTCGATACTCACCTTGTGGAAATCTGCCAATTTGATTAAGACCACACTTGGGACGTCCAGATTCCCATTTTCATATCGGGAATAGGTTGTTTGTGAGATACCTAAAAAGTCGGCCATGCTCTGTTGTGTTAAGTCTTTGTCCTCACGTAAATTGCGAATTCTCTTATACACTGCTCATCACCCAAGCAAAGTTTACTCCATGCGAAAACTGCATATTGATTTTTATGCGTTTTTCGCATAAAATTTATTTATCTTCAACTTTACCTTGAAATCTTGAGTTGTCCCTTCATATGCAAAAGCTCTTAATGGGGACAGACGGATTCTCCTAAATTCGTTTTATTAAAGTGTATATTTCCCAACGAAGCATATAACAGAATATTGAAATATAGCTCCTGCGGTCATCATAGAGCTTTATTTTGCATGCTATTCTTTTTACCGGTACAACGTTCAGGATCATCTGTCTGACCAAGAATAAAGTCGATACTTACCTTGTGGAAATCTGCCAATTTGATTAAGACGACACTGGGAACGTCCAAGGTCCCATTTTCATATCGAGAGTAGGTCGTTTGTGAGATATGTAATAATTCAGCCATGGTCTGTTGTGTTAAGTCTTTGTCCTCACGTAAATCGCGAATTCTCTTATACATTGCTCATCACCCAAGCAAAGTTTACTCCATGCGAAAACTGCATATTGATTTTTATGCGTTTTTCGCATAAATTTATTTAAAGAGTATAACAAGTGGAATAAGAACGGAGTGGGCGGAATGGTGCTGTACAAGCGATAGCGTTCGCCTTTGTGGCCGGATTTCAACCTTCTTAGCTTGATTAAGAAATCCGGGCACAACAGCGATGGGAAGCACCATCCGACCGCGTAGTGGCGCCGTATGTACATCTTTAGCTCAACTTATATAAATAATCAGTATTCATAAGGAGGCATGATGAAAATGATTTTGGAGGATATGTATTATGGGAATTGGCGTCCCAGTGAACAGATAAATTCAACCGACCCTGAATCTCAAAAAGTGAATCAAAAAATTAGTGATCTCATGGAGATGTTGAAAAGCAAATTACCAGCAGTCGATTTTGAGTCAATTGAAGTCATGTTTGATTTATTAAGCGAGTCAACTTCCCTGCACTCAGCAGCATTCATTCACGGGTATCGGACGGGGGCATTAACGATGATTGAAGTATTTAACGGGGACAAAGAAATTGTTGACGTAATAGATAAATGATGGAGGAGTTATGGTGGTGAGCCCGTTACGCATGCAGATTGTTCTTCCGATCGCTGTTATCCCTAGATTTCTCCTCAGTAGAATATAAACTTAAAGGTAAAATCCGGGGATAACAAAACGAATGGAGGGGCTCCCTAGCCTCTGCCTGCGCCCCCCAGCGCATTCATCAAGAACTCATAAATTTCCAGTTCGTTGATTTTATCGCCATCGGTCACTATGTTATGCTGAACTTGCAGCCCGTTCTTGAACACGGTGAACATCCGAGCTGTCCTGTCCGCATCGATTGAAACAGGGATAGCTCCATTCTGCTGTCCGACTTCGATCCACGTTTTGGCAGTGAGGATAGATGCTTCATGATAACGTTTCAGAATGCCAGCCACGGCGGGCTTATCCTGTTGGCTGAGTAGATAAATAAAAATCAGGCTGGCAGCGCTGTCCCCACTACCAATGTTACGAAGCCGTTCAGTTAAGGTGTTAAGCGGGGACTTGATTCCTTCTGGTCCTGCGGGAGTCCGGGCGACAGATTCAAAAAAGCGCTGATTGGTTTTCGCCATTCCCGCCTCTAGAATCATACCGAACAATTCATCTTTGCTTTTGACATAATGGTAAATGGCTCCTTTAGTCAGTCCGCTGCGATCCGCAATATCCTGTAGTGTCGTCGCCCGACAGCCTTTCTCCATAATCATCTCTTCGGCAATCTCAAGCAGCTTTTTTAGACTGTCGTTCATTGCTTTGTCTTGCATAATCTTTTACCTCCCGTTTGTCTGTCTTTTTATTCGTTTAATGAAACCTATATTCCACCAGATCGTCAAACCAATAAGCCCGTAGGTGAAGAACGGCGATACGACCAGAAAGGTCGGTATCGACAGCGAATATACCAGCACAACTTTGATGAAGGCTTCCAGCAACAGGCTGAGTCCCCACACCGCCGTTATCAGGCGGAAATTAAAGCGATAGCGCGGAAGTTTCTCCCATTTATCGTTCATCTGTGGATTATGGCCTGTGAATCTTTCGGCAAAATAATAAATTAATGGTCTGCTAAAAAACAGCGAACCTAGAAACACCACCCCCATAATACCAGTCACATAAGACTCCCGCAGCAAAATGAAGCGTTCATCACCGCCCAAGAGAACAGCAACAACACTAAGAATTAGGCCGAGAAAAATGAATCCGGAGAAAGCATCTGCTTTACGGGTCCGTATAAGGCTGTAGATCGAGTCGCATAGCGGTACAAGTGCAGCGATGGACAGAGCTATCAGACTGCTTGTGTGTGGAATTAATAGACGATAAGCCAAATAAGGCAATACGAGGTTGATGATTAACGTAAAGATGATTTCGTTGCGAGATTTATTCATGATCGACTCATCCTCTCATCATTTAAAACCTACCTTCGGTAGGTATCTTTTATTTTACATACCTTCGGTAGGTGTGTAAAGATTAAAAAATATTAATCTCTATCCTATATACCAGTTAAGGATTTCTCCCCCTCACTAAGTTAGCTGTACACGCGCTTAAATCTACATATTGCCCAAATGTGGTTACACAGTTCACATCCCTGCAACTACAAAAAGGGAGATGGCACTGGCCATCTCCCTCTCTTATTCTAACTCCACATTACTTGCTTAAAAACATATTGCTTGCCAGATGGTCAGTGAGCGGAGCGGCAGAATTGTTCTGAAGAAGCGGAGCGTTCGCCTTTATCCCCGGATTTTCACCTTTAAATTTCTATTCCAATGAAAAAATCCGGGGATAACAGCGATCGGAAGAACAATCTACACCCCCAGCGCCTCCCCGACACACACCCAACAAGCAACTATATTTTTAATCCCCCACCCGATTCAAAAACACCTTCGTCCGTTCCAGCTGTGGATTGTTGAAAATCTGCTCTGGTGTACCGGATTCTGCAATTTCTCCATTATCCATAAAAATGACACGATCCGCCACATCTCTCGCAAAGTTCATCTCGTGGGTCACGATGACCATCGTCATATGTTCCTCAGCCAGCTTTTTGATAACCCGCAGCACCTCACCCGTCAGCTCGGGATCAAGGGCCGAGGTCGGCTCGTCGAACAGTAAAATATCAGGGTTCATCATCATTGCCCGGGCAATCGCCACACGCTGCTTCTGTCCTCCCGACAGTCGGGATGGATACGCATCTGCTTTATCTGCCAATCCGACTTTAGCCAGCAACTCAGCGCTTTGGCGACGCAGTTCAGCCTTGCTCACCTTTTTCACCAGCTTCGGAGCCAGCTCCAGATTATCCTGCACCGTCAAGTGAGGGAACAGATTAAAATGCTGAAACACCATGCCCATACCGGTAGTAATGCCCTTAATATCACCTGCCGGAGCGTACTGACCGTTTTCCACCAGTGCTTTATCATGAATGCGGATCGTCCCGCCCGTCACATCTTCCAGGTGCACCAAACTACGGAGCATGGTACTTTTTCCTGAACCTGAAGGACCGATGACGGCTACAACCTCGCCCGCTTTAACGTTAAAGCTCACTCTTTTCAGAACGTCGAGCTTGCCGAACGATTTTTTCAAATCGGTAACTTCTATTGCATTAGTATTCATATCTCGACATTCCTTTTACTCGAATTTAAAACGTTTTTCCAGCGCCCTGAAGAATAGCGTCAGCACCAAAGCTAACAACAAATAAATAACCGCCGCTACAACATAAGGTACAATCGAGAAATCACGGTTTACAGCCGTATTGGCAAAATGCAGCAGTTCCGGTACCGCTACTGCATACAGTAGTGCCGTATCTTTTACCAGTGTTGTCGCCTCATTGGTTACCGCAGGCAAAGCAATCCGTACCATTTGCGGCACAATGACTCTAATCAGCGTCTGCGACTTGCTCAAGCCAAGCACTTGCGAAGCCTCGTATTGCCCTTTATCAATCGACAACATCCCGCCTCTGAAAATTTCTGCAAAATAAGCTGCATAATTCAGTACAAATGCCAGTACCGCAGCCGTTGTCCGGTCCAATACCAGATACTCCCCAATGACAGGCAACATCGGCAGACCAAAACAAAAGAACAATAATTGCAGCAAAAGCGGCGTGCCGCGTATAACATAAATGTACGTATGCATCAGCCAGGCGATTGGCTTAATCCGGCTTTTGGCCAGTAAAGTAACGATAAAACCCAATGGAATAGACAAGATGAGCGTGATGAAAAATAAAATAACCGTCATCTGTGCCCCTTCAAGCATAGGCTTCATAATTCGTAAAATATATTCCATACTCATAACCTTCGACTCCTAAACCCTTAGTTCGATACACTTCGTATTAATTTAATACTTTATCTTCACCAAACCACTTTTTCGAAATTTCAGCAGCTTTTCCGTTCTTGTGCAGCTCATCCAAAGCGGATTGCAGCTGCGTCAACAGCTCTTCATTCCCTTTTTTCACACCGATGCCGTATTCCTCAGGGGCCAGTGATTCATCAAGCAGCTTATACGTCCCTTGTTCCTTCGACATATAGTACTTGGCAACAACTTCATCAATGACCACCGCATCCAGACGTCCGGTTTTCAAGTCTGTCAAAGCGAGAACATTATCCGGGAACTCGGACACTTGCTTCAATTTACTTTTGATCGGATTTGCATCCAATGCATCGGCTGCTGAAGACAGCGTCTGGAGTCCGACCGTTTTGCCCGTCAGATCAGCCAGCTTGGAAAGACTGGAAGTAGTCGGAATGACAATCACCTGACTGTTTTTCAGATATGGCTTCGTGAACAGCACTTTTTCCTTACGCTCATCCGTAATGGTGTATCCATTCCAAATGAGATCAATACGTCCGCTGTTCAGCTCGGATTCTTTGGCAGACCAGTCAATCGGCTGAAATTCCACCTGTTTACCCATTTGTTCCCCGGCCGCTTTCGCATAATCAATATCAAAGCCGGTCAGCTCGTTATTTTCATCTCTAAAGCCCATCGGGGCGAATTTATCATCAATTCCAATAATCAATTTACTGTCATCCTTACCGCCGGAACATCCGGCCAACACGATCATCATCAATCCAATTAACATCGTAAACATGGCTGCTTTTCTCATCTTATTCCCCTCCAACAATGGTGACCCCCGTATCCAAGAACAGGTGGCAAACGCTTTAGTTCGTTAACACGTTATCAGAGTATCATCATAACACACCGCAGGATACTCGTCGAGAGGAATGAGCGGAATCTTAGCCTTATATAAATGGAAAACCTGTGACGAAAATTTGACCGTTGTTCTATAATGTAAAACCTTACCTTGACATGTCACCTAAACCGTCTTATTATTTCCTAGTATTCTTATATACTTTTATTCATTTTAAAATTTCAGCAGCAATAGTATGTAAATCAGCTTGATAGACAGGAGAAATAAAGCCCCATGTACATTTTAAAGCGTCTTTTTACGATGTTCATAACGTTGTGGATTATCGTCACTTTAACGTTTATCATCATGCACATCATTCCGGGTGATCCGTTCTCGAACGATTCCAAAACGATTCCGGAAGCGGTATTGCAAAACATGCGTGCCAGGTACAATCTAGACAAGCCGCTCGCTGTGCAGTATGTGTTGTATCTAAAAAATCTGCTAGTGCTGGATATGGGCCCGTCTATTCAATCGAAAACGACGGACGTCAATATGCTCATCGCCCGAGGTTTTCCACCTTCTGCATTGCTGGGTATTCAATCCATCGTGGTCGCGATTATTGCAGGTATTTCGCTCGGAACACTGGCTGCTCTGCACCATAATCGACCACTGGATTATATCTCGATGTTTATCGCCATTGTTGGTATTTCCGTACCCAGCTTCATATTGGCACCGCTGTTAATCAAGTACGTTGCCGTCCAATGGCACCTTCTTCCGGTCGCCTCATGGGGAACCTGGCAGCATACGGTGCTCCCGTCGCTGGCTCTCGCTGTTTCACCGCTTGCCGTTATCGCCCGCTTTATGCGGACGAGTATGCTGGAAGTTATGCATGAGGAGTACATACGCACTGCCAAAGCAAAAGGGTTGTCCTCTTGGGCAGTAGTCATTCGTCACGGATTACGCAACGCGTTGATTCCGGTGCTGTCCTTTATCGGACCGTTATTCGCTTCCGTTATTACAGGTACCTTTGTCGTTGAAAAAATATTCGCCATTCCCGGCATCGGTAAATACTTCGTAGACAGTATCTTTAACCGGGATTATCCAGTGATTATGGGGACGACCATTTTCTATAGTGCCATTCTGGTCGTTACTTTATTTTTAATTGATATATCCTATCGCCTTGTCGATCCGCGAATCAAATTAGACAGCAAAGGAGATTAACATGAAAGCAGCACCTACTGTCGAAAAGGACAGCCTGTTTAGTCTTGTAGACCGTAGCCAGATCCCCACCCCCACGTTGACCAGACCCAAAGAATCACCCTGGCGGGATCGGCTACGCAGACTTTTTAACAACAAGCTTGCTCTGTTGGGGCTTTCTCTACTTATTATTATTATTGTGCTGGCGATTGTTGGCCCTTCCATGGTTCCTTATGCACCCAGTGATCAATCCCTTTTGAAGACGAATCTTTCTCCTTCGGGAGAGCACTGGTTTGGCACGGATGATCTGGGGAGGGACGTATGGGCACGCACATGGGCCGGGGCTAGAATTTCACTTATGATCGGCTTTGCCGCTGCTGCCATTGATTTGGTGCTTGGCATTCTCGTCGGCTGTGTTGCTGGCTATTGTGCTGGGCACGGTAAAACGGGCGACCGGATCGACAGCATTCTCATGCGTATTATTGAAATTTTGTATAGTATTCCTTATCTGCTGGTCATCATTCTGCTGCTCGTCATTATGAAGCCAGGCCTACTCACGATGATTATTGCATTATCTATTACTGGCTGGGTCGGTATGGCCCGTGTAGTGCGTGGGCAAATCTTACAGCTGAAGCAGCAAGAATATGTGTTAGCAGCCCGTAGCTTGGGGACATCTCATTCACGTATTATCTTCAGACATTTGCTACCGAACGCAGCGGCAATCATTATTGTAAATTTGACGTTCACTATTCCGTCGGCTATTTTTGCCGAATCGTTCCTGAGCTTTCTCGGTCTGGGGATTCAGTCTCCTTCGGCCAGCTGGGGGACGATGGCTAACGATTCCCTTGGCGTTATTTTAAGCGGTCAATGGTGGCGCCTATTCTTCCCCGGGCTGATGATATCGCTCACCATGCTGGCGTTCAATACACTTGGAGACGGGCTTCAGGATGCACTTGACCCGCGCTCACAACATTAACAACAGAGAAATCCAAATTGGACAAGGAGGGGTGTCACCATGATCCGCAGCTTCTCGCCTAACCGCAGGAAAAACGGCAGTTCCTTTATCGAAGTGCGCACACGCGGCATACCTGCGGGAAAGGAGGATGAATAAATCCCGGTACGTATACCTTATTTTTGGCATAACTAATCACAGTAATGGAGGAAAACCACGATGAAAAAAATGCATTGGATGACGATCATCTTACTTTTGGCCGTAACGGCTTTGGCTGGATGCTCTGGTACTTCGGACAAAACAGCAAGCAACGACCCGTCCGCTGCGCCTCAAGCAGATATCCCGCAAGAAATTACTGCCAATCTGGCAGGTGGGGAGCCTTATACGCTAGACCCTGCTTTCGCATCAGATACAACGTCCTACTTTGTGATTGATAACTTGTATGAAGGGCTGTATACATACGATAAGGCCGGTAAAATCGTAGAAGGCGCTGCCAGCAAAGTAGATGTATCTCCTGACGGCAAAACCTACACCTTTACTATCCGTGATGGTGCAAAATGGTCGAATGGTGACCCACTGACAGCTAAGGATTTTGAATACTCCTGGAAACGGGTACTGAATCCGAAAACAGCTGCCTACGATCCTTCTGCCCTCTACTACATCAAAGGTGCCGAAGCGTACAACACAGGCAAAGGTAAAATTGAAGACGTGGGAGTTACAGCCAAAGATGATAAAACTCTTGTAGTTGAGCTGAAATCGCCGCTGAGCTTCTTCCCAACGATCGCAGTGGGTCATGCCTATCTGCCAGTAAACCAATCGGTTGTTGAGAAAAATGACAAATGGGCAGCAGAAGCGGGCACAATTGTCGGCAACGGTGCGTATGTAGCCAAGGAATGGAAACATAACGAGCAAATTACGCTGGCTAAAAACGATCAATTCTGGAACAAAGATGCCATTACGATGGCAACGATTAATTTTAAAATGGTTCAAGACTCCACAACTTATTATCAAATGTATAAAACGGGCGATCTGGATCTGATTTTGAGCCTTCCCGTGGATACACTGGATCAGGAAAAGAGCAACAAGGAATTCCTGTCGCATCCATCTTTCAGTGTGTACACCTATTCTTTTAACGTAAAACAAAAGCCGTTTGACAATAAAAAAATCAGACAGGCCATCGCCTACGCGATTGACCGCGAAGCACTGGCTACCAGCGTAACCAAAGGTGGCGAAACTCCGGCTTACGGCTATGTTCCATACGGAACAACAACGCCATCCGGCAAAGACTTCCGTGATGAAGCACCGAAAAAATACTATGAGTTTGACGCTGCAAAAGCGAAACAATCGCTGGCCGAAGGTCTGAAAGAAGAAGGTTTGACCAAGCTGCCACCGATCACCTTCAAATACAACACTTCGGACAAGCATAAAAAAGTAGCTGAAGCGATTCAGGAAATGCTGAAAACAAACCTGGGTGTTGAAGTGACGCTGGAGAATCAGGAATGGAAAACGTACATTGATACCTTTAAACAGAAGAACTTCCAGATCGCCCGTATGGGCTGGGAAGGAAACTTCCTGGATCCACTCGGCGTATTGGGGCATTATACTTCCAAAAATTCGAACAACTTTACCAACTGGAGCAACCCGGAGTATGACAAACTGATCGAATCCTCAACCTTTGAGCTTGATCCGGCAAAACGCTTTGAACAGCTCCATCAGGCAGAAGACGTATTGATGGAAGATCTGCCGATTATTCCGATCCAGTTCTCTGCGGACACGGCATTAATCAGTCCTAAGATTCAAGGTATCGTATTTGATGCTCGTTCGAACCCAGACCTGCGCTTTGCGAAACGGGTCGAAAAATAATGATTTTACGTTTCGGGATCTCTGCCCTGATTGTCGGTACTTTAGGAATTCTGTACGCCACACCCCATCTCTTGTATGGTCGTGAAAACATGGCTACTGCAAATCTGCTATTCCTGTTGGGGTTGCTGGGCTTGGTGATCGGTGCAATCTTCCACGTTCTGCAAAGCGGTTTTCTAACCCTCTTCCTGCGGGGATTTGCCGACATCAGACAGTTGTTCATTCGTCAATCCAAGGCATTACGAGAGGAAAATGAGCGTTTGCGTTCCGATGAATCTCTGTCAGCCTGGAAAACATCCATGTTCCGCCATCTCAAGGTATACACTTCGGGGTGCGGGACAGGGCTTATCCTTTGCTCGATGATATTAATGGGGATAAGCTAGTTAGGTGTATGAAAGCTTTCTCGCGGTTGGTGGGCGCTGCGCGTGCAGATTGTTCTTCCGATCGCGAACGCTACGCTTCTTCAGAACAATTCTGCCCGCTCCGCTGGCAACCGCCGTAGAGCTTCCATACGTTTTAGAGGTGTGTAAATGAAAAGAGAGAGTTTCGCAAAGCGTTTGCTAGCGGAACTCTCTCTTTTTGCATTTTTTATATTAAACTTTGAAAAGGGCTCATATTACAAGACTTACTAGCCTTAATAAATATGCTTTTCCTTGGCTTCTTGCAGCCATAACGGGAACTCGTTAAGCAATAGTTCGTACAATTCATTGTCTTCCATAGATTCGATATCTTGAATTTGAAAGAAGTTAGCGTTATCTACCACACGGCCTTCTATGTTGTCCAGCTTCTTTAATACGCCAAAATCGGACTCACCCACACCGATAAATTGCCAGAAAATCGGCTCTCCTGACGAATCAATGACTGCGTTATCGATATTATCTCCTTTTCCACGCTTCACACCGCCATCATTAATAAAAATAACAAAGGCCGGATCAGAAGAGGGTTCTTCCTTGGTGTATTTGGCGATGACATCGCGCATCACAGGCGGCTCATCATTGCGACCGAACTTGGGCAAATAATCATTGGACAAAATATGTCTTTCAACATAGTTGTCAACGTCATTTTCGGTAACGGACGGCAAACGTGAAAAACGGTGATCATACACCCATACGTCCAGTACACCATCATCATCCAAAGAACTCGCTACTGCAACAATTCGTTCCAACACCTTTTGAACGGTACCATTTTTGTACAAACTTCTCATAGATCCTGAAATATCGAGCACCAATCCAACTCTCGCAGTCACATTTGTTAGATTCTTTTTAGTCAGTACCAGTTGCGCATTCTTTTTAAGTAAAGAAATACCGCTCATGTTCCCCACGCTCCTCTATGATGTTTGCGTTTGTACGCCTACTCTACCATCTGCGTCGTTCGTCGCCTCTCAGGGGAAAGTCGCTCAATTCTCCGAGTTGGTCATGTGCAGCCTTATAAATGCGAAGAATAGCTTGTACCTTGTTAAAATCATTGTCTTCCGGACCGAATCCTTCCATATACATTTTTTGAATGATGTTTTGGAAGAAATCCATACGCTCGCGGACAGAATCCTGCTCGATTTGCAGTACCTCTTCAAAGCTGTGTGTCTCAGCAAAATCAGACAGCTCATCAAACTCCTGTTCCTGATATCGCTCTCCCCGAGTTTCGGGATTGAGATCAATAGAGGTACGCAGGGTTGACAATAAAATATTTTCGCGCGCCAGCATGACATGAAAATCTTTGTTCTTAAACAGATCCGTAACGATCAGACGGCACATTTCCTTGTTCTGCAGCAGAATCCCGTCAAAAGGATGCAGCGTCCACACACCGTAGTTAAAAAATAAATTAAAATTGAAGTTGCTGCTTCCATACTGATATACAATGTTGATTTTCGATTCGTCGATGATTTCAAATGAAAATTCCAGCATGCATTCTCCTTTGGGATTCCAATATTTAACTCTATCCTATCAGAAAATGCATGATTTTCAATAAAAAATTTTATTTCACAGAATCATTTAACTCCACAATTGAATCTGCTTTTTCGCTGCTGACAGCCACGAGTAAATAGACAATCACACACCCTAAAATAAAGGACATCATACGCTCGCTCTCTCCTTTTGTCATTCGCTTTTTAAGAGTTTATGCACGAGAATGCTATGTATGTTCATCATGTCCTTTATTAGCTACTGCCAAACCAAAAAAGACGCCTTTCGGAGTCATCCGGCGTCTTTTAATAGATTGGGGCTATTATTCTACATTGTCATCAGTTCAAAAACGAGCTTAAACCCTCAGAAGAATTGCTATCCTTCAGTGTTTTGGATGGTTCTTTCCCTTCGATCCCCAAGCGTTGGCTAAGGTTGGCATTGATTGCTGTCATTTTACTTGTGTAATCATGGCAGCTTTCAATAATTTGGCGATTCGATTTTTCAGACAGATCCAAAGCAGATACCAAATCACCAATCGCCTGATTCACAGCCTCCAGTGACATAGAAGGCTTGCTAAGCAGATCTGTCGTTCTCTCGGTCGTCGTTTTGAGAAGCTTCGCATTTTCCTTGAATTGATCTTCAATCGTACGGTTGGTCGCATCGACGGCTGAAATGATTTTATCCTGATCCGCCAGCGCCATCGCGATCATAGCCGATACAGTGATCAGATTCGATGTTTTATCAATCGCATTATTTACAGAATCAATCAGTTTATCATTGTTATCATTAATAATATCCGTTGCTGCAATCGCCTGATTGTATAACAAAATCATTTCTGTCATCGACTGTGTACGAGTAACCACCTTGCGCAATCCCCGCTCCAGATGTGGCTTACGGTTTTCGTTTTCCGGCTTGGCAATCTCGGTCTCAAACAGTTCTTTCAAGCGATTACCAAAGGCAATCTTCGTCTGTAAATTGTAGATTTCTTCAATGGAAGCCTTCTTCAACTGTCTCATGCTGACGATGTTTTCTTCCAGATTATCCTTACCATCTCTCAAGGCAGTAATGATTTTCTCGATGTTCGTCTTCACCGACTGATACTTGTAAATGTAGTTCTTTAACGGGCTTTTACGCAGGAGCTTGCCAAAAAAGCTCACATTTTTGCTCTGCTGGAGCGTTTCGCATTCATCACGCAGCTTTAAGATCATATTGGATACCTCAGCCCGATCACCGGACATGAGGTCGTTTACCGGACGATCCAGCATTTTAAGGGTTTGCCCCGCACGTTCCTGCGTTTTAACCCCCAGCTTACCGATATCATCCATTAAGGTATCCAGGCTCATGACATCGCTTTGTGATACCTTCTGAATCAGCTGTGAAGCCTCCTCAGTCACCTTTTGTTCATCTTCTTTTTTCAATTCAGCCCATGGGGTCGCCATACGCTACCTCCTATTCTGAAAACAACTGTTACCCAAGTCTAATCGTTGTTATTCAGAGCAGCTATACTGCTACTTTTTTATTTTCTCAAAAAATCGCCTACAATTCGGAACTGCTATATCGCTGGTGAATAAGCTCCGCTTTGCTCTGTAATTCCAACAGATCCTTATGCTCCACCGTAGATACAATTACTGATATTTTACTGTCCACATCCCGTAATCCATTTAATAATGTCCTCCGGTTGGTCCGCTTCGCATCGCCGCTGAGCCGAAGAAATGGATTAATCAGTCCGTTCAAATCCTTCAAAATCAATCTCCGAACCGTATGATTCACTTCGCTGTTGTTCAGTTCATGCAAAAGTGGAATGACCCGCTGCAAACGTGCAAATAGAGCCAGCGCCTTCTCGACAATCTCGTTATCAAGCGCATCCTTCTGTCCCTCGGAGATCACCATATCCTCCAGTACCTCCAAATACTCCATCACCTGAGCAAATTCACTGCTCACCTGATCTGGTTGACGTACTTGTCCTGTCATAGACTCCGGTCGAACAGCAGCTTCCTTTTCATGCTGATGTGTCTCAGCGACCTGCTCCTGCACCACCGGAATCACGGAACCGGTCAGATTGGGGCGAGGATGGCGAACAGCCATGATGGCGCTGTATCCTCCCAAACCAATGATCGGAATCGCCAAACACACAAACAGTGGCAACCAAAAACTTAGTAAAAGCGCAATCAGGTAGCTAACCACAGCAATCGTGGCACCCCACATTTTTGACGTCATAGCTTGTACCTCCTGACGTAAACCCTTACCATATTGTAGAAAACAATATTTATGTGTGTCAATGTACGGATTTACGTATGGTGATTGGCTGCTCGATATGACTGGCTAAAATGTCGTATTGCGGATGAAGTGAACCGATCTCATGACCCAAAGCCGATTTCACCGCTAGATAAGGAAAATTGATACCAGACAAACATGATACATGAAGTCCTCCGGACATCCGCGGATTGATCTCTAGCAGCTTGGCATGCTCGCCGTTATATTTTACCTGAATGTTATAATTGTACGGAATGTGATACGCCTCAGCGACCTTCTGTGCCACCTCCAACAGCTCGGGATGCTGCTCCAGCAGCCGTAATCGTCCTCCTGCCTTCCTACGCGGAACTGCCGCTAGCAGCTTTCCGTTCCGGTCAGCCAGGCAGTCAATACTGTATTCGTATCCCTCCAGCAGCTCCATCACCATCAGATTGGGAAATGATTCTGTGGATGACAATACTCGGTGTGCTTCCTCGAACGAAATATGATTCAGCGCATGACCGAACAGTTCCTCCAGCGGATTACGTTCATTGTCGATGATACGAAAGCCCATTCCGCCTTCTGCATTACATGGCTTGAAGCATACCTTATGCCCACGTGCTATTAACGACTCATATGCCTGTTTAAACTGCTCGGCATTGCTGGCAATGGCATAATCGGGAATCGTGACAATGTCCTTTTGACGAATGGATTCATAAAACAAATCCTTTTCCATCAGTTGCTCCAGCAGTTCGGTATCTTGGCATACCATCACTTTTGTCCCAATATCATCGAACAAATAAAGATGCTTGCTAATATCAAGCATATTCCACCGTGGGATAAAGACATCAATTCCGTGCCGCTTGCAAAAATCAGCGCAAAATTGTGCGTACTCCACACCACTGGTGCGAGGCTCTACTTCAGCCACATCACTGGCCTGTAGCGCCATGTGCTGCGGATCTGAGTGTGTCGCATAGATCTCGAACGGAATACCGTCCTCATTGTTACGAATAGCATTCATATAATGATACGCCACTGAAAACCAGCGGTTAAAATACACCTTAACCTTCTTCACAGAGCCACGTCCCCTATCTATTCTGAAAATGAAGTTTGAGCTGCGAATACACTCCGGTGTATTGCATGAACATACGCCATGATTTCGTCCGCTGCATAAACCCCCGACACTTCTGTAAAACGGTAATTGACCTCCAGCTTATCCCGCAGCTGTTCCCGATACAATTCACCATGACGGGGAGCAATCGCATAATCGGCATAGTCCAGCAGACAACGGTCCAGCAAAGAGTCACCGGACGCAACCACAGCCCCTCCATTCGTGAGATTACGGATATGCTCCACGGCTGCCTGTTTATTCACAGCCGCAGGCACCAGATATATCTTACGACCTTGAATGGATACCTCCCAGCCCATTTCACGCATGATTCGTGCCTTCTCCAGCACCTGTTCCAGCGGCATACGATCCCGTTCAATCATGAAAGCATAGAATAACTCGTCGCAAAAGCGTTCGTTTACGACCCAGTCTTCATCCAGCACCTGTCCGAACACCTGACGAGCTTCTTCCACATGAGCACCATCACGGCGTACTTGTTCATGAATACGCCGATTCCACTCTCGATCCACCTCGCCTCCGACGATGATGTTTCCACCATTACTCGTCACGGCATATGCGGGAACCAACTCCGTCTGAAACACAGTGATTCGTCTATACTGTTCTATCGTCCGAGTCGTCACGGGCATAAACATCACATCTTCAGGCAGTGTCTTTAGCAATTGCAGGGCTTGTTCAGAAATAAAAGCCGACGTCGCCCCGTCTATCTGTTCCGCAGGCAACAGACCAGGGGATTCCAGCGGTACGCCAAGCGAACGTTTGGAGTAAATCAGTGTCTGATCCAGATCACTTGCGTAGATCATTCTTGTCCCCCCTTGAGCGGCTTGATAATTCCGCAGCAGGAATAAGTCAATCCTTCAAATACCTCTACAGGCACTCCACGATCCTTTGCCAGCAGCATAATATGCTGAAGATTCGGATTATCTTCGCGGTCAATCAGAATTTTCCACGGCACTCTGCGCAGCAGTACACGAGTCGTCTCCCCCACTCCGGGCTTGACCAAATTGATATCCCGAATACCAAATGCCTGCTGAATCGCCTCAATATCCCGTAAGCCCTGCCATGTCACCGCAGGCGGATTCAATGTCATTTGTTCAGCGTATGCAACGGCCGTTTCAGCCACGTCTTGAAAGTACCCGGATACCGTATCCACAAACGTATTGGACTGATCCACTGACCGCCAGGATTCATAAAATTTGGCTCCATGGAAATCGTCAGGGCCTATGAGATCGTCGCGTAATACCGTCCGACTCATCAAACCTGATACAGTCGAATTCAGACAAGCACTTGGAATCAAATAATCTTCTCGTGTACCAAAGGTTTCCGAACATCTGCCCGGATCGGCCAGCACCGCCAGATCATCATTTAGACGCAACCCGTAATCCGCGTTCATCTCACGACAGGCCTCAATCAATACCTGGCGAATCGCCCCTTTCCCCGTCCATCCATCGACAAACTGAAGTTCAATCCCCAGTCCATGCTGCTGTAAAATGTATAAAATCGCATTCCGGTCAATGCCTTTGCCACGAATAATAGAAATGCTGTAATGCGGCAAGGATACGCCATACTTCCAGTCAATATAACGCTTGATCAGGATACCAATGGGCGTCCCTGCTCTGGCAAGAGAAACAATCGCCGTGTTCAGGCCTCTTTTTCTCACAATCATCTCAGCCACAGAAGCTGCCGCTAATGCAACCTTTTCGGCAGATTGGGCAAGCGTTTCGTGAAACAATGCAATATACTCTGCTGTGGGCTCGTATTCCACTGGCAGCATTTCTGAATAATGGACTCCCGACTGAATCGCCTCTTCACGATCCTCCGTCCCTTTTTCCAACGTAACTCGGCTCAAATCCTTCAATAAAAAAGTGACATCCGAGGCAGGATAACTGCCCAGCGGTTCGGGCGGATGAATGTTCTTCTGCTGTATTTGCTCCATGAGTGCTTGCTTCATATCCGCGCTCCTTTACTCTCCTGACTAGTTAAACCGTTAAAATAAACGACATGCACTTTATCGCAGCCCAGACGGGTCAAAGCCTCCAGCATGGGGTTCATCCGCTCTGGGTCCGACTCCCTTTCCATCAAAACGAATATTTCGTCATACTGACCGGGGTCTACATTATAAATAAAATTGCGTATCGTACTGTCTTCAGGTGATGGATATGTCACGCCACAGGCGACTCCATACCCTTCTTCGCGATGGGGATACACCGGGCTGCGTGTCGTCGATTGAAAATACACATTCAGACCTAACTCTGCTGCAATCCGCATTGGAATGTACATGAATTCGCCTGTGCCCATAACCAGCGTGCGTTGCCCAGAACGAAGTTGGTTCAGTCGTTCAGCTGTACGCGTGATTTCTGCATCCAACGCTGAATTGTCAGCGGATTGTAGACCAAAACGGCCTGTATATTTTAGATAAGGAGCTGTATTGGCGTATCCGTCCGTTGACATGGAACTGTGTACTACCCGCTCAAAACCGGAAGTATCCTTTTCAAAACGGTGGTCAATTATCCCAGAAGCGTCTTTATTAACCTCTGCCATGCTAGTGGCTGCATGTTCTGGGTGCCCAGCCTGTCCAGCATATTCTGCGTGATCCAATATGGGTACTCCCTGTACCTCAATCTTTCCTTTGAGCAAGCTTAAAGGCGTAATCGTAATGCCTAGCTCTGCCTCCAGATCAGTGAAAGCCTGCTCATCGCTGTCTGTCCGCCAATCCAGTAACGAAGCAATCACATACTGTTTACGCGGAAAATGCTCCTGAATATCCCGTATGATATTAAGGGTTGTTTTTCCCGTCGTAATTTCATCATCTACCAGCACAATCGGGCCATCTCCCGCAAAAGCATCTTCATCCAGTGCATAGCAACGATGATCAACAGCGTGCGAATGCTCTTCTTCAAACCGAATAATAGGCCGAAGGCCCGGAATATCCTCGCGCGTCGTATGAATATACGAGGCTCCGTCGTCAAACAACCGATACATGCTGTGTCCCAATGCTGTAGCCGTCTCGGCAAAACCAACAAACTTGATCGGCTCCGTAAAAGCAAAAGCTAGACGTTCATCCATCAGCTTTCGGTAGGCCTCTTTCGCATAGTCCGGGTCAAGAAGTCCTCTCACGGCCTCTCCAATCAGTTCATCCATTTGTTGTCCTGCCTGCGGGACAAGCTCCTTATATAGTAGAATCGCCAGCGCCGCACCACTGAGCAGAGAAGTGTATGGGTTTACCGGAATATGCTTGCCCAGCACCTTGCTGACAAACAAAAACGAACGCTTTTTATTGACCCGTGCCGCCATCGCAAACAGCTTGTCCACAGGAAGGCGGAATGGATTATGCGTCTCCGTAATTTTAACGCTGAACTGCTCCAGGATTGGCAGCAGATGTGTTTTCGTGGTTGGGTAAGAGACTGACAAAATGTTGTTGTTCATGTAACACCCCGTATACTTTTGATCTATTGATAATACGATGAGCCCAATTCAAATGCGGCTTAATTTCATTCATTTTGTTGGCATAGGTACTTTTGAATACACCCAGACTACCGTCGTTACGCTCAACAATTTCAAGTGCATCCATATACTCTTCATGTGTCACCGCATACATGGCCTGTACCGGTTTAATATGGGAGGGATGAATAATCGTTTTGCCGATAATCCCATTCTCTTTGTCCATCATGACTTCTCGAATCAGTCCGTCTACGGCATCTGAGATGAAGTCCATCCGCAAGTGTCTTCCCGGCTTTCCAAGTGCATCTTCGAAAGGAGACACTCTTAATTGAGGTTTAAAGACACGTTCTCGGTGAGAGAAATATTCCCATACAGGACCGGAAATGACATAATTTGAGCCCACGCGTCCAAACAAGTTAATAATATCTGCGATGCAATCCCGAATGACGGCAATTTCATAAATCGTAATATCCGGGCTGCGTCTCAAGCCATACAGACTGGAGAAATCGGTTGCCCCAATTCGTACATTGAGCACATATTCCTGGTACTCGTCTAAAATCTCTTTAATCGACAACAGCTCTTTCCAGCGGGTTTCCCGATAAATAATTTTAGAGCTTTCAAGGATCGGTAATCCGTACAGCACAGGCATGTTGCTTTCGTTTCCTGCCCCTGTATGCATATTTCGATTAAATTCAGCAATGAGTGAAAAATACGCCCGTCCATTATCAGAAGAGAACTTGGGTAAGACAAAGCCCGTGAGCAGCGACAAAGATTCTCCCAAACCGTTCAGCAGTCGTTCCAACTGCTCCACAGAGCGCACACGCACAAATAACAAAGGTAATTGCTGTTCACTCATCATCCCCGTCCGTACATAGGATAATAGTTGAAGCAGCTGCTGTGCCAGCGATTGTTCTGCCTGTCCGACTTGGTGATCCCCTATAGCATCCTCCAAATCCAAAATGACCGTTGTTAGTCCTTCATGTTTTCCATTTTTGATCTCTTCCGCTACCTCCGAGCGGGTAGCAGGCATGTACAAAGCTGCTCCTATTGCATAAGCCAATATACTTTTGGGAGAACGGTTATGAAACTCCAACGGTGGAGTATAAAAGATCGCTTCTACTTCCTCAGAGGTTAAATCATTAAAATATTTCAGGGCCCTTCCCCTCCTCTTGCTCTTTCTTGCCTGACTGAAGCCCTGTGCTTCGGGTATAAAAGAAATCCCCCCTTAGTTTCAGGAGGGATTTCGCTATACTTTGTACATTAAGCCTCTTTGTCGGCCTTTTTCTTTCTTTTCGCCGAGCTGATAACCATTGTGCCTACAAAGACAGCAATCAAAATGCCGAAGAATAAAACCTGCGACATATGAAAGCCAAAAGCAGCAGCCAGCATTTTACCCCCGATAATGGCGATCATAATAAAGGCTGTCTGTTCCAGTTCCGGAAATTTATCAATGAGCTTGAGGAACACTTGAGCAACACCACGCATCATCAGAACGCCGAGAATACCACCCAGGAACAGAACCCATACTTTCTCGCTCACACCGAAAGCAGCAATGACGCTGTCAATACTGAAGGCAATATCCATTAGTTCGACCATTAATACGGTTTTCCAAAAAGAAGTAGGTTTGTTTTTCACTTCTCCATCACCTTCGGACTTGAATAAGCCCTTATAAGCGATATAGAGCAGATAAGCCGCACCCAGTACCTTAATCAGTGTGAACTTAATCAGGAATGTACCCAAGCCGATAGCCAGGAACCTGAATATATACGCACCCAAAATCCCATAAAATAAGGCTCTCTTCTGTTGTTCCTTGGGTAAGTGTTTAACCATAACTGCGAGAACCAAGGCGTTATCCGCCGATAAAAGTCCTTCCAGCAAAATGAGAGTTCCTATAATCCCCCAACTCACTGGATCAGTAAGCGTAGCTACAACATCACTCCATGAAAAGAAATGGCCATAGTTTTCGCTGATATTTTTAAACAAATCATTCAACATGAAAAAAGTGCCTCCGATAATTCAATTTATTTGCTACCCTGCGACCAGCGCATGCCCCAGTTATAGGCCCGATCCAACTCACGATGACCGCCATAGAACTGCACGAGTCTTTCAATGCTGAACGTTTCATCGTTTACATTTTGAATCATGGCAATCGCACACATCCCTTTGCGATTGTCATGTTCATTCATGTGAACGATAATGTCCGGCCCATCCTTCTGGTACAGCGTGACTACCCCGTCCGCTTGTGACCAGTTCGTGACTCCTTCATAGATGAAGGTGAATACCAAAATTCGCTTAATTTCAGAAATTTTAGCACCATTAATGCGAAGATTTTCCCCTGTTTTCACAGAGCCTGTACGGTCGTCGCCATCCAGAGCAATGTACGGGAAGCGATTTAGAGAACCGAAAACTTCCCCGAGCGCCTGCACAACGCCTTTATCTCCGTTCTTCATCTCATACAAGCAGCCCAGATCCAGATCGACACCCTTGGAGCCGCGATTGAAAAAGCCCTTGCTTTGCTGCACCTGATTCCAGTTCAGATTGATCAGGATTTCACCCAATCCGCCTGAGCCTTTTTTCAGGTTGATGGTGTCGCCCTTCTTCTTCAGCTCAATTTTCCGCAGATTCAGATTCACCGGTGTTGCAGATGGCTCTGGCTTCGGAGCAGGTGGTACTGGTGGCGGCGTTGGTGCTGGCCGAGGCGCTGGAGACGGAGGTGTAGGCACTGGCGTGGGAGGAGCCGGACTGTTTTCCACTTCAATCCCAAAATTAACGCACAACGCATCCAATCCACCGGAAAAACCTGCGCCAATCGCGTTGAATTTCCATTCCCCGTTATGTCGATACAGTTCCCCAATGACAATCGCCGTTTCCACTGTAAATCCACTGTCCAAATTAAACCGCAAAACCTCTCCGCTAACCGGATGAGCAAAACGAATGAACCCACCTTGAACCTGTCCAAAATTTTGCCGTTTCTGATCCGCATCATAAATCGTTAGCGTAAACGCAATCTTCTCGATGTTTGCAGGAATTCGCGTCAGATCAAGGGCAAATTGCTTTTTGTCACCGGACTGTTGTCCGTCTGAATAGGTGATAAAGGGCGTGGTCGGATTGTTGTAAAAAATTAAGTCCTCATCGCCCGATACTTTTCCTCCAGGACCCAGCAAAAATGCCGAAGTATCCAGCTCCAGAGACGCTGGGGACTCCCAGCCAATCCCTACGTTGACATGGGTCAGGCCCGGATTTGTTTTCGTCAAATCCGCCTTCTGTCCCTTTACTACGATAACAGCCATGATTGTGTCACCTTTCTGTCCGTTTGTCATGTGTCAGCGTACGCTAATGTAATAGCTTAAAAAGAAAGGGTAGCGCCCTATGGACACCACCCCAAGTGGATATTATTGAGCGTCCAAGCCATAGTTTTTAGCAAGCGCACCCAATCCACCAGCAAAGCCACTACCGATAGCCTGGAATTTCCAGTCTGCATTCTGACGGTAAAATTCACAGAATACGACGGCCGTTTCGGTGGAGAAATCTTCTCCCAAATCGTAGCGCAGCACTTCACGATCCGTTGCCGCATCTACCACACGTACAAAAGCATTGGACACTTGACCAAAGTTTTGCGCGCGTGCCTCGTAATCATAAATGGTAACCGTGATCCCGATACGGTGGATGTTCGCAGGAATCTTCGAGAAATCAACGATGATTTGCTCGTCATCCCCATCGCCCTCACCTGTGCGGTTATCGCCTGTATGAGTAACCGATCCTGCTCCGCCTGTCGGGTTGTTGTAAAATACAAAATCATCCGCAGCTTTGGCTTTACCGTCTTCATAAAGTAGGAAAGCCGAAGCATCCAGGTCAAAGTCCGCGCCACCACTGTATTTATTCGTATCCCATCCAAGACCTACAACGACACGAGTCAAGCCGGGATTCGTTTTGGTCAGATCAATACGCTGTCCTTTGGAAAGGCTAATGGTCATTCCGCATACCTGCTTTCTTTGTATAGATTTTTTACGCCAAACCGTAATCGCGCGTCAATCCTGCAAGACCATCTTGGTAGCCGCTACCAATGGCATTGAACTTCCACTCACCGCTATGACGATACAGTTCGCCTACAACAACGCCTGTTTCGATCGAGAAATCTTCTCCCAGATCAAAGCGGACCAATTCTTCATTGTTTGCTTCGTTTACAATACGAGCGTAAGCACGGGACACTTGTCCAAAGTTTTGGCTGCGTTCTTGTGCTTCATAGATTGTAATCGTAAAAGCGATCTTTTCAACGTTAGCTGGCACGCTACCCAGATCAATTTTAATTTGCTCGTCATCTCCGTCGCCATCACCTGTGCGGTTATCCCCTGTATGAATGACAGAGCCGTTCTCATTTTGTGGGTTATTAAAAAAGACAAAGTTCTTATCGGATTCTACTTTACCTTCCGCATTAGCCAAAAACACGGATACGTCCAAGTCAAAATCTTTACCGCCATCGTATTTGTTTGTGTCCCAACCGAGACCAACTGTGATTTTAGACAAACCTGGATTTGTTTTCGTCAAATCGATTTTTTGACCTTTGGATAAGTTAATTGCCATGAGTAAGAACCCCTTTTCACATTAAGTTTTGTATGAGCAACCTAAAATTACATATAACGCTGAGCCAGCACATCAATATGTACGGCATGGGTTCCTTCACCGATTGCAGCAAACTTCCATTCGTTGTTATGACGATAGAGTTCTCCACAGACCAGTGCGGTCAGCCCTTCATAATTATCAGATAAATTAAACGTCACCAGTTCCTTGGAATTAGCACCATCCAGAATACGGATATACGCTTTCTCGATCATGCCGAAGTCCTGTTTCCGGTTTACGCAATCATATATATTCACAACAACAAGCACTTTGTCGACATTGGCAGGAATACGTGCCAGGTCAATCGCAATTTGTTCATCATCACCGTCGCCTTGTCCGGTCAAATTATCACCGGAATGCACGACAGAGCCACATGGACTTTTTTTATTGTGGAAACACACTACGTTATCTGACTGAGTCAGTTTTCCGTTGGCGTCCAGCAAAATGGCAGAAGCGTCACAATCAATATTGGGTTGCTTCTTGAAGCCAAAAAATCCTTTGGACTGTACAGGGTCCCATCCCAATCCTGCTATAACCTTGGTTAGTCCTGTGTTTCCCTTGGTCAAATCAATTTTCTGGCCCTTGACCAGATTAATTACAGCCACTGATTAACACACCTCCCTTCCGTAAAATTTACAGACTAAATTCAGACGGATTCAAACCAAGCGCGCCGCAAATCTCAGCCACAATTCGCTGCTCATTGGTATCAAAGTCACCATCAGCTGCGCCAATAGCGCTACATACGCCAACGACGAGTCGGCCTACTTCAGGCTTGCCATTCAATTTACCAATCGCCTTCAGTGCTTCCTGTTTACCGATTTGAGGTGAAAATTCAAAGTTCGCTACATAGTGATTGAAACGGTTGATGACCTCACCCATATCAAACACTTTCAATTCTTCACTGATATTTATGTATCCGGCCATTTTTGTTTTCTCTTCCGGACTAATCGTACCGTCAGCAAATGCTACTAACGCACAGCCTGCAACAACAGCTTCCATAAAATCTTTATTCTTAAACTTCTTAACTTGGTCTCCAAGTCCTTTTTTAGTTGTATTCAACCAATTTTTAAATGTACTCATGTTTCCCTCCACAATTACGTATTTGGGTAAAGGTATCCTAGTTAATTTCTTCCTTTACTATAACCTGAATTACGATCTTTTTCTACAATAATATACAAAAATACGGTAAATCCGATCTATTTATTATTGGTATCCTCTCTATCTTTAGCCCTATTTCTACATAAAACCCTCTCTTCCATCATCCATCATTTGGTACCCCAATTGCAAGTCTGTGAAATGGTAGAGTTGATAGAAAGGCACAGCCTTCCAATTTCAACAGAAGCACTGTGCCTTTGACCATAATCCACGGTTTATCCATCTATAAATTTAGTTCTACTTAATTTTCACTTCTCTTTGGATATGTATTCTATCTATTTAATATATCGGTTTTCCGAAAAAATTGGTAACCAAAAAATCTACAGACTTCTCCAGCTAGCGAGTTTACAGTTTCCACCTGCTGCTCACCTGTTCCAGAAAAAAAGACTGTAGATTTTATAGATACTCCTATTCACGCTATTATCGTTCACAGCTCAAGACCTAGTTATAATCCTCCCAATAGCGATACTCCATTTCATTCTCACCTTTGGTGACGATGATCATATTTTCAATATGTCCGGTTTCTTTATTCGTTCGGTAGATCATGGTACGAGTTTCGCCCTCATCGGGTACAGAGAAGAGTACTTTGTCACTGAGCATGCCGCCACCAATGCCGACGACGTGTTCCCCCCACCCGGAGGCTGCGCCAGAACCGATGCCCGAACCTGCCCCACTAACTCCAGCCCCGCGCGACAAAATAAGACCTATTCCATATCCGGTGACGGTCTGGGCCGTTTTACCTAGAGCGTGCTCTCCGGCTGATTGGGTATGCTTTTGGACCCAGTAATCGTATTTATCCGTATTTTGCTCATAACTCACAACATTCCCTTTTTTATCGATAGATATATCCGTTTTGCTTCCGTCTTTACCTGTCAGTTCGGTGACGGCGACAAGGGAATCGGATGTGATCTTGGAGGTCTCTCCTGTATTGTAATCTGTACGGGGAACTGAGTCCTCATATTGCAGCCACAGGACATTCATCTGGTCATGAATTTTCTGCATAACCTGCTTGTCGCCGATGGCCTCGGCGTTTTTCAGCAGTTCCTCATATTGATGATATTTATCCGCGTCTGCCCGATCCCATTTGTCTATGTTTTTGGGCTGTTTGGCAATTTCACCATCATGATCTCCAGCCTCTCCACTGCCTGCCAGCGCTGCGCTAGCGTTCATTGCCGCTGCTAGGGCTGTCCAGAAGCCACGTGTGCTTTCACCATCCGCATTTCTAAACTTCGAAGCGATGCTTTTCAGCTCAATTTCAATGGATTGAACCTTATTTAATACAGAAGAAAGTGTATATTTAGCCGTACGATAGTCATTATAAAAACGATTCCTCTCCATACCATCCCACTGGCTGTGAAGGCGGTTCATTGTGCTATCCAGGCCGTTTAACTGGTTATACAGTGTGCCGTGGGCATTGGCAAATTGGGAGGCCACGCTGTCCAGCTGCTCCGGTGTGACTTGGATTTTTGTCATGGTGATCACATCCCATCTATGAAAATAGGAGATAGAAATTATATTTTACAGTAATCCTTATTTCATATTGTAAGCTATAGAGGTCGGACATTCATGAGGATTTATACGTATTTGTGTATTCAGAAGCAGTTCCTTTGATATAATGAATCCATATGAGTTTATTTCGACAATACATTATTGAAAGTCAGGTGTAGGGACATGTCAGACAAAAAAATTATCTTTTTCGATATCGACGGTACATTACTGGACGATGACAAGAAAATGCCGTTAACGGCAGAAAAGGCCGTCTTTGCTTTGAAAGAGCTGGGACATGAGGTGGCCATCGCAACAGGCCGTGCGCCTTTTATGTTCAAAGATATCCGCGAGCAGTTGGAAATTGACTCCTACGTCAGCTTTAATGGGCAATATGTCGTGCTTCGCGGGGAAGTGGTCGCTACCAATCCGTTGAACAGAGAAGCCTTGCAAGCGATGACCGATCTGGCCCTCACACATAATCATGCTCTCGTATATATGGATCATATGGACATGAAGGCCAATATTCCTAACGATGAGCTTGTGGAGAGATCAGTCCAAACGCTTAAGGCCAAGATTTCAGTTGGATACGACCCGCTCTATTTCCAGGGAAGAGATATTTATCAGACGCTGTTGATGTGTACAGCAGAAGAAGAGCCTTTCTATGAAGCGGTATTCAAGGCGTTTGACTTTGTGCGCTGGCATCCGAGTTCTGTGGACGTTGTTCCTCATGCTGGCTCCAAAGCGAAGGGCATTCGCGAAATTACATCCAGACTGGGCATTGCCGATGAAAATCAATACGCCTTTGGCGATGGCTTAAATGATGTCGAGATGCTGACAGCTATACATAACAGCGTCGCGATGGGCAACGGCTGTGATGAAGCCAAAGCCGCAGCTAAAATGGTCACAAAACGCGCAGATGAAGACGGTATTTTGTACGGACTGCAAAAGCTTGGCTTGTTAAGCTAATAGGATTGCTGATAGACTGGGCATGTTTCGGGAAAAATAAAGTCTGTTTAAAGACTTACATATGAGAAAATAGGAGGTTGTCCTTAAATATGGAGACGGAAGGCTTACGCAATGTCGAACAGCTAGCCATGAAGAAGTACAAAATTTATAAGCAGAGCCTACTCCGGTATTTGGCACGTTCCATGCTGGCGAGTATGTTCATCGGGTTCGGCGTTATTGTAGCCTTCAAGACGGGCAACTTTTTTTACATGGAGCATTCTCCATTCACTTATCCCATGGCGGCACTCACGTTCGGAGCGGCCATCATTCTGATCGCTTACGGCGGCGGGGATTTGTTTACAGGTAACACCTTCTATTACACGTATGCTGCGCTCCGTAAAAAGCTGCGCTGGGGGCAGGTGCTTCGATTATGGGCTGCCAGCTATGGTGGTAATTTGCTGGGTGCAGGGGTATTTGCACTCCTTATTTACTTGACCGGGCTGTTTGACTCCTCCAGCGTGAACAGCTTTCTACTGAACGTGGTTGAGCATAAAATGGAAGCGCCTGCAATGCAGCTATTCTTCCGAGCTATTTTGTGTAATTGGCTGGTCTGTCTTGCCTTTTTTGTTCCAATGTTTATGAAGGAAAATGGCGCAAAGATGTTTGCCATGATGCTGTTTGTGTTCTGCTTTTTCATTTCGGGATATGAGCATAGTGTGGCTAATATGTGTACTTTCGCCATTGCGCTCGTGTTGGATCATCCGGGTACGGTTTCTATCGCTGGTGTGATCCATAATCTCGTTCCGGTTACGCTCGGAAATCTGGTTGGTGGCGTGCTGCTTATGGGGGTTATGTACTATTCGGTGAATCTCCCGTTTTTGGACGAGGAAGAACACTAAAAAAAGAAGCCGTGGGACTTAGGTTCCACGGCTTCTTTGCGTTATTTTAGTAATAGAGCAGATGCTTTCTTGCCTTTTATCCTTCTTGAGCAGGAAAATGGATAAACTCCTCCAACTCCTTGAACAGCTTCTTGGGATTAACATTGTCAGGTACAACCAGAGTTAGCGGCTCATCCAGCTTCAGCACATACATGCCTAAAATGGATTTGGCATCTGCCATGCCGCTTTTGCCATGAATCCAGATGTCATAGGTATAATTCGAAACGATTTGATTGATTTTTTCAATATCCTTCACGTCTTTTACCTTGATGGGTGTCATCATTGCACAGCACTCCCCTGTATTGAATTGGGGCTTACGAAACAAGCCTTAACATCACTTTACCCCATATGAAGCCTGTTGCAAAATCCTAATTTAGAAAATGACATGCGGCGCGGAGCTGATTTTCCAGTAGCTGCCGACCTTTTCAAAATTCACGGTGATTTTCGCATTCGGCTGCTTGGTTTCTGCCGGATAAGGCACGGTTAGCAGGTAGCTGCGCTTCACCGGAGTCATGGTTACCATTTTCGCCGTAGCCCGGCTGAACTCTAGCAAATTGCCACCATCTGCGTTCAACTGAGCTAATCTGCCGTTAACTTCAACGAAAAATTTACCGACAAATTGCTCACTGGCCTGCTTTGTGTAAGCCTGCGTCAGATAGCTGATCAATTTGGTCTTCGTGCCGATGTCCTCGGACAGATAGCGGTAGCTTTTACCGTTCAACTGGAACGACTCACCTACCGGGCTGCCACCACTAATCGCATACTGATAACGAGACTGCGCCTCCAGCACTAGCGGAACCGCACTCTCGTGGTTCAGCTTGTCCAGCTGCGTCGGTTTCACGCTGGTAGCCGCGGCTGCTGGCGCCGAAGTGGACGGCTGTTGCGGCTTAGACGGCTTCACAGTCGACGGTACGGACGGAGCAGCCGCTGGTGCTACCGATGTAGATGGACGCTGTGCTGGTGCAGACGGAGCTACTGGTGTAGCGGCTTTAGCAGAACCTGCGGCTGCAGCCGGGGTAGAGGCGGCTGGAACCGACGGCGCTTGCGCCGGGGCTGGCATCGTAGCCGATGCAGACGCTGCCGGTGCTGGCACCTGGGCCGGGACGGATGCAGCCGGATTGGCCACGCTCGGTTGCGTCGCTTCCGCTGGAGCGGTCACGGCGGGCGCGGCAGCAGCGGCCTGTGCCACGCTCATAAGTGTGGCCGCAATGCATAGTGCGGATAGCTTCGTATTTATTTTCATACTCATATACACCTCCATAATCATATGTCTGCATAAACTGCACACGTTTCTATTATAAGAATTTCGCTTCTCGATTGGGTTGCTAAATTGTTTCTATTTGCCTTTTTTTGTTCATTCTGCACGAAGTTTGTCCGTATTTGCCGGGGACGGCTGTTCTGATTGTTTCAACTGCTTTGCCTCCATCTCTTCCAAGGATAGCGACAGTTGCTTAACAGATCGGTCCAGCTCCTCCAATCTGCGACTCAAAGTGACGAGGATGTATTTTAACAGAATCAGACTTAATGCAGCAGGGAATCCGACATTAGTTACGAGCTCGATCATGCCTTCAGTCGTTAAAGAACTCACAGATTCCGCCTCCTTTTTCATACATATGTTCCATCAATAAGAACTAATGTTCCCATTTTTATGGAAATCATACGTTATCTTTTGGGCTCTCATGACAAAAAGAGCTCCAATTAGCTAGGAGCCCTCTCTGTTTTTGTTCATTCTACCTGCTTTCAGACCACTTTCGAACGACATATCAAGGAGTATATATATTCGGCTGCTGGGGCTTGGACATCCCTTCTCCCAGATAAAACCCGGTGTGCGGCGGCTGATTATAAGCTACGTTCTGCCAGGCAACACTCAGGCGATACACTGGATCATGCATAAGCGTATAGAATCGATGTTCTGACTCGTATGGTGTTGTGTAGATCCGCAGCGCCGAATTATCACTTTTGCGCCAAATGACTTCCTCACGCCAGTCACCGAAGAGATCGGCCTGCAAGGACGGTGTTCCTTTGGTTCCGTTATTGGAACTCGTTCCTGTTGCCGTAAGCAAGTTGGAAGTAGTCGAGTTCGTATAGTTCCACTTGTCTATCTTTCCAGCGCTTGATGAGGTATGATCCAGCAGTTCACGGAGGAGATCCCCATCCCACCAGATGCCAAAATTAATGGAAGACGGTAGCGTGTTGGTGATGAGCTGCCCCTTGGCTGAACGCAAACCAATACCCGGTGCCCACTGCTCGTTCCCTTTGGTCCGCGGGTCAATGTCTGCCGACATGCCTCTTCCGGTATCCTTGCCTGTATTTACGCCCCATAAAATATTTCCATTACGCGGGTCGTACATGGCAGCTCCGTAGGTGGCATTTTTGTCCTCGTTCACCTTGAACACTTCATAACCTGAACGGTCGGGGTCCAGATCGCCAACATGAAGTGCATCTCCATGTCCCATCCCCGTGTTAGCCAGCTTCGCTCCGTTATCGTCTACAACCAGCGAGCCATACACGATCTCATCCTTATCATCTCCATCCACATCCGCCACGCTCAAACTGTGGTTCCCCTGTCCAGCCGTCCCGGCATTGGTGGAGCTGTTGCTGTCAAAGGTCCAGCGTCGGCTCAGGTTTCCGTTCCGCCAATCATATGCGACCAGAACGGTGCGGGTGTAATAACCACGTGCCATCACTATGCTGGGTCTCACGCCATCCAGATAAGCAACCCCGGCGAGAAAACGATCCACACGGTTACCATAATTATCTCCCCAGCTCGATACCGTTCCGCGCGGTGGCACGTAGTCAATCGTACTAAGAGCCTTGCCTGTATCACCTGAGAACACAGTTAGAAACTCAGGACCTTTCAAAATATATCCGCTCGTGTTTCGATAATCAGCCGAAGCGTCCCCAATCTTTACACCTGCACCATCCACTGTGCCGTCTGCTGTTTTACATACGATCTCTGCTTTACCATCTCCATCAAAATCGTAGACGAGAAATTGCGTGTAGTGAGCTCCGGCCCGTATGTTCCGTCCCAGGTCGATCCGCCATTTGCGTGTTCCATCCAGCTCGTAGCCATCCAAAAATACATTTCCCGTATAACCGGATTGCGAATTATCCTTGGCATTGGAAGGGTCCCATTTTAACACAATCTCATACTCGCCATCCCCATCCAGATCCCCTACGCTGGCATCATTGGCATGGTATGTGTAGTTCACATTATCCGGAGTTGTGCCTCCCGCGGGCTGCTGGATCGGAACATCCAGGTAGTTGTTGTTCCATACCTTCACCGCAGGAGAAGCGCCCTGCTCTGCTCCATTGACCACGGCACGAACGGTATACGAAGATGAGGTCGTACCTGCCTTGTCCAAAAAGTTGGTTCTCGATGTAATGGGCGCATCGTTCACCTTGCTTGTCCCTCTGTACAAATTAAAGCCGACCGAATCCGCTTCCGTGCCCAGCAAGCGCCAGCTCACCAGTACACCCTCAGGCACCTTAACAGCGACAGCTCCCCGGCTTAGCTTTTCCATTTGCCTCGTAGAGGCAGCAGAGACCTGGCTATCCATCGGGGTGACCACTCCACTCAACATTACACCGAGACAGAGCAACGCAGTATACCGAAACCTTTTGTTCATCTGAATCATTAGCTCCTTTCATGGTTTGTATTTTCAATAGATTTATTTTATGTGACTGATAAGTTATTGTTATTTAAATTTTATGATAGCGCTTACATAAATGTAAAGGGACGAATACGTCCTTTTTGTTCAAAAATCCGGGCTAATGCTTTAAAAATCAGAGGTCCATGAATAATCGTTCTTCATCCGCAATGCTCTGGATATCCTCCGAGCTGATGCTGATATACTGATAGCCCTCTGCCTGTTGTTTTTTCAATGCAAGTTCTTTCATAAAACGTGGGCTGCCCTCTCCCGCATCCTCATCGTAAACAAGCAATAAACCGTCTGTTTTGCGGAAAAGGAGTTCATCCCGTGCCTTAAGTTGCCATATTCCCTGATAAGGCTGGCGGCTGACTACTCCCACATAGTCAACTTCGGCACAAATCTGCTGAAAATATTCCTTTTTGTCCTCTTTCCATTTTTCTTCCATATTTTGATAAGCCATCATAATAGAGCATTTGAGGTGGGGATATTGCTGTTTTAGTGCAGTAACGACCTCACAGGCCCACAAGTCCACCCCGTATTGGCCGGGGGTAATCACCCATTCCAACCCTTCTTCGACCAGGGGAATAAGCCTGCCTGCAATCGCCTTTTTAATATATGGAATGCCTTCGTGCTTCTGACTGAAAATATTCAGCTCATGGGCACGATAGCCCGAAACAAGCAAGTTTTTCATCTTCTCAACGTCCTTCTCCGATTATCATAAAGGTTATTGTACCACTTCAGAGCAGACCACTAAACACTTCGTTTTTTGGAGGAACGAATTGAATATAACGCAAAAGACGAACCTCTTCCAATTGGGCTGGATCAGGTTCGTCTTTTGGAGTTTGGTATTCATTCATGCTTTTTGGGTGCCTAATGAATTCTTATTATCTATTCTGAGCATAATCCTCACTTGGTATTTTCATTAAAACGACATACAGGCTGGACGTAGTATCTGCGCCGTTGCGATAAGCAAAATGCTCGTCTCCGGTGATATGAATGATATCCCCTTTGACTACCGCCGCTTCCTTATGAATAATGCGTTTGGTGAATTTGTTCTCCTGATATTATTGAAATTGGGTAAGATTATTTTTTTCCATTCCCTATCACTCCTCAGACGATTTTATGCGGACATCTTTAATTCTAATGTTGCTACTAAATATACCGGCATCACTACTTAGCTTGAATGACGGGTAACTAGGGTCTGCCTCAAGCCGCATTCTGCTATCGAACTGCTGCTCCTGCTGCTGATCTACCCAAAAAGAATAAGGCTCAGACTGAACTACTTTATCAGTTGTATTCGGTGTAGTGACAACCAAGATGACGAGTACGCCATTGCATCCACAATCCTCTGTGTCATAAAACAACTTGAACATTCCCGGTCGTCCTGAAAGGGCCAATTCTAGTCTTTCAACGGACAAGGAATCCAATTCTAAATGTATGCTCATGAGATGAATTCTCTCCTTTGTAAATGAGATGTTTGGAGCCGTCAGCTCCATAAAGACTAAATTTTAACTATGTGTTCATTATAGTCATGTTTTCGTATGTGTCTATGTGACTGCACTCACTGCTATCAATGAACTCTTACATAAAAAGGCAACCCGATTACACCGGGTCACCTCCGTCATCTCTCATCTTATCTAAACCAACATTCTAGTCACAACTTCTATCCTTTGTAAAAAGGATTATGACCTGTGCCTTTGCCCGATGGCATCGCCCCAGGCACCCCGTCCGCTTCAAGCAGCGGACGGACAATGAGCTTCACCGGCCATTCCCTGCTCTCGAATACCGCTTGGAACAGCTCGGCCCGGTCAGCTTCGGGAAGCAGCACCACCCGTAGCGCTTCCTTCCACGCCTGCTCGGTGATATCCCATAATTTCGCTTCCGGGATAGGATACACCTCGCTTAGCGCTTCCATAATCGCAGCCAGGTTCACCTGCGTGCCCAGCGACTGCACATAGAAGATCAGCTTGCGGATCGTCTCATTATACAAGCTGTTCGAGTATCCCGGCCTGATATGATAACCTGGGTCCGCAATGCCGTGTTTGTCCAGATACGGCTGATGCAAACGTACGGAATCGTGGTCACGGAATAATAGGCCGTTCACCTGTCCGTCCCGCAGGACCACGCAGCAGTTCTGACCGTGAATTTCGGGTACAACGCCTACCTTGAACAGCCGCATCACCACATCATAGAATAACGCAGTCAGATTGGTATAGAATCCTATAACCTCTTCACTGGTTAACTCTCTGCCCAACAGGTCGGATAACATATGGCGACCTTCCAGCGTCACCCCAAGCGCAGCCATGGGAATAACCTGGACACCTTCTTCCAGCAACTTTGGCGGATAGATGCGAATCTGGGCGGCCAGATGGCGAGGATGATCATCGAACAATCCCATGGATTCCGGCATGTATCCCCACCAATTCCGTTCCTCGCAGAGCCACACTTTACCTGTGAGCGATTCATCGCAGGCCACCGCCTGTCGTAACATCTTCTCTCCAGCCAGACCATTCAGTAGCTTCACCACCGGGAGATAGCGGGCGGCCCCGAGAGACAACACACTGACCGGAAGCTTGAGCATCTGTGTGGATCCTTCCATCGGGGCCATCGAGCGCAGGGACGATGTCGCCTGAACCTCTCCCAATTCAATATCCAGTACAACGATGGTACCGTCCGCGATCTCTCCGTTGAAACGTGGCAAGATGATATGTTCCATCTGCCATGGATGTACTGGCATGGGCATGTATTCTTGCAGATTCAGGCCCTTCCGGGCCAATTCTGCTTCCAGCCTGCTCCGCTGTTCTTCATCCAGTACATCCAGTGTGGACAATCCTTCCTTACATCCCTGTTGTACGGCATCCCAACGCACCGCCACCCATCGCAGCGGGATCTCCTTCCTGAATTCCGCTGCATACCGGGTCACATCCGCTTCTGTGAACCCCACCTTGGCCTTGGAGGTGGGGTGAAATGGACGATCTCGCAGCGCTGCAACCTGCTCTCCCTTGGTAAACCAATCGTAGGCATTGAACGGAACTTGTTCTCTCAGACGTTGTACCTGCTGGAGTCCCAGTGCCAATTGCTCGGTGGCTATTTTCACGCCTGCGAAGAATTCCGCAACCCCGGGATGCGCGTATGCTTCATCCGAAGGCGTCATCCGAAGCACAGCCTGTCCTACGACTGCCGGAGATTCAAGAAGCTTCCAGCCTCCATCCGGTGTCTCTCCATAGACGGGTGAACCTTGTACCCATTGATATCCCTGCCTTTTGCCTGCTTTCACCAGAAACAAAATCCCTTTCTGATGCAGCATAAGCTGTCCACTATGTCTACCTGCCCCATTCTCATCCTGCTTATCCTTACCTGCGACATTGCCGTCGGTTCCGTTCCCCGTTCCCCATCTGCTCTGCGAAGGACCTCCATTACCATCCCCCAGAAACATTCGGCGGAACGGTTCTGGTGAAGTAGAGAGTTCAATGAACGGATGCCCTTCCAGCGGAAGCAATTGCTCGGCCAGAAATGCATTGATCAGATCCTCCATAATCCGGCGCTCAGCGTCTTGCAGACTGGCACGCTTCATCACTGTTGACATGGTTATTGTCCTCCGTCAAATAATGGAATGCCGGGTGCGGATGACCCAGAAAATCATGATGCGAGATGGTCCAGCAATAGGCTCCCGACTTCTCGAATACAACAATATCGCCTACCCGCAGCCGCTCTACTTCCGCATCTGAATGCATACGATCCTTGGGTGTACACAGTTCTCCGACCACGTGAACTTTGTTGTCCCGTACCTCTGGTCTTGCAAACGAATGCCCCCAACGGTCCGTAGACATAATGTGAAACGGATGGTTGTGTCCCCATGATGCGGGCAAACGATTATGATGTGTACCTCCTCTTAACACGGCAAAATGCTGACCATGCGATGTTTTGATGTCCGTAACCTCTGCCGCATAATAACCGTGGTCAGCGACAAGCATGCGACCCGGCTCAAAATACAACTGTATGCCGCGTGAAGCAAGGCGCCCTCTGGCTTCACTGCGCTCAATTAAGGATGTGAACAGGGACCAGTCAAACCCGGGGCTACCATCATATGTGACGCCAAACCCGCCTCCGGCGTTAATTACTTCAAGATGCAGGTCATATGCCTGCTGCCACATCTCCACCTTTTGCAAATACATCTCAATCATCTCGGCATGCAGTCTCGCGTCCACATTGTTCGATAACGAGTGAAAATGAAATCCGCATAAACGCACCAAACCCGCGCCTTCCTCACGAATGACCCGGACTGCTTCTTCCACGCTCTCCTCATCCATGCCAAATGGACTCGGACCGCCGCCCATTACAATCCGGGTCCGCGGCAATGTGCTGCTTCTCAGATTGATCCGCAGCAGAATGCGGACTTCCTGTTCTCTCCTTGTAGCAATGGTGATGACACGCCGCAGTTCCAGCAGGCTCTCCACATGAATGAAACTCACCTGATGCTCGATAGCCTGCTTCAACTCACTCTCCTTTTTCCCTGGACCGCCAAACAGGATTGGAACCTCGCTACTTACACTCCTCACCTTGAGCAACTCACCAATGGAAGCTACCTCGAACCCGTGAACCCAGGGCAGCAAAGCCTCAATAATTCGAGGATCCGGATTAGCCTTTATGGCATAGAATAGCCGCGTGCCTCTGGACAGCGTATGCAGCATGTGACGGACCTGCTCCTGAATACCAACCAGATCGTAAACATAAGCACATACCGGATCTTCACTATCTCTTTGCAGTTCATGGATCATATTCCATACGCTTGATTTCATATCAGTCCACCCGCATTTCCATAGTCATTCCGTTTCTGTTCGTATGCCCGAAAAGCCGTATTCCGGTCATCGCCCAACACGTATATGTATACCCCTCGTTCGGCCCACAACGCCATGCCTTCCTGGCTTCTGGCCACCGTTGCATACGGTACCTGGCACTGCTTCGCGGCTTCGTATAATGCGCCTAGCGCACGCTGCACGTCTGGATGTTCCGTCTGCCACGGTACACCAAGTGATTGCGACAGGTCTGCCGCCCCCTCTAGTACCCAGCTCACCTGGGGATGAGACAGAATGCTCGCACTTTGCCGGACGCCCTCCACACTTTCGATCATCGGTACAACCATCACCTGTTCATTCGCTTCCTGAATATACCCGGTGAGTGGATACTTGCCGAATACCCCCGGTCGCCCACTGTTCAGACTCCGCATGCCAAGCGGATGATAATACGCATGACGAACCGCTTCCTCCACCTGCTCCCGCTGTTCCACATGAGGTATGACGATGCCTTGTGCGCCGCAATCCAATACCTTTAGAATCTCTACTCGCTCTACCTTCGAGATGCGTACCAGCGGGGTCATCCCTGCCAGTTCCGCAGCACGAACCAGCTCTTCCACCGATTCCATATTCGTTGCGGCATGTTCCAGGTCGATAATTACAAAATCATACTCCGCATGTCCAATCATCTCAATGATGACCGGTTGCGGAATGGAGACAAAAAGACCGAACACCGGCTGTTTACGTTCAATTTTCTCCTTCAGCGTGTTGGTTCTCATCTGAGAACGTCCTTCGCCAACTTCAGCGGATTGCTGGCCTTACGGAAATACAGTTCCCCATCCCCATACAGGCGGCGCTTGGTCATCTCTTCAATCAGCGCATCCTCGGCAAAAAGATCAAACCACTCGAACCGTTCCTCGTACTCCGGGTGCTCCCGCTGATAGTCCACAATCGTGGCCGCGCACAGCTGCCAGAACGCTTCTTCCGTCAGACCGAAATTCTCCAGCGTCAGCGCAATATCCGTCATGCAAATAAAAAAGAACGCATCATACGTATAGTCCCGGACTTCCGACACGTCACCCGCGTAGATAAAGGAATACCGATTGAACTTGCGGTGGGTCTCCGGTTCGGGGTGCAGCTTCGGGGCTCGTTCTGGATTCAGCAACTTCTCGGGTACATAGCGGACACCATCATGAAGGTCCTTGATGATGATCCGTTTCGGCAGATCATTTTCCAGCACCAAAATGATATTCTGGGCATGCGATTCCAGCGCGATGCCGTGTGCATAGAGCAGATGAATAATAGGCAGCGATACCGTTCTAACGAGCGCTTCACTCCACTTCTGAATGCCATGATGCTTAACTGCACCCTGGATAAACGGTACCCCGTTCGACTGTACCAGCATAAGTGCATTTAAGGGCCAGGCAGTCTCGCCTTCTTGCAGATGAACAGATACATTTTCACGCCAGATCGCCCCTGTTGTGCCATACGCCCGTCCATACTGGATTGCAGGCAAATTCTCGTACCGGAGCGAGAGTCCCATGATCTCTTTCAGAATGGAAAACTCTTCCCGTTGCAACAACTCATCCTCTCGAATGAGTGCTTCCAGCCAGTCGCTGATTAGCGGTGCATTCTGGGTCGTATGCTGTGCCAAAATGCGTATGCTCGATGTATTGGTAATACTCAGCGACAGCTTGAGATACGGTGCCTTCGAATTCATCCGGTTCGACAGGGAACGAATGGACTGCTGGGCGCGATAGGTTGAGTCCGAAGGGCCGAGAAAAACGATATCTCTGTCCATTCGTTGCCGGGCAAACACCGATTCCAGCTGGTGTTCCCACTGCCACGGATGAACAGGAATGAATATATAGCGTTTACCCTCCGTGTCTTCCGACTGAAGTATCTGATTAAATCGGCTGATATCCTCCTCTGTGAGATGTTGTCTCACCAACTGTTCTGACGTGTAGCCTGTGGAAAGAGCCGTTTGCACAAGTCCTTCTTTCACGGCAATCCAGTATACGGTCACATCCGAGTTAAACTCTGGACCATAGGCAAGATTGTCTTTTAGGGTGAAGCCAAGCCTCGATTTGTAGCTTGGATGGTAGAGATGACCATCGCTCATATGGCTTTCGAGGGCATCATAGTGCAGGTCTTCATCCGGAATCTTCTCAGGCAGCAAAGCCCGGCACTGACTGTCCTTCGCCATCGTCTCCAGCAATTCCTGAATGAAGGCCGTCACATTCGCACCCTCCAGAAGGTTCAGTACCATTTCCTCCAGAAACAGATCCAGATCGGTGCAGGGAACGCCCTCTCTTCGAATCGAGCCCTTCGCCACCTTCACTCGGCCAAATGAAAATTTTCGCTCCGCCTCACAGCTGTATGTCACAGCCTGCCCTGACGTACTCCGCCCCACAGTACACCATTCGTTTTCCCCCACCTTACAGTCAAGGATACCCTCGAACCACATGGCTTCCAGCGCCTGCCGCATGATCCGTTCCTGTACATCCGTGTATACTGCCGTCTTGTGACCTTTCTCAGCCCTGTACCCTATGAACCCCACGCCACTTCACTCCCTATTCGGTTCATTATATTGCTCACCGGCACATACGCCGGGGTCTGACTGATCCCCCTAAGACAGCTCACCAGATTTTGTTTCGCCAGAAAACTGTCCGCGGTCAGCAAATGCTGCACATACACGTTTCCAGTTCGATCCAGTTCCTTCACAAGCACTTCGCGGACCTTTGCCCAGAAATGCTCCTCCGATACGTTCACATCCCTTGCCATCGCATGAATGAGGGAACCCAGATGATTGATAATAAAGTAATAGGATGTCCTCGCCCAAGCCTTGTCCCGTGGATAAAACAACAATCTAGAGGGAGCGGTATCCACCTCATGGATCAGCCCCTCATCGACACTGACTCCTTCCAAGTCACGCACGATAAATGCCTCAGGCATTCCGTCTCTTAGCGTCACGAGAGTATTTTGCAAATGAGCTTCAAAGTGAATGCCTCGCTCTCCGGCCGCTCGTACAATGGGCAGCAAAGACAAGGTCAGATAACGTGCAAACCAGCGCTCGGCTTCAGCACGTACGCCACCCAGCATCGTCATAAGTCGTGATTGCATTCCCGGCAAGGGGGCTTCTACCAGACTCGACAGGACATATGTACATTCCGGGTCAAACTCAATCGGTCTGTATGCGACGGTAAACAGACTCGTTAATTCTCCCTCCTGAAAGTCACAAGTAGCTACACCTGTCTCATAGGCAATCTGCGTATGCTGATCTGCACCGAAGCAATTCTGCTGCTTGATGTACCTGGAGGCGTCCAGCGTCCTTCGCATCTGCTCCGCACTATTGGTGCGAATCATGTTGGTAATCTGCATGTTCAGCGACAGCTTGATATTGCAATTCAGCTCTGGAATATAAACGGTGCGTACCGAGGAGGTCGGGTAGGCCTTCGGCCCGCCGCTGCCCATCGGAATGAGTTTCTTATCCAGAATATACTGCTGGACCTCGGACAAGCCCAACACGTACGCATACTGCCAGGGATGGATAGGCAGTAGTTCATACTCATCCCCATGCTCACCCCACTCTGCTTCCCAAGCTTGTTCCACATGCCCGTGCAGGCTGGCATGCAGATTGATCCTAGTGTAATCATCCACCCATTCCTGCATGTACACATCCTTCCTCACAGCAACGTAACAGAGTTGGAACGAGGTACGCAGTTCTGGGCTGTACATCCGTACGTCGTGTTCGGTGAAGCCTTTGGAGTTTTTCGGAAACGGGTGAAAGGGATGACCATATACCAGAGACTGTTCAGAAGTACAGTAATCATATATGCCAAGTCCAGCAGCCTGCTCGATATACAGCGCAAGATTATTCACGCTGTTATCTACCTTTTCCGCAAAATCACGCACATCAGCCGCATGGGTCAACCTGCCTTGCTCATGCCGGCTGTTTCCATACGCCGTGTCTTCACTCAACTCCCGTGTGATCCAGCGAACCAGGTCCTGATAATGCACCGCTTGCCCGTGCTGTTGTACGCTTCGGTACTCATGCTCTCCCATAGCCGAGTAATACGCTAATTGTCCGGTTATCATCACCCCGCTGGCCTGAAAAGCAACTGCGTACGTCATCGCATTCGGATCAATCCGAATGTCGCCCTCCTTCTCCACCGCAAGCTCCCGGATATAACAATTGAGCAGCAGCTTACAAGAGTGTATATTCGCCTGCTGCTCTGCTTCAGACCTGAGCCTGTTTTCCATCTCGAACAATGTTGCCAACCTTCTTTCGGGTTATAAATAAAACAAGGGACAAGGTCACAGGATGGCACAGCCGAGACCCATACTAATCTCTTTCAGTGCCGCCCATCTGGCCGTATCTGCTGGTGTTCTGACCCGTTGAACCATTAGCAGACTAATCATCCAGAGTACCTACACTGCTGACCAGCAGCGGAATGCTGGATGGATGCCACCGCTTGCGGCGGGCAGGCACGTCCATTCGAATATACCGATCACACCATAGGAGCAAGAACAACGCAAAACGCAAGCGGGCTATTGAGCCAGAACAAGCAATGATTTGCCCTTATTCTGCAATCGACTTTTCGAAATGATGTTCCATCTGAAAAAGATACTCCAGGTACAACCGGACGACATCACGTGTGGTCCCCCCAAAGGGGAAGACATGGTGGGTCAGGTCCGGCAATGCGTTGACTTCCAAAATGCCTCCCTGATCTCCTGTCAGCGGCTGGCGGATATTCTCACAACGGATATCAATGCCAGCCACATCAATCCGGAGGGCTCCTGCGGCCTCAATTGCCATTTGTGCATTGTCAGGAAGAATCGCTTCCGTACAGTCCATATAAAATTCACTGATGTTCCCGGCGGCCGAATTGCGAAGATCATATAGCTCGATCTCCCTTCCTGCCGCAGGTACCTCCTCCAGTGTGATTCCCTGTCCAAGCAGAACCTTTCGCAAAGGCTCTGCGTCTTCATTAATCTTGGGAAAGGCCTCGAACTTCCCTATACTGGTATGCTGGATTCGCTGCTGATTCAACATTCGAATCAACGCCCGGATGGTTGAGGTGCCGTCTCCTTCTACATAGACAGGTCGATACTCATTTACTGCCGCCACTTCCCCGTTAATGACCAGTACCCTGTAATCCACACCCGTTACGAATTGCTGCAGCATGATGCTGTTACTATGGGTACCCGCCCGGGCAATAGCCGCTTCCAGTTCCTCGTTTGTTCGAACGTCCAGTGTCACACCTGCACTGCCGCTTGCGTCCAGCGGCTTCACTACAACGGAACGATGCAGTTTCAGAAACTGCGTTGCCTTGTCACCCATTGCCTCGATAACGATAAACGGCGGCACAGGCATTCCCCGCTCATGCAGTAGCATATTACAAACCTGCTTGTTCTTGGCGAGCAGTCCAGCGATCAAGGGTAGACGATGCGATCTGGTTTTATTAATGACTCTGCGCTTATCCCCATAGGATAATTCCAAAAAATCTTCACATTCTGCGAGAAGTGGCTCGCAGGTCATTCCCATTTCTCTTGCTTTGCTTATGATGAGTCGGTTTTGCAGATTATGAATTCCTTTCGGAAACAATGAAAATCCTCCCCGACCGAATGAAGGCGTTCGCTCCTGGTTGTGCTTTCATCGGATTGATTTGATGGAAATAATATTGATAATGATTATCAGTTTCAAACAAAATCTATTTTATGGCAATTTCAGTCACCTTGTCAATAATAAGCTTTTTAGGAAAAATAAGATGGTTTTTGCAGGGAGAGAATCCCCAAATGAAGGAGTGTTCATGGAACAAAGGGCACAACAAATAAGGCAAGCTCTGAATTTCGTTATGTCATAAGCTTGCCTGTGCTATTCGCTGTATTGAGATGCAATGAAGTATAGGCTGGGGATGTGGATGATGATCATCGGCATTAATGCTTTAATTTGGGGCAGGTTGGGCAGTAATCTTCTGGATCATCTGCAGCGAGATAATAGAAACAACAGGTTTTGCGCACACGAATGGGTGTATCTGAGACAGCTGTTGCCCGCTTGGGCGTGTTAAACTGCTTGAGCGGATTACGGGATTCACCAAAGAGATGTGCAGGTGCATCACGAATTAGATAATGGAAGTCCTCTTCGACACGCTGCTTTTCTTCAGGCGTGGCTCCTTCAGCAAACTTGTTCTCATAGAGCCAGTATACGTAAATGGCCGTGTTCTCCCACAGGACTGAACGTGAAACCCGCGTTGCCTTGGACAGCGATTGCCACACCTTGGCCAGATTACCGGCGAACATCTGTTCAATCACCTGATCTCTCCATACGCCACGCTGATCCGCCTCCGGTGAGGTCGTCTGCCAATTAGTCAGACGAGCCTTGGGGAGCCATGCCTCCCCCTGATAACTGGATTCGATCGTGCCGTTGGCAATCTCATAATTTAGGCCTTTGTTGAAGCGTGACATGGCATAGAGACCCGAAGCCAAAATCAAGTAAGCATACCGTTTAGCAAAGAGAGATACAGTAGCCGTTTCAGAATCCGTCTCAAAGATGCTACTCACCCCTTGCAAATAGTTCAGGCTTTTGGACGGGTCCAGCAAGTCCGTAAATGGCATCGAAAATGTACGATCTGTCGAAGGCTCCCAGGTCAAACGGTATTCGGCAGCCAAGGCCTGCATCTCTCGATCGTCAAGCCAAGTGGCTGTAGCGTGTGGTTTCATTTAACTTCCTTCCCTTCCCGTGCGGAATGCACATTGGTGTGCCAAACAGCGGATCAACCGCAATGTCGCACTCCATCTGGAAGACCGCGCGGACCATGTCCTGCGTAACAATGTCTTCCGGTTTTCCTTCCGCGTAGATGGACTTGTTGTGGACAGCCACGATATGGTGAGCATAGCGACACGCAAGATTCAGATCATGAAGAACCATCACTATGGTGCGCCCCTCCCGTTCATTCAAATCGAACAGCAGATCCAGAATATCAATCTGATGGGTCATATCCAGATAAGTCGTTGGTTCATCCAGCAGCAAGGTCTCTGTTCCCTGTGCGAGTGTCATCGCAATCCAGGCACGCTGGCGTTGTCCGCCGGATAATGCGTCCATGGGCCGATCAGCCAGAGCAGTCAGATGTGTGGATTCCAGCGCGAGCCTGACCATGCGTTCGTCCTCACCGGACCACTGTTTCAGCCAGGTCTGGTGTGGGTACCGTCCTTGCCGAACTAGTTGGTTCACTGTCAGTCCCTCTGGAGCAGAAGGGCCTTGCGGCAGAATGGACATACGTCTTGAAATTTCCTTGGTAGGCAACTTCGCAATCTCCTCGCCATCCAGCAGCACCGAGCCTGAACTGGACTTCAGCAGTCGCGCCATCGTTCGCAGCAAGGTGGACTTTCCGCAACCATTGCTGCCAATCAGGACAGTAGTTTTCCCCTTGGGAATAGTCAGGCTCAGATTCTCAATAATAGGCTCTGCGCCATAGGCGATCGTAAGGTCCTTGGCTTCCAGAATACTCACAGCATTCTCCTCCTCAAAACTGATTTCGATTCTTGAACAACAGATACAGGAAAAACGGTGCTCCTACCCCGGCGGTAAATACCCCTGCCGGAACATCGAGCGGCAGAAATACCGTACGGGCAATCAGATCAGCAGCAAATACAAGCAGGGCACCGACCAGTCCCGAAACGATGAGCATGCTGCCGAACATACGCCCTACCAGCTTCCGGGCAATATGCGGCGCAATCAGACCGACAAAACCAATCGTCCCCGCGACAGCTACAGCACCCCCGGCCAGCAGTACACTGCACAGTAGCAGTGCTGAACGATGACGCTGTACAGTGACCCCCAGCCCGGTGGCTAGATCATCCCCGAATTCCTGTGCGTTCAGACTACGGGCAAACCAGATCGCCAACGGAAGCACGATTACAATCACCGGGATGATCGTTCTGACATCGGCCCACGATGCGCCATACACACTTCCCGTCAGCCAGATATACGCCTGACCAGCCGTATAGAATGGACTAAGGATCAGCATGAAGGTCGTCCCGGCCCCCGTAATGGCTGACACTCCGATTCCGATCAACACCAGTCGAATCGGGCTTACTCCTTTTTTCCAGGCAAGAAGATATATGATGATTGTGGTAATCATCGCCCCCATAATGGCAAACAGCGGCAACAGCTTGATACTGATGGTTCCACCCAGCAGGGTGACAAAACCTACAGCGGCAACGGCAGCTCCTCCCGTTATCCCGATCACATCTGGTGAAGCGAGCGGATTACGGATAATCCCCTGCAATAGGGCACCGGACATGCCCAGTGCTGCACCAACAAGCAACGATAACAGCACACGCGGCAGCCTTAGCGTCAACACGACAAAGTCATGATCGCCTGCGCCCAGACCGAAAATCGTCTGCAGCACATTCAGCGGAGATATGAAATCATTACCCACACTGGTTCCTAGAATGGATGCAATCAATACCAAAACCATACAGATTCCGATGATGAACAGCGATTTGCGCTCCATTTGCAAGGATAACGTATCTTTTTTATTGCGAAAAGTAATCATCTTCCTCATATCTTCGTCCCCCCCTTGCGGGCAATATAGACGAAGAAGGGACCACCAATGAGTGCTGTCATAACGCCAAGCGGAACTTCCTGCGGCATGATGATCAGCCGTGCAACAACATCCGCCGCCAATAACAAAATGGCGCCGCCCAGAATGCAGTAGGGAACAAGCCAGCGGTAGTCGTTGCCAACAAACGCCCGCATGATATGTGGTACAACTAATCCTACCAGACCAATCGAACCGGCCACTGCAACAGAACCTCCGGCCAGCAATACCGTAACGACTCCCATAAGCAGCTTAACCAGTAGAACATTCTGTCCCATGCCTTTGGCGATATCATCACCGGTCAGGAGCAGATTGATCGCCCGGCCCATAAACAGGGATACCACAATGGCAACCGTCATATATGGCAGTACAGGATACAGCATGTCGAGTGTCCGACCGCTCACTGAACCTGCAAGCCAGAACAACACGTCCTGTAATCCCGTTCCATCCAGCACCAGGATTGCCTGCGTGAACGAAGCAAAAAGTGCAGAGATGGCGGTACCCGCCAGCACAATCTTGATGGGAGTCAGACCATCACGACCGATGGACCCAAGCGCGTACACAATCACTGTTGCAATGGTTGCCCCAGCAAAACCAAACCACATCATCGTACTGAGCGAGGACACCGACAGCACCACGATGGCAATAACGATAAAAAAGATGGCGCCCGCATTGATCCCAAACACACTTGGTGAAGCGAGCGGATTACGAGTTAGCGCTTGCATGAGTCCTCCCGCCACCGCCAAACTTGCACCAACAACAGCGGCAATAATTGTGCGTGGTAAACGTTCTGTCAGAAGTACGACATGCTCCACTGAGCTTTCGTCATAGTGTTGTAGTGCATCCACTGCTATTTGAAATGTTATGTGTGTGCGTCCCAGTATCATGCTGGCTACACAGGCGAGTAATAGTAAAATGAATAAGCCGGATAGTCCATACATCTTCGTACTTGCCTTCGTAAAAAGGGGAAACATATTCTCACTCTTTCATTCGTGAAATGCAAAAAGACCTGCCTGCCCATACACTTCGTATACGATGTCCTGGTGCATGGCAGGTCTTGCTCCCATTAATTCAGATTGAACTGCTTGTATAGGTCGTCCAGCATCATGTTGGCCGATGTGTATCCGCCTCCCATGTTCCAGGCCACTTCATCAACCTGTACCAGCTGGTTATTCTTTACCGCATCGAGATTTTTCCAGAGCGGACTGCTGGTCCAATCCTTATAATTCTTCTCAATAGCTTCTGTTTCCGTACCTGAATTGAAGTTGAAGATCATATCTGCGTTCATATCCGGGATGTTCTCTTTCGAAGTCAACTCCACACCCCAGGTGTCTTCATCATGTCCAGGCGGTCTGGTAAATCCAAGCTCTTTCAAAATTTTCCCGGCGTATCCCATATAGAAAATGCGAACCTGATCGGCTCTGAAATTCGTAATAGTCGCTTCAATAGGAAGACGGTCACCCATTTTGCCTTTGAAATCCGCTACCCTTGCATCCCAATCGGCAAGCAACTTGTCCGACTGTTCCTTCATATTCATCGCTTCACCAGCCGTCTTTACCGTCTCTTTCCAGTCAAACAACGTCTCGGTAACTACCGTTGGAGCAATCTGGGACAGTTGATCATAGATATCCTCATGTCTTGTTTTGGTGGCAATGATTAGATCCGGCTTCAACTTGTTGATCTCTTCCAGATTCGGCTGTGATTCCTGACCTACCTGCGTCACGCCATCCAGATCCGCTTTCAAATATTTATATACGGGTTGCTGAACCCAGGATTCCACAACACCCGTTGGCTTCACACCAAGTGCAACAACAACATCATTGGCACCCTGAAACAAGGTTACAATCCTCTTTGGAGTTCCCTTAATTGTCGTTTCACCCATGGCATGTTTGATAACTCTGGTCTGCTCGTCCGCACCACTGCCTACTGTATTGCTCTTATTACCACTTGCAGACTTGCTTGAAGGGTCAGTTGTCCCTGTAGTTCCACCCGAGGCACAACCAGCCAGCACCGATATCATCAGAATAAGTGCTATATAAATATGTAGCTTTTTTGTCAATCCAAACATGTAGTTCAACTCCCCCTTCTCATCCTAATTGATATTAAAAATCATTATCAATTGTATTGTAATTCAGTTGAGTACATTGTTCAAGCATATTGATACTGCTGTGGAAGAACTCCCCGTGCCTCTAGTTTCATGTTGAAAATCTCCTTGTACAGTAAAGGCTTGGATGAATACAAAATGCTCAGTATACAAAAAGGTGTAACCCTCCATAGTTGTTGGGTTACACCTTTATAAGAATTTATGACCTGTCTTCAACAGACAGCGATCGCAGACAAACATACCGATTAAGGTGTATGTCTGCCTACATATTGATAAGTACCTTTCGGGTATGCAATCCACTCATCCTGCTGATTAAAAACGGGTGAGCCACATGATATACCTTGTCTACGAACAAATGTCCCACCTTGAGGAAACAATTGATTCTGCGAATGAGGCTCTCCAATCACATCTACCACAGTTTCATGATATTTCAGTACATATGCGACCGTATTAAATTCACTTGGGTTGTAGAAATGACCCTCTTGATTAAAATAGGCAACATTCGTGACATCCATGAAATCGTAAAAGATGCTGTTTATGATCAGATACGGAATTACTGGATTAACCGGATATAGCGCTATGCTGGATACGTTCATACGGTTCTTGTTTTTCATGAATTGGTGAACCTCCAGCTCATATCCTTCGATTTTATGAGAGAAGTCACATTCTCGGTTGTAAAACAATTGCAGCACGATGCGACCGTCTCCACCATCGACATATTGTGAAAAAAACAAAAGAAATGCCTCCTGTGGTTCCTGATGAACCTGAAATATAGTCGCTCTGCCAGCAACTCCTACGACCTACTTAAGCTGGACTCTTAAAAAATTCTCGAGGGGACAGGAGTCTCCTTGGTGCTACAAAGCATACCGTTTATGGTGTATGAGTGCCGACATATTGATAGGTCCCTTTCGGAAACGCATTCCACTCATCTGGCTGATTATAGGCAGACGATCCGTAGGATATTCCTGGCTTGCGGACGAACGTTCCTCCTTGCGGTGCAAACTGCTCATGCGAATTTGGATTTCCTAATACATCTACCACTTGTCCTTGGTATTTTAAAACATATGCAACGGTATTAAATTCGCTCGGGTTGTAGAAATCGCCCTCATCATTGAAATACCAAGCATTCGTAATATCCATGAAATCATAAAAGATACTGTCGATGATTATATATGGCATGGCAGGATAAAGCGGATTAATCGGTAAAGTGGTAACTTTCATTTGGTTTGTTTTCTTCATCCATTGATGAAACTCAAGTGAGTAACCGTCTGCCCGATGGGAAGGGTCTCCATTCCCGTTATAATGCAATTGCAAAACAATTCTTCCATCCCCGCCATCCACATATTGCGAGAAATATACAGCAGGCGCTTGCTGTGGTTCCTGTTGGACCTGAAATACAGCAGCCCTTCCATCTGCTCCTACTACCCATACCAGTAAAGGTTCGGGAGAAAGGGGGATAGAGGTGCCCATGAGTTCTACAGGACCGAGGAATGTCGATGATGGCGTTCCTCTATATACCAGGAATTTAGATTGTCCTGGGAAATAACTGGATAGATCCACGGTTCTGTGCGGCAAGCCATATTTAACCCCAATCGGAGTGATACCGCCGGAAACCAGCTCCGCGTTGCGTGTATTCAACGTGTATTGAACTGAGCCACCCCGATCATCCGCAGCCGTAATAGTAATTTCAGCAAGGCCGCTGCCTGTACCCGAAGCCAGTGTTAAAATGCTGCCATTAAGCGATGCACTCACCAACGTCGGATCACTGGAGCTGACTGTAAACCGAAGCTCATCCCCATCCTCGTCGTTGAACAGTTGTTGCAGATCATAATCCCTTTGTTGTGTAACTCCGGGGGTCAATACCTGCTCGTTTATAGCCGAAATGACTTGAGGAGCATGATTGAGCTGAGGCATGCTGACGGTAACCGGGAACGTCGCTCCCTCTGCACGTCCGTACTGATCATACACACTGAGTGTTACACTTGTGGTCCCTACACTCACTGGGTTTAGCTGTAGTTTCTGACCATTCATATGGGCCGTAGCAATTCCTGGATCATACGTGTCTGCTGTCACTGACAGGGATGCTAGATCCCAGTTCAACAGGAACGGTGAGAGATCCAGTTCTGATGCAGCATCTCCCAATTGAAGCAACTGCTCAGGAATTGCTGTAATAACTGCATTTTCCAATAGATGAACCTGTAGGTCTGTGCTAATCTCTCCGCCTCTATCGTCTTTAGCCGTGATGGTAATCACGGTATTGCCGCTAGTCAGTCCATGAATGACAAGCTGATCATTTTGAACTGTAGCAGCTGCCACGGCTGGATCAGACGAACTGATTTCATAACGAATCGGATCATGATCCGGGTCAGCAAAGATGGTGGACAGATCCACGGTTCCGTCAGCCTTGCCTAAAATCAGATGTACCGCGTCTGGTGCACGGGTTACTACCGGGCTACTGTTCGGTATAGGCAAAATTGTTACAATCAAGGTAACTGTATCTGTTCCATCCTTGCTGTCGTCTGCCGTCAGGGTAATACTTGCGCTCCCCGCTTGCAGCGACTGCAAAGAAAGCTGATCTCTCGTTATGGCAGTCTGCACGATAGAAGCATCCGAACTGGTCGCTGTGAACACCAGCGGGTCACCATCTACATCCGTAAATATCGTGGAAAGATCCAGCGTCGTATTCGGCTGACCCAATGTGACGGTTAGCGGTTGAGGGTCTTGTCCATGCGGAGCATGGTTAGGAGTGCCCTGAACCGTTAGCTTGAATTCAATCTGCTTTTGGCCTGTGCTGCCATCTTCTCCTTGCTGTCCGTCATTGGCAGTGACATGAACGATCGTACTGCCCGCGCGAAGCGGACTCAAACGCAATTCATCTCCTGTAAGCACCACCGACGCTACAGCAGGATTATCAACAGTAACCTGATACGTTAAGCTAGCATTTTCCGGGTCCTGAACATAGTCGTTCAAATGCAGTACCGAGTCGGACTGTCCCACAGTAAGCGCCTGATCTGGTATATCTGCAGATACAGGATTGCCATTCACGATAATTTTGAAGGTAGACGACACCCTTTTTCCCCGTCCATCATTAGCCGATACACTGATGGATGCTTTTCCGACACTGACCGGCGTAAGCTTTAATGTATTGCCCGATACGGACGCCCGTACGATGCCGGATTGAAGAGAAGCTGCCGAGAAGGTCAAGGTATCCCCATCAGGATCGGTAAAGAATTGGCGCAAATCGTACAATTGTTCACCAGTGCCTTCTGTAATTACACGCTCAACAGAAGCATTTACAACTTCCGGTGAACGGTTAGCACTGCTGGATGAACCAGATGAGCTTCCAGAAGATGAGGACGTGCCTGTTACACTTGCCACAGCTAGGCCCGTAACAGCGTTGGAAGCTACTCCGGTACCCAGTGTGACCGCAGATACCTGTACATTTCCACTCACATTTACTCTAGCTGCCGGGTTGCTGACTTGAATATTTTCAATACTACCTGTAGTTTTCAATTCCAAAGCACCCGTCCCGGTGACGGTCAGCTGCTGGATTGTGCTATTACCTGTCATCTCGACGGATTGGCTGCCAGTTACCTGAACGGTCTGAACCGTTCCCTGAAGATTGACATTTTCCGCCCCTTCATTAACATTCAGCTGCGGCAAGGAAGCATCCGCGCTAACCTCAATGCTTGCGCTGGATTGCACGTTCATGACTGTCGCGCTTGCGGTACCACTGAGTACAACGTGAACGTCCGGCTTTGTGACATCCATTTGCGTCAACGTTGAGCTATCAAATACGACTGTATTGTTATCTCCGCCGTTGATATGCGTCTGTCCCTGTACCTGTACATCCTGTGCATAAAAATCCTGCTGCACCCGGGCATCCACCGTTAACTGCTGTTCCACTTTCAAATGCAGCACCGATGTAAAATCCCCGGCGATCACCAAATCTCCGTTCAGCGTAGAGCCGTGTCCATCCAGCACAACGTTGCCGCTGAACTCCGCTTCGCCGTCACGAGCCGAAGTCCCACTGCTACGAAGCTCCAGCCAAGTAACCTTGTCCACCGTCCGGCCTGTGGCATGGAAACGGATGCCTGCGTTGCGCAGCGCGGCCTGATTATCCGCGTGAAAAATGCCGCGCAGCGGCTCTGCAATGTCATAAGCGATGCCATTGATCCGTATCTGCTTGCCGTCCATTTCCTGGAGCTGCAAAGCACGCTCCTGTGGAAACAAAGCAGATACGAGCAGGCTGGCCGCATCTACGCGGCTTACCGAGTCTTTGGCGTGTAGATTTCCGCCAAATTCACTCATCAGCCCGTCATTCAGCGCCGCCCAAATCATCGGGGTCGCCCACGGGCTGGCGTCCTTCCACGCCGTCGGCAGCGTCTGCGCCGACGGCGAGTCGGTTGTGCTGGCGGGCGTGCCCGCAGACGTACCCGTCCCAGCGGACCTGACCAACAGCGCGACCAGTTCTTGGGCGCTGATCAGGTCATTCGGACGGAAGTGTCCGTTGGCGTCTCCTTGCATCAGCCCGGCCTTACGGGCTGCCTCTATAGCCGGGCGCCCCCAGCTATCGGCGGGCACGTCCGTGAAGGAGGCAGCGCCGTCCAAGTTGCCCGTCGGAAGCTGCAACGCTTTGACTAGCAGCACGGCTAGCTCCTGACGTGTGAGCTTCTGCTCAGGTCTGAGCGTTCCGGCGGGATCGCCTTGGATAATCCCGAGTTCACGGGCTTTTTGTAGTTGTTCCAATTGCTGTGCTGTAAGCTTCTGTACATCCGTCCAGGTGGCAGTATTGTTCCGTGTGGACCCCTTGGATACGGAAGCCGTATCTATCACGGTAGCTTGCTCTGCTCCGGCAGGAAACGAGGGGGTCAGCAGCAGCAAAGCAGCTGCCAGCTGAGCGGTTAACTTCTTATTTTTCATGGTGCAATTCTCTCCCCACCGATAAATGTAATCATGTATTCAAAATCTTAGGATACGTATGTTTTACGGCCGAGGACGACCGATAAAGTCTCCTAAATTAACAGGGTAGTTCGTCCCTTCCACATTCCATTCACCAGATTGATAATGGTCTGGATTACCAATGACCGTACCGCTATTCCGTCCCAAAGCCTGCCCTTGACCAATAACTGCGATATCTATAAGCGTGTTGTTGTAATACAGCTTAAGCGTAACAGGTTCCGCATTGTTATTTTGTAACTGCAGGAAGGTAAAATACCAATCCTCCGATACGAACGAACTCAAATCATTCGCAATAACAAATGTTTGCCCAGGCATAATCACATCCCCGTCATTGGCGTTTATGATAATCGGGTCTGGTTGGTCGGATCGCTCAATCCATATTCTATTTTTCTCCAACGGTCTGTTGGTAGGGTTATACAATTCAATCGCCTGGTCCAGATAATCCGGTTCGCCTTGCCACACGACTTCGGAAATGAACAAGTCTCTTTTCTCAACAATCACTGGAATCGTAAAAGATGTCGTTTCACCACGATTATCATTTGCTGTAATCGTAAGGAACGTCATACCATTACGCAAAGGTTGTATGAAAAGTGCATTCCCTTCTACCTGCCCCCCTGCCACCAATGGATCAGAAGACACCACAGTATAGGTCAGCGTGTCTCCGTCCTCATCAGAGAACATATCATTCAGCTGCAATGTTTGCTGACCATCTCCCGGGTCCAAATATTGAGGTTCAGGCACACGGGTCACTACCGGACGATGATTTACGGGTTGAGGAGCTTCAACTTGGAGCATAAATGAAGTGAAAGAAACGCCCCCACGACCATCATTCGCCGTAATTCCAATCATCGTAATACCAGCATTATGCAGTGTTACAAAGGAATCTTCTCCATTCTCTACCACACTGCCTACTAGGGGGTTGGAGGAAGTTATGGTATACGTCAAGGTGTCGCCATCCTGATCCATAAATAACGAGTCCGGATACAGCATCAGCTTGTCCTGCAACACATTAGCAACTACGATAGGTAAATGAGGTAAAGCCACAGGTATGTGATTCTCAGGCTGCGGATCAGGCAAAGGCGCATTCACCATAGCAGCAAACTGAAGTGAGGCTGTACCTCCCTTGCCGTCATGGGCTGTTATCGTCATTAGACTAATGCCGGCTTGAAGCGGCGTAAGCATAAGCTGATCGCCTGTTACTTCTCCTGTGGCCACTTCTCGCGAAGCCGATTCCACCGTGTAGGTCAGTGCATCGCCATCCTCATCGTTAAACAAGTCAGACAGGCTAATCTGCTTGCCACCTTCATTTAAGAGCAAAGGAATGTCATTTAGGCTGTTGCTCGCGACAGGACTGTGATTAATGTCCTCCTCATAAGTAGAACTGGTCACTGTATAGCTGAAAAACACGCTCGCTTTACCGCCTTTTCCATCCTCTGCCGTAACAAATACCTGTGTGCTTCCTACTGATTTAGGTTTTAGTGTAAGCTGTTGATTTGCCACTTCTGCTTCTGCTACGTATACATCCGAAGTGACCGCATGGTACGACAGTTCATCCTGATCGGCATCGTAAAACACATTTTTCAAATCCACTAGCGTATCTCCAGAACCCAAAATGGCATATTGATCGGCAGGAACGATAGCTGAGACAGGTACATGATTAGATGTTGGCGTTGGATTCGTTGTAGAACTGCCACCGCCACCACCAGATGAACTTTTTTTAGTGCTTGTTGAGGATGTATCCGAAGATGCACCCAACGTGGTATCACGTATAATTTGAGTCTCTGTTCCCCGCTCCGCAAGACGGGTCTGTACAGTCTGTATCCCATTGGCGAGACGTACCTGTGTATCGGCAAAATTCAGTTTAAGCTGCTGCCATACACCACTTCCCTGAATCTGAATAGGCTCATGCGTATCCACGATCATTTCGTTTACGTCTGCATGAATCTCTACATTTTTGGCACCCCGCATCAGGGTTACCTGAGGTAACGTATCACCTTGAATACGCACATAATCTGCTGCAATAGCTAACTTGCCTTTAAATTCTGTCCCTTTGCTATACAAAGTCACCGGTTGTTGGGCTGTACCACTTTGCACAATTTGAAGTGCTGACAGATCAGCTACGTTTCGGTTCGATGCCTGATAGGTCAGGGTAGCCCCTTGAAGCGCCGGCACATTGTCTGCTCCAAACAGTTGCTTCAATTGCTGGCCGATCAAATAGGGCTTTCCATCCATATAGGCGATATCCCCGTCGATACGAGATAGGATTCCCGTCCGTTCACCCGATTGGAATACATTCACCAAAAAGGCTGCGATATCCTGACGTTTTACCTGTACTTTAGAGTCAAACCGATTATCCGGCGTATCCATTAATCCCAGTTTGAGAGCTGCCTCTACGTTGCTTTTGGCCCATGCGCTCACCTGATCCCCATCAGAAATGTCCTGAACATCTCCGCCTTGAACATGGGTTCCTCCAATCGCTCTCACCAGAATGGCTGCCAATTCCTCACGACTCACTGCAGCATCCGGGCGGAAAGCACCTGATTCATCTCCGGTCATTAGACCTGCCGCACGTACAGCTTCTATATAAGAAGCTGCCCAACTCCCCTGCGTATCCTTAAAAGTTACTGCTTTCTCCGTTGCGTCAAGCTTAAGTGCATTAGCCAGCAAAGCTGCCATTTCCTTACGCGTTAACGGTTGATCTGGACGGAAAGAACCATCTGGATAACCCGTGATCAGTCCTTGCTTCACAGCCTCCTGTACCGCCTGTAATGCCTGGGATGACATAGTGGACTGATCTATAAAAGATACTGTACTGGCTTTAGTCACAATCGCTGACGTCTCCCCTTTCGTTTCCGCATGAACAAGCTGGGGCCCCCATGCCATACCTGCCAGCAACGTCACCATCAGCACTTTTTGCCATTCTTTATTCGTTTCTTGATTCATCAGACTCTCCCCCGTGAACGGTTCATTCTTGTTATTAGTGAAAAGATCTTATCATCCGCCTCTGAACCAATTCTGAACAATATTAAAATTTTATCTTTTTCACAGTCTGGACTTTGTAGCAAATGAAAAAAGAGCGCTCAGCCAGATGGGCTAAGCGCTCTAAAACTTCTATAAAACGTTGATGTACATGCCTTGTCAGGAAACCGTAGGATTCCATTGAAAGGTAGCTGCGGACTTGGATGGAAGGGTAGATTTGAAAACCTTATTTCCCTGCCGAACCTTAAATGTCTTTGTGTTCTCTCCCGTATTGGCGGCAATCAGGACAAGCGTACCGTCGGGGTTGCGATAAGCGACCGTTTCGATACTTCCACTATAATGTGTAGAATCAATACGTACCGCACCTGGACGGACAAATTTGCTGGCGTGCCCAATCGCATAGTACTCCACATTTTTCGTAACTGCACCGCTTAACGGGTCGATGGTCACTACACCTCTACAGTTGGCGCAACCCCCATTGGTCGGACCCCCGGACGGGTCAAGTGCGATATTCCAAAAGAGGACATTTTGCGACCAGTTTCGGGGTGCACCAATGATCAGCTTGGACATATCCCAGCTCAAATCATCTCCAAAGCCCGGACTCCACGCTCCCCCACTACATTCTGTCATATATACAGGTTTATCAGGAAAAGCATTATGCACATCTGTCATCGCTGTGGGCTCTCCTTTGTAGCAATGAAAGGCCGTTCCGTGCGTATAGCTTCGAGCCTGTTCATCTCCTAACACGGTCTTGACATATTCGCTCCCTGTTTCCCAGTTATGGTCAAAGGCAATAATGTGAGTAGATAAATGGTTTCGATTTAGGGTCGGGCCCAGATATTGTTTAATAAAATTCGTCTGTTCTGCTGCCCCCATACTCATGCTGGGATACTTGGGCGTAGTGAATTCTGGCTCATTTTGAATGGAAATCGCCTGAATCGGAATTCCCTCGTTCGCATACGCCTGTAGATAACGAACAAAATAGTCAGCATACGCCTGGTAGACACGCGGATCGGTATAGTCCAAATACCAGCCGTTATAAATCTGCTCCCCATATTTCATCCAGGGCGGAGCTGTCCATGGGGTTCCCATAATCTTTAAATCCTGGTTTCTTCTCAAGATTTGCTTCAGCACATCGATCACATCCCGATCCTTGGCGATGGAGAAATGATTCAGCTCATAGTCCTTGCCTGTTGCCACATCGTCATAGGTATAGCTGCCAGGCTGTCCCTGCTCATCTACGGAATAATCTGAGGCTCCAATGGTATGGCGAATATAACTCAGTTGAATGCCACTGGCTGTAAACAAATCATTTAGCAGCTGATCACGCTGATTGGCAGACATGCCATAATTCATCAGGTATGCGGACGAACCGGACACCGCTGCTCCAAACCCTTCCATCGTCTGGTAACGAATATCTGGCTTAATCTCAATCGTCAGTGTATCCGCATTCGCTGCATTTTCTTTACTGTGATCCTTATCCCAACGGATCGGGGTTTGTTGGGTTAGGCGATTCGCCGGATCGGGTGTTGTTAGCCACATGTTGACGTTATTTTCTGCTTTCGGCCCCGGAACATTCCGTATAGCCATACTGGCCAGGACCGCACAGATCAAAATGGCTACTGCAGCTATAAGCAGCCAGATGTCAGTACGTCGTTGCTTTTGGAGTTTCTTCATCTAACGTCCTCCTCTCCCTATCATTAACCTATCCCCATCCTCCCTACTATTTCAGCTTTCACTTGGGTCTCCCTTTGCATACATATGGCAAAAAGAGAGCCGGTGCTTGTGCCCGCGCTCTCTTGAATATAACCATTTTAAAACAAATGTAACGGGATTACTTTTTTGCCTTTTCTGTAGAGGTTGCCGGAATCGTAACACTTCCTGTCAGTCGTAAATCCTGAGAGGAACTGCCCACATAAATGGGCACTTCACCCGCTGGCATAACCCATGCTTTGGACTTTTCATCCCAATATGAGAAAGCTTTCGGGTCGAGCTCAATGCGAACCTTCTTCTCTTGACCCGGCTTTAACTCTACCTTGGACCAGCCTGCCAGTTGACGGGATGGAGTCTCTACGTTTGTCGGAAGCTTACCGTTGTACACCTGTACAACCTCAGCTCCGGCTGTTTTACCCGTGTTCTTCAATTTTAGCGAAACTTCGACGGAACTCGTACGATCGGATTTTTTTCCACTCGCATGCTGTTTTGTTTTCAGATCGCTATATCCGAATGTCGTATAGGATAAACCGTGTCCAAAGGAGAACGCCGGTTGAATACCCGATTTCTCATACCCACGATAGCCTACAAAAATACCATCTGAATAGTCACCTATACCGTTCACACCCGGAAACTTCTCTGGTGAGGACACGGGTGTAGACTGCTCGTTAACCGGGAAGGTTACCGGCAACTTACCCGAAGGATTCACATCCCCGAATAAGACGCGTGCTATAGCATTCCCTTGCTCTTGTCCAGCAAACCATGCTTGTACGATGGAAGGGACTTTGTCCTGCCAGGTATCCATTTGCACGGCTCTGCCGCTCATTTGTACGACAATAGTTTTCGGATTTGCAGCCGCAACCGCACGGATTAGCCGATCCTGATTGTTCGGCAGTTCCATATCGGAACGCTCAACATATCCTTCGCTCTCATACGTACGCGTAACAACAATCGCAACATCCGATTTTTTCGCCAATTTCACAGCGTTGTCAATCAGCTTATCTGACGTATCTGCCGGAGGTTCCCAGCCCAGACGAACCATACCACCGGAATCACGACCATTTGTCGGATAATCAGCGCGGTATTCAATACGTATCTTGTGCTTTTCACCCGCTTTAAGGGAGATGTTCTTCTTCGTAGTGCCAAGCTTTTCACCTTGATTGTCCACGAAAAGCTTATCGTCAAGATAAAGCTTGCTTGATCCCAAACTGGTTAATGACAATGCATAGTCACCATCCTTGGGAGCTGCAATTGCCCCTGTCCAGCGTGCAGATATCAAGCCGTTCAGTGTCGTTGGTGTATTTGGAACTTTAGGGGACTTCGCATTGAAGCCCTGATAATTATAAAATCCAAGGTTCATATTGACTTGGTCATCATTGCGTACAAGAATCGGATTGCCTTCCATCTTGTTATTCTTCCAGTATTCGCCTCGAAGCCCCTGTTCGCCATCTCCATAAGTCGCATATCCAACACTGATATCCTCTTTCTGATCAGATGTAGTCAACAGTGAAGACGGAACAGCCGATGGGCCAGGCATAATGTCTCCTGCAGAGATCGGGTCTGTACCCGGTGCATATTGAACGGTAACACCTTTGCCGACACGATTGCGGATGCCCTCTAACGGACTCACGGTATACGTCGGGTTCACCAACGAACTACCTCCGCCTGCCACAGTGCCGTTATCTGCATCGGGGCCTATCACAGCAATGGACTTGAGTTTATCTTTAGACAACGGTAATGCATTGTTTTTATTTTGAAGCAGTACCATACTTTCCTCAGCCAATTGACGGGCTGTCTTGCCATGGTCACGGGCATCAATTTGATTATTTTGAGCCGGGTGATCGAATAAACCTTTGCTGAACATTTGCACCAAAATGCGCCCAGCCTTATCATCAATCGTTTTTTCACTTACCTTACCATTTTTGACAGCCGCCAGCAGCTGATCTCCCCATTTACCATAAGGGGTCCCCGGTGTTTCCAGGTCCAATCCGCTATTTGCCGATTCGACTGTACTCAGGTTCGCACCGTAATCACTCATCACGAAGCCCTTGAATTGCAGTTCCTTCTTCAAGAGGTCCGTCAAAAGAGTTTTGTTCTCACAAGCAGACTCGCCGTTGACCTTGTTAAAGGAGCACATTGCCCCTCCCAAATCTGCCTCGGCGATGACTTCTTGAAACGGGCGTATGTAAATCTCATGCAACGCACGGTCACTGACTTTGACATTCGTCGTGAAGCGCTCTGTTTCCTGATTATTCATAAGGTAATGTTTCGCAGTCGCCAAAACAGGGTGGCTTTGTATACTTTTGACATAAGCGGTCGCCATTTGCGATTGCAGTAGCGGGTCCTCACCCATAGATTCAAAGTTTCGCGATCCCCATGGAATACGGGCAATATCCATCCCCGGTCCAAGCGCCACATTATGAGTTGTATTAAAAGCCTCGTCTCCAATCAAATCACCATACTGTTTGGCAGCTTGGGTATCCCACGTTGCAGCCAACGCAATTGGAGCAGGCAACGCAGTAGATTGCTTGTCCTGCACATCTGGATTAGCGATGCGCACACCCGCTGGTCCATCTGCCATCGTCAGCGCCGGAATGCCCAACCGCTCCATCGAATTATTATAGAATCCATAGTAATTGTTGACCTTGCCAGTCACCAAATCTATTTTTTCTTCCAGCGTCATTTCCTGCAGCAGCAACGCTGTCCGTTTCTCAGCCGACAGGGCCGTGTTCATCCAAGGCCGATCTGTCTGGCTTCCTGCCGCTCCTGCAATATTCATAGGTCCGATCACAACAGCCGCGATAACTGTCATCATCACCATACGGAACAACCATGTTGATTTCACTTTCACGTTTGTAATTCCTCCTTGATGTTAGATCATGAGGTGAATGCCTATTCAACTCTCACAGGCTTGCAAAGGCTCTCGATCCTGCGAGCTCCGACAAGAATCCAGAGCCACGGGATAAGCAAGCAAGTCAGCAAAAGCCGCAATGGCTCAAGTGACACGTTTACCACCCTACCGTACATTTTCGAAAATTTCATTGAAAGTTTTTGGAAGTACAGCACTAGGACCTTCATTCTTTTTCATGAAAAGAGAGCGTTAACAATTCAGTTAACCGATAATGAAATTACACTTTTGTAACTATTTGATGACGGTTTTTTAACTAATTTTAATCCATAAAAATGATTCATATGTCCCACTCTTGACTTACTCATATGGCGTTACCTAGCGTGCGACCAAAGTCGCTATTTGAGAATTGGAAATACTTATGTATAAGGATTTTGCAAAATCCTGGTATAAAAAACAACGCTCATAAACAAAAAAATTCCAGAGAACCTGAAAGGTCCCTGGAATTAATGTGATTATTCAAACGGATACCGAAGCCCCCATTGTGAACGAATCTGATCCATCAGTTTCATAATTCCTAACGATTCATCTAAAGAAATAGTAGAACTTTCGAGCAAACCTTCGTTCAAGCAACGCCCGACTTCTTCTGCTTCAAAGGCATAGCCTGTAGAGGATCGGTCATCCTGAAAGTTTTGTGCCTCTTCACCGTCCACAACTAAAGTAGCAGATGTGCTGTTCAGGAATGACGGAATGTGGATATAGCCCTTTGTTCCATGGATGTATGCCTCATTCGTCAATCCGAGACGGACTGCCCCGTTAAGCATAGCCGTGCGTCCTTTTCCATAATCCAGCAAGATCGAAAATGTCTCGTCAACGCCTGTCTCCCCGATATGAGCAGTGCTCCATACATGCTCAGGTTCAGGGCCGAAGACCATTGAAGCAAAAGAAACCGGATAAATTCCTGCATCTAATAGAGCACCTCCGCCCAGCTCAGGGTTCAAAAGCCGCCCCTCCGGGTTCCAATCTATTCGAAAACCAAATTCCGCCTTAACCAGCTTTACCTCGCCAATGTGTCCCGCATGTATCCACTCCCGCACTTGGCGAATCGGAGGCAAAAAACGTGTCCACATTGCTTCCATCAGGAATAGCTTACGCTCACGTGCAAAGCCGATCATTTCCTCCAATTCTTTGCTGTTGACGGTGAAGGGTTTCTCACACAAGACTGCTTTGCCCGCCCGAAGAGCCGTCAGAACATTTTCTTTATGAAAAGGATGGGGAGTCCCTACGTAAATAGCATCTACCTCGGGATCTTGTGCTAATTCCTCATAGCTCCCGTAAGCCCTTGATATTTGATGCTTAGCTGCAAATTCGGTAGCGCTTTCAATAGTGCGTGATCCAACAGCATACCCTTCTCCATTCGAAACATGCGCCAAATCCGCCACAAATTGATCTGAGATCCAGCCTGTGCCGACAATTCCCCATTTGATCTTTTTGCTCATACTTGTGTCCCTCCCAGCAATTTGGTTAACGTTACTTGCAACATACCCTTTTATTCTAGCAAACGCCTGTCCTAAACAAAAGAAACATTTGCTAGACGACGGTTTCTTTTGTGACCCAGCAGCATCTTCATTTATACCCATTATTGAATGACGTATCTGTAAAACTTTTTATCCACTTTCATGACTGGAAAACCAATCGGCAATTCTCCTGGAGCTATACTAACAAAGCCGTTCTTCTCATAGAAACGATGAGCTGCTACGAATTGTGGTGTTGTTCCAAGATAGATTTCTTCAATAGACCTTACCCTGGCCCATCCTATGGCATGATGCAATAATTGATTCGAAACATTGAATGTTTTACCTCTATAGTTTTGTTTTACAAACATTTTTCTGAGTGCTGTCTTACGGTTCCCAATATCTAACAAAGCTATAGTCCCTACTACGGTTTCTTCACTAAGAGCTACCCAGAAGTTGCCGTTACCACGCTGATAAAAGTTTTCAATATCAAGCAAATCTGGCTGATCTTCTTTGGTTATGGCGATATTATATTCATCTTTTTGAATATGTAAAATTAAATCGACAACTTGTGATTGATACTCGGTTGAGTACTCTTTTAGAAAGATACTATTAATCATCGTTGTGTTCTCCTATTATCGTCAATTGTTATACTGTTAGATTCTCATCAAACCACAGAGCCTAAAATATTACCCATATCTCCTTATTCGCGCTCGATACACGCTCAATATTAAATAATTCAACCTCCGCAACTAGACTAAGTTTCCACCTACACAGTAGAGGATTTGAAACCATTGTCTAGGTGCGAACGTTGAGTTAATTATGAATCTCTATATATCAGAATTCTATTCTACGCTTGAAGCTGTGTAAGAATTTGCGGGTCCTTGATCTTCTGATCCTCGGCCAACAACACAATTTTGGATAGAATCTCCGCTGTTCTTGGGTCTTCGTCCAGAAACGGCAGGAAGATGCGTCCACGATGCTGCGAATGCACCGGAATAATATGCAGTGCTCCCTTCGCTTGCTTATAGACACCCCCGCTTCCCAGATGCACAGCATATTCGCCAAGAGTCCCATCTACACGTGCATAATTCCCATCCAAGCGTACATTGCTAATTTTCAGCAGGCGAAGTGATTCCTGCACAATCACCCTACGCATTTCAATGGTCGTCAGACTGGCCTCTGGATCAACGCCGCCTACATGGGCAACACTGACGACCAGATCCACGTCCCGCATAACTTCGGAGAACAGAACAGGAGGAACTTCGTCCAACGGTACGCTCTTATACGTTGTCCTATCAAAGAACTGTACTGTCTCCAGCGTAGGAGCCTCGGTATCCGCTGGTGAGAACCAGTCTGCCATGGCATACAGGTTCGCAATCAGATTCTCGGCATAGTACACCTTCTGGAGTCCGTCCTCATAGCTGACTGTCCATTGGCGACCTTTCAATAGGGATACCGTTTTATTCGGCTGTACCTGGTGTCCTGAATATCGACGGGAAACTGTCGCATTTGCACGTTCATCAGCATTCAGCAAGTACAGCTCACGGAACACCTGCTTAAATGGCTGGCGTATCTGGCGGTCGAATAAGTCCTTCTGGAAGTCGCTCCAACGACCACTTTCGAACAAATGAAGGGGATGAGCAATAATCAGCTTGTCCTCTTCTCCTATAGTATGCTGTTCAGCAAAAGGAGCCGTCAATACCAACGTTTCCTCATTAAAATATCCGAGGTGATCATCGGCCTTGAAAACCAGTGTTCGCACCAACGGAGCAAGCACAGGATTACCCAGCAGTCCTCTCAATTCCTTCACCATAAAGGTCGTACCAGACTCCATAGAGCGTTCCAATTCTTTGCGAGCTCTGCGGTACTGATCCACTAGATCTCCTTTAAGCTCCTTCAGCGACGTAACATACTCATCCTTCTTGAAACGAGCCGGAATGGATTTCAGCGTCTTGCCTTTGCTGACAATTTCAATATCTGCCGCTCCTTCAGCATCAATGACGAGCTGCACCGTTGTAGCCTCGTCCAAAGCATGTGGCTCAAAATAAGACCGGAGATCATCCAGCTTACGAGCTTCCATGTCCCATACGAGACGGGTTACATCATCATAACCTGCGTTACGTGCCAAATTCCCGAGTGCAATCCGTGAAACCAGTGCCTCACTGGCCTTACGCTGTGCCCCAAATTTTTTGCTTTGTTCCAGAAACCTCTGGATAAAATCATAACGTTCGCGTACATCTGGTTCAGGCGGCTGAGCAAGTGGAATCAGACTGTAGGTCAGCAAATGGTCTTTGTTTCGCTTGTCCTCCACTGATTTTTCCATTTCACTCCGTTTGAGTTTACCCAGCGTCGCATCCGCAAACAACTGGGATCGACGATGATTGGCTCCAGCTGAAATATACTTGGCACAATCGTACAGCAGATCAAATCGTTCCTCGCCCAACGTCTCATAGGCCTCATGAAACCAGTGAATATCGAAGGCACCATCATTAAAATCTTGCGGAGCAATCGGCGAATAATGGGCTACAATCGTTTCCTTCTCGGCCGAAAAACCTTCATTGATATGTGCATGGAAATACCATGCCGCACTGCGAAGCCCTTCCCAACCGAGATAGTCTGCTACAATCTCAATCCACTGTGGAGCATACATAGCAGCCTCCAGCAGACGTTTATCCGTAATTTTAGTGTTTTTCAGCTTTTCCTTGAGCAATGTGGCATCCTCGCCATCACTCGGATAACATGCTTTGAGCAAGTGGCTGAACGATTCTTTTTTGGTAATACGATCACCGTAGCCGTACACATAACCACGCACAAACGTTTCCTTGTCGAGACCCTCCAGAATACGGATGAAATAATCCATACCTTCAAATTGGCTCAATCCCATAACCTTTGGCGTAGCCTCGGTAGGCAAATCTCCTCGAACCAATTCAACCTCTAACAGTCGATCAATAACCGTGCGACGTATTTCCAAAAATTCATGTTTGCTAGAAATCCATGTATTGCGGGCATTGGTTAAGGAACTCATATGTCTTCTGCTTTCACTACCGGCCAGCAGTTCCCGATAGACTTCCCCTACACCGATCAACCCTTTTTCATATGCTTTGAAATAATCCTCCAGATCCAGCGGAGAATAAAAACGATTTTCCGCTCCTGGCAGTTCTGCGTAGTTCACAAAGGTATGGAAAAAGCGCTTAAAGGACTCACCATCATGAACCTGCCCCTTCTCCAGCGCCACCCACGGGCCGGACAATAGATGGAGCATTCCCATATCCTCTACAGGTCTGTCCTTAGGCACGCCCTGCATTAGTGAATTTAAAGCAAGGTCAATTACGTCAAATGTTTGGTCACCGGATGTGTCCATAAAATAAGCATTAACTAATGTGCTTACCTGATCGGAATAGGTCAGCTCTGCCATCCACTTCTGAACCTCGTTAATCCGATCCAAAGGATACATTTGCTCAGCGAAGTCTTTACGCCATCCTTCCAGCAGCTTGTGCTTGCTTTGTTCTGAATAGTTCATGTTAAAAGAAAAGTATCGATAGTAGCGATCCAGCGTTCGGTCCATAGGCTCCAATCGGTCATAAAAAACAAGCTCCAGCAGTTCACGCGCTTCCATGCCGCTTTCCTGCAAATAACGGTCCCACTCCTCATAGAGAGGATATAAAGACAGTCTAGAATCTACTTCTTCATCGACCTGAACCAGCCGTAGAGGACGAAGGTTCGTCCCAATAAGCAATGTATCTTTGTAGCCCGAATAATACTCCGCAGTATATTCCACATCACGATGATGATGAACAAGCTCATCCAGTCCGCTCAAGAACTGCTTGAGCTTCTCCAATGGACTAACAAAAACATCGGACAATCGAAAATCACCCAGATCAACTTTCTCTTCCAACCAAGCTTCCTTGACATTCGGATCGTACAGGCCAAAACCGTTAGCCCCTGTATAAGCATCCTCCTGTCCCAGCTTGGACAGCAGTTGCTCCTCTTTGGCTGTGGGTTGCTGAATGATATCCGCCAAAGCCCGCAGGCTTTCATACTGTTCGGCACGATCCGGGTCTGCATATATCTTCGTCAATACTTCCAGTCCACCCAATCGTTGCAGCTCCGCCTTAGCACGAAGCAAGCGTTCCAATGAGCCAGCCAGCGGCCCTTCCGATTGTGAGAGCAACACACCAATGACACTTTGTCGCAACGATCCCGTCTTGAGCTTTAATAAGGCTTCCATTTGTTGCATTTCTGGTTCCGACAGCGTCAGCTTACGCGCCTTGGCCACAGCGAACTCACGGATACTCATACTTTTGTCAGACAAACTGGAAAAAATAAAATCACGCTGTACCGTATCCTCAGGGTTTTGCACAAAATGGTTCAACAGTTCGCCACGCAGATTAGGGCTAATCTGTTCCTTTAAGGCTATGATTTCCCCAATCCAGGAAGCGTCCATATCATAACCAGCGAGATACAGCATTTTTTGAATAGGTGCATCTGAGCGGTGATACAGATTTACAAAATCCAGCACCTTGGAGGGCTCGGTGGACTCACCCTTTTTCATATGTACAAACAGGTTATGAAGTCGTTCAAAATCCTTACGCCGCTCCTCTTTGCTCTCCAGCAAAGGAGTGCGCACCACTTTAACAATCCGATCCGCGACCGTCCCGCCTTCTATCCATTCATAAAAATAATTGCTTGTATAGTTCGTCAATATCCAATATTGAAGCTCCGGGTCCGTTTCATCCAGATATTCTCTCGCGATTCCGAGGCGCACATCCTTGTTGTCACTGTTAGACAGTACATAAAGCGCTACGATCTTCTGGTAGGGTGCTCCCTGCTCCATGAGTTTCTGAACCTGTCCATACAGATCACGTTCCTCATGTACTGCAGTAGCCCACAAACTCATATATACTTCATTAGCATTTGAGCTGGTCAGCCATTCTTGGCGCAGTTCACTACGAGTCAATGCTTCATATGCCTGCTCGATCAGTTGACGAACGACCCGCTGGTTGGCGGACTCCAGCCCCATGCCCGTCCATACTGCAAGCGCCCGCACTACCGAGCTGTAACGAATGAAGCCTTGGTCGATGATCACCTTTAACAGATATATTAGAGCCTCCGGGGTTCCTTCATCCATTTGTTCCACGATACTTTGGCGCAATCCCTCCTGGAGCTTGGCGGCTGCCAAGAGCTCGCCGATCATGCGATAATTCTCCTCCTGATGACTCAGGAGCATGCCTTTAATCATATTGCGCGTAAGTAACGCAGCCTGATTATCTCCATAAATAATAGCTTTTAACGCCTCAAGCACCTGTAAATTATCGTTATCCAGCTCATAAGCAATCCAGTCACCAATCGTTTCCTGAATCCGGTAATCCCTGCCTGGTTCATAATCCTTTTTTGTTAAATAATCCATTACAGAGAACCCGATACAGTCCATTCGAATCAACTGCACCATTCTTTTATAAATCCGGGAAGTATGGGCCGTAATATCCGAAGTGCGAAACGGTTTTCGCGCATACCCTGTGCTGTATGGATATTCAGTCACATGCTCTGTTAGATGGGCGAATACATCGCCCGCTGTTTGTCCAATTAGAGCACGTAATACCTCTGTCAGTGGCTTAAACAGCGGTTCTCCGCTTTCTGTCGCCCGTTCTTTTAATATTCGCTGACATTCGTTAAATGGCTCCTCGTTCTCCTGTATGTAATGAAGCTTCCCCAGTTCCACAACATACTGGGCTAACTCCTGTTGTTGTCCATCCAGTTGCGCCGCGCGCTCCTTCAGTGTGGTGAAATATTCTTGCTCATTGTTCTCTTGATGCATATTTCGTTTCCCCCTCTACCATAGGCCTCCAGCCAGCATTGTGAAGCGTATAAATACAATCTCATTCCCATCCTTAAGTGACAAAGGAGCATCCAGTTCAATAATTTCCTCGTCACATACAAAAACTCTGTATAAACCATCTTCAAAAGCCTGCATCGCCGTGTTCACAGCATCCTTAATATCCGGGACACCCTCATTATATATGGAACCGAATCCTACTTTGCCTATCTCGCCTTGTGCCTGAACTTCCTCTCCCGTGAGGAACGGAATCAGCGCGACACTCTCCTGCTTTTCCCGTAGCTTTTGAACATTCAGAGCAACGGTTGCAGTAATCAAATCTCGCAATGTTTCTGGAGCAGGACTCAGTTCTAATTCCTGTCGTGCGAGTGCGGGCTTGCGCTTTCCCAGACTTTTTACAGTTACAAACAGCTTCATGTCGTTCCCCTTCCTTTTTATTCACGCTTTTGGCCCGTTGTCAGCTGAATTTTTTGACCCATATAAAAACACCGTTAACGAAATCGAAAACGAATGTTTGTTCGTATATTTATTTTAATATGTTCCTTATCATTACTCCATCGCCCTTTATGACCAAAATTCGCAGCGGTGTAACACCCTAAAATCTTAAAAAATAAGACTTTATACCCTGTTTTCGATCATTCCTTTCCATATTAAGGATGAAAAAAAGACCTGCACAAGGGAGACCATCTGTTCTTCACAGACTTCCTTCCATTATACAGGTCGTATTTCATCATAAAACGATGTTTCAACATACTTATTTCTGGATTTTGCAAAATTCGATTCCAGTCGCTCCAACGTGCAAGATATAGACGAACTAAACCATTTCGATCTATATCTTATTCATTGGAAGTCGCTTATTGGATTTTTGCAAAATCCTCATTTATTTAAAATGCTGGAACAACGCTGTCCTTGTAATTATCCTCAAAAAATTTACGTACTTCCGGTCCAGTCATTCGCTTTGCCAGCTTTTGAATAGCATCGGAATCTGCATTATCCTTACGCGCTACCAGATTAATGGCAAAGTGCGTATCGTCTTTTTCGGTAATCAGCGCGTCCTTCTTCGGTGTCAGACCGAGCGGCTTGGCATATGCGGGATACATGGCAGCCATGTCCACATCATCCAGTGACCGCGCCAGCATCAACAAATCCACTTCTTTAAACACGAATTTTTTCTTATTCTCAATAATATCAGCCTGTGTAGCATTATAGCCTACGCCTTCTTTAAGCTTGATCAAACCGTTTTGCTCCATCATTACTAAAGAGCGTCCGGTATTGGCCGGGTCATTGGCAATAGCAATGGTCGCACCTTCGGGCAGGTCTTTAATGTTCTTGTATTTTTTGGAGTACGCGCCATAAATGGCATTGTAAATTGGTTTTACCGCTACCAAATCGGACTTGTTGCTTTCATTATATTGTTGCATAAAAGGAGCATGCTGAAAGAAGTTAGCATCCACTTCATGGCTTGCCAATGCGTTATTCGGTTGGATATTGTCTGAAAGCACGACGATTTCCAGATTGACTCCGTCCTGTTTAAGCAGCGGCTTCACGATATCCAGCACATCTGTCATCGGTGGGATTAGCGTTGCTACTTTCAAGGTCACTTCTTTTTGGGAAGTTGCTTCTTTAGACTGTGTTTCTGGAGCAGCCTGCTTTTGACCACCGCATCCGGCAACCAGTAGCATAACGACAGCAAATAGTGTGAGTAGTTTCAAGTTCGTTTTCATGTTGTTTTTCCGACTCATTTGATGAGGAACCTCCAAGTAAATTGTGATTGGGAAGATAAAAATGAGTTACAGTACAGCCGCAGCCGCTTCGCGTGCAGATTGTTCTTCCGATCGCTGTTGAAATGGGATTCTCTCTGATTTATAACACAATTTATAGGTTAGAATCCCATTTCAAAGGCGAACGCTGACGCTTCTCCAGAACAATTCTGTCCGCTCCGCTTTTGAGGTACTGTAAAGTCATTTTTATTTCCCATAGTGGGTGGTGCAAGTGTAGCGAAAAGTTACATTTTTGCCCTATCGCTTGTCGATCCGGCGGGATATGGTGCTTCCGGTGAACTGGATCGTTTGTACGAAAATAATCATGACGACGATGGTGAACGCCATCAAGCCTGTTTCAAAACGCTGGTAACCGTAGCGGATGGCAAAATCGCCTACCCCGCCGCCGCCCACAATGCCCATCACCGTGGAGTAGGAGATGAAGCTAATGGTGGACGTGGTCAAACCCAGTACAAGCCCGGAACGAGCTTCCACGTACAGAAATTTAAAAATAAGCTGGAGGGTGGATGCCCCCATAGAAGTAGCGGCTTCAATTACACCCTTGGGCACCTCAAGCAATGATTGCTCCACCAGCCTCGAATAATAGGCGATGGCCACCACTGACAAGGGAACCGTTGCAGCCATCGTGCCCAGCGCCGTCCCTACGACCAGACGTGTAAATGGAATCATAAACACGACGAGCAGCAAAAACGGGAACGAGCGGATGACATTGACCACACTGTTCAATAAGGTGAACAGCAGTCGATTTTCATATTTTTGCCCTTTGCCGCACAAATACAAAATCGTTCCTGCCGGAAGCCCTAACAGTACAGCTGCTGCGATAGAAATCCCCACCATGATAAACGTCTCCCCGATGGCTTTCCATATCTCTGACTGGTATTGCACAATGATGCTCAGCATTTCATTCATCAGCTTCACCTGCTTCCGCTGTTGAACCTACCGCAGCGTCAACTACACGTTGCGTTGAAAGCAGCTGCCCATCCCGCATTTCTGATACACGGGTACAAATATTGCGTACCACGTCCATATCGTGCGTTACGATTACAATGGTAACTCCCAGTTCCCGGTTGATCTCCCGTAACACGCCCAGAATATCCGCGGTCGTCTGCGGATCAAGCGCCGAGGTCGGCTCATCACACAGCAGCACCGCAGGTCGATTCGCCAGCGCTCTGGCTATCGCCACACGTTGCTTTTGGCCTCCGCTCAGTTGTGCCGGATACTGTTCTGCTTTATCAGCTAAACCGACGAATTGCAGGCATTCGCGCACACGTTCCACTCTCTCTTTTTTCGCGACACCTGCCAGCTCCAACGACATTGCCACATTTCCACTGACCGTCCGATTGTGAACAAGATGATAATGCTGAAAAATCATCCCTATCGATCGCCGCGCTTCACGGAGACGTTTTTCCGGCATGCGAGTCAAATCTTCCCCGTTTACAACCACGTTTCCCTCATCCGGCCTTTCCAATACATTCATCAACCGGAGCAACGTAGACTTACCGGCACCGCTGGCACCTATGATACCGTGAATTTCCCCCTCCTCCACTTGAAGGGACACGGATTGAACCGCATGAAATTGGCCGCTTGAGGTGGTATAATGCTTGCTTACCTGATGCAGCGTAATCATGAAACCTGGCCTCCTGATGATCCATTTCTCAGGGAAAATGTAATAAGCCCGCCAGCCCAGGCGGGTCTGTACGAGCCGTCAATTCCCATTGCATTAATATACCACAGAGCAGAAAACGGGCAAAGCCTTTTGACAACAATTAACGTACATCCCACACCCCCACGTAAGGAAAGCAGATACCGAGTCCCCAAGCCAGCGTAAGCATGATGACAAAATAGAATATGAACACAATATCTACAGCCGAATAGCCAATCGCATAATAATACGTGCGTTTGGTTTCATTGGTAAAACCCTTGGCTTCCATGGCAATAGCAATTCGCTGTGCACGCCGGATACTTTGAGCGAGCAGCGGAATTGCATACCTGCGAAGCGTGGCATACATATTCCATTTGGACACATGCTGATGTAAACCTCGAATACGATGGGCTTGTCTCAATGCCTGGAATTCCTCCACCATCATGGGCATCAACCGCATGGCTGCCAAAAAGCTATACGCATACTTCGGAGAGAGCCTCCATTGCTGCATCAGTGAATAAAAAAGGTCCACTGGACGAGTCGTTAAACCAAACAGCAACCCTACCGCCGCCATACTCAGCGCACGAAAGCCCAGATGTATACCCCGATAAAAGCTTTCCTGCGTAATATGGATCAGGCCCCATGTCCACCAGGTCGTCACCCCTTTGCCGAACATCATCATGCCCGTTGAGGTTGAAATAAACACCAATATAAAGGGAGATCCATACAGCAGCAGCCGCTTCCATGGATGGCCTGACCAGACAAGCAGCAGCAGCATAGCACACGCAACATTAAACATGACATTCGGATCATGAATGACTATAACGACCACAAACAGTATGGAAAACATAACGAGCTTTAGGCCCGGATTCACACGATGCAGCCATGTTTTATGATGGGGAAAGGACAGGTTCATACTGTAGTTCCCCTTTCTGAATCCGCCATATATCGGTACAATATCGATGGACAATTTCTGGGTCATGCGTGACCATCACAATGGCCGTGCCTGCCGCTCTCAGCTGCTCCAACATATCCAGCATGACAAAGGTATTACGCGCATCCTGCCCAAAAGTCGGTTCATCCAGCAGCAGCACTTCCGGCTCACGGATCATAGCCGTAGCAATACTCAACCGCCTTTTTTGGCCCAATGAAAGCTGATACGGATGACGCTCGTCCAGCCGCTCCAGTCCGAACTGTACGAGCATCCGATCGACCCGTTCCCGGCACTGTTCAATGGTGAACAAGCTCTTGGGTAACGAATACTCTAGTTCCTTTCGTACGGTGTGTGCTACGAATTGCAGCTCGGGATTTTGAAACGCGAACCCGATACGCTCTGCCAGTTGTTCCGTACTGCCTGCCTCAATTCCGCGCACGCTATAACGTCCCTGTGTGCGAAGTAAGCGCATCATGGAGAGCAGCAGTGAGCTTTTGCCAGCCCCGTTTTCACCGACCACGCCAATCCAGTCGCCAGGCTTCACCTGCGCATGCTCCACATAAATCACTGAACTTAAACCGCGGAGGCCACTAAAATGTTCCAGCTCCAGCAAATCAATCCCTGTACCATTCCCCGTACCATTCTGCTGTGTCACTGATTCACTCCAACGCGGCGAAGACGATTCACTCCATACTCCCGGGTACCACACGCCATACTCGGACAATGCCTGCCGCTGCCCATGAAATACTTCTTCCGCCCTTCCATCCGCAATGATCTCCCCTTGAGCAGAAAGCACCACAATCCGGTCCACATCATGGACAATTTCATTAATTTTATGCTCCACGATCACCAGTGTCTGGTCTACCGAAATGTTTCGAATGGTATCCCACACCTGTGTAGTACCTTCCTCGTCCAACAAAGCCGTGGGCTCATCCAGAAAAAGCACTTCTGGCTCCATAGCCAGCACAGACGCAATCGCCAGCCGCTGTTTCATTCCCTGTGACATGCTGCCAATGGGCATGTGTATATCATCCGTTGATAGACCAACCTGTATCAGCAGCTCGCGAATACGGGATCGCATCTGCTCACGAGGAACCTGATTATTTTCCAACACAAAAGCCAGTTCCTCGTCTGCATATGACATACAAAACTGCGTATCAGGATCTTGAAATACAATACCTGAGACACTTGGGATTACAGCAGCATCGCATTTCATAGGCACTTCTATCGTGCGTGGAATCAGACCGCTTAACACTTGGAGCAGCGTTGATTTACCGCATCCACTCGGTCCCAGCAACAGCAGCTTTTCCCCCTTGCGGACAGACAAAGACATATTGTGAAAAAGCAGCTCCTGCTCACCGGGGAATTTCAACCGAAGACGGGTGATCGAAGCCACCACATCTTCGGTTGCCTGGCTCATCAATCCAGCCCCTTATAATCTTGTTCCGTTGCGGGTCTCAAACTTCGCGTGACTCCGGTTACCTCCAATGCCCTAGCCAGATAGAACGCGAATACCCCGGCAATCACAATGCTGCCAATCATGCGAAAACCGATATACAAAACATAGTTCCAGGTCGAAAGCTGATCAATATACCCGTAGCTGAAGTCTAAAATCAGAGAAGCGACAGCCGCCCCGGCCGCAGCTAGCGAAGCAACCCACAGGTTTGCGTTCCGATACAGAAAAGCCGCAAAAAATAGCTCCGCTCCCAAGCCTTGCAGCAGGCCATAGTACAAAGTGGACATCCCCCATTCGCTTCCCAAAAAAGCACTGACCGTTGCCGCTGCCACCTCTGCCAAAATTGCAACACCCGGCTTGCGAATGATGAGATAAGCAAACGTGCCTGCCATAAACCACATGCCATACATCAGTTGCTCGGCGTGTAGACCGAATGGTTTCATCAAATCATAGGCAGGTCCCCATATTTTGTAGACTAACCCGAACACAACAGCGATCACAATCGTGACCAAAATATCAGTCAGCTTCAACCCTTTGGACGCTCTTACAGCAGTATTCATTATTGCGTGCTCCCCTTATCCTTATAATTGGCCTCTTGGCCATAAAAAAAAGCTTGTCTGGAGCTGAATCTCCAGGCAAGCTTTATGCGCAGTAAAAGGTGAAGCACCATACAAAACATCATTAGTCGATATGCCTTATATAACCAGTAGTCTAAGCTACTACACTGATACCAAGCCAAAGTCAGGGTCAAGGTAAAATGCTAGGACATACATTGAATCTATCGACAACCGCTAAACAAGCGGCATTCCTGTATAGTGTTCTTGGTTTCTCTACGCTGGCATTACCCAGATCAGATTTCACGGTCAGTGGCAAGGGCCACCCTCTCAGCCTGACTTTCTCAAGCTCCCGACAATGCTTTTTTAATTCACTATAATATATACCACATCTATGGCTTTGACAATCCTATAATCCGAAGAAACGTTTGGCTGTCTCCGTCGTGGCGATTTCAATCTCCATCATGCTTCGGCCTGTACATTCGGCAACCGTAGCAGCAATGTGAGCGAGATACATCGACTCATTACGCCCTTCTTTAGGCTTCACGGGCAAATTACGCGGGGTCAAAAATGGAGCATCCGTTTCAATCATCAGACGGTCCAAGGGAATATCTCTGACCAGTTCACGCAGATGTTTGCCACGCCGTTCGTCGCAAATCCAGCCGGTGATCCCGATATACAGTCCCATTTCTACATACGTATGCAATTCCTGTTCCGTGCCGGTAAAACAATGCACTACCGCTTTATCGACAAGCCCTTGATATTCCCGAAGCATAGCAACAAAATCCTCATGTGCATCTCGTTCATGCAGAAATAACGGCATATTTAGCTCACCCGCCAGTTGGATTTGCTCCCCAAACCATCGGCGCTGCACATCGCGCGGCGAAAAATCACGGTTATAGTCCAATCCGCATTCCCCTATGGATACGACCTGCGGCTGACTCGCCAGCTGGCGGAGCTGCTGAATCGTATCTGCGCTGCAGTCTTTGGCATCATGGGGATGCACGCCAGCTGTCGCATACAGCTTGCCCGGATAACGTGCTGCATACTGAGAAGCCTCCCGACTGCTGCGGACACTGGTCCCGGTAATAATCAGGGGTGAAATTCCTACAGCTGCGGCTCTCTCTACCACCTGTTCCCGATCCGCATGAAACGAACGGTGCATCAAGTTCACGCCAATATCAATTAACGGTGTACCCCTTTCCATCTCAATCCCTCCTTCGCAAACTACAATCTCGGATCAATCGGCTCCGATTCCAGAGATAGCGCGGCAAGGACGCATTCATGAATACGATCTACCGTATCCTTGCGGACAAAACGTTCCACGCCTTCCATACCAAGCGCTCCTTCCATCAGGGCATGACGCTCCTTTTTGTTCGTTCGACGCTGCTTCAGACGCTTTAAATTCTCAGGGGCAAGATAATCCATACCGTAAATGATGTGCAAATACTTCCGGCCTCTCACCTTGATTGCAGGCTGAATCATCTTGTCCCGATTTTTCATCAAAAAGCGTTCCGGCTTGATCACAATCCCTTCATGACCATCCTCTGTCATCTCGTTCCACCAGCGAATGACCTCTTCCTCGCTTGCTTCGTCCGTGATAACGCGATACTCTGTCTCCATAAACAGGGAAGACAGCCCAGCCAGCTCCCGGTTTTGCTCCATATGCCAAATATGAGAATGGTCGAAAAAAGTCTTTCCGCTGTGTGCCAGTGTATGGAACGGTGCAATACGAATTTCATCCAGACCGTCCACATCCCAGCAATATTTTTGAAAAGCCTCTTGAAACGTTACGGCATTCGCGTACTTCTGTTCCATTTCCTCCAACCAGTCTCCAACCTCTCGACCTGCAACCTTCGCCTGCTTCAGCTTGTCTACCAGCTTACTGCGATCCAGCAGGGCTGCCTCCCCCACATGCGCATACTGTGCAGCAATCAGTTCCCTAGCCTTGAGATTCCACGGTACAATTTCCGCATCCAGCAATACAAAATCCGTCTGGTTCCGTTCAAAATATCCAGCAGTCCGTAGATCCACATTCAGCTTCTCCACCACTTGCTTCCCAAGGCTTTGTTCAAAGAAAGCTCTCCCACTCCGACTGTAGATCGCGCCCAATGTCGGGTAGCCTACATATTGAACAGCGGCCTGTTCGTTTTTGAATAACAGTAGAATAGCTCGGCTACCCATATGTTTTTTCTCGGCCACCATCGTTTGTACTCCTTGTCCTCGATAATAAGCTAGCGCCTCACGTGGATGCTCCAGATATCCTTCCTCTGCAGACACCGCTGGAGCAGGGCTCATCGTCGGTGGAATATACACCAGCTCCTCCATGGGTACAGTCACATGTGACACAGTATCTATAGCGGATTTGATCCATTCTCCTTGTACGCGCACTTCGCCATACGATTCCGTCAACACACTGTAACCAGCGATTAGCTTGCGTAAATTCGGCGGGGAAAACCGTTTTCTCTGCCACCGGACAAGTGGGCTATCTGGATCATTCGCATAATTCTCATGTGCCGGAACGCTGACAAATTCCTTTTCCGGATAACGATAAGCGGTCAGCATCCCGCCAAATACCACACCCTGATCAATATTCACCGTCTGGTTCACAAGGGTAGGTTGCGGTCTCGGATCATGTCCCCATACTACTATTTCTCCCGATTCATGGTCTACGAACCAATCCTTGCGGATCGGTGTTCCGTTCGCATCCTGTCCTTCCGTATCTCCATAGCGGCAATAATCAGAAATACGTGCCGACTGTTTGCCAATAAAATGATCCTTAATCCCGGCATGAGCCACGACCACGTGTCGCAATCCATTTCTGCCAAAAATAAGATGAGAGGGTGCATGTAGCAGAAAATCTCTCAACTCGCTTCTAAGCTGTTCCGCCGCTGTCTTGCCCGCTTTTTGTTCATATTGGGCCAGTTCCTCTGCAAATCGTTCATCGCCATGACTGAGAGTCACCTTTCTCCCATCGAGGTAACGGCCGATTTTCCAGCCATGATTGCTGTCAATCATATACGCTAGTCCGGCATCCACGTGCTTTTTCCAGAACTGCACCGCTTGTAACGATTCTGGGCCACGGCTCATCACATCCCCGACAGATACTAGTCTTCTACCATCTGGATGATGGTATAGTCCTTCCGTATCTTCCGTATATCCTAGCCGCTCTATCACTTCCAGCATCTCACGGTAGCACCCATGGATATCACCAATGATGTCAATACCTGAGCCAATCTCATGAAACAGTGGCTGCACACGGCGAACAAAGTTCATTTCTTCTACATCCTTAAGAACATAGCAAGCGTTAAAGCCTTCCTCACGGATACCACGCAGGTTCCGCTTTAACAGCTGTGCCTGCTGCTTGACCCGTTGGCGGCCACGCGGATGCTCCCTGCCTAAATCACGTTCCAGCAGCACAGATTCGGGTACATCCAGTACCAAGGCCATAACAGGAACGTGCGCCTTGGCTGCCAGCTGTACATATTTCTGGCGATCCTCAGCGTACAAATGAGTGGCATCCACAACTGTTAGCTTATTCAAGCGACAGCGCATAGCCAGAATCGTATCCATCGCCTCAAACGCCTTGGCTGACATTTGCTGATACTCATAGAACAGTACGTCGGATTCCAGCCTTGGAAGTCCACTCCAGTCTATAAATTCCGTATCTCCGACCAGCTTGCGAAAATGATCCGAGGATACCACTTCTGTCTCCAGTAGAATCCCTTCGCACACCAGCCTGTCCAATAATGTGGTTTTGCCACTGTTGGAGGCCCCCACCAACACAACCAGTCCAGCATGCGGTAAATGAATCGTACGTTTGGATGAATTGCTCATGCTTCCTTCTGCTCCTTTCTGCGCGTAAATATAGCCATTTGGGTCGGTTGTCCAAAGCCTTCGATCTCTTCTCCGATCCCCTTCAGCGCTACCGAATAAGGAGCTTCCTCAATCCACTGCTCACATTGTTCCTGAAACTCGCTTCTATTCCATTCAAAACGGTGATCGCCATGCCGCAGCTCTTGCTGGTTCATACGATATACCTCATTATATTCACGATTGGGAGTCGTCACGATCAGCACATTTGGCTGATACTCCGTCACAATCGTCTTCATCACCCGGTTCAGACGATGCTCGTCCACGTGCTCAATGACCTCACATAGGATCATCACATCTTTGCCCCGCAATTGTTCATCATAATAAAAGAGAGAGCCCATCATGGGTGTAGGAATGATCGCGTCGGTATGCCTCTCCAGCTTGGCAAAACGCTCCATGGCTCTCACCTGTGCATACGCAGACGGCTCCACCGCCCAAATTTCTTCAATGCCCGTCATTCGGGCCATCCGAGCCGAAAGCTTCCCTTCTCCTGAACCAAAATCTACGATTTTCTGTCTTCGACGCAGCTTGCGAATCACGTCCATAATAGCTTGATACCGCAGCTCATTCAGCCGTACAGTAGGCTGTTGCTTCCCTTCCTCCTGTGGCTGTTCTTGCTGTTGAACCTGTTCGTGCTTATCCTTTTGAGCTTGGACAGTATGTTTTTGAGTATGTTTTTCAATATGTTTTTGAGTACCTATTTCAGCAGAATCTGATTGCTCAAATTGCTCAATCAGATTGGTAAAACGAAGCGTGCGTCGAATGATGAGCTCGCGTAGCGGATGCTCTGGCAGCCAGCCTTCACCGTAACGTCTCAGCTTGTCAAACTCTTCTTCACTAATATAGTAATGCTTATAATTATCCAGCACCGGAATCAACAGCAATAACTGACGCAGCGCATACTGCACCGTCTGGTGGCCACTTAACGTGACATATCTGACGGTGCTTCGATTTTTCAGCTGAAAAGAATAATCTGCTTCCCCTCGTTCTATGGCCACTTGATAGCCCAGCGGAGCGAATAGCCCCTCCACCACTGAATCCGGCAAATCCGAAGCAACAGGCCCAAACGATAACTCCAGCGCAAAAGGGTGCGTCACCCATCCTGCATAATCTTCTTTGGGTTTACCGTTCAGGGCTGTGCCAAGCGAGCCACGAATATAGGTGCAAAATAAGCTGCTAGTTACAAACTCCCGGTCATTAATATATTGTGTAATATCATAGCTGTCCGGACTGTTTTTGACCAAATCAATTGAATCTGGCGAAGCCTGAATGACGATCTCAGCCTCTTCCTCGGTAAAAACAGTGTATACCATGCGTACACGTGCGCCTTTTTCTGTGCGATCATACGTATTGTAAGGATTCTTAGCAAGCAAATGCGAAATCATCCCTGCATTCGTTCCGGTTGCTTTTAGCGTAATGTGCATACTCCACTTCTCCTTCCCAGCTTATGCATTCCATACTTCATTCACCGCAGCGCGGAACAAATCATCCAACTGCTGATCACGTCCACTCTCCATATGCTGAAGCAAGGGCGCCTTTTGTTCAAAATAAGCAATTTGCTGCTGGATAAAATCATTCACCACCGAAAGCCCTGGCTCCATATCCAGTTCCTCGCCCGCTTTTTTACGTTGTAGCAAATGCCCGATCACCTGATAAAGTTCTGTATCTGCCGGAATTAATTCCTCTAGCAAGTCTACGAATTTCATCGGAGGCATGCTGTTGTAACGTTCAATCCAGCCACAGGCCAGCAGTGGGCGCAGTACATAAAAATACTTTTTAATCTTCACCTGTTCTCCTTGCAAATAATCCCGATAGTTCCCCCGCGCCATATTCAGGTAATGGTACACACAGGACTTCGGAGAGAAGGTTAACGGCGATATCGCACGAATCTGGTCAGCCACTGAATACTGCTCCAGATAGGGAATCGGAGATTGCAGCCATTCCAGCAAAGGCGGATTGGACTTGCGAAACAAATGGAGTGCCTTTTTCAAATCCCAGCCGTTCATATCCAGCAAATTGCTGATGGGTCGCTCAATCACATCCCGCTTATCAAAGATAGATAAATACCATTCTACGGGTCTTACATAGATAAATCGTACATCATAGTCACTGTCCTGTGAAGGAAACCCCCATGCCCGACTGCCTGATTCACAGGCGTACACAATGCGCACCTGCTCCGCCTGCTCCAATGCGCGCAGCTCACGCAAAATCGTCTCGCACATTTCCGGTTGAATGAAACCCTGCCCATGCTTCACATCTGTCATGTTGTCCCCTCCCTTATCATTAAAGTATTTCCCGAATCTGTTCTCTAATCGACTCCTCCGTTTCAGCTACCGATAAGCGGCGAAGGCGCTCTGTCGTTTTCTCTCCCCACATCTCATGATGCTTTATTTTGGAAGTCGTGAACATGGTGAAAGTATTACAAAGAAGAGTAATTCCCCTTTTTCCTGTTTCCCTTCCCTGTTAGAATAAAGGGATACTTGCTTTCGGAGAACGGCAACAGAAACGGGGAATGCATCATGGCGAGAGAGAGTTTTGATAAAGAAATTCAATTCCTGCGCATGCTCACACTGACCAGCGGCGCTTATAATCGGCAGCAATTTGCAGACAGACTGGGCATTTCAGTGCATACCTTTGATAAAACAATCCGGCGTCTCAAGGAAATCGTCCAATCCGTACAACAGCAGTTGCCTGAGGACCAGGGACATGATTTTAATGAAATGCTGCGCTTTAATTATTATGAATCCGCTGATCCATTACTACTATTCTTGTTTCGGGCCAAATCGCTCAAAGAATCAGAAAGCGTCCGCTTATCTCTTCTGCTGACAGCGCTACAGTCACAGCCTCTGACCACTATGGAATTGCTGGATGCTTGCTGCAACGGGCTGCCTTCCGACAGTTCGCTGCCGGATGAGAAAACGATTCGTTCCGATCTGAAATATCTGGTCGAAGTCGGCGTGGTTCGCAAGGAACCCGGCGGCAGACCTTATCGCTATGCTGTCCGCAACGATCTGGTGACAGGACTGACGGACGAGGAATTACTGGACTTATATGATTTTGTAGACATTATGGCCAACACCCAGCTTCCCTCTGTTCAGGGATATCTGTTGCGAGATCATCTAAAAAAAGCCATGCGCCGTCAGGCCGGAGATCGGGAGTTGGCCGAACCTTTTTTATATAAATACCACTATTATTCACGCATTCTGGACGAAGCCCATATTCATCCGCTTCTACACGCCATTCGGCAACGTCGCTGTGTAACTTTTTTATATTTTTCGACGTCCAAACGAAGCATGTACGGGTCACAGAACACAAACCCGCTGTTTGAAAAAGAGACGGAGGGCCGTGAACATACCATTCTGCCCCTGCAAGTCATCTATGATCATCAATATGGACGTTGGTATGTTCTGGGTCATGTAGGCGGTAAAGGAATCATGAAGTTTCGTATGGAGGGCATGACTCAATTGGTGGAGGGCAAGCCTGTACCAGAGCAGTTTCATGCCGACCTGCTAGCGGTGTTGGAAGAAAAAATGCGGTACAGCTGGCTTGTTGATACCGGTCGTCCTGTGAAGGTACGGGTACGTTTTTTTAATCCTGAGGGCGCGAAGCGCAACTTTATTCGGGAACGTGTACTGTCACAGGGACAATGGGGTACGATCGCGGAGGAAGAAAGTGAATCCTTTATCTATGAAATCACAGTGAATGGAATCACCGAGATTAAACCGTGGATTCGCAGCTTCGGATCAAGCTGTGAAGTATTGGAGCCTCAGCGGCTGCGTAAGGAATTCAGACAGGAATGGAAGGAGCTGCAAGCCTATTATGAGCCTGTTCGAGAAAATATTTAACTATCAGATCGTCTCTCGGCTGGATGAATCGGGCGCTTTTGCCACCACATCGCAGGAAAGAGTCTGGCTCCAATCTATGCTGACAGACTCGGCAGCAATAGAGGCTTTCACCCCGTCTACGCTTGATAAGCTTCGGCAGATGCTCGCAGACGACGAGCCTCTGGAGGCCGATGGAAGTTTGCGGGAAAAAGCAGGTATCCCTGCTGTCTCCGTATATCATCCGCTTCTGCTCACATTGCGTCCGATCCTACGCTCCCGTTCAGGCATCTGCCTGAGCTACAGGTTGCGCAACGGGCGTATGCATGAACGGATGTCGGGTTTTCCATATAAGCTGGAGTTTTCCATGGTCAAAAAAGAATGGAGCCTGCTGTGGTATAACCGCAGACACCGCGCGCTCATGTCTACCAAGCTGTCTAATATCGTGAACGTCACGGAAGATGAGCTTCTGCCTGAAGAGGCCGAAAAATTCACCCAACGTATACTCGGTATACTGGAGTCGCGAAAAGAACAGGGCATCATCGAAATTATTCCTGTATACAACGGAGAAATGTCCCGTATTTTATATGCTTTTTCCTGCTTTGAAAAAGAAGTCGAATATGTTCAGGAAGCAGATACCTATCGTATTACGCTCACTTTCCAGGCAGACGAATGTGAATATGTACTATCTAAAATCCGTTTCCTTGGCAAACGTGTCAAGGTCGTCCAAGGCTCCCGGCTGATTTCACGAATGAAGGAAACAACGGCCAAGGCCCTTGCACGCTACGAAGAGGAATAGCTACTCAGGCAATATGAGATGCATCCATGTAAATAGGCCCTCCCTCCGTCTGTTAATGAGACGAAGGGAGGGCCTATTAAACTACGGTTCGTATAAACGAAGTCATACACTTACATCCACATACGCCTGCTGTAACAAACGGGTCCGCAGTACGAGTTTATGGCAAGGCTTGTCCGCGCGCACTGACATACAATTCGTACCATTCCTCACGGGTCATCAGCTCACTCTGGCGTTCCGCATCCTGACATGCCTTGATTCGTTCAGGATTGGCGCTGCCAATGACAGGCTGAATCCGTGCCGGATGTTTCATAAGCCAGCCAAGGACGATCGCTTCACGTGTCGTTTCCTTTTCAGAAGCCAGCTTCTGCACCAGCTCTGCCGTCTTAACGACATGCTCAGGCTCCCCTTTCAAAGAACCTCCGCTAAGACGTCCCTGCGCCAGCGGTCCCCAGGCTTGGAGCTGAATATCCTCGGTTTGGCAATATTCCAGCAAACCTTCGCCAAAATGTACATTCGTCCCCGCCTGCTGGTTCACATGTACTGTCTGATCTACAAAATGCAGATGCGCCAGGCTCATTTCCAGCTGATTAGCGATCAGCGGCTCCGTTAGGCTCCGCTCCAGAAAACGAATTTGGCTTACATTCATATTGGAAACGCCAAAATGCCGTACTTTGCCAGACGTCTTAAGCTCGCTGAACGCCTTCGCTACTTCTTCCGGCTCTACCAGCGGATCGGGGCGATGCAGCAGCAGGATGTCCAAATATTCCGTACCCAGACGCTTCAGAATACCATCCACGGACTCCATAATATGTGCATATGAGAAATCAAAACGGCCCGGGAGCGTACCATCCGGCAGAAAAATGCCGCATTTGGACTGAATTACGATTTGTTCACGCAAGCCCGGCTGTCCCTTTAAAACCCGACCGAAAATTTCTTCCGCTTTCCCCATACGATAGATATCCGCATGATCGAACATCGTAATCCCAATGGATTGTGCAGCTTCTACAGCTCTTTCCGCTTCAACGACATGCGCCTGCGTAAACGGTGCATGGCTCCATTCTCCACCAAAAGGCATACAACCGAGCGCCAGCCGACTATCGGAGATTCCACGTTTCTGTAAAGGCATAATCTTCATGCTGCTCCTCCTTCAACCCTCAAAATATTCCCTGCTTTATCCACATATGAATAGTTCGTGAAACCGCTATCACACACCTATTTTACCACTTACTTACGGTCGTGTATCACTTTGGTCCCAATCCACATCTTTTTATCCGAATATCCCCATGCTCAGATAACGCTCTCCGGTATCCGGGGCAATGCAAAGTACCCGTTTGCCTGCTCCCAAACGCCGAGCTTCCTGAATCGCCGTCCATATCGTAGCTCCGCTAGAGGGGCCAACCAGAATCCCTTCCTGGGCAGCAATCGCCCGTGTCATTGCAATCGCATCCTCATCGGAAACCTGCACGATTTCGTCATACACTTCCGTATTCAGCACGGTGGGAACAAAGCCTGGACTGGTGCCAACCAGCTTATGTGGACCGGGTTTTCCTCCAGATAGCACTGGCGAGCCCTTCGGCTCAACTACAACAATCCGCAGATCCGGCAAATGCTGACGCAGCACTTCACCTGTTCCCGTAATGGTACCGCCCGTTCCCGAAGAAGCGACGAACACATCCAGCTTTCCTTCCGTCTGTTCCAAAATTTCAAGTGCTGTGGTCATACGATGGATATCGGGATTTGCCTCATTTTCAAATTGATGCGGGATAAAACTCCCTTCAATTTCAGCCCCCAGTTCGAGTGCCTTGCGAATCGCTCCTGGCATCCGTTCTTCCGCTGGTGTCAGTACGACCTCAGCCCCGTAGGCTTTCAAAATATTGATCCGTTCCTTCGTCATATTCGAAGGCATCACCAAAATTGCACGGTAACCTCGGGCTGCCGCATTCATCGCAAGACCAATTCCCGTGTTGCCACTCGTCGGCTCAATAATGGTGCCTCCCGGCTTTAGATGTCCTGCCTTTTCCGCCTCGGCAATCAGGTTGCCCGCCGCCCGATCTTTAACACTGCCGCTTGGATTAAAATACTCCAGCTTCACATACACTTCCGCATCCTGCGGCCGTGTGAGCCGTTGGAGTCTTACACAAGGTGTATCTCCTATTAAATCTGTAATACTATGTACCACTTTAGGTGCCATTGTTATATCCTCCTTGGATCGTTCCTTACAGCGTCATTTTACGATCTTAATATCATACTACCAAAATAACATACTTGGCTCCTTCCTACCTGTCGCTTTTGTAAATTACATAAAACTTATCAACTTAGTATGTAAAATTCTTGCAAAATGGGTCGCCAGATATCGCCTGTAATGATATACTCGCATTACTATTTTTTCAGGAGGATACAAGACACTTATGAGTAATCAAGAAAATATGACAGCAAATCGCTTCCCCCCCTCCTTGCTATGGTTGACCCTTGGTGCCTTCGCCATCGGCATGACCGAATTCGTCATTATGGGACTTCTGCCCAATGTAGCCCATGATCTTCATGTTACGATTCCGCAAGCCGGGCAGTTAATCACCAGTTACGCGCTTGGTGTGGCCATTGGCGCACCTGTGCTTACCGTATTAACCCATAAGGTACCGCAGAAAAAGCTGCTATGCCTCCTAATGACCATATTCATTTTAGGCAATCTTTTTTCCGTCATTGCTCCCAATTACGAACTTCTGATTGCGGCCCGTATGGCTACTGCATTATCGCACGGAACCTTTTTGGGAGCCGGTTCCCTGATCGCTGCCAGACTGGTTCGTCCTGACAAGCGCGCGGGTGCTATTTCTATGGTGCTGACCGGTTTGACCGTGGCGAACATTATTGGCGTGCCCTTTGGTACCTTTATCGGACAACAGCTCGGCTGGCGTGCTTCCTTTGGAGCCATTGTGGTCATCGGCTTGATTTCTCTCTTTGGTATCATTCGCTACATTCCGGTGATTCATCAGGACAAGCCTTCCAGTCTCAAACAAGAAGTCAAAAGCCTGTTTAATCCAAAAGTGCTGCTGATGCTGCTCACAGGTGCAGTCGGTTGTGGTAGCCTGTTCACTGTCTTTACGTACATTACGCCTTTGCTTACGGATATTAGTGGCTTTGCCGAGCATAGCATTACCTGGATTCTCGTCCTGTTTGGCCTAGGGGTAACGATCGGCAACATCGTTGGCGGCAAGCTCGCAGATTGGAAACTACTTCCATCCCTGATCGCAAACTATGCTGTGCTGGCTATTATTTTGGCCATTCTGACATTTACGCTTCAAAGCAAGGTATTGGCCGTCATCACAGTCTTTATCTGGGGCATTGCTGCGTTCGGCATCATGCCGGGTATTCAGGTTCGCATCATGAATCTGGCCTATGAGGCTCCTTTACTTGCCTCTACCTCCAGCCATTCCGCATTAAATCTGGGCAACGCAGGCGGTGCTTTTATCGGGGGAGTTGTTATTAATCAAATGGGGCTAGCCGCTATTCCATGGGTTGCATCGCTAATCACTGTCGGCGGTCTGCTACTCATGATAGTTAGCTACATTGAGGATCGCAAGACGGCTCATACTGAAGCGATAGCTGAGATACAGTCATAGAATCGTTCAGTTTGTTGGACAGTGTCAGCTATTAACCGGAGAGCAATGAATGGCGGCAAATCTCTAAAAACAGCAGGTTGGAAGTAAACGAATGGTTCATTTTTCATAGATTGAGAGATATTGTCCACTCTCTTCTTCTAAATTCCTCATAGTATGACATTGTAATACAAATTTATGAGGAAAGAAGTGTGTATGATGAGCCTTTTTTTTACAAACAACACGAGTAATACCATCTATGCCGCCTATGCTTATCCTAGTTCCGACTGTCATCCCACCAATTATTCTAAAATGGGCTGGTATCGGATAGAACCTGGTGATACGAGAGAAGTATGGAGCGGTTCTGTCGGGGGAACCACATTCTATTATTATGCTGAAGATCACTCCAATTCGTGGCGTGGTACGTACCGCACACGGCTTCCGAGAAGCACTAGCAGTGATTTTCATTGGTGTTGGAACTATAGCAGCGGATCATCCAGACGAGTGGGGATGCGTAGACTTTCCATTGACTCATCTGTAGACAGTTACACTGTCGAGTTCGGCAGAACCAGCCAACTGTCAACAAAGACAACTCATAAAGCATTACCTTCTAAATCGGAGGACTCCGGCATTCGCAGAATTCCGAGAAGACCGGCTCGCTTTAAAAAAGGAACCCCGGTTCCAGTAAAGTCCAAACGATAAGTCAAAGAACCGAACCGTAACCCGCATGATGGATATTTGAAAAAAAGTGACCACCTTGCGGGTTATTTTTATTTCACTCTGGACATTCAGACGCTTGTTGCAACCACAGTGTTTTGCCTCGCCGTTCAGCTTAACCAATGATCAAAAAAGTCCCGATAGCCCTGCTTCATCACCTGACTTGAAAACTTTTCCATAGCGTATGCCTGATTTTCTGTAGAAACCCGGCGCGGTGAGGCGGCAGCCATATTGACCAGCTCGAACCAGTTTTTCTCATTCCCTGAAAAAGAATGCGTAGAGCTGATATGTCCATAGCAAGGATGCTCTGGCTTCACGACGATTTTACCCATAGCCAGCGCTTCGGTCAGTGGCATCGCGAACGTATCAAATTTGGAGCAGCTCCAATACACCTTTGCCGTGTTCATCAGTGCAAACACCTCATCTTGCGTCAACGCAAATTGAAGTTTAACATTGTCCGGGATATCGTACTTCTTCATACTTTCCCTGTAGCGTTCACCGCCAAATACCATATAGACATCCTTGTCAGGATTATGCCTCGCATACTCCAGCACCAAATCCGGACGTCGGTTCTCCTCATCTCTACCAATCCACATCACCCGGTTCTCTACCACTTGCGAGGGATCAAAATGCTTTTCCACCAGCCGCTCATTAAATCCGATCGGGATGACTGTCACGTCGGTTACGCCAAACTTCGAAGCCATCTCCTGCTTGAGAAAGGCAGTCTGTACGATAGCCTTGTCCACGATCTGATAAAAAGGCTTCATCATCTCGTAGCCTGTAAGTGCCGGATCAGGAAAACTATGCGGAAAAAGCACGCTGTTTTTAAAAAACATGTTCAAATAGGTAAAGCCAGATACCGTATAAATAACGTGCTCAATCTGCTGCTCATGGAGTTGGTCCAGAACGACGTCATAGTTGACCAAGTCGCCCTTTTCGTGCTCATAGCCAGGAAGCCAGTCATGGCTGCTCACATGGCGCTCTGGTGATACAAATACGATGTCCACCCCCAATTCCAACCCGATCTGCTTCAGACGTTCTGCAAAAATACGAGGACCCTGTGCTTCTGCAAATTGTATTTTTCTCATGACCAAACCGACTTTTTTCATGGATTTATTTCCCACCTTCTTTTACTAACTAAATACAGTCTATGTCTTAAGCTACTATCTACATTGTTGGGCTTGTCCCCAATCCATCATTGCTGCACATTGGTTCAAACAGGCTAACGTTTCATCCAACTGGGACTCTAATTGCTCTTTTGACCACTTGTCGCCGTTTCTATGCAGGTTCGTTCGAATCCTTTGCAAATCACTTGTGATTAACAACAGCATCCAGAGCGAAAATACCACCGCAAACATGCCATATTCCAGCATAAATGCCGTTCGATCCACACTTATCCCCAACAGCTCCAGCTGCTCCACGTATGTGTCCAGCATACGAATACGCAATTCGGACGTCATCCGTCGGGGAAACAACGGATGGGACATGTCGATCAGGTGATATACATCCCACAGCGGTGTGTTCAGATGAGCATGCTCCCAATCCAGTACCATAAGCCGTTCCCCGCTCAGCGCATAGTTCCCCGGATGAAGATCACCATGAGACAGTACTAGCTGCTGTGAAAAAGATAAATGCTCCAGCTGTACATACATACGCTGCATCTGTTGCTTAGATAATCCCAGTGAGCTGCAAAGCTTTAACACATCCGGCTTGCGCGTGTATAGCTCGGAAACCATCTCCTGAATGAGTGGCTTCGGTCCCCGCAGCGGCATCCCAGCAAAACGATCCGTCGGCAAAGCATGCCACCATGCAACAAGTCCAACAGCTCGCAATAGAGTTTCGTCTGCGTGTAGATGATGTAACGGACCAAGGTCCTCAAAAACCATCCATTCTCCTCCGCCGTCCGCACCTGTATCAGACCAGGCTAGCAATCGGGGATAGATCGGTGATAACGCAGGAAGCACATGCGCATTCACCCATCTCTCCCGCCCCTCCTGATCATCGTTGGTTAGCGGTTTGAATATATAACTTTCAGAGGAAGACACGTAAAAACGTTCCACATGCCGACCATTCGTACCTGTATATAAAATTTCACGATTCCGCACCAGCGTATCATTCAAGGTGCCGTCAACATTCACATATTGATGAAAAGGATTCATAGCCACCCAACTTTTTTGTATAAAATGTAATAGCACGATCATATCACAGTCCTCGTTCCGAACGAAGTCCAGATCATCTTGGGGTAACTCGCCGTACCAAAAAAGGGGCTTGTCCAATCAGATCCACACGACCTGTTGGACAGCCCCTTATCATATCTCTACTCCTATCTTACTCCGATTAATATTGAGTATTGCCGGACTCGCTCGTATTACTGGATTTAAAGCCTTTGAACAATTGTTTCACATTGTGATAACGAGTGTTCGTAATTTTAGCTTTGCTGTTAGGACCGTCCGATCTCAGAATTGAATCCTTAACGTTGGAAATATCCGAGTTATCCAAAGTCATATTCACTCTGAATGTAGAGCCCCCAAGTTGGCGAACCAGCTTTCCGATATCATCGGCTCTAAAGTTTTTTATGTTAATCGTGCCTTCGGCATTAATTTGGAATACTTTATCGTACGCATGGAACGCTCCACCGCCCGTAATGTTTACCGTGCCTGGCTCTTTAAGCGTCAAGGCATCTTCACCTACATCCTCCCACGTTACGTTGGAAATAGTTCCGTTGCCATACACATGTACACCATCCGCAGCAGGGGCAGCGATGATCACATTTTTCAAAGTTGCATTATTTTCAAGCTTGAAAATAGGCTTTTGAGCCTCTTTCTGGCTTCCGTCTCCCAAGGTATCGGGATCAGCCACTACAGTCTTGCCTTTACCATCGTATACTTCTCCAGCTTTAACAAGTATGGTCTTATGAACGACTTCTGGAGCTGCATGTGCAGAATAATTGCCGACAAATAAAGCGACCAACATTCCTGATAAAGCGATACTGATTCCCTTTTTCAATACTTTAGCTGTGTTTGTTTTCATTTCAATTCATCCCTCTCGTAGATATTTTTTTTATTCTTGTCAATTCTTCGTTGACTAGAGCGCGTAGACCGTATCACCACCTTCGTACAATGAACCCATTGACCGATACACGTCTAAAAGGCGTTATTTAACTATTTGCATATGTATACTTGGTTTTTGGTTCAAAGCAATTTTGTCTCCTAATTAATATAAAGCACAAATTGTAAATAGAGCGATTACATTTACAATTTGCATAACTCTATTATAATCATACTTCCAGTAATTTCAATATATTTTCCGCCAAAATATGTCCTTTTTTTCAATTAAGTACACAATATTGCCTCTTTTATACTTGTACAAGTTTATTTTTTGACAATTTACGCATCAAATTACTGAGTATCTAGTCTCTAATGCGTGCTCTATGTCACTACAATGGTAATCAGAACCTTATTTCGTTCTATACCTCATTTTTGATGTAGTCTATACTATTGAATGACACGTTTGATGAACGTATAATGTATTTAGTGCTTTGAAGCGTCACATCTCAACATTACTGGTGAGAAAAGAGTGGTTATCGTGCAAAACAATAGTGAGATTCCATTAAAAGAACAAAATATTGTGCTCATCGGCTTTATGGGTGTAGGCAAAACAACGATCGGTTCCCATCTAGCGCGCAAGCTGTATCGCGATTTCGTGGATATTGACCAGGAGATTGAACGAGAATACAACATGCCAACAACAGAGATTTTCAAAACTTATGGAGAGAAGCGTTTCCGTGAGATTGAAAAAGAGCATATTTTGAAGCTATGCAGCAACACACGCCTCAAAATCATTTCCGTTGGCGGTGGTGCATTTTTACAGGAAGAGGTGAAGCAAGCTTGTTTGGCTTCATCGATTGTTTTCTTCTTGGATTTAAATTGGGATTCCTGGAAAGATCGGCTCAAGATGCTGATTGACACCCGTCCCAATCTACAAAACAAGACTTTAGGGGAAATTGAGGATCTCTTCCGTTCCAGACAGGACATTTACGCGGTGAATCACTCCAAGATCGATACGGATCAGTTGGATGCGGAAGAAGTCGCAGACTATATTATTCAAACGCTGAATCTAGGTTGGGAGTTGTATGAACCTACTCGGGGATTGAATTAAGAGTTACACAAAAAGGAGGGCTCGCATGCTTACCGCATGGGGGCCTTCCTTTTTGGTTCACTGCGGATATATTACTGACTAGCGAGTAATGCCTATCCATCTTTTAAGAATGGTTATGCAGCACCGTCAATATCTCTCTCAGTTCAGTGACAGGAATCTGCCCCGGTGCGGAAGCTTTCTTAGCAGCACCAAAGGTCAGAGCCGAACCAAACAGTTCTCCGGTCAGGCGGCTCACGACACCTTTCCCCGCCATCGACATCGTAATAATCGGCCGATCTGCATGCTCTTCTGCCATGGTACGCGTGGCATCCAGCAAAGTGAGCACATCGGCTGTATTGGTTGGCATCACTGCTATCTTAGGCAGATCGCCTCCCAATTCCTGCGCCTTACGTAACCGGGACACAATCTCCTCCTTCGACGGCGTCTTATGAAAATCATGATTAGATATAATCACATATACATTATGCTTATGTGCTGCTTCTACCAGCGTCTTCACATCAGCTTCCTCATTAAAAAGCTCTACATCAATAAGTTCGACTTGCCCCGTTTCGGCTACTGTACGGTTCAATTCCACATAACTCGCTGCACTGATTTCCTTTTCTCCGCCTTCCCGAGCGCTACGGAACGTAAATACGAGCGGAACATTTGCTAAAATAGACCGAATTTCATGTAAGGCAGCTTTAACCTTTTCCAGATCCTCCACATGCTCGAAAAAATCGACTCTCCACTCCACGATATCCAGGTCGAGCGTACGTAAATAAGTGGCCTCTTCCTTCAACTGCTCCAACGTTTCTCCCACCATGGGCACACAAATTTTTGGCGCTCCTTCACCGATCAGAACATCTTTCACCTTTACGATTTTAGCCATCTCTATCTCACTCCCAAATTACAGTTTCAAGTCGAACATGTACAATAATTCATAGTATAACGCATTCTGAATAAGCATGCAGATGATTAGGTCCAGTCGTCATTTATTTGGTATCAAGTACGATTTTAGGGGACAATTTGCGACTTGCTGGAAAAACTAAACTGTACCGAAAATTAACAAACACCGCCAGTACGATCCCTAGCACATTCACAATAATAGCTAGCATAAAAACACTCGATATCTGAGAATGTTTCAAAAGAAAGCCTGTAAACACGGGAATGACCGTGTATGACAGCGAGGTTGCTGTATACACAAACCCGGTAATCTGTCCTTTTCGTTGACTAAAAAATTCACTCATTACGGTTAATGTCAGCTGAAGTACACCTGATATTGAAAACCCAATGACGCTCGCACAAATAATGGCCGCAGCCCCTGACTTGAATAAGAGAAGCGCTCCAAAAGCCAAGAGAGAAATACATGGATAAATAAGAATAATGTGAACAGGTTTAACCCATTTTCTTAACACAATTACTAATACAAACACGGAAATCAGTGAACCGACATTGTAATAAACTAATAATCTGAGAGACTCTGATTGGGTCATACCGATAAACTGTTGTCCAAAAGTAGGCAGCCATAACTGCACAATATAAAGCAAAGTCGGTCCGGTAAATCCGAGCAAGATAAGGCATACCCCTTCCTGCCAAAACCGCGGCTTACTCCGATCATTTGCCTCCAATTTTCCCGCTTGCTCAACGCTCGATACAGAAGTATCACCAACTGGCTCCTTGGGTGACTGAACCCGCATGTCTGGGAACTTCATCTTGAACAGGTAAATTGCATTCAAAGCAAATATGAAGGCTGGTAAAAAGAAAGAGAATCCGTAGAAAATGTCGTGATTCATAAAAAAGATAATCATTAACGGTAAAAATGCCGCCCCGATGGATATAAAGCCTCTCACCAACACTGTAGCCGAACCAGAGGATTGGGGGAAAGCTTCGATCAGCGCTGGATAAGTACCTGAATCAAGAAAAGAATTCGCTACGCCTGCCAGCACTGCCAGTACGATCGCCATCTCAAAGCTGGGACTCAGCGGTATACCGACCAAGAATACAGCCATTAGTAGCCCTGCTACCACAATAAACGGCTTACGACCATAACGGTCGGAGAGCACCCCGGATATGTACAGGGTAAACAACCTGCCAAATCCCATCGCAGAAACCAAGAGACTGATGCCCGCCTGATCTGTATGCAAATGCTCTGTTAAAAAGGACATGTGGGACGCCAGCATAATATTAAACATGCCGAACAAAAGATAGTTTACATAAAGGCCTGTCGCCACTGGAAAAGAAGAACGTTTCATCATGAATTCACCTGCTTTTGTAAGTAAGTCTTGTAGTATTAAAAATGTGAATCATTTCACATTACCTGTGTCGATGATGAAGTATAGAACACATTTTAAGATTTATCAAGTTTAAATATTGCGGGACCCCAACCTAGACGCGCTGATGCGTTTTCAGATAAAACTCCTTGCCGTAGCTTAGTGCAAAGTTCCGAAAGTCCACTACTGCCGGGGATAAATATCTATTTTTGATGCTGGCCAGGTAGATAAAACGCTCGTATTCTGGATTTACAATAGGCAATGTTTTGACGTTAAAATAATCTAACGATGAAATTCGAGGCATAACCCCAATTCCGTAATTGACAGACACCAGCCCTGCCATTGCTGTATCCTCTTCAATCTCGCAAATAATCTGTGGCGTGACGCCCGCTTTGACAAACAAATTCTCAATAATGGGCCGAACCCCACTCTTTTTGTTGAAGAAGATCACCGGATAATCCGCTGTATCCTTGAGATCAATTTGGTCTAGAGTCGCCAGTGGATGATCAGGCGAAACAATGACAACCAGTTCCTGCTGAGCCAACGGAATAAACTCCACATCCGGTTCATTTTCCATGTGAGAGCAGAACGCCACATCATAATGTTCCTGCTTCAGCCCCTTGATAATATCGTTCGTATTCCCTTGGTGAAACGAAAAGGAGATATCTTTACGGGCATCTAGAGCTGAAAAGGCCTGAATGATCGCTGGAATGAAGTGTGAGCCTAACGTGTAAATGAACGCCAAATCTATATTTCCATGGCTTGGACTCACTAGCTCCCGTAAATTGTGTTCTCCCTTTTCTAATTCATCCATCGCGTGCTCCACATACTTCAGGAAAAATCGTCCGTATTTGTTTAACCGAATATTTCTCCCCTGCTTCTCGAACAGATGAACTCCCAAATCTTTTTCTAATTCTGAAATCGCATGACTTAAACTGGGCTGAGTAATACATAGTCGCATAGCTGCCTGGGTAAAATGCTCCATCTCTGCAAGTACACGAAAATATTGTAAGTGCTTCAGGTTCATAATTATGTAATCTCCTTCTTTAATTCATATTTTAAATTATAGACCCAAACTATGAAAAACGATAGAAATATGCATTGGATTTATAACAACACTCCTTATATAATAATGACATAGAAAGAATGTGAATAATTTCACTTATTTGTAGGCGTAATGCAATACCGCTGGACGATGCCTACCTAGGCCATTGATCTAAAATTTAAGTTGGGAGTTACACTTATGAAAAATCCTTATATCAGAATGGCAGCAGGGCTTTACATCAACTATTTTCTTCTGGGTATGATCAATGTTATTCTCTCGTCGAATATGAGCTTCCTGACCGTCCAATTGAACACGGATAAAGCAGCCATCGGCTATCTGGTGTCCGCGATTGGGATCGGTAAGCTGCTCGCTCTCGGGGTAGCCGGAAAAATGTCAGACAAATACGGAAGAAAACCACTCATTGTTATTGCATCATTTGCTTATTTAATCTTTCTGATTGGCATTCCGCTTGCACCTAACTATTCGCTGGCATTCGTGTTTGCCATTATCGCAGGGCTTTGCAACTCTATGATGGATTCAGGAACGTATCCTGCATTAATTGAAGGCTTTGGAAAAAAAGCTGGATCTGCAACTGTACTGGTCAAAGCATCCATCTCTATCGGTGCTATTGTGATTCCGTTCATGATTGCATTCTTTATTAATCACGATATGTTCTATGGATATTCCTTCTTTATTCCAGCAGGGATTTATCTGCTGAACGGTATCTTCTTATCGATGACAGCTTTCCCCAACCACAAAGCTGAGGAACAAAAGGCTCCAACCGAGGCTGCTCAATCCACAGATACTTTCCGCAGCGAGCCTAAGTTTTGGCAAGAAGGTTTATCTCTGATTATTATCGGTTTTACTTCTACTGTATTGTTCATGATCGTGCAGCTATGGCTTCCTACCTTTGGACAAGAGGCCCTGGGCATGGACAAAGCCAGTGCCATTAAACTGCTGAGCTACTATAGTATAGGTTCATTGGTTTCCGTTATTTTGTTAGCAGTGGTACTTGGTAAATTCATTAAACCGATTACTGTCATGATTGTATATCCGCTTATTGCCCTACTTTCTTTGTTGGCTTTAATTACATGGCACAATCCTGTCGCTACTTTGATCAGTTCATTCTTGATCGGCTTGTCTACCGCAGGCATATTCCAAATTGCCCTCACGGTTATGACGGAATTTTTCCGCAAGAACAAAGGCACTACGACTTCTCTCGTGAACATAGCAGCCAGTCTTTCGTTCATCCTGATGCCTTTGGCTACCGGGGGCATGTCCAAAAGTTTGGGAATTACCTCGGTATTCATTCTGGATATTGCGATTGCTGTAGTCAGTATTTTGCTGGCCGTGTTTGTTGCTTATCGATATAAAAAAGTATTTCATTAAACTACACAGATTACTTGGAGGCTTATATCATGAAAAATGCTGGACGTATTGACGGAAGAACACAACTAATCGGACTGCTTGCTACACCAATCGGACACTCTTTGTCCCCGGCTATGCATAATCTTGCGTTTGAAAAGCTGGGTCTAAATAACGTGTATATGGCCTTTGAAGTAGGAAATGAACAACTTGAAGAAGTGGTACGGGGGATGCGCGCTCTGAACATACGCGGTTATAACGTGTCTATGCCTAATAAAACAGCTATTCTACAGTATCTTGACGAGCTGGACGACAGCGCTAAATTTACAGGTGCCGTCAACACCGTCGTGAACACAGATGGTAAACTGAAAGGCTACAGTACAGATGGATCTGGTTATGTTCGTAACTTGCGTGAACACGGCATTGACCTGAAAGGTAAGAAAATGACACTTGTCGGCTCTGGCGGCGCAGCTACACCGATTGCTATTGAAGCGGCTCAAGCAGGTCTGGCTGAAATTTCAATCTTTGCCCGTAACGATCAGTTCTTTGCTCGTGCAGAAGAGAATGTCCGTATTATTAATGAAGATATGAAACACGCCCAAGTTAAGGCGAATATCTATCCATTGGAAAATCAAGAACAGCTACGTGAAGAGATCCGCACAAGTCATATTCTCGCTAACGGTACAGGGGTTGGTATGAAACCGTTAGAAGGCAAAAGTGTGATTGAAGATGTGTCCATGCTTCGTTCCGATCTGATCGTAACCGATGTAGTGTACAGCCCAGCTAAATCCAAGCTGATGGAGCAAGCCGAAACCGTAGGTGCAACCGCCATTAACGGTCTGGGCATGATGCTGTGGCAGGGTGCATTGGCCTTCGAACTGTGGACAGGCCAAGAAATGCCAGTCGCTTATATTAAAGAACAGCTTTTTGCTGACAAGCTGTAAACATAAAGCTACTAACAAACGCATCAAGCAATGAATTCCTTCTATTATATACTCATTTATGTACTCAAAAGACTATGCTTGGCAAATGAACACTTCTGCCATGCATAGTCTTTTTATTAATCCTTATAAGGGTCAAATTCATTAGCCCCAGCCATGCATACCCCAATAGGCTTCAGTTCATGCATAACTTCCACGGTCTCAGAATGAGCATCCAGTACCTCGCGCAGTTTACGGTAGACGAACGGGCTTTCATCTGTACCGGCTCCGCGCAGCTCGACACTATAGTTCCGAACGGCCTCCTTCATCTGTACGTCCGTGATTTGTCCACCACTCCGTGTGCGGGTTTTCCAATTCATTTTACCAGCTGCCTGGGTACGACTCATAATACGACCTGCCCCATGAACTGTACTATAGTAGGAATCCCGATTTTCTACCGAATCTTTTCCGCGTACAATCACCGAAATATCGCCCATGCTTCCTCCAATAAAGCCCATCTGGCCAGGTGCCGAGGGAGTAGCGCCTTTACGGACCACAATGGTGTCACGCCCATCATGCTGTTCTTTCCATGCGTAATTATGGTGGTTATGCACAGTAAAGTCCGCTTCGGTCCCCATAATACCAAGCACTTGTTCTATCACATAGTCACGTCCCGCATACGCATAGCGTCCGGCAAGGCGCATCGCACGGTAGTACATATCCCCCAACTCACTGTTCATATCCAGCAGCACAGGCGGCTGATCCATATGTTCTCCCGGCGCCTTTCCGAGAAACTCTCGTCCAGCGGCCAAATTTAGAAACCCACTTGCTGTTTTGTGTCCAAAGCCCCGGCTGCCGAAATGATTGGCAATCCAGACCTGTCCTGTCGCTTCCTCGACGAATACATCAACAAAATGATTACCACTCCCTACTGTACCCAGCTGTTCTCTCGCCAAGGACTTCAGTTTGTCATGTTCTTGTTTCCCAATCGCCGCATATACTGCCCAATCCGGGTCATCGAACAGCTCATGGTCTATCTGAATTGCATTCACACGACCTACGCCAAACGAAATATGACGTGCAACCTCATCCATCACGGCTGAAATACGCGGCATAATATCTGCTGCAAACAGCTTGGTTCTTACCGCCTTATTTCCGCAACCGATATCATACCCGACACCTGAAGGCGAAATTTGTCCGTCATACACCATCACACCGCCAATCGGCTGGCTGTAGCCTTTATGATGATCTGCCATCAGCAGCGCTTGAATCACATTACCGTTTTCGGCACATGTATGAGCTTGAGATAATGCCCCTGGATCAGGTGCTCCCCATACGCGTACTCCATTGATTTCTTGATAAGCCATCGTCGTTTCATCCTCCTGTAAGTCACTCCATGTTTAAACTTGTAAAGTCGTTAATTGCATTATGTACGTTTTACCAGCTTCCGAACAGGGCGTAAGTATTACAAGTACAATAGTAGATATCCCCTAAGAAAATGAAAAAGGATACCCATGCAGCCAACCAGACTGTAGGATATCCTTTTATGATCATTTAGAAACTATTAAATCAATTATACTAATCTTTTTTGATGATTCCGAATTGATCCACAATAAAAGGCTTGGCATCATTTTTGTTTTGATCAATTTCATACGTTACGGCTGTAAGTTTATTTCCGTCTACAGTAATGCCAACAAAATTCTGTACCTGTCCACGTGTTGGTCTACGATTGTCACTCGGATCTGGGCCATATACTGCCGCATGATTCTCTTCAGCTAGTTCAAAGAGATTATAGTACTTATCTCCAAGTTTTTCACTTGGGTTTTTGTAGTAGACTTTGGGGCCAGCGGTTGCTGGGATGACATAGATACTTCCATCTGGATTCACACTATATTCAATCGTCTTTTCATTTAATGTATCTTTTAATTTTGTTGGCGTTGTTGCTTTACCCTCTTGGTTGATTGGTTTCGTACGAGCGTAAATATGATCGTGCCCTTGCACGACAAAGTCGATATCAAGTTCGGCCATTAGTGGAGCGATTTGGTTACGAACTCCATTCTTATCCATGATGTCAGAATCTGTTGCATGATTAGAGGTAGTGTAAGGACCTTTATGAATGTTAACAATGATCCACTTTGCACCTGCCCTTTTTGCTGCTGCCGCATCTTTCTTTAACCATTCGACTTGAGCTTCAGAAAAATTGGCATATTTCTCTGAGTCCTCATTGGAGTTCAGTACGATAAAGTGAGCATTGCTGTAATCATAAGAGTAGTACGCTCCTGTTTTAGTAGCGGAACCAGAAGGTTCGTTAATATTAAAGTGATCATAAAAAGCGTAGTTCTCATCCTCGTGATTACCCGCTGAAGGAACAATGGTTGTATTCAAAAGGCTTTTTTGTGAATGCCCCAGCAGCCAGTTCCACTGCTCTTCTTTGGTACCCGTATCTACGATATCTCCGTTGTGGACTACAAACTGAGCATTTTCTACGGTTTGAAGTGCTTTTTCGAGCGTCTGTGAAGACAATATGGCTTCATCTTCGCTTTTTGCTTGTGTATCAGCTAGATCGATGAAGGTAAATTCACCGCTCTTAGGAGCCGTTTGAAACGTACCTGTTTCGCTCCATATCCCGCGCGCTGCATCACCCACACGATAATAATAAGCTGTGTCCGCTTGAAGACCTGTAGCTACAGCTTTATGGACAAGCTCTTCTGCAGAATTGGTCGATGGAGAGGAAGTGCCTTCAAATGTAAGAGCACTCGTAAAATCAGCTTCAGAAGCCGTTTTCTTGATTACTTGAACAGTGCTGTTCGTGAAAAGTTTTGAAGTATACCAAGTAAATCCTTTGGAGACTTTTGTGTCTCCATAAAATGTAGCTGTAACTTTACTAATCCCTTGATCTGTGTTCCCTGGTGACTCAGCATGGACAGGTAAGGCTGACATGCCAGTAATCAAACCTAGTGCAAGAGCAACAGACATAGATGTTGCTGACCACTTTTGAAACTTCTTAAACATGTGTACACTCCTCTTTGCAGTTAATATGTAAAAGTTATAACTATAATCATAACAATCAAATGTTAATACGTTGTTTTTGGAAATATAGTACTTTGTAAAAATGAGGTTATGAGTGACCTAGCGATTGAGGAGCAATGATAGCAGCTTATAAGAAAATGAAAAAGGATATCCATGCAGCCAAACAGACTGTAGGATATCCTCTTCAACTATAACACTCATATTAGACGGCTCTGCTATGCCATGTGTGGACTTGGCTTACTGTGCCGCTGAATGCGTACGCTTAAAATCTTCCTTCACCGCAACCAGTAGTGTTTCATTCACCAGTAGCTCCAAGCCTGACAAGGCTAACGCCTTGGCTCCAATCACTAAGGCTTCCTCACCCTTCTCAGAGCCAGCCGCTTCCCTGAATTCTACCGTATGAGCGATGAGATCATCCGGACCGATCTTAATGTAAGCATGTGCAGTCGGGATAACATGGCTTACATTTCCCGCATCCGTCGAACCCAGTCCGGCACGAGGGCCACGATCCAGCTGTTCTCCCAGCGCTTCCAGTTCACGACCTACTACCTCATCCAGGGTATCGTTCAGAATGAAATCACGCACTTCATTTTGAAAACGTTCGATTTTCACAGAGGCTCCTGTTGCCAAAGCAGCAGCATCTGCGATATGGCGAACTTTCGTGGAAACCTCCTCTGTGCGCTGCCAAGTACTTGCCCGAATGAAAAAGCGTGCCGACGCATAGTCCGGAATGATATTGGGCGCGTCTCCTCCGTGCGTAATGATGCCATGAATACGCACATCGGTCGGCAGTTGCTGACGCAAAGCATTAATACCGCTGAACAACTGCAGCACTGCATCGAGCGCATTGATTCCCTGCTCTGGTGATCCTGCGGCATGAGCCGCTTTGCCGTAAAAATGAAAATCTAGCGGATCAACTGCCAGACTTGGTGAGGTCAGCCGGGTCACACCAGATGGATGAACCATCAGTGCAGCATCAATCCCTTCGAACAGCCCGTGCTTCACGAAGCTGCCTTTTGCACTGCCATTAGGACCGCCTTCTTCCGCTGGTGTACCGAACACATACACCTCACCTCCCGTTTCGTCGATCACCTGCGCCAAGGCGATGGCTGCTGCCGTGCTTGCGGTTCCGATAATATTGTGGCCACAAGCATGGCCCAGACCGGGCAATGCATCATATTCAGCCAAGTATCCGATTTTCGGACCTGGTCTAGCAGAAGCCTTACGGGCAACAAATCCGGTTTCGTGTCCCGCTACATTCCGAGTTACCTCAAACCCCGCTTGCTCCAAAATGCCCGTCAGTGCCTGGGAAGCCTGAAATTCTTGATTGCCGATTTCGGGATTAGCATGAATAAACCGGCTCGTTTCCGTGTAAAGCTGACGAGAATCCTCAATTTCCTCAATAATCCGCTGTCTATGTGTATCGACCGTATTCGTTGTACTCATCGCAATCTCTCCTCGTTTCGAAAATAGATTAGTATGCTTCCAACCCTACTTCTGTTCAACATTCTTATTTCTTTTGCGCTTTAACATCTGCTACCAGCTTATCCAATGTGGCCTGTAGCTCTTCGGCAGACTGGTCTAGCACGACGTTAGCTCCTTTGGAATCCTGTTTTACCGCCTCGGCTACATCAGCATCATGGTACAAATCCACGATCGTTTTGTAAGTTGCATTATCCTTATCCTCCGCACGGGCAGCAAACACGTTCACATATGGCTTCGCTTCTTCGCTGCTTGCATCATCTTTGTAGATGGCTCCATCCAGCTTGAGCCCGGCATCTGTAGCAACACCGCTGTTCACAGCTGAAGCGGCTACATCAGACAAGACGCGCGGCGTCTGCTGGGCGACAACTGGGACAATCTCCAGCTTTTTAGGATTCCCTTCGATTTCATCCGTGGTCGGATACAGGCCCGCATCCTGCTTCAACTTAATCAGCCCTGCAGACTGGAGAAGTTTTAAAGCCCGTCCCTGATTGGAGGGATCATCCGGTATAGCAATTTTGGAGCCGTCAGGAATATCCGATACGTTTTTGAATTTTTCAGAGTACAGTGCCATCGGAGCGATAATCGTTGCACCAATAGGGACGATATTCACATCATTTTCTACATTAAACTGACTGAGAAAGGCCAAATGTTGAAAGGAGTTCAAATCTACCTCTTTATTGGCGAGCGCCTTATTGGGTAATGTATAATCCGAGAAACTGATCAGCTCAATTTCAATATTTTTGGCCTCTGCTTTCTTCTTGAGCACATCCCAATACGTGTCCTCAGATCCTGAAACCCCGATTTTAACATGTACTTTTTCATTTGCATTTGAGCCCGAACCGTTAGCTGAGCAAGCAGATAGAACCGCTACACTAAGAATAGCCAGTAAACCCAAGCGAAATATTTTTTTCATTTTCATTTCCCCTTTAATCGTTATGTATAATACTCTGTTCCCATTAGCGCCGTAGAAATTTACGAGACAAGTAGTTCCCTGCATATTGGGCGACCTGTACAAAAAGGATCAGCAAAACAATCGTGACAATCATGACCGAAGTATCGAATCGTTGATAACCATAGGTCATTGCCAGGTTCCCAAGGCCTCCTCCGCCCACCGTACCAGCCATGGCAGAGAAATCAATCAAGGCCACGGTAATAAACGTCAACCCTAGAATCAAAGGTCCCAGCGCTTCCCGAATCAACACACCCGTGATGATCTGAAATGGAGTCGCTCCCAGTGCCTTGGCAGCTTCTATCATGCCCGGATCAATGGAGACCAGATTATTTTCCACAATTCTCGCTACAGCAAAGGCCGCTACAATAGTCATTGGGAAAATAGCCGCCGAGGTTCCAATCGTGGTTCCCATGATTAAACGCGTAAACGGGCTAATCGCCACTAAAAAAATGATAAACGGAATCGGGCGAATGATATTAATCAGCAAATTCAGAAACATAAACACAAATTTGTTTTCAAACAAGCTCCCTTTACGTGTCACATACAGTACTAAACCAATCATAAGCCCCAGAATACTGGCAAAAATCAGCGTGACAACAACCATCAAAAGCGTTTCCCCTGTAGCCTCCACTACCTTGAGCCAAAATGTATCCCAATTAACTCTCATGATCGACGACCTCCCTGACCTCCACCGTCGTTCGTAGTTCCTCCACGACCTTGTTAACTTCATTGTCTGCACCGATTAACTCGACAATTAAGCTTCCGAACAGCGCTCCCTGTAGCTCATTAATACTTCCATATACAATGTTGTAATCCAGATTATGCTTCCGTGTCGCTCTAGAAAGCACCGGTTCACTGGTCGCCCCACCCCGAAAAACAAGTCTGTACAATCGGCCAGCGTGATGCTCCCGAATCTTGCTCAGCAGTTTGGGTGAAAGCTGATCATTCAGTACAGAGCGAATAAAATTTTTCGTCGTCTTCGTCTGTGGATTGGCAAATACATCGAACACACTGCCCTGCTCAATCACCCTACCATTCTCCATCACCGCCACACGATCACAAATACTGCGAATCACATTCATTTCATGGGTAATGAGCAAGATCGTAATCTGGTACTCTTCATTTACTTTTTTCAGCAGCCTCAATATATCTTCTGTCGTTTCCGGATCGAGGGCCGAGGTCGCTTCATCACAGATGAGAATATCGGGCGAATTCGCCAGTGCTCTGGCAATGCCGACCCGTTGCTTTTGCCCTCCAGATAACTGCTCCGGATAGGAATCCGCTTTATCCTCCAATCCAACAAATTGCAGCAGTTCCTTAACACGAGCATCTATCTGTGCCTTGGGCAGTTTAGCCAGTTTTAGAGGATAAGCCAGATTCCCATATACAGTACGAGAGTTAAACAAATTAAAGGTTTGGAATACCATCCCGATCCGTCTTCTTAAATTTCTTAGTTCCTTGGGTCGTATCTGAGTAACATCCTGATCATTAACGACAATTCGTCCCTCTGAGGGGCGTTCCAGTAAATTCACAAGCCGCAGCAGCGTACTTTTACCTGCACCGCTAAAGCCAATCACGCCGAAAATTTCTCCTTTTTCAACCGATAACGAAACCTTTTCGAGTGCATTTACCTTACGATTGGGTAAGGTAAATATTTTGCTAACCTGTTCAAACTTTATCAAACTGCTTCCTCCTTACGTCTACAATGTATGTATTCCTCCATCCTATTTAAGTAATCCGGTGGATTTAATCGGATTTACACCCTAAAAAAACTCCCTAATCTTCGTTTGACCGAAAGTGGGATTATTTAACTGTATATTGCATTGTTAACACCTTAAGACAAGAAGGAGAATCTGTCAATAAAAAATGAATATAGCCTTCTGACTCCTGTCATTACAATTGCTTACACTTTTAGGGCTACAAAGCCAAATAAGGCTAACCGTATATTTGCAAAGTTTGCAAAATCGGCAGCCCTTTGTGCATTGTAATCTTGATCATTCCACTGACTAATGTGTAGAAGTATTTTTCAAATCTGCTTCATAACGAAGGCCGAATTGTTGTCTTGCCTCCTCCATCACTTCAGCGACTGTAAGTGAACACTCCAAGGAGTTAATGGAACTGTTGCGTTCACCACTCTTGATCAAATCAATAAATTCCTGAATTTCATAATACATTGGCTCACGCGTCTGAGCTTTGGTCAGATCCTCAATCGTGCCGTCCCGATAATGAATTTTCACCTCATAGGGCTGACTGATTTTGTCGATCACCATCGTTCCATTCTCACCCTGAATTTCAGCAGGCAGATAGGAATCTGTAATTTTGGAATACATGACGGTAGCATCCATATCAGGATACTTCATCACGATACTGCCCTCGCCATCGACACCAGAGGATAAAAGTACACCCACCGCCCGAACCTCCTCAGGTTTGCCGAACAAAGTCACCATAGGATACAAGCAATACACTCCAAGGTCCATCAAGGAACCATTGGAAAAGGCCGGATTAAACGCATTCAATACCTTACCTTGCTTAAAAGCATCAAAGCGTGAGGAGTATTGACAGTAGCTTGCAAAATAACGCCGAACCCGGCCTATTTTATACATATGATCCTTTATTATTTTAAAGTTAGGCATAAGTGTGGATTTAACGGCCTCCATCAGCAGAACATCGTTGTTGCGCGCGGCTTCGATCATGCTCTTCACCTCTGCTGTATTAGACGCAAAAGGTTTCTCACACAACACGTGCTTTCCGTGATTCATACATAAGATCGCCTGCTCCGCATGTAAGGAATTGGGGCTGGCAATATATACGGCATCGACCTGATCACTTGCGGCCATTTGCGCCAGGTCTGTAAAAACCTCCGGCTGGCTGTTATATTTGTCAGCAAAAGCTTTGCCCTTATCCTCTGTGCGTGAGTACACCGCCGTCAGGGAAAATTCGTCCGTCTCCATCGCAGCTTGAATAAACCTCTCTGTTATCCAGTTGGTTCCAACAATACCAAAACGCATCACAGTATCCCATCCTTCCCGTGAGTCATTACAATTCATATGTACCTATTCTCGCATTCCAGCCTAAACTTGTCCACTATACCGTTAGTCATATCTCATGCTTTAACATGTTCATTCGACAAAAAAAGACTGTAGTCTATCAGCATAATTTATACTGATTGTACCACAGTCCCTGTTATTTATTTGGGGTTATATCTCTATTTTTTTGATATTACTTTTCCTACTTCTTCCAAAATGGCATCCATGGAAGCTGGGTCGTGTACATCATATTCATCAATGTTCAGACGCAGTACAGGACAGGCATCAAATTCGTTGATCCAATTGGAATATCTGCGATGCATTTGCTCCCAATAAGAACGCTCGGTCTGGATCTCCATCTCGCGACCGCGCTCCTCAATCCGACTCAGTATGGAGGGCAAACTGCCTTCCAAATAGATCAACACATCAGGGTGCGGGAAAAACGGTGTCATCACCATCGCCTCAAACAGGCTAGTATACGTTTCATAATCGGTAGGGTTCATCGTTCCCTGATCGGCATGCATTTTCGCAAAAATGCCTGTGTCCTCATAAATAGAACGATCCTGCACAAAACCTCCACCAGACAAGAAAATATTCTTTTGTTCCTTGAAGCGTTCCGCGAGAAAATAAATTTGCAAATGAAAGCTCCATCTTTCGAAATCGTGATAAAATTTCTCCAGATAGGGATTATGATCGACCTGCTCCAAAGAGGTTTTAAATCCAAGGCGTCCGGCCAAAGCACCAGTCAGCGTGGATTTACCTACACCCACTGTACCCGCTACCGTAATCAGGGCATTCGCAGGAATGTTGTAATTATTCACTATATAAGCTCCTTTACATCGGAAACAATTTGTTTAAATTGTGCCTGGTTTTCTACAAAATCAATTTCATTCCCGTTCACGGTCAATATACGAGGGGAAGGGGACTGTTCAGCGAGAAACTGAATGCCTTTATCATAATCTATTATTAATTGCTCCAGATAGGCGGGGTCCATCTCCTGTTCAAAAGAGCGTGCACGCTTGCGAATTCTCCCCAGCAAGGTATCCAAATCTGCTTTAATATAAATGATAATGTCTGGCTTAGGCATATCATCCGTGAGCAGATGATAGATTTGACGATATTTTTCGAGCTTCACACCCTTAAGCGTACGTTCAGCAAAAATCAAATTCTTGTAGATATGATAATCAGAAATAACGGGCTGAGCTTTCTCGATATATTGCAGACCAGTATCCTCCAGCTGCTTATACCGATTGCAGAGAAAGAACATTTCCAGCTGAAAACTCCACTCATCTATATTTTGATAAAATTTATCGAGAAATGGGTTCTCCTCGACAATCTCTTTGATTATCGGCAAATGTAGCTCGGTTGAAAGCATCGAAGCCAACGTCGTTTTACCTGCTCCGATTGGCCCTTCAACGGCTATAAATGGGGCTTGTTTCATGCAGTTCTGCTCCTCCTTGTACTCCAGTCCATCCTGTGGACAACTATCCTATTGTATCACAAGGTAGTACGCTAAAGGCATACCAAATCTATGGATAAAACAAAAAAAACAGAGCGCTACATTTTGCTTCGTAGCGTCCCTGTTTCTCACTTAAACCAACCTTTTTCATTAAAACGTGTAATCGCCTCGATCCGGTTACTGACACCCAGCTTATCGAGAATGACTGAAATATAATTGCGCACCGTCCCTGTCGTTAAATACAGTTCACCAGCAATCTCTTTTGTATTCTTTCCGTCAGCAATAAGCGCCAAAACGGTCTTTTCACGCTCTGTTAGCGGGTTGACTTCGGCATAAGCATCATCGACCAGTTCTGGAGCGTAAATACGTCGACCTGCCATAATACTTCGAATGGAGGAAGCCAGCTCTTCACTGGGACTGTCCTTGAGCAGATAACCGTGTGTCCCCGCCTTGATCGCTCGTTCAAAATACCCGGGGCGAGCAAACGTAGTTAAAATCAGTACCTTGCAGTTCAAGGCTTTGAGTTCCTCAGCCGCATCCAATCCGCTCTTAATCGGCATTTCGATGTCCATAATGCATATATCCGGCTGGTGCAGCTTCACCAGTTCTATAGCTTCTTCCCCGTTGCTTGCTTTTCCGACTACTTTCATGTCCTCTTCCAAGTCTAGCAGGGAGGCTAGAGCACCCAGCAGCATACGCTGGTCTTCTGCAATAACAATTCGAATCATGGCCCCACCTCCTCATTCGGCTTTTCAGGGATATTGGGCACTTTAATGACCAAGGTCGTTCCCTGATCTGAGCGCAGCTCCATACATCCGTTCACGAATTCGAGCCTTTCCTTCATTCCTTGCAGGCCATTTCCACGAAGGGTTCCATTTTCTCTCACAGCACCGACTCCATTATCCTGAATCCGAAGAGTTAGTTCCTTACGAGACGGCTCAATAGTGATGGAGCAAGCGGTGGCTCCACTGTGCTTAACCACATTTGTCACTGCTTCCTTCATACACATACTAAGTACATTTTCATTCATTAATGATGTATGCTCCAGCTTCGGGTCGCCCTCCAAGGTCAATTCAATGTGAGCAGCCTTTAAGATCTGCCGAATACGTAACAGCTCATCCTCTAGTCGCATACCTCGCATTTGAGTAACCATTTCCCGCACCTCTTTTAACGCGCTTCTCGCCGTGAGACGAACATCGTTAATTTCAGCATGAGCACGCTCCGGGTACTGATCCATCAGTTTGCCCGCCAAATCGCTCTTCAGCCCGATGAGTGACAGCTTCTGACCTAAGGTATCGTGCAGGTCACGCGCAATTCTTTGCCGTTCCTCCAGCTTAATCAATTCCGATATTTTCTTATTGGCATCCTCTAATTGGACTTGGAGCCGATCGCTTTTGTTGCGATTAAAATTCGTAATCGGAAGGAGAATCACACCGATCAGATTGAGCAGGATAAAAGGAATCTGTTTAATAAAAACGGGATTCTGAGATACAAAACCGTAATTGATCAATCCAATCGTAATAACCATTAAAATGATATACAGCGTCGTAAATGCAGCCTTACTTTTAATATTACCGATCAGATAGGCGATAAATATGGAAAAATACATATAGCTAAACAGCAGTGTCATGGTAATCGATATGGCAATCTGTACACTGGTCCAAAAGTATATGAGCCAGCCTTTTGAGACAAAAGCCAGTACATAACATGCAAAGAATACCAAAATAATAGCAGTACCCAGAATAATATGACTTGTAGATGAAGAGCTAAAGTAGTAAAAGGGCAGGATATAAAAGACGACCCACACATAAGGACTAAGCCCTGTATTTCTTTGGAAAATCTGATACCACTTTTGCATTCTGCCACCCTCTTCTACTTCACATGACTTATATCCCTTATCTTATCATACCACTGTTTCGTCTGCTCGAAAGCACCAAAGGTAAAGCCTTTCCTGTGAACCGCAAATGAACACTTTGATTAGAAGCCGTCCATTTTGCGGGAACTGATCTCAAACTTAAGCCATTCGCTGTACACTCCACCCACTGCACCAGATCGTGCTTTGAAATGGGACTGGTCTATATTTCTGATCAGCTCGTTCATGAATTATACATACCTAACGTTATTAAATTTCTTTTCTATATCTTTAGCAAATTTTCCGCCCTCATCGGCTAAATGTTTTCTCATAAAGAATCCACCAAAACCATTTATCCATGCTGCAAAAGCCAGTAGCCGAGATGGAAAGTCCGCTCCAATCGTACAACTAAATTCGCAAGAGTTGTTATCAACAGGCGTGACCTTCATTTCCCATGGAACTCCAACGATGGCGGGTATCCATCGCCATATATATGCTTCTGTCTTGTCAGAGTAGAAACGCAAATGATCCTTTGTGTGCTCTTTTAATTGATAGTGCTGAACAATCATCTCATTCCCCATATTTTCCACATTAACCATATAGAATTCACCATCTTCAAAATAACTGCCCATTGCCTTGTGAGCTTTTGAAAATGATTCATATTCAGCTGGAGTCATCTCAGTTACCCATTTGTACAAATCCACATTTTTAGCTGCAATCTGCAATTTAAATTTCTTTGTCATTCTCATCTTCATTATCCTTCTTTCCTGTAATTTTTCTTGTGAGTTCATCGTGCCAATTCATAATCATTTGAAAATATTCTTTGCCAAACATCAACGTCGCGTGCTCATATACACCCATCTCATGAACGTGCTTCTCTTCTATCAAGGCAAGCTTGTTATATTCACAGGCGACAGTAGTTTGAAAGCTGGCAATCAAACGAACAACCTCAATGTCGTCAAGATATTTATAGAAGAAAAGCTTACTCAAATACTCATAATTAAAAGGAGAAAAAGTACACGGTGTTTTTAACCATTCTATAAATTCACTCTTCCCTTTTTCCGTAATACCATATGATTTTTTGAATCTGCCTTCCTCTACCACTTCTTCATACTTGATAAGCTCCCCCTTTTCCATTTTTTTCAGCATAGGATATATGCTTCCGAAGCTGGCATCAATAAAGTTGGAAGTGCTTATCGTCATCTTCTGCTTGATTTCATATCCTGTCATATCCTTTTCGCAGAGGAACCCAAGTATTACATAAATCAACATAAAATCTATTCCTTCTTTCCTGACATAGTGAATTATCCTTCTGAAATCAAAGGGAACTTATCTCTGTTTACATGTAGCTAATTTATATATATATAATCGAGATATATCGTTTCGATATATAGAATGTATAGGTTGACAATCGATTTGTCAATAGCGCTTGCTAAAACAAAGAATGAAAGTACTGCATTTTCAATATAAACAAAAAAATCTAAAAGGATGTTATCCCTTTAGATTTCTCAAAGTAAACTGCAATTTTTCAACATCTCTTCAGAAAAGTTTTGTACAAAGTTATTTTCTTTCTGTGCTTACAACAGGTGTAGGGATGGGTTTCGTAACTGCAACACGTTTGCTGAGGAGCGGCCTCACTTGTTTAAAGGTCAAAAAGGTTTTCGTATTTTCATCCCAAAGTCGGAACTTCAAAGATTGCAGACTGCTACTCACTGTGATTGTGGTTGCTTTTTGAAGTAACGGTGTCGCTTCATGCGCTTTTTCCAAATTGTAATTTGGCACTTTAGGACTCAAGTGATGAACGTGATGAAATCCGATATTGCCCGTAATCCATTGCAATACTTTAGGAAGCTTGTAGTAAGAACTGCCTTCTACGGCCGCATTAATATAGCTCCACTCTTCATCGTGCTCAAAATACGAATCCTCAAATTGGTGTTGTACATAGAACAGCCAGATTCCCAACATACCAGATACAAAAAAGATAGGTGCCTGTACGAGAAGGAAGGCCTGCCATCCAATAGCCCATGACAACAGTGCATACAAGGCAACGATGGATATATTCGTCACATAGGTGTTCATTTTTTCCTTGCGTTTGGCTGTCTTGATATTAAAGCGATAGGAAATCAAAAAAGTATAGATCGGACCTAGTCCAAACATAACCCAAGGATTTCGATATATGCGATAGGCCAGCCGTGTCCATGTGGAAGCCTCTGTGTACTCTTCTACCGTAAGCACCCACATGTCACCTGTGCCTCTTTTATCCAGATTACTGCTGGTTGCATGGTGGATTGCGTGACTATTTTTCCATTGGTGATAAGGACAGAGCGTAATAACACCTGTAATCGTTCCCACAATGTCGTTCAGCTTGCGGCTTTTGAAGAAGGATTGATGACCACAATCATGAAAAATAATAAACGTCCGTACCACAAACCCCGATGCAACAATGGCAATTGGAAGTGTCAGCCAGTACGAAACCGACAGACTAAGATAAGCAGCATACCACAATAGGATCAGTGGACCCAAGGTATTGATGAGTTGCAGAACGCTGGATTTTGTGTTTATTTTCTCGTAGGGAGCCATATTTTTTTTCAATTGGGCTAATGGGAGTTGTGTCATACTCATTATGATCCTCCTTTAAAATGACGCCTATACCTTGATCCTGTTAGGCGTACATGTTGATCTAATCTCAGTATAAGGTAAAGCCTCTAGGCGATGTAGTCATAAACGTCAGCTCGGGTATATGACATTTGTCATATAGACAAGTAACACAACCCGTTTTCCAAATGTTCGCGGGTTTCTTTTCTGATGATTATTTGTTAAAATATAAGGTATAATAACGCTGTATGTGACTGGCGAAGTCAGTGGAATGAACCACGAGGGAGCATACAAAAAAAGCGTACCGTTCGCCTGGGAGAAGTATTTGCAGAGGATTCGTCTGTCTTGACGACCTTGTGCAAATACTTTTTTTCGTTTTAAGACCATGACACCCTGTTGATAAATCATGCGATAAATTCAGAGGAGGCTCGGACTATGGCTATAATCATGAAATCCAAAGAAGCAGCAGAGCAAGTATATGCAACGATCCGTTCACAGGTAGAAAAAATGAAGCAGCAAGGACACCGTCCCCATCTGGCGACCCTATTGGTAGAAGGCGATCCGGCATCTGCATACTATGCCCGGACCAAGCAAAAAATAGCGGAGAAGCTGGGCATCTCATTTCATCTCCATACTTTTGATCGTCATGTTAGCGAAGCCGAGCTACTGCACCTGATCGGCAGTCTGAACGATGCATCCCATGTACATGGCATTATGCTGGAACTGCCGCTTCCCCAACATCTTTCTGCCTCCGTTATTAAACAATCCATCGCCCCCTACAAGGATATTGATGGAATAACACCTGATAACAAGCTGGCTACCGTAACAGGTGACGCCGGACTATATCCCGCAACACCTCAAGCCTGTATCGAGCTGCTCAAGCATTACGGTCACACCTTGGCAGGCAAAAATGTCACGCTCGTGGGCATCGGGCAGACAGTGGGACTTCCCCTTTTCCACATGTTGCAAAGAGAAAATGCCACCGTTACCGCCTGTCATGCAGGTACGCGTGATATTGCAGAGCATCTGAGCCATGCAGACATTGCCTTCGTCGCAGTCGGATGCCCTGATGTGATTACGCAGGATATGGTCCATCCCGGTCTGATTCTCGTGGATGCAGGAATTAACGAGACGCTGGAAGGAAAAATCGTGGGTGACGCTGCTTCAAACGTGGGTGAAAAGGTACATGCCATTTCTCCGGTTCCCGGCGGTGTTGGCACCTTAACGACTGCGATTTTGTACAAAAATCTGCTCAAAGCGATACATCTGCAACACTACTCCAGAGAGGTGGTCTATTCATGAGTGAACTGTCGTGGAACAATTCCATCGGACATTTTCTGAAAGAGGCTGCAAGTGCAGCGCCTACCCCCGGCGGAGGAAGTGTATCCGCACTAGCTGCGGCACTAGGCGCGGCTATGACCTCCATGACCGCCAACCTTTCACAAGGAGAAAAATATGCGCACATCCATGAAAAAATCACGGACGTCATTAGCAGCATGGGAAGATTGTCTACACATTGTGAGGAACTAATGGTCGCAGACATCCAATCCTTTGAACAGTACATGACCGCGCTGCGTTTGCCCAAGGAAACAGACGAAGAAAAGCGCTATCGTACCCATTCCCTACAGACAGCGGTGATCGCTGCCATTGAGGTACCCATGCGCCTGCTGGAAGTATGCCGGGACGGATTGTCGCAAGCCTACAACATTGTGGAAATGTCCAATAAAAATGTGATTTCAGATCTTGGCATCGGCGCGATCCTGTTCGAAGCAGCAGCTCAATCTGCCCTGCTTACCGTCGACATTAACCTTGCTTCGCTGAAAGACTTGGATGTCAAATACTCCTATGAGACCAAGACAGCCGCACTCATCCGTGAAATCGGACAAATCAAAGAACAAACCTTGTTGATGGTACGCAGTCGAATAGCGAATTAGTCTGCTCATAACCGTGTTTAACCTGTTCTAAAACATTTCTTCAAAAAAATAACTGATTGGATACAAAAAGAAGATACTATCGAAATTACGACGAAATAGTAAATAAAAAACCAGTCCAAACATGATTCGTGTTGGACTGGTTTTTTATGCTATATACTGCGTGTATTATGCGACTTCCCATCTGTTTTGGACAATTCGTCACAACGCAGAATCTCACACCTATTGTTTAACTTTATTCTCTTTTTCTCTTTCGACCAGCATATCTACGATCATATCAATTTGTCCAGTAATAGCGATTGGATCATAGCGATAATACGTATCAAAATCGTTAAAGAACACTCTATTGTTCTTCACCGCAGGAAGATTCCCCCACACAGCGGACGATTTCAGTTGCTTGAGCGCGTCACCCTTTTTCTCCGGGTCATACGTAGTCAGGAACATATAATCTGCGTCATACTGTGGCAATACCTCCATCGAAAGCTGCACCGTTTGTTCCTTGGAGTTAGCTGTTTTCTTTGGCATATTCAGTTTGAGCGCATTGTACACAGCTTGTCCGCCGCGCCCCGCATTGTCGCCAAAGATCCAAAGTGCGTGCTTGTCCGTCAGCTCATACAGACCGAAAGTTGCCTTTTCGTCAATCACACCTTTAAGACGTGCACGACCTTCAGCGGCCTTTTTATCAAATGCAGCAATAAATTGCTCAGCCTTCTCCTTTTCCCCGGTGATATCTCCGAACAGCTTGACCGTATCATAGATATTAGTCGTCGTACCGTACGGAATGTATAGGGTAGGTGCGATTTTAGACAAAGCCTCATAATTCGTATCCTTCATAACCACGATCAGATCGGGTTTGAGTTCCAGCGTCTTTTCCAAATTGGTCGGATCACCCACCTCTTTGGTTCCTTTTTCCTTCAGCAAATCGGTCAGAAAAGGATTTTGAAACGCAGTCGGCTCCACACCCACCACGTTAGCACCCACGGACAGCAATTCTCCACCGTAAAAATCCGTTACAATGCGCTGTGGCTTAGCAGGAATTTGAATATCCCCTTTAACCGTTTTAAAGCTTCTAGTCTCTCCAGTAGAAGCCGACTCTTGCTTATCTCCTGAAGATGAAGCCGGATTACTTCCATTATTATTTCCGCCGCAAGCGCTGATGAATACAGACAATACAAGTAACATAGCTGTTATCATAAAATACGATTTTCTTTTCAACTGATTAGCCCCCTATATATTGTGAAGATGATCTTCCCGATACACATGATAATGATTATCAATATCGTAAGAAATATATCAAGCGTCGTCCTTACTGTCAACTGAAAAACGAACTTTGCATCATTTCACTTTAAAAATGAAAAGACCTGCCAAAATGATGGCCAGGTCTTCTTTGTGGAGCCGTCTCAAAACCTACACATTGGGGCTAGGTTGCTGAAGGCTGCTTTCTGGTGATCGCTGTTTTGTTTTATATTCTTCTCCCCAATCCTTCATCAGGTTAATAATCGGGATCAGCGTTTTTCCAAATTCAGTTAGAGAGTATTCGACCTTGGGAGGAACCTGTTGGTAGACTTCACGGTGAACGACTCCGTCCTCTTCCAGCTCGCGCAATTGGAGTGTCAGCATACGCTGGGTAATTCCCGGACAGATCCGCCGAAAATCACTAAATCGCTTAGTCCCATACATGAGATGATATAAAATAATTCCTTTCCATTTGCCCCCAATCACGTCCAGCGTGTACTCAACAGGACACGCCTGATCATTTCCAGCGGTACATTCCCCAAAGCCGCCTTTCCGATTGCGCATAGGCTTTTCTCCTCCTTGGTATCATTTTATATACTACAGCACATTAATGTGCGTACTTCAAAAACGATCATGTATATTCTAATATTAAGCATGTTACTTGGTAAGCGTCAATTTTAATCACATCCATAAGGAGTGGAATAACGATGGAAACCTTAACTACTACTAAAGATCAAATCTTATCTGCATACGAGTTCAGACATGCAACGAAGGAATTTGATAGCCATAAGAAAATTAGCGATTCTGACTTCGACTTTATTCTTGAAACAGGCCGTTTATCCCCGAGTTCGTTTGGCTTTGAACCCTGGAAATTTGTTGTCGTTCAGAGTAACGCTATGCGTGAGAAGCTGCTGCCTTACTCTTGGGGGGCCCAAAAACAACTGCCAACAGCCAGCCATTTTGTACTCATCCTCTCTAGACTTCCTGAAGATATGGTAGCCTCATCCGATTATATCAAGAGTATGATGGAGAACGTGCAGCAATTACCAGCTGAAGTGATTCAAGGCAGAGAGAAAGTGTATGATGCCTTTCTAAAGTCAGATTTTGGGCTGGAGGAAAATAAAAGAGCCTTGTTCGAGTGGGGCTGCCGACAAACCTACATCGCACTGGGCAACATGATGACTGCCGCAGCTCAAATCGGCATTGATTCCTGTCCTATCGAAGGTTTTAATAAACAGGAAATCGAACGCATCCTCTCCGAGGAAGGCATTATGGATGCCGAGCATTTCGGTATTTCTTGTATGGTGGCATTTGGATACCGTCTCAACGAACCGCGTGGCAAAACTCGGCGATCTGTAGATCAGGTTATTGAATGGGTGTAAAATCTTTTTTCTAAAACAAAGGGGCGTGCCACAACCATTTCCATGGCTGTTGGGACACCCCCTTTTCATAAAACCTCAAGTCTTAAAAATTCTGTCATTCCAACTTACTGATAATTTACTTCTTCCGCGAAATAGATTTCCTTCAAACGATCCTTTACGCGCTGAATTTCATCTGCTGTTAACGGAGCTGTAGGATGCAGCTTAAAGTTCCTTCCAGTAACATAGCTTACATCTGTGTTCTTATCCAGGTTGTATGGTGTCTTTGGAACCGGTGTGCGGGTATAGTCGGTAAAGTCAATAATGGACCATGCCGCATCTCCATCCTCTTTGGATAAAATAATCCGCTGTGAGGCATTTTCGGTCCACAAATAGCGCAGATTCGCTGGTGAATTATTGGAATCCATAGCCGTCTTAATACCTGAGCCTCTAAACATGAGCGTAAACTCCGTATGATCATTACTCAATCCAGCTACCGATTCATAAATCTGTTTCAGCCCGTCCACGCCCACAATCTCAACCTCACGGTCAACAGGGAAGTGCTTCACAAAGTTTTCCCATATTTGAGACATGTTATGGTTTTTGGCAAGCCAGTTGACATCCAAAATAATGGACATGTAATTTACTGTATTCAAACGTTGATACGGGTTATCTAAATATTGCTGTGCTATATACAGTTGTGGTGCCGCATCCGTTTCCGTCACATATGGATCACCTGGATGGAGAGTCCAGCGTGAAGAATCTTTGGTATAACGCGACCCGATGGGATCAATCGAAATCGAGTTCATAAATACGATACCGCTATTATTTGTAAGCCCCTGTGCCGGAACAATCGGATTATCCTTATGGGACCAGTAAGGCATCAAAGGTGAACCCTCACCATACATGTTGTTCACATTATACTGTGTAGCCGACCACCCCATCGCTGAGGTAATCTTAAAATGATCCTTAAGCCATTGGGCCTGCTCAGGATTCACCGTAAAGCCGGTCAATGATTTAGGCAGATACTTCCGATATTGGTCTGTATCCATACTTTCAAACACCGAAGGTGATCCCAACGAACCAGATTGGTGCAGCTCATTGAGGGCATTATAACGATACATATACAACCACTCGTTCATCTGTGCTTCCCATTCAGGAAGATCAAACAGATTATTCGGATACCCATCCAAAATCCCGACTTCATCGCCATACTGATCCACGTATTCCAAAACCTTTTTAAGCTGCGGACGATTTGATTCCACAAAAATAAATCTATTTTCCATGGCCCACGTCACTTTTAAGTTGGTACCAAAGTGATCCATCAGCAATTGACGCGACTGCTCAATTTGCTCTACCGTGGTCGTACTGCCCGCATCTTTTCCCTGTAGCATCATGGAGATAGCAAAATATTGCTTTTTGCGTGCTCCTGGTACTACAGTTAACTCGGCATCGGATATGAAGTGAATTCCCTGAGAGGGTGATTCAACCTCAATCTTGAATGGAATGACAGAGTTCAATGCAGGAATCAGATGCAGGTTGGCAATATGTCCATCCTCGTCAAATATCCCTCTGGAATCCTCTATACGAAGCTTCAAGTCTGACGGCAATAGACCGGACGGTATGACCTCTCCCTTTGCATTTTGAAATACATAGGGCATGCTCCAGGCTGTAGGGTCTAGAGTAGTGGCCTGTGAAATGGTGTACGTCGCCAAGTATACGGACCTGATTACAGTCGGGTCCTCTACCGGAGGAGTCTTCCCTCTCACGATCAGCTTGGTCTGTGCTTTAAGTACCCGATAAGGTTTAGCAATGGTGACTTCCATCTCTACAGGAATATAACCATCAGCAGCAGGTATATTTTCGGAATGCGCAATTTTCCCATGTTCATCAAATACACCTAATGTATCACTAAATGTGTAGGTGACACTTGTGACGCTAACAGCGGGAATGCTTACCAAGTGCCCTTTATTGTAGAGATCAAAGGACAGCTGATACGAAGGATACGTTTCCGGTTGATTGACCAACTCGGGCGCCTTGATTACTACCTCATCCACCACGAAATCCGACGAATGATCCGGTGGTTCTGACGGAGTCACTGGCGGTATGATTGGTGGTATCACTGGCGGTGTCACTGGTGGTATCACCGGTGGTTTGGGACTAGGTTCTGGTCGTATAATTGGCGGTTCCGGCTTCGGCTCTGTTGGTGTTACCGGAGATACCGGTGGATCGGGTCTTGGACTATGGCTTTTAGGCTCTTCGATCTCCGGATTCGCACGCTGGTGACTGATTTCCGGCGCCAGGTCGACCACGATCTTCCTCGATTCCGTTGGACTGGCTGGCTGATTCGTCATTGCAGTTCCATTTCCTAATGATTCCAGCAAAAGCTTAGCACGTTCTCTCAGACCGTCACCGCCTAGCCATATCCGATATGCTACCAGTGTAGCATCCTGCCGTCTCACAGACTCTTTGGGATGGAAATAATGATTCGTATCCCCCTCGATCAGCTCCAACCGTTCCATCAGCCATACGCTCGTTTGTGCATAGTCTGATATATCAGCCTGATCCACAAAACTAGATCTATCGGAAGCGCGGGTATCTTCAGGAACGCCGAAATACCTGGCATACCACACCGCCATATCCTGACGGGTCATATTATGCTTTGCACCGAATAACTGATCACTAATTCCCTTGGTAATGTTCTCTGCTTGCAAGGTCTGCACATAGGGTAGAGCCCACGGTGACACATCACTAAAAGAAGCAACGCTTTTGTTAACCGAAGTTCGTTTTAAGGTTTTAACGAAAATGCTCGCCCATTCCTGCCTCGAAATAAAATGCACAGGTCGAAAACTACCATCCTGATAACCCGTAACATACCCTTGAGCAGCCATGGCTTCAATTGCATCAGCTGCGTAGGAATGTTCGATATCGTTAAAGACCCTGTCTGCAAAAACAGGCACAGTATGTATACAGAACAACCAAACAGCCAGTAAAGCAGCGATGTACTGCCTAATTTGTTTTAACTTTTTTTCACATTTCATATTATTTGGATCCTTGCACCTCCTTTACGATATAGCATCAGGTCACTTCCACCTGCACTTCTGTTTCAACTCTGAAAATTATCTCTTTTGTTTTCAAACGGATTTCATTTCAATTAACACCAAACTGTATATACTTGAATTATCGGAATAATATCCCTAGGATTGAATAAAGACAGCAAAAAAAGTAGTTATAGATTACGGTTCCATCCGTAAAATTGTCATTATTTTAAAGGCATATATCCCGATCTTTTAAAATGGTTTTCATTGGGAATTAAATTTCCAGCATTTTTTCATTACTAAATTTTCTAATGCGAGCATCACAATAAAAAAGATAACATCATGTATAAAGCACCATACACAATGTTATCTCTTCTTTTGTTTTTATTGGCTATCTCCATCAGCTGTTGATTCTTTGTTGCCAGCACCCTTAAAAACATAATAATAACCTTCTGAAATCCCATCTTGCGGATAAGCTGCAGGATCTTCGCTGGTTACTTGACCTACAAGCTCCTGATTCTTAAACGTGTGAGGACCTTCCTCTATTAGCGCCTCAGCAGACATCCCACTGATAAGTCTTACGGTACTGGACCAGAATGTAACTAAATATATATCGTTAGCATTAAATTGAAAGCGTCCTTCACTGGGTGTCCCCTCATAAAACAGCTCAGACAAAGAAGCCGCTTCTGACCCTCTCATAAAAATTTGAATATCACTAGTTCCATTCCATCTATGAGGAATTCCGCCTCTGGGATTTATATACTCTACAACCTCAGGCTCTTGATCGCGAAGAAAATCAGTAACTGTAAATTTGTACACATCATCCGTTATACTCTCGGTTACAACTCCAGTTGTTTTCCCTGTTTTATAGCCACTGAAATCTCCATACACATTTGGGGTTTGACTTAAAGCTGCAAAAAACCTTTCCTGATCCATATATTCGACTCTTCCAGGTACCGCAGTCAATCTATATGTCTTGACCTCAGTGCCCTTGTACTTATCCCAAGTATATTCTGTAGCTGCATAAGATACTCCACTGTTCCAGCTCACAGATGCCACCATGAGAATACCTATCATCAATAATAATGGCCATTTTTTCAACACCATACCCTCAACCTCTTTCTCAAAGTACACTCAAATCATTATTAGCATTATAGCTTTTCAACAGTTCTATTAACAGTTAAATATTAGAAAAAAGTGTGGATGATTTTTGTCACCTATGAGCTACAAAATTTCCTTGAACAACTGGCAGCCCCTGTCCACTTTACTTTATGATGGATGGGTAGCAGAACATAATAAAGGCATTATGGAGAGAGAATACTGGGGTCTATAACGGCTTTATTCCAAGCTAGGATTTTCGGAAATTTATACGTATTGGTATCAAGTTAAAACATGCATTGAATAAGCTATTTCCCTGTATTCTGCTGATCGGTTGCTGCTTTGAGACGTTTTTCCATTTCCGTAGACACCATAATGTTTAACAGACCCATGAGATTATTTGTCTCATCTCTTGCTTTTCGATAGGCAGCAGTGAAGACTTTTTCATTCGCGGCAGGGTTTTTAATGTCACTTAGTTTCTTCCACTCGGGCTTAACGCGTTGATCGTACATATCGTACAAGCTGATGTCTGTAGGTGTCTGGGCAACAGGCATCATAGACTCAAATTTCGAGGCAACCTTAAAAAATCCCAGCGTATTTTGGACCGATGGACTAGAATAATCATGCGTCCTCATCGCTTCTTCTAAAATATGAAGTCCCTCGCGTGACAAATAGAGCATTTTGACGAGTCCTCTTTCTGTATTAGAGGTTTCCTCCCACTTCTTGTAGGACTCACCTGGAGCAACTCCCTCTGTAAAAAAATTATAAGCTTCATGAATAAATTCATCTGTATTCAGGTGGATGGGTTCTTCTGTATATAAATTCACGACAGAATCACTGTAATTTGCAATGTTTACATGTTTCCCGGTTGGATCGGAAACCCGCCGAATCGGATGATCCTGTACTCGTACCAGCCCATAACGATCTGCAAAGGTAAGAAGCTGCTCCTGCGTCGTATTTAACCCTATTTGTCCTGCTGGCCGATCGGGCTTCGTTGCTTCTTTAGCCACGTCGGAATACGTCTTCCCATTACCTTTTGTAGCTTGGTCTGTAGTATTGCTCACAACACCATCCACACCAGCCTGTTCCGCATTGTCCACCTTGGCATTCTGTGTAGTCGTAGTCGTTGCCGTTGCTGCTCCAGTCGTAGATTCACCTTCAATTTGCTTCTTGGAGTCACCGCATGCAGTCAGCAAAGCAGCTAAACTTATTACAGCAGTCAACAAAATAATATACGCTTTTGCCTTCATTAGTACCTTCCTCATTTCCTTATGTATCATTCTTTATACCTTTGCGGTCTGATTGTAGCCTTCAATAATATGGAATTAATCTTATCAAAAATAAAAATGAGGGAATACTGGACCATACTCCTGATTATCTTCGATGATTCTATAGTAATTCGTTGTTTTCTGAACTAAAGTCGTGGCTCTCAACCTATATAATGGGCAAATTGCCCGTTGACTTTCGGAATACTTGATCCTCGGTACTACTCCTGCCTGTTCAAGTTACATTATAGTTGGTTCCTAGTTTTCAAAAGCCGATCGTGCTGTTTTAAATCAGTAGGTTGTGTAAATCGAATATTACAAACGAAAGCACCTGTAATTCATATAGAAATAGATGAATTACAGGTGCTTTTCTATTAGTTAGTAATGAGACTCCCTATTTTATTATTTTTATGAATATTTTCCGTTCCGGCTTCCAATGCAGTTTTGTAATATGAGCATTTATGTTCAATAACTTCCATTGTTTTTTTAAGTTCTTCCATTTGTGCTTCTACAGTAGCTTTTCGTTCCATAAACATGTCATATCTTTGTTGTAGTGTGGAATCCCCACCAGAACACCAATCAATGAAATTTTTAATTTCTTTGATCGGCATCCCGGTGGATTTTAGACATTCAATTATTTTTAAAGCGTCGATATCGGATTCTTTAAATAATCTTGTTCCGCTAGATGTCCGTTCTACAAAAGGCATAAGTCCCTCCTTGTCGTAGTACCGCAAAGCGTATGCTGTAAGATTCAATTCTTTTGCAACTTCGCTGATAGAATATGTCTTCATCATGTATCTCCTATTCTTAATGACATAGACTTCGAGTTAACTCTATGATATAAGGGGGATTCTATCAAGTTATTTGTAGAATGTCAAAGTCCCCTTATAGGAAAAGTAGAATCAGATGCTATCTAACGAAATATAATTAGCTGTAATGAACCTGAACCTGTACGAGCAGAAATTCCCAAAAGGAATATAAACTTGCGCTTGACTTAGAGTTAACTATAAGGATTAACATTGATTTGCAAGAGAAAAAGTATAAATGGAAATGAATGAAGGGTAACTTCAAGCGACTTCAGCTAGTTTTCAATTTATACCGATATAACTGCATTCTCTTGAAAAATAGAAATAATTGGAGGCTATTTATGATAACTGCTAAAGCGCGAGCTGTCGATGGCCCAGACAAACCGTTTCGATCGGCTGAAATTAAACGACGGGATCTTGTTTCACACGATGTTCTGATTGAAATTAAATATGCCGGCATATGCCATTCTGACATCCACACTGCTCACGGCGAATGGGGGCCAGTGAACTACCCTCTCGTACCTGGACATGAAATTGCAGGGATTGTCACGGAGGTAGGATCTGAGGTTACAAAGTACAGAGTTGGTGACCGGGTAGGGGTTGGCTGTATGGTCGATTCCTGTGGAGAATGTGAGAACTGTCGTAAAGGAGAGGAACAATACTGCCTTAAAGGAAATGTCCCTACCTATGCTGGTGTTGACAAATACGGCGAGCCTACACAAGGCGGATATTCTACCCACATTGTCGTAACTGAGGATTTTGCAGTGAAAATTCCAGATAACATTGAGCTAGACGTGGCTGCTCCATTACTTTGTGCAGGTATTACGACTTATTCACCGTTGAACCGCTGGGGTGCTGGTCCAGATAAGAAAGTGGCCGTTGTGGGAATGGGAGGCCTTGGCCATATGGCTATCAAGATTGCACATGCTATGGGTGCTGAGGTAACCGTTCTATCACAAACATTAAAGAAAAAGGATGATGGCTTGCAATTTGGTGCGGATCACTATTATGCTACAAGCGAACCAGAAACATTTGAAAAGCTTGCTGGGCACTTTGATTTGATTATTAACACGGTAAGTGCTGCCATCGATATGGATGCTTATTTTGCACTACTCAATCTAGATGGAACTTTGGTGAATGTCGGTGCCCCTGGGGAGCCGTTGTCACTAAATGTGATGTCCCTTATCGGACATCGCCGTTCATTTGCTGGTTCAATGATAGGAGGCATCCGTGAGACACAGGAAATGTTGGATTTTTGTGCAAAACACAATATTGTTCCTAAAATTGAAGTGATATCGGCCGACCAGATTGACGAAGCCTACAAACGAGTGTTAGCTTCTGATGTGAAGTATAGATTCGTGATTGACATTAGCACAATGTAAGCTATGTAAATCATAAGTTGTACAAGTGATTTTAATTTTGAAGGTGTCCCCAAAGTATTACTTGGGACACCTTCACTTTATTCTGTGTACCATCCTATTGTCTATTTCCTCTATTTTGTATTTATTTGTAATTCAAAGATTCTACCCTTAGAATATAATACATTAGGAATAAATAGGAAGGGGGAACTTATCTATGTTCAAGAAAATGGATATTTACAGAATCCTCACTTTAATATTTGCTGTAGTTGTTATGATCTCTTCCTCTTTATCACTCGCATACCCAGACACCTATAGGGACTCATACAAAATCGCGCAATTTTTTCTAGGGTTTATATTTTTATTTTCTGGAATTACAGAGTTTAAGGCTAACCGTAAGAGTATAGCAATAATGAACTTCTCAGTTTCCCTTCTCACTTTTTTTGTCTCTATATTTACACTTGTAGTGCGAACAGGCTAACCACACGGTTCTATACCTCAGTAACAACCCTCCCATAGCCCTCTCCCTCGTCATGTAAAAGAAAAGCCGAGCGAACTCAGGATCATCTGAATTGCGCTCGGCAAATGTTACGTATTTAGCAATTTTTTAGTTTTCCTCTAATTCTTCAATTCTCTGCCGCTTTCCTATGCCAAAGACAAAATATCCAATAATGACGATCGCCATGAATGTTGCCCCGACAATCAACGACAAGCGTGTGTCTGGATTAAACCACATTCCAACGATCACCAGCAACAAAAAGATAATGGTAATGTAATTACTGATCGGAAAAAAACGAGATTTAAAGGTGTGATCCTTCATTTCGTCTTTCCACTTTTTCCTGAATTTAAATTGACTGATGGCTAATGCAAACCACGGTACCATGCCTGGAAGAACACTGGCGCTGTAAATATACAGAAACAGTTTGGAATCAGGCATTAAATAGTTAAATAATACCCCTACCAGCAGCAAGGAAATGGTCGTTATTATACTATTTCTAGGGACGCCGCTTGGAGAAACTTTCCCGAAAAACTTGGGAGCTTGTCCGTTCTTAGCCAACGTGTATAACATTCTTCCCGCACTGTAAATACCACTGTTACAACCAGACATCGCAGCTGTAAGTACAACAAAGTTAATGATACCCGCAGCAGCCACAATTCCTACCTTGGCAAAAGTCAGAACAAATGGGCTACCGATCTCGCCTATTTGGTTCCAAGGATAAATCGTAACAATGACAAAGATTGCACCCACGTAGAAAATCAGAATACGCCAGATGATGTTTTTAATGGCTTTTCGCAGTGTCGTTTTTGGATTTTCAGCTTCACCTGCCGTAATACCCACCATTTCTATCCCTTGGTAAGCCGCTGTTACAATACAGAGTGCAAACAGAAACCCTTTCAAACCACCTGCAAAGAAGCCGCCATGGCTGTACAGATTGGATAGACCTATCGGTTGTCCACCGTTACCGAGTCCAAAGAAGATCATCCCCGTACCAACTACTAACATGAAGATAATGGCGACAATTTTAATCATCGCAAACCAAAACTCAAATTCCCCATAAAATTTCACAGCCGCCAAATTGGCCAATGCAATAATAATTACACCTGCCAAAGCCGGCAACCATTGCGGGATATCTGGGAACCAGTAGCCCACATATACCCCAATCGCAGTGACTTCCGCCATCCCTACGGTAACCCATAAAAACCAATAGCTCCAGGCGGTCAAGAAACCGGCTAAAGGGCTGATATATTTATGAGCAAATGTAGCGAATGAGCCTGTCACCGGTTCAAGAATCAGCATTTCCCCCATGATCCGCATGACAAAAAACATAATAATCCCAGCTAAGAGATAAGCCAGCAGCACTGAGGGACCTGCCCATTTTATCGTACTTGCCGATCCCATAAACAAACCGACGCCAATCGTACCTCCAAGCGCAATCAACTCAACGTGCCGTGGCTTTAGCCCTCTCGTTAATTGTTTCGATTCCAAAAGAACGCTCCCCTTCGTATATGTTCATCATCAAACGCTAATGATCCGGAAAACTGTCCCCAAACATTATTAACTTTTCAGACTGACGTGGTCGTGAGTGAACGACAACAAAGTAGTTCCACGATTCGTAAATATACCAGAAAACCACGTCCTATTTACCGTCCAAACCTTACTGTTTCTAAGACCGAGTCCGTAGCATTAGATGCATTGTATGACAAAAAACGCCTAAATACAACTGCTAATTAGCAGACATTTTTATGCATGAAATGGAAAGGAAGGCTATTCATATTTTCTGAACAATGGTCAATTTAATGTAATGCATTAGAGTGCTAAACAAACATATTTCTTCAATGATAAATATCACGATATTAAGTCTATTTGAAATCCCAGATGAAGATATAACTGGTCAATGGATTGATGCAAGTGGCGGATCTCATCTATAAAATTGAAGGGTTCAAAGCCTAGCTAAAGATCAGGCTTTTGAACCCGCTTATTCAATGATGAATGAATATGTATTTATTTGAGATTTTTTATAAAATTTTTCTGATCCTTGGTAAACATATAGCCACGTCGTTCATAGAACCTGTGAGCCTGTATCCGACTTGGGTGAGATAATAGTTTGATCCCAGAAAATCCATGGGACTTTCCCCACTGTTCAAGACGCTCAATCAACATGCTACCTACACCTTGATTTCTATACTTTTCTTTAACAACAAATCCTAGTACATTTACCAAAGATTCAGAAAAAAGTAATTCATATGGGCTTCCATGAATATATCCTAATACCTCGTTATTTTCTTCATAAACAAAGATCATATCTTTTGATTCCTTTGTAATCAATTCAATCTTCTCTTTTACTTTTTCTTCAGGAAATAGATATAGATTGGGGTTAAAATCTTGGTTCAACAAATAAATGTCATGATAATCAGATACCCTAATTTCCCTAACATTTTTTTCTTTCACTTTTGAATACCCCCTATTTTCATCATACGATGCTTTATGTCTAAACTCATTAATCCTCGCAATCTTGACCGTTAAAACAATTCAGCATCCCAATAAATGCTTCAAGTTTGGAATCCTCCCATGTTGAAATACGTTGATAAAACTCATTTTCTTTTTCTTTTAAAGCTTCCAAGGCTTTTCCACGACCATTAGCTGTCAGGGATATCAACACCCCCCGGCGATCCTCAGGATGAGTTTCACTTTTTACATATTCCAATTGCTTAAGCTGAGTAACAAGACGGCTGACAGAGCTTCGATCCATAGCGGTGGATTCTGCCAAAAATGTAGCGCTTGCCGGACCGTACGAAAGAAGACAGCGTACGATCAGAAAAGCCGCAGGTTGTAATGATGGATCGAAAAGTGCCGCAGTTTTTACATTGAGTGCATGTGACGCGCTTATAAGTGCATTAAGTTGTTCACCAAGATTCAGTTCTAATTGCTCTCTTGTAGAATTTGGATGTTGAGTTTTATTATCCATATGTCTCCACCTTATTTAAATTAGTATGAATATATTTGACATATATCAATCAAAATACATATACTTGATATATGTCAATCATATTTTCAACTTTGGTAAGTGTCAAGCAGAAGATCTACAGTATAAAGCATCCACAACCGTAAAGCGTAGACATGAATAAGAATGTAATTAGATCGAGAATTTGGAGGATGATGTATATGTCGACATACCCGATTATTGTAATCACTGGTGCTACTAACGGTCTTGGACAATGGGTAGCAATTGAATTAGCCCAACGCGGAGCACATCTAGTCTTAACAGCCAGAAATGAAAAGCGTGCTGAAACGACTAGAAATATTCTGAGAGACTTGGCGCCAAGTACAAAGGTAGACTTTTTTTTCGGGGACCTGTCTCTTATGAAAGATGTCAAACGTATTGGGGATGAAATTAAAGCTAATTATCCAAAGATTGATGTATTAGTGAACAATGCTGGATTACATGGATTTGAACAGCGAATAACCTCAGAGGGTTTGGCAGAAATGATAGCCGTAAACTATCTTGCCCCGTGGCTGTTAACGCATACACTACTCAATTCACTAATGGAATCCACAAATGCTAGGATCGTCAATGTAGCTTCTGAAGCGTCACGCAACCATGGTGAATTAAAATTACCGGAGGATTTAATAGATACATCTGCATTTACCGCAAGAGGTTCATCTAAGATATACGGAAAGACTAAACTTCTTAATATCATGTTTACAGAAGAACTTGGACGTCAATTGGATGGAACCGGAATCGTAGTTAACGCACTTAATCCAGGCTTTAACGTTACCGGCCTTGGCCGTGAGTTAGGATTTTCTTCGGTACTTGCAAAAATATTGAACGCTTTGCATATCGGAGACCCACGGAGAGGAGCAGAAATTATTATTCGTTTAGCAACAGAATCCCAATATCAAGAAGTGACAGGCGGGTATTTTAATGTTGGTACTGGTAAGCTGATTGTGCCGGCATATCCTGGTGGGGATAGCAAGATGCAACGCCTACTTTGGAGTACTACAACCGAATTATTACGGCAAAAAGGCGTTATGGAATGAAATAGAATCTAAAATCGAACAATGTCCCCCCAACGAATGGTTCATTTTGTAAACTAAATCTCTCTTTTAACCGATAAATACATATGTTGGTTCTGTACTTAAATATCTCCTCCCATCTTTACATATTCAAGTACAAACGTGTATTTTTCTAAAAGGGGGCTTTCTATGAACTATCTAGACGAGCATATACTTAGCCTCAAAGCTAAAATGGTGGATCAGAAGACAGCTAATAACGATAATGTGAAATCCATCCCAGCTCAAACCCAGAAATCGGAACTGGACGGTTCCATGTTTGAAGAAACAAAGCTACTTCATGTTGAAAATGATTATCTCACGTTGGAGCCCATTACAATACTACACGGAGAGATTGGTTTCTACATCCCCAAGTCCTTCACTCCTATGCCAATGGAGCAAGCTATAATCAAATATCCTTCAGAGCATCGACCAAAGGTCATTTATACCTCATCTGAGGAGACCATCAATATCACTTTTAATCCTACAGATACCGCTCTGGAAGCGGAAGAACTGCCTGATTTTGTAGAGCAAATGGCGGATATTTTACGGTCTGTACAACCGATTCGCAACTGGTTAGGTACCGAAATGGTCACCAACTGTTCCGGACTTTCAGTTGGGCAGATTCGTTTTGTGGCGGCGGGGATCGACGGTAATCTATACAACAAAATGCTGCTCTTCATCCATAATGGACGAGTTGTCATAGGTTCCTTTAGCTGTCTGGAGGCAGATCTCGAAGTCTGGTTACCTGTAGCAGAATACTGGGTTCAATCCCTTTCTGTCCTTCCACCCTCCATCTATTCTACAAATGAGAAAGGAATGACTACACCATGAGTCTGGGATACGATCAAATTCAAATTCACCCTTATGAACAAATTGATCTGGAGGAGCTTACCTTAACGAAAAAAATTAACGAGCATACTCGGCTTTATTTTACAGGTATTATCCCCGAAGACTTGCAAGACAGCTATGTGGAAACGACAGAAAAAAATACCATCATTGAAGTCAGTCAACAAGATGAATCTGGCGCAAGCAAACCGCTATTTAGTGGGATTGCCCTCTCGGTCGAGGTAAAAGTCGTGCGAGGTGTGTACTATCTGGAGGTGGAAGCTATTTCCCATACTTACCGGATGGACATGAAGCAGCGTACTCGTTCTTTTCAGTATACGAAAATGACGATTCCTCAAATGCTGGAGCACATAGGTAAGGACTATGAAGGACTGGATGTGATCGACGGGGCTACCGGCGGAGAAGCCATCGGACGGCTTGCCATTCAGTATCAGGAGACAGACTGGGCGTTTTTAAGACGCATAGCCTCCCGTTATCATACGAGTCTGATGCCTGTAGCCCGTTTTGACAGTCCCAAATTTTATTTTGGTATTGAGGACAGCCCTGCACAGGCGATACTGGATCATACCCGTTATACCGTACGTAAGCAATTGCTTCCTTTTCGTTATTTTCAGGAGAATGAGCAAACCCAACTGAGTGAACACGATTTTATTTTTTATGAGGTAGAAACGGATGAGGTACTCGACTTGGGCGCTCAGTTGAATTTTCAGGGGCATAACCTGTATGTGATGGAAGCCTACACCGCCATGAGTCAAGGACTGCTGCGGCATCAGTATGTGTTGGGTTCTTACCAAGGATTTCGGCAAAAAGGCTACTACCAGGATAAGCTGGCAGGAGCCTCATTAAGCGGTATTGTGCTGGACGTACGTCAGGATCAGGTGCGCATTCATCTGGATTGTGATGAACAACAGGACACAAACCAAGCACACTGGTTCAACTATTCTACTGTATACAGTGGCGGTGGCCATACCGGCTGGTACGTCATGCCAGAAAAAGGCGATTCAGTTTCCCTCTATTTCCCCGGTAGTCGGGAAGAAGACGGCGTTGCAGGTAGTGCCGTGAGAAGGGCAGATCGCAAGAGTACGCATAACCATTTTTCCAATCCGCAAATGAAAATATGGCGTACCCCGCATGGCAAGGAAATTCGACTGGGACCGGATGAACTGGTCGTTACAGGTAAGGACGGCGCTATTTATATCAAACTGGACGATAAAGAAGGCATTCATATTGCGAGCAGCAAACAGGTGAATATTACGGCGGGAGGCAATCTCAGCCTGTCTGCGGGAAAGACGATGAGTCTGTCCGCAGGTAGTCAGCTCCGTATGGATTGTAATGGTAGTCATATTGAATTAAGCGGATCGGCGGATATGAAAGGCAGCGAAGTGAAGTCGAATTAAGGATGATTAGACATGGAAAAGCAAACAGATGTGTTAGATCAACAACAAACGGCTCTTCATCAGGCTTGGTCTTTCATTCGCAAAGAATGGGCGTTGACATGTAAATCAACACAAACACAAAGATTACAGCATATAGTAGAACATTTTCGCGCCTTTTGTGAGCTGGTTCGGCAAAAACAACTCACAGGTCGTAAAGGTCATATCGGTTACATCACCTACTCTATGCTGCGCACCACATGGCTTGAACAGAAGCCCGTTTATCTTGTTGAAGCTACGGATGCCTTATGGATGCTTGATGCTGAGCCCGTTCAGTTGGAGTACGATGCAAGTTGGATTTTTCTCTATTGGACTCAATTACGTGAACAACTTGGGGCTGAAACTTTGAAGCAACAAGTCTCCCTTTCCGAACTTGAATTGGAACAGATCATGTTGGAAGCAGCGGGATATCTTCATACGATGATCGTTAGTCTAGTTCGTCAGGCTATGAAGCAAGCAGTCCACCTACCAGAGTTTGAGGCGTTGGATCGTGAAGAAGCTTTTGAGATTCGCGTCGGAGAGTATATGGATCATAGTGTCTCCGTGTATCGGGAAGATCGAAGACCCGTGGATGCAAACATAATAAAGTCTTGGCTGGAGGAAAAAGAAGAATCGGCCTACAGCTACCAAGCACTGTCTCAAGTTCAACTGTCGGATGGAAATTACAGTTCCTTGGATTTTCGCTATACAGTCTTTCGCCAGATCGGGATGCAACAAAGTCAATTGCATCACTGTATCCTCGTAGGCACGGTATGGCAAGAAGCTCAGCTAGATGGAACCGACCTTTCGCACAGCCTGCTTCATGGAGCCGATTTCAGTGGCTGTTCCCTGCAAGAGGCTGTACTGGACGAAGTGATAAGCAATAGCGAATATGGATCGGATGCTTGGCTGGATTGGGAACCGTTAGGATTGGATGGAGTGAATTTTACAAGAGCTAATTTACAGGGAGCTAGTTTTCAACATGCACAGCTTCAAGGAGCTACTTTCCAAGATGCCGCGCTGCAAAGAGCTTTATTTAACAGCGCGGATCTAACAGGTGCCTGCTTTGTAGGAGCCGATGTTACTGACGCTTCGTTTATAGGTGCATGTTTAGTAAACGCTAATTTTACAGGAGCAAAACTACACCGGGTAAGCTTTACAGATGACCAACTAAGCGAAGCCATTGGCCTTGCTGCTATAGAAGCGCCCCTGGCTACACAGATAACAGATGCAGTGAGTAAAGGGGAGTGGATGTCATGAGGTATTACCGACTCATGGTGGACGAGCGCGTAAAGCATCGGGTGGAGACTGCGCCCCTGTCTCCCTTGCAGGTGGAGGATATCCTTTCGGGTCATACCCTTCAGGCGGAGGATACTCCCCTGTTTCTAGCAGTACATACAGATCCACGAACCGTATATCCGGATTTTCTGGAGTTCCCTTTGCCACTGGTTTCAGACTCCATGAAAGCCCTGTTGGAAAAATATATGCCGGAGCTGGAATGGAAGGCCGCTATACTTACCGATTTTCAGAAAGCCAGGCAGGATGTGTACTGGGTACTGCGTCCACCTGTGGTGGATTGTCTTTCCTCACAAACCGAGTGGTATCCCGACCACACCTTGAAGCAATTGGTACTTAAACACGGGAAAATCGAATCCTCTATATTTCGGATTGCCGGCTTGTTGGAAGCACGTATCTATATCAATCTCGCGGTAGCGGAAAGTCTGCTGCGTCGTCCATTTACAGGTGTTCGTGTGCAAAAAGTAGAGATGGCCACAAAGGAGGAATAATCCGTATGGAAGAAGCAAGTGTGCAGCCTGGAACAGGTGCGAAAAAAAGCTATGTCGTGGCAGGTGCGATTTTAAGCTGTAGTTACGGTACACAGCCCACGCGTTTGAAGCGCCCTTTTAGCCATGGGGTGTATGTCAAAAATAAAGCTCAGATGAATATTGGAGATTATGTGCCCGGAGTGAACATAAAATCTTTTGGGAATTGCTCCAGTCCGCTGAATCCGGCTGTGCAAGCCAGTGAGATGGTCGATATTTATGGGGTGAAAAAGGCACCGTGTATTCCTGTCCTTACGATGCCTTGGCTGAACGGAAAAAGCGACATGCGCATCGAAGGCCAGCCTGCTCTTACGCAGAACTGTACGCATCAATGTCTTTATTGCGGACACATACAGATCGAAAATGACGGTCAGGAACTGGATTAATCAGTCGCAACCTACCACTATAAAAACAAAATGCGTTGGTGAGAGATTGGCTATCTTCTCCACCAACGCATAATATAGGTTATCTTCAAATAATTCGCTCCACATCAGGTACCGCAAAAGGTTCGGTAAGGACAGGTGGATTCCTCAGGCAATGTAGAGTAAATTTCCTGTTCGGTAGAGTAGGCATAAGGGTTCGAAAGAACTTCAAGAAGCTTCTCCATCACACGGTAGTCTTCTCGTTCCACCGCAGCTTCTAGTGCTTCTTCTACCCGGTGGTTGCGTGGAATGATTGCAGGATTGCTGCTGCGCATCAGCTGATACGAGGAGGCTTGTGATTCCTGCTGTCTGCCTAGTCTCGCCTGCCATTGCTCGTGCCACTGGGTGAATTCCGCAGCACTGAACAGAACCGTATCCTCCAGCTTGTTCAAAGTTAGGGCACGGAAGGTATTGGTGTAGTCGGCACGATGCTTCTGCATGATACTCAGCAGATCCTCAATAAGAGATTCATCCTCCTGCTCTTCGTTAAAGATCCCCAGCTTCGCCCGCATTCCTGCAAGCCAATGATGGTGAAACATTTTTACAAAATCTGAAATTGCATGCTCAGCCAGTGTGACAGCCTGCTCCCTGTTGTCATGCAGCAGTGGCAAGAGCGTCTCAGCGAATCTCGCGAGATTCCACGCAGCAATATGCGGCTGATTGGCATAAGCATAGCGGCCCTGCCTATCGATGGAACTGAACACCGTCTCAGGATTATAGGTATCCATGAAGGCGCAAGGACCATAATCAATGGTTTCTCCGCTAAGGGTCATATTGTCGGTGTTCATCACCCCATGAATAAAACCAACCAGCTGCCATTTGGCAATCAGCTCGGCTTGACGCTTAATCACTTCCTGAAGCAGTGAAAGGTAATGGTTTTCGTCATTGGCAACTTCCGGATAGTGTCTTTCCAAGGTATAATCAGCCAGAGCACGGAGATCTTGAGACGTGCCCCATGCTGAGACGTATTGAAAGGTTCCGACGCGAAGATGACTGGCAGCCACACGGGTCAGAATGGCTCCGGGCTGCTCGGTTTCCCGGATGATCGACTCACCCGTGGATACGACCGCCAAGCTGCGGGTGGTAGCAATATCCAGCGCATGCATCGCCTCACTGATGATGTATTCGCGAAGCATCGGACCAAGTGCCGCACGGCCGTCACCACCACGGGAGTATGGCGTTCTGCCTGAGCCCTTGAGCTGAATATCAACCCGTTCACCCAAGGGATTGATCTGTTCGCCAAGCAGCAGAGCACGTCCGTCTCCTAACATGTTAAAATGCCCGAATTGATGCCCTGCGTAAGCTTGAGCAAGAGGCATAGCCCCTTCAGGAACCTGGTTACCGGCCAGCTCCGCTACGCCATCATTCCCTTGCAGCGCCGTGCCGTTCAACCCCAGTGATGCTGCCAACGGATGATTAAGAATGATCAGCTTTGGTGAGCGGACAGGAGTTAGGTTGAGCTTTGTAAACAATGATTCCGGCAAACGAGAGTAACTGTTGTCGAAGTTCCACCCTATTTGATCTGCTATTTCTTTTTTCTCCGTCATAGTGGCTCCTTTTCTGCTGCGGTATCTTAGGTTTTCCCATTTTAGTTTTTACTTCTGCCCATTTATTATCCAATTATGAAACATGGAACATACAATATGCTTTTTTATTATAATCGATTATCAAACATTAATTGTATTTGAATACCGAATGGGTCTTCAATAATACCGTAGGCTTGGCTAAACACATTATTAGATAAAGGCACAATAATTTTCACTCGATCATCTGTAATTAAGCTATCATAAAAACGTTTAATTTCTTCTAGGTCAGCACTTTGAATACATAATGAAGTATTATTCCCTACTGTATATTCTTCACTGGGATTCATTGTATCTTCTGCTATCATTACTTTTGTTTTTCCGATGGATAAGACTGAATGAGAAATATAATTTTTATTTTCATCCGTAAGCTGTATGGAGCTGTCACGTTGGGCCATGTCTTGATAGGTAACCAGAAACAATTCCTCTGCGCTGAAGTGTTTTTTGTAAAAATGTATAGCTTCTTTTGCCTTTCCGTTCATGGATAAGAAAATAGCTACTTCTAATGTTGTACTCATGGTATCAATCTCCTTTTATATGTGCTTTTAGTCAGATATCTTATGAATTTGATATATTCCCTTGAACTTATTATCATATAAAAAGGTATCAAAATATGACACCTTTATAAGGAGATTTAGATGAAGAAATCGGAAAGATTAAATGACATGATCAGATACTTAAACAGTCGAGAGTTCTTTAATTTAAATGACCTAATGGATAAATACCATATTTCAAAAAGTACAGCTCTACGTGATATTAGTTCATTGGAACAATTAGGTATGCCTATTTTTTCGGAACATGGCAGACATGGACGATATGGTATCTTAAAAAATAGATTGTTATCCCCCATTATTTTTACAATGGATGAGGTATATGCGCTGTACTTTGCAATGTTGACGTTAGAAGCTTATCAATCCACCCCCTTTCATTTAAGTGTTAATCAACTCAATGAAAAGTTTGAACACTGTCTTTCTAAAATACAAATAAACCAGATTCATAAAATGAAAAAGGTTTTACAATTTGAAACATATCAGCATAATCATGTTAGTCGTTATTTAGATAAAATTCTAACAAGCATTCTTAATGAGAGTACCTGTAAAGTTAAATATGTAAAAAATAATCAGAAAAAAAGTTACTATATTCAATTTTTCAAAATTTCCGCTAAGTTTGGTCAATGGTATGCTACTGGAATAGAGTTACATACGAATAAATATAGAGTTTTCAGATGTGATCGAATAACCTTTATAGAAGATGAGGAGAGCAATTCTCGCTTTTCTATAGATGAACTCCTTAGTCGTTCATTAGAAATGTATCAATCTGAGAAGAGCATTGACTTTGAAGTAGAGATTGTAGAACAAGCCAAGGATATTTTTTATAAAGAACATTATCCTTCTATGAAAATAGAAAATGGTGATAAGACAGTCATTAAGGGATTTTATAATCCTGGAGAAGAGGAGTTTATCGCTCATTATTTTATGAGATATGGTCATTATGTACGATCAGTGAAGCCTGAATCTTTAAAACAGATTATTAAAGATAGAGTTGAGCACCTCTTAAACCACTATCAAAAATTATAAGGTAAAAAGGCTTTTAAGGCAGAATCCAGAAAACTTCACACCCTTTAGGAGATCTTTGGTCTATTTCATTTACATTCTAGTAAAGAAAAGGAACCTGCAAGCTCCTTTTCTTTACTAGCTATGACATTTGAATCATGGCTTCCGTTTGGCGATAACAGCATAGGATACCGTTCTTGTGAATCCAGTTGGATTCCATGCAGTAAATACCCATCTGTCTTCGGCCGCGGAATAATTATTGAGAAGAAACCCTTGTTCATTTCCAGAGAAAGTCCATGCACCGCTAATCAGATTGTAGGCGTTACCGTTAATCGTAGTGCTTCTAAAGCTATTAGGAGAAATAGTGATCGGTGCGAAAGTGAATCGTGCGAACCCATCTCCAAGTTGAGTTACACGAATGGCTTTTTTAAGATTCATAATCACGTGACTATTTTTTTTCAGTTTTTTTCCCAACTTTGCTTCTGTTTTTTTAATTTTCATTAAGGTTGCCTTTCTCAAAGAAATCATCTCCTTAATTGTTTTACTTATAGTTAATGATGGAGTAGATACTTTTGAATGGACAAAATCCCCGGTAAATTGGCTTGATTTTCTGGAGGTGCGGAAACAAAAAGCCCTTCCTTAAAATAAAGGGGGGCTTGATACCGCTACTTCTCATATTTTCCGTTCCTATACCGATTTTGTTAAGCCGATATGGGTGATCATGGTGTCATACGGTTCTAATTCCATGGTTTGTTTGCCATATTCCGTATCAATCGTCGTTCTTTGAAGTTGATCGCTATTGTTAATAACAACCAACATTTTACTTTCTGGATAATAAGCACACTCTGTATATAGGTTATCCGTAATGTACTTCGTTTCATGTAACTCATTGCCTGCAAAGCGAATCAAATTCAGCAGCAACCTTGTATTTTCCCAGCTGAGGAAGGTATATCAACCCTTTAACTTATTATCCCTTCATTAATTGCTTTTTCATATAAAAGATTTAGCACTTTGCTTTGCTTCTCAGATGGAGCCCCTAAAGAACCTACCGCCATTTTTTCTAAGATATCCATCTGTAGTCGTGAAACATTACTGACTGATTGATACTTTATAAAATGTTCAAGCATTTTTGTCCATACCTGTCTCTGCATGTTCACAACAAAGATTTGAACCTCTATACCACTGGTAAGCTTCTTATCTTTCCTTACTTCACGCTTAATATATTTACTCTCTTCCTTTTTAATTAAAAGTGAATTATCTAGTTCTATACCAAGATCAAGCTTCTGTATTCTTTCCCAACATTCACGTTTCTTACACCACTGAGCTATATTCGCAGATCCGCCAGGTGGGACTGTAATGGAATCGTAAACTTCCTTTGTTATTGTATTGATAACAGGTAATAGGTCTTTAGGAAGTTGTTGCTCTTCCCAAATCGAATTAAAGTTAAAGTACCTTCCTGTTTTTTCTACCAGCTGTGACAAATAAGCAATAGTATAGGTAACTGTCTGTGCTCGAAATCCTCCATCATACCACGACGCGTTAGAAATCAATTTCTCTACGTTCTTAAACAGAATAATCCGTGCTACAGCATCTTTGAAATAGCTCTCAGTGATAGCAAGATTATCCTTCTCGAGCCACTCTGTAATATGATCTGCAAAAGAAGCAAAGCTGTACTGCGCCCCCTTGGATACAACATCTGGCTTTCTAAGCCAGGAATTTTCACTTTTAGATAGAAAGGTCTTGTCAATGAGATGAGCTTTTGGATTTTCGAGCTGAAATTTAGTTTTTTCTGCTTTTGTCAGATATGCCTGTTCGTTAAGATATTCTCCCCTTACTCTTTCATAAAACCAATGTGTTCTACGTTGCGATCCTCCTACACTTGGGGCCCACACACGCTGTGAATTGCTCTTCATTTCTTTATGATATGGATTATTAGAAAAAAAGTCAGACTTATTTACTTTATTTTGAGTATTGGCATATTCAGAGACTTTTGATACAAAATCATATTGTTTCTCTTTCTCTTTAACTACTGATAATTTCATTTGAACTATTACTTTAGATACATCTAATTTAGAATTTTTTTTAGCTGCATAGATAGATGATGTAGTTTGTGCACCATTTACAATCTGAAAATCAATAATTTTAGAAATTTCCCCCTTATTATCAAACTCTACTTCACTTGCAGTTGCTGTAATACCATTGTTGTAGGCGAAGAATAGTTCAGGAGTAAATTCAATCGTGTTTCTAATGCCTTTATTCACACCGCCCTTAAACTGCAAGAAAGTTCTAACATTTTGCTCAAACAGCTTTTGCCCGTACTGCTCATATATCCCAACGAGGTCCTCTCCTGTTAAAAAAGACAAAAAGGACTGGTACTCTTGAGAACTAGTTGGAATTTCTAAACATGGTAGTTTTATATTTATTTCAAAACTACTTCCGTTATACTCCGAAAGATAAATTTTATGAATATATTCAATATCAATTACTCTCAAGTCTACTAAAATGCTATCCAGCTCTTCAGAGGGTAGATCTGTCAAAGTTCTCGTCATTTTCCCGTCAGACATTACAACCAGTTTAATCCTACTTATTTTTCCACTATGGGCGTATTGGTGAATATTGTAGGCCATTGAATATGCATCAGATGTTTCTTCCAAGTCTCTATAAAAACCACGAATACTTCTTTGCACAAAAGTTCTAAGTCGATTGAACTTTATTGTGATATGCGTTTTTGTTAGCGTCTCAATACGATCTTCTTGGAAAAAATGATGGACCAAGACAGTAAGAATTTCTCGAGTTTCGTCATAGTCATATCCGTGAACTTCAGTACCTGTCTTTGAATAATCAGCCGCAGTATAATCGCTAGTCAGTTCGCCTATGCTTACTAAAGCTTCACATGTGTTTTCGAAAAAAGCCTGACTTCGCATTAATCCTCTGCTCTCTGCATCGGCAAGAATACTCTGTAAAAAATCCTGATGAAATTCCTCTAAACTGATCACTTCTACTCCCTCATTTCAGAAAGTTATCCAAGCTTATTTCAAACTCTGTGCATCTAGAAAGATCCACAGAATATTTGACTGATGTTATTGAAGCTTTAACATCCTGCGGTATAATCCTTGGAAACTCATCCTTAACGCTGAAGATCCGTTGATTATCCACTATAAAGCTATTTAGTTCTTCTATTAGAGTTTCAGGGGCATATCCATATGCTAAAAGCTTAGATTCAAATAAATCTAAATCGTTATTTGTTCCGTTAATAATTATAATCCGTCTAATATCTGCGGCGATCTCTTCAATTGAAGTTCCATTCTCAGAAGCTGTAAGTGCATACGATGCTAAATATATCGAATCCTTTTCACTGTAGAGCTGTTTCAACGAAGAAATATTCACAGTATCTCCCTTAGAAGTTCTGTACGATTTCACCTCAAGTGCAGCATCATCAAGCAAAAAATCTTGTTTATCAAAATCAGGGCCATTCCATGCTAAAATGGCCTGTTGAACACCTAGCTTTGGGATAACAATGTTCATTAGACAAAAAAGTTCAGAGAATAATCCCATCTGCTGCTCTATGGATAAAGACAAACGCTTATCCTGCTTCAGCAAATGCTGCCAACGTTTGAGTCGAAGTTCAATGGCACTGATCATTTCTTTTCCATTAGGATTATCACGAACTACTTTGATTAGATCGTCACAAAGTGTATGAAAGATCTCCCAATCTTCTTTGTTTTGTAGAATTAAGAAAAAATCAGTTTGGTGAGCCACGGAACTATCTATAATTAATTGAATACCTTTGAGACTAATTTTGTCATCGACAAATTTAACACTGTCTTTCGTTTGAATTCGCAACCCGTAATTACCTTGAGGGCCTATGATCCAAAATAAGTTGTGAGGTGTGTCAGCATCTGCACGTCTTTGGGATTGTTTTTCCATTCCTGTCCAGGGCTTATTCTTGGTTATCATCAAAATCTTCCTCAGTTTCATTTAGTAAGTTTTTAATTGTTACACTATTAATTTTTACCTTTACGGTCCTTTTTCCACTCTCAATGCCCCCTGGGAAGCTGATTCCAAAAGCAGCCAAATCCGATTGAGAGGGAAGATTATTCTCTCCATTTTCTTCCAAACTAATTTCTCCATCCATAATGTGAAGCATGAGAAGGGGTCTCTTGAGTTTGCTTCTAGCTGCTTTTCGATCATTTCCACACTCTTGGCGTTCTTCTTCTGAAAGAGAAATAAATTCAGCACTGCCACTTGAAACCTGCCTATTTCTTACTTCTAAGTGATCAACTTTATGTGTAAATTTACGTCTTTCTTGCTTTGTCTTAATTTTACTTGCGACGAATTCTTTCTCACTGCTACCGTTATACAAAGCAACATCCCATTCTGTTTCCATCTTGCGCACGTATTCCTGAACAAATTCAATAGGCATTCTGGAATTCAAACCAAATTGATCCGAAACTACAACTTCGAAATGATCTAAGAAATATTCAATAACTTCCTTATGGACATTTTTCCAAAGATAGCTTTTAAAAGTATTTTCTGTTTCAATAGAGTCCGACCATTTTTCAGCTCCATACTTATCTTCTAATTGATCGACAAGACTCTTGATTAACTTAAAATTTTTCTTATTTGATATAGGATTGCTAGGAATCCAACTGGTTTCTTTCAAAGTACCATCAAGCTTCATTTCAAAATAAAGATCCTTGCTACTCTTTTGCTTATTCCTAGCCGTAACTTGGAGACCACTATCAGGATGATATTTTACGGATAACCCAAAATCTTCAGGAGTCATTTTAGCCTTTGCCATTCGATTCAGATCATCTACCAAGTCTTCTGTAGCTTCAATAATCAGTCTAAACCTAGTAGCGACTTCTTCAGGCATGTAAATATAACAAAGATCTTCATAATTTGGACGATAACCAAACCATCTTCCCATCTGCATCAACGTATCATAAAACACTGTGCTTCTAATAAAATAACTAATGCTTAAGCCTTCAACCGTATACCCTCTTGATAAACTTGTTCCGCCAATAACAATGGCATTGGTGGCTGTATCGTTCCTATATACCAGCGGAATTTTAGTGTTGTTATGAACTTCTCTTACTATAATAGAACTAACAATATCCACCATGCTATGAAGAACCTTTTTCCACTCAAACTCCAATCCAGAGTACCTTAGTGCGAAAGTATCCTTTAAATCTTGAAGCATCGGATGCTTTGTCTCTACAGCGTCTAATCTTCCATATGCATTCACAGCTTGCTGCATTTTTTCTACGTATTCTTTTATGAGAGAACTGACTCGTTCATGAATCGCTGTAAACCGGGTTACATGTACTAACATGCTGTTATGCTTATCCCCTTGGCCTCTAAGTTTTCTAATCGCTATATTAACGAAAAAATGGCGAACAGCATCATACAAACTATCAGGCAGCTCGCTTATAGGCTCACCTTTTTTATGTGTCATTGGTAGGGATTTAGAATAATCTTTAATTTTCACGATGTTTTTTTGTTTAGGATCTAAGAAAATCTTTGCTGCTCCAAAATAATTGGTCGGTGCTTTAAGGGCATAAATAAAATCCTTGGGAAAAATATCTTTGCCTACATCATCATTTGAAGCTTCATGATCAATAAATATATTGGCATATGGGGTAGCCGTATAAGCTACATAGGCACTCTTATGAAACAAACGCAGGAGCTCTCTGAGCCGCTTATTAATAATCGTAGGATCTTCTTCACTGCTTGTATTAATCGACGCATAATCAGACTCATCATCAATCATAAGCATGGCATGTTTGGCAATTTGTCCTCGATATTGCGTCTTCAGCCAATCAATCACATTTTTTAGAGTATTTGAATTTTTTTTGATGACTAACAGAATAGGCGTGCTGATATTATCAAGGTTAATCCCCTGCTTATTTCTATCTGCATCTCGTTTATTAAAGTCTTGTTCTGCTGTTGTCAAACTGATCGGAAGCATTTCAGATCTCATATCTCCAAGTTTACCCACGCCGACAGGAATGCCTTTGTCTTGTCCAATAAAGGCCTCATTCATACGTACCTGAGTCTGATCTCTTAGATTGTTCATCCCTCCAGCAATGACTACAATAAACTTATACCCTGCATCAGCTGCTTTACAAACCAGTGCTGAATAGTTGCCGGTTTTACCTGACTGTACATGTCCTACTACCATTCCTAATCTTTCAAATGCTTGTATGGAATCGTTCATAGGGTTTTCAATATTGTCCATGACTCTGTCTGTGTCTTCGTCCGTTGTTTTCACGACTTCTGGTGCCATGGAGCGGCTCATATGATCTTTATATCGCTTCCAATAGTATCCACTGCATTCTTGTTTAACTTTTCCTGTCCACCATGTTGTATCTCTCTTCTGCTGTTCTTCACCTTGTACTAGTATGCCTGCCTCCATTCTCACATCAAAGTGAGTTTCCAGCTCACGCTCCATCCGAAGCCAGTCTTCTTTTGAAGGTTCTATCAAATCGGAGACCGACAAGATCATTGAAAACATGGAAATTCCTACTGTAGATATAATCGTTTTAGCATTTTGTATTTCTTCTTTAATTTTATCTTCCGGGAGAACTCCTTCTACATCCTGAAGCTTCTTAAGAATAAAGTTCTTTATTGCCTGATAACTATTAGTGTCCACCCTTTAATAACCCCTCTCGGTTCTTAAATATCTCTGTTTTAAGCAAATCTTTAATAGCATCTTCACTTAACCCTGCTGCTTTTAACTTATCTGCTAATTCTCTAATATCTTCCTCCGTCATAAGTGTCTCCTGTTGCACCTCATAAGGATTCTGCTGCAGTTGCGCTTGAATGGCTTCCAGCGGCAGATAGGCTTGTAGCCCTTTTAGATACATGTCCAGTAGCTGACGGTTTTCTCCAGTTAAATCATCCTGCAGCTTTTCCAGCAGAGGGTGCTCTTGATTCAAAATAAAGCGAAAACCTGAGTCATGAGGAACGAGCTGCCAAAACTTTGTTGTCGTCTTATCTTCAATCTTTTTTCCTCTTCCTGTATAAGGTCTTGAACCTTTTTCTGTAACTTGTCTAATAATTCTTTTAAGATCGTTTTTTATCTCTGGAATTGGACTTGCTGTAGACTTTTTAATATCAATTCCCCAGTATTTGTCCTGCTCATTTGTAATATCAATTTTAATCCTGACAAGCTTATGAGCATCATTTGCTCTATGAAGCCCCCACCAAGTGCCGTAAATAAGTAATCTACGAGATCTATATAAATAGAATCCTTGAGATCTTGTGTACCCTTCATCTGTGGCATACTCTTCGTATTCCTGTTGTGACAATTTAGAATGATGCGGAAGAATATACGGTTGAATAGTAATTGTTGACTTTCCTATTTTTAATTTCTCATTCGTAAGTTGCTGTGTAGCTGGATGATTGATATTAAAAGGATTAAACGGTACTAAAGGATTATTATTGATCTGTATATTAATCGCCTTTTGTTTAGGTCCACCTTCCAAAAACTGATGGAATACAAGCGACAAATGCCTCCTTAAATTCGTGATAACAGAAGATAATTCTGCCTTACTTACGCTATCTATTCCTTGCCATACAATAAGTGTTCCGCTGTCTTGGTTTTTTAGCTTTTTTAACATAGGCAAACTATTTAACTGAGTTAGCGACGGAGCAAGTAGAATCCACTCGTCTGCATCTGAGATATAATCCAGATCCCACTGTCGAACCGAAGTTTTTTTGTTTTTCTTAGAAATTACTGTTAGACGTTTACATTGGGAAAAAGAAGCTGTTTTCAGTCCCAATCCAAACCTGCCTAAGTCAGACTTATTTCTGGCTTCATTGGGATTTTTAGTGCCCAGACGCATAGCTTCAATTAGTTCAGTAGTGGCCATTCCATTGCCATTATCGAGCATACAAAAAATAAGCTCTGGTTCTTCAAACATCTGAATATGTATTTCCGATGCTTGTGCTGCAATACTATTATCCAAAACATCTGCTACAGCTACATCAAATGTATAGCCTACATCCCGTAGCGACACAATAAAGTTCCTGATATTAGGATTTATGACTTCCTTTTTCATATATCCACGCCTTTTCAGTATGCTTTCAAATCATAAAAGTTAATTGATAAATTGTTTATTGCTTATATTAATGGACTAAGGGTTAATTTCACATTACTATATAATCTGCTTATGAGCTGTAATAATGAAAGAAATATCCTTCTATTGGAATACTCTGAAACAATGGTTTGACCAAAATTAAAAAAATTATCCTGGCGCTCTACCAAAAATCCATATCATGTACTCGTAGCCGAATTTTTACTGCAATAAACCCATGTAAGAAAGGTTGAAGAGTTATACAGATCTCCGCTTTCTAGTTTCCCTACTATGCAACAAATTTCTAAGGCTTCAGAATCATGATTGGTTGAAATAATTAGTCCTATTGGTCTAATTTACCGCGCATCTAGAATTAAATCAACTGCTATTCAAATATCTACTAATTTTAATGGAAAAGTACCAGATAAATTTGATACCAATGTCATTAGGTTATTTATAAGATATTTTGATCTCTCTTCTGACAAATCCTTTCCAAGAACCGACAAAATACTAGCCTCGAAAAATAGAACCCTGTATGTTTTCAACTTTGACTTCAAGACAGCGAATTTAGCTGTACTGGACTTTGCTGGGATGGTTTGCACAACGGTCAACCCTAGGTGCAAGAATGCCTTCTAAATGTTCAATGTATTCACTATAATAAAAGATTCCCTACTCAAATAGAGTAGGGAATCTTTTATTATATATCTACAGTTTGAAGCGGTGTAATTACATCTTTTAAAGACTCTACTGGAGAATGCCCTAAATAATAGAGAAGCTGATCTGCTACAGCTCTCCCCAACAGAGGAGGTACTGCATTTCCTACCTGCTGATATTGAGCATCTTTGGCCCCCATAAACACAAAGCTATCTGGAAAAGTTTGTAACCTAGCAGCTTCTCTTATACTTACAGCCCTATTTCTTACAGGATGGATCCACATAGATTTTCTGATATTCAAAACAGTCCCGGAAGGAGTGTTATAGTTCAGCCGCAGATAAACCGTATTTTGTGTTCGCTTCGGATTTGAATACGTATCTTTATAAGAATCATCTAGGTGGTGAAAATTTTGTCCCGGCTGTAGCATCTTAAATCTCTGAAGTGCAGTTTCCCTTGTATCAGTCATAATATGATTTCTAACGTCTCCGATTCCTGCCTGTAAATACTTCAGCAATGGGTTTGCATTTTCAATATTCGCTTTAACTAAAGGCTGATCTTCCTCCATAAGGACCAAAGGCTCTACATTTTCAAGATCCTCAACAGCATCCTTCACAGTATAGAATTGCTCCGTACTTTTAATAATGGGCTCAGGTAGCTTTATCTCTATATTTTCGACTAATTTATTTTTCACACCAACAAGGAACAAACGCTCCCTTTGCTGAGGAGCTCCAAAATTAGCAGAATTCAAAACCAGCTGATCCTCATTAAATTTATAACCTAAGCTTTTAAACTTTGCTTTTAGATAATCTAATACAATATATGTTTGAAGATTTACAAGAACCTCATTGTGTTCTGAGTAAAATTGACCTGCTTTTAACCCGTTAATTTCAATTTCTCCTGCTCGCATGATGATCTGCTGAATAGCTATAACTTCGTTTAGACATGAGAAAACCTCTTCTAATGAACTTTCCTCATTCTGTAATAGATCCTTCAACTGCATCCACTTCTCTTTATACTCTGGACTCCAGTAATACTCATGCAGATCTTCCCAATTACTATAGAAGCTTTTAATCGCGACGCGGGTTTTCTTGAGATAAACTTCTGCTTCTTTTTTCTTACGGTATAAATGATTCAGTTTGGAAAATAGAACTTTATTTCCGACTACATAACTAGGTAGAGAAACCCGTAACGACTCATTTAAAAAAACTAAAAGCTCAGACTTAAGTGTATTAACTTCCCCCAAGGAGACTTTTTCTTCCGATGGTACAAGTCGAAGTTCAGCAACCTCCTGCTCGTCATGTGAAGATAAGAAAAATTTATGCTTATTGGACTTAAGTTCCTTAACATTCTCCATAACAAAACCATCTGGATTAAGCAGTTCAATAGCTTTGACAAATTCTTTTACAAGCTGATTATTGGCAGAGATTAGTGCTGCCTTTTGTCTGTTTGCATTAGAAAAACCTTGGCAGGGGGGACCACCAAAAACAATATTGACTTTTCCTGCCCCCATTCTTCTGCATTCATTAAGAATTTGGTTGTAATCAACACTTCTAATATCACCATACATATTTACGTCAGGGTGATTTGCTAAATAGGTTTGCTGTGCTGATTTATTATTCTCAACGGCTACTGCTATTCGAATCTGGCCGGTTTGTATAAATCCTAAACTTAAGCCACCTGCTCCAGAGAAAAGATCAACAGCTACCAACTTACCACTCATTTCTGTGAACCCTCCTCAATCAAGAACACGCGTTCTCTTTAAAAGCAGCTTACCATACTCACCTACAAAAAACAATCAATTACTTTACAAGGATTCTATTCTACCGCGAAATTGCGTTAATGACCAGCATAGAAAGAGCCTGCCTATTGGCAGACCCTAGCTTTCTTATAGGAGGTTATTAAGCTTTGTTTCAATTAGCACCTCTAATTCTGATCGATCAAGAGCATCTAGAATGGTGACCCCACCAAGCTGGTTAATGTACATCATTAAACTTCTGAAGATATCTCTGCTTACTGCTACACCTTCGATTTTATCTTTCTGATGGATAACAGATAATATAGCTCGAGTGATGTCCCGATTCCCAGAGAATACACGTTCAAGCAAACTTTGAGCAATATCCAACTTGGATAAGAGCATAGCGGTAAGCTCGAAAGGATCTTCCCTCTCTTCATCATAGGACACATAGCCGTACCACCATAGTCGGGCAATTCCGTTACGAACGAGTGCTCTACCTTTATTCGACATAAAAAAATAACGTTCTTTTATCGCATCTTCAGGTTTCTCTTTATTTAAGTAGGATTCTACAGGCCATCTTTTACGCATATAATTCCAAAAAGTTTGATGAGTCAGATGCGTCCACATCCGCTCATCGCAAGCTTGGATTAAAGTTATATCTTTTAATGTTGAATACACCTTTTTAGTATTTTCTAAGTCAAAATGAACAGTTGAGCTTATTGGCATGTGTAGGTCTATATCCTCTACTCGAATCTTTGAAGTGAAACTCCAGGGCTCAGACCCAAAATACTCATCCAACCAAGGAATGTTAGAAGAATAATACGGAATATTATGTTTTATATTTGATTTTATATCGTCTAATGAACTGTCGCTTACATAATGTAAATTCAAACTTTAGCACCTCAATCTTCCTCTAAATTCATTAACGCTGAAAAAGACTGACTAAGTGGATCCCCAATCAGCTTCTGTGCAATTGAGATTGTAGACTCCTGCTCAAAACTGTGAGAACCCAATTCTATCCCAAAATCTTTTAGTCTTAGCAGAATAACCTGATACCACCGGCACTCTTCATAGTCAATATCCGTCTCCTCATGTCTCAGCGTCTCAAGAATGGATACTAGAGCCGGAATAACAATTAACGAAGAAAGGATGGGTTGAAAGCTGGCATTTAAGGAAATAGACTTATAATAATCAAAGTTTTCTTGGGACAATTTGATGATGATCTTATTCCCGGAGGAATCTACTTCAATAGCTTGCGCATCTTCACTACGATTAGGTTGAATGGAGAAAATCGACGGAATTCGCTTTAATGGGTCAATATCTTTTTCAGCAAAAAATGATCTTTCAGCATCAACAGCAAGAATATCCCCCTTCCTTATTTGAAAGCTGTATCCTTCATAGTCAGGGTGAAACTCAGCCAGTTCGTAGCTTTCTAAATCTTCTACAGCTATTATAAATGCACAGATTTGTACTTTCCCTTCAATATCTTGGGCAGAAAGGCTAAAGTTAAAATCATTATCAAAAGAGGAAAATATTTTACGATAACGCGTTGTTTGGCATTCAAAATGAAATGCAAACCTAGCTTTATGATCTTTTATAAGCTGGTTTATCCCTTCACTGCTTGTGACACAGTATGCATTAAAAATATATGAACTGTGAGTTTTAGTATTTTTAAGGGAAGCCTGAAAATCGCTGTTAATAAAGTCATCCGAATTATAAGAAAGTACGGGATGTGGGTACTGTCTTGAACTAATTTGCATAGACAGCCACCTCCAAAGCACAGCGAAGAGGTTCTTTAAGTGTAATAGTTATCACTGTTCGCTCATTCCTATCAAAGCGTACTGGACCGATCTTTACATCATTCTCTATATGCACATTCACCTCAAACTGCTCTGCGGAACGTACCTTAGCCTTTTCTCCTCCGACTTCCCCTATAATATTAACTCCAACATATCCATATCCTCCCTCATTAGACTTAAGAGTCATCTTATATGTCCCTTTACCAGGATCAGTGCAGAAGATTCTGGATTGAGTTATTCGCAAATTTTTATTTACTTTGGGCTGTAATTGTTTTTCCTCTCCTGATACCTCCGATTCAGTATTACTATCTTCGTCCGAATTATCATCATGATTGGAATCGGACGGATCATGTTCTTCAGAATCCTTTTCCCCATTGCTCTGTTCAGTGATATTATCAAAAAAGTCTATTTTATTAATATCAGGGTCTACACCAGAATCAAGGTCGCTTTCTTCTGCCTCTTGTTCGTGGTCATAGCCTGGTAAATCACCTTTACTTGTTATGTTTACAGTATTCGGCTTGCTCTGCTGGTAATTTACTTGAAGCTCAATTTCTTTCGGCTCACTTTTCTCTCCCTCTTCTGCAACTAATGCAGGGGCCGAGCTACTGTCCTCACCTTTGTCAGGGAGATACTCGCTCAGCCCTTCAACATCTAATTCTTCAACGGCATTCCCTAGCGAAATTGATCTAATTTGCTCATTCATCCAACCGTATAATCTTTTTATAATCCCTTTTGCATAATTTGGATCATCATGCCGTTCAGCTTCCCAAGCAGTATGTGTAGGAGGCTCTATCTTCCGAAGAAATTCATTAATCTCATCCCCATCTGCAATTAAGACGCCGGAGAATTTAAATGGAGTTCGGAAGTTGCCTTTATCATAGATCTTCATTCCAGTACTTCTAACCATTGCTACTCTTTTAGGTGCATCTTTTCCGGGAAGTATATACATTCGTATCTCCCCAAAACCTTCAAAGTTAGTGAGTACAAACTTAGATGTATTAGACAACGTATAAGCCTCATAATAAGAATAGGACAGACAGTCTGATTCGCCCTTCGTGTATTGTCCCAGGATACTAGGAATTGTTTCAGCATTAATCTCTGTTTCTCCAACTTTTACTATCAACTTTTGATCCAAGATAGCAACAAAAAAACTTTCTAAAACAGAGCGAATAACCTTGGTCTCCCACTCTTCTTCCGCATTGAATCCCGCTATAAATACATCAGTTCCTGTTTCATCTCTTCTGAAAAATTCATTGATCTGTTCTTGAATAAGTATTGGTTCATTTTTCTCTACTTGTCCGTAATAACCGGTCCCCTGAGTAGGTTCTCCCTTCTCATCATAGTGAGTGACAAGCTTGGCTACACCCTGAAACGCCTCAATGCCATGTTGATCCTTAGTGCTGTAAAAAACGGTCCTGAGGTCTGAGCAGGCAAAAGGGGCATGTTTTCCAATACCAAAGGAACCTCCCGACTTGGAATCTTTGTTTGAGGAGCCAACCGACTTGATTAGATTATGCCATCCTCCGTGATGACCTTGACTTGCCCCAGTTAGTCCGGTTGTATTGTAGTCACTTATTTTCAGAAATTTGATTGTTTCTGCCTGCATAATGTTTAATGCTTGCTCAAAAAAACTGACTGTCTTAGCATTCTCTTTCCAATAATCCAAACTTCGATTTATAACATTGATGAACATATCTTTTCTGGGGAAAGCCGATGCAGGCAGTTCTTTAATTTCAAACTCCACTCTAACAGGTTCGATACTCCCAGAAACTCTAGCATCGCAAGAATTTTGGTTAATCTCTCGGGCGAGTGAATCCCAAGGGTTCCCCTTAAATGTTTCAATACCTGCATCGTTAAAACCAGTAACTTGTCCGTAGTTGTTAGGAGGAAAATTCCAGTTTATCATTATCGCACTCCCTGCTCAATCAAATTTCTTCTGCATTCTGCTGCTAACTTCTGCACCAAGTCAACTGTGACTGCGTTGCCTACCTGCTTATACTGCTTACCTTTGGGCATACTTTTCGGAAAAGAAAAAAAGGAATCTTGAAATCCTTGTAGACGAGCGCATTCAATAGGTGATAGCTTCCTTATTCCCCAATCATCCTTGATCACCGGAACGTTGTGCCCACCTTCCCCCATGTTTGCTGTCAGGGTAAAGGCGGCAGCACTCTTATTCTCTCGTACATAAGCCCTACGCAACAAATAGACGGAGTCATCACTACCTTCCGCTATTTTGTTTGCGAACATTCTGCCGTACTTGCTGTTCAAATCAAAGTAATACTCTTCATCTGCCTTTTCATGTATATCCAGATACGCTCTTACGTCATTAATATCTTCTAAGGCCTTAGGAAAATTGAATGTATTCATTTTGAAGTGCTGCTGTGAGAAGGCAACCATATATAGTCGCTCTCTATTCTGCGGAATATCGGTATGCTCCTTAGTATTCAGAACTACTGCATTACTGCGATGCGAGATCAAGTTTCCTTTCTGATCCAAAGGAATTCTAAACCAGTATCCAGCTCTTTTAATTTCTTCTTCGATTGTATTGATGGTATTTTTGTCATCGTGATAGATCAGATTCTTTACATTTTCCAGCACAAGAATTTTAGGTTTCTGTTCTCCAAACTCCTTAATCAACCGAATTATTTCAAAGAACAACTGTCCTCTAGGATCTTTAAATCCAAGCTTATTACCAGCAAGGGAAAAAGACTGACAAGGAAAGCCGGCAGTTAGAATGTCGACCGGCTCAAGCTCATCCGCTTTTACTGAAAGCTCTTCTACCGATTTTTCGATCAGCCTAGTATCTGGGTAATTATGGCGATACGTCTGCGAAGCATAGCTGTCAAATTCATTTGCCCATACAACATCAAAACCTTCATTCTTGAATGCACGGCAGAATCCACCTATTCCTGCAAAAAGACTTCCTACCGTATATTGACTATGATTTATTAAATCCAAAGATGCCCACTCCAAAACAAGTTAAATTTAATTCTACATTTTTTAAGAACTCGCTTAAATCACAATATAAATTCTACTATATTAATAATAGATGAGAATTATAAAAAATGTAATACATTTGGCGTTCTCTTTTGTCCTTTACTGCCATGAAATCCACAGATAAGTAACTAGTATTTTCCACATCAACTAGATAAACTGTATCTAATTCTGAGTATACGATGATATCACATAGACGATCAGGTAAGGATGTGGTACAGAGATTGCTTCCTTTTCGTAAATATTGCAGCAAAAAGCTCAAGCATCGGCAGGATAGCCTCAAACTTGAGCCTCTTCAATATTATAACTTTGAATCCTTTTCCGTTCCTATACCGATTTTGTTAAGCCGATATGGGTGATCATGGTGTCATACGGTTCTAATTCCATGGTTTGTTTGCCATATTCCGTATCAATCGTCGTTCTTTGAAGTTGATCGCTATTGTTAATAACAACCAACATTTTACTTTCTGGATAATAAGCACACTCTGTATATAGGTTATCCGTAATGTACTTCGTTTCATGTAACTCATTGCCTGCAAAGCGAATCAAATTCAGCAGCAACCTTGTGTTTTCCCAGCTGAATTCGAAAGAAGGAAGGTATATCCCCTTTCCTTTACCAAAGGCATGAGTAGACAGTGTTATCATACCACTCGTTTCTTCCACTACCGCAGCTGACCCATCAGTAAGATAAATGCTATTCTTTGGCGTTATACTGGCTCCTTCAGGCACCAATCCATGCTCATCCCTAACCTCATAAGTCCATCTTCCATGACCTACTCTGGAGCCTGTATCCTCATCCAGTCCAAGAACATGTGCCATTCTGAAAAAGCTGTCGTGACCTTCAACCGCAGAAGGCTGGTTGATGCCAATAAAGGTACCACCCTCATAAACCCATTTCGTCAGTAAGTCCACACACTTGTTGTCATTCCAGTACTCCCCACCACTCCATGCTGAACCAGCAGAGCCGGCATTGATCACTACATCACAATCCTGTAGAATTCCCTGACGGATATCTTCAAAATCAATGAATTGCACTTCAATCGGCAATCCGGATAAAGCCTCATTGACATGAATCAAATCATGCATATACGTTTCATGGAAATGTCCGGACAATGTCCACGATCTCAATTTTCCCCAACTATGCAGAATAGCTACCTTCGTCTTCATGTGATAGGGCTTGCCTTCATGGTGCAGTTCCTTAATTTCTCTGAACTCATTGGCAATCTTTTCGATGTAATCGCAAAAATCCGGGTAAGGCTCTACAAGATGCAAATATCCGCCCAGTCCAATCCGGTCAATAGGCTCCCGCAGCAAGGCGCGCCGAATATTAATCCAATACTTTTTGGCATCCAGCGTGGGGTTCCCCCCTTCCATAAAGGTAGGAAGTCCGCCTAAACCAACCGGAAATAAGTATGGATGCAGCCGAATCTCATGCGTATTCACTTTTACACCTGAGCAAAGTCTCGCCTCGTAACCTGAGAACACACATTTAATCAACCCGTCAAATCCAAACTCTTGAAAACGGTCATTGTAAGGCTCCATACCAACCCAACTGTCATCATAGAAAACATAGGCCAGCTTGTCGTGCCTATGCACAATGTCAATTAATTTCTTGCCAAATTCGATTACAAAATCATTGATAAATGCCATCCAATCCAGCTTGCGCTGCTCAGCCGGGATATGACTGACGCGGTATTTCCCACCATTCACAAAATCCTCGGCAGTCATCGAATACCCGTATTTCTTGGCAAACAGATCAAGCGCTCTTGAACTTACCGTAAAATCGTATGAACCCCAGTCAGAGAACAGATGGCGATTGCGCTCATTACTGCCCCAGATCCAGGCGAAATTATAAAATAAGGAGGTAAACCGAACAACCGTGGTTTCCTTATGATGGAGACACCAATCTTCCATCCAATCCAGCAGATACTTTTGCGTTTCTGCATAGACGGGATCAATCTGCATCAAATGCTCTTTGTCCCAATGATTCGTTGTGTGATTGTACATGGAAATCTCTTCCCAGATCCGGTAGGCCATGAAGCTTACGGTGTATTTATGCCAAGGAACAATTCCGGTAATGACTACATTTCCGGATTCCCTTTCATAATTCCACTGTTCTCTTGGAACTTCCTCCCCGGTCGTTCTGTCAAAAACCTGCCAATAGTTAAACGCCTCTTTGGAATCATTAACTTTGAATTGTTCAGCAAAAAAATCCTCCATCAGATAGATGGATACATAATCTTGTACAGCTACCTTCGGATTTGTAATTAAAAAACACTGCTGCAGCTTGTCAAGATTGTGGGACGCCCACTCGTTATGATCTCTGATGATACAGATTGTCGAATATATGCCGTACCCAGCGTTAATAATCTCGTCGGACAATTGCGTGCCGTCACTATCACGAATGACATCGGCACCCCACCGTTCAGCTAATTTTAGGGTCAGCGCCTCATAACCAGATTCTCCCGGTAGTGTAAAGGCCCCCGTTGTTTGTTTAGACAACTTCGATCCCTCCTAATTCAACATATCGGATAGAAAAGCCAACGCCAAGCCTTGTCCCCAGCCCTGAATCCAGTCTTTTGGAATATTGCGATACCCATCCCGATCTTTCATAACCGCTGTGCCGCCCGACACACCTAGTACCCGTCCGTCCTCGCTAATATGGTTCAAGATGCCGTCCAATGCCTTTTGCACGTATTTGGTATGCAGCGGATTGCCGTTATTGATCATGGCTGCCGCGATTCCGCAAGATGCAGACACCTCCTCGTAGGACTCCTCGTCATCCAGTACCGTCCGCCATAGGCCGTTCTCCGTTTGAACACCCTTTAGTGCCGCCAGTTGATCCCGAAGCGAACACTCCACGTCCATGCACTGCGGATATAAATACCAGTCCTTCAAATGAATTTTAACTTGCGACATGGTATAGGCTCCCCAAGCATTCGCTCTCCCCCAGAAAAATCCGGACATGTGATCCTGCTTGACATTATTGTAGCCATGGTACCAGAAACCGCTACTAGGGTCTTGCAGGTATTTGATATGCCAGTAATATTGGTTTAAGGCGTCCTGGATCATTTCCTCATCCTTTAATTTGGTTCCTACACGGAGCAGAAAAAATGCCGCCATAAACAATGTGTCCGCCCATGCCTGTTCTGGAAAATCATTAGCAACGGATACCGTATGCTGCAGAACATTGTCTCCGAACCTGAGAGCATGGTTCCGAATATAATCCACCTTGCTCATCACAATATCCCAATATTTCTGGTCCCCTGTTTCTTCATACAATGTGATCAGCATATGACCCATGGCACATGTGTTTACCGTCCAATGCGGCAGCCCCAGCTCGATATATTCATCTGCCCATTGCACAAGCATATTCAAATACTCTTTATTTCCAGTTTTTGTATAGGCTCTGGATACCCCATAATAAGCCACACCGCAAGGCCAGTCCCACGTCAAATCCATCGCCATTGTTTTTCTGACGACTTTGTCGATAACTATTAACATCTCTTTCTTGTCATAAGTTAATTGAAGCATCTATGTTCTCCTCTCTTTCGCACACGCCCCCAAAGGCGCTTGAGAGCTGTTCGTCACTGTTTTGAAAACGCTTTACTTATTCCATTGTACGCAGTAAAATAGTCTCCATCTAAGCATATTCGCAACAAAACTGTGCAATTCCAATCATTTATGTGATGATTTTGCAAAAATCCAATAAGCGACTTCCAATAAACAGTATATAGATCGAAATGGTCTAGTTCGTCTATATATTGCACCTTGGAGCGATTGGAATCGAATTTTGCAAAATCCTGATATATATAGGCTGGTTAAAATCAAAGTCATGGGAGTATTGGATATGCCCAGAAAAAAGAAGCCCGTTATAGAATACCGACACTACAGCTTGCCCATAAATTTCCCTGTCTTGCTATTAAGCGGTGAGCGTTGGAAGATTTCCGATATTAAAAGTGAACATCTCCATTTCCATAACCATTTGGAGATTGGTATATGCTATTCGGATAGCGGCATCATGGAGATCAAAGGAGAATCTGTACCCTTCAAAGCTGGCGATGTGACCTTCATCCCCAGGTATCTTCCTCATACCACGTATAGTTCGCCAAATACAGCCAGTCTTTGGTCTTATATCTTTTTTTCGCCAGAGGAGCTCTTTCAACATTCATTTAAAAGTGCTTATAGCAACTTCGAGCCGAATTTGTGGGTAGTGAAGGGTATGAACTGTATATTGAATAAGGAGCAACATCCCAAGGTTTATACACTTGCGACTTCAATCGTAGAGGAATTAAAACAGCAGAATCCTTACTATCAGGAAAGTGCCTACGGCTTATTGCTATCCCTTTACATAGAACTCCTTAGAATTCATTCCAGGAATGAACTGTTGGCAGATCAAGAAACAGAGCATAGCCTGAAAAGCGATTTTGTCATTTCTCCGGTTCTGGAGTACATCACGAAAAACTATATGAACCCCATTACTATGGATTTTTTGGCCGACCTGTGCCATTTAAGTACAACTCATTTTCGAAGAAAATTCCATGAAATTATGGGGACGTCGCCTCTCGATTTCCTAAACAGCACTCGAATCGAAGAGGCCTGCAAGCAGTTAAAAAGCACGGAGGATTCTATTCTTTCGATCTCTGAACAAGTCGGTTTTCACTCCATTTCCAGCTTCAACCGTTGCTTCTCCAGGCTTATGGGAAAGCCGCCCAAAGAATGGCGTAAAGGGGCGCAATCCGAAGCGCAATCCGCGAAAGCGTCTATACTGGAGTTTACGGGGTGGGTTTAATTTTACCAAACGGAATCAAGCAGCTCGTCCACTTCTCGAATTCGGGTCACCGATGGTGTTTGTATAAGATTGCCTTTGACCATGACCATAGCTACATCCGACAAAGCTTTTATGTTGTTCAAAGGGTTTTGCTCCATCACGATTAAATCCGCCTGTTTTCCGACATCAATGCTCCCTGTAAGGTGATCAATGCCTAAGATTTCCGCATTAGATTTTGTTACCCGTTCGATGACCTGACCCGCGTTCAGTTTCGTTTGTCTCATAAAGTGGTCCAGTTCCCGCCAAATATCATAGTGGGTGACGTAGGACATTGCGGCATCCGTTCCAACCCCAATTTTGATATGATGTTCCACAGCCTGTCGCAGTCCCTTCAGCATAGAGTCGTACACAAGCCGGGAATTTTCCTTAACAGTCTCATTCACCTTCGTTAGGCTCGTGTCCAATTTCGCAGCAGGATACGCAGCCTGCATCATAGGAATCAAGGCGGTATAGCCCTTTAATGCCCTAGGATTGTTTTTGTACAGACTTATGATCTCCTCATCCATCTCCGCACCGTGTTCAATGGTATCCACTCCGCCCTTTAGCGCGATTCTAACGCCTTCAGTACTTTCCACATGGGCCGCTACACGCATACCGATTTTATGGGCTTCCTCGCAGATGGCGGCAACCTCTTCCTCCGTCATTTGCAGGCGGCCTGCTTCACCGACCATGTTGGCATCGGTTACCCCGCCAGTCACGCATATTTTGATTAGATCTACTCCGTTTTTCACATTAATTCTTACATTTCTTCTCGCTTCCCATGGCGAATCGCCGATTAAAGCCAAATAGGGTGCCCCATGACCGCCTGTTACGCTCAGAAAATACCCGGACACCAAAAGATTGGGGCCAACAAACCGGTTTGTTTTAATTTCATCTCGGAGCTGTACATCAGTGTAAAAAAATTCACCGACGCTGCGCATCGTGGTTACACCGGAATGCAGTGCCGTCAGAGCATTTTTCTTGACCCGTTTTTTTAACACACTTCGGCCCAGCCTCGTATCCAAAATATAACGGAATGTAAAATTCAGCAGCCCTTCGCTTGCAGACAACGTAAATGGCTTTCCATCTGCAAAAAGATGGACGTGTGCGTTGATGAGGCCGGGCATCACATATTTCCCCGATACATCGATCGTTTGATAATGGCTGGGAATAACCAAATCGCTTGTCTTCCCGATCTCCTGAATCAGCCCGTCTTCGTGAATTAAAATCGTCATCATTTTTTCAACGTCTTTTTTCGCGTCTCCATAAATCACATTGCAGTTCTTAAATGCATAGCCTGTTCCCATCGTTTCTCCCTCCTGCTGCGCTCATGGTGTTTAATAATGAATTACTTATTCATTTTTGGGATAAAAAAATATAGGGACTGTCTTGATGCCAGAAAAATGATAGACCGTCCCGCAAATAATCATTCCTACTTGTCGACATTACTCATTCAAGCTTTTTAGTCCATGCAGCCTGTATAGACTAAGTGCCTCAAAAATCCGTTTCCGGCTATCGGCGCTCATATCCCTCTTCAATAAATCCAAAGTCATATGGATGACATTATTGGCAATGATGTTCAGCAAAATCATATTCTCATCAGTTCCGATTTCATATCTTTTATAATTTTTTTTCAAATAAGGCTTCTTGGTTTCGATCATCAGATCGATCAGTTCTTTTTTTGCATCGCTGTAAATCGTCCCTTTATTTTTTTCGAAAATAATGACGATCTGCATGCTATATTGAGTTAATAGGTTGATTTGTTCCTGAACAATGGCAGATTTTTTTTCGTTATTGGTTTCTTCAAAAAAAGTCTGGTTATCGATATGAATGCTTTCCACTAACACATTCTTCAAATAATCCACTAAAGACGGTGGAACAACCGAATAAAATAACTCTTTTTTATTTTTAAAATAAGTATAAATATTTCCGACAGAAATTTGGATTTCATCCGCAATATCGCTCATTTTAGCATCTACAAAGCCTTTTCGAAAAAATACCTTTAAAGCGGCTGATTCAATTTCTTTTTTCACTTCATCTTTTTTTGCCTGTATGATGAACACCCTCATTCAATAATGAATATACCATTCACTTTTAGTGTAGTTCAGTGGCTTAGAATTGTCAAACGAGAGCAAAACAACAGAAACTTTGACAGTTACGATAGGTGATAATTCCATTGCCGAATATAAAAAAACAGGGAAAAGACATGACGGAAACGGATTTGCCCCGTTCTCCATTCAACCTTTTCCCCGATTTTTTTCAAGTCTCTATCATGGCTTCAGTGAGGACAACCCTGATATGACGTGCCCCCATCAATGAAAGTTATTTATTTTCATAGAGTGCTACGCCGTAGTTCATAAAAATACTGCACAATGGGATGCTTTAACTTCATCTTCCCGGTCATGTTTAAAATTCGCTTTTTTCCTACTCGTCTGTCCACTAAAGCTAGAATATTCAATAAGATATCATTACTCTCTAAGCTTTCATCTATAGAAGTAGTTAAAAACTTATTAGCTACAACATTAAAATTAGACTTGCTTAATGAGGCCTGTGCTGACAAAAGCTCCTTTGCATGCTCTGATATTTTTCTACCTCTTGCAATTACTTGTAGACGATCCTCCGGAACATTCCCATTAGTATCTTTTCTGACCGCTTCAATTTCTTCATTGCTGATAGGAACTTGGATATCTGGATCATTCTTGATTTCCAACTCCGTCTGATACCATTTGATTGGACTAGTGATATCATTCATATTGAGTATGTTCTTCTTATCTACAGTTATATAACAAATTCCAGACTTATCAGGCAAATAACGGTAACTGGTCGCTCGGTATTCGACCCTTCCGTCTAACGCAGGACAGCGGAAGCTCTCCAGTTGTTGCTTCAATTTACTCCAGGACATATACCCTCCTATGTTTTCAATGCCTACTAACAGCCCGTTCCCCAACTTGGCAATTTAATTTCCACGTTACTCTACCTCATCATGTTCCTTGCTTCCAAACTCATCAAGCAATGTACGCACTTCACTTGTTGATTTGGCGTTCATTAAGCTGTTTCTGAGTTCACTTGCCCCTCGGAATCCACGGACATATATTTTGAAGAAGCGGGCGAGAGGGCTGAACGAACGTGGCTCCTGCGCTGAATAATGATCATGGAGATCTAGATGAAGCCGCAGCAGTTCAAGCAATTCCTCACTGCTGTGTTCCTTCGGCTCCTTCTCAAACGCAAATGGATTCTGGAAAATACCACGCCCAATCATAATGCCATCCACACCATATTGCTCAGCGAGCTTCAAGCCGGTCTGACGGTCCGGAATATCTCCGTTAATGGTCAGCAGTGTATCTGGTGCCACCTCATCACGAAGTTTCTTAATCTCCGGAATCAGTTCCCAGTGAGCGTCTACTTTACTCATTTCCTCTCTTGTCCGCAGATGAATGGACAAATTCACAATGTCTTGTTTCAAAATATGGGTCAACCAGTCGCGCCATTCATCTACGGCAGTGAAACCGAGCCTTGTTTTTACACTGACGGGCAGTCCCCCGGCTTTGGCGGCCTGAATGATATCCGCTGCGATTTCGGGACGGCAGATCAGGCCGCTTCCCTTCCCATTCTCCGCTACATTCGCTACAGGACAACCCATATTAATATCGATGCCTTTGAAGCCTTCTTTCGCCATACCGATGCTCATTTCACGGAAATATTCCGGCTTATCTCCCCAGATATGGGCCACCATGGGCTGTTCATCCTCTGTAAAAGTCAAACGCCCGCGTACACTTTTGTTCCCCTCCGGGTGACAATAACTCTCTGTATTCGCAAACTCCGTAAAAAACACATCCGGTCTGGCTGCTTCACTTACGACATGGCGAAACACAACATCCGTCACATCTTCCATCGGTGCCAGTATAAAAAAAGGTCGTGGCAAATCACGCCAAAAATTATTCGTCATATCAAAAACTCCTCTATAAATACCAGGACAAATCTTTGGTCCCAAAATGGTAAAGCTAACCTGTTCATGTCCTTGCTTCTTCTTCACATATAACACGTTTAAGCAACGTAGTTCAAACGGCAGTATATGTTAAGCATAGACATCTAAATGAGTATATCATACCCAAGAGAGGAGCAGACTCCCCAAAAGACTCGCAAAAAAAGGAAGAGCGCCGCCCCTCCTTGCCATCTTCTATAACGTACTGCGCCGCAGTTCATAGTAATACTGCACGGCATAACTTCCCCCAACTTACGCCGTTCCCATGCGAATGGCTTAAAAAAGAGAGCCGAGGAATAATATCCTTGACCCCTTTCGTCAATTTCTACACATGAATACCCAAAATTTTCAGCTGTTCATTGATTCTGGCTTCAAGTTCAGCGATTTCTTGTTTATCTTGCTCTAGTAGCTTATTTACTTTATCAAGGTCAATGACTTGCTCTTCTTCAAACGTATCCACGTAGCGAGGAATATTTAAGTTAAACTCATTTGCTTTGATTTCTTCAAGTGATGCCACATGAGCATATTTATCAACATCTACACGATTTCGGTACGTTTCTATAATCTTATTGATGTTTTTATCAGTAAGTTTGTTTTGATTTTTACCTTTTTCAAACGCCAATACACCTCAACTATTAGTCTTTTCTGACCAATAGTGAACAACACTCCACATGTATCGAGACGATGGAAAGGATATACTTCCAATTCATTTAAATGAATATCATTCAATTGCCTCTATTTTCTTTTTCATCTAAGCTAACATACTCTCTTTTTAGCAAAGAATAATGATATTGATCGTATATCGAACCATCACTAAACCAATAATGCTCTCGATAAGTCCCCTCCAGCTTAAAATGGAATTTTCTATAAATTTTATGGATGCTTGATTACATGCCGCAACCGTTGCATAAATTTTATTCAACTCCAAATCCTTACGTTCAAAAATAGTGCTTATAAATAACTCAAGTAATACATTTGCATGTCCTTGTTTTCTATGTTTTAAAGGCAAGTAATATCCGATCTCGGCACTTTTATTTCGAGAATTATAGTCAAAAAGCTGTATCTTGCCTACACGTTTATTATTGTTACTTTTATCAACTAAGATATATATTAATAGCCCATTCGCAAGTCTCTTCAGTACATTCACTTTATAATTGTTATATGGAGGTAGTTCGTTTATGGGTCGGCAAGTATGTTGCTCTTTTTCGGTTTCAGTAAGACTCCAATCATATAAGTCTGGTAAGTAATCTTCAATATTCCCACTATTTAAAGGTACAAGAACCCATATCATTCTATCACTCCATTATTAAAATTAGATCGATTTTGGTTTAAGTATCTGATTTGGCAACACGAAAAGCATCGTAATGGCAAACCATGTGGCGTATCACCTTATTTCCATATTAGCGCATGTTACACTTCCCTCCCGTATCACCTGCTTCCAAAAATACACATAGTAAATCCCTCAACCAATGGGTCATTCTGTAAACTAAATCTCTCTTTTAACCGATAAATACATATGCTGGGTTGTTTATTAAATATCACCTCTCGTTCCTTTATGCCCAACAAACCTTGTATACATATCTATCTTGAATTTGTACTCATTCGCGGCTTCTATAATTCAGAAGCGAATGCAAGATGACATACTTTACTTGGAAATACCTATCGCATCTAGAAAGGAGTCATGAACTCACTTGAGCGTATTTTCAGATGGGATCGGATATGAAAGCCTACGCTTTTATGGTCCCTTTCAGCCACTACACATTGAACTACTTCAAATAACACGTGCCATCAACGATCATGCCTATTTACACATCAGTGGCATGCTCTCCGAAGAACAGGGAGCGGCTTGTATTGGTCAAAATATGGAGCAAGAGCCGATTGTGATTCGTCAGTTGAATGATCAGGGACAATCGCTGAGAAGGCTGTTCCATGGGATTGTTACACGGATGTCCGTACACTGTGTGCGAGGCGTGTATACATTTGAACTGGAGGCCGCTTCCCATTCATACCAAATGGATATTAAACATAAAAGACGCTCCTATCAAGATATTCACCGCACCTATGATGATCTGGTCACAGCACTGGTTCGAAAATATCAGTACGGAGATGCCATCGATACGGTAAGCCACTATGCCAAACTAGAGACATTTGTTTTACAATATGATGAGACCGATTGGGCGTTTTTAAAACGTCTCGCTTCTCGCTTTGGTTCCGTACTTGTGCCAGAGGTAACCGCAGCCTCGCCCAAGGTTTTCTTCGGGATGCCAGAAGGGAAGCAGCATAAGGTGGAACGAGATGTATTTTATCGTGTTCGAAAAACGTTTCATGAGCTGGATGCGGAAAAGCCCGGAGAACGTGCTGGCTCGTATGTCACCTATATGATCGAAAGCCTGCAATTTTATGCACTAGGCGACCTCATCACGTTACCTATTGGACAAGGCAAAGAGCTGGTCGTGGTTCGAGCCGTGACAACCTTAGCAGATGGCTTACTGCGTACCCGTTACGATCTTCAAGCCGAACAAGATATCCGCTATGCCCGGTATGAAAACAATCAGGCCACCGGAATTTCGCTGACAGGAACAGTGCTCAAGGTACAGCATGATTTTGTACAGCTTCAACTGGACATCGACCCAAAGCAAGATCCTGCCAAAGCCTGCTGGTTCCCTGTAGCAACTCGATATGTAGCTGAAGAACATAGTGGCTGGTACGATATGCCTGAGATCGGGGAACAAGTCGAGTTATATCTGCCTACACATCACGAACAGGATGCCTATGTGACAGATTCATTACGACAACAACGCCACGCGAATGGACAGCCCGATATGAAGGTGTGGCAACACGTGCAAGGAAGCGGCATAGAAATGTCTGAGCAAGAACTGACCCTGTCCACCTCGGATGGATTTTCAATTACACTAAATGAAGATGGTGGCATTACCGTTAACAGTCCGGGGAATGTGCAGATTCAGGGTGGTCATGTGAAGCTCGATGCAGGTGAGGAACTATCACTGGAAGCTGGCACGGCGCTATACTTAAAAGGTGGAGCCAGCAGCATGGTATTGGATGGTGAGACAGACACCAAAGCCCCAGTGATTTATCAAGAAGGTACGGTAAAAGCTCCAGTTTTCGTAGCTGACCTTCCTCCTGTACCTGAGCCTCCATTGATGAGTATTAAAGCCTATGAAGCGGCTCAAACTGCAGCAACAGCCAAAGCTTCATCCAGCAACACTCCTACCGCGAAAGTGACAAGTCCAGTAGCCCTTCAACAGGCCAAAGCCTTGATGGGTACGGTATCTAAGCTTTTAGGCTCCATTCCGGTGATGGGAAAAGTGGCTGGTGCTGTTATAGGAGCACTAAGTGGGCCTGCGGCGGGTGTCATTCTGAAAGCAACCGCAGCGATCCCTGTTCGGAGCAAAGGAACTCCTACAATAGGAGACGGTAAGGGAACCAGAATTCATCCGCTAAAATACTTGGCTGGTTTAACAATGCAGGGACTGGTCAGTCAATACGAGTATGAGCGAGCTCAGGAAGCCTATTATAACAAGTGGATTTTGGGGAAAGTGTTTACAAGTGCTCGTCATGTGTCTCATTCCGGTGGAACATTGGAGCTGGTTCAAAACTTGCTGAAAGAGTCTAAGATGATGGTTCATGCGTATCAGCAGGTTCCTAAAAGTGTTCGTGAAAAATGGATTAGGGATTATATGAAGCAACAACCTCCTCCTCATAAGCCGCTTTCCCCAGAAGAAGAAAAATTACAGAGAGCAAGAAAGTATGCGCAAAGTATTCGTGACTGGGAAGCTAATCGTCCCGAACCCCCTAAAAAAAGCTTTGGCGAGGAAACCACACTCTTTTTCCAGGGCATGGAGGAAACAGTTCAAGCGAACGTTGAAGGCTTGAAGCAGTTAAAAGATGCTCTTATCGAGCATCCTGTGGATACTATAAGTACTATAGTGTCGGGCCAATATGAAGAGGCAAAGGGAGATTTGGTATTTGCTAAAAATTATGTTTTGGATCAGGAAAATGCCAGAGATGAGTATCTCAAAGGTTTAAAAGAAGACGATAAACGGATGTTAGAGAAGGGCCAAAGTTACATGGAGGGTGAGACATTAGCTGGGATGCTAATTAGCTCTCTTCTGGGTAAGGGAAAAATAAAAGGTGGAAAAGGGACACATCATAATTCCAAAGATGTTCCAGAACCAAAACCCCTGAAGCCAACGAATGAACCGAAATCGAGTCTAACTAAAACTGAGGGGACGGGTAAACCTAAAACCAGAATAGATATTATGAATACGGTTCAAGCGACACTGAGTCCTGCTGCGAAGAAAATAAAAGAATTAGACCCGGATGCTAAAGTGGGGTATAGAGGTTCTTTGGCAACAGGCCAGAAAGGCTCACATAAGGGGAACGCGCCATTTGATCCAACGGACTTTGATATTGATGCATTTATTGTCAGTGATAAGCTGGCTTCAAGATTTCGGATTGATGACAAATGGAGGTCAGGGGCAAAAATTAAAGAGGTTGAACAATTACAACGGCAAGCCGATAAAATCCTTAAAGAATCTTTAGATGGTCTAAGGAGAGTGGATAAGAAAGGGAGACCAGACAAGCTTACTTTTCGTATATTTACGCAAGAAGAATATAACCAAAAAATTAAAGCAGGTACTCAAATAATTGATAATGATTAGGAGAAAAATTAATATGAAAAAATACCCTTACTTTACTTGTTCTCTACCAATAGAATCTGAGGAAGATATCTTTGGTGTTGCAAAGATTATTTCAGATAAACTGGTTGGTGGTATTCCATTTGGTGGTTTAGAAGATTACATTTATGAAGAAGTACCGGCAGTATATGTTAATGCCAATATATTGGGTTTTGAGTTAGTTATACAAGGGTATGGAGGTGAGGGTGGATATATACTAGAAGTCAATCCAAGCCCATACACTGAAGGCCCAGATGATGCTGAGAGAGTGACGGTAGAAATAACAAGATACATTGCCTCACTTTTAGAAGGAACGGAAAAAATAAAAATAAAATATGAACAAATTAATGAACAGAACTATATTGAAATTTCTGAATAGTTCATTTTTTTACGATTAAAAAGCTACCCAAAGCTTGTTCCGACTTGAACCTATGAGTCGGAATGGGCTTATTTTGCTTACAAAAACAATGACTTGCCATTCCTCCCCATCAGAGTTAACATACACACACTTCAACCACGGGAGGGAAAATGTACTATGCTAAATTGGCCAGAATGGTTTCTGGAAGCATTACGCCAACGTTTTTATCAATTAGAACACGCCAGAGAACAACAGGCTTCATATTCAACAGAGGACAAAAATCTATTCGCTCAAATTGAGCAACTGAAAAGTAATCAAACTGAAGATATTCAACATCTGCTATCCGAATGGGAAGAAATCATAGGCTATCAGTTAAGCCAAGACAAACAATCCATCTATATGGAAGGAGTAAAAGACGGGATTCGATTGATTCTTCCCGTCATACACCCCACAGTCACTAGTTAGCTTTTGTTCACTTTAGTCTATGATTTTTTTAGTCCAGTATTTAATCTATACTCATTCCACTTTTCAAGGTAAAAACAAAATGCGCTGGTGAGAGAATGGTTATCTTCTCCACCAACGCATTAAATAGTTATCATCAGCAGCTCATAAAAACGGTCAATTTCCGTTCATTGCTTACTATTTTTCTTACGAATCATACCAAATAAAAAAAATAATAATAAAACAGAGAACAAAAATGTATAACCTATTAGCAAGGGTTTTAGATTAGATTCTCCTGTATTGATATATATTCTTCCTACTAGAATAAGAAGCATAATTAATGATAGTCCAAAATTTTCACGGTTATATTTCCTTGTCTTATATTTAATAATTCTATAAATCAGAAAAAATAGTAGCAAGAAAGATACTATTGAGATAATAACGAAAACCATATTTGCATGTCCCCCTTTAAAATAAAATTAGCAAAGGTTTAATATCACCTTTACTAATTTTATTACTCTTCAGCCGAAAATTACATACGTTGAATATAATTATATGCTTGTTTAAGACTTGATCTAGCTTGTGAACGATCATTAACCACACTCCAGTAAGTCCAGAGCCAACTAATCCTACAACTGTTTCCCATGTAACTGCCGCTACACCAAGAGCAATCAAAGTTTGAGCCAAATTATATTTCATACTGGCATGAGAAGTAGCAAAAGCGTTTATGTTACTTATAACTAGGGATGTGTATGGACCTGTGATAGGGACATTTGTTTTGGAAACATGGCTCCCATCTGGTCCCCAACTAGTCCATATTTTAAAATCATTATAACTAAAAAAGTTATATGTTTTATAGTTACCATAGACGATCCTCTGGAACAATTCCCTTGGTATCTTTTCTGACCGCTTCAATTTCTTCTTTGTTGATAGGAACTTGGATATCTGGATCATTCTTAATTTCCTGCTCCGACTGATACCATCTGATCGAGCTCGTTATATCACTCATATTGATTACGTTCTTTTTATCTACAGCAATATAACAAATTCCAGATTTATCAGGTAAATACCGATAACTGGTTGCCCGGTATTCGACCCCTCCATATAACGCAGGACAGAGGAAACTCTCCAGCTGTTGCTTCAATTTGCTCCAGGACATGTATCCTTCTATGTTCTCAAAGCCTACTACCAGTATTTGCGGCTGTCAGGCTTTCTTTTTGAAAGATGAGACAATTTATTTAAATCACTTTGTATCCTACATTCATTTAATCTGTTTTCTGTAGCGCATGGGCCATAAAATCCTTAACCAGCATCGCCACGCACTCCACATGCACCGTATGCGGAAACATATCCACAGGCTGTACTTCCACAGTACTATACCCGCCATCCTCCAATATCCTTAAATCCCGTGCCAATGTGCTTGGATTACACGATACATACACCACGCGCTCTGGCTTCATCTCCAGAATGGTGTCGAGCAGGCGTGGATCACAGCCCTTACGGGGCGGATCGACGACGATAACGTCGGCGGTGATGCCTTGCTCTTTCCATGCAGGAATGACATCTTCGGACGCGCCTACCTCAAATTTCACATTACGCATTTCGTTCAACAGCGCATTACTCCGTGCATCGTCGATGGCTTCTTTGACGATCTCCACCCCGTACACCTGGTCCGCATGCTGAGCGAGGAACAAGGAGATCGTGCCGATGCCGCAATACGCATCAATCACTGTTTCTTTGCCCGTGAGCCCGGCATATTCGACGGTTTTGCTATACAGCACTTCCGTTTGTACGGGATTCACCTGATAAAAGGATCTCGCGGAAATCGCAAACTGGACGTCTCCAATGTAGTCGTAGATCACGTCACGACCCCACAGTACACGAGTCTCGTCGCCAAAAATAACGTTCGTTCGCTTCGTATTCACGTTCTGGCATATGCTTGCCACGTGTGGAATATGCTCACGGATACTCCCGATCCACGCATCAGCGTGCGGAATATCTCGTCCATTCGTGACGAGCACCAGCATCATTTCACCCGTGCGAAAAGCGGTCTTTACAACGACATGGCGCAGTAGCCCACGTCCGGTTTCTTCATTATATGCACTGATGCCCAGCATTCGGCCAATCTCTTTCACACGTGCGACAACTTCGTCATTACGCTCGTCCTGAATGAGACAGGTGTTCATATCCACAATTCGATGGCTGCCGCGTGCGTAGAAGCCGCCGACAAGCCCGCCTTCGGTGACACCAATCGGCACCTGGGCTTTGTTGCGGTATCGCCAAGGCTCACTCATACCGAGTGTAGGATGCACGACTACGCCATGTACACGCGACATGCTGTCGGCATTTCCATCCGTATTCATGGCCGAATCAGAAGTCGTGACTGTATCGGCCTCACCATCTGTATCCGCAGAAGCAGCCAAAACCTGTGCAGTATGCTCACTGGGCTCTGTAGCCACACTCAGCTTCCCGATACGCTCCAGCACATCCACGACATGCTGGCGTTTCCAGCCCAGCTGCGCTTCGTAGCTCATATGCTGGATCTGGCAGCCACCGCATTGATCGTAGATGGCACACGGAGCTGCAATTCGGTCAGGGCTAGCCTGCGCGATATCTAGCAGCTTGGCATACCCATACTGCTTTTTCGTTTTCAGCACCTTTATCCGTACCTTTTCACCCGGTAACGCACCTGGAACGAACAACGTAAAACCCTCGACACGCCCTACACCCTCGCCATCGTGGTTCATGCCGATGATGTCTATCACGGCCTCATCATTCTTTTGCACAGGCAGATCGGTACGCTCTACACTGGATCGGATACGTTTGGAAGCATCCTGACTTCGTCCACCGTTGGAAGAACGACGAGTATCTCGTCCATTTTCCCTTTTCTTCTGAGCCACTTCATTCATATTTCCATTTTTATGTTTGATTTCGGCTTGAAGCAGCCCATTTCCAGCTCTAACCCGAGACTGTTCCGGTTCTCTCTCTCTTGTCGCCTTCATAGTCTTTTTGTGCTGATTTCCTTGAACAGGAGTTGCTGTCGCTGCATTCCGGCGGCTTTTTCCACGTCCGCTACGGTTATTCGTCATGATTGTCACTTCTTTCTGATCTTCTTTTCATACGGTATATACAATACTAACGTCATCCAAGTATACAAACATCAACTCGAAAATGCCGTTACTCCCCACGGAGAACGGCAAGAACCAATATGTTCACAAAAACAACTACCTACTCTGCATTCCGTATACCATATTGCGTTTTCTCCCGGAAACAGAAGCATTTCCTACTTATTTCTCACCGGAAAACATTCAAATGATGAGGTAAATTCCGGAAAGTCGCTGGCAAAGTGCCGCCCAGTTCGCCATCTAGATTAAGCTGGACGTAGCCGGGTGAGGTCACTTCCATGTAATCTGTTTTAAAATAAACAATCTTCTTATCCTGCAAATGCTCACCACGCAGCGCAAGTGTTACCAATCGGATCATTTCCGCCAGATTGCATTTCCGCACAGCGATGACGTCAAGCAGCCCATCATCTATTGTCGCCCCGGGAGCAAGCTTTTCAAACCCGCCCACCGAATTCGTATTCGCAATCAGGAAGAGCATAAACTCGTCGTGGATCACTTCCTGACCCGAAGCCTTGATAATCAGCTCCTGTGGAGCAAGGCTGACCATCTTCTCCATGCCTTTAAAATAATACGCCAACTGGCCAATCATCGTTTTTAGCTTGCTCGGAACTTCATACGTAAGCTCGGTTAAAGTCCCCCCGCCTGCAATGTTGATAAAGTAGCGGTCGTTCGCTTTTCCGATATCCAGTGGCTTCGGATTTTGACGAATAACTAGGTCGCAATAATCCTCCCAGTGCTTGGGGATGCCCAGTGCCCTGGCGAAATCATTCGTCGTCCCCAAAGGAAACACACCCAGGGGCGGGCGGTTTTCTCTTTCAGCCATCCCGTTAATGACCTCATACAATGTACCGTCGCCACCAGCGGCGATAATCATGTCATACCCACGCTCAATGGCCTCTATTGCGGCACGCGTTGCGTCCCCTTCACCCGTAGTTGCATGGCAAGAGGCTTCAATACCACCTTCATCCAGGCGCTGCAAAACATCCGCAAGACGACGCTTCATTTCCTCACGCCCAGAGGTCGGATTATAGATTAATCTAGCTCTTTTCATTCCGTTACGCCACCCGTATATTTAATGATATTTATATTCACATAGCAGTTCATCACATTCAGTCTGTACAAAATATCATCATACTGGAAAAAGACCTCTTTTACAATAAAAGAAGCCAGACTTTGCCCAAATAAGGAAATTTAAGGCTAAGATGACGCTATAGCCGAACTAGACTACCTATGACTTGACCTTGCTTGCTTCTGCACACTTTGCAATAATTCACGAACTTGTCTATCCATCCAGCTTGTGAGCAAAGGATGCGGCAATAAAGGATCTCCTGAATAACGGTATTCGAGCCCTTGCAAGCGTTTAGGAATTATGTGACTTGTAAAATATCCCGAACTCAAAAATAGCGGTGCCACAATAACATCATGACCCCGCTCCTGATTCCAATACGCTGCCTTGTCGTACACACTCTCGGGATTTAGCAAAGCGTGGTCCGTGATGATACCACTCACGCCTTGCACCGTACGGGCCAACGAAGAAATCCCCTGCTCCCAGCGCTGAAAAAAGCCGTTGTGCACACTGCCGTGACCTACGAGTAAAATAACCTCTCTCGCAGGGTCGGCCGACAGCGGGCGAACCTTGTCCCACACCATGCGGGCAACATCTTCTCCATCATCCAGCGGGCTGCCAAAATGTACTCGCGCCTTCATTCGAAACGGCTTCAAATCTGTTTCTTTGTCCGGCGCATCTTTGACACCCAGCGCATAGCTAATCTCATCTACATGCGTACTGCCTGATGACACAAACAAAGGTATAACCAATATATCTGTTACACCCAAGGCTTCCAGATGGTCAATACCATTTTGAATCAATCTTTCTTTAACCGTTTCCAAAAATGAAACCTCTACCGGTATTTCTTCCGGCAAATGGAGCTTTGCAACTGCCTGATCCACCTGTTCCACCCAATAAGGCTCCCTAGAGCCGTGGCTGATTACCAGTATCCCAGGGCTCCGCATTAGCGTCCCAGACGTTCCAAAGTCATTTTATACCCATCATTACCATAGTTCAGGCAACGTTTAACACGTGAAATGGTGGCTGTACTGGCCCCTGTCTCTGCTTCAATCTGATTATATGTGCTGCCTTTGCCTAGCATACGGGCAACCTCTAGACGTTGGGAGAGGGATTGAATTTCATTAATCGTGCACAGATCATCAAAAAATACATAGCACTCTTCCAAATTTTTAAGAGTTAAAATAGCTTCGAACAATTGATCAATACTTTTATCATTAAGCTTCTTAAGCTGCATGGATTATCATCTCCCAAGGTTACGATCTCTCCTCATTGTACCCGAGGAATAGTCGCTTTTTCAAGCATTAACGGTTTCACGCATTACAGAACAACATTATGACCATAGAAACGTACCGTACGAATGCCCAAATCCGCTTTTATACCTGATTTCGGGACACGCGCCTAAACCCACTGTGCGTTTGTAACATACAGTAGAGTATCAACCTGCAAAGGAATGTGATCTCATGCCTGGACACTACTATCATCGGAGGCCGCTACAGCGTTCCCTTTCCGATCCGTATAGTTCATCTCCTTATCCCGGACTCGATCCATACAACGAGGTTCCGCAAGCCGGTTCTTCCGGGCTGGTTCCTTACGAGGCGCCAGCGAGTATTACGGATTCTGCCGTGGTCACACCAGACCCGGTTCCAGCCAAAGGAGGACTGCTTGGGGGTCTTGGCAACCTCAGTAATCTCAACGAAATCAAAGGCTTCATTGACCGTATGGGTGGTATTGATGGAATTGTTGCTACAGTCGGCAAGGTGCAAAAGGTCATGTCCAGTGTGCAGCAATTTGCTCCAATGGCGAAGCTGATTATGGGTTCGCTCCCAGCATTCGGCAAATCCGCGAGCAAAAATTCTGCAACAGATATCACCGAGGAATTGGATGAATACACACCACCACGCCCACGTCGGAAAAAGACGCAGCGCAAAAGCACCACTACCCCACGCAGACGTCCGCGCAAGCGCAAAAGAAAGTAGACTATACTATTTGAACCAGCCTCGGCGCATAAACCAGACCACCATTGCAACACTCAACAAAAACATGAAGAACAGTACGCCAAAATATCCATATTTCCAGCCCAACTCGGGCATATTCGAAAAATTCATACCATAGATTCCTGCAATCAGCGTCAAGGGCATAAAAACGGTCGTAATTACGGTCAGCGTCTTCATAATTGAATTCATGCGATTGGAATTGAGCGATATATAACTGTCCCTCAGGTCGGCTGTCATCTCGCGGTCGGCCTCCAGCATGTCTGTCAGCTTCAATAAATGATCATATATATCGGTAAAATAAGCCATATGGTCTCCTTGGCCCTGCACATGCTGCGAATTCAAAACTCGGTACATCAGATCACGCATGGGTACGATGGTACGGCGCAGCTTGAGCAGCCTGCCACGCAGGTCAAACACCTGCTTCATTAATTCCTCTACGGATTCGCGACCGCCCAAGCCCTCCAGCTCGGCTAATTCATCCTCAATCATAAAAAGGCTCGGAAAATAGTTATCTACCAGCTTGTCCATCACCGTGTAGGCTGCAGCCAGCGGTCCTCGCGACCATATTTTGCGTTCATTCGCATGCTGGACAATCCGCTCCCAGGCTTGATCCAGCTCCTCTAACTCATGATGGTGATATGTAACCAAAAAACGACTGCTAATAAACATATCCACTTCTTCCGCAGCTAACGTATCTACATCAAGCGCATGCACGACCAGAAACTGCACATCCTCGTAATAATCCAATTTGGGACGTTGCAGAACATGCATACAATCCTCCACAGCCAATGGGTGAAAATGAAAATAACTCGTCAGCAGCTCCGTCTCGCGATCTGTAGGCTCGCTAAAATCTACCCACATCCATATATAATCCTCCATGACGATCTGATCCAATGGTTTTCCCACTGTTACCTGATGATCATGACCTATAGCCAATGTACGTATCACCGTACGTCCCCCTCGCTTACACTTCCGTCTGATATGTTATTTATATTTTATATAAGCCAATTAACATTATACAAATCTCAAGTTCTAAATTCCTTTTAATAAAGAAAAGGATATCTCCGGGCCAACATGCCTCCCAAGATATCCTTATAAAATAATCAATTCATTATAATTAAATCTTTTTCACAAACCCCGTGCTTGTCGCTTCATATCCAAACCGTTCCTTTAGCCCAAGCTTCCGCTTCCTGATTTAACGCCTTGCCGATGCCTTTATTACGATGTTTTGAATCCATCACAAAAACGACGATACGCGCGTAATCTTCATCTCGCTCTCTTCCCCTATACTCACTCATTCAAGAGTGAGGCAGGCTCTTTGCACGAAAAGGAGCAATCAGCGAGTCGTAGCGTAGCGGTCCATTTGAATCTGTAGAAGCGGCAGCGTTCGCCTTTGCCTCTGAATTTTCACCTTATAAGGTCTTATACAATCCAAAAATTCAGGGGCAACAGCGATCGAAAGATCAAATGGATCGCGGAGCGTCTCCTCACAACGAGATCCCCGCCTACATCCACAAACCCTGCCTCATTTTTAACCCTCTTACAATACCTTCTCCAAGAAACTAATGGTCCGCTCATTTTTCGGATTACCAAATACCTCTTGTGGCGTTCCTTCTTCTACGATGTAACCACCGTCCATAAACACGACACGGTCGCTTACTTCGCGTGCAAATCCCATCTCATGCGTTACGATCATCATCGTCATGCCTTCACGCGCCAGATCTTTCATTACGCCGAGCACTTCGCCCACCATTTCAGGATCGAGCGCCGAGGTAGGCTCGTCAAACAGCATAATGTCTGGGCTCATTGCCAGCGCACGTGCAATCGCCACACGCTGTTTCTGACCGCCGGAAAGCTGTCCTGGCAGTGCATTTGCCTTATCGGCCAAACCTACACGATCCAGCAGCTTTATCGCCGTTTCCCGCGCCTCTGCCTTGGACTGTTTCCCCAGTTCAGTCGGCGCGAACATAATGTTCTTGAGCACGGTCATATGCGGAAACAGATTGAAATGTTGAAATACCATACCTATATTTTCACGGACTTTGTTAATGTCCACGTTTTTGTCACTCAAGTTGTAGTCATCAACAATGACCTCACCTGCGGTAATTTCTTCAAGCATGTTCATGCAACGCAAAAACGTACTTTTCCCCGAACCAGACGGGCCAATGACACACACAACTTCGCCTTCACGTACTTGCATGTCGATGCCCTTTAGCACTTGATTACTACCATAGCTTTTTTTCAGGTTTTTAACGATAATTTTACCCACGGCGAACTCTCCCTTCAAGACGGTTGGAAATTTTGGTCAGGACTGTAATGACGATAAGATACATCACCGCTACTACCAGCCAAATATCAAAGGATTGGAATGTCCGCGCAATAATGATCTTACCCGATTGGGTCAATTCGACCAAACCGATAACAGACAAAATGGACGTATCCTTCAACGTAATAACCAACTGATTGATAAACGACGGGATCATGATTTTCACAGCTTGTGGCAAAATGATTTTAAGCATAGCCGTCCGATAGGGTAGACCAAGCGAACGAGCTGCTTCCATTTGTCCCGGATCAATGGACTGAATACCACCACGGATAATCTCAGTTACATACGCACCCGCATTCAGGGATAACGTCAATACAGCCGCAACAAAAAGCGGCATTTTGAAATCCAGTGCCTGTGGAATACCAAAGTAAATAAAGAAAGCAAGCACGATCAGCGGAATACCGCGGAATATATCTACGAATACAGTTGCAATACCACGGAACACCTTGTTATGGCTTACTTTCATAAAGCCAAACACCAACCCTAGGATAAAGGCTACGAGTAAAGATACAAGTGTGTACAGCAACGTATTTCCCATGCCCTTAATCAGCGAAGGCAGCGAAGCGGAAATCAGGCCCCAGCGGCTGGTTTCTACAGGCGCCACACCTTTACCCGATCCGCCAAGGTATTTAGCCAAAATTTTATCGTATTCCCCGCTATTGCGCAGATTAACAAGCCCTGCATTAAATTTCTCCAGCAACTCTTGGTTCTTGCCTTGGTTAACAGCAAACCCGTAAGAAGCACCTTTTTCCTTATCTGTTACCAGCTTAAGGCCGTTATTCTGGTTTACACCGTATGCCAGTACCGGATAGTCATCAAAGCAGGCAACCGAATTACCTGTTTTAACTTCATCATACATTTGAGAAGAATCGTCGAACGGTACTGTAGTAAAGCCGTATTTGGCCTTAATGGATTCTGCGAATGTGTAACCTTCCGTTCCTGTTTTGACAGCGACACGCTGTCCTTTCAAGTCCTCATAGCGTTTAACCGTATCATTATCCTTGCGGACCGCCATGACGACGCCTGAATCAAAATAAGGCTCGGAAAAATCAAATTTCCGCTTGCGTTCATCGGTAATACTCATCCCGGCAATGACACCATCCACTTGATTCGTTTCAAGGGCCTGCACTGCCGCGTTAAAGCCAAGGGGCTTAATGGTATATTCAAAATTCTGATCCTTGGCAATAGCTGCCAGCAAATCCATGTCGATACCGACAAATTTACCATCTACATCTTCAAACTCAAAAGGCGCGAACGTTGTATCCGTGCCGATATCATACTTTGTTTTATTTTCTGCATGTGCCACTACACCGAAATTACCGGCCAGGGCAACCACAAAAAACAAACAAATCATGAGTGCTATTAGTTTTCTAGATTTTTGCATAATTTCCTCCAGTCAGTTGAACGGTTCAAAGTTTTCTGTTTATTCTACAGGAGTTATTAAAAATTGACTACTTTGATGTCAGGTATTTTTTGAAAAACGTTTCATGGAACTATCTGGATGTGTGAACTTTGAAGAAGCAGTTTTATCCCAGAATGCCAATAAGCCCCTGCCGCAAAAAGCGGACGGAAGCTTATTGTGTATTCTATAGTGTGTACCTTTTTTTCAAGAAATAATAATGAACTAAAAAAGAATTTTGAAAATCAATCCAGATAACAGTGCAGCAATCGGTATGGTTATCACCCAAGTAATAATAATTCGACCGGCCAGCGACCAGCGCACAGCGGAAAAGCGCTTCGCAGAACCCACACCCAAAATAGCCGAAGTAATGGCATGAGTAGTACTTACGGGCAAATGAAGCAATGTAGCTGTGAAAATAACAGAGGCTCCCGAAATGTCAGCTGCGAATCCGTTAATTGGCTCGATTTTAAAAATCTTGGTTCCCATCGTCTTGATGATTTTCCAGCCCCCGATAGACGTACCCAGCGCCATGGCTGTTGCGGCTGAAATTTTTACCCACATGGGTACTTCCAAATGGTCCTGATACCCCGCCGAAACGAGTGCGAATGTAATAATCCCCATCGCCTTTTGAGCATCATTCGTACCATGCGTGAACGACTGAAGCGCTGCTGTAATGACCTGCATTGTACGAAACCCTTTGTTCACCGTATGCGGACTACGATGAGCGAAGATATATTTTAAAATCATCATCACGATGTAACCGACAACAAAAGCAATCAACGGGGAGAAAATAAGTCCTTCGACAATCCCGATGAAGCCGCTCCAGTTTAATTTATCCGATCCCGCACCTACATACACCGCTCCAGCCAATGCACCAATCAATGCATGAGAAGAGGATGAAGGAATACCGAACCACCAGGTTAAGAGGTTCCAGATAATCGCAGCGATCAGCGTCGCAATGACGATATCAATTCCATTCGTAAGCTTGGTTGGATCAGCGACACTTCCACCAATGGTCTTCGCAACCCCTGTAAACAATATTGCCCCGAGAAAGTTCATGACCGCAGCCATAATAATCGCACGTCGCGGGGTCAATGCACGGGTCGATACCGAAGTTGCAATCGCGTTCGCCGTATCATGAAAACCATTAATAAAATCAAATGCCAGAGCAAGAAAAATAACAATACCCAATACCAATAAACTTGTATCCATGTAAAAGGACTCCCTTACGAGTTACGCATAATGATGGATTCCAGCATATTTGCAACATCCTCGCATGAATCCGTTGTCGTTTCAAGGCGTTCGTACAATTCTTTGCGTTTAATCAGTTCAATAGGGTCAGTTACAGTTGCAAACAGGTTTTTAATGCAAATACGCAACAATTCATCCCCCTGATTTTCCAAATCATTCAGGCGAATAGTGTATTCACGAATGGCCAGCAATTTTTTCTGTGAAAGCAAATGCACAGCTTTCTGAATTTCGTAAGCTGATTGACGCAAAATATCAGCGAACTGCACAATATACTCGTCCGGCTCCGTAATATTGTACATATAAAAACGAGAAGCCGTCGCTTCAAGACCGTCCAACACATCATCCATGGTTGTTGTCAGTTCCATGATGTCGTCGCGTTCCAACGGCGTAATGAAGGTCTTGTTCAGCTCAGTAATAATCGTGTGTGTGTAATCATCACACTTATTTTCATACTTCTTCATTTCATTTGTAAACAAAGTTACATCCTGAAGATTTGAAGTATGTTGGGCAAAATAATCGGCTGCTTGCACGATCGTATCTGCCATATTTTCCAACGTCTCGAAGAATATATCCTTTTTCTTCAATCTCATAACGATTACCCCTTTACGAAAATATCCGCAACCTGTTTCGACTGCAATAGACAACCTTTGCTATCTTATCACACTCATCAATGTTTTTGTAATGTTTGTAAAAGCAAATTTCATGATATACGTATACATTGCCCGACATGGAAGGTCATTATCCGACATTTTTTCCCTAAAAAGGTGTATTTCGCTTTCTAATTTGCTTCTATGGTTACATGTTCCTTTAGTGAAGTATCTGCAGGTACCACATGTATATAGGATGTACCTGGTGTTAACGGGATTTCAACCCCATTTTTCATAAAACGAATCGCATCGCCTGGTGTATGTTGCCACTCAGCCTGTATTAACCGTCCTTGTTGAAACACCATGGCCTCTCCGCTACCGTCCAACTCAACACTTAATCTGCCTACATCATCCAACGTTCGATGTCTAGCGCTCATCACAATGACATTGGCTGCTGAGAGCTGTTGGTTATTATTTTGATCCACATGTGACTTTTCGTTCACAAAACGCTTATATTGTTGATCCGCTGGATCATAGGTATAAGATACCCGATAGCTTTTAAGCAAAAACCGAATTTGTAAAGATGCTGCAGTCTCGTCCACCATAACTGGGGTTTCACCGGATTTGAGGTAAGAATATACTGGAACGTCCGTCTGCTTGGCATACCCTTTACTATCGCTTCCTTTGCGCAGTCTGTTCACGTCTGTGTATAAATTATGTGGAGGACGACGATCTTTGCTTCGCCAGAAGTAAGCCCCTCCATTTGAAATCTCATCCAGATGTTCCTTCCGCTGCTGCTGTAAAATCGCATAGGCATCTGTGCTTCCCCCTGCGTGTATCGGCAACGCACCATAGGTTTCGCCCAGCTCAATCAAATACGGTCGAATGCTACGGACCGGTCCGATCTTTACATCTCCGCCATGACTTTGGAAAAAAGCGACCAGACGGGTAATCCCACCTTCTGCAAGAACTTCATATACCATGTCTGCCTGGCTAAGTCCTGCCTGTGGACGTGCAGCCGGAGCATTGTTGATCATGACAGCGAGCGGTCGCTCCAAAACTGGCTGCTCCACCGGAAGACCGGTGAGCGGAGCTGTAAATGCCGGAATAGACTGCTCCTTCGGCGGTTCAAGTGCCTCCTTCTCTGTTTCTTGCTTGGTCAGTTGGGGAACGGATTCAGATTCACCCGTATTGGACATAGCAGAACAAGACATCAGCGTCATGCATAACAGAGCTGAGGCCATCACACGCAACCAATGATTTCGTTGGGAAATGGGCCCGGACAAGTTCATCCCTCCACTTAGTTATTTTTCTCATTATAAGCTTTATTTCCTGTTTTTGTCTTGATTGAAGCATGACCAATCTATAGAATACTTATCTGAAGACATTAAAATTTAAAAAATATTTAGACTTTGTGATTTTTATCACAAATAACTGTAACTGAACCTACTACAATAAAGGTGTAGCAAAGATGATCATCCCCAACAGAATGAAATACAACCAACATTATAGATTAAGAAAGAGGAGTGGTTTGAATGTTTAACAGCTGGTTACGTGAGAACAAAGTCGCAATGTGGTTGCTGACTGTAGTACGGGTTTATCTAGGGTATGAATGGATGACCCACGGACTTGAAAAGCTGACAGGTGGATTCGATGCAGGCGGGTTTATCTCGGGGGCCATTGCTAAAACAGGTGGAGACCATCCCGCTGTACAAGGCTGGTGGGGATCGTTCCTGGAAGCCTTTGCCCTGCCGAATGTAGGTTTGTTCAACGTCCTGATCCCATTGGGTGAGTTCTTGGTAGGGGTTGGCCTGCTTCTCGGTACATTGACTACACTGGCTGCTTTGATGGCTATGGTTATGAACTTCTCGTTCCTGTTCTCGGGTACAGTAAGCACCAATGCAATCTACCTGCTGTTTGAAATCTTCCTTGTAGTTGCTGGTGCAAATGCCGGAAGAATTGGCTTTGACCGTTGGGTACTGCCCTTCCTGCGTGGACTGTTTCGTAAAAATAAAGATACCTTTCCAGCTGACCCTAGCCGAAAAATAGCTTAAACATCCCAAAATAACCGTTATCCTCCGGGGTAATGGTTATTTTTTTGCGCTGTTATGCTCACAAGGGGTCTTTCAGCTCCTTCTAACTCGAACTCTTTTATCGGATTCATCATCCCCCCAAACGTTTACAAGTTGGATACAACATGGAATGCTCACGATACATTTACCCTATACACTACAGTTACATCAAAGAACGTAATGGAGGGTTATATCATGAAAAAAATTACCAAAGCCTATCTCATGCTCGCAGCCGTAACTTTCACAGTGCAGACTATGGGATTGGGATATACGACATCAGTCAAAGCGGCGACGTCTACTACGACATCTCAGGCAGAAAGTGTACAACTTATCTCCAAGACCTTCGAGCAGCTACTACGCCAACCCGACAAGCTACCTCAGGCATTCACTTATTTGCAAAAGCATATTCAATCCATTCCAGCCTCTCAAGCTACCATCATGGTGCTTCATCTGGAAAATGCGCAGAACCAGCAATTGGATTCCTATGCAAAGACCTTATACCCGGCCTCTGTTCAAACCAAAATAAATCAAATCTATAAACCCGGTGATTCGTTCACAAATGTAATCAGCCGTTCAAGCGATGTGAACCTGAAAAAGTTGCTAACTCAAACAAGAGATGCCGGCTACAAACTTGAAACTGCAGAAGGCATGTACTACCCAGTCATCAACTATGAAAAATATAAAGTCTTCGGGAAGCACACCACGACAGATATCCGCAGCTATATTGACATCATGGCGATGGAATCCGGACAGGCGGCTACCAAGGATGCCGCGCTCCGTATCGGCTATCAACAGTTAGCCGGACGAGTGCTGGCACAGGAGGCATTTTTAAACCAATATCCTCATTCCAACCGTACACAAGCTATAAAAAAATTGCACGATCTGTACTTCTTCTATACTTTCTATGGCACGAACAATACGCCATTATTCGATTATGATACCGGAAAGATTCATCCGAATGCCAAAAAAGGGTATCAATTCGTCGTTCAACGTAATATGGATTCGAAGAGTACCTACATTCAAAAGCTGAAAGCATTTATGACACTATTGGATCAAAATGGAGATCAGCGTACTACGCAGGTATCCACTTGGCTAAAAAAGAACGTGCCTTCTAATTAATCAAAGACGCAAAATACACAAAAGAACTTCCATTCCCACACACCATGTGGATTCGGAAGTTCTTTTTTTACATTTACGTATCACTTTCTTGACCAAAAGCCCAACAATTGAGACTCAACGAGCCAAGGACATACGACTGAAAAAGCTTATGCGCAGAGCGCTCATGATCCGCAGCCCCCATCGCATAAAACAAAGGTGAAAAATGCTCTATTCCATAAGAAGGTACCGCCTGTTTGGCATATGGAGCCTTCTTGTCATATTGGAATAGGTGACGCAAATTCCAGTCTTGGAGCTGCTGTGCAATCCAGTCATCATATTGAACGGCCCAATCGGCTGGCTCACTCGTCTGCTTGAGTGTCCGCAAGTTGTGGACCAATCCGCCGCTACCGATAATCAAAATCCCTTGTTCTCGCAAAGGCGCCAGCATCCGTCCAATCTCGTATTGCTCCTGGGGAGCGCGCCGAGAATCAATGGACAAGGGTACGACCGGTATGTCCGCATCAGGATATATATGCCGCAAAACCACCCATGCTCCATGATCCAGTCCTCGGTTCCGAACCGGCTGGTGGAACAGGTTATGCTGACTGAACAGATGCTCTATCTCCTCATACAGCTTCGGATCGCCTGGTGCAGGGTAATCGATTGAGTACATTTCTTCGGGAAAGCCATAGAAATCGTGCAACGCTGCATGCTGATCATCCGCGCCAATACATTGATCGGGGCTATCCCAATGCGCTGAAAAAATGACAATTCCTTTGGGTCGGGGCAGGCTCGCGCCCAGCTTTGCAAGAAAGCTGGTATATGCGTTATTTTCTACAGCCAGTGTCGGTGAACCATGCGCAACAAAAATTGAGGGTAATGTCATCGCTGCCAACCTCCACACGCCAGTATAGTGTTACTCTTCCATTTTACTCCGGCGGAGGCGCAATTTCCAATACAATCCGTTACACACTGAAATCAGATCATCCAGTGCTGCCAATCCCGTTGAATATTTTCCTGTTCATCCAGCCATTCAAGTGTCCGATCAATGAGCCGTTGCCGCTCTTTACCTGACGAGAAAGTGTGATCCCCCTGGAAAATAATCTCTTTATCACAGCGTCCCTCTGGACGCATCCAGAATATCTTTTGAAACAGAAATGCATAATCCACAGGAATAATATCATCCGAGGTGCCATGAACAACGAGCACATCTCCGTTAAATTTAACGGCCTCCTGGAACGGCTGAAATTGAGCTAACGACTCAAAATAAGCAGGCGTAAACTTATAGCCCAAATAGTCGGCATGACCGGTTTTAACAGACTCATCGTACACGCTTCGCTCCGTAATTTTGACGATGTCGTTGAATGGATAGCCCACTGCTGACCAAAGAACCAGATTTTGTACTCTCTTATCCCGTACGGCTGTGAGAAGGGCAACCGCGCCCCCCAGACTGTGACCGATCAGCGTCACCTTGGTTGGGTCAATGTCCGCACAATTGACGGCGTAATCCAACACGGTACGTGTCTGATTAATCATGGATTCGAGCCCCTGCTTGCCGTATTCACCTGTGCTTTCCCCACAACCGGCAAAATCAAAGCGCAGGACAAAGTATCCCCCTTCGGCCAGTTCACGCGCAGTCTTGACGAATAATCGATCTACTCCGATACGATTGCCCACAAAACCGTGACATATAACAACGAGGGGAACTCGTCTCTGACGCTCTCCCTCATTTGTACGGTTTGGATAATGAATTGTTGCGGCCAGCTCTTCATGTTCAAAGCGAATTCCAATTTGCCGTTCCATCCTGATTCCCCCTGTTTCAAGCTTCACTACACATTTATGAATTCAAGCTCATATAGTAACGTGGAATATCCATCCAGGATATTCATTCACTTTAATTCCGATAAGTTTAATAAGTTTTATAGTAAAGTCAGTCTATCATCGCCCTGCTTCCTTGTCAACCTGTCAGTTCACATCGTTAAAAAAGTAAACAAATAGCGCTCCCCGGTGCGATTCCGGAGAACGCTATACTACACTTATTAGAGTGAATCCACTACATTAAAGTAGACATTCGTTATTCGTAGCTGTTCCTAAACATTTGGTGGGTCTCCGTTCGTCCCTCCCACTCCAGCTTACAAGAGGCGCCGTTATGTTCATCCTCATGCCACAGGCTGCGGTAGTTCTGTGCACCTAGTTCACCTGCAAATTCTGTATCCTCAGCCACTTCAATATCGTCCAGTATACGGTAGGTTGGAGAAGTTCCTTGAACACTCCGGTGACTCACATTTGTAGACGAGGCCACCCCGCTATTCCTGTTCGAAGCGTTTGCTAATCGTTTTTGGACTGAATAATCTGCCTGGTTCTCCAGTTTCATGATGCCACACCCTCTTAACGTTTATATTCAGGTTGCTCTATGTGCTCACCCTGTATCCAGTTTGAGGAGAATGCAGCGGTAATATACATTTTATAGATAAAGTCTTTTGCCATCCGACGCTTCCTCACGTATACTGTCTTTGTTACGAAATGGCGGTTCCATCAGCTAGGGATACGCTCATAAAGCAGGAGGAAGAAATGAATAAAGCAAAAAATTATACGCTTATTGCATGGATTGCCTTGTCTATGTTTTTTTTGACACAGGCAATTATCGGATGGTTTGTCACCTTTACAGGTGGGGATATCAAACCCTTTGAAAAAATCAGCCTATCCACCCTTATCATCATCGCCGCAGGAGCCATTCTACTCGTTGAAGCCCTGATGAATTTTATGGACCGTCCCGAAGAAGGCGAGGAGACACAACAGCCAGACCATGCCCCTGTAAAGCCCCAGATGAATCTCAAATCCATCTTGATGTATGTTGTGTTAGTTGTCGTGATTCTTGTCGCCGGACTGGCACTGCGCAGTGTACTGCCGGTATTCAGGATCTCACCTTGGGTAAATTTAATTCTCGCCGCCATCGGCTTTATTGGACTCAAACCGATTTTTCTGCGTAAAAAGCGTTCATAGCCCGCAATTCTCATTATATGGAGCTGCCTCATTTTGGATCATAGCAGCTCCTTTTCATTTCGATCAGGCAACCGACTTACAGCTTGAGCGTGCGCCAAAAAGCCGTATTCCTGGCCTGCAAGAAGCTGCATGGGGGAATACGGCTTGATATACTTTAAAACTTATTTGGAAAATAGTTGTTCTGCATTATCCAGAGCAATTTTATGTCCCATCGCGGAATAGTCCAGCCAAGGCTGTCCGTCCAACATGTAGACATGCCCTTGCTTCACCGCTTTGAGACCTTGCCATACTGTATTTCCTTCCAGCTGTTTGTATACCTTTTGGGCATCCGCGCCTTTACTGATGATAACAAGGATCGCATCGGCATCATAATCCGGTAAAACCTCTTGGGAAACAACTTGATAAGCCTTGTTGATCTTTTCTACACCCTTGGCTGGCTTCAAACCCAAGTCCTGATACAACAGCGGTCCTACGGGACGCTTCATCCCCATAACACGAACCTCTTTCGCCGTCACACGTACAGCCATAACCGTTCCGTCCCCAATTTTTGAATGAATCAGCTTTTTGACTCGTTCCTTCTGTGTATCATAATCTTTTAGAAATGCGTCTGCCTGTGCTTCATGTTTGACCATAGCAGCTATTTTTTTCAATTGATCCTTCCATGTGCCTTCATCCAGATCAAAAACTTCGGTCGGCGCAATTTTTTCAAACTTGGCCACATCGGTTCCCGAATATTTTTTGTCCAAAAAAATATGATCAGGTTGAAGTTCCAATACCGCTTCCATATCCGGGTCTGTGACAACACCTAGCTTACGGGTACTTTGAAGACGATCTTTTACATGGGGCAGAAAATCCTTCACATCTCCACCAATGACCGAACCAGCCGGAGTAATGCCCAATGCCAGCAGGTTGTTTGTCAAATGAATAGACATCGAAGCAATGCGCGAATCCGCACTAATGGTTGTCTGCGCACTGCCAGCCGCTTTCGTATCGGTAGCCTGTTTGTCGGCTGCTTGTCCGCAAGCGGACAGCATGATCATGCATACAACAAGAGTTGTGACTACCCATGAACGTTTAAAATCAGAACCCTTAAATTTGTGCTTTCTCATGTTACTCTCTCCTATGCTACAGAAACTCTACATTATAATGATCAATATAGAAGGCTTCTGCTTAGTTATTAATTTCAGCGGGTTGCATCATATGATTTCATATGTACCTATTCCTTCTGTCATTTTGTTCGGGACAACAGGAATAAAAAGTACGGAGCTCCTACCACAGCAACCACCACACCTGCGGGAATCGCATTCGGCTGAAACACCGAACGCCCAATCGTGTCTGCGGTGACCAGAATAACGACCCCGACCAAACAGGCTACTGGCAGCAAATGCTGGTACATCGGCCCAACCAGACGGCGAGCCAGATGAGGCGCAATCAGCCCAATAAAACCGATGCCTCCAGCCATGGATACGCTGGCACTGGATAGAGCCACGGCTGCGCCCAGCAGTAATAGACGCTGGCGCTTCACATTTGTGCCGATTCCAGCTGCGGTCTCGTCGCCCAACGACAGATTGTTCAGACTGCGCGTCTGCGACAGAACGTAGGGTAATACAATGACTATCCAAGGCAACAAAGCCGCTGCGTGTATCCAATCCCGGCCCCAAACGCTGCCAGCCAACCAACGTGCAGTAAATGCGTACGTATCCTCATCCAGCCGCAACGACCAATACAGCGTTATGGCGCTAAGACCCGAGGCTACACCGATGCCGGACAAAATCAGACGCACCGGCACGATTCCTCTGCTGCGGTTATAGGACAACAAAACAATTAGCACCGCCGCAATGACACCTCCTGCAAAGGTAAACAAGGGGATCAGAACGGCGGCCGATCCGTCCAGGTCGCGAAAAAAGCTAACGAACATCACCAGTCCCAACGCAGCCCCCGCATGAAGACCGAGCACTCCCGGATCAGCAAGTGCGTTCCGTGACAAGCCTTGCATGACCGCCCCGGCTGCGCCTAGTCCCGCTCCAGCTAGCACCGTTACAGCAATACGTGGCAGACGATATTCGAACAGAACGATATGATCACGTCCGTTGCCACCGCCAAACAACGTATCCAGCACACGTAGCGGTGGAATACGAATCGTTCCGGTATTCAAACCCAAAACAAGGACAGCAAAGCTGATCCCCGCCAATACCAAACAAACGAGCCAAGCCTTTTTCGTTCTTGTGTCCCCAATCCCTAAAGAGCGACTCACTATAAATCCCTCCTTTCCTTACGGGCGAGAAAGAGGAAAAAGGGTACTCCGATAAAAGACACCATAATCCCAATAGCTAGCTCCTCTGGCGGATTTGCCATTCTCGCTCCCAAATCTGCCAGCACCAGTAATACGGCTCCCAATAACGCAGACAGCGGCACGATCTGGCGATAATCCACACCGATTAGCTTGCGAGCGATATGTGGGATAACCAAACCTACAAAGCCGATGGCTCCGGCAGCCGATACAGATAGGCCGGCCAGTACCACTACAGTCAGCAGACCCAAAAGCCGGATACGCCTGAGATTCAACCCAAGGTTTAACGCCACCTCATCGCCCATCGAAATCAGCGAAATGGAACGTGCCAGCCCCATAGACCAGGCGATCACAATAAGCAAAATCGGTGCAAGAATCTCAAGCTGCGACCATTTAATCCCGGCTACGCCACCCGCATACCAGAAGGCTAAATCCTGACTTAGATCAAAATAAATCGCAATCCCCGAAGTCATGGAACCTAACAAGGCAGCCGTCACAGCTCCAGACACCGTCAATCTCATAGGTGTCAATCCTCCCGGTGCAGATGCTCCCAGACCAAATACTAGTAAGGTACTCATCAGCGCCCCCAGGAACGACAATACTATTAACGTCCCATAAGGTAGATTGGGGAAAAAGGCAAAACTCACTGCAACTACAAACATCGCTCCTGCGTTAATGCCCAGCACACCTGTATCTCCCAGCGGGTTTCGTGTAATACCCTGAATCAGAGAGCCTGCCACCGCCAGCGCAGCTCCAATAACAGCTGCACCGAGTACACGCGGTAATCTCAGCTCGTGAATGATCTGATGGGTCATTAGCGAACGATCATAGTGAAATACTGCCGACCACACGGTGCTTACGGTCAAATCCTTGGCTCCGAGAGAAATGGCGGCGAATATGGCCAAAGCCAACAATACAGCCAAAGCTGTGAACAACAACGCCTGCCGAACCCTACCCGTTCGAAGCACTGGACGTGCTGTTATGTCTACTTCAGGAACTGCCCTCTCTGTCAGAGCTGTATGTTTGTCCATGCTGTCTTTGGACTGCATTTGGTGAGGTCACTCCCTCCATACCTGAAAATCATCACGTCTCTTATAACGATAATGATAATTATTATCAACTTGATACATAATAGCATGTTTCTATGACATTGCAAGCCAAAAACTGTTCCCCTTAGGAGGAACAGTTTTTGAATATATCTATATGATTTTACTGCACAAATGACTCCAAACGGTCCTCTCTTTAGTACGTAGGCCAGCCTGCCGAATCCCATTTCAAATCACTAATCAGAAGCTTTGGATTTCCACCATCAGTGGCATCATAGGCATGACGTGCAATCACACTGTTGTTATAGACAGATTGTCCACCCGGTCCCTTCCAACGGTCATTCCCTGCATCCAGTATCGTTCCACCGCCATCCATCAGGCTTTTGCCGCTCTTGTCCACATACGGTCCGGTAATACTAGTAGAGCGACCGTAAATAATCTTATAATTACTGTCTACGCCTTTGCAGCAGTTATCAATGGAAGCAAACAGATAATAATAGCCGTCGCGGTATGTAACATGTGGCGCTTCCAAACCACCAGCCGTACGCTTGGCGATAGAATAGATCTGGCCCGTAGGCTTCATCGTATTTTTATCCAGTCGAGTCACTTTCAAGCCTGAATTCCATGAACCAAAGGAAAGCCACGGGTTACCGGAAGCGTCAATGACGAGATTCGGGTCAATAGCATTATAATCGTTAGCATCCGTCGTACGCAGCACTAGTCCATCATCTCTCCAGCTCCCCGCGCCAATGCTCGTTGCGGAAGCTAGTCCGATAGCCGAGGTCCGGGCACCAAAAGTAGAAATGGAATAGTACAGCCATACCCGTCCATTATACTTTTGAGCATCCGGTGCCCATACATCGTTAGTCTTTTGCTTAGGTACATACGATTTCCACCATGATGGCGGCGACAGGAATATTTGCGGCAATCTGTAAAAATTGCGTCCGTCGTCCGATCTTTGAACCTGTATCCCCTGCCCTGTGGAGAAAATATACCATGCGTTGCCTTCCTTCGTAATGGACGGATCATGCACTGCCACATCGCCAGTTAACGCCCAATGCTCTGCGGATGCAGATGGCATCACTGACAGCATTAAAGCAGCCGAGGTTACGGCAGCAAACGCCGTTCGGGTCAATTTACTCTGTACTGATTTTTTCCATGCTTTCAACATTCTTTCGCACCTCCGAATGAGTATCTTATAATGAAATTCAGGTGACACACCTATTACATTAGTGTTTATACTTATGAAGTTACCCATATATTAACCTATCACATTCAGTTTTGTAAACGCTTTATTTCAAATAAAAAGAAATTCATAAACTACGCATAACAATATACATACGAGGATTTTGCAAAATCCTGATACAAAAAAAAGAGCCCGTAGGCTCCTTTTCAAATTAACATATTAAATAGATTTTCGTTTTTGTTTAGTTCCGTATATTTAAGCCCCTTGCGGTTCATTCGTTCAATTAAAGGAAGATAGTCTTCCTTGTGGAACAGCTCAATGCCGACCAGAGCGGGTCCATTTTCCTTATCATTCTTTTTCGTATATTCAAACCTAGTAATATCGTCGTCCGGTCCAAGCACATCCTGTAGAAACTCACGCAGTGCCCCAGCTCTTTGCGGGAAATTCACCATAAAATAATGCTTCAGTCCTTCGTAAATGAGGGACCGTTCCTTAATCTCCTGCATACGATCTATATCGTTGTTACCACCGCTGACGATACAGACAACCGTTTTGCCTTGAATCTGCTCGCGATACAGATCAAGTGCTGCAACAGGCAGTGAGCCCGCAGGCTCCACAACAATCGCATTTTCATTATACAGCTCCAGAATCGCGGTACATGCTTTACCTTCCGGTACCTTCACAATATCGTCCAAGGTATGCTTACAAATATCGTATGTCAGCTGACCCACACGCTTCACTGCAGCTCCGTCAACAAACTTGTCTATTTGATCCAGTGTAACCACCTTGTGCACACGCATCGCTTCCGTCATCGACGCCGCGCCGAGGGGTTCCACGCCAATTACCTTGGTGGACGGACTCACGGTTTTAACATACGTACCTACGCCTGCCGCCAAACCGCCGCCGCCAATCGTTACGAACACATAGTCCATAGGTGTATCTAGGCTCTCCATCACTTCCATCGCAATCGTACCATTGCCCGCAATAATTTTCGGCTGATCGAACGGATGGATGAAGGTCATTGCCTGCTCGCTGCACACCTTCATGGCCTCGTCATAGGCATCGTCAAACGTGTCTCCGGTCAGAATGACCTCTACACTGTTACCGCCAAAGCGACGAACCTGCTTGACCTTCTGATTGGGCGTTGTACTCGGCATAAATATTTTACCGTGGATACCAAGAGCATTACATGAAAAAGCCACACCTTGCGCATGATTCCCTGCACTCGCACACACGATTCCTTTTTCCATTTGCTCAGGGGTCAAGCTACGGATCATGTTGTAAGCTCCACGGATTTTAAAGGACCGCACGACTTGGAGATCCTCTCTTTTCAGATACACATTACAGTTATATTTGGCCGATAGGACGGCATCCCTCTGTAAAGGTGTACGTACAATCACCTCACGCAGCATATGATGCGCTCGTACAATATCCTCCATGCCAACGGTTGACGCCATGGTCGGGTCAGTTTTCTGGGTTTCTGTTGGTTCCATAGGTTCTCCACGCTCCGCCTGAATATTTCTGTATTTGAGCATTTTGCATAAATCCCAAGAGCGATTTCAAATCAGCAATATACAGATCGAAACGGTTTAGTTCGTCTATATATTGTACTTTTGAGCGTTAGGAATCGAATTATGCAAAGTACTGTATTTGAAATCTTTCAAATATCATACCACGTTTACCCATAGCTTGTGCAGATGATAGTCATGAAAATGAGAATGAAAATCAATCGAATCTAAAAAAAGGCAGACCGGGACAATGCCCGATCAGCCTTTTCTGACGTTGCACATTTCTTGTATTCCATTGCTCTATTTAATACCCTTCCGATTATCCTTTTACTCCGCCTGCCGTCATCCCTTCAATAAAGTAACGCTGGAAGAACAGGAACACGACGAGAATCGGTAAAATAGCCAAAACGGATCCCGCGATCAGCACATCATAATTGTTGCCATATGGCGTCAGCAGACTGGACAGTCCAATTGGCAGTGTCAGCATGTCGTTGGTACGCAATACAATCATCGGCCAGAGGAAGTTATTCCAACTGTTCATCGCCTGCAAAATAGCCATTGCTGCAAATGCAGGCGCCATCAGAGGCATCATAATCCGCACGAAAATGCCATATTCTGAACAGCCGTCAACCCGCGCAGCATCCATGAAGTCCTTGGGAACACCACTCAAATATTGACGGAAGAAAAAGATCGGGATCGGCGCGACGACGAAGGGTAGAATTACGCCCCATACTGTATTAATCAGCTTCATGCCAATCATTAGCTTGTAGAGCGGCAGCATGATAATTTCTACCGGGATCATCATCACGACCAGCACCAGTGTGAAAATCACATTTTTCAATCTAAAACGGTACATCTCCAGACCGTAGCCTACCATCGCGGACAATATCAGACATAACACCGTAAACAAGACGGTAATAACAATACTGTTCCAGTACCATTGAAAATAATCCGTCGTCCCCTGAAAGATGAACGCATAGTTTTTCAAGGACATGATGCCCCACTCCAGCTTAAGATTCAAGCCGTAGCGCAGCAGCTCCGTCGATGGCTTGAACGAGGCAAGCGTCACGGCAAATAGCGGAAACAGGGCAAACCCGGCAAACAGAATGAACAGGACAACGAGCAATGCGGATAACGAGCCTTTTTGTTTCTGAGCCATCGCTTAATCCTCCTTCCGGAACATGCCGAAAAATTTGAGCTGGATCAGGTTCAGCACGAGTGTAAATACAAGCAATACAATGCCTACCGCAGCTCCAAAGCCCATACTGTTCTGCTCCAGACCTTGGCGATAGAGATAGCCAACAATCGTTAAACCAATATCGTTCGGGGAGTTATTTCCGTTCCACAGCATGTAGCTCTCCGTGAACATGGATAACCCCGCATAAATGCTAATCGTAAATACGTAGATCGTCACTGGTTTCAGCATAGGAATCGTAATCCGCCAAAATGAATCGAAACGACTGGCTCCATCAATCTGCGCAGCCTCATACAACTCGGGAGGAATGTTCTGGAGTCCCGACATGTAATACAGCATGTTCACGCCTAACCATCTCCACAAGGCCAGCACGATCAACGCTAAAAAGCCGGTGTTCGCGTTCATTAGCCATTTGTAAGGCTCCAGACCGAATACCCCCAACAGGGAGTTCATCAGCGAACCATCCAATTCCCCGAACATGAGGCGGAAGATCGTTCCTGCTACCACCACTGAGGTTAGTGCAGGGATAAACATCACGGAGCGAAACAACCCTCTGCCCGGCATTTTAGGCGAATTCAGCAATACCGCCAATACCAGCGGCAGAGGAATCAGCACGACCAGGGTAAGGAGCGTGTACAGGACGCTATTCAATATCGCCTTTCCAAACGTAGGATTGATTAAGTCCTTATAATTTTCCAGTCCAACATAAGTTGTTATCCCTGGCAGGACTTCCTGAAAGCTCATAATGACCGTCGATATGACCGGATAGGCAAAAAATAGCGCAAAGGACAGTAAAAATGGAAGGACAAACACATACGGTGCCGTACGGCTGGAATGAATAAAGCGACTCCATCGGCTTCTGGTCGGACGCTGAGGTTGTGGCGGCTGACCTGTCGGTACATTAGCGTTCGTATGAACGGGCGTTGCCATGAATCTCACTCCCTTTCCTGTTGGGGTCTATCTCAGTTCATCTGCCAGCTCATGTAGCACCGTGGCTGGATCTTCGCCATTCTGTAGTGTCCGATAAAGTATTTTATTGCGCACAGCACTGGCGATATCAGGCGTTTTCGGTCCAATATGCACCGCATTGATTTCATCTTTGACTTCGATGAGCGTGTCAAAAATATTCGTTCCGAAATACTCCGTAAATTTATTCTTGGCTTTAGCTTCCGGCAACGTCCACACTTCACTACGGATGGGATCAAAACCTAGCTGCTTCCAGATCTCCACATTCCCTTGCTTGGATAGCTTGGCAAAGGCCAGAAAGCGCATCGCCAGATCCTGGTGCTGCGATTGGTTCGTGACTACTGTTCCGGTTCCACCCATACCCGCTGAGCGAAAACCACCTTTTTCCCACGCTGGCATGGGTCTGATGATAATTTTACCTTTTAGGTCAGGCATGTAATCCGTAAAACGTCCCATATACCACATCGGCATCCATACCGAAGCGGCCCCACCTTTGTTCATAAATCCGTAGTATTCCTCCATGTGATGCCCGCCGCCCGGTGCGGGAATAGCGATTTTGTCTTTTATCATCTGTTGAAGAAACTCGAGTGTTTTAATATTGGTTTCGTTATCCAACGTCAACTCTCCCTTGTCATCCAGAAAATCTGAATTTTGCTGGGAGATCATCGGCCAATAGCTCCATAGGTCATTCGTTTCTAAGGTCGCCATGGGCTTGCCTGTTTTCGCCAGTACTTGCTTGCCTGCAGCAGCATAGTCTGCCCAGGTGACGATGGAATCCGGGTTTACCCCCGCCTGGTCCATAATCTCTTTATTGTAGTACATCACTTCGGCCCCAACGTGGAAGTCAATGCCGTAATATTTACCGTCTTTGCCGTAAATCTGTACTCTGGAAGGCACAATGTTATTGATCTCGGGGTCAATCACCGGATTGAGCGGGACCAGCTGCGGTATGCCTTTGAGGAAATTACCGATCTTGTTCACCTCGATATCCGCGATATCCGGCGCTCCCACCCCCGATTGCAGCGCAATCGACAGCTTACTGTGATGGTTATCATAAGGAAATGTATTCGCTTTCAAATTAATCAATTCATCAGGGTGCTGTTGGTTCCATTGGTCAGCCATTTGCAGAAAAAACTTCTCATGCAGTTCATTGAACGTCCATAATACAAGTTCTGTTCCCGGCCCATCCTTTTCATCGGTCTTGAAAGAACAGCCTTGCAGCAGTCCAGCCATCAAAACCACCGCCATAAGCATCAAAGCCATGCGTTTTCTTCGCAGCAGCATATCCTTCCCCCTTCGCATGATGAAATCCTAATTCGTAAATGATTGCGCTTTCTTTTATTATTTAACATCAACACAAATTAGTTTACAACAACATTATTTATAAAATATTTATTTTCAACGCAGATTAGCGTCTCCTTTGCATTATAGGGGGAAAATGAATTGAATGAGGCTATGATGATTTTTGCATAAAAAAGAGGCCCCACTCGAATTGAAACTCGAAGTTGGGCCTCGCTATTTTAACTACTCTTGGGAATGGGCTGCTTCGTCCTTCACTTCTTCCCGAAATGATCTAATACTTTCTTTACGACGATTATTTTTTTCTTCGATCTGCTTACGCTCCTCGTTGCTGATTTCAGAGGAAAATTCGTTTAGATATCCTTCAGCTTCATGCAGGTTCTGCTGTGTGTTCTGAATACTTTGTTGCAAATGTTCAACATTATCGGCTCGATTATCTGGTTTTGCCATTCGTTTGTCGCCTCCTAATTATGGGGTCGCTCAGTAGAGCGCTAATCCGTAGCTTGATCGCTATCGGATCATTTTATGCACTAAAATGCTCCCCAAACCACTTTCCTGCGGCTTCGGCTTCAGTCCGAGTCAATTGATGACCATTGCGTTCCCAATATGCTTCCACCTGCGCTCCGGCCCCTTCCAATAATGCTTGCAGCTCCTGAGATTCCGAAATTGGAACAATGGGGTCATTCTCACCGGAAGACAAAAATACAGGGATACCATTCAAAGCGGGCAAATCCAGCCCACGCAACGGCACCATTGCATGGTGTAAAATAGCTCCACGTAACGCTTTTGCATCGTGAAAGAGCATGCTGGCGGCTATGTTTGCACCATTGGAGTAGCCAAGAGCCACCACGTTATTACGATCAAAATCGTATTGCTCTGCAGCTGTGTCCACAAATTCGCTCAGTTCTTTGGTGCGAAATACGAGATCCTCAATGTCGAACACTCCTTCTGCCAAACGGCGAAAGAAACGCGGCATCCCATTTTCCAGCACATTTCCTCTCACGCCTAATACAGAAGCTCCCGGTGCTACCATCTCAGCCAAAGGTATCAGGTCTTGTTCGTTCCCGCCTGTACCATGCAACAGCAAAATAACCGGGGCTTGCGGATGATTTCCTTTACGAAATACGTGTTTCATTTATATTTCCTCCTCATTTTTTCTTTAAATTAAGATTCTTATTTTTAGTATAAATTAATTATAGCCAACTTCGCTGCCTTTTACAAACCTAATTAGTCTGATCTACATCTTTTTTCTAAAATGATGCCTTGTTCCATTGACATGTAGTATAGCTCTATTTTACTATGGTGTTAGATATTTAGAATATTATCTAAATATCTAAAGGAGGAAATGTATTTTGAACGATGCCTTCAAAGCTTTGGCTGATCCGACCCGGCGTACAATCTTACAGCTTTTAAAGGAGAAAAGTATGAGCGCAGGTGAAGTGGCTGAACATTTTCAAATTAGTAAGCCCAGCATCTCCCACCATCTCAATATCCTGAAGCAGGCTGGGCTGGTGCTGGATGAACGACAGGGGCAAAACATTATCTACACCCTGCATACAACGGTTGTGGCGGATGTCATCGGTTGGATGTTCAGCATCGCCCACTCCGATACCCCTGCCCAGAAAAATGTGAATCATATCAAGGATACGGAGGGATCTGAATGAAATTTCGAATACATTGGAGCTTTACAGATGTTTTGACGACTTTGATTGCCTTATCACCTGCTATAGGAGCTATATTGATGTACGACCGACTTCCCAATGTTCTAGCCTCGCATTTTGGCTTTGACAATACAGCAGACGGGTATATGAGCAAAAGTGGTTCTATTATCATGCTCGTGCTGTTGGGTCTAGTACCGCTGGTCATTCGATTGGCACGCTACATGGACCCCAACAGAGCTAATTATGAGAAATTTTCAAAAGCCTATGAAGTTACGCGTGCAGGTATTTCTTTGGTTCTGGCTGTAGCTGGATGGGGGATGCTGCTGTATAACCTGAACATACGACTGCAAATGAATACTATAATTTTGGGGGTAATAGGCCTGCTGCTGCTGGTGATGGGTAATTATATGACTCAGGTGCAGCCGAACTATACCTTCGGTATCCGCACTCCGTGGACTCTGTCTAACCCCGAGGTATGGCGTAAAACGCACCGTTTCGGTGGACCTATGATGATGCTCGGTGGTGCTTCGGGTTTGGTGGCGGCATGGGTCGATGGAGTGGCGGGAACGGTCATTTTTCTATCCATGCTGATCATATCCGTCATCTCTCCCATACTCTATTCTCTCTTGTTGTATCGTAAGCTAAACCAGTAAGCAGACAAAGCCAAACCTGAACCTAAAAAAGGAACCTCCCCAATCCACGTAAACGTAGAATTAGGAGGTTCTTTGTACATTTAATCTTAATATTAGAACAGCAGCTTATCGGGATGCGTGCCTACACGCTCATCAAGATGAAGACCATTGATTCGTTCAATATCCTCAGCCGTCAATTCAAAGTCGAATAAATCAGCATTTTCGCGAATACGATGCGCGGTTACAGATTTGGGAATCGTCACAATCCCCCGATCCAGATGCCAACGCAAAATAACCTGCGAAGAGGTTTTACCGTATTTGGCAGCAATCTCAACGATGTCCGCTTGCTCGGTTAATTTCCCCTTCATCAGTGGACTCCACGATTCAAGCTGAATCTGGTGCTCCCGGCAGTATTGATGCAGCTCTTGTTGAGTCAGACGAGGGTGAAGCTCCACTTGGTTGATGACAGGAACCATGTTGCTGTCTTTGAGGAGGTCTTCGAGATGGTGAACTTGGAAGTTACTAACTCCGATAGCGCGTACGCTTCCTTCTTCATACAGTCGTTCGAATGCCTTCCAGGTTTCCTTGTACTTATCCTTGCCAGGCCAATGAATGAGATACAGATCAATGATATCCAGACCCAGCCGCTTACGGCTTTCCTCAAAGGCACGCAGTGTTGAATCGTAGCCTTGATCCTGATTCCATAGCTTGGTGGTTACAAACAGGTTTTCTCTAGCCGCTCCACTATCACGAATGGCTTGTCCAACCAGTTCCTCGTTGCCGTAGATCGCCGCTGTATCAATGTGACGGTAACCGACCTCAATAGCTGTTTTGACCGCTTCGTAGACCTCATTGCCTTCCGCCTTGTAAGTACCGAAACCAAGCCAAGGCATCTGAACTCCGTTATTCAGTACAGTTGTATCCGCAATGTTCCCCATGTCTATTCCTCCTGTTCCTGATTATGAATTATCCAACGGGATGATTACAGTTTAGTTGCATCCTGAAAAGCATTCACTTGAAGCGGAGCAGCCAACAATTCTTTAGCCGCGGCAACAAATGCCTGGAAATGGGCAGAATTATTATGGAAATCTACAGCAGCAGCATCTTTCCACTCTTCAACCATCGTAAATGCGTTGGGATCATTCAGATCCTGCATTAACGTGTAACGTACATTGCCTTCTTCAGCTTGGGATGCGCTGATCAGCCCTTGGGTTTGTTGCAGAAAAGTCTCTCTTTTTTCAGGTAAAACTTTCATATCGGCATGAATAATAATCATATTATGTTCCTCCTCGTATTATGTAACTATTTCTATTATAGACCATTCTTTCGACAGAATAAAAGTGCGGGCGTTTCTGTAATACAGTAAAATGGATCGTATGGGGGAGAAGATCAGCTGATCCGTTCCTCCTATATTTTGTTTAACGGCGGTGAAGGCATGTGCGTTTTCAGACAAAGCTAATGGTATTTATATCTCTTTTAGTACTGGTAGTTACCGGGCTGTTGGGATTATCCTTTCGATATATGATCACCTCCGCTCTATATGATGAAATCGGAGAAAGGGCGCTCACCGTCGCCAATACCCTCGCCGTAGATGCGCAGGTCAGAGACGCTCTGGAGCAGACTGAGACGACGCAATTGCGTTCGCGTATCAACGAGGTCATAAAGCCTGTCCAAGCCAGCAGCGGTGCTGATTTTATTACTATTGCTGATCGTCATCTCATCCGGCAGTGGCATGTAAACCCGGAGCGCATCGGCACGCCTATGATAGACCCCATGAATGATAAGGTACTGCAAGGGCAGTCCTTTATCACTGAATCGACGGGTTCTCTCGGACCGTCAATACGCGCCAAAACAGCCGTTTATGATACGCAAGGTAAGGCCATCGGGCTCGTCTCTGTAGGTTTTTTAATGACAGATGTGCAGCAAAATATTCGTACATACACATATGCATGGCTCTGGTTTATGGTGGGCGCGCTGATGATCGGCATATTGGGAAGCCTGGTTATAGCGCAACGGGTTCGACGCGCACTGCATGGACTGGAGCCAGTGGAGATCGGACGGTTGTACCAGGAAAAGCAAGCCATTATTGAGTCCATCGGCGAAGGAATTATCGCGGTTAATAGTAACGGACAAATCACACTTGCCAATCCACAGGCAGCTCGCTTGATCGGACTCCCCGCGGAAACCTCTATCTACGGATGCGACCTTCGTCACTTGACAGGTGTTCCAGATGTACTGGTTGATATGCTTGTTGCCGATTACACAGTAGAGCATTCAACGATGGGGCCAGATCAGGGACAGGACATATGGAATAAGGAAATTGAGGTCCAGCAGCGAATTGTAGTCGTCAGCCGTGTGCCGATCCAGGATCGTTCCGGTCGCATCATGGGCACAGTTGCCAGTCTGCGTGACAAGACCGAACTGCTCCACATGACACAACAGTTGACAGAGGTCAAAGATTACGCGGAAGTACTTCGATCACAAACACACGAATACGCCAATCGGCTGTATCTCATATCCGGCCTGATTCAGTTGGAGTGTTATGACGAAGCGGTGGACTTTATCACCCAGGAATCAGAGGAATATCGTGTACACAGGCCGATTGGCACAGCTCTCCTAACCGATTCAATCATCGCCAGCCTACTGATCGGTAAGAAGAAACAGGCGCTGGAAAAAGGGGTTTTACTCCATTTTGATATTAAAGGAGCATTCTCAACCCAGTCTCCTACGTTGGAGTGGTCCTTTCTCGCTTCCATAGCCGGAAACCTGCTGGACAATGCCATGGAAGCTGTTGCGATGTCCTCCATCTCTGACGGACAGGTCTGGTTCCGGCTTGAAGAAACGACTGAAGCCATCATCGTCGAAGTTGCGGATAACGGATCGGGAATTTCGGACGATATCCAAGAAAAGCTGTTTGTCAGGGGAGCTTCGACCAAAGCAGATGCAGGACATGGATATGGCCTTGCTCTCGTGCTGGAGTACACTGAACGAATGGGCGGCTCTATTGAAGTGCATGAACGGCCTGGTGGTGGAAGTATTTTTGAGGTATACATTCCTTTACATAGGACAGATATGAGTAATGATGCAAAAGGAGGTTATGCCCATGAATGAGCGGGTTTTATCGGACATTGAGGTTCTTATTATTGAAGACGATCCGCGAATTGCGGAGATTAACCGCCGATTTATTGAAAAGGTGGATGGGTTCACCGTATGTGCAATCGCAACGAACGAATTTGAGGCAAAACTTCAACTGGACGTGCTCCGTCCTCCTCTAGTCGTGCTGGATGTTTATTTTCCTGATACGGATGGTCTAACCCTGCTATCGTTCATCAAGCAACACTATCCGGGTACAGATGTTATTATGCTGACTGCCGCCAAAGAAGCTGAAACAGTGGTACAAGCCGTTCGAGCAGGCGTGTTTGATTTTATCGTAAAGCCGCTTATATTCGAGAGATTGCGTGCGACCTTGGAGGAATATGCCCGATTTCGGCGACAAATCACAACATGGCAAGAGGAACAATCCACAGTCGAACAATCTGAAATTGACAGTTTGCTTCAAAGCGCGGGCACCGGTCGGATGGCGGGGAACGGAGTCGGAGAATTATGGGCCAAAGGCATCGATAAAGTAACTTGCGACAAAGTGCTAGATCTCCTGAATCGACGGGGTGAGGTGACTACAGGTACAGTGGGAATTGAGCTGGGTATGAGCCGTTCTACAGCCAGAAGGTATCTGGAGTATTTAGTGGAAAGTGGCGACGCGCACCACGATCAGGTGTACGGAACCGTCGGCAGACCGGAGCGTATCTATCGGCGACAGCGGAGGGATGCATAAACCACCCAACTCTGATGTCCTGTTACTTCCCCCTCTTCCTATTCATAATTTTATTGAATTTAATTCACTTAATCGATCAAAACGGTTTAAATGACCACATTATTTACGTCCTCCTTCCCGATTGCTAGAATGATCAACAGTTAGTTGATTGATAATGATTATCAGTTTCTCTGATAATCATACTGGAACGGGGGATAACGTATGGCAACACCGAAACAACCACTGCGCACAGGCATGCTGCTTGCAGCGATCCTGGCACTACTGACGGTCATTATGGCGGGATGTGGACGCCAGTCACAAGATAACAGCGCAGTAGCACCTCAAGCAACAGGCGACACTCGAATGATTAAACATGAGATGGGAGAAACCAAGGTTACAGGTACACCCAAAAGAATCGTAACCCTGGAATTCTCTTTTGTCGATGCCACAACCCAACTGGGCGTTACTCCTGTCGGCATAGCTCAGGAAAATGACGATGATATTGATGGGCTGCTCGGTAAGAAAATCAACTTCACACCAGTAGGCACGCGCAAACAGCCAAACCTGGAAACGATTAGCTCCCTGAAGCCGGATTTGATTATTGCCGATCTGAATCGTCATAAAAGCATATACAAAGAACTAAGCGAGATTGCTCCGACCATTGTTCTAAAGAGCCGCAATTCCTCCTATGAACAAAACCTGGCATCCTTCGGTGTCATCGCCGATGCGTTGGGTGAGAAGGAAAAAGGCGAGCAAATTCTCGCTGCGCATAAAGCTACCATGGAAAAGTTAAAAGAAGGCATCAAAGCTGGCGAGTCACGTAGCGTATTGCTAGGGGTATTCCGCTCTGATTCACTATCGGCTCACGGTGCTTCATCCTTTGATGGACAATTGCTGGAGCAAGCAGGTATTCACAATGCCCTTCAAAATACAAGCGAGCCTACCGTCAAGCTGACGCTGGAACAGATTGCACAAGCGGATCCTGATGTGATCTTTTTGGTGGAAGCCGATGAGAAGCTGATTGCGGAATGGAAGCAAAACCCGCTTTGGCAAAACATTACGGCCGTCAAAAAAGGGGAAGTTTACGAAGTGAACCGGGCACTATGGACCCGGTACCGTGGACTCGGCTCAGCCGAGAAAATACTGGAGCAAGCCATTTCGCTTCTGTATCCCGCGCAAAGTAAAGGAGACGGCTCCCGTTGATCGGACAAGTCTCACGCGACCGGCTGAATAAGCCGGTCTTCTTTGCACTTATCGCTGCGTTGCTGGCTGGATTGCTGCTCAGCGTGGCGATTGGCCCAGTCAGGATGGACATCCCCACCATGCTGACTGCGCTGTTCACCGAGCATCCGTCCAAGGATCAGCTCATTGTCTTGACGGTACGCCTACCGCGTGCCGTTATTGGCCTAATCGTCGGGGCGGGGCTCGCCGTGGCCGGAGCCCTGATGCAGGCCATCACACGCAACCCGCTGGCCTCGCCGCAGGTATTCGGGGTCAGCTCAGGCGCTTCGCTGGCTGTCGTGCTGTCCGTCGTGCTGCTGCCGAATATCGGATCGTCCGGCAGCATTTATTTTGCTTTTGCCGGGGCCATCGCAGGCGGCTCCTTCGTATATGCGCTGGCCGGAACGGCGGGCATGACGCCGGTTAAGCTGGCCCTTGCCGGGATGGCCGTGCATCTGTTGCTGGCCTCCATCACCCAGGGACTGCTCGTGTTCAACGAGCAAATATCCGATGTGCTGTATTGGCTCGCCGGAGCCATCGATGGTTCCACTTGGGCCGACACGCGTCTGGTGCTGCCATGGTTCGCCGTGGGTATGATCCTTGCGCTGGCGCTGGCCCCCTCGCTATCTGTGCTGAGCCTCGGGACGGAAGTCGCACAGGGATTGGGACAAAACGTACGTCTTGTCCGTCTACTGGCCTCGGCCTCAGTAATTATGCTGGCAGGCTCTGCCATAGCGGTAGCCGGGTCCATCGGCTTTGTGGGCCTGATGGTGCCGAATATCATCAAGATGTTTACAGGCGACAATTACAAACGGGTCATTCCCCTGTCTGCAATCTGCGGAGCTCTGCTGCTGACATATGCAGACGTGCTTGGACGATTTATTGCATTTCCTTATGAGTCGCCCGTTGGTATTGTAACGGCGCTGGTGGGTGCGCCCTTCTTTTTATATCTGGCGCATAAGAACGGGAGGACTTCACGATGAAAAAACTGTGGATTTTACTCGCACTAATGCTGGGTGTTGCTTTTATAGCTATAGGCGTGGGCAGCACCTACATTACGCCCTCTGAGCTGATCACAGCTCTAACTGACCAGAATGCCTCTTCCTGGTTCATCGTTCACCACTATCGGCTGCCACGTGGTCTGCTGGCCATCATGGCCGGAGCTGGGCTGGCAGTAGCCGGTGTTCTGCTACAAGGCATGATCCGCAACCCGCTAGCCTCGCCAGATGTGGTAGGTGTATCCAAGGGGGCCGGCTTTGCGGCGGTTCTCGTCATCGTACTGCTACCCTCATCCCCAGTGGCGCTGTTGCCTGTAGCGGCCTTTGTCGGTGCCGGACTAGCTGCACTGTTGCTCGTACAGCTTTCGATGAAGGGAGGCATGCGTCCCAATATGCTAGCCTTGACCGGACTGGCGGTGGGCGCTATTTTTCAGGCTGCGACCGATTATATACTGGTCAAGTATCCACTCGAAGCCAGCGACACGCTCACTTGGCTAGCTGGAAGTCTGTGGGGAAAAGGCTGGGACGAAGTGTATGGGCTACTGCCGTGGTTAATCGTGTTGCTGCCTCTCGCCTATACCCTACAGCGTAAGCTCGACATTATGAGCCTAGATGAAGAAAGCTCTGCTGGGCTGGGACTTAGCGTGAAACGCGTGCGTACAGGACTGCTAGCCGTGTCAGTCGCCTTGGCTGCCTCCTGTGTTGCTGCCATCGGCTCCATCGGCTTTATCGGACTGCTGGCTCCGCATCTGGCACGGCGGTTATTTGGGAATCGCCACCGCTATCTATTGCCCGGCTCGGCGATGATCGGCGCCCTGATTCTCGTCCTTGCTGACGCGCTGGGACGAGGTCTGAAGCCGCCGCTCGAAATTCCCGCTGGCATCGTGACAGCCGTCATTGGCGCGCCATATTTTCTGTATCTATTGCTGCGGGAACGCAAACAAAAAGGCAGCGGATAGGATTAGGATAAGAAGTTGCGCAGCGATGCTAAACGCAGTACTATACTTTAGCGTTTAGCATCGCTACCTGTACACCGATACGCCGATTAACTTCTTCTCTAAACGATTCATCATGCAGTAACCTCTTTTTAAAAACATTTATCATTTCAGGAAAGCTGGCATTTGTGCTAGGGTCCAAATCGTTAAAAAAGACAGCTAGCTCTGTCGAATGCCCTTCCTTATCTGTCGCATACATTGCCAGTGTCAAAACGTAAGCCGTGGAGCCTCCTTTTTGCCCAGTATGTTTCAGGAATTGCTGGTTTTCAGGAAGAACCATAAATGGTTCCTCCATGACCTCGGACAATAACTTTTGCTCAGCTTTTGTGAACCCTTGACGGCGGTTCAGCTTACTCATTAAAGAGGCATAATCGGCTGTCGTTGAAGCTATAAAACGATCCGTATTAATACGGTCATAATCCTGATCATACCAGGTCTCAATATCTGCGTTTTTCTTGTAAGAACCACTCACATCACGGCGCAGCTTGTTATGAATCACGCGGGCATATCGGCGAAACTCCGTGTCCGACATCGCCTGAATGGCTTCTTTGGCAGAAATATTATTCTTTGTATTATTCCAATTCTCACCTTGTCTCTCCTTCATCCATTCGTAGGGAATCAAAATGGAGGATACAAACGGATAAATGGGATCATGATTTTGCAGCCCCATTTTGGCTCTCGTCCGATTGATCGCATCCACCCCCAGTTTGTCCATTAAATACTCCGCATTGGCGTTGGAACTAAATTGAATCATCCCCTTGGCGACGTCTCGTACAGATACAGTTTCATTCTGTATCCGCCCTTTAGCCTCCATATTCTGTAGCCACGCCGTATGAGCACCGCCATCCAAACCCGGCAAATAAAACCTTTCCAGCGAAATCAGCTTCACTCTGTCATCCGGGTTGATCTGATCCACCGCCGCTTGCTTGGCATATTCGATCGCAATGATTGTTTTGACGGTGCTCGCCAAAGGCATCATCCGGTTTTCCTCTTGGCCTGCCAGCTTTTTTTCATCTCTCAGAATCGTAATCGAAACTTTTTCTGCATTCTCCTCCACAAAATGAAGTAAACGCGTGGCAGCATCCTGTTCCTTTGTTTCACCCTCAACCTCGGCTGCAATCGCAGTTGTGGGCCGGACGGTATTCGGGGGATTAGCCACTTGATTCTGCATGAAAGATAGTAATCCTGTTGCCACTCCCATAACGATGAGCACTGTAGCCAAAATAGTTGCTACTATGATAAGGCGCTTTCGTTTCACTATAACCTCCCCCTGTATACACTTCATACACAGGTTTATTTTCCCATTTTTATATTTCAATTTCTATTTTAAACGAAAACACAGTACAAAAAGTTTCATTACGTGTCATATTTTCAAATAACATAAAAAAGAGAGCCTCCTGTACATAACACAGGCTGACTCTCTTTCATTACCCTTCGACACTTATGCTGGATAGGGTACTTCGGTTCCATTCAATATGAGGTGCATCCGAATTTCTGCTTTTAAGGAGTCGGATACTGCACAATATTTTTCCTTACCCATCTGAATCGCTTTCCATACGCGGTAATCTGGAATATCTCCATCTACATGGAATGTCAGATCAATCGCTGTAAAGCCTGTCGGCATTTCTTCCTTGCGCGTACCTTCTGCGTCAATATCAATACGAGTAATGTCCGACAAGAAACGATCCAAAATCATTGTGATATCGATCCCCATACATCCTGCCAGACCTGCCAACAGCAGTTCCATGGGAGTCATCCCTTTACCATCACCGCCATAAGCCGCCGTAGCATCCATCCCTACAGAATAACCGGATGGTCCCTCCGAAGTAAACGCGCGTTTGCCGTGCCAAGTTGTAGATACTTTCATGTTCAAAGGCCTTCTTTCCATCTTAATAATCTATGATTTATCCTCGATCTTACTTTAAAATTCGCTGATTTGTCGTAAAAATTTCTGTGTTCTCTCATGCTGGGGAGTGTCAAAAAACACCTGTGGCGCTGCCTCCTCCAAAATGATACCATCTGCCATAAATATAACCTTGTCTGCCACCTCGCGAGCAAATTTCATCTCATGAGTAACGACGACCATCGTCATTCCGTCTTGAGCCAACTCTCGCATAACACCCAGCACTTCCCCTACCAGCTCGGGATCAAGCGCCGATGTCGGCTCGTCGAACAGCATAATCGCCGGGTCCATCGCCAGCGCACGTGCAATGGCTACCCGCTGCTGCTGTCCACCGGACAGACGTGAAGGATGTACATCCTGCTTATCCGATAACCCCACCCGCTCCAACAACCGTTGTCCGATGGACATAGCCTTGTCGCGCGGCATTTTTTTTACTGTCAGCAGTCCTTCAATGACATTGCCGATTGCGGTTTTGTGCGGATACAGATTGAATTGCTGAAACACCATCCCCGTCTGTTTGCGAATATCACGAATGGCTGCTTGGCGGACACGAACGTGAGCCGTAGCATCTACCTCAATCCCATTCACCTCAAACTTGCCGGAAGACAGCTCTTCAAGACCGTTCAGGCAGCGCAGCAAGGTACTTTTACCTGAGCCGCTCGGGCCGAGTAATACGACGATTTCACGAGCGGCAACCTGAAAATCAATGCTTTTCAGAACCTCTACCTGTCCGAATCGTTTACCTAATCCGTTTGTTGTTATCATCATCTATCATCTCCACCTTAATAAGCTCGAGCCAGACGCTTTTCCACCCGCTCCAGTATAGCGGAGAATCCAATGCTCATAATCCAGTACATCAGGCCAATTTCGAGCAGAAACGGCATGTAGAGCAAATACTGTGCCTGTAAAAGCTGTGCCTGTCGCATCAATTCACTGACCCCGATAACCGACACCAGCGACGTTTCTTTAAGCATACCTACAAATGTATTCCCCATCGGTGCAATTGCAATGCGTACCGCCTGAGGAAGAATAATGCGCCACATCGTTTGACCGGGCGACATTCCCGTCGCATAAGCTGCCTCGGTCTGTCCCTGGGGTACGGCTAAAATAGCTCCACGGAACGTCTCCGATAAGTACGCTCCTGTGTTAATACTGAGTGCCAGACAAGCAGCCGTCAGCGATCCGAATGATATGCCATAATCATCCAGTCCATAATAAATGACCGCAATCTGCACCAAAACCGGCGTCCCCCGAATGATCGATACATACATGCGCGCCAGCCATCGAACGGGTCGATTCCCCTTCAACCGGGCCACAGCAACAACCAAACCAATGATTAGGCCAAAAAACATAGAGACAATCGTAATATAAAGCGTATAATAAGCACCCTTTAATAAAAAAGGGACGTTCTCCCACATTAATTCAAGCATCGGTTATATTCCCTTCTTTCAGACGAGTGGCCCCATGTCAGCATAAAAGCCAAGACTGGAGCCAGACGCCTCTAACAGGCTTACGTTATTCTTTTGGCTCCTCGCCAAACCATTTTTTGAAAATTGTTTTGTAAGTGCCGTCTTCCTTCATTTCCTTCAAAGCCTTGTTCAAGGCTTCTTTGAGCTCAGGAGTTTTCTGGTTAATGGCTACACCCGCTTGATCCGATTTAATCGGCTCGCCTACGGCTTTAATTTGGAACCCGTTTTTATCAATAATGGGCTTGAGAGCATACAGATTGTTAATGGTTGCGTCAATACGGCCAGAGTTTAAATCCTTTAAGGAAGTAATGACATCATCATACGTTTTAATCTCAAAATCGCCTACCTTCGGTAGTACTTCATTCCGCAGATAAGATTCATCATTCGTTCCCAAGCCGACACCAATGGTTTTGCCTTTAAAGTCCTCCAGCTTGGTAATATCATTTGTTTTGCTGTTTACGATAATGTTTACATTGTTTGTGATATAAGGTTCTGTGAAGTCAATGGCCTTCTTACGATCCTCTGTGATCGTCACCTGGCTAATCACTGCATCGAATTTTTTCTTTTGCAAACTTGGAACCAGTCCCGAGAATTCTTGTGCCGTGAACTCCGGTTTCACTCCAATCCGCTTCGCCAATTCTTTGGCGATATCCACATCAAATCCATCCAATTCCTTGTTGTCGTTCAAAAAATTGTACGGCGGATAGGTGCCCATCATGCCTACCTTAATTACACCAGCCTTCTTGATTGCTTCGAGCTGGTTACTCGCTGCCACATTACTGCTACCCGCTCCATTACTAGTATTAGAAGCTTCTGGCTTAGTACCGCAAGCGCTCAGCACAAGGCTGAACAATGCCAGAGCCATGAGTATAGTTACCAAGAACCCTTTTTTACGTGTTTTCATGTATCGTTCTCTCCTGTCTGGATGTAAATGATTGAGTTCTTCTATGTGATTTGGCTATATTATTTGTTGCCAACGCCCCATTCATGCGATGTTGCACATCTAGCTTTGACCTAATAGTCCATAAAACTCAAAATTAGCCGCCTCTGCTGCCAATCTTTTAGCAGTTATCTGCGTGATGTGGTCATGTGTTCCCTCTGAACCGAATAGCCAGCGTGTAATGACACCTTCGATCATACTCATGAGTAGTGCCGCCCTTAATTCGACATCCAATTCAGCAGGCAACATGTTCAGCTCGATCGCTCTTTCCATATTGCGCCGGAATGCCTGCTCCATCGCGGCCCTTGTCTCTCGGATACTCTGGCGCACCGGTTCATCGACACCGCTGCCGATCAGCAGCAAACCCATCAGATAGCGGTTCTCCAATGCAAAATCAAATAACCGAACAAACAGCGCCTCCGATGCCTTAACCATATCAGCCAGCGTTCCCGCATCACGGCGATATCCCTGTCCAATCGCTGACAGTAGTTGTTCACGACCGGTAGCGATAATCTCCAGCGCCAGTGCCTCTTTGCTTTTAAAATGCCAATAAAACGTGCCTTGGGCTACTCCCGCCTCTACCACGATATCTGAAATCTTCGTTTGATGGTAACCCTGCTCGGCGAACCGCTTCAATGCTATGTGAAGAAGCTGTGTTCTGCGGTCTGTTTCTTCTCCCGCGTGCTCGGCAGGTTGGTCATTTGAGACGGTCTCGGACTGCTTCGCCTTCCGTGGCTGCATGGGTTTCCTCCTCCCGATTGATCAGTCAGTCAGTTTTGTATTTTTAATCCTATAGGATAAGTATACTTTTGTCAAACGAAAAAAGAGAACCTCCACAGAGGTCCTCTTTATCCTATATATTACTGCTACAGCAATGCTTTTGCCGCAATATCCGTACGGTTTTGTTTACCTTCAAAGGTAATACGATCCGCCTGTTCGTAAGCTTTGTTCCGTGCCCCGGCAATATCACGTCCCAAGCCGACCACACCTAATACACGTCCGCCGTTCGTTACCCACTCACCCTGTTCGTTGATGCCTGTTCCAGCATGGAACACAATGGCTTCGTCTACCTGTTCCAATCCGTGGATAGGTACGCCTTTGGCGTAAGCTGCAGGATAACCTCCGGATGCCAGCACCACGCACACCGCCGCTTCATCCTTCCACTCAATCTCCACCTGATCCAGCGTACCATTTACAGCAGCAAGAAATATATCGAGCAGATCGGATTTTAAACGAGGCAGAACCACTTGAGTTTCCGGATCACCGAAACGTGCATTAAACTCAATGGTCTTTGGCTTGCCGTCCGGCGAAATCATCAATCCAGCAAATAATACACCTCGGAACGGACGCCCTTCAGCAACCATAGCCTTGGCCGTCGGCTTAATAATCGTCTCAATAGCTTCCTCAATAATGGAATTGGCTATGTGAGGCAACGGAGAATACGTACCCATGCCACCTGTATTCGGCCCTTTGTCACCATCAAAAATTGGCTTGTGGTCTTGCGCCGCAGCCATCGGACGAACCGTTTCACCGTCGACAAAGGAGAGAATCGACATTTCCTGACCAGCCAGAAACTCCTCGATCACGACTTGTGCCCCGGCTTCACCAAACACCTTGGCCACCATAATGTCAGAGAGAGCCTTTTCCGCTTCCTCCATCGAGTACGCGACCGTTACCCCTTTGCCTGCCGCCAGTCCGTCTGCCTTGATGACGACTGGGATCGGTTGCTCCTTCAAGTATGCATGTGCTTCCTCGTAAGTATAAAACTTGCGATAGGTTGCTGTCGGAATATGATATTTATGGAGCAAATCCTTCATGAAGATTTTGCTGCCTTCAATTTCAGCTGCATTTTTACGCGGTCCGAATACTGGAATGCCTTTCGCTTCAAAAGCATCCACAATGCCATCTGCCAGCGGATCATCGGGACCAACCACGACAAGTCCTACCTTTTTGGATTCCGCCAGCTCTGTCAGCGCGTCAAAGTCACTCACCGGAATCGGCACGCACTCCGCTAACTGTCCGATACCAGCATTGCCTGGTGCGCAATAGATTTGCCCGGCCTTGGGGCTTTTCTTCAGCGCCCACACAATTGCATGTTCGCGGCCGCCCCCTCCGATAACCAAAATATCCATTCAGGTGTTTCCTCCCGCTCCCATTAGATTGTTCAGGTGAAAATGCTGCTGCATCCTCAACTCATACAAGTTAGTGCTTGAAATGACGTACGCCTGTAAAGACCATGGCAATGCCGTATTCGTTAGCAACCTTGATGGACTCTTCGTCTTTGATGGAGCCGCCCGGCTGAATAACTGCTGTAATGCCTGCTTTAGCTGCCAACTCCAACGTATCGCCCATCGGGAAAAATGCATCGGATGCCAGTACGGCACCTTTTGCTTTGTCACCGGCCTGCTCGATAGCAATCTTGGCCGCACCGACACGGTTCATTTGTCCTGCGCCTACGCCAATGGTCATATTATCTGCCGCCAGTACGATGGCGTTGGATTTCACATGCTTAACAACTTTCCAGCTAAACAAAAGCTGTTTCAGTTCTTCCTCGGATGGTGCCCGCTCCGTTACAACTGTAAGTGCATCCGAGTCTACAGCGTGAATGTCATTTTGCTGAACTACCATGCCGCCTTCAATGGAAGTCACGACGAAACGGCTCTCTGCTTGTTCAGACCGGGAAAGCTCACCCAGATCAAGCAAACGAATATTTTTCTTTTTCGTTAAAATCTCCAATGCTTCTTTCGTAAATCCCGGTGCCAGTACAATTTCCAAAAAGATCTCACTCAGCTTATTCGCTGTATCACCATCAATAATCCGGTTAGCCGCTACGATGCCACCAAAAATCGAGGTTGGATCAGCTGCATACGCCTTGCTGTACGCTTCATAAATACTGCTGCCGATTCCCACACCGCAAGGATTCATATGCTTAACTGCTACTACTGTAGGTTCGCTGAATTCTTTAACGATTTGCAAAGCAGCATTAGCATCATTGATGTTATTGTAAGACAGCTCTTTGCCGTGAAGTTGTTTCGCTGTTGTCAGTGTACCCTTTGCCGCCAATGGCTCACGGTAAAATGCCGCCTGCTGATGCGGATTTTCGCCATAACGCAAATCCTGAATTTTTTCATAGGTTACGGTGTATCGCTCAGGCAACGGCTCGCCTGTCACATTCGACAAATAATCGGATATCAAAGCGTCGTATGACGCCGTATGACGGAAAACTTTTGCGGCCAAACGCTTACGGGTATTCAGTTCCGTATCGCCATCCTTACGGATTTCCTCCAACACTGTGCTATAGTCATCAGCATCGACTACCACACTGACAAAAGCATGATTTTTTGCCGCAGAACGCAGCATCGTTGGACCGCCGATGTCGATATTTTCAATCGCGTCCTCATAAGTTACACCGGGTTTGGCAATCGTTTCCGCAAAAGGATACAGATTCACAACGACCAGATCTATATAACCCAATCCAAGTTCTTTCATCTGACGCTGATGTTCTTCATTATCCCGAACAGCCAGCAAGCCGCTGTGTACCGCAGGGTGGAGTGTTTTAACACGTCCATCCATAATTTCAGGAAAACCCGTTACCTCGGAAATGCCGATGACGGGAATGCCCTCCTTCGACAACAAGCTGCTCGTTCCCCCTGTCGAAACGATCTCCACACCCAATTTGGACAACTCGCGGCAGAATTCCACGATCCCCCGCTTATCCGATACGCTGACGAGCGCTCTTTTAATACTCACCCTGTCTCCTCCTTTAGCTCTTTCAGAATTTTGCAAAATTCTCTTTTATCATTTTATTTCCCGAGAAATATCGGAAAATGCCTGTACAGCATCCTTGATATGACAATGATATGACAAATTACAATCATTCTTAGAGAAGTGAAATCACTTTGCGACCATTTAATTGGATTTTACCTTGGGCCAATTTGCCAACTACCTCTGGATATAGCTGACGTTCCACGGATTGAATGGCTGCGGATAAGGATTCCGCTGTATCATGGTCGTCAACTTCCACGACACGCTGGGCAATAATGGCCCCCGTATCCATGCCCCCGTCCACAAAATGAACGGTGACGCCACTTACCTTGACCCCATAGGTCAATGCCTGTCCAACAGCATCTTTCCCTGGAAATGCCGGAAGTAGTGACGGATGAATATTAATGATTTTTCCTGCGTAGGCATCAACCATGACGCTGGATAGCAAACGCATATAGCCAGCTAACACGATGAGATCAATTGATTTCTGATCCAGTAAAGTCACCAGTTCACGCTCATAGTCTTCTCGAGAAGGATATTCCTTGGGTCGAAAAGTATGGCACGCAATTCCAGCTTTCTGTGCTCTAGCTACGGCAGGAGCCGCAGGCTTGTCACAGATGAGCAATTCTACCGAGGCGCCGCCCAGTTCTTCTCGTGCAGCCGCATCCACCAATGACTGAAAATTCGTCCCCTCGCCTGATGCAAAAACAGCAATCCGGTACTCGTTCATTACACCTCGGCTCCCGTAAAGGTCACGATAGAACTGCCTTCCGTTACTTTTCCGATTACATATGCAGCTTCGCCCTGTTCCTTCAGAACTTCCAGTGCAGTCTGTGCATGCTCTTCGCCTACAACGATTACCATTCCAATTCCCATATTAAAGGTTGTGAACATGTCTTTGTTGGAGATTGCGCCTTTTTCCTGCATGAGCTGGAAGATTGGCAAAATCGGCCAAGTGCCGTATTCTATATCCACATTGACGTGATCCGGTAACACTCTAGGGATATTTTCAATAAAACCGCCACCTGTGATATGCGCCATGCCTTTTACTTTTACCTTGTCCAGCAATGCCAAAACGGATTTCACGTAAATTTTCGTCGGCTCCAGCAGTACATCGCCCAGTTTGCCGTTCAAGCCTTCGATTTCATCATGCAAATCATACCCCTGCTGTTCCAATAACAGCTTGCGAACCAGTGAGAAGCCATTGCTGTGTACTCCGCTGGAGGCCAGTCCGATCACTGTATCTCCGGAAGCAATGGAGCTACCGTTGATGATTTTGCTTTTATCTACAATCCCTACCGTGAATCCGGCAATATCATATTCACCCTCGCTGTACATCCCTGGCATTTCTGCGGTTTCACCGCCGACCAGCGCACAGCCCGATTGATGGCAACCCTCTGCGATTCCAGCGACTATAGCTTCAATTTTCTCGGGTACAACCTTGTCACAAGCGAGGTAATCCAGAAAAAAGAGTGGCTCCGCGCCCCCGACGATAATGTCGTTTACACACATCGCAACCGCGTCAATACCAATGGTGTCATGACGATCCATTGCGAAAGCAAGCTTCAGCTTCGTGCCGACACCATCGGTACCGGAAACGAGTACAGGCTCATCGTACTTATCCTTATTCAGGCCGAACAACGCACCGAATCCGCCCAAGTCCGTCAGCACTTCGGGACGGAAGGTACGTTTAACGTGCTTTTTCATCCGTTCTACTGCTTCATTACCGGCAGCGATATCTACCCCTGCGTTTTTGTATGCTTCGGACATTCATGAACACTCCTTCAAATGATTGACCCTCCTAAGTCCTCCCTAACAGGGAGGATTCCATGGGGCTGCTCCCCCTGGACCCCTCAAGAGTCGGTCAGATGTGTAAGGTTGGGTGCTGCTTGGTGGTTGGTTCGTGCTGTGAGTCGCGTGTTGTCCTTTGTATTCGTGGGCTATACCCGCGAATACAAAGGACACGCTTTAGTGCAAGGCCGCCTATGCAGTGGCGGCGGGGCACGTCCCGGGCTGTTTGCTTCGCAAAGGCGGGGACGTGCCGGTCAAATAAGTGAGCAGCGCCAACGGGCGGCTTACTTATTTGACCATTGAGGCAGGCAGCTTCGCCTTGCCTGCTGTTGAGCTTTGCTTCGCTGGCTCAACCTTATAAGAGCAGGGTGACTTTTTGTGAGTCACCGCTCCGTTAAAAACTCATGGCATGAAATAGTTATGCCATGAGTTTTTAACTGCCTTACCTATCCTCTTCCCCGTGGGAACAGAAGAGGTACAGTCACTGCTGCAAAATGCTGCACACCTGAGGAACGGAGCGGGTGGAAGGATTCTGGAGAAGCGAAGCGTTCGCCTTTGCCGCTGGATTCTAACCCTCTAAGGGTTATTCCAATCCAGGAATCCAGCGGCAACAGCGATCGGAAGAACCTTCCACACGCGGAGTGGCCCCCTCAAAACCGACATCCCCATTCCTGCCATGCACCACTGTGCTTCTTTTGTTCCCTTTTCTCAACAACTACATCCGAACTTTTCTTCACCTTTGAAATCTACCTGAGTCGGGTAATCATTATCGAAACAGGCTAGGCACAAGCCGCCTTTGTAATCCTGTTCGTTATATCCTCCTACAGCGGCAATCAAACCCTCGGCGCTCATAAAGTAGAGCGAATCGGCGTTAATTTCCTCACGAATTTCCTCGACGGTTTTGGACGAAGCGATCAGTTCCCGGCGATCCGGCGTGTCGATGCCATAGAAGCACGGGTTTTTGAAAGGCGGTGAGGTAATACGTACATGTACCTCCAGTGCCCCTGCATCCCGCAGCATATTCACGATTCGACGGGATGTAGTGCCCCGTACGATAGAATCGTCGATCATAATGACTCGTTTACCTTCAACAACACGGCGTACAGCGCTCAGCTTCATTTTCACACCCTGCTCGCGTAGCTCCTGACTCGGCTGAATGAAGGTACGTCCAGTGTATTTATTTTTAATCATACCCAACTCATAAGGAATACCTGTCTGCTCTGCATAACCAATCGCAGCCGAAATACTGGAATCCGGCACTCCTGTCACCAGATCCGCATCGACAAAAGCTTCCAGCGCCATCTGGCTCCCCATTCTTTTGCGTGCAGCATGAAGATTGGAACCATTCAAATCACTGTCAGGACGGGCAAAATAAATATATTCCATCGCGCACAGTGCTTTACGATGCTTGCCTTCACTGTAACGGTCTTCGTGCAGACCATTTTTGTCCAACACCAACAGTTCACCCGGCTCGATATCGCGCAACAGCTCTGCTCCAATCGTTTCCAAAGCACAGGTTTCGGAAGCAAACAAATATGCATCACCTAATCTGCCCATCGTCAACGGACGCAAGCCATTGGGATCAGAAGCGACCAGCAGTTTATCATTGGTCATAATGAGAAAAGCAAATCCTCCGACGATACGCTTCAATGCATCTTTGGCGGCCTCCACCAAATCCTTGGACGATCGTGCGATCAAATGCGCCACTACTTCTGTATCGCTGGTTGTTTGAAAAATAGACCCGCCCTGCTCCAGCTCATGCCGGATTTGCAAAGCATTCACGATATTCCCGTTCGTAGCTACCGCTAGATCCCCATCACGATACTTAAACACCAAAGGCTGTGCATTCGTTAGCTTACTGTCTCCACTTGTCGAGTAGCGCACATGTCCTATGGCAATATCGCCTGTCAGCGAAGCCATCAAATCTTTATTGAATACTTCTTTTACAAGCCCCATTCCACGATGATAATGGAACTCGTCGCCACTGCTCACACAGATGCCCGCACTTTCCTCCCCGCGATGCTGGAGTGCATGCAATCCGTAATATGCTAGGGAAGCGGCATCGGAGTGTCTATATACTCCAAACACGCCGCATTCCTCTTTTAATTTATCAAACAGCCCCTCTTTACCAGAGCCTTCATTATAATAATCTCCAGTCCACAACGTCCGTGCTGTTATTTCATCAGACATGGAATGACATCCTCCCAGATTTGCTTCAAACTGGCGACTGCCTCGTTCAAAGCGGGTTGTCCGTTCACCTCAACTGTCAATTGTGATCCTTCAACTTTTCCTAATACGGTAACTGGCACTTCCAAACCACGCAGATGTGCTTCCAGAGCAGACGCTTTATCCGGCGATGCAGATAACAAAATACGGGATTGAGTTTCGCTAAACAACGCATGGTCAGGACGCAAGCTCGTTTCTACGTTGACCTGTGCTCCCAATCCGCCGCTAATCCCGGATTCTGCAAGCGCTACAGCCAATCCGCCCTCTGCCAAATCATGCGCAGATTGTACCAATCCGGTCTGAATCGCTCCCAGTACCGCAGTCAGCAGTTTTTTCTCTACGTTCAAATCCAGCTCAGGTGGGCGTCCCTCGGATACACCGTGTACGACAGCTTGGAACTCACTGCCTCCCAGCTCGGCCTTCGTTTCCCCCACTAGGAAAATTACATCACCTTCGGCTTTGAAGCCTTGTGTCGTAATATGATCTGTATCATGAACCAGTCCTACCATACCGACAACAGGCGTCGGATAGATGGAGCCTTTGGCATTTTCATTGTACAAGCTGACATTGCCCCCGATAACAGGTGTATCCAGTACACGGCAAGCCTCTGCCATACCGTCCACGGCTTTTTCCATTTGCCAGAAAATATCCGGCTTTTCAGGGTTACCGAAGTTCAGGTTATCCGTAATCGCCAACGGCTCGCCGCCGGAGCATACAATGTTACGCGCTGCTTCGCTAACTGCAATCCGTCCGCCCACCTCTGGATCAAGGTATACATAACGTCCGTTACAATCTGTCGTCATGGCGAGCCCCTTACGAGTTCCGCGCACAGTCACAACAGCTGCATCCGATCCCGGACGAACGGCTGTACTCGTGCGAACCATGTAGTCATACTGCTCGTATACCCATTTCTTACTGGCTACACTTGGTGAAGACAGCACCTTTTTCAACGCACCGTTCAAATCCGTCACTTCAGCGTAACGCAGTGTGTCAATAGCAGCATTTTGCTCATAATAAGCAGGGACTTCGGAAGGCTTGTCATAAATCGGACACTCGTCAACCAGCGCCGTCACTGGCATATCTCCGACCACTTCATTGTGATGGAACAAACGCAAACGACCATCATCCGTCACTTTACCGACCTTGGCACAAATAACACCCCAACGCTCGAAAATTTCCAGTGCCTGTGCTTCATCCTTAGGCTCTACTACGAACAGCATCCGTTCCTGTGATTCGGACAGCATCATTTCATAAGGTGTCATGCCCTCTTCACGCTGCGGTACCTGATCCAGATACAGCTCCAGGCCGTTGCCAGCCTTACTCGCCATCTCCGCGCTGGAGCAGGTAAGTCCTGCGGCACCCATATCCTGAATACCCAGCACAATACCGCTGTCGATCAGTTCCAGACATGATTCCATAACCAGCTTCTCCATAAAAGGATCGCCTACTTGAACCGCAGTCCGGTTCGCTTCAGATTCCTCTGTCAGCTCAACCGATGCGAATGTCGCTCCGTGAATCCCATCACGACCTGTCGGCGGGCCCACATAGAACACCGGGTTACCGACCCCTTTAGCAACACCACGCTGGATTTTATCATGGTCAATCAGTCCGACACACATTGCATTAACGAGCGGATTGCCTTCGTAGCTTTCATCAAATACAACCTCGCCACCTACAGTCGGAATACCGATACAGTTCCCATATCCCGCAATACCAGATACCACATGCTCGAACAAATATTTCACACGGTCGCTCTCCAGCTTCCCAAAACGCAGAGAGTTCAACACCGCGACAGGTCTTGCACCCATGGAGAAAATATCACGGATGATACCGCCTACCCCAGTCGCTGCCCCTTGAAAAGGCTCCACAGCCGACGGATGGTTATGACTTTCGATTTTAAATACAACCGCTTGGTTGTCACCGATATCTACAATGCCTGCGCCCTCGCCGGGTCCCATCAGAACTCGCGGACCGCTCGTTGGAAAACGACGCAGCAACGGCTTAGAGTTTTTGTAAGCACAATGCTCTGACCACATGACACTGAATACGCCAATCTCCGTATAATTCGGCTGACGTCCCATGAATTCACAGATCAACGCATATTCACTGTCCGATACACCCATCTGCTGATACAGTTTATGTTCGGCAACCTGCTCTGCCGTCGGTTCCTTAGCGGACACTTGCTGCGCCATGTCGATCCCTCCAAGCATTCAAAATAGATGTAAACATACGTTTGCCGTCATCCGTTCCGAGCAATGCGTCCACCGCGCGTTCCGGATGAGGCATCATGCCCAGCACGTTTCCTTGTTCATTACAAATCCCTGCGATATCCGTCACGGAACCGTTTGGATTATCTCTATACGTAAATACGATCTGGTTATTCGCCTGCAAGCGAGCCAGCGTCTCATCATCACAGTAATAGTTGCCTTCGCCGTGGGCGATCGGAATGACGATCTCTTCACCAGCAGCGTAATCTTTTGTAAAAGGTGTTTGGTTATTCGCAACCTTCAACACCGTATCATGGCAACGGAACTTCATCGACAGATTACGGCGCAAAGCGCCTGGCAACAGCCCAGCTTCAGTCAGAATTTGAAAACCGTTACAGATACCTAAAATGTATTTCCCCTCAGCAGCCGCTTTGGCTACTTCCTTCATCACCGGAGCAAACCGGGAAATCGCGCCGCAACGCAGGTAATCCCCGTAAGAGAAGCCTCCTGGAACAAGAATACAATCATAAGGCGACAGATCCGTCGCAGTATGCCAAACATAATCGACAGGTTCACCGACCGTGTCCTCTACCGCCTTATAGCAGTCAATATCACAGTTGGAGCCCGGAAAAACCAGAACTGCAAATTTCATGGAATCAGCCCTCCAGTTCGTAGCGGTAGTCTTCAATGACCGTGTTGGCCAACAGCTTTTCGCACATCTCAATGATGCGCTTTTCAGCACTCTCGCGGTCTGTTGTATCCAGATTCAATTCCATATACTTACCAATTCTGACGCTGTCCACTTCTCCGAAACCCATAGAATGCAGTGCGCCTTGCACCGCAACCCCCTGCGGGTCCAAAACGCTTTGCTTAATCGTGACATAGACTGTTGCTTTCATCATGTTCCTTCAGTTCCTCCTCCGAATGAGTGAATCCTTTTGGTTGAATTATGATTACTATTTACTGTGCCGTCAGACGCCGCCAAATATCCGTATATCTTGCAGTTGTTTCTTCTACGACCTCAGCAGGCAACGGATCGGGCTTGCTATTCTTGTCCCAACCGGATGATGCCAAATAGCTTCGTACCGGCTCCTTGTCCATGCTGTCAATCTCAACATCCAGCTCATACTTTTCCTGAGCCCAAAAACGGGATGAATCTGGAGTGAAAATTTCGTCAATCAAAATCACCTTACCGTTAACAAGACCAAACTCAAACTTGCAATCGGCTAAAATAATCCCCCGCTTCTCACAGAAAGCACGTGCAAATTCGTACAACGCCAGGCTTTTTTCTTCAAGCTCGCCTGTCAATTCAACTCCGACCAGCTCTTTCATCTGATGGAGAGAAATGTCCTCGTCGTGTCCAACATCATTTTTTGCAGCCGGTGTAAATAAAGGCTTGGGAAAGCGCTCATTTTTACGTAGCCCCTCTGGCAATGGAATGCCGTTCACCTCACCGTTCTGCTCATACTGACGCCAGCCGCCTCCGGTAATATATCCGCGCACCACACACTCAATGTCGATGCGTTCAGCCTTCAGCGTGACCATGATACGGTCCTTCAGCAACTCTTTATTCTGTTCGTCGATCACATGCCCGAGCTTGTTCACATCGGTGTGCACGACATGGTTTTCCAACAAGTCTTTCGTCTGCTCAAACCAGAAAGCGCTGAGTTTATTCAGCACGTTCCCCTTTTCGGGCACGGGCGGCTCTAACACATAATCAAAAGCCGAAATTCGGTCCGTCACGACAATCAGAAAATGCTCTCCGAGATCATACAGTTCACGCACCTTGCCTTTGTACAAAAGCGGCGCATGGATCAGACCTTCGGCAGTAGACAATGACATTTCATTACACCTCTTTCAAAAGAGTATTACCCCTCCTAAATCAACCTTGCCCCTCCTAAATCCTCCCCTCAGGGAGGACCCCCAGGGCTGCTGCCCTCGGGACTCCCGCAAGGGTTGGCTAGTGAGCAGGGGATGACGGGTTACTGGAGCTACGGTGGAGTGAGCGCGTTCCGCTGGATGAAGGCTTGTTGGCACAAGCCCTCATCCAGCAACGCTTTTACGTTAGTACAGATCGACGTTTTTACGTATTAACAATGTATTAACGCTTCCGACTCTAAGCGACAAGTTTTATGCCGCTTACAGCTCGATCGTGGTTCAGCGTCTACATACCGCCAAACCATTCTGCCCGTGGCCGTAGCTCGGCATGCCGTGCAGCGAGCATTGGGCTTCGCCTGTTGTGCGCATATGCTACGCATGCGCACGGATACGGTGGCTCAAGGCTTCGCTTCTTGAGCCTGCGCGTGCTCGTGAGGACCGCGGGCTGTTTGCTACGCAAATTCGGCAGCCCTCACGAGAACGTTGCCTGCGATAGAAAAGCAGTGGAACACGCTTTTCTATCGTTCTTCGGGGTGGTGCGGCATCTTATGTGCCGCACCACCCCTAGTTCTGCTCCCTCATGAAGGTTGGTGCTGGAAGCAGCGGAACGGACGGAATCGTTCTGGAGAAGCGTAGCGCTTGCCTTTGCCTCTAGATTCCAACCAATATCTGGTCTTATACAATCACAGGAATCCAGTGGCAACAGCAATCGGAAGAATGATCCGTTCGCGCAGCGGCCTCACCACGCTCTTTATACCCTCCCAAGCGCCAACCAACCTTCCCTCCTACTCCCCTAATCCCAGCTTTTTGAAGATCGTATCCACGTTCTTCAGATGCCAGGCTGGGTTGAACGCGTCCTCGATTTCGTCTGCGCTGAGCACGGCAGTAATTTCCGGGGTCGCCTCGACGATTTCGCGGAATTGGCGTTGCTCTTCCCACGCCTGCATAGCACGCGGCTGCACAGTATCGTAAGCTTTTTCACGACTAAAGCCTTTGTCGATCAGCTTGGTCATAATACGACCGGAGAACGGTACGCCGTACGTACGGGCCATATTGCGCTTCATATTTTCAGGGAAGACCGTCAGATTTTTTACGATATTACCAAAACGGTTCAGCATGTAGTTCAACAGCATCGTTGCATCCGGCAGAATGATGCGTTCTACGGAAGAATGCGAAATGTCGCGTTCATGCCACAGGGTTACGTTCTCATACGCCGATACCATATGCCCACGAATCACGCGTGCCAGACCGGAGATGTTTTCACTTCCGATCGGATTGCGTTTATGCGGCATCGCGGAAGATCCTTTTTGACCCTTGGCAAAGGCTTCTTCCACCTCACGGAACTCACTCTTTTGCAGAGCACGGACTTCTGTAGCAAATTTGTCCAACGATGTGGCGATCAACGCCAATGTTGCCATGTATTCGGCATGACGGTCGCGCTGTAGCGTCTGTGTAGAAATCGGTGCAGGCTTGGTACCCAGCTTGCGGCATACAAATTCTTCTACAGCCGGGTCAATGTTGGCATATGTTCCCACTGCACCGGACATTTTACCGTATTGTACTTGGTCAGCCGCAAAACGAAAGCGTTCCAGATTGCGCTTCATTTCCTCGTACCACAATCCCATCTTCAGTCCAAACGTTGTTGGCTCAGCATGTACTCCGTGTGTACGTCCCATCATCGGTGTATGCTTGTAAGCCAATGCCTTTTCCTTCAAAATTTCAATAAAATTCAAGATATCACGTTCCAGGATTTCATTCGCCTGCTTTAACAGGTAGCCCAGTGCCGTATCAACTACGTCTGTGGAAGTCAAACCATAATGTACCCATTTGCGCTCGTCTCCAAGACTTTCGGACACCGTGCGGGTAAAAGCAATGACATCATGTCTTGTCTCCTGCTCAATTTCATAGATCCGTTCAATATCAAAACTTGCATTCTTACGCAGAGCCACAGTATCCTCTTTGGGAATAACTCCTAATTCCGCCCAAGCTTCACAGGCACACAACTCTACTTCCAGCCACGCTTTAAATTTATTTTCTTCCGTCCAAATCGCTCTCATTTCCGGTCTGCTATAGCGTTCGATCATGACTATTTATTCCCCCAAATATTGGTTTGTTCAATCCATTCCAGCGCTTGTTCCGCATCCTGGCACAATAGATTAATATGTCCCATCTTTCGGCCTGGCTTGGCTTCACTTTTTCCATACAAATGCAGCTTGGGTACAACATCCAATCTTTCAGCTTCAACATCCGATTGCGCAAACCGCCGAACCACGCCCTCCAAATGCTCACCTAACACATTGACCATCACGACGGAAGTCAGCAGCTTCGTGCTGCCCAAGGATAAACCGCAAATCGCACGTATGTGCTGCTCGAATTGCGACGTCGCGCATCCCTCCATCGTGTAATGGCCGGAGTTATGCGGTCGTGGTGCCAACTCATTAACGTACAATTGTCCATCTTCGGTGACAAACATCTCCACAGCGAGCAGTCCCACCGCACCCAGCGACTCTGCCACAGCCAGCGCCAACTTGCGTGCTTCCTCCTGGACAGGTTCTGGCACACGCGCAGGCACAATCGACGTGTGCAAAATATTGTTCACGTGAATGTTTTCGGCAGGTGGAAAGGCTTTGGCTTCACCGTTCGTGCTGCGAGCTACAATCACCGAGATTTCGCAGCGAAAACGGATGAACTGTTCCAATACCAGTTCTGCACCGCCTCCTGCCAGTTGTTCGTAGGCAGCCGTGGCTTCCTCCGGTTGGCGAATGACCACTTGTCCCTTGCCATCATAACCACCGACTGCTGTCTTGAGCACACACGGTACACCCAGTTCAGCTACCGCTTGAACCATATCCGCAGGACTGCTGATTTCACGATACGGAGCGACAGGGACACCAGCAGCTTCAATAGAACGCTTCTCTCTCAGACGATGCTGGGTTGTGTACAAAAGACTGCTGCCTTGCGGAACGCTGGATTCCTGTTCCAAAAGTGCAGCCACACCCGCGTCCACATTTTCAAACTCATACGTGATCACATCGCACCGCTCAGCCAGCTCTCTGGCTGCATGCTCATCATCATAGGCAGCGCGGATTTGTTCTGACACCTGTCCACATGGGCTATCCGGTGTAGGGTCCAGTGTCACAAAGCGATATCCTAGATTGGTTCCCGCCAGTACAAGCATTCTTCCTAATTGCCCGCCTCCCAAAAGTCCAATCGTTGTACCAGGAGGTCGGATACGGCCTGTGGGTTCACCTGCCCCATTCATAGCGAGTCACTGCCTTCCAGCACCTCATCACGGATACGGTCGCGTCTCGCCAAAACCCGTTGGCTTATCTTTTCGTCAAAAGCGCCTAATATTTGTGCTGCCAGCAGCCCTGCATTCGTAGCACCTGCCTTACCGATTGCCACAGTGGCAACCGGAATACCACCCGGCATCTGCACAATGGAGAGCAGGGAGTCCAGACCGTTCAGAGCCTTCGACTGAACAGGCACACCAATGACCGGCAAGGATGTCTTCGCAGCCACCATCCCTGGCAGATGCGCAGCCCCACCCGCTCCAGCAATAATGACCTTTAGTCCACGCCCGGCGGCCTCTTCTGCAAAACGAAACATTAAATCCGGTGTACGATGGGCTGAAACTACTTTTTTCTCATATCCGATTTCAAGCTCGTCCAGCACAGCACATGCATGCTGCATGGTGTCCCAGTCTGATGTGCTGCCCATAATGACAGCGACCTGCACTGACATGTCCTTCACTCCCTGTTTATCAATAAGCGCCAAAAATCCGGCACTCGAAAATAACGTTATTTTCAAGACACCGGACTACGAAAAAACAAACGACAGAGCCTCTTAAAGGCATGCCAAAAGCAAGCCTCTTCCACCGCATCCAATGCGGCTTCAGCCGTATGTCTCCCGTAGTCCGGAAATTTAAGGTTTCCAGGTAGAAACTTCCGGGCCATATCCCCGGCATTATACGAGTTAGCATTGTGCCTATTCCATACCCAACGATATTCTTTACAAGTATGATCGTGGTCAGTTTCGGCTCAAACATGTGTACCTTATTAAATTGTACCTAAAGTTCATTTTTTATCGACAATACACTTCCTAGTTTAACAATTCCCTACACCTTATGTCAACTTGAAAACGAACATTATAATAACCATACAATAGAATGTTCGTGTTTAACAAAATCAACACCCTTATATACCCATAGGTCAGGACTATTGTATTACATTTAGCTATCTCTCACCTATCCTGATAACAGCGAGCGCACCGCATTTCACTGACAAAAATAAAAGTCGGCACTCCCTATACAGGCAGTAAACCGACTTTTACTTTTTTATTCAGTTATTTTACGACCAGCACAGGAATACGCGCATGCTGCACCACATTGTGGCTTACGCTACCCAATACGAATTCACGGATACCACCTAAACCGCGGCTACCAATCACAATCACATCGAAGTCATTCTCATTGGCATAATCCAAAATGACTTCGGCTGGCGAACCTTGAATGAGCTCCACCTTGGCATCTACGCCCTGCTCAGCAAGCCGCTTTTTAACTTCATCCGTAGTTTGTTCGGCCAAATCGTAATATTCTTTATTCACCGAAGCTGGAATAGGAGCCAAACCTTCGCCCATAAAAATCCGTGGAAAATCAAATGCTGTTACCACCTCAAGCTGCGAGGACGGTGATGCCTTGACCAATTCAGTCGCCTTCAACAAAGCCTTGTTGGATGCATCCGAACCGTCATAAGCAAGCAATATTTTTGAAAATAGCATAATACGCACCTCTTCCTCATTCAGTTTGTTGATTCCAAAGCCTGAAATATGTAGTCCTGTTGTTCATGCCATGTCATCACTGGATGGCTGGAGTAGTCTTCTCACTCATCATTAAACTTCCCTATGAGAACCTAAACTCCTCCCCTTTACCGTAAAAAATACCCATACAGCAATGCGTTCATGAATAGCAACGCAGGAATACCAAATCTGAAGCTCATATGCCGTGTTTTATGGCGTTTACGGTACATGGCAATTAGCACGCCTAATGCTCCCCCGATCAGGGCCAGGAAAAACAACGTCCGTTCAGGTACACGATCGCGATGTTTACGTGCTCTCTTTTTATCTTCCGACATTACCAGATAGCCTACTGCATTGATAAACAGCAGCCATACCAACAAGCCTGTCTGCAATGTCTCTCCTCCTTTTGCACACCTACCAAGTTCAGGATTAGGCCTTATATAGCGCTCCCCCCTCATTATAACCCCACCCCTTTTACAGAAACAACGCCTCCCCTGACTTGGATAGTGCTTTTGCGGAAATAGTAAGGTGGCATAAGGGCGATCCCCGAGTGCATCTATTTCGTCTTAAAGGAGGGACTACGATGGAAAGCACCCATGAATACGTTGAAAAGCTGCGAGAAAATGCAAAAAAGGCAGAACGCAACCGCAAACGAGGAAAAGGAACTCCCAGCGCCAGCTTGCCGACAAAACAGCATACCAACAATCCTTGATCAAGGAATCTGTATTAAGCTGTATAGCCACGTTATTAACGTATAGTATCAACTTAACCTTGCAGCTTTTCCTGAGAATTGAGTACAAGGTAAACTCCGTTGTTTAGCTTCCACAATAACAGCAAGCAGACTCCTTATGAGATATCTGCTTGTTGTTTTTGCAAATATTTTTTTGAAATCGATTACATTTATAATAAACAAGTTCTAAAGTCATATTCCCTAACATAAGTGTTGACTAAAAACAATTTTACACCCTATAATTCGTGATATTAACGTAATTCGATAAATTATTTGTCAGTTAATCTATCATTAATATTTGAGGTTTAAGATTGGAGAGGAGCTTTATATGACTAACATGAAAAAAATGACGATGATTCCCCTGTTGGCTAGCTTTATTCTCGGAAGTACCTTGTGGAGTGGTGGATTTACCGCCAACGCTGCGGCAGCAGCTACAACCAGCACAACTGCACCTACTTCTGCCACTACAACGTCGGACAAATCCGCAAATCCTCAAACCAATCATTTACCCAATATTAAAATACTTGCCACGGGAGGGACCATTGCAGGATCATCTTCCGTCAATACGGATACGACCGGCTACAAAGCAGGAGCGTTAGGTGTGGAAACTCTGATCAATGCCGTTCCTGAGATGAAAAGTATTGCAAATGTCAGTGGTGAGCAAGTTGTTAATGTAGGTAGCCCCGACGTTAATAATGAGATCCTCTTAAAACTTGCCAAACGTACCAATGAACTGCTTGCCAGAGACGATGTAGACGGCATTGTCATTACACATGGCACAGATACATTAGAAGAAACCGCTTATTTCCTCAATCTTGTTATCAAAAGCGATAAGCCAGTAGTTGTCGTTGGCTCTATGCGTCCAGCTACTGCCATCAGTGCCGATGGTCCCTTCAACCTGTATAATGCAGTGAAAGTCGCCGGGGCTTCGGCCTCTAAAGGTCAGGGTGTACTCGTCCTGCTGAACGACCGTATCGGTGCAGCAAGATATATTACTAAAACAAACACAACAGCAGTCGATACGTTCAAGTCTGTGGAGCAGGGATACCTTGGAGCTGTTGTGGGTGATCAAGTGTACTACTACAACAAATCCACGCACAAGCATACGACTTCTTCTGTATTCGACATCTCTAACCTGACTCAACTGCCGCAAGTAGATATTTTATACGAGTATCAAAACAATGGTCGCTATCTATATGATGCAGCCGTAGCAGCTGGTGCCAAGGGTATTGTCGTAGCTGGTTCCGGTAATGGTTCCTTGTCCAAGACCTCCTCAGAGGGCGCAGAGGCCGCAGGTAAAAAAGGAGTGATCATTGCCCGCTCCAGCCGCGTGGGAAGTGGAGTTGTGTCCCCGTCAACAAAAGACGCGGCATCGAACTTTGTGTCGACCGATTCGCTTAATCCGCAAAAAGCACGGATTTTGCTCATGCTTGCTTTGACCCAAACACACGATGTTAACCAAATTCAATCCTTTTTTAATGAATACTAAAAGCAGTCATCCCAAATCAAATAAATAGATCATCTTTATTATGAAAAAGAAGCAGCGATTACGGTTGACCACCGTAACTGCTGCTTCTTTTTTTTGCGAGACAATTCTAGCATTAGTAACTATTTCATCTGATATCCAATCGTCTTGGTCTTAAACAGTAATTCGTTGTTCCTCCCATGTAGCATCAAGACTGCTGTTTGGGAATCCCATTCAAGCTTGGAGGATATTTCGCTTGCTTCTCTGGATGAGGAGCGATTTCTTCCTCCAGAATACTTGATTTATTTTGCTGATTATTGATTTTAAGCGACTTATGCTTGGGCATAAATACTCACCTCCTCGGATTACCATGCCAAGGAGTGATCGTTTTTATACCGACGTATACCTGCTGATTATGTTGACTACAGCACTTTTGGTCATCCGTTATTTGCCCTGCTTTTGTTCCATCGCTGCTTTTAGCAAATCACCCAAACTGGAGCCAAAAGATTCCTGCTTTTCAAATTGTCTTACTAGCTTTTGCTGTTCCCGTTTGTTTACCCGCTGCTTGTCATTATCCAACGTCTCAGTAATGCCGCAGGGCAGGCATCTTACATATAGCCCTGCCTTGCCCTCTTTCATTTCCATTTTCTTATGACACTGCGGACAACGTCGATTGGACAAACGTTTTTCCCCTGAACGACGGTAACCGCAATCCGCACTTGGACATACAAGGAACTTTCCTTTCTTCCCCTTCTTCTCCAACAGCTTTGTACCACAATCAGGACAATGACTATTCGTCACGTTGTGGGGCTTGTACTCCGCACTGCTATTTTTTACAGTGGAAACCAACTCTTTCGCCATAGCACGAATAGAATTCAAAAACGGTTCCGGTTGTCCTTGACCACGAGCAATCCGTTCCAGCTCCGCTTCCCAACGTGCCGTCAGTTCGGGCGTTCTAAGCTGTGGAGCCGCCAGTTCAATCAGTTGCTTACCTTTCCCTGTGGGATGCATCACGTTCCCCTGACGCTCAATCGTATCCGAGCTGACAAGCTTCTCAATCAGATCGGCACGGGTAGCAGGAGTACCCAGTCCATGCTTTTCCATCTGAGCGAGCAGGGCTGCTTCTGTATACCGCTTCGGCGGCATCGTTCGCCCAGCTCGTACAAGACAACGTTGTAACCGGACTGAATCTCCTTTTTGCAGCTCAGGTAAAATAACGCCTTGTCCATTGTTTTCCCGATCCTCTGCTTCTTCATCATCCATATCATAATGGTTCGCGTCATATACAGCAAGCCATCCGCTATCTTTTACCGTTGTGCCTTTTACCTGAAACGTCTCCTGCTCCACCGTTACTGATACGGCTACAGCATCATAACGTGCAGGTGGATAGAATAGACTGATAAAACGTCGTGCAATCAGATCATACAGTTTACGTTCCTCTGGGCTCAACTGATTAAGCAATAATGTCTGCTCAGTAGGAATAATCGCATGATGATCCGTGACTTTACTGTCATCCACAATTCGCTTTGTGATTGGTAGGTTGTTACGCAATAGCGGACGTGCCAAGGAAGCATATGGACCTACTGCTACACTACTGAGCCTTTCCTTAAGTGTGTCCACCATATCGGATGTCAGATAACGGCTGTCCGTACGTGGATAGGTCACCAGCTTATGCTGTTCATACAGACGCTGAAGCAGATTAGACGTTTGTTTAGCCGAAAAGCCATAGCGCTGATTAGCATCTCTTTGCAGCTCCGTTAAATCATACGCTAGCGGGTGAGGCTCGTTCTTTTCGCTCTTTTTAACACTCGCAACTGTGCCTTTGGCCCCCTCAAGCCTGCGGCGCAAAGCCTCTGCTTGAGTGCGGTCAAACATGCGTGAATCCCCGCTCTCTGCCCGCCAAGTTGCCTGAAAATCGCCGAAATCCGCCGTCAAAGTATCATATTCCTGAGAACGGAATTCGGTAATTTCTTTCTCACGCTCCATAATCATCCCCAGCGTTGGCGTCTGCACTCTTCCAGCCGAAAGTTGGGCGTTATAACGACAAGTCAACGCGCGAGTTACATTGAGACCAATCATCCAGTCTGCTTCAGCTCTACAGCGAGCCGATTCATATAAACGATCAAACTGCTGACCAGGCAATAGCTTTGCAAAACCTGCCTTAATCGCCTTGTCCGTCTGCGAGGAGATCCATAAGCGCCGGAAGGGCTTTTTCCAGTTTGCCATTTGGATGATCCAGCGTGCCAACAATTCTCCTTCACGAGCAGCATCTGTTGCCACGATAAGCTCTCCAATGTCCTGCCGCTTCATGAGCTGCTGCACAGCTTTGAACTGATGGTTACTTTCGCGCAGCACCTTTAACTTTGAACTCTTCGGAAGAATAGGCAGGTCCTCCAAATTCCAGGTCGCATACTTAGAATCGTAATCCTCCGGCTCTGCTAAGCCGACCAAATGTCCCAGTGCCCACGTCACCACGTACTGGGGTCCTTCTATATAACTTTTATGCTTCTCGCGGCTACCCATCACACGTGCAATCTCTCTGGCCACGGACGGTTTTTCTGCCAATACCAATACCTTCATGTTACGCTCCTTTCTCTCATAGTGTTAATTATACCATCCTGCCATCTTACGATAAATTCTAATGCCAACGGCTCTTATTAACATGATCCTACATACTATTGCTATTGCTTCTACATCAGTTAGGATAACTTACAAATCAGGCACACTCCATTTTAATAGCAGACCCGCATAGGTGAGTCCTCCCCCAAAACCATATAACAATACATGTTGTCCATACCGTAAACGTCCATCATCCAAACCACACTGCAAAGCCAACGGGATGGATGCCGCCGATGTATTACCATACAACTCTACGCTGGTCAGCGTTTTTTCCAAAGGTACTGTACTTCTTTCACATATGGACTCGATCATTCTCAAATTAGCGCTATGAGGGACAAACCAGTCAAGATCCTCCCTCTTCATATTTGCCTTATCCAATAATCGTTCGATTCCCGTTGGAACAGAGCGAACAGCCCATTTATAAACCTCGCGTCCATTTTGAGCAATAAATCCATGGTCTTGCAGCTTCTCTCCATCCAAATGATCAGATAATCCCACACGGTAAAGATGCGCTCCCCCTTGCCCATAAGTACCTATATCAGAAGTTAAAAATGATCCTTCATCCTCGTCATATTCAACAAGTGCAACTCCTGCACCATCTCCAAAAAGTATACACGTTGTCCGATCCGTATAATCTGTAATTTTGGACAACGTTTCGGCTCCCACTACTAGCACCTTACGATGCAGACCACTCGTAATAAGGCCATTTGCCAAATGAAGTCCATAGGAAAAACCTGCACATGCTGCACTAATATCCATTGACCCCGTGTTCGGAATATCAAAATGAGCCTGAATACGTGAAGCCGTGCTTGGAAAGTAGTAATCAGGTGTACTAGTCGCTACAATGATCATCTCAACATCGTTTATATTTACGTCATACAGGTTAATCATACGTGTAATAGCTTGTATACATAAATCAGATACATATTGATCTTCAGCCGCAATTCGTCTTTCACGCATACCCGTTCTTTGTACAATCCACTCGTCACTAGTGTCCACAAGCTTCTCCAAATCGGCGTTTGTCAAAATACGTTCAGGCACATAAGTGCCAAAGGCCGTAAGCTTTGCTTTTGAATTCAACAATTTGATCACTCTCCTTTGTAATCCTTATTCACATTATAACACCAGATACTAATACCTGGTACTAAATTATTTTAAAAACGTTTTCTTATTTACTAGTTAATATCCACTTATCCAGTTGAACTTATAACAAACTCACTTTAAATAAAATCCCTCTGCCTTTTAACGCAAAAAAGAGACCATGATCTTCAGAAGATCATGGTCTCTTTTGTTTGTTGCTTGGCGACGTCCTACTCTCCCAGGACCCTGCGGTCCAAGTACCATCGGCGCTGGAGGGCTTAACGGTCGTGTTCGGGATGGGTACGTGTGGAACCCCTCCGCTATCGCCACCAAACATGAATTTACATTATAAATTCTTTAACAGGAATCAGCATCGCCAAATGCTGTGTGTTCGCTTGTTTCATATAAGCTACTTGAGCTTATACAATACAAAACTTACACCCTGAAAACTGGATCCGAAACTTATTTGCGTTTTATTTTTAGGATAAGCCCTCGACCGATTAGTATTGGTCAGCTCCATGCATTACTGCACTTCCACCCCCAACCTATCTACCTCGTCGTCTTCAAGGGGTCTTACATACTGGGAAATCTCATCTTGAGGGGGGCTTCACGCTTAGATGCTTTCAGCGCTTATCCCTTCCGTACATAGCTACCCAGCGGTGCTCCTGGCGGAACAACTGGTACACCAGCGGTACGTCCATCCCGGTCCTCTCGTACTAAGGACAGCTCCTCTCAAATTTCCTACGCCCACGACAGATAGGGACCGAACTGTCTCACGACGTTCTGAACCCAGCTCGCGTACCGCTTTAATGGGCGAACAGCCCAACCCTTGGGACCTACTTCAGCCCCAGGATGCGATGAGCCGACATCGAGGTGCCAAACCTCCCCGTCGATGTGGACTCTTGGGGGAGATAAGCCTGTTATCCCCAGGGTAGCTTTTATCCGTTGAGCGATGGCCCTTCCATGCGGTACCACCGGATCACTAAGCCCGACTTTCGTCCCTGCTCGACTTGTAGGTCTCGCAGTCAAGCTCCCTTCTGCCTTTGCACTCTTCGAATGATTTCCAACCATTCTGAGGGAACCTTGGGGCGCCTCCGTTACTCTTTAGGAGGCGACCGCCCCAGTCAAACTGCCCACCTGACACTGTCCTCGCACCGGATCACGGTACCAAGTTAGAACCTAGATACGATCAGGGTGGTATCCCAAGGATGCCTCCTCTCAAGCTGGCGCTCAAGATTCAACGGCTCCCACCTATCCTGTACAGATCGTACCCAAATTCAATATCAAGCTGCAGTAAAGCTCCATGGGGTCTTTCCGTCTTGTCGCGGGTAACCTGCATCTTCACAGGTATTAAAATTTCACCGGATCTCTCGTTGAGACAGCGCCCAAGTCGTTACGCCATTCGTGCGGGTCAGAATTTACCTGACAAGGAATTTCGCTACCTTAGGACCGTTATAGTTACGGCCGCCGTTTACTGGGGCTTCGGTTCATAGCTTCGCCCGAAGGCTTACCACTCCCCTTAACCTTCCAGCACCGGGCAGGCGTCAGCCCGTATACTTCGCCTTGCGGCTTCGCACAGACCTGTGTTTTTGCTAAACAGTCGCTTGGGCCTTTTCACTGCGGCCCCCTCGGGCTATTCACCCTACCGAGGCACCCCTTCTCCCGAAGTTACGGGGTCATTTTGCCGAGTTCCTTAACGAGAGTTCTTCCGCGCGCCTTAGAATTCTCTTCTCGCCTACCTGTGTCGGTTTGCGGTACGGGCACCTTCTCCTGGCTAGAGGCTTTTCTTGGCAGTCTGAGATCATGACCTTCGCTACTACAATTTTCGCTCCCCATCACAGCCCAGCCTTACGATGTGCGGATTTGCCTACACACCAGCCTCACTGCTTAGACGGACATCCATCAGTCCGCGTCACTACCCTACTGCGTCACCCCATTGCTCATAACGGATTACGGTGGTACAGGAATTTCGACCTGTTGTCCTTCGACTACGCCTATCGGCCTCGCCTTAGGTCCCGACTTACCCTGAGCGGACGAACCTTCCTCAGGAACCCTTAGGCTTTCGGCGGATCTGATTCTCACAGATCTTTTCGTTACTCATACCGGCATTCTCACTTGAATGCAGTCCAGCGCTCCTTACGGTACACCTTCAACCCGCATTCAACGCTCCCCTACCCCTGATGCAAGCATCAAGCCATAGCTTCGGTGGTGTGTTTAGCCCCGTTACATTTTCGGCGCAGAGTCACTCGACCAGTGAGCTATTACGCACTCTTTCAATGGTGGCTGCTTCTAAGCCAACATCCTGGTTGTCTGTGCAACTCCACATCCTTTCCCACTTAACACACACTTGGGGACCTTAGCTGATGGTCTGGGCTGTTTCCCTTTCGACAATGGATCTTAGCACTCACTGTCTGACTCCCGGAACTAAATCTATGGCATTCGGAGTTTGACTGAGCTTGGTAACCCTTGCGGGCCCCGCACCCAATCAGTGCTCTACCTCCACGATTCTTTTTTCCGAGGCTAGCCCTAAAGCTATTTCGGGGAGAACCAGCTATCTCCGGGTTCGATTGGAATTTCTCCGCTACCCCCACCTCATCCCCGCATTTTTCAACATGCGTGGGTTCGGGCCTCCAGTGCGTGTTACCGCACCTTCACCCTGGACAGGGGTAGATCACCCGGTTTCGGGTCTACGTCCACGTACTCATTCGCCCTATTCAGACTCGCTTTCGCTGCGGCTTCAGCTCTTCACCTTAACCTTGCACGGGAACGTAACTCGCCGGTTCATTCTACAAAAGGCACGCCATCACCCATAGATCGGGCTCTGACTTCTTGTAAGCACACGGTTTCAGGATCTATTTCACTCCCCTTCCGGGGTGCTTTTCACCTTTCCCTCACGGTACTGCTTCACTATCGGTCGCCAGGGAGTATTTAGCCTTGGCAGATGGTCCTGCCGGATTCATACGGGGTTTCACGTGCCCCGCACTACTCGGGATCCGTCTCGGAGAGAACAAGTTTTGAACTACAGGGCTTTTACCTTCTCTGGCGGGCCTTTCCAGACCTCTTCATCTAACCGGTTCCTTTGTAACTCCATGTGAGACGTCCCACAACCCCAAGGAGCAAGCTCCTTGGTTTGGGCTAATCCGCGTTCGCTCGCCGCTACTGACGGAATCACTATTGTTTTCTCTTCCTCAGGGTACTTAGATGTTTCAGTTCCCCTGGTCTGCCTCTATTCTGCCTATGTATTCAGCAGAAAGTGACTGTCGATGAAGACAGCCGGGTTTCCCCATTCGGACATCCCCGGATCAAAGCTTGCTTACAGCTCCCCGAGGCCTTATCGTTGTTCGCCACGTCCTTCGTCGGCTCCTGGCGCCTAGGCATCCTCCGTGTGCTCTTTGTAGCTTAACCTAGACTTTTCTTTCAAAGAAAGAAAATGTCGATGTTCGATAAAGAATGATTTTTGCCAAAGGCAAAAGATCTTTCCTTACCTGCTACCTTTATTTCACTTGTTTACACAAGATCAGCTTAAAGGAATATTCTAAAACGCAATTTCGTTTCGGTATCCAGTTTTCAAGGTGCAAAGCTGTAAATAACCAGCTTTTTTGAGAGTTTGAGCTCTCAAAACTGAGCAACGAGTGAGTAACAGGCCTAAACCTGAGTTTTGAAGCTTACGCTTCATATTTGAATGTTTCCATTGCAGGAAACGATTCTCCATAGAAAGGAGGTGATCCAGCCGCACCTTCCGATACGGCTACCTTGTTACGACTTCACCCCAATCATCTACCCCACCTTCGGCGGCTGGCTCCCTTGCGGGTTACCCCACCGACTTCGGGTGTTGTAAACTCTCGTGGTGTGACGGGCGGTGTGTACAAGACCCGGGAACGTATTCACCGCGGCATGCTGATCCGCGATTACTAGCAATTCCGACTTCATGTAGGCGAGTTGCAGCCTACAATCCGAACTGAGACCGGCTTTTCTAGGATTGGCTCCACCTCGCGATTTCGCTTCCCGTTGTACCGGCCATTGTAGTACGTGTGTAGCCCAGGTCATAAGGGGCATGATGATTTGACGTCATCCCCACCTTCCTCCGGTTTGTCACCGGCAGTCTGCTTAGAGTGCCCAGCTTGACCTGCTGGCAACTAAGCATAAGGGTTGCGCTCGTTGCGGGACTTAACCCAACATCTCACGACACGAGCTGACGACAACCATGCACCACCTGTCTCCTCTGTCCCGAAGGAAAGGCCTATCTCTAGACCGGTCAGAGGGATGTCAAGACCTGGTAAGGTTCTTCGCGTTGCTTCGAATTAAACCACATACTCCACTGCTTGTGCGGGTCCCCGTCAATTCCTTTGAGTTTCAGTCTTGCGACCGTACTCCCCAGGCGGAATGCTTAATGTGTTAACTTCGGCACCAAGGGTATCGAAACCCCTAACACCTAGCATTCATCGTTTACGGCGTGGACTACCAGGGTATCTAATCCTGTTTGCTCCCCACGCTTTCGCGCCTCAGCGTCAGTTACAGCCCAGAGAGTCGCCTTCGCCACTGGTGTTCCTCCACATATCTACGCATTTCACCGCTACACGTGGAATTCCACTCTCCTCTTCTGCACTCAAGCTCCCCAGTTTCCAGTGCGACCCGAAGTTGAGCCTCGGGATTAAACACCAGACTTAAAGAGCCGCCTGCGCGCGCTTTACGCCCAATAATTCCGGACAACGCTTGCCCCCTACGTATTACCGCGGCTGCTGGCACGTAGTTAGCCGGGGCTTTCTTCTCAGGTACCGTCACTCTTGTAGCAGTTACTCTACAAGACGTTCTTCCCTGGCAACAGAGCTTTACGATCCGAAAACCTTCATCACTCACGCGGCGTTGCTCCGTCAGGCTTTCGCCCATTGCGGAAGATTCCCTACTGCTGCCTCCCGTAGGAGTCTGGGCCGTGTCTCAGTCCCAGTGTGGCCGATCACCCTCTCAGGTCGGCTACGCATCGTCGCCTTGGTAGGCCTTTACCCCACCAACTAGCTAATGCGCCGCAGGCCCATCCACAAGTGACAGATTGCTCCGTCTTTCCTCCTTCTCCCATGCAGGAAAAGGATGTATCGGGTATTAGCTACCGTTTCCGGTAGTTATCCCTGTCTTGTGGGCAGGTTGCCTACGTGTTACTCACCCGTCCGCCGCTAGGTTGATTAGAAGCAAGCTTCTAATCAACCCCGCTCGACTTGCATGTATTAGGCACGCCGCCAGCGTTCGTCCTGAGCCAGGATCAAACTCTCCATTAAAGACCAACCGAAGTTGGTTTATAGAAAGAGCGATAAGCTCATTTTGAAACTGACGAGATAAAAATATCTCTTGTTTGATTTTGCGAACAAAATCATTTTACTCACTCGTTGTTCAGTTTTCAAAGATCAAACATTCTTTTTCGTTGATTTAGCTTGTCACTTCATCAACTCTTATATCATATCATGTCCGAACCAACTTTGCAAGCATTTTTTTGAAATCTTTTTTTGTAACACTCGCTCGCAACATTGTATTTCTTGGCCGGAATTAGAATATACCATATGCATATCCCTATTGCAAGCATTTATTAGATAAGATTTCACAATGCTTTATTTATTATTCGTTTTCCTTCTATATAATAGCTTCTTTGTATCTATCTGCGTCTAACTACAAAAAAAGAACCTCTTCCCTTAAGCAACAGGAAAGAGGTTCTGTGCTCTATATCTACTGATTATTCGGAGCCCATAAAGGCAAAGCGGATCACTACAATAATAGCAAGCACCCACATGAGCCAGTGAATTTTAACTTTATTGCTGGTAAACAGATTACTGAACACAGCCAGCACAACGTAAGACAGAATACCAGCAGAGATACCATTCGCGATTCCACCTGTGAAAGGCATTAGCACGATGGTCAAAAATGCAGGAAATGCCAACAGGAAGTTATCCCAGTCGATGTTGCGAACCTGACTCATCATTAGGACCCCAACGATAATCAGAGCTGGAGCAGTAGCGGCAGAAGGCACAACCAGAGCCAATGGTGCAATAAACAGGGCCAACAAGAACAGAACACCTGTCGTTACAGCAGTCAGTCCGGTACGTCCGCCTTCTTCTACCCCTGCGGAGCTTTCTACGAATGCTGTAATCGTACTTGTACCCAATACTGCGCCGGTACTTACGCCAACAGCATCCACCAGCATCGCTTTACCGATAATTTTCTCGCCTTTTTTCTTATCTTTCATTATACCCGCGCGTGTAGCTGTACCTACCAAGGTACCGAACGTATCAAACAACTCTACAAATGTGAAAATGAAAATGATATCAAACAGACCAATATGCAAAGCTGCTTTCAAGTCTAACTGACCTACAGCCAAATTACTGAAATCAGGAATCCAGTTGCCTGTTGTCAAGCTACTCAGATTTGTTACTCCCATCGGAATACCGATTAATGTAGTAGCTACGATCCCTATCAGCAATGCACCTTTGACCCGAACGACCATCAGTGCTGCGATAATAAGCAATCCGATTAGCGCCAGCAGTGCATCCTTTTGATGTACCAGACTTCCCAGAATCAAATTAAAAGCATGACCCGGAACCGGCTGACCAACATCTGTCCCTGGAACGATGCTCACCATAACCAGATTACAAAGCTTGAAGCCGACAATCGTAATAAACAAGCCGATACCCACTGTAATGGCTGTCTTTAAATTTTCCGGAACCGCAACAAGCAGCATCTGTCTTACTCGTGTCACGGTTAAAATCAGAAAGACGATACCGGATATAAATACAGCGCCAAGTGCCGCTTGCCAAGTAATCATGCCATTCGAACTCAGGACTACAGTCATAAAATAAGCATTCAAGCCCATACCCGGCGCCATGCCGATCGGCACATTAACGAATAAACCCATCAGTATGGTAACCAAACCTGCACCTACCGCCGTAGCAAAAAAGACAGCTTCACTGGGCATACCTGCTCCAGTCGGACCTAAAAAAGTATTGTTGACCACCAGAATATAAGCCATGGTCATAAAAGTAGTAATCCCCGCAATAATCTCTGTGCGGACGTTCGTGCCATGTTCCTTTAATTTAAAGAAACGCTCCATGAGTCGTAATTCCTCCTACGCAAAGCATACTCGTATTGTTATCGTTCGTTTGAAGTAATATTCGCATTCATATGCGCTATATTATTACATTCGTTATTTTAGGCTCTCACCTACTGCTTGTCAACAGAAAAAGCGAATGTTACAAATTGAACACATATGTATTGTTCGGAAAACAGAAAACCCGCAAGCTATTATTCAGCTGACGGGTTATGATTTAGAGGAATCAGAGATTTTTGTACTTATCAAAGGCATTCGCTGTGTCTGGTATATTTTCCAGATAAACGATCTTACCTTCCGCATCCAGCCGGGCCTTGTCCACTCCAGTAAGTGTATAAACTTCGCCTGTTGCTTTTTTACCACACACTGCCCATTTGGTTTGATAGGTATCAGGTTCTCTGGGTACAGGTTTCCAACCTTCATACATATGCTTGATTTCGAGCGATCCCTCAAAGAACATATTCAAGAAGCTTTTCCAACTGTCCATACCTTGTTTTCGATCACCATTCAATACAAACTCAATCTTCTCAGAAAAAAGGCTAATTAATCGTTCTCTACTCTTCTCGTCATCTTTTGCTAAATCATAGTAGTGAAAATATTCTTCTAAAATCTTCATCGTGTGCAATTCCTTTCGTGCTGTATATGTGTATGCGTCCTTATGAGAAGGTTATTGCAATTTTACCGACAGCGTGGTGAGTTTCGCTTAAAGCGTGTGCGTCATACAAACCTTTTTGTGAAAAAGGAAACGTAGCTCCTACTACCGATCTTACTTTCTTTTGCTCCAACAGATCGGCAATTTCCTGTAGTTGCTGTCCGTTGGGCTCCAGCCATATATTTTGGGCCGTTACGTTGTACTCCTTCACCAGCTCTTCGTCAAAATTGCTGACAATGGATATGATCCGTCCGGTATCCCTTTTCATTACCTTAAAGCTATTCTTCTGAACATCCCCACCCATCGTATCGAACACCACGTCCACATCAGATAAAACTTCCTCAAAACGAGTTGTACGATAGTCAATGATTTGGTCGGCTCCCAATGAAGCAAGCAATTCATGATTACGCTCACTGGCTGTAGTAATGACATAGGCTCCGGCCTGTTTGGCAAACTGGATAGCAAACATGCCTACGCCACCTGCACCTGCGTGGATTAATACTTTCTCCCCTTTGGTCAGTTGACCATGTGTAAAGAGCGCCTGCCAAGCAGTCAACCCCGCCAAAGGTACAGAAGCGGCTTCTTCCCAAGAAGTTGAGGCAGGTTTACGTGCCAGCAAGTGATCATCCACCAAGGTATACTCGGCATAAGTACCGAACCGTGTGGTGTCCGGGCGTGCAAACACTTCATCTCCCACTTTCCAATCGGTGACCTCGCTGCCTACTTCCGAAATAGTGCCGGCTACATCCCAGCCTAAAATAATCGGGAACTCCCAATCCATCATTTGTTTTAAGTAACCTTCACGCAGCTTCCAGTCAATTGGATTGATGGAGGTAGCCGCCACTTTGACTACAACCTGATGAGCCTGTGGTGTAGGAGTAGCCACTTCTCTTTCTTTCAATTCATCCTTGCTTCCATACTGATCTATAACGATGGCTTTCATATTCATTTCCTCCTCGCACATTTACATATTCTTTACATTGCTAGACATACGCTGTAGCACATCTGTCAAAGCCACAATTTCCTCATCTGTAAACTTACAGAGCAGCTTTTCCTGAAAGGCTTGTCTTTGCTCTGACAAAACTTGCAGCTCTTGAACCCCTAATTCGGTCAAACATATATAGGTCACACGCTTATCCTGCTCTTTTTTACTACGTAAAATCAGACCTTCCTCTTCCAGCCTTCTCAGATGTCGGGTTACTGCTGCACCATCCAGAACGAGCAGGTGTTGGAGTTCCAGCTGACTTAGTTCCTGACGATGATCAATATGATACAAAATTTCAACCTTGGTAAAGCTGGTTTTTAACTGTGCTTCAAAGGCGTTATTCATTTCTTTACACAAAAGATGCATGCGATAAAACAACTGGCTTTTTTCAGAGCAATGTTCGATGACAAACCCTCCTCCTAATACTTGACCTATCAATTGATATATCAAGTATTATACACCCCCTCTAAAAATAAACAAGCCCTGAGACAAGTCTATATATACAAATCCTACAATCACAAAAAAATGCTCAAGCTAAACGAATAAGCCTGAGCAATCTAGAATTTGTAGTTAGTAGGGTCATTGGATAAAACGATGAAATGGTCCAAATTACAGTGTATTCATAAATCCGATAATACGGGCCGCCATCCGCTCGTGGCCTGCCTGATTCGGGTGCAGGCCGTCAGGAACACCATTTTCCCCTGTAAAGTACATCTGTTTATGTACAGGCAATAGTGGTTGAATTCCGGCGATATTCCACAGATCGCAGCACGGGAAAGAATAAAGTGAGGCCACTTCTCTCACGGCCTGTGCATACGCGCTATAGACTTGACCAGTAATGGCATTAGGCAGATGCTCAGGAACCGTATCACTTGATCCGTGAGGCGGAGTCAAAAAGACGATCAGCTTGTCCGGGTAACGGTTAATTAGTCCTTCGGCAATATGCTTGAGCGCACCATAAAACGTACGCGTTTCTGTCGATGGCGTATCCAAGCTACCGAACGGTATTTCTCCCATCGAAAAATCGTTTCTTCCCCCCATAAAAAAGATCACGTCTGCATGAGGGTTCATTTTCTCATAACGCTCACACATCGGTTCAAAACCGCCGCTGGCTACACTGCTGCCGGATATGCCGTGATTCTCAAAGGTTAGGAATCCCAGTGCGTCGCTCACAAGGTGGGGGTAAGGCTTTTCTCCATCACGCAATTCATATCCAAACGTAATGCTATCGCCCAGAAATACAGCATGGCTGCCTTGGTATTTGCCTTGATTGATTGTCATTCGATATCTCTCCTATCTATTAGATCGTATTGTTGATTTCGATAAATTTATGTTCAATCGCTGTCATTTCGTGATTTGACCGGGTTATTAAATATGTATCCATGTAGCCGAAGGTTGGGGGAGCGGGCAAATAGGATGTTACTTTAAATTGCCGCGCCAGCTTTTTGGACATGAGGGTGATTCCCATTCCCATCAAGGAAAATTGCACCATCGTATCAAACACACCGACCTCCACCACCTCGCCATGGGTCAATTGCATGTCCTGATACATCTTCTCTAAATACGTGAGATACAGGCAGCCATCCGACAATATGATAATAGACGCTCCTTGGAGTACCTGTTTGAGATCCGAGCCTTCATGTATGCCTTTCCCCACCAGCACCAGTTCTTCACGGCATATTTTTTGATAATGAATATACGGGTTGGCGGGATACCCTGTAACAAAAGCAATATCGAGTTCGCCGTCAAGGATCAATCGCTCCATTTCCGTCGTGGTTCCGGTTTTTAATGTAACCGAAGCCTGCGGATACAGCTCATATACCTTCGTGAGCGCCCTCGTTGTTTCGCCCGCCACGATGGACTGCATGGTACCGATGCGCAGCTTTTCCTCCTGCGGTCTCATTTTCATCTCCGTGTCTTGCCATAGCAACAACATTTGCTTGAACTGAGCATACAAGGTTTCTCCTGCGGGTGTCAGCTCCATACCACGGGGCTTTCGGTAAAATAACGCTGTGCCGTAATGGGCCTCCAGCTTCTTTATTTTGGCCGTCATATTCGATTGCAGGTGATTCAACTTTTGTGCTGCTTCTGTCAGGCTTCTCAGCTCTGCCACCGAAACAAATGCCTGCATATTTTCAATATCCATCCCTTCACCTCCCATCAAATAAAATGATACCTGTATCATAAACAAGCATTATTATTTATGAGTTAAGTGTATTATATTGGCCTTGGATGCTATTTTCCACCCTCATTTTAAAAATCAGGAGGTATGGCAACATGATCAAAAAGAAGATTCGTGTAGGTATCGTAGGAGGTTCGATGAATAATAAATGGGCCAGTCAAACGCATATTCCGGCTTTGCTCAAGCACTCGAACCTGGATATCACTGCCGTCGGTACCTCTCGTATGGAGAGTGCGCGACAAAGCGCAGAAGAAGTAGGTGCGGCACTAGCTTTTGATGATTCCAAAAAGCTCGCAGCTTCCGAGGATGTGGACATGGTCGTGGTGAGCGTAAAAGTTCCCCATCATTACGAGGCGGTGATGGCGGCAATTCAAGAGAGAAAGCATATTTTTTGTGAATGGCCCTTGGGGGCAAACACTGCGGAAGCTGCTGAAATGGCCAAAGCGGCGGAACTGGCAGGCATTCATCATACCGTCGGCTTGCAGGCACGGCAGGATCTTGAAGTGCAAACGATGAAAAAGCTCGTGGAGGGCGGAGAGATTGGTGAAATTATATCCTGTCATATGCAAGTAGCTACTCCCGGCAAAGGAGGACAAGTAAATCAGGACACTGCTTATCTGCTGAATAGAGCCAATGGGGCTAATCTGCTCACGATTAATGGCGGGCATTCCTTGGATGCGCTGCAATACATCGTTGGCGAATTCCGCGAGCTATCGGCCATCACATCATCTCGTTATCACGAAGCCACTATTCAGGAAACGGGTGAAGTCATTTCCAAGGATACAGCCGATCAGATTCTGATTCACGGAATATTGGAAAAAGGAGCACCGGTATCCGTTCACATTCAAGGTGGAGTGAGTTCTAAGTTTGAGATAGAGATTCAAGGAAAAAAGGGCATTTTGCGTTTGTCACAGAATCCTTCGCTTGGGCATGTTCAATTCGGGAATCTAACGCTCGAAAAACTTGTGTACGATCCAAGCAGTACGCAGAGTCATGGTCCTAATGGTGCTTTTGAACAAATAAGTATAACTAGAGAGCCTAATATAAGCCTGGATTTCCCAAGAGAAGGGGTAACCCTAAATGTAGCCAAGGCTCATTATGTTTTTGCCGAGGATATTTTGACACACACCCGTCTCGCTCCCGATTTCAACCATGCCTTAAAGCTGCATCAGCTACTGGACCGCATTGAGGAATCGGCTGCAACTGGGAAAAGGATCGTATGGTAAGGTAGTATTATAAAAAAGAACCTTTAACACCACGATAGATGTGGAGCTAAAGGTTCTTGATCTTTTAAAATCATGCATTCTCGACCTTTATACTGTCATTTTCAACCAAAATAACTTCCGCGTTGCTGATTGGATATAAATTTAATTGGCTGCCATATTCCTCAATGATGCTCTCCACCGCTTTTTTAAACGGGATGTTCGTATGGTGGGGGACTGGATAGAATTCAATTATCCCGAGCGCAATAAAGGAATCCAAAGCAGGCGCCTCCTCCACATTGTCCATAAGTCGGGCATATTCGATATTCGGTGATAAAATCATCGAACCTGCCGATTCGCCTATATATAACTTCCCTGCATTAACTTCATCAGCAATGATTTTGTCAGCCCCGGTTCTTCTCAACTCTTGAAGTAAATAAAATGTGTTGCCTCCGGTAATATAAATATAGTCATTTTCTCTAATTTTACTCTCTATTTCGTTCAATGTTGCTGTGCCGATTTCGATTTCATCCACGACTAATCCTAAGTTCTCTAATGCTTTTTTCCCTGAATCCACATAAAACTTAACTTTCTCTGGAATACTTGCGGTTGGGATGAAGGTGACTTTTTTTCCTTCTAAGTTTTCACCAGCGAAATGGACTAAGCATGGTGCAACATCCTTAAATGAGGACGACAGAAATAATTTTTTCATCTCTTTATTCTCCTTAGAACAGCGTTTAATAAAACGAGATATGCAACACTTTAATCTAGGTACATTATAAAATATATTAGTATCAAAACATGACACCATTAGAGCATGACATGAAAAAGAAGTGAAAGTTTAATTTCATACTTGATTTAAGCTATTTATAGCTTGAATCTAATAAAACCATATAAAAAAAGGAGACATTACCATTGAATAATATCTCCTTTTTTCAGCTTCATATTCCGTTTTGCAACAATAAATGACTTCATATCTCCGCCGCATGAGGCAATGCTGTTCGCCTTTAGCTAACCCCCGTCGATTGAGGTTGCCGTACAGTAAACTTTCCCGAGCAAAGGTTCGACCTGGCACCCGTAAAAAAGACTCCAACCGCATAGCGATATTTCGCCGATACGGAGGAGTCCTGATGTTGTATTGGTAAATCTTAAAGGATTGATGGTTACGGCGCGGGAGTCTCCGCGTTTATTCCCACTCAATCGTTGCTGGTGGTTTGGAGGTGATATCATACACGATGCGATTCACGTTATCCACTTCGTTTACGATACGTACCGAAATTTTCTCCAGCACATCCCAAGGGATACGTGCCCAGTCGGCGGTCATACCGTCGATGGAGGTTACTGCACGAATACCTACAGTGTAAGAATACGTACGAGCATCGCCCATAACGCCAACACTCTTCATATTCGGCAAAGCGGTGAAGTATTGCCAGATTTCCCGGTCCAGACCGGCTTTAGCAATCTCCTCGCGCAAAATGTAATCCGACTCACGAACAATGGTTAGCTTGTCCTCTGTCACTTCACCCAGCACACGAATGGCAAGACCCGGACCTGGGAACGGCTGACGCCATACAATCTCAGGTGGCAGTCCGCATTCTTCGCCGACTTTACGCACTTCGTCCTTGAACAGGGCATTCAACGGCTCGATCAGCTTGAACTTCATGTTCTCCGGCAAACCACCCACATTATGATGGGATTTAATGGTCTGTGCCGTTGCTGTTCCGCTCTCTACAATATCCGTATACAGTGTACCTTGTGCCAGGAAAGTAAAATCGTCGAATTGAGAAGATTCTTCCTCGAACACATAGATAAACTCGTTACCGATGATTTTACGTTTTTGTTCCGGATCATCAACTCCTGCCAGCTTGGACAAGAAGCGCTCACGTGCGTCAATTTTGACAACTTTCATATCAAATTTACCAACGAACGTCTCCATTACACTTTCGGCTTCACCTTTGCGCAGCAATCCATGGTCAATGAACATACACGTCAGTTGGTCACCGATCGCTTTGTGAATAAGCATCGCTACAACAGAAGAATCCACGCCACCGCTTAAGGCACACAATACTTTCTTGTCGCCAACCTGTTGACGAATCTCACGAATTTGATCTTCAATGAACGATTCCATGGTCCAGTTGCCTTCACAACCACACACTTCATAAAGGAAGTTGCTGATCATCTCGTTACCTTGAACGGAATGACGTACCTCTGGATGGAATTGCACCGCATACAGATTCCGCTCCAGGTTACTCATCGCGGCAATCGGCGCACTCTCTGTTCCTGCATCTAGTGTAAATCCGGTTGGCAGATCTGTAACGTGATCCCCATGGCTCATCCATACGGTTTGACGAGAATCCAGTCCTTTAGCCAAGCGAGCATCCTGATTGAATTGCACGTCTGCTTTGCCATACTCACGCTTGCCCGCACGTTCTACCTTACCATCCAGTTGGTGAGCCATCAGTTGCATGCCATAGCAAATACCAAAGATAGGAATGCCAAGATCATAAATTGCCCGATCCACCTGAGGAGCATTGTCTGTATATACGCTGGAAGGTCCGCCTGAGAAAACAATCCCTTTTGGCGCCAGCTCTCTCAGCTTCTCCGCAGGCGTATTGTATGGAAGGAGCTCGCTATATACACCGAGATCCCGAATTCTTCTTGCGATTAACTGGTTGTATTGTCCTCCAAAATCGAGAACTACAACGATTTCATTAGGCTTATTCATTACCGTGCCTCCCTCAATTGTTCGTTTCATTATACGCAACGATAAAACAAGACGTCAAGAAATCAACCGGAGTTGAGTGGGCATGAAAAGATTGTTAAAATGAATTGATTCTAAAATACTCAATCTGTTCGTAGGAGTGTAAACGATGGATGTGCTGAAGTGGATCGCGCAATTGTTCGAAGAATACGGCTACGGCGTCCTTTTTTTCGGCTTGCTGCTTGAGTTTATTGCTTTACCTTTTCCCGGGGAAACCACAATGGCTTATGCGGGATATCTTTCCTATGCCGGTACCCTGGATTTCGGTAAACTGGTGCTGCTAGCTTTCTTGGGCACAACCATCGGTATGACTATTACCTACTTTATCGGAAAGTGGGCTGGACTCCCCTTTATTCAGAAATACGGTAAATGGGTTTTGTTATCGCCGGACAAGCTTCAGAAAACACAAAAATGGTTTCAACGATATGGATACTGGCTTATTTTCCTTGGATATTTCATTCCCGGTGTCAGGCATTTTACCGGTTATTTTGCCGGAATTATTGCTCTTTCTTTCCGTAAATTTGTCTTGTATGCTTACAGCGGTGCTTTATTCTGGGTCATCCTCTTTCTAAGCATCGGCAAGCTGTTTGGTCCCCAATGGGATGTCATTTTCCATTTGGTAGAGCTGTATGCACTGCGAATTGCGGGAGTCGTTGGGTTTATGATCCTGCTGTATATTATTTACCGGTGGAGAAACTTTCTGATTAGTTGGCTACGCAAATCCGAAAAATCAGTGAAAACCAGCAACAAGGATGACACGGAGTAGTCAAACTCCTGCTGCCTTACGACTACGGGTCCTTGCATAATACATTGAAATCACGATAGATATCACAACAAACCCCGCGCCTCCACCCAAGCCCAACATACGCGGCTCCATCATTTCAATCGCCACCCCTGCTCCAAACATAGACAGTCCGATGATACCTTGGCTCCACGCCGTCAGCATGCCCAACAATGGACCCTGTAAATACAATGGGGTCTCTACAATGGGGTCTCCTGCATTAATAATGTATCCAGACAAATCGCCCCCACCCCGCCAGCCAACGAAATTAAGAAGTAAATGGCAACCGCCGCCCATACGTGATAAATACCGCTTAATCCCATAAGTAAAATCCCTTCCAACCAAAAGGCACACCAGTCCTCCCTTCAACAAAGAACGACTGAATAAACGCCCTATTGCATAGCTGGCAACCAGACCCGCGCCCAAAGCGGCGTAAAACAATCCGATCCCGGCATCGCCCAGCCTGAATTCCTGCACTGCATATACACTGATCAGAACATTATCAATGCCATTGAGCATGGGAACCAGCAACTCAAATGCAACAACGACTTGGAGAGGAACGGATGCACGAATACAGTCCAACATTCGCGATCTGCTCCGGTTTGGATGATCTAACAACGAAGGGCTTTTATGTGGTTTAACACAGGAATCCTCCCTGTTTATTTTCTCCTTCATGACAGGTGGGAATGCAATATTGCGAACGATCAGACCTGCGGTAAAAAAACTTGCTGCGTTCAGTATAAATGCGGCTTGTGGTCCAAAGAGAGCAGATATGATGCCTCCGGCAGCAGCACCAACGACCAGCACCAGCCCACTCATCACTTGCTCAAGACTGTTCACTTTCAATAACTCCGACGGACGAACAAGCAGCGGGATGGATGATTTACGAGCAGGAGCATACACCGCTTCTCCGCAAGCTAGAAGGGTACTAACCCCATAAATGATCCATATATCCTCAGGACTATGAACACTTAAAAAACCAAGGGCTACCAAGCCTCTGAATAGATCCGTGGTCATCATAAGTGTACGCCGGGATATGCGGGTAATAAGCACACCCGCCGCAGGTGACAGGACTAAAAAAGGAATCACTCGCAATCCCAGCATGATACCTACGCTGAATCCTGAACTAGTAAGCCGATAAATCAAAGCCAACAAAGCGATCTGACAGAAACGGTCTCCAATTCCGTTAATGATGCCTGCGGCAAATAACTTCCTGTATTGCCTGTCTAACATTTTAAACAGCTCCATATCGATAGAATTCTTTTATTATATATAAATCTAATTAGTTATTTGTCTAATTTATAAGTTTACTATACAACCGTCAAGGCATAAATCCATATATTCAGAGCATACTAAGCCAAGAAACTCCAATATCGGAGGATTTTACGTATGCCAAATCAGAATAAAAGTTGTCCAGTTACTCATGTGTCCTCTAACTTGAGGGATAATGTAAACCATATTGAAAGCTCCTTTGGAAACAGCGGAGATTTAATCATTAAAGAGCTATTATGGATGCAAAAATGGCCAGCGGCTTTGTTTTATATCAATGGTCTGATTAACACTCAATTACTCCATGATTCCGTTCTGCGTTCATTAATGCGGGAAAACGAACATCATGTACCAGAGGGCGCGGAACCATTCGACTATTTAAAGGATCAAGTATTGATTGCTGGTAACTCAGGTAGTTTGGAGGAAATGGATATTACTGGTGTTTACTGTACTATCGGGAATAGAGGCTTTTAGTCGCGTTAGTGAGATGCTGTTATCTGTATATGTATTCATTTTCTGTGGTAACGGCTTGATCATTCCGCTTCTATTATGGGGTGTTTATCTCTGCAAGCAAAAGTGGAAGCATCGGCAAAACACATCTGGAAATTAACAAAAACCTTTTGAAACCAATGCGCCTGAAAGCACGATCCGGTTTCAAAAGGTTTTCTTTGGTTCTTCACTTACGCCATATCCTGAATGTATGCCATTGCAGCATCAATATGTCCTTTCACTCTTAAACCACGCCATTCATGAATTAGGATACCATTTTCATCAATAAGGAACGTAGACCGAACTATGCCCATATACTGCTTGCCGTACATCTGTTTTTGCTGCCATACACTATACGTCTCAGCCACCTGATGCTCTTCATCAGATAACAACTGAAAAGGGAGTCCGTACTTTGCAATAAACTTGTCATGCTGTTTGAGTGGATCAGGGCTTATCCCCAGAATCACCGTGTTCAGGTCTTCAAACTCCGCATGTTTATCCCGAAAATCACAAGCCTGGGTCGAGCAACTAGAGGTCAAATCCTTGGGATAGAAATACAACAATACCCTACTGCCTCGATAATCAGACAGCTTGACACGCTTTCCCTCACTCCCAGGCAATTCAAAATCCGGTGCCTCTTGCCCAATAACGGTAGATGTCGTGGACATCTCATCATCTCCTATCTTGTGGGGGTTCTTATGTGATCCGCCCTATGAGCCTGCGCCCCTGTAACGGCGAATCCCCCAGTTCCATGCCAGTAAGCCCAAGGTCAGAAAGACAATCCCCATCACAGGAGTTAAGAGCGCCATATGGCGCATGTCCTCTCGGTGAAGGAATAGGGAGGCTGGATATACACCAACAAAAGCAAAAGGTAGTATCCAAGTCAGCACAACCTGAATGGCTCGGTTATAGATCGTTACTGGATAACGTCCGTAGCCCTGAATATTGTACATGAGCGGGATAATTCCTGTAGGCGCATCCGAAAAGAATGAAAGAGAAGTCAATATGGTGTAAATGCCCGTATAGATTGCCACGGCACTTAGGCTCAAAACGATCAGCGCTGGTACGAACCACCACTCCATAGCCAAATCCATCTGTGCCCCGCTGATTCCCATAATAATCAGACCGATCACTGAGCCCACCAGCGCAGGCGGATCCACATTTTCAAGGAAAATCTGGAACAGATTATACGCGGGACGGGTCATTACCCGGTCGAGTTCACCTTTCACAATGTAACGCTCGCTAAAGTTCCAAAGGTTGACAAAACAACTGAATAGTCCGTATGGAACCATGAAAAATCCATAAACGAACACTACTTCATTTTCACTCCAGCCGCCCAAACTGTCTGTATGCATAAAAATAACCAGGATAAAAATAAGATTTGTGGCCTGAAACAGCAGGTCTGAAATCACTTCTACCCAAAAGTCGGCTCGATAGGTGAGCCGTGACTTCATGTAATTTTTTAAATATTCGCTAATGAGACCCAAATAGTACATCATCGGCTTACCCTCCCTGCACGAACAGACGTCTGCGCGCCAGTCGCCAAATGATGATCATCGGCACGAGCAGAACGACCAGCCAAATGATTTGGATACCCAGTACATTCCAGATGCCAACGCCTTTTACACGTCCCGTAAATACAGAGCCCGGCAAATAGGTAATCGCCTGAAACGGCATCCATTGGGCGATCGTCGCCAGCCAGCCTGGAAACAAACTGATTGGCAAAATCAACCCAGAAAACAGATCTACAACTACGCGCTTCATACGCATCATGCCCTCATTATTTTCGATAAAAAAGGCCGTTAACCCCGTAATAATATTGATCTGAGTGTTGATCATAAAGCTAAAAAACAGCATGACCAGAAAACCAACCCAGGCTACCGGATCCGTGGGAAGCTTTACCGGAAATAGCAGCATCGCAATCGCCATGCCTGGAATCATAAACAGCAGAAAACGGAACATTCCCTCGCCGAGTCCTTGCATAAATTTAACAAGTACATAGTTATAAGGTCGGATCATCTGAATTGCAATGCTTCCATCACGTATATCCGTCGAGATTTCACGATCCAGATTGTTAAAATAAAAGGCTCTCGCCATCCACGATACTGCTACATACGTCGTCATCTGAGCAGCGGTAAAACCTCCAATGCTACCCGCATCGCCATATATCGCTTTGTATGTGAAATAATATACGCCAATATTCATGCAATAAATAAGGATTCCTGAATAATAGTTCACACGATACGCAAGCATCGTGAGAAATCGGATACGAATAAAATCGGTGTATACGCTAAGCATGAACTTTGGCCTCCACTATCGGATTGCCCTGGCGTTCCGCCGAACCAGACTGATAGATACTGCGGACGATATCATCCGTGTTGGTTTCAATGATTTTGATATCCGTAATATCCGTGCGACCGACTACGCAAGCGAGAACATCCGATACATTAATATGAAGAGGAATCCATACTTTGGCAGCCAAATCATTATCCATCGTCCAAGCCAGTGGCATATCAGCAGTCCATGCCTGTAATTGTTCCAACTGGGTCGATGTGCCGAACTGGAACCGCACTTCTCGACCTGTCCCCCAACGCGCCTTCAGATCCTCCAGACCACCATCATAAATGATATTTCCATCATCCAGCATAATGACGCGCGAGCACAGCGCTTCAATATCCTGCAAATCATGGGTTGTCAGCAAAATAGTCGTACCATAATCCCGATTCATGTCCTTTAGAAACTCGCGGATTTCGGACTTTACCATAATATCGAGCCCAATGGTCGGCTCGTCCAGAAAAACAATGGACGGATTGTGCAGCAAGGCTGCTACTAACTCACAGCGCATCCGTTGCCCGAGACTAAGCTTGCGTACCGGGCGGCTTAGCAGATCCTGCAATTGCAGTCTCTCTACCAGCTCATCCAGCCTACGTTTGAAGTCCGTGGCCGGAACCTGATATACTTTCCGCAGTAGTTGAAAAGACTCGATCACACCGATGTCCCACCAAAGCTGGCTGCGCTGACCGAAAACAACACCAATGTTGCCTACAAATTTCTCGCGTTCCTCATAGGGGACATAACCGCCCACCTTGAGATGTCCCGATGTCGGCACGAGAATGCCTGTCAGCATCTTAATCGTGGTGGACTTTCCGGCGCCGTTCTCACCGATATAACCGCATATTTCTCCTTGCGGAATACGGAAGGATATATCTTTGACCGCGGCTACCTCGTTGTATTCGCGGGCGAATAAATCAAGGAAGGCACCTTTTAAGCCCTCGCGATTTTTTTGAACCTTAAATGTTTTGCGCAGATCCTGCACATCAATTGCCAGCATGTTATACCTCTCAATCAGGATTTGTAAAATCCATAGTTAAATTGATTGTGCTCCAAAAAGAAATTATAATGTAATGAACTGAAAAGCGAAAGGGAGAGCATCCATGACAAGCAGAACCAAAAGGACGATATGGTCGGTTCTAGCCGTGGTAATCGTCGCGATTGTCGGCTTTGCCGTGTACTATTTTACATCCATTTATAATCAGCTGGATAATCTGCATAAAGAGGGCGCTAACTCCCCCTTCAAAAATGTAAAGCAGGTCGATCAGGTTCGTACGCCAGAACCGCCCAAGTGGGAAGGTACCGATATGGTTAACATTTTGCTGATGGGTGTCGATGGGCGCGGTATCCAGAAAGGGGAAGTTCCCCGATCAGACAGTATGATGGTCGTATCGCTGGACCCCGTTAAGAAAAAAATCCACCTGTTCTCTATTTTGCGTGATACGTACGTGGATATTCCCGGCTATGGAAAAAATCGAATTAACACCGCCATTACTCACGGACCCAACACAGCCATGAAGACGGCTGGCGATCTGTTAGGCATCCCGGTGCAATATTATGTGTACACGGATTTCCAGGGCTTTATCAAACTGGTGGATGCCGTAGGCGGGATTGATTTTGAAGTGGAAAAGGATATGCATTATACAAGTAATGCGGATAAACATCAGTACGATATTGATTTGAAAAAGGGCATGCAGCATCTAGATGGCAACACGGCACTTCAATATGTGCGGTTCCGCCACGATGCAATGTCCGACTTCTCCCGATCAGGACGGCAACGCGCATTTTTGGAGGCAATAGCCCAGAAAATGCAGACCACGACTTCCATCGCTAACTTGCCAAATATTTTAGAGCAGGTTAACCCGTTCATTGACACGAATCTCAGTGTTAACGATATGTGGAAGCTGGCAAATGTGGGGTACCAAAGCAACTTTGCAGGCAGCGAACAGGTTCCACCGATGAAGATGCTCGGAGAAGAGAATGTGGGCGGCGCGGCAGTTCTTACTGTCCGCGATCCGGAAGAACTGAAAACGTATGTGCAGGATATATTTAATAATCCACCCGCACAAACACAGGAACAAAATAAGGATCAGAATGAAACGAAACAGCCAGACAGTGCATCGTCTACCAAGAAGGATAAAGCTTCTTTTACAGGGGGCAGTAAAACCAGTAATGAGGATGCTTCCACACAATCAACAACAAAGACAGGACAAAAAGAGCTATAATGATGTATGCAGGGGCAGCCGTGAACGCTGCCCTTTGGCGTGTGTATACCCTATTTTAATGAACGGAAAGGAAGTTTTTGATGATGAAACGGGAAAACTCCGAAGCACTATATAAAGAAGCCCTGGAGCATATTGTCGGGGGCGTTAACAGCCCTTCACGCTCCTTTAAAGCTGTGGGCGGCGGCGCTCCAGTATTCATGAAACGCGCTAAAGGTGCTCATTTCTGGGATGAGGATGATAATCGGTATATCGACTATTTGGCGGCTTATGGCCCTATTATTACTGGACATGCCCATCCCCATATTACTAAGGCTATCAGCGAAGCGGCCGCGAACGGCGTATTATACGGAACCTCAACGGTATTGGAAATCAAACTGGCCAAGATGCTGAAGGAAGCAATTCCTTCTATGGACAAGGTCCGGTTTGTGAATTCTGGCACAGAAGCGGTTATGACAACGATTCGTGTTGCACGGGCCTATACGAAACGGAACAAGATCATCAAATTTGCCGGCTGCTACCACGGTCACTCGGATCTGGTACTTGTTGCCGCAGGCTCCGGCCCTTCCACGCTAGGCATACCTGACAGTGCAGGCATTACGACCAACATTGCGAGCGAGGTTATTACCGTACCATTCAATGATCTCGACGCGTTACGCCAAGCCTTGGAGCGTTGGAGCGACGATGTGGCGGCAGTCATGGTCGAGCCCATTGTCGGTAATTTCGGCATGGTCATGCCGCAACCCGGTTATTTGGAAGGGTTGTGCTCCATGGCGCGTGCGAACGGCTCACTCGTCATTTATGACGAGGTCATTACCGCATTCCGATTCCACTTCGGTTCCACCCAAACGTATGCAGGTTTGGACAACCATGATGCGATTCAGCCAGATTTGACCGCGCTGGGCAAAATCATGGGCGGTGGTCTGCCGATTGGTGCCTACGGCGGCAGCAAGCACATCATGGAGCAGGTTGCCCCACTCGGCCCAGCTTATCAGGCGGGTACGATGGCGGGCAACCCGGCGTCCATCTCGTCAGGCATCGCCTGCCTTGAAGTCCTTCAAGGAGAAGGCGTGTATGAAGAGATGGAACGTCTGGCTGTGAGGCTGACGGACGGTATCCAGTCCTCTGCCGAACGCTACGGCGTGCCATTGACGATCAACCGAATTCGTGGAGCGTTCTCGACGCATTTCTGTGATCATCCGATCACGAATTACGCGCAGGCGCAGGATACGGATAGCGAAGCGTTTGCATCCTTCTTCCGTCACATGCTGGATCGCGGTATTCATCTGGCACCATCCAAGTACGAAGCCTGGTTTCTCACAACAGCGCATACGGATGAAGACGTGGATACTACGCTGGAAGCGGCGGACGATTCGTTCCGGGCGATGTCACAAGGTAAGTAAACTAAACAGTAAGTTGATAAAATATGAATAGGATAAGAGCTGGAAGTAGTCTTAGGGATGGGTATCCGACCTCTGGGACTTCGTTCCGGCTTTTTTTCATTTCACAACTGTACCCGTACAGTTGCAGATTTTATGGATTGTATCAAGTTATGCCATCCGGGTATATTGAGAGAACCACAGGTTAAGGTCATTATTACGGAGGTTTATTATGAACAGTCGTTCCAGAAATGGAGCCGCCTATCTGGCAGCTCTCAGCTATGCAGCTATACTTGGATTTTCATTTTTATTTGTAAAATTGACAGTCACAGAGGCGAGCCCGCTGGATGTGATCGCCCACCGCTTTGCGCTGTCTTTTATCGCTTTGACCATTCCCGTGTTGCTCGGTTGGATCAAGATCAACATCAAGATGCGTGACATTCTGCGCATTTTACCACTGGCGCTGCTCTCGCCATTAGTGTATTTTCCACTGCAAGCCTTCGGGCTGATGAGCACTTCTTCATCGGAAGGTGGAATTATCCAAGCAACCGTTCCCATCTTTACGCTGCTGTTAGCTTCCTATTTTATTAAAGAGCGTACAACGGTAGTCCAGAAGATTTCCTTACTGCTCTCTGTCTTTGGCGTGGTTTTTATATTTGTGATGAAAAGCGGAGCACCGCTAGCATCCAATAGCTATGGCGGTATTCTTCTGCTCGTGCTTTCTGCGATATGCCTATCTGGCTATAATGTGCTGGCACGACCATTAACACAAAAGTACAACCCAATGGAATTGACCTACGTTACCTCTATTTTGGGATGTATCGTTTTTAACGTGGTGGCACTGGGATATCATGCCATAGACGGCTCCATGAGCGCCTATACCGCTCCACTGGTGAAGCCTGGTTATTGGATGGCACTGATTTATCTAGGCATTCTGTCTACCCTCGTCACCTCGCTGTTATCGAGCTTTGCCTTGAAGTGGATCGAAGCCTCCAAAATGAGTGTGATCGGCAATTTATCCACCCTCATTTCCATGATTGCCGGTGCTTACATTTTGAAGGAGCAGCTCGCCTACTATCACATTATTGGGGCTGTGATGATCATTATCGGCGTGTTGGGTACCAATTTCGGAGGACGAAAAAACTTCACGCCAATCAAAACAACTTCGGCAAAATCACAAAAAACGGGCTAAAAATAGACACTCATTTGCCTGCAAAAAAAGAAATCTCCAGGCTGCGCAATTCCAGCCGAGAGATTTCTTTTTTCATTTCTTAGTCTTCGTCGCATTAGATAGGGTACGCCATGACACTCATTAACGCCAATTCCGGCTGTGTCGTGTCCAATCTGCTATATTGTACGATTATGGGCACATCGCTAGTGACCGTAATTGCGTAAGGAATACCTACCGGAATCTGCTCGCCGGATTTCTCCAACGAGGCTGTTCGGATATGACGGGTTCGTCTTCCTTCCACCACCTCGATCAATCCCTCCAATGGCTCGCGGTCTTCAAAATAGATGTCCATACTCAGATTTGCCACACGGCTCCCACAATTCAGCACGCATATACTCTCATGACTGAGCAGCTCACCCCGGCTTTCCGGTGGAATATACCCATCGGGGATGACCCAGAATAGGCTGCCTCGCGGCTGATTAGCTACTTTTTCATGAGAAAGCTCCTGAGAAAGTTCAGTATCTCCCATGCTATCGGCCTCCTTTGACCTATGAATACTTTCGTTTCCCTATGTCCCTTCTTCTAGCCATACGGATTCTCCTTGGTACGCAACAGTTGAGCCAGAAAAGCAAGCGCCAATCCCTGACCCCATCCCTGAATGCGTTTGTATGGAACGTTTCGATAGCCGTCAATATCGTTCATCACAGCAGTTCCCGCGGATACACCCGTTACTGTGCCGTCGTCCTTAATGCGGGAAAGAATACCTTCGATCGCCTTTTGGGTGTATTTGTTAAACAATCTTCCTTGCATAAGCAAGGCGGTCGCAATTCCTGCCGAGCCCGAGGTTTCCAGATAAGAGGTATCATCGTTCAGCACCGTATGCCACAGCCCTTCTGGGGATTGCAGCCGCACCAGTGCATTGAGCTGGTCACGCAGCGAGCCGTCGATGATCATATAAGATGGATGCTGCACCTCCACAAGTTTCAGCGCTTTTGCCATCGTGAGGGCTGCCCATGAATTGCCGCGCGCCCAATATATTCCTGACATCCGGCTTTGATTCGCATGATCCCATCCGTGATAATACAGATTCGTATCCGGGTCCTGCAAAAATTCTTCATGCCCGTGATATTGACGAATTCCATCCTCCCAATACTCCTTGTTGCCTAACAGATGACCGATGCGCAGCAAATAATAACCGGCCATAAACATCGTATCCACCCATGCTTGCTGCGGAAATACATCATGAAGTGAATTCACCGTATGCTGGAAAATGCCGTCGGCAAACCGCTCCGCTTTTTTGGCCAAAAATTCTGCCATCTCGATGGAAATATCAAGATATCTTTGCTCACCTGTGGCCTGATAAAGCGTCAACAAACAGTGCCCGACAGAAACGCCGTTCACCGAGAGAGACGGAAGCCCATCCTCGATATTTTCGTCTACCCATTCTTTTAGCTTGGTCAGATACTTTTCGTTCCCTGTCGCTTCATACGCTTCGCATACTCCGTAAAAGGCTACTCCGCCCGGCCAATCCCAGCTGTAGTGCATTTGAAAGGTGCGTTCTACTACCCGGTCGATCACCTGCTTAACTTGTTCTTCATCAAAAATCAATGCAGGCATTTCCACGTCTCCCCCTTTGGTAAGTTTCACGTGAGTTACCTCCTTGACGCCCGTACATGAAAAGGTCGTCCTTCAACGTAAATACATGCGCAGCGGTTGCAAATCCAGTTCCTTCACAGCATCCACCACCATGTCTGCAATACGAACCGCGCCATTCTCATGAAAATGCGTGTTATCCTCTAAGCCGCCGGAAAAGTTCATGTATTCACCAGGCAGCAACCACATAAAAAGCTCTTTACTCTCTTCGGGACCCAGCTGCTCATATAACTCCTGCGTGCGGGCAGACAAATCAATCAGCGGTACATTCGCTTCTTCCGCCAGCTCACGAACCGCTGTTACATAGTCACCATGTGTGTCAGATAGCGTACCATCCTCGTTAAAATAGCGACGATGTACGGGCGTGACCAGTACCGGGCTTGCCCCATGGCTTCTTGCGCCGTCGATATAGAGGCGAAGATGCTCCTTGTAGGTTGTAAAAGGCTCTGTAGCCCGCTCCGGATCAGGCTTCTGATCATTATGACCGAACTGGATGAACAGGAAATCTCCTGCCTTTATTTCGCCCAAAATGACACCCAGCCGTCCTTCGTCCACGAAGCTTTTGGAGCTTCGTCCCGATACGGCATGATTATCCACGCAGACATCATGTTTGAACAGGGCGGGCAAAGCCTGGCCCCAGCCAGTATACGGATAACCGGATGCGTCATGATCCGTAACCGTGGAATCTCCGGCTAGGAATAGCCGGAGGGTCTGTGGCGCTGGCGCAATCTCCAGCGCATTGAGCCTTGGCGCGGTGCCTGATACGGTGAGGCGCAGTTTGCCACCCCGGACAGGCACCGCAAACAGGGCTTCGGTGAACTGGCCTGGCAGCGTGTGCACTGGGGGAAGCATGTGCTTGCCTTCACCAGCCTTGAGTCGCGTGAGCGTTTCCGCCTGCGAATCGCCGACCAGTATAGTGACAAGATACAGCCCGTCTGGCACATCTACAACAAATGCAGCGTTTAGTGGAATACAAAAGCTGCTTCGCAGCCGCGTGCGTGCATCCTTGGCTGCACTCTGCCTTTTCCGACCGTACACATGCTCCGTAGTCTCAAAGCCATAGCCCTGTTCAGTTGTATATAAGCAATCCGAAGACATTCCCTTGTAGCCATCCGCAGGCTCCCCCGGACCAAAATCAAACTTCCACAATTTACTCACCTCTCAGCCATCGCCCTCAAATCCCGTCCATTCAATCGCACAAACCCGGATGCCTTCCATTTCCACTCGTAAGCTTCATAACTCACGCTATGGATTTTGGATCTTACCCCTTCAAACCACTCGTACTCATTCCTTCTACAATTTGCTTCTGGAATGCGAAGAATACAGCGATAACTGGAAGCAGGCTTAGGATAGACATCGCGAACATTCCTCCCCAGTTGGAAGCCGACTCGCTGTCGAGGAACATCTTGAGTGCAATAGATACGGTATATTTCTCTGGCGAATTCAGATACAGTACCGGACCAAGCAAATCCTCCCACTTCCAGTAGAAAGAGAAGATTGCCGCTGTAGCCAACGACGATTTAAGTAAGGGTAAAATAATTCTGAAATACAGCCGGAACTTGCCGCATCCGTCAATCGTCGCCGCCTCATCCAACTCTGCTGGAATCGTCCGTATAAACTGCACCATCAGAAAGATGAAGAACGGCATCCCGAAGAAGGAGGGTACCACTAACGGTAAGATCGTATTGATCCAACCGAGCTTGGTGAAAATAATATATTGCGGTACCAGTACCACATCCCCTGGTAGCATAAGCGTCACCATCATCAAAGCAAACCACAAGTTACGCCCTTTGAATTTCAAGCGTGCGAAGCCAAATGCGATCAATGAGGAGGAAAGCACAGCTCCAATCGTTGAAATCACCACGATCGTGAGCGAGTTCAGAATGTACGTGCCAAAGTTGTAGCCAGTCGTCCCTTTCCAACCTGTTACATAGTTTTGCCAGATCCATTCTGTAGGGAAAAGCGAGGATGCCGTGACGAATATCGTCCGACTTTCTTTAAACGAGCTGAACAGCATCCAAAAAACGGGATACAGCATCAGGAGCGCCAGTGCAGCAACCAGTATGTGATAAATTGGCCATTTGACCGTTTTCCATGCCATCAGTATCAGCGCCCCTTTTCCGTTTCATAAAATACCCAGTATCTGGAGGTTATAAATAAAATCGCTGTCAGTATCCCAATCATAATGAGCATGACCCAAGCCATGGCTGCCGCATATCCCATGTTGCTGAACATAAACGCCTGCCGGAACAGATACAGTGAATGCAGCATCGTTCCATCCATCGGGCCTCCTTCGCCCTTAGAAATAACATAAGCCGGGACGAAGGTCATAAAGGCGCTGATCGTCTGCATAATCAGATTAAATAGAATAATGGGGCTAAGCAACGGCAGCGTAATACTGAAAAATTTTCGTACTGGCTTAGCGCCATCTACACTGGACGCCTCGTACAATTCAACAGGAATGTTCTTCAAACCTGCCAGAAAAATTAGCATGGAGGAGCCAAATTGCCATACGGACAGGGTGATCAGCATCGTAAGCGAAGCATCCGGATCACCAAACCATTTCACCGGGGTCGCCCCTAGAGTCGAAAGCAGGCTGTTCACTATGCCGTTATTACTGAAAATGTTCCGCCACATAATCGATACCGCAACGCTACCTCCGATAATGGATGGCAGATAGTACATCGTCCGATAGGTGCCGACCATGCGTGATTTGGTATTCAAAATCATAGCCACAAACAGCGCGAAAATCAGTCGCAACGGTACACCGACCAATACATACGTAAACGTGACCCTGATCGAATTCCAGTATTTCGGGTCGCCTGTGAACATCTTTTCGAAGTTACCCAGACCAATCCATTTGGGCGGGGTGAACAGGTTGTAGGTGGTAAAGGACAGATACAGCGAAATAAACATTGGAATTAACGTAAACGCCAGAAAGCCCACAATAAAAGGGCTGATAAACGCATATCCGGTCATATTGGCTTTCAAGCTCTGATGATTTCGCAAGCTCATCAAGCCTCCCTTCTGTTGCATTTAAAGAATTAGTAAAACTTTATGTTGTCAATAATTCGTTGTTATGAGAATAATATCGTGATGTCTGCAAAGGGTGCTTATGCAGTTGCTTCGTCGAATCAACCGTGCGCAATCATGTTTTGGACTACGCACGGTTAACTTAACGAAATGTTCCTTCGATCCTATCGATTCTTATGCTAAAACGTTGTCAGATATCCTAAAGGTCTCATTACGCTTATTATTGCTTGTTATTCGCAAGGATGGTATTCGCATCAGCCCGGAATTTGGCCGCTGCGTCTTCAGCCGTCATCTGTCCGAAATTGACCTGCTCAATGTAATCGGTCAGAGTCGCAATCACTTCCGGCGATCCGACTGGTGGCGGCGGGCTCATTGGAGAAGCCTTCGGCTCCATGGAAGCTACAAATTCAAACACCTGCTTCGTAGGCTCGCTCAACTCTGGTGCAACAGCTTCCTTGATTTTGGCGGAAATCGGTACGCCCCGTTCGCCTTTAATCAATTTATTCGCTTCTACATCGTTCATCCAGAAATCAATAAACTTAGCGGCTTCATCCTTCACCTGTGAACGGGAAGCAACCGTCCAGTACATCGTAGGCTGCATATATACGCCTTTTTCCATATTCGGCCCAAACATCGGAGCCAGTGCCATTGGGCGGTTAACGACCTGCTGTAAGCCCACATACTGATTGGACCACTGCCAAATACCGATGCCTGTTCCTTTTACGATATCGGATTCCTCAAGAATCCCCTTAGTCTGGTTCATGATTTCAGGAGGCGGGGTCGCTCCCTTCTTAATCAGATCAGCCAATCCGCTAAAGAAGTCAACAAACAGCTTATCGTCGTCATACCCCAATCCTGTTCCTTCCGCATTGTAGAGAGTCTTTCCTTGCGTACGCAAATAGTAGTGGAAGAAAATATCGGCAGCCATCGAGCTGTCAAAGTATACTTTATTGGAACCAGCCTTTAAAGCCATTTCTTTGTATTGATCCCATGTCCAGTTGTCAGGAATTTTGTCTATACCCGCTTTTTTGAGCAACGCCGGATCATACTGGAAACCCAGAACATTAACACCGGTTGGGATACCATATTGCTTTCCAGCAATTACGCCGGTTTTGAGTACATTTTCGGTCACATCAGCGACCTGAATTTTTTGATTCAAGTAAGGCGCGAGATCCTCCAGCTGACCATTTTTTGCATATTGGCTAATGTACGAAATGTCCATTTGCACGATATCCGGCAACTGATTAGCCGCAGCCTGCGGAGCGAGTTTTTTCCAATAGTCATCGAAAGAGGCATATTCCACATCAATCGTTACATTTGGATTTTTCTGCTTATACAAATCAACGACCTTTTGCGTGTATTCATGACGCGTATCCGATCCCCACCAAGCGATACGTAACTTTACTTTCCCGTCTGCACTTGTGCCCGAATTGCCGCCGCCCGCTCCGCTACATGCCGTCGTCAAAACGAGCAGCATAGCTATGATCAGAAACCATCCCTTTTTGCCCACCTATCTCTCCCCTTTTCGCTGTTCTAGAAAGGAGCCAAATTACGAGTGACAACGCACTTTCGCAATTTTGATAGCGTTTACATTAGCTCCTGTTGTTATTTTCCCAAAAGCCGAGAAACATTGGAATACACAAATCAGGTTTCCTGGGTTTAAAAAACAGTGGGACTCCATACGCTCATCCCCGTTCATGTGATTTAATGTACTCGGAAGGCGTCATACCCGCCCACTTTTTGAACACTTGGCTAAAATATTGTGCGTTCCCACCGAAGCCGAACCATTCCGCCAGCTCAAACACCTTCACGTCTCCTGTCTCCCGAATATGCTCAGCCGCACGTTCGATCCGATAACGATTGACGTAGTGTGAGAAGTTTTCCCCCGTCACCTTTTTGAATATCTTCCCTAAGTAGTCGGAATTCATATACAGCATTTGACCTGCCACTCCGTTCAGCGACAAATCGGATTTTCTGTAGTTTTGCTCAATAATAGTGATCATTTTATCAACGGTGGAAGATTGGCGATACACATTACTTTTATAATAGATTGCGGTCATTCGTTCGGCAGCTTCCTGTACAAATGATTTGAGACATGCCAGCGTTTTTTGCTCTGCCAGCACCACCATTCGGCTCGTAAACGCCGCACGCTCTTCTTCGGGGCATATACGGATCATAGCGGCATAGAGCTGAAGCACATAGGAGCGGGTCACGGAAATTTCCAGCTTCATACGGGACAGAATACCGAACAACCGATCCACTTCCTGTGCAACCTCCACCGTATTTCCAGCCTTGATCAGCAGACCGAACTTCTCCTCGTCCAGCTCCAAATCTGCCATCTCCCGGGTATCCTCAGCCGCTAAATCCTCCTTCGTAATCAGACTGCCTTCCCCGGTGTAAAACCGGTGATTCATACAATGCAGTGTCTCCCGATACATCCCCCGTGAATGCTGCATACTATCCGACTCACTAACTGCGACCGTTACCTCCAGCTTGTAAAAGCGATGAAATGTCGCACGTACCGCTTCAATCTGTTTCATAAACCGTGACGTGTCATCCTCACTTTCCAGCACGATGAGCAATTGCCCCTGCATGGTCGTACTGAGCAAGACATCATCCATCAAATCTGCCGCTATATTTTGCAATGCAAACAAATGCTCCGGCTCATGGGATTCCTCCACCCGCAGCAGTAGCATTCGAACCTGCTTATCTTGCAATTCAAGTCCGAATAACCGCTCATAAAATGCGATATCGCGGCTACCGTAAGTTTTATAGGAAATAAACTCCTTCAAAAAGTGTTCCTTCACATGAGGCAGCATACGCTGAAAATCTAGCTTCATCCGGTTTACAAACTGCTTGCGTTCTTCCTGCTCTTCCCGCTCCTGCCCCAACTCGGTCAGAGCCTCATGAATTTGCCGCTCATTGCATGGCTTCAACAAGTAGTGCTTCACCCCGTATTGCATGGCCCGACAGGCATAGTCGAAATCTTTGTAACCAGACAACAGAATGAAACGGACGTCTGGAAAATGCTCCGTCGTTTTGGCAACCAGTCCGATACCGTCTAGTCCAGGCATAGAGATGTCGCTAATCACAAAGTCAGGCGGGCTGGCCTGAATCTGATCATAAGCCTCAATCCCGTTACGTGCCGTACCCACCAATCTCGTTCCCGCTTTACCCCAATCAACCACCTGCGATATGCCTTCCAAAATCATACGCTCATCATCAACCAGTAGCACCTTGTACACGACCCTGATCCCCTTTCACATATGGAATACAGACATGAATCGACGTTCCTGTTCCTGACTCGCTATGCAGCTCTATCCCCCAAGGTGTACCAAATGTCAGGTTAATCCGTTCTTGAATATTCGTAAGTCCAATGCCCTGCCCACGAGTCGTGACCTGCCCGCTCCGCAGTTTTTCCAAGAAATCCGGCGTCATTCCCGGTCCGTCATCTTCAACTCGCAGAAATAGAGCCCCCTCGCTTTCTCTCGCAATAATAGCAATCCGACAGGGTTCAATTCGCGGCTCCAACGCATAATGGATGGCATTCTCCACCAAAGGCTGAAGCGTTAGCTTCGGAATTTGCGCATCCATCAGTTCTTCCGGGACATCCAGATGGAAAACGAGACGCTCATCAAAACGTGTTGTTTGGATCGTTACGTAGCTCCTTACAATATCCAGTTCTTTTCGAAGCGGAATCAGTTGCTCTTCAAAACTGACCGCACTACGCAATAGAAAAGCAAGTGCTTCCACCATCTCTGAAATCCGATCCTGCTTGTTGGCCTTGGCGAGCCAGTTCACGGATTCCAGCGTGTTGTATAAAAAATGTGGATTAATCTGTGCTTGTAGTGCCTTTAGCTCTGTTTCCCTCAGTAATAGCTGCTTGGCAACATTTTCATTAATGAGCTCACGAATGCGGCGAATCATTTTCTTATATGTCCGATGTAGCAAGCCTACCTCGTCCTGTGTGGAAAGGGGGACCGCGCCAAGTGCTTCTTCTTCCAAACGGTCGAGATCGCCTTTTTCTATTTTACGCATGTTCTGGATTAGTTGAACGATCGGTTTGGTAATGCTGCCTGACAACCTAGCTCCCAGTGCCAATGCAATAAGAAGCATAATGACAAAAATAGCGCTTACAACTTCTTTAATGATCGTAATGCTGCGAAACATATCATCGAAGGGGGTCATATGCAAATACGTCCAACCCGTATAAGAGGATTTGATTTGAGCAGCGAAAAAGGTTCCTCCTGAGTAGGTCGCAATCCCGTAAGGCTGCTTCCGACCAAGCTCGGCCTGAATATCACTCTCACTCAATAGTGGTGTTTCGGGATAAATCATCCGCCTTCCATCTGTAATCATCAGTTGTCCGTCACGGCCGGAGGTTTGCACGCGGTCCGCTACAATCCGGTCAATTCGCACACGAATCGCAAGCGTTCCGAGCCCATTCAGCGTAAAATTGGAATCGGTAAAGGATTTGAATTGCCGAGCTGCCAGCAAGGAGGAATGGCCTGCCGCATACCATGCATTGGAACCGTCATGTTCGTCTGCCAGCTCCGACAGGGTGGATCGAAGTTCTTGGGGAATACCTTCGCGGTTGCCCGCACTCATGACCTGTCCCTCTTTATCGATCACTATCATAGAATAGACATAGGTCTCAGAGCCGGCAAAGGCGACGAGCCTATTCGTTATTTTTTTACGCAGCACCATTTTGGCATAAGGTGACGTTTCCTTTTCCAATTGCAGCAAATAACGTTGAAGCTGCTCGTCCGTTGTTACCTTGAAAGTAACTTTTTCCACATCCTTCAACTCATTTTCTATACCGATTGAAGAAATATTGAGTACTTCGGATGTTTTTTTGTACATTTGATTATCATAAATATGAAATACGTACTTAAGTATGACTGCAACTACTGCAAAATTAACCAGCATAAGCACCGTAATCAGTAGTACCATTTTATGATGGATTCCAGCATTTTTGTAAGCGCTTTTAAAGTAGGTAATCAGTGAATGTCGCCTCCTTTATAACATACAAAATACCCCATGCCTTGGTCATTCGGCAAGAGGTATTTGTATTTGCTTAGCGTTGATCGGTTGGTTTCGATTTGTCCGCCTTGCTCATATATTCGTCGTATCGGTCATCAAGTTCACGTGCCATACTCCGGTATTTACGCGTCTCCTCAACAATGGGATCGATATGAGTCTGAACCCGCACCTCATATTTAGGGCTGAGCCGTTCCCGCTTTTTGGCCTCATTCTCACGAATTTCGCCTTCCGTCAGCAGTTCACTGAGCTGGCGTTCCAATTCTTCGGATTGGCTCATCGCGATTTCCTCCTTCAGGATGATGGTCTACGTAGAATTATAACCCGGTTGCGTCTGCTTCTTTCAGCACTTGAATAAGTTGAGAATGAATAGCTGTATTCGTAGCTGCAATATGCCGTACACTCAGGTCATAAGGTCTGCCCAATGTATCGGTGATGGTACCGCCTGATTCCTGTACCAGCAAAGCGCCCGCTGCTACATCCCACGCATTCAAACCAATTTCGCAATAAGCCGACAGCCGTCCTGACGCTACATAAGCCAGATGCAATGCTGCCGATCCCAGCGCCCGAATGCCACGTACTTGAGGTGTAAGAACCTGCGTAATTTTCATATTTAGCGGTTGTGCATACGTACGGTCCGGTGGGAAGCCGATGCAGACCAGACTATCTCCCAGTGTTTCTTCTCTCGATGCTTGCATGCGATTGCCATGCACATACGCGCCTTTTCCTTTTTCCGCTACAAACATTTCATCACGGGACGGATCATAAATGACCCCGACAATCACCTCGCCACGATGGGCCAAGGCAATAGACACACTGTAATACGGCAGACTGTGTACAAAATTGGTAGTGCCATCTACCGGATCAATAATCCATAAATATTCCTCTTCACGGGCAGCCTCTAATGCGCGGGCCGAAGCTTCGGCTCCCGGCTCTACACTCTCTTCACCCAAAATAGCATGATCGGGAAAATGGGTCAGAATCAGTCTGCGAATCATCTGCTCTGCACCTTTATCTACCTCGGTCACCAGATCCGTAGGAGACTGTTTGGTATTCAAATGTTCAACAGTTCCCAGTCTGCTCTTAATCCATTCCCCGGCTTTGGATGCCGCGTTAATAGCCACGGCAGTATAGCTTTTTCCTGATACGATATAGGGAACCTTTTCGTTTTCATGTTCGTTCAACGTGTTCACTCTACTTTCTATATCATTGTTACGTGGTTTACGAAGCTGCCCTACAGCACAGTCTCTTAACCATCTCTGTTTCATTACAAGTTTGCTAGTTTACACATTCTAGTATACACAATAAACTGCATAAAGTTTCTCTAAATGGGAGCTTTATCCGCGAAATGCCACTTTCTAAGGCATAATTTCTACGGAAGCCCCATCCAGCACTTTAACCCCATTGTCTTCCTGAAGGCGCAGTTCATTCATCAATCCGAATAACGCTTCATCCTTAAGCTTGGCTTCAAGCATGACATCAATTCGATCCGTATATCCGGCAATATTGCGCAAAAAGGTAAGCAACGGCTCCACTAGAACACCCTCCGCATGGCCCCGGGGATCTTTTTCACTTTTGGGACTGGACGCATGAATTTTGGGCGGCAATGGATAATCAGCAGAAGATCCGGCTTGGGCCAACTCCCCTTTCCAAGTATCCAAAATACCCGGCCATAGCTCCCACGGCTTTTCCCCCTCATTATTCACCCATTGATGATGAATATCGAGAACCATCGGCAACCCCGTCAATTTGCAAGCCTCTAGCGTTTCCACCGCATTGAACGTTTTATCATCATTTTCCAGCGTTAACCGTTCTCTTAACGAAAGATCCAGCGCACTAACCTGCTCTACAAAACGCTGGCCTGAGGTCACCTTATCTCCGTATGCACCACCAATATGAATGTTGTTCTTGGCTTCGGCACCGAGCCCCATGGCCTCCAGCATCGCTTTGTGGTACTTCAGATCATTAATGGAGCTCTGCAACACCTCAGGACGGGGAGTGCTTAACACTGTAAAATGATCGGGGTGAAACGATACCCTCATCCTATTCGCCTTGACATAGTTCCCTACCTCTGCAAAATCAGCAGCAAGCGCCTGAAACGGGTCCCAATCCCGCAGATCCTGATGGGTCGCGAGCGGAATCAGCTTAGATGAGAAACGATAGACCTGGATATCACTCGCGCGATTATGGCGCAGCAGCCTCAAAGTATTATGGAGATTTTCGGCTGCTATCCGTTCTAGCTTGCGGATCGCAGCTTCTCGGTCTCCAATCTTGTTAAAGCTGCTCATTGTCATGGTTTTAGAGGGGGATGCATTTTGCACGGTAACCGACATGGCTACATAACCGAACCTTACGATCATAGGGTGTCTTCCTTTCAGCAGTCGCAGTAGATGGTAAGGCCGCTTTCGTTCTGTGACCTAAAACCCTTTTCTACTGATCATACCCGGAAAAGCACCTGCTGATTCGGTGTTATCGCACAAATTGCAAGAAGGAAACAGCTAGGATTGCTGCTGTGCTCCAAAAAACATTTCATCCGCCAATGCGGTCTGAATTCTTGCTTCCTCTTCATTCAGCTTACGAATGAGAATCATTTCAACTTCGGTCACTTCATCGCCCTGGAAATTAATTTCGGCGATACAGCCCACAATCTGCACGATGGCTACTGCCACGTTATCCACGCTGTAAGCGATGACCTTCTGGCCTGTCGGAAACACGCGCAGCCCGGATTTAACCATCTTGCCACGTCCGTATTCCAGCAGTTCGTAAAGTTCTTGTTCGCTCTTGAATTTGCACACTGAGTTAAATTCAGTTTGAAAGCCCATGTGTAGCCGCCACCTTTCATGATTAAGGGTTTAGTGTTGTGCTCAAAGATATGCCATTTATATGAACAAAAAGGAGAGTGATCAGCTCCCCTTTGTTTCGTTTATGAGTTCTCGTAGTGCAGTGCCGACCTGCGCTCATAACGCTCCAGTGCAAGGGCAATCATGCGGTCCAGCAGACTTGCATAGGATACGCCTGTTTCTCTCCACAGTAATGGATACATACTGAATGGTGTAAAACCAGGCATTGTATTCACTTCATTAATAAGGATATGTCCGTCCGAGCGTCTGACGAAGAAATCGGCACGGGAAATCCCGCAGCCTTCTAGAGCGCGGAATGCTTGCAATGCGGCTTCACGAATACGATCTGCCACTTCCTCATCCAACGGTGCCGGAATAAGCATTTCCGATTGGCCATCCGTATATTTGGCAGCGTAATCGTAATAATCACTCGCCGATACAATTTCACCCGGTACCGAGGCAATCGGCTCATCATTGCCCAGTACACTGACCTCAATCTCACGGGCATCGACGTACTCCTCAACAATCACCTTTAGGTCAAATTGCAAAGCCAGATCTACAGCCTTTTCCAGCTCTTCTCGGTTGCTGGCTTTGGAAATACCGACACTTGATCCCAGATTGGCTGGTTTGACAAAGCAAGGATAACCTAGCTCGGTTTCCATGTTACGTACCAGATCATGACTGGTTTGGGCCCACTGTGTACTATTAAAATAACAGTATTTCACTTGCGGCAATCCTGCATGCTCAAACAGCTTCTTCATGACGCCTTTATCCATACCTGCTGCCGAAGCCAGCACTCCCGCACCGACATAAGGCATATCCGCCATTTCGAACAGACCCTGAATCGTTCCGTCCTCGCCAAAGGTACCGTGCAGCAACGGAAACAGCACATCCAGCGTCTGCTCTCCGTACAGCTTGCCGAACAATGTATCTAATGCCGCCTTGGTGCCACCCTCTGCGCGTTCCAGCTTCAATTGCTCTACAGAAGCCAGAGGAGCGCTTAATAGCGCCCCTCTACGCCAATCGCCAGCCTTCGTAATATAAAAAGGAATAATCTCGTATTTCTCATAGTTAAAAGCGTTCATTACCGCATACGCTGTTTGCAACGAAACCTCATGTTCGCCCGATTTGCCACCGTACACCAGCCCTACGGTCAATTTTTGATTTGCCATGCCTATCCTCCGCTTTCCTGCTTTCGTCATTGTGACTGATTTGCATCACTGTACCTGTTATCCATCATCTCATTTAAAAATAGTCGGCGATGTGATAAAAGCGATATACCGTGTTGTCGGTCCACGCATACGAATTTTTATAGTCCCAATAACGATGTCTGGAGCTTACCGTATGTGCATTGACTAGCGGCATGCCGCCCGCATCAAAGGCCGTGACCACCGTGCTGTGCTGGAAGGTTCCGTCACCATCCCAATCGTAAAAAATGACGTCCCCCAGCATGAGCTGCTCTGGGCGACTCACTTGCTCAGCAGTCAACCCCCATGAACTGGAGCCCAAATACCGCTCCAGACTGTTGGAAACTGCCCAACTGTAGCTCCACAGCTCACGTCCGGCAACCCGTCCTTTATACCACCAGCCCGATTCTCTTTTACCAGTATAGTGGATCGGTGCTCCCCCTGCAAAGAGGCATTGCGAGATATAATTGGTGCAATCCACATCAAAACCTTCAAACTCCGGATTGAAGCTATCCCACCACTGATCTGCATAGGCCGCTGCTTCTTCGCGGCGATATCGGCTGGGACGTGCTGATGAGCCGAAGCCCAGCACACCGCGATTCAGCAGCGGCAGATTTCCTCCTTGATTAAACGAAGCCTGTTCAAAAGGAACCTCTCCCCCCGCTGGCTTCCTTTCTGCCGGATCGCGCTCAATTCTCGCTACCTGCCAGGCTTCACCCTCGCGTGTGAACGTCAGACGCTCCCGTTCAATCCGATCCTCCCGGTGAGTCATCCCGCCCTTTTCATAAAAGAGTCGGACATGCAGTTGTACATCTACCACAGCCTCATCCGGGGTATCCTGCACCATTCGTAGCGGCTTGGCGCGTGTCTCGCTGCGTAGGGGAACAGCATCCCGTTCGTTGTACCACTGCTCCAATCTGGCCGCACGTGCTGCTCGTTCCATCCGCTGACCCACCTCCAGATACTCATCCGGCTGCGGTACACCATTCACTTCACTGCGATTGTATTGATTCACGTAAGCAAAAAGGGCCTGTTTCCATTCCCGCTCCCCCATCCCAATCCCTCCATATTCGTCCCGCTATCCTTTTCCGGGGATAACCGGAATGATGTATAACTTCCTTTCTTCCCTCTCTGGTCTGATATGCTCTCTATCTATAAGTATGAATCTCTAAAGCTTGGTATGAACATCGAAACGCGAGGGAGCGGAACGTTTTATTTTCCAATCTGCAACGCATCATTTAGGCCAAAAAAACTTTACGGAACCGTCTGAAAACGGTATACTTAATCCAAAAGCAATCATTTTGAAATCACGTTTCATCTAATGAAACAAATTACATTGATCGCAACCTCTAACACGTAATGAACCACTGAAGATGTAATTGAGAACGCAACCAATTTAAACCAACTGTGCAAGACGTCGAAAAAACGACATCCCTATTTTCCCCCAAGCATCCACTTCAAGGAGGTAATACTTATGTCAGGAAAAGATCAATTCTCCATTGCCCGTAGTCTCGAAGTTAACGGTAAGCCTTATCGCTACTATAGTCTTAAGGCACTGGAGGAACAAGGAAAGAGCGGTATTGCCAAGCTGCCTTTCTCCATTAAAGTGTTGCTGGAAGCCGCGGTTCGCCAATTTGACGGACGCGCCATTACAGAAGAACATGTGCAACAGCTGACAGGATGGGCTGAGGATCGTGACACCAACAAGGAGATTCCGTTCATTCCTGCACGCATCGTGCTTCAGGATTTTACCGGTGTCCCGGTGGTTGTCGATTTGGCAGCTATGCGTGATACGGTGAAAAAAGCGGGCGGTGATCCGAAACAAATCAATCCGCTCGTCCCTGTCGATCTCGTTATCGACCACTCGGTCATGGTCGATGCTTTCGGTACCAGTGATGCGCTGGATTACAATATTAATGTAGAGTTTGAACGCAACGAGGAGCGGTACCGTTTTCTGCGTTGGGCGCAAACGGCGTTCAACAACTTCCGCGCCGTTCCGCCATCCACCGGTATCGTCCATCAGGTCAATCTGGAGTATCTCGCCTCCGTGGCCGCCACCAAAACCATTGACGGCGAAACAGTCGTCTTTCCAGATTCCCTCGTGGGAACAGACTCCCATACCACGATGATTAACGGCCTTGGTGTTGTTGGCTGGGGTGTCGGCGGGATTGAGGCAGAGGCGGGTATGCTGGGGCAACCGCTGTATTTTGTCACTCCCGATGTGATTGGCTTCAAGCTGACAGGCAGTCTGACGGAAGGCTCTACCGCCACCGATCTGGCGCTCACTGTAACGCAAATGCTGCGTAAAAAAGGCGTAGTCGGCAAATTCGTGGAATTTTACGGGCCTGGTCTGGCTAACATCAGCTTGGCTGACCGTGCGACAGTTGCCAACATGGCACCGGAATACGGCGCAACGATTGGCTTCTTCCCTGTCGATGCGGAAACGCTGGCCTACCTGCGCAGCACCGGACGTTCCGATGAGCAAGTAAGCCTCGTAGAGGAATATTACAAGGCGCAAGGCATGTTCCGCACATCCGATACGCCGGACCCTGTATTCAGCGATACCATTGAGCTGGATCTGGCTTCGGTTGTACCGAGTCTCGCGGGACCCAAACGTCCGCAGGACCGTGTTGAGCTTAGCCGCATGAAAGAAACGTTTGAAGGCATTATCCGTACCCCGGTGGACAAAGGCGGCTATGGACTGAGCGATGAAAAAATCGCACAGAAGATTCCTCTGACCCATCCGGACGGCTCCACCAGCGAGTTGGGTACAGGAGCAGTCGTTATTGCAGCTATCACAAGCTGCACGAATACCTCCAATCCAAGCGTTATGCTCGGTGCGGGCTTGCTGGCCAAAAAAGCAGTGCAGCGCGGGCTCAAAAAACCAGGCTATGTTAAAACAAGCTTGACACCAGGCTCCCTCGTCGTGACGGAATACCTGCAAAAAGCCGGATTAATCGGACCGCTCGAAGCCCTCGGCTTCCATGTAGCAGGTTACGGCTGCGCAACCTGTATCGGTAACTCCGGCCCACTTCCTGACGAAGTGAGTCAAGCCATCACAGACAATGATTTGACGGTTGGAGCAGTCATTTCCGGCAACCGGAACTTTGAAGGTCGTGTGCATGCGCAAGTAAAAGCCAACTATCTCGGCTCACCGCCACTGGTTGTCGCTTATGCGCTAGCAGGCACAGTGAACATTGATTTGGTGAATGATCCGCTCGGTTACGATCAGGACAATCAGCCTGTCTACCTGAAAGATATCTGGCCAACCTCCGAGGAGATCAAGGAAGCCATCAGCCTGTCTCTCAGCCCGGATATGTTCCGTCGTAAATATGAGAATGTATTTACTGCCAACGAAAAATGGAACTCCATTCCGGTTCCTGAAGGCGAACTATATGAATGGGATGAAAAATCAACTTATATTCAAAATCCACCATTCTTTGAAAAACTTCAGGATGGCGTGCAGGATATCAAGGAAATCCGTAATGCCCGTGTGCTTGCCCTGTTGAATGATTCGGTCACAACCGACCATATCTCACCAGCAGGCAACATTTCTCCTTCCAGCCCGGCAGGACTGTACTTGAAGGAGCATGGCGTGGAACGCAAGGACTTCAACTCCTACGGCTCCCGTCGCGGTAACCACGAGGTCATGATGCGCGGTACATTCGCCAACATCCGTATCCGCAACAATGTGGCTCCAGGTACTGAAGGCGGCGTGACCAAATACTTGCCAACGGATGAGGAAATGTCCATCTATGATGCATCCATGAAATATCAGGCAGCCGATCAAAACCTGATCGTCATTGCTGGTAAGGAATACGGCACAGGCAGTTCCCGTGACTGGGCGGCCAAAGGTACGCTTTTGCTGGGTGTTAAGGCTGTCATTGCCGAAAGCTTCGAGCGGATTCACCGCAGTAACCTGGTCGGCATGGGTGTACTGCCTCTGCAATTCCAGGAAGGCTATGGCTGGTCCAGCTTGGGTCTGAACGGTCGTGAAACGTTTGACATTCTTGGCATCGACAATGACGTGAAGCCTGGTCAAGAGCTTACGGTTGTGGCTAAACGCGAGGATGGCACGAAGTTCGAATTCCCGGTAATTGCCCGTCTGGACAGCACTGTCGATATCGACTACTACCACAACGGTGGTATTCTGCAAACCGTATTGCGTCAAATGATCGAAAGCTAAGTTTATGAACTTCATATGTGAAGAACCCCCGTTTTGCAGATAAAGCTGCAATCGGGGGTATTTTTTTATTTATATAAACCGAACTTAAGAGTTACCTATAGCGCCACTGCGCAGTCGGATGGTGCTTCGCTTGTACAGCACCATTCCGCCTACTCCGTTTTGATGTTCATTTTTCAAGTTCATCTTATTTATATAAAACAAAAAAAGTCGATCCCTCAGGACCGACTTCTAGCCACGTTCTCTTATAACCCTACCTTCGCACGCGAGTTACTTCGAAATATCCAAAAAGCCCTCTCCGAACACGTCCCGCACGTCATGAATGGTGATAAATGCTGCTGTGTCGATGGCTTTCACTATCTTTTTAAGCGCTGACACCTCTTGTTTACTAATGACGATATACAGCACTTCTTTTGGATTTTTAGTGTAATATCCGTGGCCTGACAGGACGGTAACTCCACGATCCATTTTCGTGATGACCATCTCGGCAATTTTATCTTGGTGCTCCGAAATGATCATGACCGCTTTTTTAGGGTTTAGTCCTTCGATCATGAAGTCCATCACCTTCGTACCAACGTACAAAATAACGATAGTTAGCATCAATTTTTCTGGACCAATAATAAAATAGGAAGAGAACGCGACAATCAAATCAAAAAACAGCAGGCCATAGCTGATATTCCAATCCAGATACTTGTTGGCAATTCGGGCTAAAATGACCGTTCCCGCCGTAGTGCCACCTACACGTACAATTAAGCCAATGCCGACCCCCACCAAAACTCCGGCAAATACAGCATTAATCGTCGGCTCATGCGAATCAATCCGCCAGTTGACCGTTAAATGTAGAAACAGCGAGTTAAAAGCGACCGCAATTATAGTGTACAGGGTCGTTCTCTTGTCCAAAAATTTATATCCGACAATCAACAGCAAGCCATTGATCACCAGATTGACGATCGAGGGAGACCACTGAAACAGGTAGTACAAAATGATCGTAACCCCTGTAACGCCCCCCTCACCAAACTCATTCGGGATCACAAACAGATTAACAGCTAGCGCGAAAAAAAACGCACCCAGAATAATAAATGCGATATCTGCAATACTTTTTTTCATATATGCTCTAATCCTTTCTCTAACATTTCAAAGGATGAATCGCCAGATGGATTGGCTGACTCTTGTTGCCAAAATACGCTGACAACCAGTTCATGGTATCTACTACCAAACATAAAGTCAATACAACTTTGACACTTTAATTCGCCACCAGACTGCCTCAATCCTGACTTGGATTCCGCAAAATTCTCCTTTTACAAGGTTATTCGACAAAATAACACAATCCCGACTACTAAACTAAGAAAACGGGCCTCTAGCCCTTGTTTTAGACCTAGGCACATTTTCCTCTAAAACGACCATCCTCCTAATCGACATTTTGGACACATATGACCATCTTCCTGTTTTATGTCAAAAGCGTTTTACTTTGAAAAAATGTGGGTATAATGATTGAAACATTACCAAGCAACCTACATAGCATCACGACATCAAGTACATACAAATAGTCCTATACAGACGTCCTAAGCAACTCAATCTGAATTTGACAATATGGAATTGGAGGAATGACCTACATGAATACAATGAACTTAACCGTCCACACCCTGATGCCCTTTCACCACCAATACCAACGTGCCAACGCGGTGAGTATGCAGAAGAAAGAAGATAGCTCGGAGAAGAAGCTCAGCTTTCAGGACATTTTGAATGAAAAAATGGGTAAAAAATAAGGCGCCGTTTATCCGGTTGCAAGATCCCGCTTTACATAAGCTAAAAAGCCGTAGTTCCCTACATCGACTGTAGAGAACCACGGCTTTTTTAATTCATTTTTCCTAAACTCACACGTTCGTTTTACTGACCTCCATCCCGATACTGCTCTGCCTTCTCACGCATCCCGGCAGCTACTGCTTCTTGAGTGTTCAGCCCCTTATCCGCTGCATAAGCGCGAATGTCCTGCGTAATGCGCATACTACAAAATTTGGGACCACACATCGAGCAGAAATGTGCTTCCTTGGCGCCCTCTGCCGGTAGCGTTTCATCATGGTAGGACAAGGCCCGCTCGGGATCAAGCGACAGATTGAACTGGTCCCGCCACCGGAACTCAAAGCGTGCCTTGGACAAAGCATCATCCCGCTGCTGTGCCCGTGGATGACCCTTCGCCAGATCGGCAGCATGTGCCGCAATTTTGTAGGTAATGACACCCTCGCGGACATCATCCTTATTCGGCAGACCCAAATGCTCCTTAGGCGTAACATAACACAGCATGGACGTCCCAAACCAACCGATCATCGCCGCCCCGATGGCTGAGGTAATATGATCATATCCGGGGGCAATATCCGTCGTGAGCGGCCCCAAGGTATAGAAAGGAGCTTCCTTACAAATCTCCATTTGTAAATCCACATTCTCTTTGATTTTATGCATAGGGACATGTCCTGGCCCTTCAATCATGACCTGAACATCATGCTTCCAGGCGATCTGCGTTAGCTCGCCCAACGTTTCCAGCTCTGCAAACTGTGCTTCATCATTCGCATCATAGATGCTACCCGGACGTAGACCATCCCCGAGAGAAAAGGCCACATCATAGGCTTTCATAATTTCGCAGATTTCTTCAAAATGCGTATACAAAAAATTCTCCTGATGGTGCGCAAGGCACCAGGCTGCCATGATCGACCCACCACGGGATACGATTCCCGTCATTCTATTCGCCGTCATCGGTATATACCGCAGCAATACACCCGCATGAATTGTAAAATAGTCCACTCCCTGCTCCGCTTGCTCAATCAGCGTATCGCGATACAGCTCCCACGTCAGCGCTTCTGCTTCGCCGTTCACCTTTTCAAGTGCCTGATACAGCGGTACAGTCCCAATCGGTACAGGAGAATTCCGAATGATCCATTCACGTGTTGTATGGATATTACGGCCTGTGGACAGGTCCATAACTGTATCCGAGCCCCAACGCACAGCCCAGGTCATTTTTTCCACTTCCTCCTCGATGGAGGAGGTAACCGCAGAATTACCAATGTTCGCATTGATCTTCACGTGAAAATGACGCCCAATGACCATTGGCTCACTTTCCGGGTGATTGATATTCGAAGGCAAAATGGCTCGTCCAGCAGCCAACTCCTGCCGTACAAACTCAGGCTCCACCCCTTCGCGGATCGCCGCAAATTCCATTTCGGGCGTAATGATCCCTTGCCGCGCATAATGCATTTGCGTCACTGTACGACCTTGCGAAGCACGAAGCGGACGGTTGGTCACGCCGGGAAATTCAACTGTCTCCCGTTTGGAGCCAGGTTTCAGTCCATTATCCTCCGGTTTGACGGCGCGTCCCTCGTAAGCCTCCACATCGCCCCGTTCCAGGGCCCAAGCTCGCCGTAATGGAGGCAGGCCCTGACGGATATCGACCTGATAGGCTTCGTCGGTCATGGGACCGCTCGTATCGTACACACGCAATGGCTCATGATGCTCCGTGCCCTGCGGCGTATGTGTAGGATGAAGAGCAATTTCCCGCTCTGGCACGGCAATGTCCGGCCGTGAGCCTTGAATATATACCTTACGGCTCCCTGGAAAGGGCGTTACCCCTCTGGCTTGCTCCCCGTTTGTCTTCTCTACCTCAACTTCTTTTGTTCCTACCAATCTTACTTCTGTTGATTTCAATTCTGTTCCTTTTGTTCCTTCTACTTCTGTCGGCTTCATTGTCCATTCCTCCCGTTTCGATGAAATGACACACCGATCCGGAACCATTCCCAGGGTGGCGCTGATCTATGCAAAAAAGCCGGTTCCCTAGGGAACCGGCTAATCTAACGAGGCAGCTATCCAGACAGTACGCATGTGGAATAATCCTATTCCAATGCGCCACTGTAGACAGCAGCCGCGTATACATTTCAATGGCCGATTACTTCCCTACGCTGGTATGATCCAGATCAGGTGCAAAGGGTCCGGAATCTTGCACGATTCCATCTCAGCCCGGCATTACAGGCTCCCCCAGTAACTGTGATACTTCTATTCACATGAGGCGGCTATAACAGATATCCCGCCATCCTTACCAGACTACTTTAAATTTATGGCTTTGGCAACCCTTCTAGGTTCCCTTTACCAAGGAGACGCTCCCCATCAAATCACTCTGCTTGCTTCAACTGTGTTCATTCTTGTTACGGAAGCATAAGCCCCATTTCCTTCGCCGCTTCAATCAAAATCGGAGCAAAGTCATGTAGCGTCTCGGGTGCAAGCCGACTGACCGGACCGGATACAGATAAAGCCGCAGTGACCTGTCCCTTCCGGTTTACAATTGGGGCAGCCACAGCAGCAGCCCCTGGCTCCCGTTCTTCATAGCTGGTCGCATAGCCCTTCTCGCGAATGTCCTGCAGCTGGGCTTTATAGACCTCCGGGTCTACTGAGGACGGCCATTCATCCCCGCTTAGCAGGGCTTCCAGCTCCTGCGGCGGCATAAAGGCTGCCAGCACTTTGCTGGAGGCCCCTACAGCCAGCGGCATACGCGCACCTACAGGCGCAACCCTGCGGATCGCCTGATTGCTCTGCACGGCTTGTATGCGAATACGCATGCTGCCGTCACGTAAGTACAAGCTGACCGTCTCGCCCAGACGATCACGTAGTCCTTCCATTGCAGGCTGTAACAACACCGCCGGCTCGTCGCTTTGGGACAAGTGCGTGGATAGCTCCCAAATGCGGAAGCCAAGTCGATATTTTTCCGTTTCGGCATTCCGAACGACAAAGCCCCGATCCTCCAACGTAGTCAGCAGCCGATGAACCGTGCTTTTATGTAGACCAATTTTGGAGGCAATCTCCGTCAGGCCAAGATCCGAATCTGCGGTAAAACACAGCAGTATATCAAGTGCACGCTCTACAGCGCGAACGGTTAATTTACGGTCTTCCATCGTGAACCGCTCCTCTTGTATCCATATTCGTTTCACACTATGAAACATGGTTACATAAATTATATAGAATAGTCGCGGCTACTGTAAACCGATGTTTTTGTGACAACCATATTACAGAACGAGAACAAACATCGACAATTCTTTGCATCATTTTTACTTTTCCGGTTCAGGCGTTGACTTTGGATAATCCCCATCATACGATAATAGGTATCTATACGGATCTACACTACTATTTTCAAGTGGAATTATACCTAAATTCTATGAAACGAAGATCAATTTTATATAAGGAGGCTCTTACATGATTTCGACATCCCAGCGCAACGCTCAGCTACAGACCGCTGTTCAGGAGCCGTCCACCCCACTCTTTAATCCCCGTCTGCTGCGGTTCAAGCACGTTGTGATTGCTCTGCTGCTGTCGGTCGTCTTTTTTCTGTTGTTTTGTTTTATTGCCTTGCATGCTTACATCGCATGGGTACTTACGAATCCCACCGTTGCACCACTGTACTCTAATCCGATGCAGGCCAAAAGCATGCCTTATGAGGAAGTCAGCTTCCCTGCCAAGGATGGTAGCCGCATGGTACAAGGCTGGTATATCCCGGCGGATCAATCGCGGAAAACGATTATTTTCAGTCATGGCTATGGGGCTAACCGCGAAGAAAGCTGGATTCCCATGTATGATCTGGCGCATTATGCCCACAGTTTGAACTTTAATGTGGTCATGTTCGATTATGGATTTGCGTCACAAAACAGCAAAGCAGTCGCAACCGGAGGCAAAGCAGAATCCCAACAGCTCCTCGGAGCAATTCAGCTTGCGAAGCAACGCGGCTCGTCGGAGATTATCGTATGGGGCTTCTCCATGGGGGCAGGAACCGCTCTTCAGGCGGGCTTGCAAACCAAGGATGTGGACGCAATGATTTTGGACAGCACCTTCCTGCTGGAGCCAGATACGCTGTACCATAACATTCACAATCAAATTAATCTGCCAAGACATCCGTCTTTGGAAATTCTGGAGTTGCTGTTTCCAGTCTTGAACGGAACCAGCTTGCATCAAATTCCATATCAGGAAGTTAAAAAGGAAAACTATCCGTTCCCGATCATGTTTGTGCATGGTACACAGGATGAAAAAGCTCCTTATCCTATTGCGGAAAAGCTCGCTGCCAATCAAACCAACCCGCTTTCCAGTGTATGGATTGTTAAAAACGGGATACATGAGCTTATTTTCAGAGAGCACCCTCGTGAATATTTGCGACGGGTATCGACGTTTCTAAGCAGTGTACAGGAGCTGGAGGACAAGAAAACCATCGCTGATGCCCACAAACAAACGACTACGAAGTAAATTTTTCGAAGAACTGTATTCTATTCTTCGCCTGGAAGAAGCCTGCCTATGGACACTTAACCCGTGCCGTAGCTGGGCTTCTTTTTCGTTTTCCATGGGTATTCATTGTTTTACGTAACAGATGTGACCGGATTAAGGGAGTTCATAGACATATTCCTGATGAGACAGCGAATATACTGGGTACGTATGCATCCAGGGCAGATCTGCCAGATCCGCCGGATAGCCATAGTAGGATACGGGAGGTAAAAAAACGATGCTGAGTACTTATGGGTCTTTCCTGCCCTTACGTGTGCTGGAGGAAATTCGGCATTGGAAGCAGCAGGAAAGTTGGCATGTGGAAGTGATTAAATCCGCTACCGAGGGATTGGAGCCAACTTATGTACGGTTGCTGGATGATTGGCGGACTGTATTCGAACAGACGGAACGCACCGCCATAGAGTTGCTAGAAGAGCAACGGAGCGTACTCGATCCGGCAGATCAGGCGTGGCATCAGGAATGGAAACAGATGTCGGCTGCTCCACAAGCACATACACACGAATTCACTGGACATTCAAAACAGTCAAGGGGATTAGACGCATCATCATCTGTAAAGATGCCATTGTCAGAGTCAGCCTTAAACTCTCAGCCTGACTCACAAGAATTAAATCGTCGACTGGACGATTTGCTGCAAACCGCAAACCGTCAGTCACAGGAGTATGTACGACAGCTCGGTCTGCTGAGCGAGCACAGTCATGCATTGCGTCAGCAGCCAAAATCTGCCGGAGTTGTATTACACGCGGCACATGAAAGCCAATATTTCCTAATCTCGACAACCCCCTTTCAAGAACCTGGCTCCATCGCAAGGGCTGCTAGGTTGTATCATGTAGCGGCAGAGGGTGAGATTTACCCAGAGGAAGCGTTTCGAGAACGGCAGGCAGGCATAAGGGGAGAAGGCGCATGGACGACTAAAAGCGTCAAGTCCAGCCAGGCACAACCTTCGGCAACGGAAAAAACCTCAATCGGCCGCTCGGTTCCTATTGGGGGACATCGGCTACCGCCGCTCCCTTACCCCTATAATGCGCTTGAACCGTATATTGATGAGAAAACGATGCGTATTCACCATGATAAGCATCATTTGAGCTATGTGAATGACCTGAATAAAGCGGAAAAGAAGCTGGAAGAAGCCCGAAAAACAGGTGATTTTGACCTCGTAAAACATTGGGAACGAGAACTGGCATTCAACGGCGCAGGCCATTATCTGCATACTCTTTTTTGGACGATCATGAGTCCTAAAGGTGGCGGAAACCCAAGCGGACCGCTGGCTGAACAGATTAAAAAGGATTTTGGCAGCTACGATGCATTCAAAAAGCAATTCAGTTCGGCAGCCGAAAAGGTCGAGGGTGGCGGCTGGGCTATCCTGGTATGGAGTCCACGCGCGGGACGGCTTGAAATTTTGCAGGCCGAAAAGCACCAGAATCTGACTCAATGGGAGTCCATTCCGCTGCTGGCGATAGATGTATGGGAACATGCATATTACTTAAAGCATCAAAATGAGCGTAACAAATACATTGAGGATTGGTGGCATGTCGTTAACTGGCCTGAAGTGGAAGCGCGCTACGATCAAGCCTCCAAACTGAGATGGCAACCCTTCTAAGCTTCTAAGCTAAAGAAAAACTACACCTGCAAATCGTATCGCTCTCTGAGCGCTGCCATTTGTTCGGTCAATCCTTCCGGTTGTACCACCCAGCCATCGGCAGGTAAAATGGCTGTCCGGCTCTCAACGACACGGCGCAGAGATGCCGTGTACGCCTCAACAGACGGCACTCCAGCCAGCTCTGCCAGGCTACCCATCGTTGCTGGATTCACCCGGGGGTAATCCTGCTGCTGCACGCCTGCCGATGTGTCCCCGGCTGCCTCTGTATAGAAATGCTGCACCGCCTGTGCACGCTCTGCACCGCTGCCCTCAATCATCACGAAGGCTGTGATGATATACGCCTTGGCTTGGCGCCGCTGTGCAATGCCGCAAAACTTGCGGCCCCGGACGCTGACATCGTAATCCCCGGGACAGAAGGACCCGAGGATTTCTCCGGTCTGCGCCTCGCCAGACCACGGAACCAGCGCATCGGCAATTAGCGCTGCCATGAGCCGAAAATCCTCATGCAGGCTGATGGCCCGCTGTGGATTCGGCAGGATTAAGGACAGGTTCAGTACCCCTCTGTCCAGCATGACGGCTGCTCCACCCGAGGGGCGTACGCATACCGAGGTTCCCGCGTTGCGCACTCGTTCCATCGCCTGTGGGGCGTAGGGAAGCCTGCGGTCCCGGTGACCGATCACAAGCGCTGACGGATGCCGCCATAGATGCAAAATGGGTGTAGCTCCTTTCCCTACTTGCCGACAAGCCAGCTCCTCCCAAGCCAGCGGAGACAAAACATTCTCCTGAGTGGCCGCGAGTGGCGTTTCAAACCACTGTAACTCAGGCAAAGCTGTTGTTTTTTCCGTTGATCTATGTACATTCTCCATACGTTATCCCCTATCTATAAAAATAACTGTTATCCATAGGCAAATCGTAATTTTAAGGCAGCTATCCCGTCGTCTCTATTTCTGATGTTAACAAAAAAAGGTGGCTACGCCTATGCGTAAACCACCCTTTTTTTGTTCATCACATAAACGTCTTGCGATGTTCGATCAATCCTTGAGCAGCGACAAAAACTCTGCGCGCTGCGCTGCATCATCACGAAACGTACCGCGTACCGCAGACGTTACCGTTTTGCTACCAGGCTTTTTGACACCTCTTGCACACATGCACAAGTGCTCGCCTTCCACGACCACCATAACCCCGTGAGCGGAGACCGCTTCATTTAAAATATCAGCGATCTGTGATGTAATACGCTCCTGTACCTGCAATCGGCGGGTCACTGCCTCTACCAGGCGTGCAAGCTTGCTCAGTCCTACAATTTTGCCGCTGGGTACATAGCCGATATGCACTTTTCCGAAGAAAGGAGCCATATGGTGCTCACACTGGCTGTAATAGACGATGTCCTTCACGATCACAAGCTCCTCGTGATTCTCGTCAAATGTCACACCCAACGCATCCCGGGGATCAACCTCATAACCCGCAAATATTTCCTCATACATGCGCGCAACGCGTGCCGGTGTTTCCAACAACCCTTCACGCTTGGGGTCCTCACCGATCAGTTGTAAAATCTGCTCCACATGGTACTCGATTTTATCCCGGTTATCCGCAGCTTTGCGGTTAATATAATCTTTTACGCCAGCCACAGTAATCCTCCTCTATGCAGCAACCTCATGCGGCATCCGTGCTCACGTTGCTCATTATTTCCGACGGCCCTGATTTTTACGCGGACCAGGCTGATTTTTGGAGAACTGTTGGTTCTTCATCATCTGCTGGGCTTTTTGCATTTGTTTCCCATTCAGGTTGTAACCCATCTGTTTGGCCATTTTTTGCAGCGTTTCAGGGTCGTTTTGCATCTTTTCAAGCTGTTTACGAAGATAATAAGCACCGATGAAAAATCCCCCAACCAAACCAGCAATCAGGGTAATAATCGGAATGACAATATTCCACACCACGAAGTCGTCACCTCTGTATATTTATATGAAACATCTTGAATTGCACGAACCTATCATAGCAAAACATGGGACAGCTAGCAAATCACTTTTTGCAAACATATGTCCTTATTGTTTCTCCAAATCCAGCAGCTTCGTCTTGACTGGTAAGCCTCCAGCATAACCGACCAAACTTCCGTTTGCACCCGATACCCGGTGACATGGAAACAGAATGGGTAACGGATTTTTGTTATTGGCTCCACCCACAGCACGTACCGCCTTGGCTCGTCCGATCGATTCTGCAATATCTTTGTAGGACACACTTTGTCCGTACGGAATATTTTGTAATGCACGCCATACCTGCTCTTGAAAAGGAGTGCCTCTCAAATCATAGGCTATACTGAATTCCCGTCGTTCTCCCGCAAAATATTCACGCAGTTGGTCCGCGGCTTCGCGCAGTTTTTCCGGCTCCTGCACATAGACATATTCCCCAATCCATGTTCGGGCCCATTGCTGAAGCAGTGCTTCCTTTGCATGAAAAACGCCATAGTCTATTCGGCACAGCCCCCGATCCGTAGCGCACAGCGTCAACGTGCCCACAGGTGTCTCCATCTCATCATAATAAATGGTGGTTGGACCCTGTGAATCTCCGGCCGTTACTTCTGATTTTGGTAATTCAGACGCCTTTTGCTGTTCTGCCTGCTCTTGTTCCTCTAGTTTGGAATGCGCTTGCGCGATCATTTCGCGTACTTGCTCATGTTGTTCCTTCTCTGATGCTTGCTTGATCGCTGTCATAGCGTTCTCCCCTCCTATTCGACTCAAAGCCCACGCCGCCGTGCCTCGTAGCTCGGGACGCGGATCATCCAATAAAACCTCCGTTAACTTGGGCACCGCGCTGATATCCTTGAAATTGCCCAGTCCAATGACTGCATTGCGTTGAATGGGCTTCTTCCCCCGCCAAGCCGCCGCACTTTGTCCAAATCGGTCTTTGAATTCACGGTTGCTCAAATCCAATAACGGCAGCAGCAACGGCTTCACAATTTCAGGATCGGGTGTAAGCTCGGGATGGTGATCCCAATTGAGACCCCGATTTTTGGGGCATACCATTTGGCAGGTATCACATCCGTATAGCCGATTCCCTATCTTCCGCATAAACTCCTCATCCAGAAAGCCCTTCGTTTGCGTCAAAAAGGACACACACCGCTGGGCATTCAGCTGTCCAGGACCCACAAGCGCGCCCGTAGGACAGGCATCCAAACATTTGGTACACTCGCCGCAACCATCCGTTACCGGTTCATCTGGCTGGAAAGGAATGTTCGTCAACAGCTCACCTAGATAAATCCATGATCCCAGCGTCGGTGAAATCATCATCGTATTTTTGCCGCTAAAGCCAATCCCTGCGCGTTCCGCAACGGCTCGATCCGACAATTCTCCGGTATCCACCATGTTTTTCAATATGGCATCAGGTACCCGCTCACTTATAAAAGCCTCAAGCTTTTCCATCGCTTCGCGTAGTACCAGATGATAATCTTTCCCCCAGGCTGAACGTGCCAAAATACCACGGTACTTCCCCTTGTCCGACTTCGGCGGGTCCTTCATTTTGGAAGGGTACGCCACCGCAATAGCAATCAGAGATGCAGGCTGTGAGCCATACAGCTCCGGGTAGATCCGCTTATCAATATCTGGCTCTTCAAAGCCGGATTCATAGCCTTTCGCACGATGCTCTTCCAATATAGCTTTCAGAGACAGAAAGGGGTCGGCGGATGCGAACCCGATGGAGTCGATACCCAGCCCTGGAGCTGCCTCAATAATTTCCTGCTTGAGCGAAGCCCAAGTCGAAGCGGTTCCGGCAGCCGCCTGAGTCAATCCGCGTTGCATCCGATACTCACCTCTCTTCCACTTTTTATCATTACAGATATGAGGATTTGCAAAATTCTCATATCTCAAATTTCAACAGAAAATAGCAGCAGATGCTACCGTAAATTTTTAACAGCACTGGTCGCCAGAAAATCACAGCGATTATTCAGTTCATTGTCACTGTGCCCCTTAACCTTCACATATTCAACCTCATGCTTACCCATCAGTTCCCACAATTCTTCCCATAGTTCCTTGTTCTCCACTGGCTGGTTTTTACTGTTGCGCCAGCCATTACGAAGCCAATTCTTAATCCAGCCCTGTTTGAAGCAATTGACGACATAGGCAGAGTCACTATGTACTTTCACATGGCAAGGCTCCTTGAGCAGCTTCAGTGCTTCAATCACGGACTTGATCTCCATACGGTTGTTTGTCGTCATTTTCTCGGCACCCGACAGCTCCTTACGATGTTCCCCATACAGCAAAACAATCCCCCAGCCCCCAGGACCGGGATTTCCCGAACAAGCACCGTCGGTATATACCATCACTTCTTTCATCATCCTCTTCCTTTCCTAATCGGTAACCGCCTGCTCCGTCATGGTCCTGATCGGTTCGGACGTGTTCCGCATTAATTTCAGACTTTAGTTGCTCTATAGCCATTTCCACTCAGATATCGGCCAAAATATAAATTCTGCACGTCCCAGTAAATCTTCAGATTTAATGCTTCCAAAATAGCGGCTATCCTTGCTCGCTGCAATATGGCGATTATCTCCCATGACAAAAAAGTGCTCCGGCTCCACCGTAAAAGGACCATAATCACCATCCTCCACGTCAGAGTTGGTGTAAGGTTCATTTAGCAGTTCACCGTTCACATACAAATGATTATGTTCAACTCGGATTACATCTCCGGGAATACCTATGACTCTTTTCACTAAAAATCTTGGACTCGACAGCTTGGAATCGGGATCTTTTAAAATCACAATGTCCCCCCTGCCCGGATCATGAAAATTATAAACCAGCTTGTTGACGAACAAATGCTGGCTTTCCATTAGCGTCGGCTGCATCGAATGTCCTCTGACCGTGGACAAGTTAAATACAAACAGGTTCAGAAGCAGCAAGACGACCATGGCAATCAGAAGGGTGACTAACCAATCGCGTATGTAACCAGAGTGACCTGCTGGTTTGGACGTTTCCGGCGAGGGAAGCGGGCCTGGCGAAGGAGCCAAAGCGTCCATGATTAAACCTCCTTAACCCTGTTATAAATAGAAAAGCATATCCCGTACCCGATTGCAACGGTTACTCAGATATGCTCTAAATGTAAATATTATACTTAATGTTATTCAATTCTCTTTATTTCGATTCCCGATTAATGAGGCGCCAAAATACTCAGCTTCTGAAAAGCCTGTAAAATCTGGCTTGCTCCATAGCCCATCGCTTCGTACAAAGGCATGGCCGCACTGTTATGCTTGTCCCCTGCTACCCAAATACGGCTAACCTTACGTTGCTGAAAACGCTGCTCCATGGATTCCACAAGCGATTTGCCGATTCCCATCCGACGACGATCCGGGTGAATAGCGATACGATAGTAACAACCATCATTCTGATCGATCGTGCCGATCAAAGCACCAACGATCTCACCCTCTTCTTCTGCAACGATGATCAAACCGGAATCCCACGAAAGCTGACGGGCAAACGCACTCACCGTCTCTTTGTAGCACTCCTCTGACAAGGCAATTTGCATGAGTTCCGTTACTGAGTTCACATCACTTAATTGAAAGGAACGAACGTGCATAAGTAATATCTCCCTTTTCGTAAGCATAATAAAAAAATTGAGACAGCACCGTCATTTTTACATAAATCCTTAAATTTCTTATCATGGTGTTAATCACAAGGCATTATGATAAAAATGCATACGATCTGCTATATATGAAATGAAGAACAGGAAAAGGGTGTATGCCCTCAAGTTCGTCATGTCATAGACATGACAGATTATAGCAGACGACAAAAAAGCCGAAATTTCTGCTTCCTTGACCATTAAACCATACTTTTTGATGGAATACATCCCTTTTTCTCATGTAAGCGCTGTATATAAAGCGTTTACATTTCAATGTTCACAATTCACCTCTTATTACCTAGGTATTATGTATTCCAATCGGGTTTTTGGACATGCTAGCTACCAGGCCGTATTGCCCAGTTTGCTATTTTACAAACAAAAATGTTGATTAAATAGGCTGAATGCGGTTTAATATAACTGTCGAGGGTATTATTACATAGGAACACTTACCCAACCATATAACCAGGAGGGATTTTACTATGGCATTTCAATTACCAGAACTTCCTTACGCAAAAGACGCACTGGAACCGCACATTGATGCACTGACAGTAGAAATTCACCATGATCGTCACCATAACACATATGTAACGAACTTAAACGCAGCTCTGGAGAGCGCTCCTGAACTGCAAAGCAAAAGTCTGGAGGATCTGATCTCCAATCTGGACAGCGTTCCTGAAAGCATCCGCACTGCGGTTCGCAACAACGGTGGTGGACACCACAACCACAGCCTGTTCTGGGAAGTTATCGGTCCTAACGGCGGTGGACAACCGACAGGTGCTATTGCTGAAGCAATCAGCAACGAGCTGGGCGGCTACGACAAATTTAAAGAAGACTTCACTAAAGCAGCTACAACACGTTTTGGTAGCGGCTGGGCTTGGTTGGTTGTCGGCAAAGATGGCAAACTGGCGATCACTAGCACTCCAAACCAGGATAGCCCGCTGTCCGAAGGTCTGACTCCAGTACTTGGACTGGACGTTTGGGAGCATGCTTACTACCTGAAATATCAAAACAAACGCCCAGACTACATTGCAGCATTCTACAATGTAATCAACTGGGATGAAGTAAACAAACGTTACGCGGCTGCAAAGAAATAAGCCAGTAACAACATCTCTATCCTATAATAAAGGGCTGTCTCAAAAGTAGATTTTCTACGAATGAGACAGCCCTTTTGGCATTCCATGGTAAACTGGTGGAGATGATTCTCAAATACAGCTCTGGAGGTTGATGGATGCAGACTTTTTTTCGTTACAACTGGATGATTCGGGAACAATGGTACCGCTGGTGTGAAGAGGTGTCGCAGGAGGAATTACTGAAACAACGCGTCGGCGGAGTCGGCAGCATTCTAAAGACACTCTTTCATATCGTTGATGTGGAGTGGAGCTGGATTCAAACGATTCAGGGCAAACCCGACTTTCAGGAGGACTTCTCTCTGTATGATACGCTCGACAAAGTCCGTGAGCTGGATGCAAAGTTTCGACTCGATGTCGAGCCGTTCGTGCTCGCCTGGCATGATGGTCTGGAACGGAAAAGGTTTGAAGATCACCTCCCGGACGGCAGGATTGTAATTGATGCCTGGGGCGAGGTGATGCGTCATGTCATCGCCCACCAAATCCACCATATTGGGCAGTTGTCCATATGGTCTCGGGAGCTAGGCAAGCCTCCGGTTTCGGCCAATGTAATCGGCAAAGGGCTAATTGAAAGCGATGGTGGCATCGATTAGCTTTAACGAACATACAAGTATATTCATGTGACTCAGAGCCGTCCTCGGTCTTTTTTAACGACTGAGGACGGCTCTTTTACTTTTTCATCTATACTCTCTTGTCCATTCCACGCATATTCTCTTCTTTTAACCGTTTTCATAAAGCCTGATTGTAACTGATTAAGTTATTCAACTTATCAATACTCTCTTGGTTCAGAGTGTTGACCTCTTGCTCTTGATAGCACCGTAAGCCAATGTAAATAATGCTCCACATAACAGGGCAATAAGATGAGCGATGAGATAATTCATATGACCATGGTTCTCTGACGCTGCAATTGCAAAGCCAGGAAGAGCCGTGGTTCCGAATCCTATGGCTGTCAGCTTGCTTAAATATACATATGCTCCCGCAATCATTCCTCCAAGGCATCCAGCAATCAGGGGGAACTTATACTTTAAAGTGACCCCGAAGATCGCTGGTTCGGAGATTCCAAAAAGTACAGACCCGAATGCAGAGTAACCCATTTCTTTAACCTTGGTGTCTTTGCGATTCAAAAGAATATACCCCAAAACGGCGCCCCCTTGAGCCATCAAAGCTACTGATGCCAATGGGTTGATAAAATTTCTGCCTGTATCGGTTAACAGCTGCGCTTCTACCGCACCCATAACATGATGTAAGCCTGTAATAACAATGATCTGCTGAATGCCTGCAAAAAACATAAAACCGAATATCCCAAGGTTTTGCGTCATCCAAAGCAGCGAAACGGTGACCAGACTGGCTAGCTCTCGCCCAAGAGGGCCGATAATCGTAAACAATAGCAGGGAAGAAATAAAGACCGTCAGCAACGGAGCCAAAAATAGTTTAATCATGTCTGGAACCTTTTTGTTAAAAAACTGATCCAACTTGGCTACCACATATCCCATCATTAGAGCAATAATAATACCGCCCTGAAATCCAACCAACTGTACGGGAAGGCCGAAAAGACTGATCGATTCCGGATTTTGACTTCCTTTAGCTACCTCAAAAGCATCTGCCAGTGCCGGATGAAGCATAATCGCACCCAGCACAAGCCCCAGAATAGGACGACCGCCGTATCTCTTGGTTGCGGAATAAACAACAAGCAGCGGCAGGATTGTAAAAATACCCGTGGAAACGATTTGAACAAAGCGATTGATCCCTTGAAAAATTGGATACATCTCCACAATCGACTTAGGACCAAATAACCCCTTCTGACCTAACAGCCCGGTTATCCCCATTAACAATGCGGCGGCAAGAATTCCCGGCATGATCTCAATGAAGACATCTGACAGCGATTTAATGGCTTTTTGAAAAGGATTTTGCTTTAGTGCGGACTTCGATTTGACATCACTTAATGACATATCTTCTGTTCCGGTCAGTTTGGAGAACACGGCATAGATGTTATTGACCAACCCTGCTCCAAAAATGATCTGCAGTTGGTCCCCCGCTATGAAAACGCCTTTAACCAGATCAATATCTTCAATCTTTTTTAATTCCGCTTTTTCATTGTCCTCAAGTACAATTCTTAATCTTGTGGCACAATGGGCCACACCGATAATGTTCTCTTCACCACCGATATATTTTAAAATTTCTTGAGAAATTTGCTTATACTGCTTTTCTTTTGCTTCCATCTAGTAAAACCTCCTCTAGCTGAGTCAGATGTCTTCTTTAACAAATCTCCAGAACATGCCTAAAAAGTCCTGCTTTACCCTGGCAAGCGTTATGCCGACATGCATTAATTCATCACCGCCGAACAGCTCACCGGTTTCTACATTTCTATAAACGTAGTCTGGATTCAGACCTTTGAATTTTAATGTTTTAATCGCGGCAGCAGGTTGGGATAAAATCTTGAAATAGCTGGCCGCCATTTCCGTTTGATCCTCTGATACAAAGCTCCATGCGGCTTCATTTTCATCAAACGGATTAATTATTCTGTAAAACTTCCCAAATTGAATGAGCGATCTCATTTCTTTATATAGAGCTATCTGTTTTTTTACTATTTCTTTTTCCTCAACGGTTAATGTCGTCAAATCTAGCTCATATCCAAAATTCCCGGCCATGGCGACATAACCTCTTGTCTCCAAGGGAGTTATTCTGCCCACTTGATGGTTGGGTACTGTGGAGACGTGTGCCCCCATGGTAATTGGAGGGTAGACAAGACTTGTTCCCCATTGAATTTTCAGTCGGCAAATGGCATCCGTATTGTCACTCGTCCAGGTCTGAGGCATGTAATAGAGCATACCGGCATCAAAACGGCCTCCTCCACTAGAACAGCTCTCGAATAAAACATGGGGAAACTTTGATGTAAGCTCTTCCATAATATTATAGAGTCCCAGGATATAACGATGCGCAGTCTCCCTTTGTCTCTCAGGCGGCAAGGCTGCCGAACCCACATCCGTCATGTGACGATTCATGTCCCATTTTACATAAGTAATTGGAACGTCCGATAAAATATCGGAAACCGACTTAATAATGTACTCACACACTTCCTTCCTCGATAAATCCAACATCAGTTGATTTCTTCCCAACGTATACGGACGATCAGGGACATGGATACACCAATCTGAATGCTTTCTGTATAAATCGCTGTCTATGGATACCATTTCAGGTTCAAACCACAAACCAAACTCCATACCCAGATTTCGTATGCGGTTTGCAAGATCCGGCAATCCATCTGGAAGTTTGCGACGATCCACCACCCAATCGCCTAATGAAGTATTGTCATCATCCCGTTTTCCAAACCACCCATCATCCAGTACAAACAGCTCCACTCCTACACTTTGAGCCTCCTTCGCCAACTGCTCAATCTTGTCGGCATCAAAGTTAAAGTAGGTGGCTTCCCAGTTATTAATCAGGATCGGCCGCTCCTTGTCACGAAAAGGCCCACGACATAATCTGCTCCTGTATAATTCATGATAAATTCTCGACATGCCGCCCAATCCATTTTCGGTGTATACCATGACCACTTCTGGCGTTTGGAAGGATTCCTCCGGTTCAAGCAGCCATGTAAAATCAAAAGGATTAATCCCCATCGCGACTCTTGTGTTCCGATAGGAATCTACCTGAGCCTGGGCCGTAAAGTTCCCGCTGTACACCAGATTAAAGGCGTACACTTCACCCTGTTCTTCATCTGTTCCTTCTCTTACAAGTGCCATAAAGGGTGCCTGTTGAGGGCTGCTGGCTCCACGGCAGCTGTCTACCATTTGAATTCCGGGTAAAATTTTTCGCCTTGCTATATTTTTTTCATTATTATGCGCACCGTACAAGGTAATTAGTTCGTATTCATCATCACGAAAATCCACACTAGCACTTAACGCTCTAAGCAGTTTTAGCTGCTGTCGACCTTCATTATCGAAACGGACTGAACGGGTAATGACATCCCACTTTTGATAAAGGCTATAGGATAGTACAATCTTTACATCAATTAATGGGTCTTCAAGGACGATTTCCAGAGTTTCTACTTCGCCATCATCCTCTGCATAAGTAGAAGGAAGCCCTCTCAATTTTGACTTGCCTTGGTAAACCTGATGTTCTTTATACCGAAAGTCTGTCACGGTAGAACCATTCTCCAATTGAAGCTGATACGCAGGAATTCTGAAATCACTATTTCCAAATGATGGATACTCTTGTGGGATGGTGTCCAGTGAAAAGGCTCGATCCTCACCATCCGGATTGGGTGAAAATCCTCTATCCATAAAGATGATCTTATTGCTTCCCCGATAGTTCTGAATTTTCTTTCCCCAATACAGATGGGCTAAATAACCATCTCGTATAACCTGCATGACATAACTCGTATTGCTGCCTTGTAAATGGAATAAAAGATTCTCTTTATCGATGTGTATAGTCATAGCAACCCCCTTATAGCGCCAATAGTACGTTTTTTCAAAATTATAAATTATGTTGTTTTCTTATTGTTTACATCCTAATAATAATTGAATAGTTTTAATAATTATATGGAATAATGTAGACTCTATATGAAACGGTGTGATAATATACAGAGATGAATTAAGGGGTGAAAACAAATGAGTTCGCACTTTTCCAATCATTCCTATAACAACCTGGATCTCAATTTATACACATGTGGCAAAGAAAGCTGTACCAGCAAGCACTCTTATGGTCCAGCCATTCGAAGCGGGTATATGGTGCATTATATTTTAAAAGGAAAAGGGATCTTTAAAGTCAACGATAAAATCTATCATTTGGAGAAAAACGATGCTTTCTTCATTGAGCCGAAGGTTTTAATTTATTATGAAGCAGATGAAATGGACCCATGGGAATATGCCTGGATTGGTTTTATTGGGGTGCAAGCAAAAGAATATCTAAGCCGAACCTGTATCAATAGGGACAATCCCATTTTCCGGTTTGAAGCGGAGGGTAGCCTTGCCCGCTGTATGGAGAGCATCGTCGTTTCTTCTACACTGAAATCCAACAAAGACCTGCTGCTTGCATCCAAGCTATATGAATTTCTGTATTTGATGTTTGAACATTACCCTAATCAGGAAGTCAACCATGAAGTAAGACAGCAGCGGTATATTAAAGAAGCGCTTCTCTTCATTCAGCAAAACTATTCACACTTCATTACCGTAAGTGACATTGCCAAGTACATTTCAATTGACCGTTCGTATTTGCATCGTTTATTTAAACAGCAACTAAATAAGTCACCGCAGGAATTTTTATTACATTTGAGGATTGAAAAATCGTGCTCCCTATTAAGAAATACTTCCCTTAAAATCGGGGATATTGCGCGGTCTGTAGGGTATAAAGATGTACTCCTATTCTCCAAAATGTTCAAAACGGTCAACAAGGTGACTCCATCCGAATACCGAAAAAATCCCCAATAATAACACGCTTCGTTCGCAATTAAATTAGGCATATTCATTCCAAAAACAGAAAAATAGCGGCAGTATGGATCAACCTCATGTCCATACTGCCGCTATTTTTTTAACTACCCTCTTTTATGGGCAAAACCTTTAGTTTGATAATTAGTTCTCTTTTTGCTTCGCATAATACTCGGTGATCAGATCAAGGAACACCTTGGGAAATGCCAAGGTGGCCATATCCGCCTCGCTGATCCAGCGGTACCCCGCTGGCAGCACATTGCGCGTGTACTCCGCCTGCTCTGCCAGCGTAATCAACGCCCCCGGCTTCGCTCCGGTACTGTAGCTGGCCCGCTGCTCGGCAGCCAGCGGTTGTCCTCCCGCCTCCCCGGCAGGGGCGGCGACCTCTTCACACTGGAACACACGCAGGTTCCAGTGAATGTGGCTGAACGTGTGCTCCGCCTCACGTACAAACCGCACCGGGCGCGCAAGCACGCCCTCTGCCAGCAAATGAGCCGCCAATTGGTCCATGGCGGGCTCATCCGGCACCGGGCCGTTGTAGCCCTCCGGCCCGGCAAGCTCATGCGGCAGCTCCCACATGCGGGCCAACAGGCCCTTGGCCGGGCGCTGCCGTACGAGCAGGCGGCCGGCGTTCGCTCCGCTGCCCTCGATGAGAGCGACGGAGCGCGGCTCCAGCCGCGGCGGCTTCGCCTTGGTCTTGACTGGCAGTGTCTCCTCGCGACCTGCCAATCTGCCCGAGCAATGCTCCATGACCGGGCAGGTCAGACAATGAGGCGACTTCGGCGTGCAGACCAGCGCCCCCAGCTCCATCAGAGCCTGATTAAAATCAGAGGCTCTTCCTTCGGGAATCAGCTCCCGTACCAGACTTTCCATATGCGCCCGCGTGCTACCCTTCATAATATCCTCTTCAATGAGAAAATAACGCGACAGCACACGCATCACATTCCCGTCCACAGCAGGCTCTGGTCGGTTAAAGGCGATACTCATAATCGCCCCCGTCGTATACGGGCCTACTCCTTTCAGTGCAGCGACAGCTTGTGTATCATCCGGTACCTGCCCGCCGTGAAGCTCAACTACTTGTTTTGCCGCAGTTTGCAAATTCCGGGCCCGCGAATAATAACCCAGCCCTTCCCACAGCTTAAGCACATCCTCTTCGGGTGCTTCCGCCAGTGCTTCAATTGTAGGAAAACGTGCAATAAAGCGATTAAAATACGGAATGACCGTATCCACACGCGTCTGCTGAAGCATAATTTCCGAGATCCAGATATAAAAAGGATTCCGATGGCGGCGCCACGGCAAATCGCGTTTGTTACGTGTATACCAATTCAACAGTTCAAAGCTGAAATAACGCTTTTGTTCCAATGTATTTGTAGTCATCACATCACATCTCCTTATATTCGACAATCACAAAAGCAGAGGCAATGTTAGGCTGATGTGTAATACTCAAGTGAATGCTGTAATTCGAGTCACCTGTAGACGGCAACCTCAGTCTATCCCACGCGGATGAAGACAAATAAACTACTGGCTTCCCCCCAGGTTCCGGTAAAATATCCATATCGCCGAACCCGATGATTTGCCCAATTCCACAACCGAAGGCTTTCGTTATCGCTTCCTTGGCGGCAAAGCGCCCTGCTACGAACTCCGTTAGTCTACCCTTGCGTTCCACAGCAAGCTCACGTTCTGCCGGGGTCAGCACACGATTCAAAAACGAATCTGCATATTTACCTGCCAAAATATTAGCCATACGGCTTATTTCCAGCACATCATGTCCAATTCCGTAGATCATTTGGGTATTCCCCGTCCTTTTTACTTTACTGGATCTATTGTAACAGTGCGTCCACACCCTGGCGAGTCACAAAAGCGTAAAAACGGCACCAAAATATGTTAAAATAAGAAAGGCTACAGGTGAATGTTTTGAAATTCAGCTGATATGCCCATTTAAAAAAATTCCCGTAGAAAGGAAGGATAGGATGTCAGAAACCATTATTGTTGAAGCAGGAACAGATGCGGTGATCCGGGCTTCCTGGTTTCCCGCTAAAAATACAGCCAAAAGCCTGCTCATCATCGCTCACGGCTACAAAGGATTTAAGGATTGGGGCATGTTCCCCTATATAGCAGAAGCATTGAGTATGGATAACCATGTTGTGACCTTCAACTTTTCACATAATGGCATAGGTGAGGATCTAGAGAATTTTACCGAGCTGGAAAAGTTCGCACGCAACACCTATAGCCGCGAACAAGAGGATTTGGAACTATTGCTATCCAATCTGAGAGCACGTCATGAGTTCAGAGAATTGCCGTTGTTTCTGTTAGGACATAGCCGAGGCGCGGGGAGCTGCTTTGTATATGCTCTAGATCATCCCGGTGAGATTGCTGGCGTCATTTCATGGAATGGCGTGACAGATCTTGATCTGTTTACTTTACCGCAAAAAGAAGAAATGCGCGCCAAGGGGCGCAGCTATGTGGAAAACGCCAGAACCGGACAACAGCTTCCGCTGGATGCTGTCATTCTGGAAGACCTGGAACAAAATCGCCAGCGTTTTGCCATTGTAGACAGACTTGCCAACAGTCAGCTCCCAGCTGTACTGATCCAGGGAACCGAAGATTCCAAACGTCTACGGGAAGGCTCTGCCCAGCTCACATCCGTTCGTCCCGACATCGAATGGGTACAAATTCAAGGCGGAACTCATACCTTTAATACCGTTCATCCATTCCAGGGAGGCAGTCTTCCGCTCGATCAAGCGATTACCGAAACTCGCCGCTTCATTGAGTGGATCGCCAATTAATTATTGCCCCTTCAATACAAACGGCGATCCGCCGGGCGGATCGCCGCATTTATTTACTTCAGGATTTTGCAAAATTCGATTCCATTCGCTCCAAGTGCAATATATAGACGAACTAGACCATTTCGATCTATATATTATTTATTGAAAATCGCTTATTGGATTTTTGCAAAATCCTCACTTGAGCATTTTACAATTCCATAATGATTAATGCTTACACTCCTGGGATGCTTGTCCGCTTATGCGCTGTACGTGTAAAGAAGCTTTCCAGCTTTTCGCGTGCCGCGGGGTCAATTTCCTTGCCTTCTAGGTAGTCGCTGTTTGCTTCGTAGGAGATCCCCAGTTCTTTTTCATCCGTCTGGCCTTCCCACAATCCTGCTGTAGGCGCTTTGTCCAAAATGGCCTGCGGAACTCCGAGATAGCTGGCCAGCAAGCGCACCTGACGTTTGTTAAGCGTGCTAAGTGGCGTAATATCGACCGCTCCATCGCCCCATTTGGTATAAAAGCCTGTGATGGCTTCTGAAGCGTGATCTGTGCCAACGACGAGCAGATTCAGCTCATTCGCGAGTGCGTACTGAACCACCATACGTGTTCTTGCCTTTACATTCCCTCTCACTTGCGGAGTAATGGAACGCTCCAGACCGATATCCTTTAACGTATGCTCCACTTCCACGGCAACCTTGTCCACGGCTTCCTTAATGTTCGTTTCCCCAGCATATTTCAGGTCGAACGCTTTGGATACCGCGTAGCTATGCTCGATATCTTCCTGTTGGCCATATGGCTGGAATACACCCAGCGTTTTGTATTCGTCCCCTTGCTCCTGCGTCAATTCATCTGTAGCCCGCTTGCACAAAGCGGCTGCTACGGCACTGTCAATCCCGCCACTGATGGCGATCAGCAGCCCTTTGCTTCCCGTTTTCGTTACATACGACTTGAGGAAATCCACACGCTTGCGGACCTCCGCTTCTACGTTAATCGTAGGCTGTACTCCCAATTCAGCAATAATCTGTTCCTGCAAACTCATCAGATAAGCACCTCTTTTTTAGGAATTTCCTTCACAAGCCAACATGCAAAAGCCCCGGCAAGTTTCGCAGGCGAAAAATGCGGGGCATAGCTTGAGCAGTCTTACCGGCAAAAACGATCAAATGCACTGGTCAAATCAGCAGCGATCTGATCTGCCGAACGATCCTCCACCTGATGACGCTCGATGAAGTGAACCAGCTCGCCGTCTTTCAACAGCGCGATAGAAGGGGAAGACGGTGGGTAAGGTGCGAAAAATTCGCGAGCCTTTGCTGTTGCTTCCTTGTCCTGTCCGGCAAAAACCGAATACAGATGATCTGGCGTAAGATCATGCTTCAGTGCTTCAGCCACACCAGGGCGGCATTGGCCTGCGGCACAACCACATACCGAGTTCACAACAACCAGCACTGTACCTTTAGCATTAGGCAGCTTGGCCTCCACATCTTCAGAAGTACGCAGTTCCTGAATCCCAAGATTCGTCAGTTCATCACGCATTGGCTGAACTGAATCTCTCATATATTGATCGAAAGACATAGACATATTCTTTCACTCCTTTTCCAAAAATCATGTATACTACGTTTCTAATTTCATCCTTTGCCGTAGTAAAGGCATGGACATCTAAACTTCATTATACAATCTTTTTCACGTAATTTGCAAAAATCCGGCTATATATTTGCACGATTATTTCTGTATCGAATTCATGACAGGAAACTCAGAATGATCCCGGTAAGTCGGAACGGTTCTGCGCAATCGAACTTTAAACTGCGTGCCCATTCCCTCCACCGAATCTACGGCAATTGTACCGTGATGACGCTCCACTATACTTTGACATAAGGCCAGACCTAGACCTGTACCTTTCGTTTTCGTAGTGTAAAAAGGTTGGAACAGCTTTTCAAGCTGCTTTTGCGGAATTCCCGGACCTGTATCCTTTACTTCCATTTCCACGAAATCCCCTTCCTCATGAGTCGAAATGGTCAGCACTCCCTTTTCCCCCATAGCTTCCATCGCATTACGTGATAAATTAAGCAGCAGTTGCTTCATTTCCTTAGGGTTCAAATGCAGCATCGTCACATGATCCTCTAACTTTAGCTCAATCGTCTGTCCCCTCAGATTCGCATCTGCCCACAATAAAGGCGTCAGTTCGCGAATAATATCATGCAGATGACATTGCTCCTTCTCAACAATTCGATTCTGGGCCAGTGAAAGAAAATCGTTAATAATCCCGTTCGCCCGGTCAAGTTCCTCCATCACAATGCGGTAATAATGGTTGAGGGATTCTGGGCTTTTCTCACGCATAAGCTGTAAAAAACCACGCACAACCGCCATCGGATTACGTATTTCATGAGTAATGCCTGCTGCCATCTGTCCAACCAGACTGAGCCTTTCAAAATTACCCAGCTCACTGCGCAGCGTCTCCAGCTCTGTAATATCTTGCAAGGCGATAATGACACCTGTCGTTTGGTTTGCATGTTTATCCCGAATAGGAAGGAAACTTGAGAAGAATACTTTGGGGGTAACATTTATAAAATCAGCCCCCGCCTCTCCTTCCAACGCTTTCGCAACTCGTTCGTTAACCGCAGGCAAAGCGCTAAAACCATATAACGAGGTGAATGGACGACCTACTACCTCAGGCAGCGTAATGTAGGGATCGTAGTCCCGATAGAGTTCCAGCATCGTTTTGTTCATATGTATAACTCGTTCTTCGCTGTCCAAAGTAACAAGAGATAACGGCATCAAATCCATAACTTGACGCAGCTTATCCACTTCAATTAAATATTTGCTCGTAAACTCAGTCACATCACGCCGTAACGTCAGCTTCTCAAAGGCATTATGCATCAGGCTCACGACCGTAAAACTTGCCAGTACCCCTGCACCAATATTCCAAAACGTTGTAAGTAAGTCAGGAATGTATACCGCAATATCCTGTTTGCCCCACAGTAGCGGAAATATCGCCTTAAACAGCATATCAGCCACAACATATGCGGAGATCAGGAGCTTTTTGTCCAACATTGTTCCTCTTTGAAAAAACTTGACATGCAGGAGCATAAAAGGAAAAAGGATAAAACCCGTGCCCACGTACATCGGGGACATTTCTGTTGACTGGGCTATAATTAGGACTCCCATCAGTGCGGAAGCGGCGAGCACGAAGGCAGTGCGACGTCTACCGTACATGATGCCAACTGCAAGGGGAATAATACCGAGATTGGAAGGTAGACCATATGGAGACTGATATTGAAAGAGTGTACATAACAATATGGCTGGCAAGCAACACAAGTACAGTATTCCTTGATTGGGTCCAGGAAGCAGTTTGCCACCCCAAACCTTTTTCTTATCCCCATAATCCGTTAATATAGAGAAAAAACCCGCCGATATAACGGCAAGGAGAACTTGGAGCACACTTTCCTTCAACGCAATTAACAAGGACTTCTCCCCCTCATCATCTTTCCTTGACGCCGTTAGTTGAATTAAAGCACAGGCTACAATATATTACAATATATGTGTTAAAATCCCGGTGTAGAACGACAAAATTTGCTAAATACTAGATGTTTATAAGAGGAGCGTTTTTACGCAATCCATATCCCTACAATTGAAAGATATACGCGTTACTGTACTCGAAAACTATCTAAAGTGACGGTATTACGTTATGATGAACAATCGGTTACACCGTTCTGAATGATTTTGAAAATTTGTCGACGAAAAGGAAGAGGTTAATGACTTACGACGTTATTGTGATCGGAGGCGGCTCAGCCGGATTAATGGCTGCTGCTGCTGCCAGCGGTGAAGGTGCCAAGGTGATTTTGCTGGAAAAGGGAAATAAACTCGGGCGTAAGCTGGGGATCTCTGGTGGAGGCCGTTGCAATGTCACGAATGCCAAAGAGCTGGACGAACTCATACGGCACATTCCCGGCAATGGCCGATTTCTGCACAGTGCACTGGCGGCTTTCGGCAATCGGGATATCATCGCCTTTTTTGAACAGTTGGGTATAGCCTTAAAGGAAGAAGACAACGGGCGTATGTTTCCAGTGACGGACAAAGCCAAAACAGTTGTCGATGCTTTGATCAACAAGGTACGCTCTCAAGGAGTCGAGATTCGGACAAGCTGTCCTGTTCAAGAGGTTATTTACAATGAAGGTCATACAGCTGGGGTGCGACTGCGTTCCGGTGAAATCCTACATAGCCGTAATGTCATTGTAGCCGTTGGTGGCAAATCCGTCCCGCATACAGGCTCGGAAGGTGACGGCTATGCATGGGCAGAACAAGCAGGGCATACCATTACGGAGCTGTATCCAACAGAGGTGCCGTTGACCTCAGGCGAGACGTTTATCCAGACGAAAGAGCTTCAGGGACTATCCTTACGCGACATCAGTCTGACCGTATGGAATGCGAAGCAAAAGAAAGTTGTCGTCCATGAAGGAGATATGATTTTTACACATTTTGGTCTATCTGGCCCGACTGCTTTGCGGTGCAGTCAGTTTGTCGTCAAGGGAATGAAAAAGGATAAGGTGAACACGGTGTTGTTGACTCTCGATTTGCAGCCTCACAAACATGCCGATGAAGTCTACCGTGAGACGCTGGAATTGGCATCGGTCGATGCTAAAAAAGCGATCAAAAACGTGCTTAAGCCTTATTTACCGGAACGCTTAATTCCATTGTTGCTCCAGCAAGCCGAACTGCGTGAGGACTTGACCTATGATCATATTCCTAAGCAGCAGTGGCAAGAACTTGCTCATCGCATTAAGGCGTTTCCAATCCGTGTGAACGGTACGCTCTCTCTGAAGGAAGCATTTGTTACCGGGGGCGGTGTGAATTTGAAGGAAATTAATCCGAAAACAATGGAGTCCAAGCTGATGCCTGGATTGTTCTTCTGCGGTGAGATTCTCGATATTCACGGTTACACTGGAGGTTATAATATTACAGCGGCGTTTACGACAGGGCATACAGCAGGAACCCAAGCGGCCGTAAGCGATTAAGACGCTGCGCGTAGGATTTGATCTTACGATCGCTGTTGCCACGGGATTCTCTTGATTATATAAAACATTTAAGGGTAAGAATTCCGTGGCAAAGGCGAACGCTGTCGCTTCTCCAGATTCAAATCCTCCGCTGCGCTGCAAACCGCCATTACATCCGCATTCTTATAGGAAAAGTAGGAAGGAAATCAAAAAGACTTAAATCAGTCATGTTACTGATTTAAGCCTTTTTTTAAAAATGGCGTAAAGAACAAGCTCCATCTTGTTTTGACATTTGCCGCTATTTAAACCTCAATAATGATAGGTAAAATCATGGGTCTTCTCTTCGTCTGACTGTAAATAAACCGGCCAACATCATCTTTTAACATCTGCTTAATCAGTCCCCACTGACTCATTTCGATTTCTGTTAACTCGTTCACTGTGGACATAATCGTGTCGTGGATCTGACTCATGAGCTCTTCGGAATCCTTAACATATACAAACCCTCTTGATATGACCTCTGGTGTTGCGAGCATTTGCTTCTCGTTTTTACTCAACGTCATCACAATAATCAGCATTCCGTCTGATGAAAGCTTTTTACGGTCTCGCAGTACAATATTACCTACGTCCCCTGTCACCAATCCGTCTACCAAACTATTGCCGGCTGATACTTTGGGCCCCAGAGATGCCCTTCCCTCTTCGATTTGAACAGTGTCACCGTTATGGACGATAAATACATTCTCCATCGGAATCCCTACAGACTCCGCTAGCTGACGATGCTGATACAACATCCTGAATTCACCGTGTATGGGAATCAAATACTCAGGTTTCATCAGGGTCATCATTAATTTTAATTCTTCCTGGCTGCCATGACCGGACACGTGCATCCCTGTGGTACTGCCTGATCCATAAATAACGTTGGCGCCCAGTACGTACAGGTTATCAATGACCTGGGAAAGATTCCGTTCATTCCCGGGTATGGCTCCTGCAGCAATAATTACAGTATCACCAGGCAAAATTTCGATTCTGGGATGCAGGGAATTGGCTAGACGGGACAGTGCAGCCATTGGCTCACCCTGACTTCCTGTACATAAAATAGCAATTTCTTCTGCAGGAAACCGTTCTGTTTCTCCCGCCTCAATCAACAAGTCCTCAGGCATGTGCAAGAAACCCAGCTCCTTAGCCACTGACACCACATTTATCATGCTGCGACCCAGTAGAACGAGTTTTCTGCCTGTTTCTACAGCCGCGTCAATGACTTGTTGGACACGGTTCACATTGGATGCAAACGTAGAAATAAATACTTGCTGTTTGGCTCTGGCGAAAGCATCCAAAATATGTCCGCCAACCAAACGCTCTGAAGGAGTAAATCCTGGCCTTTCGGCATTTGTACTTTCGGAGAGCAGCACTTTTACCCCCTTCTTTCCTATTTCAGCCATGCGATGAAGATCGGGGAAAGGTCCACTAACGGGAGACATATCGAATTTGAAATCCCCGGTATGGACCACATTTCCTTCCGGTGTCTGAAAAAAGACACCCAGGCAATCCGGGATACTGTGGACGGTAGTGAAAAAGGATGCCTGAATCGTTCCCGCTTGAACGGTTGAATCCGCATCTATAAGATGAAGCTCAGCATCACGTAAAAGGTTGTGCTCCCTTAACTTAATTTTAATTAATTCGATGGTGAGCTTTGTTCCATAAACGGGCATATTAATCTGCTTCAGCAGATAGGGAATACCTCCGATGTGATCCTCATGCCCATGAGTCACAATGAGCGCTCTGACTTTATCCTGATTTTCCAGCAGATAGGTGACATCCGGCACAATGAGGTCAATACCAGGCAAGTTCTCATCAGGAAACTTGGAACCACAATCGATAACGACAATATCCTGATCGTATTGGATAAAATACATGTTTTTCCCGATTTCATTAACACCGCCTAGAGCAGCAATGAGTAATCTATTATCAGCATGCATCAATTTTATTTCCTCCTTAGGAAAATGCTATCCATATTATTCATTTTCCACGTAAACTTATGCACAAAAAGAAACCCTTGTCTCTAAAAGACAGGGGCTCTCACTTGATTTATTAGATACCCACCGCAGCCGAAATAGCAGCAAAAATAGCAGCAACTAACCACAGGATCGGGAATAGCTTGAAGATTACCTTCAGCCACTGTCCAAAGCTGATCCGGGCAATGGCCAATCCCGCCAGCAGTACTCCGCCTGTCGGTGAAATTAGATTGGTTAACCCGTTACCGAATTGGTACGCTGTGACTACTGCTTCACGATTGATACCTACAAGATCGCCAAGCGGTGCAAGTACAGGCATGGTTAGTGCTGCTTCCCCCGAAGAAGATGGGACCAGGAAAGTAATAATATTATGTGCAACCAACATAATGGTAGTGAACAAGTAACTTGGCAATCCTTCCAGAATGCTTGCGAGTGCATTTAATACGGTATCGATGATCATACCCTGCTCGGCGATGATCAGAATTCCGCGGGCGAGACCTATGATCACTGCAGCGTAGATGAATTCTCCACACCCTTTTACAAAATTCTCAGCTATTTCCTTCTGGCTCATTTTAGTAACTACCCCGACAAAAAGACCGAGTGCGAAGAAAAGGGCACCAATTTCAGTCATATACCAGCCTTTGGACAAAATTCCCCAGACAATTGCTCCAAGCGTTACAATAAATCCACCTATTATTAATTTGTCCCGAAACGTGAAGACGACGTCCTCACCTGTATTTTCTTTTATAAATTGCTCACGATTTATAATATCACTCTGAAAAACAATGGATTTCTCCGGATTTCTCTTAACCCGATGCGCATACCACATCGTAAAGGCAATAGAAATCATAGTAAATACAAGCCATTCAATAAATCTCAGCCAGAGCTGAGGATTCCCCTCCACTCCTGCGATCCCCTGGGCAATCAATACTGAAAATGGATTAACAGTCGAACCAACATAGCCAATTTGCGTTCCCAGAAATAGAATGAGAATAGCAGTCATAGAATCGAAGCCTAGGGCAAACATTAACGGAATAAAAATCGCATAAAGCGGAATAATTTCTTCGCTCATCCCAAAGGTAGAGCCTCCGAGACTGAATATAACCATGGCAATTGGAATAAGCAGAATCCCCTTATTCTTCAGCCGTCTGGCAAGAGCTGTCAGGGCACGATCGATGGCTCCCGTCTGCAGTATAATCCCGAAGGAGCCGCCCACAATAAGGACAAAAGAGACGACATCCGCGGCATTGATAATCCCCTCAATAGGAGCGCTTAGGATTTGAGGGAGGCCTTGTCTTAAATCACCGTTCTCACCAGTTTTGGGTACAGTGTGATAGGTTCCCGAAACGATCGCCGTTTTGGTCACGCCGTTTACTGTCACTTCATGACGCTCAAATTGTCCGCTGGGCACAATCCATGTCAATGCGGCGACTGTAATAATAATCAAAAATATTAAAGTATAGCTATGGGGCAAGGATAATTTCCATTTCATATTCTTGATGTTCATGTTTATCCCTCATTCCAAGAATGGTTATACGTAACCTTCCCTCCCATAATGGTCAATATCACTTGGGCGTCCCTGATGTCACCAGCGGATGCGTTAAGGAGGTCGCGATCAAAAACGGCGATGTCAGCATATTTTCCAGCCTCTAGCGTGCCTGTAACCTCTTCCATATAACAATGTTTGGCTCCATTAATGGTCCATGCCTTTAAAACTTCGGATGGCGGCATCCCCCGATCGGGATACCAGCCTCCAGCAGGTGATCCGTCCGGAAATAACCGATGAGAAGCTGAGTACAGTGAATCGGGAACACTCGTGATAAATAAGGGCAGATCAGTCCCAATGGTTATTGGCACATTAGCCTCCAGCATAGATTTATAATTATAAAACCGATTTTCATTACCTTTGCCTACCACAACAGGCATATAGGCCTCTTCATAGGTTGGATTCAGTAGCAGGATTTGAGCGTAGACTTCGGCAAAAATTTCGTTTTCGCCCATTCTGATCAGATCATCTGGATGAGGATACTCTAGATCACTGATCGAATGTCTGATAAGGTTATTACCTTGTTGTTCGCGGCATTTTTCAATCATGGATACCGCTTGGCGAATCGCAGCATCACCTTCTGCGGTTAGACAGCATTTGATACCTTGGCTGTCTGCTTCCAGCACAGAGGCTTCAATCTTTTTGTAGTCAACCGTCCTCAAAGTCGTTACTCCTGGCATATCTGCGTAAGGTTCCAGCATGTCCCCCGTATGATCTGCTACGACACCGTCAAGCATCAGCTTGTATCCTTGGAAACGAATAAGGTCTCCATTATAAAATGCTTTATACTTCATACCGGTGGCAATATCAAGCGATTCAACAACGGGTTCAAGCGAGAAATGAAATCTGAGCGGCAGTTCCCCCGTTTCTTTCAATTCTTCTAGAATCGGCAGCAGCTCGCTATGCCGGTCAAAGCCAATATCTTTTATGGAAGTAACTCCTCGTGCAGCTAGTATGCGGCAAAACTCCAAAAACTCTTGTTTGACAAGGCTGTGGTCCTGCATCATAGCTTGGAGTAGCAAAGCTCGTGCCTCAGCACTGCATTGATCCGGCAAAAATTGATATTTCTCCTGAGCCAGTCGGTTCATCCAGCAGTAGCTTTTATTTAGGTTAATGGCAATTACCGCCCGATCAGGGAACAGCTCGTCCAACAAGCTTTGCTCAGGCAGCTTGCCCCATCCTTCCTCGCTCCACCCGTAAGCGGTTACATCTTTCCCTGGCGGAAGATTGTTTGCCGCTTGTAGCATTGATTCCACTGCTTCTTCAATCGAGGCTGCATGAGTCAAATCCACGCCCCGATGCATCGACATATATCCGGTAAAAAATACATGGTTGTCATGAACTCCTGGCATGATAAAAGCATCACCCAAATCACAGACAACCGTTCCCGCTCCTATCCAAGCTTGTGCTTCCTCGGGACGCCCCACTGCTGCAATACATTCTCCTCGCAGTGCAATAAACCCAGGCGAGGCTTCATTTTCTAAGCCATTAAAAATAGCATTTGACAGTAAAACTTTGTCCGATAATGTGTCATTCTTCCCTTGCACAATTTCACCCCCTCATTATTTATCCGCCCTATAACATAACGTAATATAACGTTATAATATTGCTTCTGCTTCTCTTATGAAGTGGAAGCAGAAGCTGCGCCGTACCTGAATAACATTACCTAACAGGCAACGGATTTATATTGAGAATTGATAACGGTCTCCAATGATGTACTGCTTACCTACATGAACGGGGCTTCCATGCTGATCATAAATAATCGTGTGCATGTAGAACAACGCCTGTCCGATGGCCGTCTCCAGCAGCTTTGCTTGGTATTCATCCGCCAAAGCGATTTGTAATATCGTCTCTCCCGGTTGGTTAGGATCGATGCTGTATTTATGACGCAGCAGTTCGTATACAGAGCCCTCCAACTGTTCTTCCATTAGAAAAGAAAATCGGTCATAAGGATAAAAATTATTCTCCAGCATTAGCGGTCGATCACCGGCGTATCTCTTGCGCTGAATAAATAACACTTTTTCTCCTTGTGGCAGCTGCAACTGATGTGCAATTTTCTCATCTGCTTCTATGATTTCACGTTCTGTGACCACACTGTGTGAAGAGAGGCCGTTGGATTTGCAGGCAGCTGTAAAGCTGATAATATGTTCAATCTTCCGCCCAATTTTGGGTACATTGACAAAGGTACCTTTTCCTTGACGTTTGGTCAGATAACCTTCATGAACCAATTCGGCAATTGCTTTTCTTACGGTAATTCGACTTACATTGTAGGTCTCGCTTAGCTCAGTTTCGGTCGGTATACGACTTCCCTGCGTAAATGTTCCATTATGAATAGCGGTTTTGACTGCTTTTTGTAATTGAATATATAATGGCTCTGCTTGGTCTGAATTCAACATAATGTGCCCTCACTTGTCATATAACGTTATATTACTCCCACTTAGAGTATCAAATGTTACATATTCTTACAAGTGAAGATATTTGAAAATAATTTTTTAGTAGCAGACGCCGTATCCGAAAGAACCTTCTACCAGACAGCTCTGGGCGGCAACCCTCGAGCCTTCTGCCATAGCGTCCTGAATGTTGCTATTTTTTAAAAAACTCAGTAAAAAGGCGGTTATATAAGAGTCTCCTGCCCCCATCGTATCCACAGCGTCAACGGAATCAGGCATTTGAAAATAGAACTTAGTACCATCATAGGCAATAGACCTATCTCCACCGCGTGTGGCTACCAGGATTTGCCCCTCTTTTTTTCGATTGGAGCGGATATAGTTCTGTGTCTCTTCATCCGTCATATGGCTGCAAGAGAAGAAAGCGAAATCGGCATACGCAATATATTTCTCCACTTGTGCATCTACGAAATCATCCGAAAAGTCAAAAGAAAGAGGGATTCCCAGCGTCTCCAATTCAGGCAGCAAGTGCCCTGTATGACTGTACAAGCCGGTGTGTATAAGGTCGAACCCGCCAACATAGGCCTTGTCTTCTTCACTCAGCTCCAGCGGATGGAGACGTGTAACTCCTCCCTCATTGCTGCCCAGAAATACTCTGTCTCCGTCTTCCAGGGTTACACGTGCGCAGCCGTTCTCACCGCTGTGATATCTGCACCGTGAAATGTCAATTTCCAGCTCACGGAGAATGTGTTCTACATGCTGCGCTTCGTTATCATCTCCGAATACTCCTATAAAGGCTGCATCTACTCCCGCTTTTTTGGCAAATACACTGAAATTAAGCGCATTGCCGCCAGGATACATCATGTGCAGATGAACATATTTATCTACCACATTATCGCCAATGCCTAGAACTTTCATGATGGTTTCCTCCTGTTGGTAAGAGCGCTTAGTAAGCTACTTTGCCCATATAACGGCGAGTTTCCAGTGGGTGATTGCGTACATTTGCGAGTGCTTCACGATAAACACATACAATGCTGTAAAATAAAACCGGGTTAAAAAACTCGACGACCTCGTCGGCAATGGTTCCGATTCCAAGCTCCTTCGCATCGATCACTTCCACTTTCTCGGCATATTGACTCAGGAAAGTCCGTGCCCGCTCATCCAGTGCCCGTGTGCGTCCTTCGTTGATCATCAGAATAAATGGAGTTTCTTTATCCGTTACTTCAAACGGACCGTGGAAAAATTCACCGGAATGGATTGAAGCCGCATGGAGCCATTGCATTTCCATCAGAGAACAGATAGCAAATCCGTAGGCATGTCCATAAGAAGCTCCGCTAGTCAGAATATAGAAGAGATCTTCATTGCGATATTTGTCAGCGAATACACTGGCACGCGGTTCAACTTGTATTTTTGCCCGGTTAATAATTCCATTGATTGCTCCCAAGCCGTTCTGGAAAGCTTGATAATGCACATAGCCTTCAGCGATTTGAAGCAGCTCAACAGTAAGCTCTAAAATAATAGCCATAGGGTTATTTTTGACATCGCTCTCATCTCCCCATTCGTAGAGGAATGAATAATCGGAATAATTGAGCAGTGTCGCTTCACTATTGTGGGTTAAGCCGATGGTGTAAGCGCCTTTCTCTTTGGCTGATTTAGCAGCCGCAACCGATTCCGGCGTGTTTCCACCATGGGAGCAGACGATGACTACTGCGTTTTTACCTAAACGTTTTGGCAGCGCGTGCACAAACTCATTCGCCGTATACATGCCTGCTACCAACTTCTTTGCTTCACTATCCAGAAAATATTTTGAGGGATACATATCGACTAATGAGCCCCCGCAGGCTACTAAATAAACCTCAGAAATCTTCCCACTCGCTTGTTCATAAATCGTTTGAACCGTCTGATGTACATTCATTGTTATCTCTCCTTTTTTATATAACGTTATATAACGTATTGTTTACGAGATAAATATAAGCGCTTTCAATAAAAGTGTCAAGCCCAATTATTCGATCAAATAGACTTTTTTTATAACCTGTCATTAAAAAAACTCTAATCCTTTTGTGTACGGGATTAGAGCTCCTTTTTTAGTTTTAATTGATTGATAGTGGTTGGCAATAACGAGGCTACTCCTGCAATATACGTACAAAAAAATGGTCTTACAGATGGGTTTGTCCGAATAAACTAATATAGACAAATACATAACATCAAATAATACTCAAGGAGGAAAAAGGACATTAATACGTTTATCAGTTATATTTTTCTCGGTTTGTCACTTTCCGCTCCCATTGGACCGATTAATGCCGCACAGTTGGATCGAGGTATTAAGAATGGGTTTTGGCATGCCTGGTTTATTGGTCTTGGTGCAATAACCGCAGATATAATCTATATGTTGCTTGTTTATTTGGGAATGATCCACCTTCTTAATGCCCCGTTTGTCAAAGCTTTTTTATGGATGTTTGGTTTTTTCGTACTTGTGTATACAGGTGTTGAAAGTATTAAAAATGCTGGCGTGATTTCAGAATCTGAATTAAGGGGAAATGGTAATACCCTAACCAACTCATTTCTAGCGGGTTTCCTGATGTCATTATTCAATCCCCTCTCCATCCTGTTCTGGCTTGGGATTTACGGGTCCATACTCGCAAACGTCGCTAATACATATCCAGTACAACAGCTAATGATCTTTAGCGGAGCGATTGTATTAGGTGTGCTACTCTGGGATGTGACTATGGCAGCCGCTTCAAGTATTTTCCGTAGGTTTCTAAAAACCGGATTGCTTAAAACCATCTCTTGGATGTCTGGATTATCTCTTATCGGTTTTGGCTTTTATTTTGGTGTACAAGCATTTCAATTACTTTTTTTACACTAACTCTTTGGCTTCTTGGCAAAATTACCGAGATACCTTCGTATGTTTTCGGCGAATCCATTGTACGATAAGGTCACATATTGCAATTAACAAGACAAGCAATAAGCTGATGTAAACTCCCGGGCGGCTAAGCTTATGAAAAAATGATCCGACCACGGCCATAGCTATCAACAATAATCCAATCCAACGTTTAATATGGTTTGATCTACTCGATTCCAGTAGCTTACCTGAAGACAGCAAAATAAAGCACCAATTATACAACAGCATTAAACCCGCTGCAGTAGTGATATATTCATATACTTTTCCCGGTAGTAGCAACGACATTACGATGGCTGAGATTAATCCAACGGAGATCAAACTAAGTGCATATAGAGGATATTTACCCTTCCACTTCCGTGAAAATAATGTGGGTGCATCTCCTTCCTGTGCGAGTGTAATCATCATAGATGTCTCTGCATATAGGGATGCTGTCATTGTTGAGAACCCTGCAATAATAAGCACTCCATTAAATAAATGAGGCATAAAAACCAGATGATCGCTGCTGAGCGCAAGCACAAAAGGACTTTCTTTCGGGTTAAAGGCACTTAATGGCACCATAGACACAGCCAGACCAATCGAAAGCACATACACTGCAACCAGTGTAACCAGCATTACTTTTCCTGCTTTAGGTGCATCCTCCGGTTTTTGAAGCCGATTTGACATAATTCCGAGCACTTCAATACCTCCGTATGCATAAAAGGCAAAAATAAAAGATGACCACAATCCTATACCGCCGGTAGGGAAAAACTCTTTGTAACTGATGGGGAACTTTGGATTATATTTTCCTCCTCCGATCCAGCCTGCCAAAAGAGCAACGGCCAAGACCAGAAACATAACAATAGCTGCCATCTTAATGATGGCCAATACATTTTCAACTCGATCAAAACCCTTATTGCCAAAAAAAACAATCACAAGCCCTAAAATCCCGAAGCCTGCCGCAAAGATCCACATCGGTACCTGAGGAAACCAAAAACGTGAGAATATAGACAACGCAGTTAACTGGCTCCCATTAATAAGGAGTTCCGAAAACCAATATACCCAGCCACTGCCGAATCCTGCCCAACTTCCAAATGCTTTTTGGGCATAGGAACGGAAGGAACCCTGTTCAGGATGATCTGCCGTCATTCGCGAAAGAGCATCAAACACTACATATGTTCCAACCGCTGCCAAAAAGTATGCAATCAGTACGGCTGGACCGCCAATAGAAATCGCTAAGCCGGACCCCAGAAAATATCCTGTACCGATAGTACCTGCAACTCCTAACAAGCTAAGTTGCCACCATTTTAGTTTTTGTTCTTTTTGCATATCAGACGGTTTGTCCATTTAAAAAATCACCCTACTCCTGAATTTTGAGACAGATCTCTCCATTATTTAGATTGCCCTCTCCAATATATTTCATGTGAATGAATGACTCTTCTTTATCAATAAAAAAGCACCAGCTAACCCGCTGGGACTGACCCCCGTTTGTGAGACAGGGATCAAAACACCTTGCAAGTTTAAGCAGCCAGTCGCCTGTAATCCACCGGCGACTGGTTATTTAGTTTCGCTTGAATCCGAATTGAGTTATAGTAGGTGATGTAGTCTCGAACGGTCTGTTCAACGATTGCAGTCGTTGTACACATGAGATCTTCGAGGTAGAACGTTTCAGACTTTAATGTGGAATGAAACGATTCGATGGGGGCATTATCAGCGGGCGTTCCTTTACGGGACATGCTCATGGTAATGCCTTTTCCCTTTACTGCAGCTTGATAAGCCTGTGACGTATATACGCTTCCCTGGTCGCTATGGAGCAGCATACTTGTCCGTTTTGGAAGTTGATTCAGCGTATCCAAAACCAAGGACGTATCTTGCTTGTCCGCTATACTGTAAGCCACAATCTCCCCGTTGTACAGATCTAGAATGCTGGAGAAGTACAACATCTTTCCGCCAAATGGTAAATAGGTGATGTCCGTGACGAGCTTTTGCAGGGGCGCCTCTGCATGGAATTGCCGCTTCAACAGATTTTCTGCTGGATGAGCGGGCTGCCCAGTGGCCTTTCGTTTCTTCATCCTCACGCGGCACTGTAGCCCCTCACGCTGCATCATCCGCTGAACTCGTTTGTGATTCGTTCTTTGCTCTCTCCGAAGGAGTGCGGCGATTTTCCGGTAACCATACCGAAATTTATGACGGATGCAAAGCTGCCGGATTTTCTCTACCGTAGCATCTGTACGCTCTGTCTCCACGCTTGCTTTCCAGCGGTAGTAGGTAGCTCTTGCGATCCCGAGCCATGCACAAGCCTCAGACACCGTCACTTCTTCTCGAATGGACTCGACCCAGGCAATGACGACTTGAGGTTCCACCTCCTTTCCAGTTCCTTGTACTTTTTTAGCAGGTCCAGTTGCTGCTTCAGGAACCGGTTCTCCGCTTTTAATTTTTCGAGCTCCGAAGAGTGTTCCGGACCTTTTCCGTAGCTGTACTGTTTACCCACAGGTTGCTCCAGACGATGCACTTCGCCTTTTCGATACCACCTCATCCATGTTTTTAGCTGTGTCTTATTCCGTATTCCCAATTGCTCCATAACCTCTCTTACTGGAACTCCTGCCAATCTCATTTCAATAGCTTTCATCTTTATTTCTAAGGGGTAACTCACTCTCGTTGCCAACGTAAAAACACCTCCAAGGTTATCTCCATATCTTACGACATGGCTCGATTCTCTTGAAGGTGTTTTGATTTGTCTCACGTTATGGGGTCAGTCCCGCTCAAGGTTTACTGGTGCTTTTTACTTCACAAAACATTTGGAACATAAACATCGCCTAATCGACATAGCGTCATCATTTGGGTCAAATATGGATGCTTCCAGAAAATCCATCCACTTCGTCTTCCGGTTGTTGATCAGAGCTGACGTTGTGCTCCCCAGTTGTGTTGCTGTACGTTCGAGAGGAACCGTTTTTATACGCTTCACTCCAATCCTCGTTGATCGTGTGCGCCGGGATAATCCAGTCCTCCGGGCTATAACCTGGATTTTGTACACCGACATTTCCTTGCAGATCGGGAATTGCATCCGGTCTAGAGAAAAGAGTTCCTACCTCAATCATACTTCCTTCATAGGCTTGGCAAATCTCCAATGCAGACAACACATCCTGGTTCTCAATATGAACACTGAGACCTGTGTCACCATTTGTGCTGGCGGAGTATCCAATTTCCTTTAATGTTTCACAGGCTTGGGTGGCTTGCTGCGGATCACGAAATTGAAAACGGAAAGAACCCGTATCCATGTGTTTCATCTCCTCTGAAGTAGCTTATTTTGTTAATTGGGGTTCATTAGGTTAGGTATGTTATTTTTAATATAACCAACCGGAACAGTATTTTTACATTCAAAACCTTTATTTTTCAAAAATTTACTTTAAAGCTTTGAAATTAAATAGTTAAAAAAGCAGCTACTGTGACAAATCGCATGTTTTCGCTACGTAAATCCCTTTATGCTAGTAACAAGGGTATGGTTGCCCGGTCATCCGAGCCGAGCGGTCAAAGGATGCCCAAATCCATACATAAAGGCGGAATGAAGATGATAGATTACCGAACATTGGTGACACAGCAATCCATGCATTTGTATAGCGTGTTTGCCAAGTCATTCAAAAGTGTAAACGAACATGCGGTTGCTGGCATCAAAACGGTGGGCTTCAACCCAACGGCCTTCGCCGTGATGGAAGTTTTATATCACAAGGGCGCGCAGCCAATCCAACAAATTGGAGCAAAGCTACTTCTGCAAAGCGGAAATGTCACTTATGTTATTGACAAGCTGGAAAGCCGCGGTTATTTGCACCGTCACCCGTGCGACCAAGATCGTCGGATTATATATGCAGAATTGACGGACGAAGGACAACGTGTCATGGACGAAATTTATCCTGATTATACACGTCAGATTGAACGTGCCTTTAGCGGAATCAGTGAAACCGAAAGAGATCAACTCATCGGCTTGCTTAAAAAATTGGGCCGTAGCGCTGATAACCTGTCACCTTATCACAAATAGAACGAATAGTAATTTTAGCAACTGATCGTTTGTGAATAAACGAACAATCTTATAGCTGTGCTAAACGAAAATTTAGATTTACACAGAAAAGTCCACCCTTATATTCATGGGTGGACTTTTCATATACCTGAATAGAGCGAAATATGCCCAAGCTTACGAGCAGCATAAGTACCTACTATCGACTAAAGTGTTTGACCACTACATTATTAAAAATTGCTGGACCGCCATCGGAAAACAGAGTGATTTTCTGATCCTCTAACCGTGGAAATATTAAAGAGGAATAAGCTACTTCTCCACCATCGACAAACACTTCAATACTGGTTTTATCGACGAGAATGTTCAGGTGTACCTTTTTCTTATCGGGATCAAATGGCGCCTTGCTCTCTACATATTTTCCACTCTGATCCGGCTGCCCCGTGTTCGCTCTGTTTACGTAAGAGTATTGACCGTCCACTGAGACACCCACATCGACATGACGCTTGCCATCCGTCGACTCTCGAAGCCTCAATCCTACATTTTTAATCGTGGACCAAGATACATCCGTCTCTAGCTGATAGGCATCGCCTGCTACCGGAAGCCGGTGAGCACCCTCTACTTTAATCGTTCCTAATGATTTTTTGGATGTTTGGAATCGCTCCAAATTGGGTACCGGCTGTGAAACCAAACGATATCCAGCATCTGCCGTATGTTTCAGTCGAATTTGGCGAACAATTGAATCCATTCCATTAAAGCCTTCCTTTAGGGTAGGCGTGTTATTGGCATAATCCCAATTGTTCATCCAGGCCAGAGCATAACGGTGACTATATTTATCTTTGTCTTTTCCTTCCTCGAACGTAACTGCACCATACCAGTCAAACCCATAATCCAGCCACTCAGGTTCACTGTGATCAGGGAGAAATGCTTCTCCATTAAAATCTCCCGTCCAGTAGGCATACGTATTGGGTCCGCCTGTTGATTTGCTATTGGCGCTCACGCCTAGAATCCATTGATAGGTTCCATCATCCGCACGCATCCGGTAAAGGTCAGGACATTCCACAAGTCCGATATTTTCCGTTTGAAAGCCGCTCGTATACCGCCAATTCTTTAAATTATCAGACTCATAAAAGCCAATCTTTGTTCCCTCTGCCATGACCATCACCCATTGATTACGTTGAGTATCTCGGATGATTTTGGGATCTCTGAAGTCCTTTGTACCGGGGTTGGACATCACAGGCTTGTTGCGGTAAGAAGTAAACGTCTTGCCTTTGTCCTTACTGTACCACAAAAATTGTTCCTGCTTTCCGCCATCTGCGGAGGGCTGCGTCACAATGGCTACTAGAGTGCCTTTTCCAAAACCCGCGGTATTATTAACATCGATCACGACCGAACCGGACCAAGGATCTCCATTCGGGTTCGTATATTTGGGAATCGCCACCCCTTCATCTTTCCAATGTACCAGGTCGGTTGATGTGGCATGTCGCCATTCTGTACCGTTCTTTTTGGGATAGTCACGATTATATAAATAGTAATAATGATATTTTCCATCAAAATAAATGGGCCGTTGAGGATCATTCTTCCACTTATCCGGAACAGTAAAATGATAGGATGCCCGATAGGTCGGTGTTGTATGCTTACTTTGATTAGCTTGATTTTTGGGAATTGCAGCAGGTTTTTGGGGTTTGGCTGCATCCTTTTGGTACATACTCCATCCCATAGCTATAAATATAGTTAAGCCTGTGATGATTACAACGGATCGTATCCAAATGCTCTTGGGAGCTTTTTTTCTCATTATGACGATCCTCCTTACCTCTCATTGCATTGTTATGTATCGTCCGACGGACGGCAGATCGGTAAGCTACCAAACCGCCGCCTTCGGACATACTGCATATACCTACTTATTTCTTCCCATACTCATTTGGAGATTCTTTTTTGTCATTCGTTGGATCAACCGTGATTTGCCCTTGCTCCAAAATACCGTTTTTCACAACAGACGTTTTCGAGCCTTTAATATTCAGCAGGAAGCTTGGCGCGAAAGTAGATTTGTGATCCGGGAAAAGCCCTCGATTAGTCATATAACTCGAAACGACTACGTTATTGCCTTTGCCTTGCGGGATAGCAAAATGGGCATACGTCCAGGTAATATCATCACGATCCAGATCCTGATGAAGAACGAGACCGGTTCCATTCAACGGTTTATAAGGCCCTGTCAAGGAAGTAGAAACATAACCCAGCATGTAAATATCATCGTCTCCGATCGCATCTACAGTCACCTTGGAACCTCTCGTACTCGTAAATAAATACCACAAACCGTTCATTTTGAACACATTCGCCCGTTCAATTTCATCTGTTACCAGATTGGAAGCAATCAAAGGAGGCATTACATTTTTTAACGTATAATCATCATTCAATTCAACGATGCCCAGTGCGCCGTTCGCCAGCTCAGCTCCTTTTTTCTTAGGACTTTGCTGCAGATTAGAAAGCTCTTCCCTGAAGAATTTCTTATTGCCGCCATAATAAGCTGAGTTTTGAAGCGAATCTTCGCCTTGGTAGCCTGTCTCTGTCCCTGTATTGGCTTCAAATATAATATATTTGTGGCCTTGATCCTCGACATAGTGAGGGTCTCTAAACGTATGGTTATCCATATCCACTCCGACGCTTTGCTGCACATTTTGATAGGTTTTCCCATCTCCACCGTCATAGATCGATTTCAAATCCTCGACTCCATCTACTTTCAGTGTCTTATCGTCAGGCTGAGAGACATTAATTTGAGCCGTGCTCAAGGTTTGCTTGCCGTATAATTTGTTATTCGGATCATAGGGCTGTCTGCTGGTATAAAATAAACGTACTTGTCCATCAGAGGTTAAGGTAGCTGAACCTGACCATTCTTCTGACTGATTTTTTAGAATCGGATCGTTGGCAAGCAATTTATCATTGTCTTTAAATACTCTGCCGGCATTTTTCCAGCCGCTCAGTGAAGTATTGCCCGCTTTTTGATAGAACAGGTATATGAATGTATCCTCGCCTCTTTTAGGATCGCCTGCCAATCCAAAAACGATATTATACCCTTTGTAATTGGCTACTGTGCCATCGGCATTTTGTAACGGCCAAGAGTCCCAGACATCGAAATCAATTAGCTTGCCTGAGCTGTCGCGACCAATAGCAGAAGGAATATTCTTAATTGTAGACGCATCGAAGGACGGAACCTCATATTTTTCTTTGCCTTGCTGTTTGAAAATATTCAGCATGTCATTACGCGTAATTTGGGTAAATGCATTGTCTGTTTTGAGATCAGATGCATCATTTTCCTCGGCAAAAGCCTGAACGCCGCCTCCTAACAGCAAGGTAGTTGCTACTGTTGCAGTGGCTGCTTTACTGAACCATTTGTTAAACTTCAAGTACTCCATCTCCCTTAATCTAATTATGCTTCTAGATTTGAAACCCAACTTTTTGGTTGGTAGGGCCATTTTATATGGTATGTCAAACGATTGATATAGACTGAAAAGCCCTATTATGTGAGGTAAGCAAACAGGTGCCTCTTGAATTTCATCCTCATATTTTCCTAGTAATTTTCTGAAAATTCCTATATTTTTCATTTTTATTACATTCAGAATAATTTGCTACTTGATTTTTTTCCGTGTCCCATTTTGCTAGGTTGGTTGCTTCATTCACATGCAAAATCGTTCTAAAATAAATCATACAAAGCCCGATTTGTAAGCGGGTTCAAAAAAATGGTTCCTTAGTACCCTACAGCTCAATTCAGAAACATATTTTTTGTTACAATTTCTTAAGACTTTTTTACCATTTTGTTACCTATACCCTATGAATATATAGCAACTCTAGGGGGTTTTTATCTCCTTTTTGTATACTGGGGAATTTATCGGTCCTATACGAGGTGGCTATTTTGCTGAATCAGTAGGAGGAGAGACCATTGCATAAAGAGACAGCCCGGACCCTTATTTGGTGTACCGGACTGTCTCTTTATCATGAAAGATTTATATTATTTTTTATGCATGTTCTCTTTGTGGTGTCTTTACGCGCTGATCTGCCTCTTCTTCAGTGCCCGGCGGACGGTTCCGCAGTCCGAGGACGACAAACCAGCTAATAACCGCAATAACGACCATGATAACGAACAGGGAATGCAGACTGTTTTCCAATACAGAACGAAGTAATCCGGCAACCTTGTCACTTAGACTCTGTGAAGCATGAGGTGCAAGCAGACCGTTAATATCCTCCTGCGTTACCCCTTGCTGTGTAAGCTGTCCGTCTGCTGTCTGGGCAGCAATGCGATAATTCAGCCATGAACCGAAGGCTGCAACCCCGATCGTTTGCCCCAACGTGCGCAGGAATGTATTCAAAGCTGTAGACGCGCCACGCAACTGGAACCCGACCGAGGACTGGGCAATAATCGTAAACACAGTCATCGAGAAGCCAAACCCCAGTCCATACAACAATGTAGACAGGAACAGCAGCCAGATCGGAGCCGTTTGGCCCATCAAGGTCATGACGAAAGCCCCCAAAACAATCAGGGTCAGCCCAATCAAAGAGGTTCGACGTGAGCCCAGGGTCAGCAAAATGCGTCCTCCGATCATGGAGCCAAATAGCCAGCCTACGGACATTGGAGCCAGCGCGAGACCAGATGAAGCGGCATCTCCACCGTGTACACCTTGAATCCATAGTGGAAGATAGCTAGTCAGTCCGATCAGCAGGGTGCTGACTAACAGTGCTGCGGCACAGGAAAAAGCGATATCCCGTATCCGAAATAGCTTTAGTGGCACCATCGGTTCCTGAGCGCGTTTTTCGATAACCAAAAACAGAATCAGGAACAAAATGGCTACGGCAGCCAAGGCCAACAATTCAGGAGAAGCCCAGCCGATATACTGCCCGCCCAGTGCCAATACGAGCAAGAGGGCCGTCATCCCGATGGTAAAGGTAACCGCTCCCGGCACGTCGATACGCGCAGTACGCTTGCTTACCTGTTCCCGCAAGTAACGGGCGATGAAGAACATAGCCAGCAATCCAAAGGGAACGTTAAAACCGAAAATCCACTCCCAGCCAAAATAGGTAACCACATAACCACCCAAGAGAGGCCCGATCAGGGAAGAAATCCCCCATACGGAGCTAATCATGCCTTGGACTTTGCCGCGTTCCTCCATTTTGTAGATATCACCGATGATGGTAAAAGTAACAGGAATGACACCACCCGCACCAATACCCTGAATGGCCCGGTAGATAATAAGCTGCTCCATACTACCAGCCAGCATACAAAGCAAAGAGCCAAGTACAAACAACGAACAGCCGATTAAAAATATGGGTTTTCGGCCAAACAAATCGCTAAGCTTGCCGAAAATGGGTGTGGTCACAGCCATAGTCAGCAAATATGCCGTAAAAATCCAACTGAGCAAATTCACGCTGCCCAGCTCGCTAACAATCGTCGGTCCCGCCGGACCGATAACCGTTCCTTCAATTGCGGCCAGAAAAGTGGCCAATAGAACACCTGTCAGCACGAGTCCGCGCTTCATGGGTTTATCGTTTGCCAAGCAAATCACAAATCCTTCCCTTATAAAAACTGTGTTGTATCTGTGCGCGGTTTGCCTTTCCAGATTGGATTATTACCCGCACTGCATAATCGTAAACAGGCGGCCTATATAGGCCGCCTGTTTTGTACGATGTATATATATTATTGTCTACATGTCGTTAATTTTTGTCAACTGTAATCGTATGATAAATCTCACTATTTTCCACTTTATAGAGATGACCCTCTTCCATGCACAGAACATCGCTGGCAAAGCTTTCAGCCACCTGCATATCGTGGGTGATGACCAGAAAAGCCGAACCTTCGGCAGACTGCTCTGTGCACATACGGAGCAGAATTCTCGCCCCTTCGTAATCCGTTCCTGCGGTAGGCTCATCCAGAATGTATAGCTTTTTGGGCAAGATGAACTGTGCCGCAACGCTCAACAGTCTTTTTTCGCCTCCACTTAGTAGGTACGGGGAGGCATCCAGTCTGTGCTCCAGCCTGGCGGCGGCCAGTAAGCGCTGCGCCCGTTCCACATATGCGGCGGGAACCGGCTCCCCGGTCCGTAAACCAAGCTTGGCGCGCACGCTGTATAAGCACTCCTCCCACACCGTTGCAGCTGCAAACTGGTGCTCTGGCTGCTGGAACACATAGCCGATTCCGGCAGCCAGCTGGTGAATTGGCAGCTTCGCCATATCCTGCCCCTCCCACCGCATGCACCCCTTCGGTGCTGGGAGCAGGCCCATGAGCAACTTGCCGAGCGTGGTTTTACCCGAGCCGTTCTCACCCAGCAACACGGCTCGTTCACCGGGCGCAAGAGCTAGGCTCACTCCCTTTAGCGCTGCCCGCTGGCTACCGGGATAGGTGAAGGTCAATCCCTTCACCTCCAACAATGGCTGCCCAGCGCGGTCTGCCGCTGAGCCGGGATTCACCTCCGGCTCACCCGTCATGTCTCCCCTCCCTGCGGAAGAGGGGAGCAGCCCCAAAGCGGCCAGCTGCGCAACATGTTCGCGCAGCAGCGTTTCGGGCGGACCCTGCAGCTGCACGGTCCCGCCCTTCAAGACGATGACGCGCTGCGCTGCCCGCACGCCATCGTCTATGCGGCCGGACGCGGTAACCACCGTCCGACCCGCCGCGTGGAGCCGCCGACATAACTCTACGAAGTCGCGTACAGCCGGCGGGTCCAACTGCGCAGCTGCGTCGTCGAACACGACCAGCGGCGCTTCCAACGCCAGTACCGCAGCAATCGCGGTGCGTTGGCGCTGGCCTCCCGAGAGGCGCCGCACGAAGGAGTCGCGCTCGGGAGCTAGGCCGACGGCTTCCAGCGCAGCAGCAATGCGCTGCGCTATTTCTGCCGGAGGCACGCGCAGGTTCTCCGGCCCAAAAGCAATCTCATCTTCGACGATTCCCTGCACCAGCTGGGCATCCGGGTCCTGAAGCACGACGCCAACAGTGGTGGCGACAGTAGCCAGATCAGCGATATCGGGGTCCATCCCGTACACGGTCAGCTCCCCTGTCCGTTCGCCCTCACCGGAACGGGACAATCCACCATGAAGCAGCTGACATAGCGTAGACTTTCCACTTCCACTAGCTCCGACAATGGCTACATGCTCACCCACCGCAATGTCCAGTGTCAGACCATGTAACGCTGGCTCTACCTGATCATCATACCGATAGCCAAAATTCTTCAAGGATACGGCTATTTTACGGCTAGAATTATAATCGCTATGTTCAATCATAACTGAAATATCCTCGATCCCCATTGTTGAAGATATAACCACATGCATAGCCACGGCTATGCACGTGAAGCGCGTCCCAGTTCAAACCGTTTTAACAGTCCCGTACGATTTAAGGCATCGCCCAGCACTTTCGTCAGCAGACCGCACAGGACAATGCCGCTCAGGATACGAACGACCAGTGCAATCGTCAGCACCTTCCACCCCCAATGCATATAGCCAAACATATTGGCTGCGACAATAAACCACAGCGGAACCATAGCCCCACCCACTAGCATCAGCAAAACTGCGTTCCAGCGCCGATACCGCAACAAGGCAAATACCAACTCAGCCGCAATCATATAGCAGACAGCCGCCGCGATAATAGAAGCAATTCCATAGGCGGAGCCCATAAAAGACTGCACTACCGCGCCAAATGCATAAGCAATAACCGCCGTACCCGGCTTACGAATAATATAATAGGCCAACAAGCCGTATATCATGTACAGCCCGACAATAGCGGAAGTTGCGATAGGCCCTCCCAGACTGTTTAATGTTTTGTTAATGAGCGACAAATACACGGTCATGACGCCGTTCAACGTGGCCAGCATCGCCATGAGTACGATATCCAGCGTTGTAAACTTTGCAAACATACGAGATTCCTTCATATGTATTTCTTGACTCCTCTCCCTATCTAATCTATAAGATTACAGCTCTGATCCTTGTACAAGCTGCTACTGTATAAATGTATTCATTTGCAGCCTTATTGTCAACCTAATTATATTTTACAGGTTGACAATAAGAACAAAAATAAGAGGCTTCACTTTATAAGCTCCACCATAAAACAGCCGTAGTTAATACAGCAGTCACAGCACATAAGTTGCCTACACGCCCATTGTTCAGTGTACGAAGATATGTCCGTTCTGCATAAGCGCCGAAACCTTTGCCCTCCATAGCCAGCGCCGTCTGCTGAACCCGTCTTACAGCATTCACCAACACGGCAGCCGCATACCCGCTCCACCATGATAACCGATTGCCCCACCCTCGTGGTGGTTCCTGTCCACGAACACGCCGTGCTGCCATAATTGTTCGCCCTTCTTCTTCCAATAAGGGGAGAAACGTCAGTGCCACTGAAATACCGAACGCAAACCGATAAGGAACACGCAAGCGCAGATTCAATGCCTGCACAAAATCTCGGGGATCCGTCGTCGAGAGATAGATATAAGATGCCAAAAACAACACAAAAATCCGCAACGTTAACGCCCCTGCGATATCCAGTCCCTCTGCTGTAATGACAATGGGTCCCCATGAAGCCACGGTATGTCCTTCTCGAATCGCTAGGATAGACAGTATAAAATACGGGATACCTAAACCAATCAGGAACGACATAGCCCGAAGTTGGCGTGCTAAGGTCAAACGTGCGCCCAAGCCAGCCACAGCAATCAGTACAGCCAAGAGTGCTGCTTCCCGCAGCGTCGAATCCCAAGCCATTGACAGGAGGCTAAAGCACCCCACCCATATTAGCTTACTTAACGGCCCTAGCCTGTGCAGCGGCGACGAACCGCCGTTATACTGAAACAGCATTTCGTTGTGCCTCCAGTCTGAGCCATTCTTCATGCAGTAAAGAATACATCAGCATATCCTTAAAGCCTGTAGATGTATGCTGTACCTGCCGCAACAGTCCTTCCTGTGTCCAGCCCATCGAGGACAGCAGGGCTTGCGAGCCTGTATTACGCGGGTCCACCAGCGCTTCGATCCGATTCAACCGAATCGTGTTATACCCGAATGACAGCACCAAGCGTAGCGCCTCGGTCATGTAACCCTGACGCCAATAAGGCTTGGCTATCTCATAACCAATCTCGGCTTTATAAGCTCCCTCCGTCTGCCAATAATTAAACCCACAGCTTCCAATCAACTTCCCATTCTCCTTCAGTTCTATTCCCCAGCGCAGCGCATCCTCCGTCTTCGCCAGCTCATTCAACAACTCAATCATATCCTCTGCATCCTCACGTCCTGACATACCAGAAAGGTTCATATAACGGTGAACCTCCGGGTCAGACCAGCAAGCGAACATCGTAGCCGCATCCCCGCTTTCCATCCTTCGCAGCCGAAGACGCGGACTTTCCAGCGGTGGTATATGCCCCTTACATGCATATGCACACATGTTCAATCATCCTTCCAACATTAAAATGACAATAAATATACGCTACATTTAAGCATACACCTTTAACAAACACAACCTTATTTAAAGCTGAGAAGCTTAAATATATAAATAGCCCTCCTGTTCCTAGGATTAGGAATTAGAAGGGCATCTTCTATATTATAAGAGATTAAACTGTGCGAGCTTGTCTTCCAAATCAAAATTATCGAGCCTCTAAGCCTTTAAGAAGAGACTCGGGTATTGGTGCGAGTCGGTTTCTTCACAACATCCTTGTACAGTACGCCTAGCATCGACTGAATTTCCTGTAATTCATCGATCCCTGCACCGGTAATGCTAAACATATCATCATGCGGTGTCAGAAAGTTTTCCTGCGTCAAGTTTTCAAGCTCCTGCTTGACCTCACGTTCTCCTACACGGTAACCGCGTTCTTCCAACACAGGTTGAATATCTCTTACCGTGAGATCGTTCTGATGTGCATAAGAAAGCATCTGTATACGGATAAACAAGTTCTGAACATCTGCATGCATAATTGCAACTCCTCCCTGGCCTAGGCCAACCATGTTACACTGTTTTTACCCATAGAGGATAAGCTGGAAACAGATGAGGGCAACCCTTGCTGGATTACTTTCTATACTGTTTGCCCCGCTAAAACGTATAGCTTATCCCCTTCCCAAAATGATTCTGTACAGAGGTTAGAGTACGGAGATACCAAAAGGTTACAGAGTGATTTTTCACTTGACTGAATATATACAATCGTTATATCTTAAATTAATTAACCAATGGTAAAAGCGAATTGCATAATTACCTATTTTTGACGATATATACAACAGTTAATGTAAAAATTTAATGTTAGGAGCGTGAACTCTACATGTTTCAAACCATACCTTACGAGGGCACACGTCATGAACAATTCGAATCGGTTCTCGGACAACTCCGGGCACTTATTCATGATGAATCCAATACCATTGCCAATCTGGCGAATGCTTCAGCACTACTTGGTCATTTCCTTCCAGATATTAACTGGAGCGGCTTCTATCTTTATGATGGTACTGAGCTTGTACTTGGTCCTTTCCAGGGCTTACCTGCATGTATACGGATTCCATTGGGACGTGGCGTATGCGGTACCGCAGCAGCTGAGCAACGAACACTTGTTGTAGATGATGTGCATGCGTTTCCAGGACATATCGCCTGTGACGCTGCTTCCAATAGTGAAATCGTTATTCCCCTTGTCAAGAATGGGGAACTGATTGGAGTGCTGGACATTGACAGCCCGCTAAAAGGCCGCTTTGATCACGAAGATCGTGTATTCCTAGAGGAATTTACGGCTATTCTGGTGTCTAGCTTGTAACCAAAATTGTGCATATATATGGTCTCCCTTCGCCACAATAAATGAGGGTCTGAAACCCAAAATTATGCGGCGAAGGAGATTGATGATTCATGTACAACAACATGGCTCCACAACAACAACTTCATCAATGTGAACAAATCATGCAGCAATTGGTACAACAAACACAGCAAGGAACTGCCATGTATCAGCAGTTGCTGCAACAGGAACAACAAAATGCATCCAGTCTTGAAAGCCTGGTGCAACGTGAACGAAGTGCAGCTCAAATGATCCAAACTGCAATTCAGCATCACCAGCAGGCTATGCAGCAGTACCAGCAAGTTATTCAACTGTGTAGTCAGTTGGAAAACTCCATCCGTTCCAGCAGTCAAATGACTCAGCCCGGATTTGGCGATAGCTACGCCTCACGCAGTATGCAACCATCCTCCTATAATGCAGGAAGCCACATGAATCACAGCTTCCCGCAACACATGGGGACGACTGGACAGCATTATGTAAGCGGTAGTGGCATGCAGCAGTACGGAAACAACAGCCAGCAAGGCATGAGAGCGACACAAAGCAGCATGTAAACTGCTCTACACACAAAAAGGGTGAACAGCAGGCCATCGGAATTGGCTTGTTGTTCACCTCTTTTTCAGACCTTTTACAGCCCTTCTTCCCCGCTTTGTTAATTTAATTCCCGTTCGGCTAGAACCTTCATCCCGTCTCGCAAATACTCAGCTAGTCCGGGGCGATAGCCTTCATACATTTTACTGAAATCCTCATGCTCCACATACAAGTCTCCCAGCCCGCTATAAATTTCTGCTGTAGGAGTATAGAATCGGCTTACCCATTGAAGATGACGGCGGATCAGCGCCTGTACTTCTTCACTATTATGCTTCAATCCTTTATTCATGGCTTCAGCCAGCTGCCGATGAATCTGATCAGCCTCTGCCTGTGAATCCAAATAATCCTCTTTGCTCCAGTTCTTTGTCGCCGTCTTGCTTTCCTGAATTGTTTCCTGAGCCTCTTGACCATAACGGTCTGTCAAATCACGTTCGTACATTTCCTGCTTTTCCGGGTTAAACCCTTGGTACATGTGCTCTGGTTTCATTGCTTGTTCCCCTTTCAAATGAGCCACCGTTTCGTCGATGGTCTGTAGGAGAGTATGCAAGCGGAAGACTTTGGCCTCGACCTTGGCTCGATGCTCCTGTAAAACCTCAGCTTTTTGTTCCTTGGTTTGCTCCAGCACCTTTCCAATTTCAGATAAAGGCAAATCCAGTTCCCTGTACACCATGATTTGCTGAAGCCTCAAAAGTTGTTCATGTTCGTAATAGCGATATCCATTATTTCCAATATGATGCGGTTTCAGCAATCCGATTTCATCATAATAATGCAAAGTTCGTACGCTGATTCCCGACAGATTAGATACTTCCTTTACCGTATAGGCCATTCCGCTTCACCTCCCTTGCTTGACAGTCTAGTGTCTCACGTGGCGTGAGAGTCAACACCCCCACTTGCCCACCTTGGTACTACACTTTTACCCGTTAAGCGTGTGATGAACCGTCCCTGTGACAAGGATACAATCAATTCTTTTGTTTAAAGATCGTGATCAGACGACTCATATATTCACGCATATTTACAATTAAATTCGAGTCGCCATCATGAAGACACCAGTTGTACATGACCCCACGAGCTGCAATAAATAAGTAGTCTGTCATCTCTTCGGATGTCATGCTTTGATCCAACTCTCCTGCAGCTTGTCCTCTCTCTATAATCTGTTGAAGTATATTTTGCATATCACGACCCTTAGTAATGAAAAGCTTGTTATTAGTTGTATATAACTGTTTCACCGTCTCTAAACCAATATTCTGATTATATTCCGCATAAACTTCAAAATATTGAATAATATCCTGCACAATACTTTCTGAAGGTGGTTCATTCTTAAATTTCAATTCAAAGTAGCCATCCGCCTGCGCATACATCTCCACCAAAATATCACTTTTAGTCTTGAAATGATTATAAAATGAGCCCACAGACACTCCGGCCCTCCGGCAGATATCCTCAATTTTAATTTTTTCCAGACTCTTTTCATGCATTAGCTCTAATGTACTGTTATATATATTTTTTTTAGTCTGCAGGCTTTGCAGCTTTCGTCCACTCAATTGTTGGTTTGGCATTTACCTACTCTTCCTTTCTATTCTAAACATTCCTATCCTCGATGCCTTGTCCATGTTACTTAATTATAATAAGAAATGCTGTTTTGTTTAATTGTGAAAACAATCACATAATAATGTCCACTACCGTCCTATACTGAATCCATTCAATGAATTCATTCACTGAATGTATTCATTGAAATGGTCGATTCATAATTAGGAGGCATTGTTATGAAAGAAGAGCATCGAATTTTATTTGAGCCTATGAAAATTGGAAAACTAGAAATTAAAAATCGGTTTGTCATGGCTCCCATGGGCCCTGGTGGGCTTTGTGATGCCGATGGCACCTTTAATGAGCGCGGCGTCGAATATTATGTTGAACGGGCAAAAGGCGGGACAGGACTGCTCATTACAGGTGTAACGATGGTTGAGAATGAAATTGAGAAATGTGCCCTGCCATCAATGCCCTGCCCTACTCTAAACCCCTTAAATTTTGTTAAAACGGGTAAAATGATGACGGAGCGGATTCATGCATACGGCACAAAAATATTTCTACAATTATCCGCAGGCTTTGGACGGGTAAGCATCCCTTCAATTGTAGGTAAAACGGCTGTCGCTCCCTCTCCTATCCCTCATCGCTGGCTTCCCGATGTAATCTGTCGTGAGCTAACTATCGATGAAATTCACACCTACGTCAGAAAATTTGCGGAATCTGCGGCTATTGCCAAAAAGGCAGGCTTTGACGGTATTGAAATCCATGCGGTTCATGAAGGCTATTTACTGGATCAATTTGCGATTTCTTTCTTTAACCATCGGAAAGACCAATACGGCGGAAATCTGAGAAACCGCTTAAGATTTGCCATAGAGATCGTCCAAGCCATCAAAGCCGAATGTGGACAGGATTTCCCGGTATCTCTTCGATACAGCATCAAAAGCTTTATTAAAGATTGGCGTCAGGGTGGATTGCCAGGCGAAGAGTTTCAGGAACAGGGACGGGATATTGAAGAAGGAATTGAAGCGGCCAAAATATTAGAGGAAGCTGGATATGATGCTTTTAATGGTGATGTTGGTTCGTACGATTCATGGTATTGGGCACATCCACCAATGTATCAGGAAAAAGGACTCTATCTTCCTTATAACAAAATTTTAAAAACCATTCTAAAGGTACCTGTCATTACTGCTGGCAGATTGGATAATCCAGACTTGGCCAGCAAGGCTATACGTGAAGGAAAAACCGATATGATTGCACTGGGTCGGCCATTGTTGGCTGATGCTGACATCCCCAACAAAATCAAGGCCGGGAAAATAGAAAAGATTCGTCCTTGCCTCTCCTGCCAGGAGGGCTGCATGGGTCGATTGGCATCTTTTGCAACGATTTCATGTGCCGTTAATCCGGCTTGCGGCAGAGAAAAAGACTATGCACTCGGAAAAGCAGATCAGTCCAAAAAAGTCTTGGTGATCGGTGGAGGACCCGCAGGATGTGAAGCTGCCCGTGTAGCTGCTATTCGCGGACACCACGTTACCTTATTCGATAAAAATAACCGATTGGGAGGTAATCTGATCCCGGGTGGAATTCCAGACTTCAAAGAAGACGATCATTTACTTGCGACCTGGTATGAAGGGGAGCTAAAGGATTTAAAAGTTGACGTCCAATTGAATACCGAGGTTAATCGGACTACCGTAAATGAATATGCAGCAGATGTTGTTATTTTTGCTACCGGCTCCTCTCCCAAAACCTTCTCCATTGGTACATCTACTAAGGTGTATTCCGCAGAAGAAGTTTTGCTTGGGAAAAAAGATCCCGGTGCTTCCACCGTAATTGTCGGAGGTGGGCTTGTGGGATGCGAAACTGCACTTTGGCTTGCTGATCAAGGTAAAAAAGTAACGCTGGTGGAAATGCAAGAAGATATTTTAACCGTCGGCGGCCCCCTGTGCCATGCAAATGAAGATATGCTGCGTGACCTTGTTGCATACAAGGATATCCATCTCCTGACCAACGCCAAAATTGTCGATGCCAACGATCAAGAATTCGTTCTTCAAAATAAAGATGGTGAAGAAACGATTCTAAACGCAGATTCAGCGATTCTGGCTGTAGGATATACTCCTCAGCAATCGCTTTATGAAGACATCCAAAATGAGGTTTCCGAGTCCTACTTAATCGGCGATGCCAAGCAAGTACAAAATATTATGTATGCTGTCTGGGACGCCTATGAGGTTACTAGAAATATATAGTACCCCGCTACCTCCAAAGCCGTTTACTATGTAAGCAGGCGGCTTTGGCTTTTTTACCTTTGCAGCAATTGCTTAGTTAAGAGAGGCTTTTCCCCATAACCACATGATCATAAAAAGCTATCTTTTGAATAATTTTCTCCAAATTGTGCTGCGTTTGTGCCACATGTGCTTCCACTTTCTTTTTGTGGGCTACAAGGAAATCTCTTCTCTCTTGGATTGTGGCTTCTCCTTTTACATTTAGCTCAAGGTATGCCTTAATTTCTTCAATAGTCATCCCTGTATCTTTCATAGCCATAAGGAACCTAATCCAATCGATTTGTTTTTCGGTATATACCCTTCTTCCACCTTCATCCCGACCGACATCAGGTAATATGCCTTCTTTTTCATAATAACGAAGGGTAGATGCGGGCAATCCGCTCTTGATTTGAACTTCTTTAATGGAGTACATGGTTATTCCCCTCCTCGTTCTTTTAATTTCTCTTCAAGTCAGCTTTAACGATAAGTATAAGTTTTCATAGTAAAGAGTGCAAAATTAAGATTCCGATATTCGTCTAGCAGAAAAGCTAGCCCTCTCCCTGTCCTTCTTCTCTCAATTTCCCAATACAACTCCTAACATTCTCCTCCGGATGGTTCACTTCCCAATGATCCAACAGCCCATTAACCTCCTCATCCAGAGGGTACAGCCGATAATAAAATATGGCAGCTCGTAATTGGTGATGCTCTTCGACAGGTTCATCGTCGGGCCAGTGGTACTCTTGCTTGCCATTCCCATCGGTAGTCCCTATAGCTCCATCCAGCAAGGGAGAACGGCCTTCTAACCCTTCACCACGGGCAATTGCTTTGAGAAAATCGGCATGCCTCATGGCAACATCCGGCGAACAACGGTACAAATTCTCGAAAATATCAAAGGCATCAATCGGATCGTATTCCAGATTCTCAAGGAAATGCCTTTGCAGCAGCGAAGCAACCTTCTTATTGCCCGTCAGTCCAGACAGAAAATAGAACGTGGGCATCTGTGCCTCATAACGAAAATCGTCGACATGGCTGATAATATCGTCCACAATCTGGTCGGTCTGAAGACCTTCACGTGCTAATCGAGTTAGTATTCGCACCGCCTTATACTGCGTCCAATCGTACACACCGAATAGCAGTATCCAAATCGATTGCCACTACAGCTTTCTTATTCTTCTTCCAAAACTGAAATATTCTCATATGTAATTCACAGCTCCTTATCCCGTGTTACTAACAATTTCATTGCCAACTAGAATATTCTTTATGAATATATATCGGAAATTCTTTATAATCTCCTCAACACGTTTTCTCCAACAATAAAACATATTTTGGAAATTACTTGTATACTTTTCAACAGTTTACTAAATATATGCGATTGCTTCTCTAAGCCTATTCTTTTTTATCATAACTATTTAGTATTATAAGGATATAAAAAAAGGAGGTTATCATTTGAAAAGTACAGGTATGACACGTCCCCTAGATGCGTTAGGCCGTATCGTTATCCCCAAAGAAATGCGAATTTCCATGGATTATAATGTGGGTGATCCTGTTGAGATTTTTGCAGATGAGGAAACTGGTATTCTCGCCTTTCGAAAGTATACTGGGGTGACGTGTAAAATGTGTGGTTCAACAGAACAATTAACTTATTTTAGAGACAGCTTTATTTGCGGGGAATGTATTGAAAGTTTAAAAAAGGGAATACATTTTAGCCCTATCCTAAGACCAGCCAAGTCAGCTTTATCCAACTCACAACGATCTAATAAAGAGTCCAAACGTCTGCGGCGATCGACACAACAGATGATCGAAAGTCTAAAAGAATTAATGCAAAAACACCCCAATGCAGCACAGCATGAATATGCCAAAATACTTGAGGTTTCCCAAGCCCGTATATCCCAGCTCAAAAAAATGCTCTAACTACAGCTTGATACCCTACATAGATATACACCAGAGATTTCATCATGTGCAGCTACTTTTGAACCGTGATACGCAGCATCATAGCTAACCGACAAAACGCATGAACGTCCATACGAAAATTCCACACTAGGTATAAAGAACTAGTGAATGACTTGCAAGCGAGAACGCCTATAAGCAGAAGCTGTGCTACATTTAATAATGGTTCCTGAATTAAAAAATGACCTTCTTTAATTAGAGAAGGTCATTTCATTTATTTATTCATTTTTCTATAGTAAACCACCACACACTTCTAATGTTATTTTTCAATTAATCCACTTTAACCCCAATAATGTAAAAAAAATTTTACAACTATGATTTATCACAAAAAAAGTAAAACTGTTTTTACATATGGTTGTAAATAAGGATGGGTGAATCTAATATGAACAGACCTGCTCAAATTATTTCTATTCTTATATTTTCCGTAAGTGTAAGTGTGTTTGCTGGTTGTGGAAAGCAGGAAACAACGGATACATCTACCAATGGAACAATACCAACAACCTCAGAAACGGTAGTAAAAGAAGAAACAGATCAACCAGCCGCCCTGCAAAACTTGGACGAGATCAAATGGAATGATGTTAAAGACCCTCTAATTGAGGATGCCATGATAGCAAAACTCAAAGCAGCAATAGCTGCCTTCGTGTCAAAAGATTTGGATCAATTCCATGCTGCGCTCGGTCCAGACGTTGGAACAGGTCACGATTACCTCTTCGATCATCCGGTGAAGTTTACTGGTATTGCTGAAGCTATGAAAGAAAATAATCGGATATTGATACCCATTGTAGGGGAACGGCTGAATAATGAAGAAGGATATTCACCCGATATACGATATATCTTTTATTTTGAAAAAGATAAAGATGGTGCATGGCAAATTGTTTCAATTGATTAACTAAATTCTCTAAGATGCATTTATCTCGATTTCATCCATGATGCTATAAACCAAATGCTTTTCATTCGTAAAGGTATGTTTTTAGTAGTCGCTAAAAGCACACTTTTTTGGGACAATGAATTTTTCCAAAAAAATATCTTGTAGCAACATTGCCCATTCCAACAAGTACGTTTGCACATATGATGTCACAAAATTCAATCTAAAGGAGAGATACACACCTTGTCTAAACATTCTTCTCATCGTTCGATGGGGCCGTTACAACCACATTTCGCGACCACTACTGAAGTGAGCAATTTTGTTAATTTATGGGGAATATTTACTGTGAATGGTCAACAGATCGTTGCTTTTGTAAAAAGCGTAGATCCCGCTAACAAATCAATGTTAGTGCTATATCCTAATGGTACACAATCATATATTGATGTAACTCAAATCAGTCAGGCACAAGGCCCTTATCCAAGTATGCCTTCTATTCCAGGACAAAGCAGTGGTCAGGGCGGTCATCAAGGCGGTGGATCGCCTTGGCCTCCTCACGGTCAAGGCGGTGGTCAGGGCGGTGGGTCGCAGTGGTGGCCTCAACATGGTCAAGGCGGCGGTCAGGGCGGTGGGTCGCAGTGGTGGCCTCAACATGGTCAAGGTGGCGGTCAGGGTGGTGGATCACAGTGGTGGCCTCAACATGGTCAAGGTGGTGGATCACAGTGGCCTTCCGGTGGATCTCGTAGCGCCAATCGGAAAAATCGGAAAAACTAATACCCAACCCTTATTGTAGCAATTGCCGTTTGCCATGAGAGAGTGTCGATTGGAACACATTCAATATTGGACCAAACAAAAAGGCGTCGCCTGCAAATGCACGCGATGCCTTTTGGATTAGCCACTGGCTACTTCGATTCCCCTAATTCTTAATCCTCTGCTCCTAAACATATTTCCATTAGGCTTTGCTGGCCATGTCTGCAATCTGGCGAAGCCACACTTTACGTGTATCCTCATCGGATTGGGGTACCGACTCGAAGAACAGATGATACATGACGTCAAGCCCACAGTATTCAAATATACCTTTGTCGGACGTCAAGCGAAGTGCTTGATCCATGCCATTGCTAGCATATTCCGCATGTGATTTTCCTTGCGTATTGAGGATAATAGCTTTCTTTCCCTTGAGCATTCCCATCTGCACTCCATTTACATATTTATAAGCAAATCCATAAGAGAATACACGGTCAATATACCCCTTCATAATAGCTGGCATCCCCGTCCACCAAATAGGATAAATAAAGGTGATTACCTCTGCCCATTGCAAAAATTCCTGTTCCCGTACAACATCTTCTCCGATTCCTTCAATGACCTCGCTGCTGCTAATCACAAGTTGAAAGTTGATTGCATATAGATCACGAACAACCACATCATGTCCTTTTTGCTTTAGCCCCTCGACTGCTGTGGTCAAAATTGCATGATTAAAGCTTCCCTCGGATGGATGTGCGTAAATAATAAGATGCTTCATGTTCTCTCCTCCATTTACTTTAAAATAAGTGATTGATCAATTACTTAACTACGTACTCCTTCAATCAACTGAATATGCTCAATCCATAGTTCGGAAAAGATACGTTTGAGTAAACTTTAGCGGTATCCTGCTCATGAATATCACCTCCGTTGCTTATTAATCCAGTTAGTGATTGATCAATCACTAATGATTGGCCTCAGTATAGTATATTCCTTTTTACTTTGCAAGTGCTCTTTGTTCAACTTTATATAAAAGATTGTAAAAAGATCTGATCCCAAAACAGTGTTATTATCGCTGTTCAAAGTAAATAAAGTCCCCCAGTTGGTTTTAAACAGATTGATGTCCATCATGGTGTGATATCAAGCAATCACTTAATATGACTTTATAATGTCATATTATAAGGTGTATGCTACTGAGAGAGGTGAAGCGTATGCCGTTAAGCAGACATTTTGAAATCGTTTATATATTACTCCATAAGAAAAAAGTGACTGCTGATGAATTGGCAGAGCATTTTGAGGTTTCCACACGAACGATTTATCGGGACATAGATGCCTTAAGCGCAGCTGGGATTCCCATCTACAGCAGTAGAGGCAAGGGTGGCGGAATATCATTGATGGAGGGTTATGTCTTTAACACCTCTTTACTGTCCGAGCAGGAACAAGATGATATCTTAATGGCCCTTCAGAGTGTGGCTACAGCTACCATCCCACAGGTAGAAGAAGTGCTAAACAAGTTGAGTAGGCTTTTTAAAAAAGACATGGGAAACTGGATCGAAGTAGATTTTTCGCCATGGGGAAGCCAAAACAGCCAGAGACAGCTATTCACTCTTATACGCAACGCAATAATCACAAGCCGTGTTATAAAGTTCCGCTATTATAACGTCGCCGGGGAACAGAGTTATCGTAGCGTCGAACCTGCCAAGCTCTTGTTTAAAGATAAATCCTGGTATGTGGAAGGTTACTGTTTAAATACCGAAAGTCATCGTGTATTTAAGATTAGCCGAATGAAAGAGATTGCAGTTACCGAAATTAGTTATGAGCCAAGAACAGTCGTAGCATCTACAGACACAAAGATGAACGACTTGCTTCATACCATTGAAGTAACTCTTCACATTTCTGCTCAAGGAGCTTACCGCGTATACGATGAATTTGCCGAGAAAACAATTACTCAGAAGGAAGACGGCTCTTATACCGTCACGGCACAATTTCCTGTAGGCAATTGGCTGGACAGTTATCTGCTGTCCTTTGGTCCCCTCCTTATAGAGGTTAGTCCCGAACAAGTACGTACAAGAATATTGTCTCATTTAGAAACGATGAAAAGAAATTTAAATGATCCTCTATAATATGACACCATGTAGTCATATTATCACTGCTATGATGAGTTTGAAGTTATCGCTCACAACATACTCACCATAGGAGGTTGAAGGATTAATGAATCCACATAAAACCATGCCACCGGCAGTAGAAACTTACTTTACATCAGCGAACAAATCCCAGCTTGAAGTATTTACTTCCGCTTTCGATAAAGATGCGTTGATCTTGGATAATCATCGCGAAATCAAAGGTATGGAAGCCATAAAATCATGGTGTGAAGCAGAAATATTGGAGCCGAATGTCACCTTCGAGATCGTGGATATGGATGACAGTAATAATACCATCGTCGTAATTGCGAAAGTAGACGGAGACTTTGATAAATCGAATCTTCCCGACCCACTCCTCCTTAAACATCAATTTCTAGTAAACAACAATAAAATTAAAGAACTGATTATTACACTTCCATAAAGGAATTTAAAAAATAAGAAAGGGAAAACGAATATGCCTGCTTATGTTGTTTTTATACGTGAACAGAGTACCGATCAAACTGAACTCCAACTCTATTCTCGGAGTGGAGATACCTAGAGGTATTCCTCAACCACATTGTAAAATTTAGGAGGAATTATTCGCATGAGTTTTCAATTAGAAAGCATATTAAGTGAGTTTAAAGGCAAAAGGGCCTTGGTCACAGGCGGTACCAAAGGAATGGGAGAGGCTATTGCTAAGAGACTTACGGCTGCAGGTGCTACCGTAATAACTACGGCTCGAACGACTCCAGTTAATTTAGAAAATCCAGACCTGTTTATTCCAGCCGATATTAGTACGCCTGAAGGTGTAGATCAAGTAGTAAACAGTGTTCTTGAGCGCCTAGGCGGTGTAGATATTCTTGTCAACAATGTTGGAGGCTCGTCAGCCCCATCCGGGGGAGCTCTTATCTTGACAGACGAGCATTGGCAGCAAACTTTTAACGCCAATCTGTTTGCTGCCGTCCGTTTAGACCGTGGACTGCTGCCGGCTATGGTGGAAAAGGGTTCCGGTGTTATTATTCATATTTCATCCATTCAACGTCGCTTGCCGCTATATGATGCAACATTGGCTTATGCTGCAGCCAAAGCAGCTTTAACTACTTACAGCAAAGGGTTATCCAAGCAGTTTTCACCTCAAGGCATTCGTATTAATACAGTTGCGCCAGGCTTTATCGAAACGAAGGCAGCACAAAGTTTGATTGATCGGATTGCTGAGACGACAGGTGACCGAGAAAGTGCATTAAAGCAACTGATGGACTCGTTGGGAGGAATTCCAATTGGTCGTCCAGGACTACCAGAAGAAGTCGCTGAGCTTGTTGCTTTTCTGGTATCCGACCGGGCCGCTTCAATTACAGGAAGTGAATATAATATTGACGGTGGAACAGTTCCAACGGTTTAAAACTTTATTTTCATCTGACAATCACGCAGAAGGTGCCAAAAAAGCCTATCTAATGAGCAGACATACGCAAAACGTATTATCTATGTTCATCAGATAGGCTTTTAAATAACCACTACCGTTTAATAACGATCAGCTTTGTTTCCAGCATTTCTTCCATGGCATACTTTATGCCTTCGCGTCCGGTACCACTTTGCTTCACACCACCATACGGCATATGATCAACACGGAAGCTTGGAATGTCATTGATCATCACGCCGCCAACCTCAAGCTTGTCCGCTGCATCCAACGCGGTCGTGATATTACGAGTGTAAATTCCCGCCTGCAGGCCATAGATCGAATCATTTACATGGTTTACGGCTTCATCTATAGAGCTAACAGAATGAATCAGCACAAGCGGGGCAAACACTTCACGACAGGACACCTTGGAAGTAGGGTCCACATTAAGCAAAACCGTCGGCTCCAGAATACCTCCCTTGGCTTGGCCCCCCAGAGCGATCCTTGCGCCTGCTTGAACCGCTTCTTCCAGCCATTCACGGACACGTTCGACATCCTTGGCTGAAATAAGCGCGGATACATCCGTGTCCGGCTCTAGCGGATCTCCAATTTTTAAACGTTGAGTTGCTTCTATAAATCGGGATACAAAGGTATCATACAGTTCATCGACAACGTAAATACGTTGAACTGAGATACATACCTGCCCCTGATTGGCAAAGGCTCCACTCACACAACGGTCGATGACCGCGTCTACATCCGTATCACGGTCGATAATAACGGCCGCGTTGGAACCCAGCTCCAGCGTGACCCGCTTCAAGCCAGCCTTGGAGCGAATTTCTGTACCGACCGCCGGGCTACCGGTAAAAGTGATATAGCTGACGCGTGGATCAGTGACAAGTACGTCGCCAATGGTTTTACCATCGCCGCTGATCACGTTAAGAGCGCCCGCAGGCAATCCAGCCTGCTCCAGCAGCTCCGCAATCAAGTAAGCCGACAACGGCGTCTGCTCCGCAGGCTTCAATACGACCGTATTGCCTGCTGCCAGCGCGGGACCCACTTTATGAGCAACCAGATTCATCGGGAAGTTAAATGGTGTGATAGCTCCTACTACCCCTACAGGTTCTTTGAGCGTGTAGGCCATACGACCCTCGCCGCCCGGTGCGGCATCCAGCGGAATGGTTTCCCCGTGAATCCGTTTGGCTTCTTCAGCTGCGAACTTGTAGGTTTGCACCGTCCGGTCAACCTCCGCCAGCGCAGCCTTCCATGGTTTGGATGCTTCACGTGCAATGATGCGCGCTGCATCCTCACGCCGCTCTTCCAGCAGGTCAGCCAGCTTCTCCAAAATGGCTGACCGCTGGTGCGCTGGCATGGTCCGCATCTCCGAGCGTGCATCAGAGGCCGCCTGAATAGCAGCCTTGGCATCCTCTGCTGTGGCCTCTGCCACCTCAGCAATGATTTCCCCGGAATACGGTGATTTCAACGTCGTGTACGATGAAGCTGCTTTCCATTCTCCACCGATAAATAAATGCTGCTGCATGCTTTTTCCTCCTTCTCTTGATATCAACGTTCCTTTTACCATCTATTTTACCGTCAACACCGGACAAGGTGCATGCTGAATCACCTGATGGCTCACGCTACCCAGTATCATTTCAGAAACAAGTCCTTTGCCCCGCGTTCCCATAATGATCAAATCCGTCTTTTCCTGCTTTGCACTTTCGCAAATGACACTCGCCGGATCACCGTGACCCGCCAGCATACGGTAAGAAATACCCTCGTCCTTCAAATAGTCGGATGCTGGTTCCAAGATATGACGACCTTCCTCTTCGATTCGCTCATCCACATCAACCCCAACCGGGGGCTCATTCATGGATAAAGCCGGGTTTACATGTAATACAGTCAGATGTGGATTCCCCTGAAGCTGCTTAGACAACGTTTTGGCTGTCTGCAACGCATTCATAGCATGTTCCGAACCATCAATCGCGACCAGAATATGTTTGTATTCGCTCATACTCTTTTCCTCCTCAGAAGTTCGATCTTAGTGTGCATCCACCTGAATATCCTGCATATGTCGACGACGTACGATCAGCACAGCTACGCCAATCAGTACCATCAATGCTCCAAAATAAAATGGGGTTTCTGCTGAGTACCACTCTGACAGCTTCCCTGCAAGCCACGGCGAAATTGCCCCGCCCAAAAACCGCATGAAGCTGTAGGCCGCAGATGCTGTCGAGCGCTCCACTGGAGCAGCCTGCATAACAGCAGTTGTAATCAATGTATTGTTAATCCCCAGAAAAATACCAGCCACAATGACGGCGACAATGACAGTCGTTGGTGAACCAGCTACCGTCCCGATCGCCATAACACCTAAATCAATGGCAAACAGCGTCAGCATGATACTAATGGAAGATACCACGCTCAAGCGTGCTTGAATCTTCGGTGCTACAAACACCGAGGTAAAGGCCAGCATAATTCCCCAGCCAAAAAACACATAACCCAAACCATGCTCGTCCAGATTCATTACATATGGAGAATACGCCATCAACGTAAAAAATCCAAAGTTATATAACAACGCTACAATACCGAGCGTGAGCAAAGCCGGATAACTGAGCGCTTTGAACGGATCGGCAATGGAACCGCGTTTTTTGGGCTTTGGAATGGAAGGCAGCATAAACGTAATGAACAAAAATCCCACTACCATCAGTCCGGCTACACCGAAAAACGGACCGCGCCAGGAAATGGAACCTAACTCACCGCCCAGCAACGGACCCACTGAAATCCCGAGGCCCAATGCCGCTTCATACAAAATAATTGCTTTAGCTGTTCCAGAAGTGGACAGACCTACAATCGCAGACAACGCTGTTGCGATAAACAAAGCGTTCCCCAAACCCCAGCCTGCCCGGTAGCCCACAATTCCGCTAACTGTACTGGCTGTGCCGCCCAGTCCAGCAAACACAATAATAAATAAAATCCCGGTTAGTAGTGTCCATTTGACACCCAATCGACTAGATACAACGCCTGTAATCAGCATCGCAACGCCTGTTACCAGATTATAGCTGGTGAACAGCAATGACACTTGGCTTTTCGTAGCATGAAGCTGATCAGCAATGGCCGGAAGAATCGGATCGACCAATCCCAGACCCATAAATGAAATAACACAAGCAAAGGCGACTGCCCAGACCGCTTTAGGTTGAGACAGCAAGCCTGAGCGTTCTTTTAACTCTTCAGGTAATGCATGTTGTGAACTCATATTATGATGTTACCTCCACATCTGAATGTAAATGTTCTTGTTATGACGGGTCGTGATCAAGTTCATCATCCAGAAGAACCTTGCGTTCACGCACCCTAACCCGTAACTCCTCCAACTCAGTCTGGAGCATACGGATGCTGTTGATTTTTCCCTCCATTAATTCCAACTGCTCGTTCAATGTACTTTCCATATCCTCCAACATGGCCCGTCGCTCGTTCGGTTGCAAATGCTCCGTTCGCTCGCGATATTCCTCCCGCTGACCCTTAAGCATTTCCGCTGCGGACATGTAACGCTGAAGCTCTTGCAAGGAGAATCCAAGTACTTCCTTGGCACTCACTATTTTTTTTAGTAAGTCCACATCCTCCTGCGTATACAGGCGCATATTTCCTTCACTGCGCTGCGGAGAGGGCAATAAGCCGATTTCCTCATAATAACGAATGGTTCGCTTGGTTAATCCGCTTTGTTTGGCGACCTCATCAATTTTATACGTAACCATGACACCCACCTTATGAAAAAGATTATATATAAATACTACGCCTCTATAACGTTAACGTCAACGTAAACTTCAATATAAAAAAAACCGCCTCTAATTGGAGACGGTTCCTATTTTGACTAGTACGGTCATAGACCCGAGCATCGGTGCTCAAGCCCATGAATATAGCTTTAGATGAAACAAGTACGAGTGATGATAACCAGTAAAATGAAGAGAACCAGAATAACACCAGTGGAGGTGAACATGTTACAACCGCCACAACCTCTATCTACTTCACCCATTTCGTATTCCTCCTCCCTACTGATTCCAGCAAATCTCCCGAATTTTAAATCCTTGAGCTACGAATTAGATGATAAATGCTTTGGAAATAATAACGAGCAGAATGAAAAGTACCAGAATCGCTCCTGTAGATGTAAAAGCTCCATAACCAGCGCCTACTCCAGACATGGTGATTCCTCCCTTCATGGTTTACAAGAGCATCTTATGCTTATGCCATCATCCATGATAGGGACAAATGCCGCGCCTGCCGCCCAAATCTAGGTTGGGGTTGTACTGTCCTGTTATTCTTCGGACCCGAGCATGCCGTGATACAGGAGGTTTCGTGCCTGCTTGGCAAGCACAGACGGACTTTCACGTCCAGGCAGCAATTTAGTTAACGTCAGCCGTTCAATCAAGCCGATCACGCATTCTGCTGTCAGTTCAGGGTCCAGTTCCTCACGGCAGGAGCCCCATCGTTGCGCCGCCAGCAGATGCTTTTTGATATGCTCAGCCATTTCCGCCTTAATACGCACCGAATCTGTCGCCTGGTAAAATCCGACACGAGTGATCGCCGGATTATTAGACAACACGCGAAAAATAGCTTCCAGAAACACCTGTCCCCGTCTCAAAATTTCAGCCTCGCTTAGGTCTGGGCCTATCTTCATGCTTTGTACCGTATCATTCACCAAAGTACCGAAGCTCTCCACAAGCTCCTCGTACAACTGTTCCTTGCTTTCAAAATGAATATAAAAATCCGGCTGCGTCAATCCTGCACGTGCCGCGATCGAACTTACCTTTGTCTGATAAAACCCCGTCTGAGCAAACTCTTCAGCCCCCGCTTCCAGTAACAACCGTCGACTCTCCCGACTTCTGACTCCTGCTCTCATCACGGTCTTGCCCCCTTACGCCACAAATCTATCGTATTATAAAGTTCCTTTGCAGTAAGAACAACGGGCTTGAGGATGATATATACCTGTCCTTCAAAAGTCCTAATACAGAAGGACTGAACGTTTTGGAAAATCAAGGGCATCTCCCTACAAGGTATAATTAACCAATCTGACGGTGAGCGAGCAGGAATTATTACGTGGAATTCAAATATTTATACTTGAGGATTTTGCAAAATCCTGACTTTCGATATATATCAGTGATGAGGACAATATTTGCGCATCATCTCAATCGTTGTCAGATCATCATCCAACCCCCGTTGTTGCAAGCCGTCGATAATTTGCTGACGTTCCTGATCTTTAACATTTTGACCGAATTTAAACTTGGCAGTCCATTCCTCCGGTACAATTTTGATCAGAGCGACCCCTTTTAAACGTGAAGCATACCGAGAATCGCTGGCATCAATCGTGTCATACCCGCCTTCCGGTTGCAGCTTGCTCATAAAAATGGAAAAGGCCGATGCTTTTTCTTCCAGATCCACTACATGCTCCGCATGACCACGCACGGTAATACTTTTAAAAAATGAAGTCGCCGGACATGCCATATGTTCATCCGTAAAATAAGACGGAATGAGCGCATATTCTTTGGCGGCTGAAAAAGTAACTCGATTATCTTCTTTCATCCGTTCCATCTTTTCTCCAGCACGGCTGCCATGAATATAAAAAACGCCATTTCCATAAGCGAAATTCAAGGGAACCACACGCGGAAAACCATCCTCGCTGTTCATGCCTAAAAATCCGAAACTGACCTCGCTTAGAAACTGCTCTATTTCCTCTAGTTCTGCTACCGTAAATTCTTTTCTTCTCATAGGGAACTCTCCTTCCATCTATTGACTAATGATACATTTCAGATTATGTTGAAAATGGATTCATAAAAAGATCCAATATGAACGAAAATGAGTGGCCCAATCGAAGGAGAAGAGTATGGATATTACGATTGCTTATCAGCGTGCGCTTCAAAAGTATCATTTAAAATATTTGGCATTGTATCATGCTCTTCGTGAGGGAATCCTCAATGGCTCCCTTGCCAGTGGTACGCGTCTGCCTTCCACTCGTGATCTGGCTGTGATGTATGGAATTTCGCGAGGGAGCGTTAAAGAGGCATATGATATGTTGTTGGCAGAAGGATATATAGATTCGGCAGTAGGCAGAGGAACCTTTGTTATGGAACAGACAGCGGTGCTGCCCGACAAATCTTTAATCAACCAGCAGAACCAGAATTCACCTGTTGTAAAACAAAAAGCCCCTGCTCTATCAGCTTGGGGACAACGAATCATGCAGATCGAAAGGGAACGAAACTTACAGCGGTCTCCTGCTTCTGCTACAAATAGAGACAGTGCGCAACAGCCTTTGATTTCTTTTCAGGCAGGAGAAGTTGTATTGGAGGGCAACTCACAGATCGCATGGAAAAGCGCAATGACTGCCGCTGGAAAGGATCTGCAAAAGCCCTCGGCTGACGCGACGACTGCACCAGTGAGCGGTGATGAATGGCTGCGTGAAGCGATTTGCCATCATGTTGGCAGAACACGCGGAATTACGGCCACGCCGGATCAAGTCGTATTATGCAGTGGTTCCATGGAAGTGATCACGTTATTAAGTCAGTTGCTTATTCATGAACAAGATCGAATTGTATTGGAGAATCCCTGTTATTCCGGCATCTACCGTGCAGTTACTGCCTCAGGCGGACAGATACATGCTGCTGAGATGGATCAACATGGAATTGTCCCACAGGATTGGGATTCCAAACTCCTATTTGTTACACCTGGACGACAGTTTCCAACCGGTGCAGTGTTGCCATTAACACGCCGTCAACATATTTTGCAATGGGCAGCATCCAAGGGAGCGTGGATCATTGAGGACGATTATGACAGTGAATTCCGTTGGGCAGGACGACCCATTGAACCATTAAAAGCACTGGATCGCACAGAATGTGTCATCTATGTCGGCTCCTTTTCCAAAAGCATGTTCAGCAGCCTTCGACTCGGGTTTGCAATCTTGCCCGTTGAATTAGCCCAAGCGCTGACAGCTGCCAAACGACTATACGATCCCCTGCCGCCTGCCCGCTTGGAACAGCGCGCACTGGCACGTTTTATGATGCGCGGCGACTACGTTCGCCATGTGCGTCGGATGACTCGAATATACAGATCACGCTACGACGTGTTCCAGCGTGGAATACAGCAGTTGAGCGAACTATTTCACTGGCATCAGAACGATTGTGGACTACATGCCTATGCCATCTGGAAGCAGGAGTCTGCCCAGTACCATCATTTGATGCAGACAGCACAATTTTACGGAGTCACATGGCGTGATGCCGCCGATTACCAACTGACACCGGGACCTCCATCAGCCTGCTTTATCTTTGCCCATTTAACGGAGCAACAAATTGTTGAAGGGTTTAACCGTCTGCGCCAGGCTTGGGACCATATTAAAAATCAATGAGGAGTTCCCTTATTTAATCACTAGCCCCAACAGCCCTACAAATGATGAAGCTTGATGCGGTGAGATGATGCAGCCATTCAAATCTTCTATATCCACCTGTAACCCATCAAATTCACAATCGCTCAGATCAATCCCGTTGAGCTTGGACCCCGATAGCATCGCTTGATCCAGATTGCAACGGTTAAAAAAGGTTTTTTGTAGTGTTAAATGATACAGATCGGCACTTATTAAAGAACAATCCTCAAAACCAACTTGCTTAAAATTAGCAAAACGGAACATCGAATAATCCGCTAAGCAATCCGAAAAACGAACGTTTTGGAGCCTGCTTCTGGAAAAGTCTGTTCCAAGCAATTTGCAGTTTTTGAACTCTACCCGATGGATAAAGGAACCGGAAAAATGAACATTAGACAGATCGCATTTATCAAAAATGACGTCTGTCCATTCACTTTCCGGTAATGACGATTCCATGATCGTTACATTTTTAAAAGTCATCTTCTCTAATGAAACCTTAACCGCTTCCACATTATCCAAAATCATATCTTCTACAGACCCCATACTATATTCGCCTTTGGACCGTAAGGAATACATTTCTTCGTTTAGTACGGGCAAGTCCGCAGGAATTTTCGGCAACTCCATTTTAATTTTCATAATAACTCTACCTCCACGATTGAGAGCCCTCTAGGACATCTATATGAATCTATTTTCTATCAATTCTCATACATAGGGTAGCAAAAGTATTTCTCACACATATATTAACGTAGTGAGCACGCTCACGAACCTTTGTTAGGAGGTTGATAGCATGGCAGTACAACTATCTAATCAAGTGTTCTCCATCTCTGTCGGAGATTACGGCGATCTCTCTTCCTTACGGCTGGTAGGGGACACTTTTAATACCAACTATGTCATGAACAGCTCCAACGCACCTAAACAGAATACGTCGGATCATCAGTGGCTGGGTGAACTGATGTTCACCTATCGTCTCGGCAACGGAGCGTGGACTCGGGCATGGACAAGTAATTCTGCTGATGCGCGCCAGATCACCTCTTCTGGAAACAGTGTCCAGGTAGCCTATCAGAATTCATCAAACAATCAGGGAATACGTAATTTCATTTTACATGAAACTTATTCGTTGGTTAACGATTATTTGCATTGGCAAATGAAAGTAACGAACACCTCTAATCAAACACTGGAGATCGGAGATTGGGGACTGCCGCTTCCGTTTAACGAGTACTGGTCCGGCGGCAATAATGAACAAATTTATGAAACCAGAGTACTCTCACACTCCTTTGTAGGCCATAACAGCTCCTTTATTACCGCTGGACGACCTAGCGGCATCGGACCGTATGTACTGCTGATCCCTGATGCCTCAACGGGTGCTGGTCTCGAATATCAGGACCATTGGAGAACTGAGGAGCATCCCGGCAGCACATGGGCTATGGAGCAAGGTGGCTGGTCCGAAGGACTGAATGTGTTCTATATCCATTCCAATGTCATCAAGAGCACCAACCGTGGCTATCTTGGAAGCACCAGTCTGTCGCTGGCTCCTGGTGAAAGCAAAACGTATGCCTTTAAATTTTACAAGGTAGCGGACGAGCAGGCTGTAAAGGACAGGCTGTACAGTGAGGGACATGTGGATGTGACCGTGGTTCCGGGTATGATTTTCCCGACGAATCTCAAGGCCAAATTCGATCTGCATACCAGCAAATCCATTACCTCTGTCACAGCGCAATATCCGTCTGAAACGACCATCAGCTATCTGGAAACAGCCCCTACAAACCATAAAATATATGAACTTACACTGGGACGACTGGGACATAACAATATTACTGTAAACTATGGTAACGGCGAAAAAACCGTTCTCCAGTTCTATGCCATCGAGCCAGTCGAAGCTGCACTTCAGCGTCACTCTACCTTCATGGTCAACAGCACCCAATGGAACGTGCCGGGCGACCTGAGGGACAAGGTCTTTGATGACTGGATGATGCAGTACAAGGCTAGACGCAACAGCTTTGCTGGTTACTGGGGCTGGGGTGATGATTGGGGACTAACTCACGGCCAGTTTCTGGCGGAGAAAAACGTTCAGAAGCCCGTGGCATCTGAGATCAAGGCAGTCGATGATTATTTGGAAGTAGCCATCTGGACGAATTTGATGGAAGGCCATCATACCGATTATCTGGTCCCTGATTTCCTGATGCCGCAGCCTAACACGACACCAACGTACCGTGGCTATGCCTATCCGCACATTTATAATACGTTTTTTAGCATGTATAAAATTGCCAAGCTGTATCCCAACCTGATCAGCTATCGCAATAGCAAAAACACATATTTGCTACGTGCTTATCGTATTTTTAAAGCGTTGTATGAAGGCCCTGTTGCTTATAACTGGAGCACGGGACTCATGGGTGAGCTAACTACACCTGATATGATTAAAGCGCTTCAGGAAGAAGGCTTGACCACCGAGGCTAACGACCTGATTGGCAAAATGGCTACCAAGTACAACAATTTCAAAAACACCACCTATCCTTATGGCTCTGAGTATAACTATGACAATACAGGCGAAGAAGCCGTATATACACTCGCCAAAATGAACAACAACACGACGATGATGAGCAAAATCAACGCCAAAACGCGTGCTGCACGCGGTCATATGCCTGTCTGGTACTATTACACCGATCCGGTCACCATCACCGGAGAGAATTGGTGGAACTTCCAGTACACCACCTCACTGGCCGGCTATGTGATGGATGACTGGACACGTCGGCATTCGTCCAAGCCCGAAGTGGATCAGCGTCTATCCTATGCCGCCAAGCTGGCGAACATCGGAGCGATTAACTCGGGACAGATCAGCTCTGATCCTGCCAACATCGGGGCGGTATCGTGGACATATCAGGCGGGCAAGGGCAATTACGGCGCACTCGGTCTGGACGGTGGCCCTCTCTTTAACGGATGGCGCGGCATGTCCGGGGAAGCCGATCTGGGACTGTTTGGAGCCATCAAAATCCTAAGCTCGGATGTTGCTGTAGATCCAATATTCGGCTTGTTCGGCTATGGCTGTGACGTTACAGAAAGCAGTAACAGCTACGCGATTACTCCAAAGGACGGTGTATTCCAACGTCTGCATCTGATCACCCAAAAGCTGAGTTTGGAGCTGAATCGGGATCAATATAGCTTGGCCATCGTGTCCAAGTCCAAGAACAACATCCGTCTGACACTGAAAAGTATGACCTCAGGCACGACTCATACCACCGTTATGAGCTTGACCGGACTCGCGGCAGGTACGTATGACGTGCTCGTAGACGGCACAAAAACCGGGTCAGTCACGGCTGCTAACAGCTCTGCGACCACGGTCAGACTGAATATTGGTACGGCAGCCAACTATGATATCCGTATCCAGTCGAGTACAGACAACCCGTCTCCCGCCGGAGACATTGTAGCCCGTTATGAATTTGACGAAACGGCCGGATCTACCGCAGCCGATTCGTCAGGTTATGGACAGCAGGCCAGTGTAAGTGGAGGCGCGTGGGGCGCCGGACGAAAAGGTAATGCCCTGCACTTTAACGGTACAGACGCCTATGCTAGCCTGCCCGGTGGTATCGTTAGCAGCATAAATGACTTTACGATTGCCGCGTGGGTACGGGTGAACACGCATAACGGCTGGGCACGCCTGTTTGATTTTGGAGCAGGCACGGATCGGTATATGTTTTTGACACCCAAGGCCGAGGGAACTGGCATGCGCTTTGCTATCACCGTCTCGGGGAACGGAGAGGAACAACAGTTGAATGCGCCAGAGCTGGCAACTGGGGTTTGGAAGCATGTCGCCGTGACTTTGTCAGGCAATACTGGAATGATGTATGTGGACGGTGTAGAGGCGACGCGTAACACCAACATGACGCTGAAGCCTTCTAGCCTTGGACTGACAGACCGGAACTATATTGGGAAATCCCAGTTTGATGATCCCTATCTGAACGGTGCAGTGGATGAACTGATCATTTACAACAGAGCCCTGACCGCTCAGGAAATCCGGGGCTTGGCCTCGGCAAGCAGCACCATTACAGCCCATGATGAGGGAGCCCGTTCATATGCCGAAGGAGCAGATTAGAATACATTTATGCATTCATTCATGCCGTTAACGTTTTAGATTGTGAATGATTTGTACTGTGAATCATTTGTGTCGTGAATTATTTGCGTCGTAAATGATTGGTATCGTGAATGATTCTTGCTTATATTAGCTCTACCCCCGGATTTCTTAAGTTAAGTCTGTAATCAGGGGAGAAATCCGGGGAGATGATGCTTCCGAGCGAGCCACCCTATGGAAAGCATTTAAAGCGACCGCCTTACCGGGGCGATCAGCGGCAACTTTTCCATCTGGAGGGCGTTTAGCTCCGTCTAATGCGTGTCGTTCTTGGTCTTAAGCGAACCAGTTCCTCACTGGTGAGCTGCCTAGTATAAGAGCGAGGGGAAGATCCTGTATCTACCCTGAGCACCCTGCCTGCCCCGTTGGGGCGGGCTACCCGTGTGTTGAATACCTGCATGGCCCACTGCACCGGAAAGGCTATGGATAAGCGACCATCTGCCGTGCCTGCATAGTTGACCGCAGCTGCATAATTATCTGACTGTCTGAGCCATACAGAGCCGGAATCCCCAGGTAGTGATACGGGAGTCGTACCTCTAATAACCGTCTGATCTTCGAAGGTCAGTAAGCCCAACTCTCCACCATAATTGATTTGCAAGTCCGTATAGACGGACTCTACCGTGCCATTGACCCGCCCGGTCGTACGCCCTACCTTCTTCAATCTTTCCCCTATGCGATAAGCGGTCACATGACCCGGAATCGCTCCTACTGTAGCATAACGCGGATTGAGCAAGTTGTTACGGGTCGGAAGCGAAAGCGCCGCATCAATCAGGTTCGTTCCGGTGGGATTCAAGCGTACGTAACGATAAAGCCGTCCTATACGATCCTGGGCAACCGTCCCCCCATCGGCTCCGCCTGGCTGAATTGTAGCCTCTCGATTGTCTGTATTGGAGGGATTGAGGACATGGTTATTGCTAAAAAGATAACGTGTCGCCGGCGCTCCAGTTGGGGCAACGATGAGTCCGGTTGAACCGGAGCCTTCAATCGTCCCGACACTGTAGCCGGCGATGACCGGGCGTATGCGCACTTTGTAGTCCGTGGCATTGGCTCTGATCTTTCCAGTCTTTACAATTCGGACTGGAACGTTCGTTTTCTTTCCTAATGCGGTGGCCGACAGGAGTCCAGTAGAGGCCGACGCTAAACGGTCCGTGTACACAATGACAGCGGCTCCTCTTTTGGGATGAGCAGGGTCCCTGTACCCTACGCCAATGCCGTGGACACCGGACATTTTTAAAACTCGCTTGGCCATCCGCTTTTTCACTTGAAGCGCGGCCGAGAAGGTAGCCAACATAATCATCTCCTTTTACATTCAGATGAAATATTGTATGGCTAAGGCCGCTTCGCGTTCCATTTGATCATACGATCGCTGTATTGAAAGGCATATGAAAACATTCCAAAAAATGGTATACTCATTTCCGAAATTGACATCTTATCATTTGATTCTGGTGTTCAAGGAGGTACTTTATGTTTTCAATCATGTTGACATATAGCATACAAGCAATTGTAATTTTACTGATTATCTTTGAATTGTTGAGAAATAACAGAAAAAAAATAGGCTGGGGATCACTTTCACTGCTTTTATCTCTTCTTGGTATGGCTGTTTCTTTCGAATTCGGCAATTACATATTGGGAGACCAGTTGCTTTCCTTTTTAGGATTGCCCGCCTGGTCTAACAGTGTTGATAATACTAGGTTTCACTACACCATTTTTCTATCCAGTATTTTTTTTATTCCCAGTTTAATCATTGGATATAAAAATCCTAAGGAGTTTGGAGCTACAATCGGAAAACGGATTTCTAGTATATATCTATTTTTGATCATCATTTCGCTTCTATTTTTTATTATCAGTATTTTGCATAATTGATTTCCAACGCTCGTAAGTACAATATATAGACGAACTAAAGCGTTTCGATCTATATATTACTGATTTGAAAACGCTCTTGGGATTTATGCAAAATGCTTATTATCAGCATTTGCTCGAAGTAACGTTGGGTGTACAGTTGTTCCAAAACAAAAGCCTTCCTTGTTTATAGGAAGGCTTTGATCTTTATGTTGTGAAGGCGATGGGAAATACCATCTGACTGCCCGCCGCCTCCAGTTATCCCTTAACCGCTCCCTCCGCAATGCCCTCCATGATGAATTTCTGAAAGAAGGCGTAGATCAGGATAACCGGGATGGAGGTCAGCACAAGTGCGGCCAGAATAAGCGACCAATCCTTGTTGTACTCTCCAAACAGCATATTGGTCGAGAGAATCAGGGTGTAATGGTTTACATCCGTCAGCATTAACAATGGAAGCAAAAAGTCGTTCCAAATCCACAGAAAATCCAAAATCGCGATGGTAACTGTGATCGGCAGCAGCAAAGGAAATATAATGCGAAAGAATGTTTGAAACTCATTACAGCCGTCCATTTGCGCGGATTCTTCTAGCTCACGTGGGATGGATTTGACGAATCCATGATACAAAAAGATCGCCATATTCACACCCAAGCCGATATAGATCAGGGCCAAGCCGTACGTACTGCCCTGAACGGACAAATCTTTTGCCATTCGCGTAAGCGGTATCATAATAGAGTGAAACGGTACCAGCATCGATGCGACAAACAGGAAGAAAATCGCACTGCTCAGTTTCCCCTGTGTACGAGACAGCTTGTAGCCTGCCAGTGCCGAACAGATCACAATGCCACCAATGCCGATAAAAGAAATAATCGTGGAATTAAGGGCGCTGTTCAGCAAATGAGTCTGATGAAAAGCCTGACTGTAATTTTCAAAGTGAAGCTTCGTGGGCAGCGCCGTAAAGGATGCAAACATCTCACCCTGTGTTTTAAACGAGTTAATTACCGCCATGTAGATTGGGAAGAAGGACACGACTGCGCCCACGCACAGAATCAGCGTAATCAACAAGGAATTGGCTTTCTTCAGCCTCATGCCTCCACCTCCCTCTTCTTCATGACACGCAGCTGAATCAGGGTGAAAATGAGAACGATTGCGAATAAAATAACGGATTTGGCGCTCGCATAACCATAACGGAAGTTGTTGGAGAAGGCCTCCTCATAAATGTTCATCGTAATCACCTGTGTACTGCGCCCCGGCCCCCCGCCAGTCAGTCCGTATACGACCTCATACACTTTGAAGGCACCATTCAGCGTCAGGAAGAAACAGATCGTAATCGCATGAGTAATCATTGGCATCGTTACGCTTCGCAATGTCTGAAATGCGTTCGCCCCGTCAATAATAGCAGCCTCCTTCAAGCTTTGTGGTACACCTTGAAGCGCAGCCAGATAGATGATCATCATATAACCGACACCATTCCAGAGCGACACGATAATAATTGAGAAGAAAGATACTTTCGGATCGCCCAGCCACGATTGGCCCAAAAAGGCGATAGCCGTCTTTTCGGCGATCTGTGGCAGCACGGAAGAAAAAACGAAGGTCCACATAAATGCGCTAATAATGGTACTGATCATATTGGGCATGAAAAATATCGTCCGAAAAAATCCTTTGGTACGTGTACGCGACTCAATCAACACTGCCAGTGCCAGTGCCAGTACATTTTGCAGCACAATCATGACCAATACGTATTTAAGGGTAAACCAAAGGGAATTGAGAAAATCGGGGTCTTCCTTCAACGATTCCACAAAGTTCCCCAAGCCGATAAAGCTGTAATTAGGATTCAATCCGTTCCAGTCTGTAAAGCTGTAGTACATGCCGCTGATCGTTGGAATGAGCAGGAAGATAGCATAAAAGATCAGCGCCGGGGCTGTAAACGCCAGTAACATGACGTATTTTTTATAGATTTTAAAAGGCATGGAGTCTCTCCCTCCCGGTGTAATTCTGTAGGTTACCGTTACTTGTTCACTTTGTTATACGATTTCCATGCCTTATCCAGCGCCTTAATTACGTCATCCTGCGAGAGCTGACCAGCATAATAGGATTGTAGCGATTTGCCTGCCTCGTCCTTAACCGCTTGCGGGATAGATGGATCTTGGTACGACTTGCCTGCTTTCACGTATTCGGTAGCGTCATTAACCCAAGGATAGCTTTTAAACGTATGCACTTTGGAGATCGGGTTAAATTTCAATGCTTCATAGAACGCGCTAGAATCCTTGTCATCCAGCACATAGTTAACAAAGTCGAGCGCAACCTCCTTATTCTTGCTTGTAGAGGATACAGCCAGCGAAGTCGAAGTGGACAAATTAATCAATGTCGCATTGGAATCGTCATTGATCGGCAGCGGTGCTACCCCAAAATCCATCTTCGGATCCGATTTTAAAATCGTTTCCGCAAACCACGGTCCTTGAATCCACATCGCCGCTTTACCCGAGGCAAACGCAGCCGATCCATCATCCCCGCCGATTTCCAGAGCCTTGTCAGTACCGTTGCTATTCACCAGATCAATAATATCGAACATGCTCTTCATTTCGGAAAAAGAGCCTTTATCCTGATTCATCCGGTCGATAAAATCCTTATTCTGTGTGTTCATCATTGCACCTGCCGTAAGTGGCACAAACAGCTGTGGAATCCAGGATTCCTTGTAGGACAACAGGAACGGTTTCACATTATTCGCTTTCAGCTTCTCGACCACAGCCTTCATTTCGGTCAACGTTCCCGGCGGCTGCAAATCCAAATCCTTAAATATCTTTTTATTGTACAAGTAGCCCCATGAGATCGTTTCCAAGGGAACCGCTACGACCTTTCCGTCTTTGGTTGTCACCGAAGGCTTCACACTATCCATCAATTTGTTAACAAAAGGCTGACCGGACAAATCCTCCAAATAGCCCGCTTTATAAAACGGAGGAATTTCATTCACCGCGTGCAATGCAAATACGTCCGGCGCATCGTTGGATGCGAGTCTTGTCTTCAAAATTTGTGCGGCGTTGTCAGCAGGCGGCATCTCCAGTTGGACCGTAACGTCGATATTTTTATCTTTCTTCTCTTTCGCTACGAACGCATTAATGTATTTATCGTAGTGCTCCTTCAAACGGGGCTGAGCAATAAACATTTTGAGATTCACCGTTTTGCCGTCTCCACCGGAACCGCTGCTGTCACTGCCTGAAGAATTCGCTCCACACCCGGCCAATAACGTGCCAACCAGCATCGTGCTCAATACACCTTTCCACACTTTCATGAAAAATGACCTCCCCTATTTTGAAAATAACTGTTACCCATCGGCAAATCAGCTGTTATTCAAAGCAGCTATGCCGCCGGTCTTCAACCTCTATTCAGCTCTGTGCGAACTTCGTAAAGGCCAGTTTCCTTTGTACTGCTTTTTTTGTATACGCTTTCATTATAGGATGGGAGGTCACTTCTGCCATTGGACACCCTTAGCTTATTGAATTGGACTTTTTTAAACTTCCTTCCTCATTTCACCGGGTGCCATGCCAAAATGCTTTTTAAATACCCGATAGAAATAAGACACATCCTCATATCCTGCCATCTCCGCAACTGCTTTAATTGAAATCTGTTTATTGGCCAGCCATTCCCGCGCCTTTTCCATTCTTCGCTCTACGATGTAGTCCGTTACATTTTGACCATACTCCTGCTTAAATACCTTGCTCATATACTCTTTGCTCACAAAAAAGTTTTTCGCCAACTGCTCCAGTGTAATCGGCCCAGCAAAGTGACTGTCGATATATCGCCGTACCTCTTCTAAATTCAGTTTGTTTTTGTATTTCCGCTGCCGAATGAGCTGATCCAGTTCCTGAACATAGCACGACGATACGAATTCCAGCGCATGTTCTACAGAGGACACGGCATCCTGCGGCAGTGGAAATCCTACCTTTGTCGTAGAATTATCCAGCCCGTTATCCGCTGCGAGCTCTTTCAGCAGGGAAAGAAGCTCCTGCACCAGCCTGCCTAGCATATGTGGACTTGGTGCTCCATAACTCTCCAACTCCTGCATAACCTGCCTGCAGGTTAAGTTCACCCCGTCACAGTTCAGCTCATTAAAATAAAGACGCAGCAGTTGCTTATACCGGGTCAACCTGTGAAAAAACTCATAATCCAGCTCTGTCGCTTCTTGCTGCTGTTCAGCCACCTTGACCTCCAGATCGTTTTTGCATTTGAGTAGCACTGCATTCAGCTCTGCAGGATTGACTGGCTTTAACAAATAATCGACGGCCTTATAACGGATGGCATGTTTGGCATACGCAAAGTCATCATATCCACTCACGACAATGATTTTCACATCAGGACAATGGTTATTTAGTGCTTGCAGCAACTCCACTCCGTCCGCACCCGGCATGCGCATATCAGTAATCACAATATGGGGAGCTAACTCCCCGACCAGCCTGAACGCCTCGTCCCCGTCTTCAGCCTCACCCACTACCAACATTCCAAGTTTTTCCCATGTGCCAAATGTCTTCAGAATATCACGGTTCCACGGCTCATCGTCCACAATTAATACTCTGATCATACTTTTCCCTCCTCTGCTGAGGTGAATGGAATGCGGATGGTGACACGTGTACCGACTCCCTGCTCACTATCTATCGTCACTCCGTAGTGCACTCCAAAATTCATCCGTATGCGTGAAGACACATTGCTCAATCCGATATGACTACCCTGCGCCCAGATCGGTTCCTCCGACGCGTTTTCCAGCTTTGCCCGTAGTTTTTCCAGCTTGTCCGGGGCCATGCCGTTTCCATTATCGCAAACCGTAATACACACATCTTGTTTCATAATCTCCACCCGAATCCCTATTTGCCATGCCCCCGCCTTTCGATCAAGACCGTGCTGAAAAGCGTTTTCCAACAATGGCTGAAGCGATAGCTTAGGCAGTCGAATATCCATCGCCTGTTCTTCCGACTCCACCTGGAACACCAATCTTTGTGGAAATCTCCGTTGCTGGATGCGCATATAGTGTCCCACATGGTCAAGCTCTGCGCGTAAAGAGGCCAAATCCTGAGGTTCCCGTACCACGTAACGGAACATCTCACTCAGCGACCGAATGACTTCATAGGTGTCCTCCGGCTTTTGAGAAAATACCATACTTCCGATCATTTGCAGCGTATTTTGCAGAAAATGTGGATGAATCTGCGCTTGGAGCGCTTTCAATTCAGCCGTCTTTTTTTGCAAATTTATACTGTATTCCGCCTGAATATGCTCGCGAATTCGGCCTGCCATCCCATGCAGACTTCTTTCCAGCAGCCCAATCTCATCCGGGCGTGTACTTGGCTGTCCAATCGGTCCTTTGATCATATCCAGCTCCTGTACGGAACGCGCCAAATGAACAATCGGACGTGCAGTCCGCCATGCGATGAAAACGGCAATGCAGATGGAAACCAGAATTGAAATCACGCCTACGATAATACCATACAGCATGGTTGAAAAGGCACTGTGGTTAATGGAGGAAGTGGGTACGATTTTGACCAGCTTTAGCCCAACTACATCCAGATCATTATAGAACACATAATGTTCAGCAGTTTGAATCACTCCAGGGCCCGGCTTAACGTCACGAAGAGCTGTCAGCACACCTGCAGGTGGAGGCGACTGCCGAGCCTGTGCTGGATACATGACCCTGCCATCCGCATCTGTAATAAGCACCTGATGCTGATCCCCACGTCCCAGCAGGCCCAGCGTCTGATCGAATTGCGACCACAATACATCCAATGAAATAGCTCCCGTCTGCTTCTGATCTTCGAAACGCCGAATACTGCGCGTCAAAGTAAAGCGTTCCGGGTCAGCAGAGCTTGGACGAATCGAATAATCCTTATTCGCTTGCCACATCTCGGCATACTGTGGGGGAATACCGCTCACTGTCGTAATTTCATTTTGCATGCTATTAAAGGTAAACAGGGTTTGCGATTGCTTCAAATAAAGCTGGATGCCGATCACATGACTTCCGGCCGAATAATACACATTCGCCATCGTATTCAGCATTTTTCGCTGAGCATTAAATTGGCTCGAAAGATTGTCAGGCTCGCGCTCATTCAAATAATCGCTCAGATCAGGGCTGATCTGAATGCTGTAAATCAGATGATTCAGACGATCTAGCTGGTCGCTGATATAGATCCCCGTCCATTTCATATTGGACATGTTCGTCTCTACCACTTCAGTTTCCATGGAAGCTCTACTTTTTTCCGCAGCCAGCACCGTGACAGCAATGACCGGCAGCACAGATAGAACAATCATCGTCAAGATCAGCTTAAGCTGAATGCTGCGTCGATACGGGGCCGTCAGCGCCCGGAACCAGCGGACTGCTCGGGTTGGCATAGCGATGCACTCCTCTACTCAGCCATATGCGAAAACGCCCCGCAATTCGCAGGGGCGCTTCATTTACCGGATACTCCCGGAGAATACCTATATGATATTATTCGTAAGTTGGTTTAAGCTCATTATTCATCATTTACACTTCTTCGATAATTATAACACCCCAAGGCTCTAATGGAAGCGTTTGTCCTTGGATAACTGTACGCCCCCCGATTAACTCCTTGCCGTCTCCATGTGGGTATACCACCGAGCCTGCTTGTTCGGAATAGTTAAAATAGTACCGGATTGTCCGTCCCAGCTCATTCGTGCCGGATTTAACAATGATCGGATAAGACGTTTCCTGATCCACTCCCCATACTCCCGCCTTTTTGGCTACAGAGCTGAATAGTTCGCGGATGACCGCCGGGCTGACGATACAGCCGATGTAGGTCGCTGTTCCCTGACCATAGCGGTTTTGCGTAATCGCGGCATATTTTCCCCAATGCGGGTGATCGTAATAGGCCAACACTTCGGCGGTCGTCGGGGTAATCAGCTCCATCCACGTATCTACCTGATTGTCCTCTGGTGCCACCTCAAAAGGATTATTTTTGAGCGTCACCTTCTTCGGCTCCACGAACAAGCTGTAATGAATGCCGCAGGCTTCGCTAATCACGCCCGGCTGCCGGGACGTTCTCACCTGCACATGCTCGTCAGTAAATCCGCTTCGGAATGTGTATACTATATGACCACCTTTCTCCACATATCGGTTCAGCTTCTCCAGTAGTGCGTCTGGGGCAGAATAGAGGACCGGGACGATCAAGAGATCATAGTCGTCAAACGATTCTGTACCTGGATGAACAATATCCGTCCCGATATTCAGTTTATACAACTCGTCATACAAACGGCGTACGATGTCATTGTAATTCAACGGGCTGCTCATATTAAATTTAAACCAGTCAATCGACGTCAATGCTTCGTTGCTGACCAGAATCGCCGTTTTATTTTTCTTTTTCAAGTTGACCAAATGCGGAGACAATCTTGCAAAATCCTTCCCTATGGTCTGTGCTTCCTCATACACAGGATTCGGTTCAAAATCATGGCTGAGCAGACCCTTCCAGTAGGTTTCGAAGGAATTATGGATGGAATGCCAGTGCCAGTATGCCACCATATTGGCTCCAGAAGCCAGATGGCTGAACGCTTGCAGACGCAATTGCCCCGGATAGGGAACCCAGTGGGTAAAAGCCTGCGCTTCCGTTTCCAGCACTAGATAGTTGTTATTTTTCGTCGAACGCGCTACATCGCCACCGAAGGAAATTTCAATTCCGGTCAGATCATCCTGTGATGGATGGTAAATATCCACCCCAGTCACATCAAAGGCTTGCGATGCCGCAAAGTGATCCACGTCTGGCTGAACACCAAAGGAATGACCTCTCCATTCAAAATCAAAGTTTTGCGTAACAAATTGGTCTTCCCGCTTATATTCATTCACCAGCGCGACCTGCCATGCCAGGAAATCCGTCACCAGCTTGCGCTGGAATTGGGAAAAGGCTGCGCCCAAACTTCCATTAATCGTTCCGACCACCGAAGGAAAGTCCTCCCAGCTATTGATGCGATTACTCCAGTAGTCCAGACCAAATTTGCGGTTTAGCTCCTCCAGCGATTCGAACCGCTCCCGCAAATACTTTACAAATTGCAATTGCACATTGGGCCCACTCGTGTGGTAATGCTTGGTCTCATTATCCGTCTGAAAGCCAATGACCGCCGGATGCTGACTCACCCGTCCGATCAGCTTGCGTATGATTCGCTCAGTATGGAACAGGTACACCGGGTTCGTAATGTCCATAATCTGGCGAGCTCCATATTTGCCCGGACCTTGAGGCGTTGTTGCCAATACATCAGGATGCTCCTTCACTAGCCATGTGGGTACGGCATAGGTGGGCGTCCCCACAATGACTTCGATACCCGCCTTATGCATGGCGTCCAGCACCCGATCCACAGAGGTAAAATCAAACACGCCATTTTGCGGTTCATGCGTACTCCAAGTGGATTCGGCAATCCGCACCACGTTGATGCCCGCATCCTTCATCATTTGGATATCCTGGTCCAAACGGTCATATGGCATATACTCATCATAATAGGCAACACCGTACAGTAGCTTTTTCATCAAGTCGTCCTCCAATTAGGTTCGTAATAGGGTATGTGGAGCTATATAAGGTTATTTTCAAACACCGTGGCTGTTATGCGGTTTTTTCAGGGATGGAACGGATATCGTCTTGTCGGCAACACCCTGCTTCGCAGAATCTGCCTGTTGTAGATTTTTTTTCGCACTTGCCAGCCAGCCTTCTACGTCTTTTTCTTTAATCTTGTACAGCCATGCAAACAGACCTGCCGTAATTAAGGCCCCCACTCCAGGTACTACTGCATAGAGCGCGAATATCCATGTGAGAACCTGTCCGGTCTGCGGTACATTCGGGACATAGCCTGCAAAGGCAAGCGCATAAGCGACGATTCCACTGGCTGCCGCTCCCCCCAGTTTTCCTGCAAACGTTTGGGTAGCAAAAGCGGTACCACTGGCACGTACGCCTTTTTTGAATGCGCCATATTCCACACAATCGGCCGTAAACATCGGTACCATGAGCTGTGGTGCAGAGCTGAACAAACCGAAAAGAACCGCAAATACACATACGACAACAGGGTTGCTGTAACCGATTACAAATAAGGACAAGCCCGTAGTAAACAATCCAATCAAGCTGACGACATTCACTTTCCACTTGCCGAATCTTTTAATAATTGGTGGTAAAATCAACGCAGTGAGCAGCTGCACACCCAAGGAAATGAACATGAGAATGGAAATATAAATAGGATTTTTCAAGTTGTATAAGGCAAAGTAACTGACGACAATCCCTTGCAGATTGGTCATAGACAGCATCATAAACGACGTCAGGTAAAATAAAAGCTGCTTGTTTTGCAATGGATACGTCATAATTTGCTTGAGCGTAACCTTCTCCGCCTTGTTGGAATACCGTTCTTTGACATTAAAGCGAGTAAAGTTCATGAGTATCAAACCCGCTATGGCAACAATCAGTGCCAAAATTGGCCATGATATCTGATTGGCCACAGCTACCGAAGATGAGGAGATGACCATAAAACCCAAGAAGACCATCGTCCGGCCTCTGGACATTAACAGATCACGTTCATGCGTATTTTTCGTCATCAGTGTAGCCAACCCAAAGCCAGGCGCATCACTGATCGTATAACACATTTCCCATGCCAGATACGTGACGGCGATATAAATCACCTTGGCGGTAAGCGACGCATCATTAGGAACGAGAAAAATAAGTACAGTAAGTATCGGCAAAATGATGGAAGCCAGATTCGTCCACGGTTTGAACAAGCCGCCCTTCAGATTGGCCCGGTCAATGATCACACCGAAGATCGGAGCGCTAAGGGCATCCCATATACGGGCTAGTACGAATAAAGTACCGATAATAGAAACAGATATGCCAACATAATCCGTATAAAATAGCATCGCAAAAGAGGCGACCAGACAGAGAATTGCGTTGCTCCCCAAAAAGTAAACGTAATACGATACACGTTCTTTCGATGTTGTTTCCATAGCTCCTCCTGATTACAATATGGCATCGCTTTCAAAAAATCTACATATAAGCGCTTTCTTTTATGTAAAAGCTTATACTATAGCATTTGTAAACGCTCTTTTATTATAGTTAAATGTTAGATACAATGAGATTGTCTAAGCGGTGTAAAATTTGCCCTAATCGAAGGTGATCTGATGATATTAAATCCTGATGTTGATCCAGCTCTATTCCACGATTGCCGATGGCTGCCCATTATTGACTGGAATGTGAAATTTTTTGGCGCCCATATTCACCGGGTCAAAGCGGATTGGTGCATGCCTGAGGAATCTCATATCGGTTTTGAAATTGCACTCATTTTAGAAGGTCGTCAGGAAACGATTATGGAAAATAACGTATATTCAGTTGGGGAGGGTGATATTTTAATCATTCCGCCGGGTTTCAAACATGTGAGTCAGTGTGTTTCCCCAAACGGCATGTACTATTTTAGCTCTCATTTTAATGTCGATGATCCATTGTTCCGTCAGGAAATGATTAAGAGCAATCAGCTCTTTTTCCCAGCGGGTACTGAAACGAATACCAAGCTGCAAAAGGTCGTCCATAGCTGGATTGGCATGGTGCAAGAAAGCGGAGAATATACGACAGCAGACCGTTTTCGTATGCAAATTGCCTTATTTGAGCTATTCGGGATATTCTCGCAAATGATATCTACCGGTTTGGAGCCCAGAATTGCGCCTTCATCCGTTCAATATGCCAAGGCCATCATGGAAGCCATTCAATCAAGGTTTAAGCCTTATCGGGAAGATGAATCTGGCGAGCAAGCGTTCCGCCTTGAAGATGTGGCGGCTTCGCTCGGGATCAGTCCTGGCTATGCCCAGGAAGTGTTCCGCAAGGTATACGGCTATTCTCCACGTCACTATCTATCGGAGACCAAGCTGCATGAGGCTAAGGTGCTGATCCAGCAGCCCAATCTGCCACTCAACAAGGTAGCTTCCCTGCTCGGATACTCCAGTCTGGCTCATTTTAGCAGACAGTTCAAGCGCTGGACAGGCACCAGCCCACTTAAATATCGTCAGACGTTAAAGCCGATTACTGATGCACAAAGGATTTAAGATATAAGGACGGATAGCAAGGGCTCCACCGTGTTATTCATACAAAAAAAGAGCGTGACACCGAATATTGCGGTTGTCGCGCTCTTTTCACTCTATTTTCTATAAGCTCTACCGTTGCCTTAATGATCTAAAATCTTGACTAAGCTCTCATTACTCGAATCACAGCCTAATATCCCCTATATGCTGGTGCACCACATACATCATCCCCATCAGGAATACGGCCAAAGCCAAGTAACCGATGCCGAATTTCCAGCGCGATGATGCGGGTACTTCGTAATATTTATCATTTTCAAACGGAATGTAATCAATCCCACACAGCAATCTGAGCTGGTACGCATCCGGCGTCGGTATATGTTCCACACCGTTCAGCCATACATGCTGGACAAGACACTGCTGTGGCAGCAGAAGCGTCTGTTCCACATCCAGACTTTCCATATACACCGTCACATATTGCTGCCCCTCCAAATCCGAGTAGGTATTAAAAGATAATCTGCGCGTGTGCTCCGGTCCGGGCAGCGGATATCCTTGCTCATACAGATGCTGTACGTTCACCAGCGGCTTTTGCAAAAAGGATTGGACCTTAACCTCCTCTTTATTGCGTTTAACATATTTTTTGTACAAATCGTAGGCAAAGAACGCCCATATCAAGAAAAATAAAAAGGATTTTAAATATACTACGACTACAATTCCACCCAATAGGCCCACCAGCCACAGCCAACGCGTCACTGCCGTGGAAATCCGTCCTCCGTCGAGCGGATGAATCGGCAGCAGGTTGATCAGGTTCAGGAAAAATCCGACATACGAGAGCGCATACAACAGGGGACTGTCTGTTGCATAGGCTCCTGCGTATACCGCCATAGCCCCAACCGTCCCCAGTAACGGGCCGCCCATGGCTACATAAGCCTCTGTCTGCGCATCCAAAGGTTGCCGTTTCATTGTGATCAGCGCGCCGAGAAAAGGAATAAATAACGGTGCTGATACGGGAAGCCCCTTGCGCTTGGCGGCCAATACATGTCCCAGCTCATGCACAAACAACAGCAACACGAATCCGACCGCAAATCCCCACGGGTAAATGATCGCATATGTGCCAATCGTTATCGCCATAGATATCAGCGCACCGCCAAATTTACTGAATTTTAAAAGGGCAAGTAACGACTTACCTTTCAGAAGAAGCAATGCTGCTGCACTACCAAGGTACCATTTGGATGAGCCGGATTTGGAATCGGTCTTTTTCTCTTCATTTTGCAAAAGTATCCGCCTCCTTTCTTTAACACTTCCATTGTATCCTGCTATGTGCAGCTTGTAAAAACTTCTCTAACCCACAGATAAGCGAACTGGGGCAGCCATTTATATTATTCCTCGTATTGTAGACATCCTCCAATGTAGGATGTTATATTGGTGCTGGGTTAGATGCCCTATTTTGTAAAGGAGGTTTGCTCTTTCATGTGTACTCACTACATGCGTCTCAGATAAAAGGATAGGCTTTTCAATGAAGCTCAACCCGTTTTTTTATATGGAAGGTTGAGGCTTGTTTAAGTTACCTTTTTTTAAACTAAATCTGAACAATGAGGTGTGTTTCATATGACTGAAAAGCGTTCCTTGACTAACTCAAAAGACGTTAGTGATATATTGGCCCTTGCCAAAAGCAACGGGCTTCACATACTACATGAAGGATTAGAGCTCAACGAGTCCGGGCTAGATTTCCGGGCACTATTCGCCAAAGACATTCAGGGTACCCCTTGGGTTCTACGTACACCGCGACGAACAGATGTGGTCCAATCAGCCGCTTACGAGCACAAAGTGCTTCAGTTGATTCGGGATACTCTTCCTGTAGCGGTACCGGATTGGCAAGTGTATCGTCCAGAGTTCATCGCCTACCCTCAACTGGAGGGCACTCCTGCCGCTACCATTGATATGGAAACCAAAAGCTACGTATGGTTCATCAATCCTGAGGCTCTGACGGAAAGATTCGTTGCTTCGCTCGCTAAAGCCCTAGCCGCGTTGCACCGGACGGATCACCAACAGGCAGCAAATTTCGGTGTCCGCGTAAGGCAACACGACGAAGTTCGGCAATTGATGGACCAGCGGATGAAGGAAATAAGGAGCGTCTTTGGTGTATCTGGCGAGCTATGGCAACGATGGCAAACCTGGCTGACAGACGATAGCTACTGGCCGGAATATTCCGTACTTGTACACGGTGATTTGCACCCAGGCCATATTTTAGTCTCTTCGAATACAGAGGTTACTGGAATGCTGGACTGGACCGAGGCCGAAGTAGCTGATCCGGCGATTGATTTTACGAGTTACTATACTTTGTTCGGAGAAGTAGAGCTTACTCGTTTATTGAAGCTTTACGAGGCAGCAGGCGGACGTGTATGGCCGCGTATGAGCGAACATATCGTTGAACTGACCGCGGCTTACCCTGTGCTTATCGCCGAATTCGCCCTCAAATCCGGGCTAGATGAATATATGGAGATGGCACGTAACGCGCTGGGTGTCCATGAGCAAGAAGAAGGACTGCCCGACATATAATATAGCTGTAGCCACCTGGCAGGCTTTGGTTCAATGACTGACCAAGGCCTGTTTTTTTCTGCTCTCCTTTTTTTGTAAAGTTACGTTTCGCGCCCAAGTGTCCATCCTCCTGTCTGTTCTGTTATCATGTAAGAAAACGGAATAACTCAGGAAAGGATTACGAATCATGAGTTTTGAACTTACCCGGCGAGCCATCAGACAACTATGCAGTCAAGCTGCTTATGACGACGGGGATGCCTATTACCGGGCCAAAAGAGTGGCCTTTACACAAATAGATCATGATGAAGGGGTATACGAAGCTACGGTCAAAGGAAGCAGCTTTTATGCTGTTGCGGCGATGATCCGATCCAATGGAAGTATCCGAGCAGAGTGCACCTGTAGCACATTTCAGAACACCGGACGATATTGCAAACATATCGCTGCTGTTCTCCTTAACGCCCATGATATACGCCGTGGAAAAAGTCTGTCTGTGCGCTCCTATGCCTCCAGACTTCATCCCGGTACCGCCCCAGATACAGCAGGAAGCATGGATTCAGACGGCATGTACACATCTACAGATGCTCCATATGATCACACTGCTAGAGCGGCACGATCCTCTGACATCACACAAGGGGATCTCCAGCTGACCGACAGTATGTTAAAACTATTTGACCGCAAGAGACCGCTTCGCAGCACGCCTACCCTGCTGGATACTCGTGCAGTCTTGGATTTTCAATTCGTCATCCGGCCTTTTGCCTACGGTTACCAAAAATATATGTTTGGTGTAGAAATGAAAGCTGGCCCCAAACGATTATATATCGTCCAGAAAATTCGTCCGTTTCTGGATAGTATTGACCGTGGGGATAGCTACATGTTCACGAAAAGCTTCTCGTACGAGCCTGAGTTGTACCGCTTCCGACCTGAACATGACGCTATTCTCCAGCAATTATCCCAGGTGTGCCACCATGAGCGTATGATTCGGGAAACCTCAGGCACGTATTCATCTTCCAGTAGCCATATGAGCGGCGAGCGAATGCTCCTCATTCCGCCTGCGGCTTGGGAAAAGCTGCTCCCCTTGCTGACAACAGCACAGGGCGTCTACTTTGAAATTCACGGAAACATGAGCGAGGGTATTCCCCAGTCCGACCTGATGCTTCCACTGCAATTTGAATTTGATGAGGCCGGGGCCATAACCGAAGGCTACCAGCTAAGCATACAAGGATTGGATGACTTGACCATCATGGAGGACTATGGTGTCGTCATTGCCGATGGCAAGCTTGTCAAACAGAAGGCCGATCCCTTACGGCGTTTGTCCGAGCTAAAACGGATGGTAGAGGTACACCACAGGCGAAAAGTTCTGATTGCGCCAGAGCAGATGGAATCTTTTATGGACAAGGTTGTACCCGGGTTAATGAAGCTCGGACGTGTTCATATGACTCGGTCCGTCTCAGATCGGGTCACACAGCAGCCATTGAAGGCAAAGCTATATCTGGACCGGGTAAGAGACAAGCTACTGGCAGGGCTGGAGTTCCAATATGGGGATATCATCATCAACCCGCTGGAAACAGATGCACGAACTCCTGGTAACGACCGAATTCTGATACGTGATGGGGAACAGGAGCAGCGGATTTTAGAACTGATGGAGCATAGCTCCTTTGCCAGAACAGACAGCGGATATTTTATGGAAGATGAAGATGCAGAGTATGATTTTTTGTACCATACTGTTCCTCAACTGGAAAAGCTGCTGGACGTCTATGCTACAGGTGCAGTCAAAGCGAAAATAAACAATACTCTGCCTACCCCAAGGATACGGGCGGAATGGGATGAACGTACGGATTGGCTTGAATTTAAATTTGATATGGAGGGCATTCCGGAACCGGAAATTCGCAAGATGCTCAAATCGTTAGAGGAAAAACAGAGATATCACCGTCTGCCGAATGGTGCCTTGCTGCCGTTGGAAACAGAGGAGTACAAGGAATTGATTCGGTTCATGAATGAAACAGGTATCCGCAAAAGCGATCTGGATGCAGCGCAAATTCGTGTTCCCGTCACGCAAGGACTGTACTTAATTGATCCTCACGATCATGGAAAAAACCTGACTTTGGGTAAAACCTTTCGCCAGCTGCTGGAAAATATACGTAACCCAGACCATCTCGACTTTCCAGTTCCAGACATGCTTGCTCCAATCTTGAGAGATTATCAGGTTTACGGCTTTCAATGGCTTAAGACATTGGCGCATTACCGTTTTGGGGGCATTTTGGCAGATGATATGGGGCTGGGTAAAACGCTGCAAAGTATCGCCTTTCTCGTCTCAGTATTGCCGGAGATTCGCAGCCAGCAGCTTCCAGCCATGATCGTGTCCCCTGCATCACTGGTGTACAACTGGCGGAATGAGCTGGAGAAATTTGCTCCACACGTCCGCGTCACTATCGCAGATGGCAGCCCAGAAGAACGCGGCCGGATCATACGGGATGCCGCCAGTTATGACGTCGTCATTACGTCCTACCCGTTGCTACGGCGCGATGCAGATGTGTACAGCAAGCCATCGTTTCATACGCTCATACTGGACGAGGCGCAGGCTTTCAAGAACCATGCCACCCAGACGGCACAAGCTGTTAAGGATGTAAAAGCCCGTTACCGTTTTGCCCTGACAGGAACGCCTATAGAAAATACATTGGAAGAGTTATGGTCCATATTCGACGTTGTATTTCCTGCGCTATTTCCCGGTGGGAAAAGAGTGTTTCACAACCTGCCTCGAAATGTGATTGCCAAGCGGGTTCGTCCGTTTTTGCTGCGCCGTCTTAAGAGCGATGTCCTCAAGGAGCTGCCGGAGAAAATCGAATCCGTGCAGGTATCCCGGCTTCTGCCAGATCAAAAAAAGCTGTATACAGCCTATCTGGCCAAGCTCCAGCATGAAACATTGAAGCATCTCAACGAGGAAGGATTTCAGAAAAATCGGATCAAAATTCTCGCAGGTCTGACCCGACTTCGTCAGCTCTGCTGTCATCCAGGCTTGTTCATCGAAGGATATACGGGAAGCTCCGCCAAATTTGAACAGCTGTTGGAGATCATTACGGAATGTCTCAGCTCTGGGAAACGGATACTCATTTTTTCACAGTTCACTACGATGCTTCAAATGATCGGACGTGAGCTTGCTCGAGAAGGGGTGTCCTACTTTTACCTGGATGGGCAGACTCCCGCTCCGGAACGAGTCGAGCTGTGCAGTCGCTTCAACGAAGGAGAACGCGAGCTGTTCCTGATTTCCCTAAAGGCAGGAGGCACTGGCCTGAACCTCACCGGCGCAGATACAGTCATTCTGTATGACCTATGGTGGAATCCCGCTGTAGAGGAGCAGGCTACCAACCGCGCACACCGAATGGGTCAGAAAAAAGTCGTGCAGGTTATTCGTCTCGTCGCCCAAGGTACGGTAGAGGATAAAATGTATGAGCTGCAACAAAAAAAGAAAAACATGATCGACCAGGTCATTCAACCGGGGCAAGAAACCCTTTCGGCACTGACCGAGCTGGAGATTCGTGAACTGCTCATGATCTAGCCAACTCTTCCACGCTTATTTATACGTTAGTATGACAATTCCACATGCAAAAAAAGGTCCAATCACGGTAGAAATCTTCCCGCATTGGACCTTTTTGCTTCTAAATATGATTGTTTGGATCGAGCAGATTAATCCTGTTTTAATACTCTAGGTTCAATAGGAACCAGGTTAGACTCAATCTGGGTGCGCTGAGGCTCATACCATTCAGGCAGCATCAGCTTATGTCCTAACTCATTCAATTCCTCATCCACGGTAAATCCGGGTGGATCGGTTGCGATCTCGAATAAAATACCGCCCCGCTCGCGGAAGTATACGGCATTAAAGTATTGGCGATCTACAATACCACTGGTCCCAAAACCATGCTGATGAACCCATTCGTTCCACGCCTGATGCTCCGTATCGTCCTGCGCGCGCCAGGCAATATGGTGAACCGTACCGGCGCCGCCATTCCCCCACGGGACATCTTTGACCGGAATGTCGATCAGGTTGCCCAAATCACCTGTCGCCTGATAGCGGATGTAGCCTGCATTTGCGTCTTCTCCGATGGGAGTCATCCCCAGGACGTTCTCCAACACCTCTTGCGTATGCTTGGAATCCGCACTGTACAGTACCGCCCCGCCAAAGCCCTTGATCGCTTTATCCGTAGGCACGCCGCCAGCTGTCCACGTGTTCACCGGGCCATCTTCCCGCTCCACCAGCTCCAGATGCAAGCCCTCGTTGTCTCGGAACTGGATGAATGACTCGCCAAAACGAGTGGCCTTCGTGAAAGACACCTTCAAGCTGTGCAGACGGTTTTCCCAGTATTCCAAAGCACCGGACGGCACGACATACGTCGTAATCCCGACCTGTCCACCTCCAATCTTACCCTTGCGTGTACCCGGAGCTGGAAAAAAGGTAATGATCGTTCCCGGGCTGCCCTCTTCATTACCAAAGTACAAATGGTATACTTCTGGAGCATCAAAGTTGATCGTCTTTTTAATCAATCGCAGACCAAGTACGCCTGCGTAAAAATCAACGTTGCCCTGCGGGTCTCCTGCAAAGGACGTGATATGGTGAATTCCAGCGGTTTTCAATGACATCTTTATCACTCCTTCATTAACATGATGATTTATTTACAAAAATGATTTACAAATTTCAAAATCCATTGTAGCTGACAAATTGTCCAACCGGCTTGCGGTATCCCCGTGCCCGCTGACCCGATTCGTCCTCTTTACCCAAGGTAATCATCATCACGGGTACAAATTGCTCTGGAATATTCAGTACTTCCTGCACCTTCGCCGGATCAAAACCGATCATCGGGCAAGTATCCCAGCCTTTGTCCTTGGCAATCAACATCAATTGCATAGCCGACAGGCTGGCATTACGGATCGCTTCTTCTCTCTGGAAGACAGGTCCCCGCTCGCGATAAAACTGAGTTACCGACTCCACTGTACTATCATATTCCTGCTTGCTCAGGACACCTAAATTCAGGAAGCCTTCGTTGAGGTCAGCTACCTTGGTATAAGCTTCTGTATCCCCCAGCACTACAATGGTCGCCGAAGCCGTTAATATTTTATACTGCTTACTTGCCTCATCATGCAGTCTTTGTTTGGTATCTGCATCCTGCACTACGATATAGCGCGTATGCTGTAAATTAAAAGCCGATGGAGCAAACTTCACCAACTGAAATATTTCTTCTAGTTCTTTTGCATCTATAGTAACATCAGGAATAAATTTAGAAGCTGATCTTCTCTCTTGAATAATATTCACCAGTTCGCTCATGTTAAGTTCCACTCCTTGATATTATTTTCAAATAAATTATCTTTAAATTAAGAATATATCTATTCGTGTTTTCTGTCAACTAAAACTATAATCATGTTAGTAAGTATTTTTGGATACAACCTAAGGGCTTCACCAGCCCTTTACAAATCCGTTGCCCGTATCCTCATCGTAATCGCTTCGCGTTGCGCTTTGGTTAAGCTCTTGAAGACTAGCTCATACGAATGGTCGATCATGCTGTACAAATCCTCCAGTGGGAAGGTAGCATCAACCTCAATCGTATTCCAATGCTTTTTATTTAAATGATAGCCTGGCTTAATTGCCTTGTTTTGTTCACGCAGATTTACCGCAATGATCGGATCACATTTCAAGGATAGGTGGCTAATGCCGTCCTTTTCAGATAATAGAGCAAACATCTTGCCTCCAACTTTCAGTACTAGCGTTTCAGCACCGAATGGATAATCCTTAACAGCCTCTTTTTGGCTCAGACCATACGCTACAATTTGTTCATACACCAGCCTTCACTCCTCTGCTTGATTCATCATCTATGAAACGATTTGTGCCCTATTATATCACGCTCTCCACATACAATAGTCCCATGTTACAATTAGAATTCTATCGGGAGGGTCAATCCTTTCTATATGAATTTATCGACCGTCCGTGACCTCATACACGTCCTGATGATTTAGCAATATTTCACATACTGTATCTGCAAGCTGACAGCCCTTCACTTCCGAATAGGAAGTTGGAGGGGCTTGTTTTGTTCATATAGTAGAGAATGTTATGCAACAGCCCTATATTTTGGTATACTTCCGTGAGAGGCTGTATCGATACATTCGAACGGTACTCTAGTTACTGTAATTCAATATGTAGATGTGTGAGCCTATGGAGGTGAACTCGTTGGATTTTGCTCTGATCCGCAAGGACCGAGACAAAAGAACGGTCGCAAATTGACTCTTTTTTTGCCTTTCGGACCTTTTTAGCCATGTGCTGAAAGGTTTTTTTTGTGATCTAAAATAAAGGTAGGAAAGGATTTGAATGCAACCATGGCAACCTCGAAAGCACTTAATATTTTGCAATTGAAGAAAATGAAACGAGAAGGTTCACCTATAAGTATGATTACGGCGTATGACTATCCATCTGCTCGTTTGGCTGAGGAAGCCGGGATCGATATCATCCTTGTCGGTGATTCCGTAGGTAATGTGTTATCTAATTATAACTCCACACTGCCCGTCACTATGGATGATATGGTCTATCATACACGGTCTGTCGTGCGCGGTGCGGAACATACTTTTATTGTTGCGGATATGCCATTTATGACGTACCACGGGAGTAGTGAAGAAGCCCTTACTAATGTGCGCAGGCTCATGCAAGAGGGACATGCCCATGCCGTGAAATTAGAAGGGGGCATGGAAATTTGCGACACCGTGAAGCGAATTGTTCAATCCGGCGTCCCACTACTGGGGCATATCGGACTTACACCACAGTCTGTGCATCAAATCGGCGGATACTTCATTCAAGGTAAAAACTCACAGGCCGCTGAGCGCCTTCTAAATGATGCCCGGGCCCTGGAGCAAGCGGGAGCTTTTGCCATCGTGTTAGAGCTGGTGACAGAGGAAGTGGCGAAGAACATCACCCAGGAGATATCTATTCCGGTCATTGGCATCGGTGCGGGGAGATACTGTGATGGCCAGGTTTTGGTGTATCATGACATGCTACAATACTCAGCTCCTTACCGGGAGAAGAAGTTCGTAAAAACCTATTCGGATATAGGTGCTTTGATTCGCAACAGCATCGGGCAATATGTCGAAGACGTGAAGAATCGTTCTTTTCCAGGCGAGGAGCATGTTTTTAAGGCAGATGAGAACGTAGTAGAAGGACTATACGGGAATACAAAAGTAAAGGCAGGGACCCTATAATGCGATTTCTGATTGTAGGTGCAGGGGCGATTGGAGGCTATTTCGGGGGACTTCTTGTTCAAAAAGGAGAAGACGTGACCTTCTTCGTACGCCCTTTAAAAAAATCTCAGTTGGCAAAAGACGGTCTGATTATTAGAAGTGTTCATGGAGATTTCCAGACGCCAATCCGTGCTATTACAAATGGTGAAGACGCCGATCCGTTCGACTGTATTATCATTTCAGTTAAAGCGTATCATCTTCCCCAATTGCAATTCGATCTTGAGCCTTATGTCGGTGATCATACCATGATTCTTCCGTTACTTAATGGTTACGAACATTTTGACTTTTTGCGCAAACAATTCGGATCTGAAAAAGTGCTGGGCGGACTTTGTTATATTGAAACTACGTTGGATCATGATGGTTCTATTGTTCAGACAAGTCCGTTCCACCGTATCGTCTTCGGTGAATGGAACGGAGTGCAATCAGAGCGTACACAACTGCTGCTGAATCATCTTGATCATGCAGGCTTCACAGTGGCACGAAGTCACGATATTCAGCGTGAAGTTTGGCAGAAATATATATTTGTTGCCAGCTTGAGTGCAATTACAACACTGATGGATGCCTCGGTTGGGACTATACTTGCCACGGCAGAGTCACGTGCTATTTACGAAAAGCTGCTCCATGAGATTGTCACACTTGCTCGCAACGCGGGGATGCCGATTGATTCAGAGATGGAAGCTCATACACTGAAAACGATGGAATCCTTACGACCTGAGATGATGTCATCCATGCAACGCGATATGCTTAAAAAGCTTCCGATTGAAGCCAGTCATCTACATGGTTCACTGCTTGCATTGGCTGCAACCAGTAATACTGTTTACCCCATACTCGAAACGGTATATGCCCGATTAAAGGTATACGAGAGCTTATTGGACACTGTCTAAAATTCAAACTTTAAAATCAATTAAAAGAGGAAGCGGCAGCTTCGAAGGTGAAAATGAAATCTTAGACTGCCGCTGCTTTTCCTTTATTAAACTTCAAAAATCTAAAGAGTTCCTGTGCTTGAGCATGCTTGCTCAAGCCCTTGAAGTAATGCTTCTAGCTCCTGCCTAGTTTCAGCGTTTGTAATTTCACCTTCCTGATTTAGCTTCAAGGTGATATGCGGAATAATGACCTTTCCATTCTTTACAATCTGTGCATTGATCATTTGCAATGTGAGCAGCAGCGAGGCATGCGCAAGATGGCCGCCCATAGGAGACGGTGACGCGCTAATGACCGCTGTAGGTTTATTTACAAATTCACCTGAAGATACGAGCCAATCCAAGGCATTTTTCAAAGCACCCGGCACACCATTCCCATATTCCGGTGTACAGATCAGCACTCCATCCACTTGTTTCAATTGCTCCCGTAGCTCTTTTACGGAAGCTGACCCCTCATCTACATCCAAGTCAGGGTTAAAATGCGGGAGATCCCCCAATCCATCATAGACTGTGAATATCATATTTTCAGGAGCCAGCCCAATAGTAGCCTTCATAAGCGCTGTATTGGAGGACTTTTGACGAAGGCTACCCGATATAGCCAATACCTTAATTTTCTGTTCCATCCGATCATCTCATTTCTTTTAACTTGATCTAATCTTGCATATTCAGTGTACTATAGCTAACAAGAGAATTAAAAAGCAAGTGAGAATGCATTGATAATGCCGTTGGACACCTCCTGCATGATGATGAGCGTCAGCGATTTTTTCCTATGAACAAAAGGGCAATAAAAAAATGCCTGCGGCTTCGCAGGCATTCGTGATGAATCAATAGTCACTATACAAGGGTGGAATCTGTAGTGCTGAATCAAGTATCCTTCTCTTGCTTGCGTTTTATCCCAATCAGATCAAGGAAGAAAACAAACAACGGAATACCTACAATCAAGCCCCAAATTCCAATCAGATGCTCAGAGAAAATAAGTACGACAAAGGTAAAGAAGATCGGTAAATTCGTTTTGGATGACATCAGCTTCGGATTTAAGAAATAGGCCTCAATCGCATGAATCACCACGATCAGAATAACTAGATAAATCACATATTGAATGCCGCCGACACTGAAAGCGATCAGGCCGAGCGGTGCCAGTGAGATAAACACACCTGCCACTGGAACCAATCCAAGTACGAAAATGATGAGCGCAAGACCAAGCAGATTAGGGAAGCCCATAATCCAGAGTGCAATCGTGGTCAATATACAGTTAATAAGTGAAATCAGTAGTTGAGCCTCCAATACCTTCCCGAACGTATCCAGAAACATACGGCCAAAATGACCCACTTCCTTGAAAAACCAACCCAGCTTGCTATCTACAAACGTAGCTGTAAAACGTGTAATATATGATTTTTCCATCAGGAAGAACAAGCTCAAAATAATCGACACCAGAAGCTGTGTTCCCAATTGACTGACCTTCATCACTGCACTCAGGCCAGGCTCAAATAGCCGCTGAACATTCAGCGTGTCCATAAATTCGATAATCGTTTCGTTCCATTGATTACGATCAGGATACATATACGCTTGCTGAATCATGAGATACACCTGCTTGACCTGTACAACGATTAGCGGCACCATTCTGTAAACGCCCCACACCATAATCAGAATTAGCAACCCATACACCAGTAGCAGCACGATCATCGACGGCACATTGACGAACCGCTTGACCAGCTTATTCACTCCGTTATATATACTACCAATCAAGATCGTAAGCAGCAGTGTTAACAACATAATATTCATCATGCTTCTTAACATAAACAACAGCAAAACGATTATCGCAAGGACGGCTACCCGCCTGACGCCCGCATGATTCATCCAGTTTCTTACCATTCGTCTTTATTCCCTCTTTCCCACTTGACTGTCAACTTTGCAATCTTCCTGAGCATCAATTTTCTCTTTTTATCAATTTACTGTTAGCGATCAATAGAGAACCTACCATGACTAGGATAGCAATAGACCACCAGAATGTATTTTTAGCATCATCATGATCTACAATAATGAGCCTGATGACAGCCGTGATCCCAATATAGATAAAATAACGTAATGGAAAATGAAAATTGGTTTTAAAGTACTTAACTATTAATGCTATGAATTCAAAATACAAGAAAAACACAAGCAACTCTTCCGTGAATTCATAGTAATTTTTGTCGGCCTCTGTGTACAAAAAAACATAAGAAAAAATGGACCATGTTTCTTTTAGAAGTAAGAAGCTTAAAATCAGCCCGACCAGAAACAGCGAGATATTCAAGATCATTTGCAGAAAACTAGGTAACTTCTCAATATACTTCATTAATGCATTCAATACAGATCCCCTCACTGGTTGTACAGTATCTTTATTTATATTATCGGTGGTATACGTGAAAAATGCTACATTACTTTTGAGGTCACCTTAATGAAAGTTTATATTCGCCCCTGCAATATAACCAATGGAGATAAAGATAAGCGTCCATATCAGAGAACCTGCGCTTGCCACCAGCATATATTTTCGGACAGGCATCGCACTAATGCCCGACAAATAGCTTGTCGCATGTCTGACTCCTGGGATAAAATAACCAAACAAAATGGTCCATAACCCAAAACGCGCAAACCACCCCTTAACTCTTGCAAATCGCTTCGGTGTCAATCCAACCCACTTGCCGTGCTTATCCACCAAGGGCTGACCCAGCTTTTTGCCTAGCGTGTAGCTGATCATCATCCCTGTCATTGCACCGATGAAGCTGACTAATATAGACACCGAATAATTCAGTACCATGATAGAGGATAAATAGCCGACAAAAACCATAATAATTTCATCCGGAACCGGTAGACCGATAATCCCAAGAGCAAGAAGAGCAAAAATAGCGATATATCCGTATTGTGTAATCATGCTGATGACCCATTCCATAGGAGAGCCACCTCCTGACCGATTATTTTTTGAAGGACGGAAAGGGAATACGGCTAACCATCAGGAACGACAGCACTACCATTAATGCAAGCAACAACCCCGGCTTCAAATGCTCACTCCATAAAAACATAAAGGACAAAATCACACCCGCCGCCGTAATCGGCATACCTACAAAGCCTTTGCTAAAAGCCATTAGGTTGAATCTTGCCAATCTTACCGCACCGCATATGACAAACAAAACAGCCACAAGCGGTCCTATCCAATGGGTATCTCCCAGTTTGTATAACAAGATCAAGAAAGCAGGGGCAACCCCAAATGAGACAACATCCGCCAGCGAGTCGAGCTGTTTGCCAAAATCACTGGAGCAATGCAACAGCCTTGCCAGCAAACCGTCTAATACATCCCATAAAGCAGCCACCACCACGAGAATAAAAGCGGTCATGTATTGCTCATGAATCGTAAAATACAGGGATAAGACCCCTGCCCCCAGGTTTGCAATCGTGAATAGTGAGGGCAACCAATTCCATTTCATACTCCTTAACTCCTTTGCCGTAGCTTAGCCTCCGAATATAACAACAAAACGGACGCCGTCCTTGGTATTCTCCACCTTATAGCGGAATTCGTGCAAATCTAAAATTCGTTTGACGATCGACAGCCCCAGTCCTGTCCCACCCGTCTGGCGGCTACGTGACAGCTCGGCCCGGTAAAAACGGTCCCATATCTGCTCCAGTTGATCGTCAGGAATGGTCTCACCTTTATTTTCAATGGAAAAAAACCGGATTTTCTCAGCGCCTTCGATACGAATCGTGATTGAGCTTCCTTCCTCAGCATGCCGTATGGCGTTGACAACAAAGTTGATAATCACCTGTTCCATCCATCCTACATCGGCATGAATCGGCATCTCATTGGCGGGGATAATGACCACTTCCAGCTTTTTCTCCTTCAACAGATGGAATAGCTTGTCCACGACTTCCTCCACCAGCTCACTCAAGATAAAGGTCGTCTTGCGGAGCTTGAGGGTTCCAGATTCCAATTTAGCGAGGTCCAGCATATCTTTGACCAATCGCTCCATTTTGTCCGCTTCCTCTACAATGACTTTCATATAATGATCCTGCTTCCCGGCGCTAACTCCATCTTGTAGTCCTTCTGCGAAGCCTTTAATGATACTCAGCGGGGTTTTTAGCTCATGAGAAGCGTTGGCAAAAAAGTCTTGTTGCACAGCCTCCATCCTCTGTTTCTGTTCCATGTCCTCGACCAATTGTTGATTGACCTCCTGAAGCTCGCGCAAAGCCGTGTCCAGGTTCTGGGACAGGGTATACATGCTGTAGGACAGGCTGCCCAGCTCATCATTCTGCCGGATTGGTGTATGGGCTGTAAAATCGAGCTTAGCCATTCGCTTGGCGGTATTATTCAAAGCAATGAGCGGACGGGTCACCATCCGGGAATAGAACAGGGACAAAATCAGAATGAGTGCAAATCCCCCGATCCCTAGGTACAGATAAAACCAGCGCAGAGCTTCATTCGTCTCACTAATTTCCTGCAACGATGTCACTGTGAACAGGAGGTCGATCTCGCCTGTGTCCTGACGAACAGGATGGACTATGACTGCATTACGTACCCCTGTCCAAGGTTCCGTCCAATCTTCCTCCAACACTTCGAAATTCTTAAGTTTCTCCAGATGCGCCTGTGATAAAGGGAACCATTCCTCCAGCGCACCAAACAGTAATCCTTGTCGCTGACTCCATGTTTTCAGATCTGGCAGTGCAATCTCTGTCACCGTACCGGATAACCTTACACTGTCATCTGTGCCAGCCGCTTGCGATGTCGTTCCTATATTTTTGAAACCAGGCTTCTGAATGCCTAATGGATAAATTAAGTTGGGGGAAGTGATGCCGTCAGTCCCCAATACCTCACCTTCAACCGTTACCGTATCACCGGGCTGAATCCGGGCAGCTCTCAACTCATCTCCGTACTCGCTCATAAACAGAGACAGCGATATCTTAACAACTTTACCATCTGCTGTTCTGAGACTGATATGAAACGCATCATCCAGCTTTACTTTGCCGTCTAGGGTAACAATCGCCAACTGGTTCTTATTCTGAAGCATAAAGCGAGCTGCCTCTCGCGAAACCCTGCCCGATCCCCAAGCCTCCTGGACATAACTTTGACCGAAGCTTTTCAAACGGCTTTCCACACGACCAATCTTCTGTTGCTGATAAAAATTTTCAAAAAACAGAAATTGACTTAAAATCACCATACCGTAAAAACACAGGAAAAACACAACCGTCATAATGAACAACTTAAAGGTAACTCCCCGTTTGTTCATTCTTCCTCCTCAAACCTGTAGCCTGTACCAAAAACCGTGCGGATATGGCGTGATTCACGGCCTAGCTTACTTCTCAGCTTTTTGATATGAGTATCGACAACCCGTGTGTCTCCTTCAAAGTCGATGCCCCACACCCGGTTCAGTATCACATCCCGTGAAATGACTATGCCTTTATTATGTATAAGCAGCCGCAGCAACTCATACTCCTTGGGCGTCAGCTCGACTTCCGCCTGATCCACCTCAAGTCGATGAGCCATCGTATTGAGAATGGCAGTGCCGAATCGCAAAATATGCAACTCCGGCTGCACATGTCCTTCCACTCGCTTCATCAGCGCGTTTGCGCGGGCGATCAACACCTTGGGGCTAAAAGGTTTGGTAACATAATCATCGGCTCCCAGTTCAAAGCCTAATATTTTATCATCATCACCGGATTTGGCTGTCAACAAAATGATCGGCACACCTGAACGGCTGCGTACCTGGCGGCACACCTCCCAACCATCCAGCTCCGGCATCATAATATCGAGTATAATCAGGTCCGGCTGCACTGAATCAAACCAGATTAGTGCATCTTTTCCATTACCTGCTTCATAGACTTCCCAATTATTTTGTTTAAAATAATCAGCAATAACTTCACGAATACGTATTTCATCCTCCACGAGAAGAACCCTTTTCTTCAATCGACTTCCCTCTTTCGTCATTCTAGGACACCAGCATATCAAAGACATGTGTACTTTATGTGTTCTTGATACCTCTTATCAGCAGAACTTCTCATCAGCAAATTCGACCTTGGATTAGGGCAAATTTGTCTTGGCTCAGACCATCTCATCTCCTGTGATCCTACCCTATAATAAGAAGAGATACAAAAAGCCTGAACAGGAGGGTAATACATGAGTAATCAAACCATTCAGTGGTTTTCCACTTCTAAAGCTAAAGCTTGGCAATCCCAAGCTCATCATCTTACCGATACCCAAGATAGTGCCAACCTAACCCTTACGGGAGAAACACATCAGCTTGTCGAAGGTTTTGGTGGCTGTTTTAATGAATTGGGTTATGTAGCCCTGAACCATTTGGAAAAGGACGAACGAGATCGGGTGCTTCATTCTCTCTTTCATCCAGAGGGCGAGCACAAATTTGCAATATGCCGACTTCCTATTGGAGCGAGTGACTACGCGCTGGAGTGGTACAGCCACAATGAAACAGACGGCGACGTGGAGATGAAGCACTTTTCCATTGAGCGTGATCACCAATATCTCATTCCTTTTATTCGGGAAGCGTTACAACTCAATCCTAACCTGAAGTTGTTCGCTTCACCCTGGAGCCCGCCGACATGGATGAAATCACCGAAAGCCTACAATTACGGCACTCTGCGCTGGGAAAAGGATATTTTGAAAGCGTATGCATTGTACTTTGTCAAATTTGTTCAGGCTTACCGCGAGGCAGGTATTACGATCCATCAGATTCATGTTCAAAATGAAGTCATTGCCGATCAGAAGTTCCCTTCCTGTGTATGGACCGGGGAGCAGCTGCGTGAATTTATTCGGGACTATTTGGGCCCTGCTTTTGAGGAACACGGACTAGATACGGAAATTTGGCTGGGGACCATTAACGCTCCCGATCCGTGGGAGGAATTAATGAAGAAGACTTCTACCGGATTCGATGAGTATGCCCATACCGTATTGAGTGACCCCGAGGCCTACAAATATATTAAAGGCGTAGGCTACCAGTGGGCAGGCAAAAATGCCATTCAGCGCACCGTTGCCAGTTATCCTGAGCTTCGTTACATGCAAACAGAAAATGAATGCGGCAACGGAGAAAACTCATGGGACTACGCCAAATATGTATATAATCTGTACCAGCACTACTTCAGCAATGGTGTGAATGCTTATATTTACTGGAATATGGTTTTGGAACCGAAAGGCAAGAGCACATGGGGCTGGGAGCAAAATTCGATGATTACCGTTGATCCCGCGGATCGAAAACCTGTCCTGAATCCAGAGTATTATGTCATGAAGCATTTTTCTCATTTTGTATTACCAGGTGCCCGACGCATCGGACTTCGTGGCTCATGGACTGGAAATGCAGTTGCTTTTCAAAATACAGACGGGCAAAGGGTGGTGGTCATCGCCAATCCGTTCAAGGAATCGCGTGTGCTGAATCTGTCTCTCGGTGAAACAACACACCGCTTGGAGCTGGAGCCGGAGTCCTTTAATACTATCGTGATTCCTTCTTAACGCCACAGATTTCTGGACTCTTCCAGCTTGCACACATCATTAGGTACCCCTGTCCGGTCTATAAGTGTCCAAGCATATGTATAGTTTCCAAAATGGACGTATATCCTTTTGCGTATAGTAGCTATAAATAGTATACTTGGAATAACTATGGTCAGGAGGTCGATGAATATCACTACTGTAAAAGACCGGATTGATTTGAAGCTGATTAATTGTGATAAGGAATTGACTCTCGCGGTCATCGGTGGAAAATGGAAGCTGATTATTTTGTGGCATCTCGGTATGGAAGGCACCAAGCGGTTTGGTGAATTGAAGAAGCTAATCCCCCATATTACGCAAAAAATGCTGACCAACCAATTGCGCGAGCTGGAGGAAGATAAACTCATTCTTCGTAAAGTCTATCCCGTCGTCCCTCCACATGTGGAATATTCACTGACGGAGCATGGCGAAAGCCTGATTCCGGTACTGAGAGCAATGTACGATTGGGGATCAAACTATCGCGAGAACGTGATTTGGAAAGAAGAAGAAGCGATTCAGGACGTCACACCCGTGTGACCAGCAAAACAAGCATTTTGCAAAATGCTGAACTATATTTTTGTAGAGACGACCCTGGGGAGATCTGGGGTTGTTTTTTTTGTGATATAAAGACGTTCCCCAAGATAATAAAAGAAATGGATGCAAGTATCCGTTTCCATTGGCATTAAAGCTCGTTTTCCGCTACATATCCTCATTTTACACTTGTATTCGTGATTTACATTACATCCGCTGTGACGTATGATTCTTCCATCCCTATTTACAGTGAATCCGAGAAGGAGGCCGTTCTAGCATGAGCATGACGCTTGCCCAGCCCACAACATCCCAAGCGACCCAATTAAGCATTGGTTCCATGGAAATGATTCAATACGACTATCGTCAATTTCCTGACTCAAAACCTTATCAACACCATTGCTGTGGCTTGCTTACTATGTCGTGTAACGGCGCTCAAGGTCTGGCGGAATATGAGCTGCCTGAAATTAAAGGTGCCTTTGACCTCGTCCGCTGGGCTTCCGTGTTTACCTCGCTCAAGGGTCTGTCCTTAACCGAGGCTGAGCAATATATTCAGCACCATGCTGATCACTGGGGGCCTGATAAAACAGAGCTAGCTCTATCTGCCTTATCCGATCTGACTACCCATGCGAACCTGCACATTCTCTCCCCATCAGCGACCATACTCCCCCCTCGGATTAGTCGTTCATATCTTATCGAGCATGGTCTGGTCTACTATTCATTCTAAATATCGTCCACAACTCCATTAGCAATCCACTTTCCAGTTCACGTAAAAAAGCCTGAGACTGTTTATCACAGGCCAGGCTTTTACACTTTCAGCACAGAGTTGATTACACTTGCAGTTTACCTGCACGAATATCGTCTGTCATTCCTGCATAAGGTGCTTGGGAAATTAATTGTTCGTTGTTCACACCTGCATTTTCGATGAATGTAATATCTGCAAATTCAGGAACCACATACTTCGGATATGTTTCATACTTTTCACGCGATTCCTCCATCAGCGGAATAAAATCGTTTTGATAGCGCACAGTGATTTCCGGATGCTCATGAACCCATTTAGGAAAGAAAATAATGCCGTGCATACGTTTTTCCTCAGGCATAAAATTCAGAGACACGTCAGTGCCTGTTGGTTCGGTCCACGATACTTTATACACATTTTCCACCAGCTTCACCAGATTGACCTTCTGATCACGTACCCAGCGGCCGCCTACCATACCACTATGAATGCGATAATCGATCGTATCTTCATTTTTAATATATATTTCGTACTCCCAACCATTCTCATAGGTGTAGATCATGTGGCTGCCGATAAACTTGTCCATCTTGCATCCTTCTTTCCTAAATTATAAGTTTTTATGAATTGAGTAGGAGACCAAAAATAAAAATATTCAATTCAAAACATGTAATGTTAAACATGTTATTAAGTGCATATAAATTGTAGCACTATGGTATACTAGTGTCAAATAATGTTTGACAAGGAGAACTACGTTGAAACGCACATTAAAATACGCCATTTTGGGCCTGGTTCATAAAGAGGAAATGAGTGGCTACGATATTACAAGTCAATTCAAGAAGGAAATCGGACAATTTTGGAGCGCCAAACACAGTCAGATTTATCCTGAGTTAAAAAGGCTGACCGAAGAGGAGCTTATTGAATATCGCACCTCCATTACAGGAGCCAAGCTGGAAAAGAAGCTGTACTGCATCACCCCCAAAGGAACCCAAGAGCTGACCGAATGGCTGTTGAGCGCCAAAGAGTTACCGGAAACGGAAAAGGATGAGTTTATGCTCATGCTGTATTTCTCAGCAGCCATCCCCAAGGAAGAGAACAAGCGATTGTTCGAGGACCAGATAACCAAACGTAAAGAGAAGCTGGAGTATCTGTACGAAAGTAAAAAATCCCTCCAACAGCTGGACGAGAACCTTCAAGCCCCCGGTTCTAATCAATTTGGGCATTATCTGGTGCTGAGCCGTGCCATTAATCGGGAAGAAAGCTATATTACGTGGCTGGAAGAAACACTGTCCCTGTTTGAATAGCCTAAAAAACCTTCAACGCCACGTAGATTCGTGGTATTGAAGGTTTTTCTAAATAGGTGCAAACTAGTCTGCCGTCGTAATCGAAGAGCCGTAATCTTCAATATGGATATCTGTGCTAAAACGTACAGGAATGGTACTAAAAATGTTATCCCAATCCTCTTTAACCTTACGCCAAACTTTAGGATGCTGAATCCTCAACGCTTCTCCGAAACCTCCAACATCAACCTGCAGCTTTTGCATTTTGGCTACAGTTTGTTCAGTTAATGAATTCACTCTCTCTTGAAAGATACTCTCTTCTTGTCCGAGCACATCATTGCTACGCAAATTTTCTTTCTTGTTAAAAACCTCGGAAACGCGTCCCTCTGAGGTCATTTTTACTTGGAAGGAAATGTCGCCCCCCTGAACGATGGCCTTGATCCTGCTTTTCACCGCTTTGATCTCATAGGCTATATTTTTACCGGTTTGGGGATCACTACTTTTCAGCACGCCTCCAACCAATTGGCCTTTGATCCACATGAGGCCCTCGACCTCTGACTCATTCAGAAAACCACCGTAGGTTTGTGTCTTTCCCTTGATGATTCCCGCACCTGCGAGCTTGATTTCATTCTCCGCCGTAATGACATTGGGCAATATAAAGCTTCTTTTCCCCTTCATGGGCCCGACCACTTTAACCAAAGCCACGGGCTTTATCAACCGCGCGTTCCGTTTACGATTTTCGAAAATATCCTTTAAGATATAGGCAGGAATTTGACCAGGAATTTTTTCCTGAAGCGCATTGCCCGCCTTGTCTGTACTAATCAGCAGCTGGACGCTGGGCCGAATGTCATTATCCCCCAAGAAAAAGTCCAGCAGCTCATACAATGGAATTTTGCGAAGCAGACTGGAGCTGATAATAATCGTTTTCAAATGTTGTCCGATAGGCGGTCGGTTGGTTCGCAATGAAATTTCTCTTAACATTTCAAAAACGGAATCCCCCGTTTCCGTAATATTAAAAAACTTTTTAGCTTGTGGGGAGGAGCTGTTGGAGCCGCCGCTTTCCTCTGGGATGATAAATTGAAAGGTTCCGGTGATTAACTCTTTTTTCGGATAGTCTCCTCCTTTCCGTTTAATTTGTTCTTCTTGTGAAGATTGTGACACTACATCCATAGCAATGCCCGTCTCCAGATTTAGATCCTCCACCGGAGAGCTGCTCCAGCAGCCTGAAAGTGTACAGCATGTCAGGAGAGCCACCATTCCGAGTAATCCTGACTGGACTCTCTTCATGACCGCACCCCTCTCCAATGAGAAATAAGCAGCAGAGGGAGTGGAAGCAGAGCGAATAGAACGAAAGCTGCATTCCCGATCATCGTTCCAAAAGAAAATAACTCATTCAGATTTTTGGGAATTTGGGACAGGACGTAGATGAACGGGAGCAAAATAAACAGCGCCTTGGAATAAGAGCTATTCAAAATTTGAGAAACTCCGAGCGAAGCGCAATAAAAAGCAATACTGAATGTAGCAAAAATTTGCATGATCCAAATGGACAACAATAGGGATTCGAACCGTTCCAATAACAGATACTCCACTTCAAAGGAGCGGGCCAAGTCTAAAAAAGGCCAGGTTCTGGTCATAACTCCTTCCACCGAAAAGGCGCCAATGCATAAGATCAGCGTAGCTGTATAAAAAATGGTCGAGATCCCGATTGCCAGTCCGACCGCCTTAGTTGCTTTCTCCGGTTTTTCCATCCGACAAAGAATAAACAGTAGGCACTCTGTCCCCGTTAGGGTCAGGGTTGTAGTCTTGAGCGCTTTAATCACTGGCATCACACCCTCGGACAAAACAGGACGCAAATTATTCAATTCGAAAATATTCAAACTCAGCAAACATATCAATAAAAAGATAGCTGCCGTAATCGGGAATATAACTTGACATATTTTACCCAATGTACCTATCCCCCCCAAGCAGAGATACAGAGAGATCCACATAAAGGGTGCTGAAATAGCCCATACTGGAGTTCCTTCAAGCAAAAAGAACGACGTTACTTCCTCCACAGCTCGGATTTCGTATGCAGCTATACAAATAAAATAGATGACGAACAAGATGCCCAACACTTTGCCGATGGCTTTGCCAGTTATCCGCTGAACATACTGGTAAAAGGTGCTTTCTGGAAACCGTGAACTTAGTTTGACTATAATCCATCCGAACAGGAAAGTGGCAGCCCCTGCTAAAATGACGGACATCCACACATCCGGTGTTTTTGCAGTTTCAACGGCTACTCTGGGAAGAGTAAGCAACCCGGCAGCCAGCATAAAGCAAAGCACGATTTCCGTCGTCTGTAACGTTGTAATTTTATCCGTTTTTTTCCCACGGGCCATCTTGCTCCCTCCTGTGTTGTTGAACTCATCCTTGTCGCTTAGGGTCTTTATGCTTCAATAGAATGGGTCTATTTTTCATAAATTGTAACGGTGCTCGCAAAAAGTAATCTTTCCAGTCCTTCAATGAACGGGGGGCCGTTAAGCTAAGATATGGCACGCCGAAGCTGTGTAATTTAGCCATATGAATGCTCAGCATCAGGAAAAACATGATCACTCCATACAAACCGAAGATAGCAGCCGTGAACATGGCCCCAAAACGAAGAACACGCATAGAGATCCCGGCGCTGTATACAGGTGAGGCAAAGGAAGAAATCGCCGTGACCGCTACCACAATAACGAGAATCGGACTCACAATCCCGGCGTCAACAGCGGCCTGTCCAATAATCAAACCGCCGACGATGCCCATCGCTGGACCGATGGGTTTGGGGAGCCGAAGTCCTGCCTCGCGTAAAATTTCGATGGAAATTTCCATAATCAGGGCCTCAATCAGCGTCGAAAACGGAACTCCCTGTCTCGCACTGATAATGGAAATGACCAACTTGGTTGGAATCAGTCCGGGATGAAACGAGATAAAGGAAATATAGAGCGCCGGGGCGAACAGAGATATCGTAGTTGCCATAAAACGAAGAAATCGAATAAGCGACCCCGGTATCCATCGTTCATAGTAATCTTCGGGAGACTGGAGCATCATCCCGTACGTCACAGGCATAAGGAGCGCAAAAGGTGTACCGTCCAGCAGAATCGCCACACGTCCCTCCAGCAATGCAGCCATGACCCGATCCGGTCTCTCCGTATTTTGAATTTGCAGAAAGGGGCTAAGAAAATTATCCTCAATAAGTTGCTCCACATAGCCCGACTCCAGCACCTCATCCATATCAATGGTTTTGACCCGCCGCTTCACCTCATCCACAAGCTCCGCGTCGGCAATGTCTCTGAAATACACCACCATCAGCTGCTTTTCCACTCTTTTGCCGACTTTAAAGGACGACATGGCTAGTTCCGTACTTTCTCCATGCCTGCGCAGCATCGCTGTATTATCGCTGAGTATCTCTGTAAAACCGACTCGCGGTCCCCGCAGCACCGATTCCGATATGGGGTCTTCCACCCCTCGTGTATTCCCTTTGGGTGTACCCAGCACGAAAGCACCCGGTATGCCCTGAATCAAGAGTATGACTGAACCGAACAGCACCTTTTGCAAGGAGAACTGCACCTCTAACGTATGCTCTGTCTCCGATACCAGCATAACCTGACGAATAAACATATCCCGAAGCTCTTCTCCTCTCGGGAGATCTTCCCCCTCTTGCCCGGAGCTGCCCCAATCCATCAACGGCTTTAAAATATTCTGATCCATGCCAACCTTGTCCGTTAATCCATCCACAAAAAAAAGTGTGCCTACAGCGTTCAATTTTTCCAGAAAAATAGATCGTTCGTTCACGTCTGACATATCCGTAACTGCTTGTCTGATTTTTGCTACATTGGCTTCATAATCTTCGGTAAAGGTCCCTTTTACCTTCTCAGCCTCACTTACAGACGGATTACGATCTGCATGCTGCGAACGGTCTTCTTCTTCTAAAAGCTTTAATCGTTCCATACGTCTGCTCTCTCGACCATCCATCGCTCTAATTTGTCGTACCGTCAGAAAAATAATCAAAGGGATGAGGAACAAAAAGAAAGCTTCCATCCATACGTTCCATTTAGGCATATGAGTTCCGATGACCTGCCACACACTCTTTCCTCCTTCACTTCCATAGGATTTGTATATAGATTTACCTGGATTAGAAAAAAGATGCATGGGCAATGGAATAAATTTCTTTACTCACAAAAGGAATAAAAAGGTGAATTTGATAGATGAACTGTAGTGCCAAAAGTGGAATTACATGATAATATCTATTCATTCTATGACTAATGTCACAAATTTATTGAATTCGTGGGCCATTATTCGAAACTAAAAAGGAGTTGTAGGTATGAAGAATCATTTTTGGAAGAAAGCCGCTGTGTTGAGTTTGTTAGCGGTCATTTTGTTAGGGGGAACGGCGATCAGTCCCAAACAGGCACATGCAGGTTATGAGCCTTATATTGGGGAAATTACGGTGTACCCGTACATGTTCGCTCCTAAAGGTTGGCTAAAATGCGAGGGTCAGCTCTTATCTATTTCGCAAAATACAGCACTGTTCAGTCTGCTGGGCACTAATTTTGGCGGCGATGGAATGAGCACATTTGCATTACCCGACTTGCGCGGGGCTTCCCCGTTGCCGAATGTAAACTACTATATCGCAACCGAAGGGGTTTACCCATCCCGCCCTTAATGAATGTGTTCATCGGTGGGCTAATTAATGAAGAAGAGGTGATGGCGTGCTCGAAGGCAATAACTTCACACGCAACAAATTGAAACCGTATCGCTTGCTGGTTCCATTGCTGCCATTTATCGGCGGTACGTTCCTGCTCATAGGGACGAATGAGGTTCACGCTGCCGGTTGGGAAAATGTGGTGCTTAACAAGCCAGCCACATCCAGTGGCTACAGCCAGCCCTATGATCCCTCCAGAGCTGTGGATGGGTCAATCGAACCAACAAGCCGCTGGTATCAAGCCAGCAACGGTGAAAAATGGATTCAGGTAGATCTGAGAGACTGGTATATCGTAGATCGATACGTTGTTACAGGTATGGGAATCCATAACGGGTGGCAGGATCAACGTGATCCATACAGTTTCCGATTGCAAACAAGCAGCAACGGAAGTAATTGGGTGACTGTTGATACCGTCCAGAATAATGAGAGCTCTAATGTTGAAAAGAACATTGCCCCTGTAACTACACGATACTTGCGATTATATATTGATCAAGGAAATACAAGAAACAATCAGTGGGCTTCCATCATGGAATTCGCAGCTTATGGGGAGCGATTGCCCGTTCCACAGGCTCCGGGGCATTTTACAGGAACCAAAAATGGAAATACAGTGGAGTTAAGCTGGGATGCTGTTCCTTATGCAACTTCATACAAAGTCATACGAGATAGTGTAACGCTCTATTCAGGTAACTTAACCCAATTCATAGACACTTCAGCATTGCCGCCAGGTGAAGCCCTTTACACGGTTCAGGCCGTGAATGCTAAGGGGGAGAGCACTCCCTCAGAAGTTAAAGTGAACATACTTACCGATGCCGAGAGAGTTGCACAGGCCAAAGCTGCTCTTGCATTAGGCTTCGCATCTGGAGATACAGTTGATTCCGTATCCCAAAAGCTGACACTGCCACTCGCTGGATTGAATGATACGACGGTGAGCTGGAGTTCGGATACTCCTGACGTCATTACGAACGAGGGGGCTGTCACACGCCCGCGGTACGATCTGGGTGACCGAAAAGTAAAACTGACAGCTACGATTGCGAAGGGAAGCGCCTCGGATACTCAAACTTTCGAAGTTACCGTACCGAAGATAACTGCACAAGATACATTGGATCAAGCAGCAGACACCCTCTCGCTTGGCAATTTGTCTGCGGTAACAGAGAGTATTTCTCTCCCTTTATCCGGTTATGGTGGAGCGCAGATCGAATGGTCCTCGTCCAAACCTCTTGTCATTGCAGCAGATGGAACACTCACCAGACCCTCTTATAACAGTGGAGATACGGATGTTACCCTAACGGCTACCCTGCAACTTGCAGGCTTAACGAAAACAAAGAACTTTACTGCGCATGTACTCAGTCTGCCCATGAGCGATACAGAAGCCGTTGACGCAGCATACAGGGCGCTTGAGCTGCCAATGACTACAGTAACCGGAGACGTATATTTGCCAAAAGACGCTCTGCATGGTGTTCAGGTGTCATGGTCATCGACTCAGCCCCAGTTCTTGGATCATACTGGGCATGTAACATTCCCAAGCTATGTGCAGGGCGATCAGACCATCACGCTGGAAGCAGTTGTGTCACGAGGCGGGGTTGAGCTACGAAAAACATTCAGCCTGCTCGTGCCTGCACTGCCCGTAAGCGCTGATGAAGCCGTAAATTTGGCAGCTAATACACTGAATTTAGATTATCCGCAAGGGATTAAGGATTCCATCGCTCTGCCTCGTACAGGAGCATTTGACACCCAGATCGACTGGTCTTCGGATCAACCAGATATCCTCAGCAATAGCGGTCAGGTGAATCGGCCTAAATATACAGACGGTGATATGAATGTACAGTTAATTGCCATTATTTCTAAAGGTACCGCTTCTGTACAAAGAACATTCACAATCACAGTGCTGAAGGCATTACCGAATACACCTTACGTACGATTGAACGGCAGTAATCCAATTGTTCTGGAAGCCGGTGACAGCTTCACTGATCCGGGAGCCAGTGTACTGGACAGCGTATACGGCAATATCCTGATCCCTGAGCTTTCAGGTAACGGGAATGTCGATATAAATGTACCCGGTGTATATGTATTGAACTATGCTTATAGCGACAATGGAGGTTGGACAGCGGAGCCAGCAGAGCGCCATATAAACGTGCTGCCCCGTGCTGTTAGAGCCGCAGCAGGCAATGGGGATATAGCCTCTGTGGTCGTTACAGGTGCCTTACCAGGCGCACGGCTTGAACTGTACAATGCCCAGCAGGAGCTTATAGCGGAAGGAATCGCTTCGGGAGAGGGAAAATATACATTTACACCTGTGCCTGAAGGAGCCAGCTACTATGTGCTACAGAACGTAAATGGTATGAAGAGTGCCCCGTCAGGGCTAGTATATCCGCAAGGGTTAACCGCGCAGCGCGTTGCGGATTCCATCACAAGCATAACAACTCCTACAACAAGTGACACACTGCTCAGGTTGCCTGTTGTACCTGATGGTTTCCGTGTGACCATCAGCAGCAGTAGCCAGCCAGACATCGTGCGTACAGACGGAACTATTGTTCAAGCAGATACTCCTTCCGTTGTAACTATCATGCTGGATGTTATGAGGGTAAGCGATGGTTCTCGTGCGTTGACGCAAGCCATAGAAGTCACCGTCCCTGCCAAGGTAATTGCAAACACAGGCAAATCTAACAAAGATAAGAATGAGGATCTATCTGCTTTCGTACCACAGATCGGAATTTCCGAACAAGGGAAAGAGTTTTCCCTCTTTGTTCCTTCGCCGGCATTCCTGGATGAGCAGATACAGCAAGCACTTCGCGAAGGCAAAGCATACGCAGACATTCGTTTGGAGCAGGAGAAGCAACTGAGTCGTGTTATCCTTTCTCATTCTTTACTGAATAAATGGGATAAGATTGGTGCATCGGTAATATCCCGATATGGTACACTGATGATATCCGGTGACACCTTAACCCGCATGGCCTCAGGCCAGCAAGACGTTACATTGTCATTCCAGCAGGTGGATGTACAACGTGCACAGCAGATCCGTGATTGGGCTGAGCAACAATCCAGCCTGACGCTGATGGGTCCGGTTACAGACATCAAAGCCAATGTGACAGGAACCTCGTCGATCATTCTACCGCTGGATAACGAATCCTTAGGTGAGTTACACAATGCAGAGCCCCAGTTCTCCATTCTTGTTATTCATGAGAATGGCGAGCGTGAGATTCTAAAAGGGACTGCTGTAATGGATTCAAAAGGGATTTTGTCGGGTGTGAGTGTCAATACGACCGGGTTAGGTACCTTTGTCGTCGCCACAGACGCAAAGTCTCAAACCGATAATGCCAGTGTGCAAAATGACCAAATCAATTCGTCAGATTCGCAAGAGCTAGCTCAGGTATGGCCGGATGTACAAGGCCATTGGGCAGCGAAGTCCCTGCAATCTCTTGCAGACAAAGGCTGGATACAAGGCTATAAAGACGGCAACATACGCCCTGAGCGTGCTGTAAGCCGTGCAGAATTTGTAGCCATACTGACCAGAGCATTGGGAACTGCTGGAGATGAGAGCCCTTCTACCTCATTTACAGATATGCAGGGACACTGGGCTGGATCAGCCGTGGATTCTGCTCATCGTCAGGGATGGATTCAAGGGCTAACCGCTCAAACTTTCGGACCTGATGAGAGTCTTACCCGTGAGCAGGCGATGGTGATCCTGTCACACGCGATGCAGAATCAGATATCCATTTCCAGTACTACTGCACTGCAATCCTACAAGGATGAGCAGCAGATTTCAGCATGGGCCTCCGCAGCATTTCAAAATGCAGTATCCTCCGGTTGGATCAGCGGTTATCCAGATGGAACACTCAAGCCAAAAGCAGCCATCAGCAGAGGTGAGATGGCTGAACTGCTGGTACGTATTCTTAAATAAGACTTTTCAAGCTTCATACATCAGATGAGTATAAGCAAATACAACGCGGCCTCCAAGCTTTTCGGGGGCCGTATTTTTTTATGTATATTTTATGTACAAGCCTCCAACAATCATTTTTGCTTGTTTATTCACCCTTTTCGCTTCAGTAAATATATTATGAATATCTGCGAAGCGGGGCGATGAACCACCTATCACCTCTACAGTAGGAAGAATGATAAGGAGGAGATATTTGAGCATGAAACATAAAAAACCGTTCAGGTTCAGTGGTGCTTCAAAAAAAGACGAAGACTGTAAACCAACAAGAGTAAATAAAAGTATCGAAGCTCTTCTCAGACTGATTAATGAATTGACCGCGATCATCCCCGTCGTATTCGCAAACCCCTCTGCGGCTAATGTATCTTCCTTGCAACAGATTTTAAGACGTTTGTTGTCTCTGGCGAAAAGCTTAAGACTTAGAGGCGGGGTTAAGGCAGACTTGCTGGCAGCGCTGGAGCTTGCTATTGTTGCGTTAGAAGCTACACCTTTCTCTCCGATCGGCGTAGGTACTGCACTGCAACAATTGCTGGATGCCCTATTGTCCATCGTTTTACAAGAATCCCTTGATCCTGCTCTTAAAGACAGCTTAATCAGCGCGATCAGAATCGCTGGAACGACGGTTAGCAACGTATTAGGTGAAACATACTTGTCAGGGGAGTCCGGTGCACAAGGACCTCCTGGACCTGTGGGACCCGGCGGTGCGCCTGGACCCGCAGGTGGACCAGGGCCACAAGGGCCTCCCGGACCTATCGGCGCCGCTGGACCTATCGGAGCACCCGGACCTGTTGGCCCTGCCGGGCCCGTGGGGCCTGCGGGGCCCATTGGAGCGGCTGGACCTGTTGGCGCCGCCGGGCCTATCGGGGCCGCTGGACCGGAAGGCCCGGCCGGACCTGTCGGCGCCACGGGTGCTGCGGGCGTTACAGGGATTACCGGAGCCACCGGCTCGGGAGCCATCATCCCGTTTGCTTCAGGAGGACCTGCTATACTGACAACTGTTCTTGGCGGAGTGGTAGGAACCACAAGTTTGATCGGCTTTGGGAGCTCAGCAACAGGTATTAGCCTCGTAGGCGGGGTCATAGACCTGACAGGTACACTTGTAGGACCTCTGATTAACTTTGCTTTTTCCGTACCACGGGATGGCGTAATTACATCTATTACTGGTTACTTCAGTACAACAGCTGCATTAACTCTCGTGGGTTCAACTGCGACAATTACTGCCCAGCTGTTTAGTTCCCCAACACCTAATAACACTTTCACAGCAGTTCCGGGAGCTATCGTTACATTGGCCCCTCCACTGAATGGCATTGTTGCTTTGGGAACGACCTCTAGCGGCATTACTACTGGTTTGGCTATCCCCGTAACCGCACAGACTCGTCTGCTCCTTGTCTTCTCTGCAACAGCTACGGGACTTTCCCTCGTAAACACTATCGTAGGTTATGCAAGCGCAGGCGTTACCATTACCTGATCCAAGACGAAAAAAGGGCCCCACAGGATTGTTCCTGTCGAGCCCTTTTTATTTGTATTCCAACAGACGAACTAAACCGTTTCGAACGATATTTTTACTTCTTCTCCCTCTTCACAAACGGCGAACGTTTTAATTTGTCCGTGATCAGGCTCTTGAACGATGCCCGTCTGCAGATCAATTTTCCAGTCATATAAAGGATCATAGATATAATGACCAGATACTATAGCCTCTGTAAGAGGACCTCCTTTGGGATGAGGACTGCTATTTTCAACGGCATAAAGCTCATTCTCCGAAGTGCGGAAAACAGCAATTTCAGTACCTTTGATATGGATGGTACGCCCTATTCTGATCGGAAAATCCTTACTATGACCGACGACAAGCCATTCGGCATTTTTGATCATTTGCTTGATCGCTCCCTTCCTCAGGCATTTTAGATACAATTACACAATAGACGGGGTGACAACCTCGAATAAATTTTTGCGTGAATCCTCATCATTGATGATCTTTTTCCAAGGGTCTTCGACCTGTTGTAATGCAAATTCGATGCGTTCTACTAAAGCTTGTCGATGATCTGTATCATGAACGACAGCCTTCTGAATCTCCTCCAGACCGATCCGTTCCACCCACTCCGAAGTACGTTCCAGGTATTGTCCTGTTTCCCGGTAGAGTTGCATTACGCTTCCTACAATATCAATCAACTCGGCGTCGGTTTTTACTTTACAGAGTGAATCAGCCAACCGCGCTTTAATACCGCCATTACCACCGATAAAGATCTCCCAGCCCCCATCATTACCTACGATTCCGATATCTTTGGTACATGATTCCGCACAGTTGCGTGGACATCCATTAACCGCTAATTTGAATTTTGCCGGGAAATCCAGTCGTTCGAATTTCCGTTCCAACACTTCTCCCATTCCCATCGAGTCCTGTGTGCCAAACCGGCAAAATTGTGATCCAACACAGGTTTTAACTGTACGAAGTGACTTCGCGTAGGCATATCCCGACGGCATATCGAGTTCTTCCCATACTTTAGGCAGATCCTCTTTACGGACACCGATCAAATCAAGCCGCTGTCCTCCTGTTACTTTAACGACCTTAACGTTGTATTTAAGAGAAACATCTGCTATCTTCTTCAAATCTTCTGGGGTCGTTACACCACCGTACATTCTAGGAACAACTGTAAACGTTCCATCCTTTTGAATGTTCGCGTGCAATCGCTCATTTACAAAACGGGAATCTCCCTCATTTTCATAGGTATCCGGGTTAATCATTCCCAGATAGTAATTCAGCGCTGGCCGACATTTGGAGCATCCTTCATCATTATGCCAACCCAGTACATTCATAACTTCACGCGTTGTTGTCAGTCCTTTGGTTTTGATCGCTTCCACAATCTCGTCCCGACTCAAAGTTGTGCAGCCACATATTCCTTGCTTGGCTGACGTCTTGAAGCTGTCTCCAAGAACGTACTGCAGAATTTGCTCTACAACCGGCTTACACCCTCCACAGGAACGCGTTGCTCCGGTACATGCCTTAATTTCATCGACTGTGGTCAGTCCATTATCATTAATCGCATCCACAATCGTCTTTTTGGTTACACCGTTACAGCCACAGACAATTTCGTCATCAGCCATCGTTTCAGCGGATAATGATTTCGCCCCGTCCTTGCTGCATCCAGTACCCATGATCTGTCCATATATCTCATCTGTCATCAATGTTTGCTGACGCACATATTTTTGAAGGCTAGCAGATTCGCTCACATCGCCAAACAGTACAGTTCCAACAATCTTATTTTCACGAAGCAGCACTTTTTTGTATGTGCGCTTCCACTCATCCTTTGCCACAATCACCGTATGTTCAGGCTGGGTTATGAATTCGCCAGCTGAGAAAACATCCACCCCTGAAATTTTGAGCTTGGTGGAAACCACCGATCCCATATAACCTTCAGTATCCGCACCTGCCAAATGTTTGGCAATTACACTCCCCTGTTCAAACAGCGGAGCTACCAAGCCGTAACAGGTTCCGCGGTGTTCAACACATTCCCCTACAGCATATACATCCGGCACGGAGGTTCTCATCAAATCATCGACTACAATACCACGGTTCGTTTCCATACCACTTTGCACAGCCACCTGAATATTAGGTTTGATCCCGACGGCCATAACGACCAAATCCGCTTCCAGCTCGCTTCCGTCTGAAAACCGCAGTCCTTGTACCCGATCTTGACCGTACACCTCCGCAGTTTGCATTTGCATAGCAAACTTGATTCCCTGGCGTTCTAGTTCTGTTTTCAGCATCGCAGAGGCTTCCCGGTCCAGCTGGCGTTCCATCAAATCCTCCATTAAATGAACGACCGTAACATCCATACCCAGGTTGACCAAGCCTTTAGCTGCTTCCAGCCCCAATAGGCCTCCACCAATGACAGCTGCCTTTTTAAAGGTCTTTGCTGCCTCAAGCATTGCCGAGCAATCGGCGATATCTCGGAAACCGATGACACCCGGTAATTCTTTACCCGGAATAGGCAGAATAAATGATTGTGAACCAGTAGCTACCAAAGCTACATCATAATCAATTTCCAGTCCGTCTTCGGTGCGAATCTTCTTGTTCTCACCGTCAATGCTTTTCACCATTTTTCCTGTATATAAAGTAATCCCTTGATCCGCGTACCATTGCAAATCGTTCAGTATGATATCATCAATCGTTTTACTACCTTCCAACACATAAGAGAGCATGATCCTGTTATAGTTCGGATGCGGCTCATTTCCCAGGACCGTAATTTCATACTTATCCGTTAATTTCAAAATTTGTTCGACCGTATTGATACCAGCCATCCCGTTCCCTATAACCACAAGTTTTTGTTTACTGTTTATCATATACCGGTTCCTCCATTCATTCGACGATGCTTCCTATCCGACGACATCTCCTACGTTCCTATGAATATTGCTTATGCTTCTATTTTAATGCAGCAGATAGAGCTATATGTGATTAGAATCACAATGTAGTTCAAATTAAAAATATTTAGGGATTTCCCTATTCTGCTTCAAGGGATAAAGGTAAGCAGCTGAAATTGAGTTAAAAAAAAGGACCAGCTAGCTGGTCCCTTAGTTTAATTTATGAATGATGGACTTTGACTCAAATGGGTGAAATATTCAGCAACTTCCCGTGCAGCCCGGGATGGACGCCAGCCGCGATTTTTTCCATCTGTGTACTATGAACCATAAGAAATTTATTTTTCTTAGTCAGCAGTAGGTTCCCCCGGCTACCTTCTCCCGCTTCAAGTGGCATATTCGTTCCTGCCGGAAGGATCACAATCGTCAAATATCCTTCACTGTCAACTTTACAGGGAGCATAATGAAGTGTCGTTGAATATATCTCGACAACCGTGTTTTTAGGCTGAAAAAACACCTGAACATTTGCACTGTCATAGGAATTGTCCTCAATGTCCTGTACTCTGCCGACAAGATGAATACAGTCTGTAGCGGCAATCACCACCTCGCTGCCCTGATGATATTCCAGCCCGGTCAGACCCGTATTCTGACCTGCGCAAAAACCAGCCTGAATTGGAAGTTGGCCGTACACCTCATCTTGAATCCGGTGAATTACACCGAAGTCTTCGAGTTCTGCGACCGAAGGTACATAATGGTTTCCCTGATCGGGTACGCTGGTCGTTTCTTTTGCATACTTGATAAGCTCTGTGGTATTAAAATGAGGCAGCAGCCTTCCATACGGGCGGAATGCTTCGCTCATTACCTCATAAATAACCAAAGGTGCATTGATTTGATTTAGTCTTTCCGTAGTCTTCATAGCTTGACCTCCAGCAATGAATCTCCTGTGTACACTCGGTTATTTCCCAGCACCTTAACGTCAGAGTATTCGGCTGTATTCGTCACAATAATCGGTGTAGTCATGTCATAGCCCAGAGCTTTAATTGCTCCAATATCAAACTCGACCAGCAGTTGACCTTTGGTAACCCGATCCCCTTCTGAGATATGCGTTTTAAAATGCTGTCCTTTCAACTTGACGGTGTCCATACCGATGTGAACCAAGATCTCCGTTCCTCCATCCGATACAATACCAATCGCATGGCCTGTACGGAAGGCATTAGCTATAGTTCCGTTGAATGGAGAGAGCAGTTTGCCATCCTCAGGCACAATAGCAACGCCTTTACCCATGGCTCCAGTAGAGAACACTTCATCAGATATCTCGGATAACGGTTTGACAGTACCCGTCAGCGGGCTGGAAATATTCTCGTTCGTTAGCGCAGGAGCTGGGGTTGCAGCTTCTTTCTTCTCTTCATGGACTGCAATCATTTCTGTTTCCATGGAATCATTAAATCCAAAGAAATACGTGGTAATGGCTGTGAATATATAAGCTACGATAATGGCAATTACGAATCCGGCAAATCCTGTGCCGAAGAATATCGGCAGGGATGCCAAGCCCGGTATACCTGGAGCAATTGCCACGGAACCCGCCGCACCTGTGATTGCCCCGGCGATAGCGCCCCCGATAATAGCCCATACGAACGGTTTTTTGTAGCGGATACTAATCCCGTAGATGATCGGTTCCGTGATGCCAAACAAACCTGTTATCGCTGCAGGCCCGGCAATCGCTCTCACTTTTGGATTTCTGGTTTTAAGGAATACACCCAGTGCCGCACCTGCTTGTGCAAAGTTAGAAGGCGCAAATAATGGTTTCAAAGTATCATGACCGTATACCGCAATGTTATTGTACATGATAGGAATAAACGCCCAGTGGAGCCCCATAACAACTAACATCTGCCACCCGGCACCTACAATGACTCCCGCTACAATCGGACTCAAATTGTATAAGAAAGTGTAACCCTTAGCCAGCCCCAAGCTCGCATATATTCCAATTGGTCCAACCGCAATCAGAGTCAAGGGAACAATGACCATCAGACAGATAAGTGGCGTTATAAAATTTTTCACGCTATCATGAATTACTCTATTCAGGAATTTCTCAAGAATGGATAGCAACCAAACCGCGATAATCACTGGAATAACCGAAGAAGTATAACTCATAAGAACAACAGGAATATTGAAGAACGAAATATCCGTTTTATCGTTATACAAAGTAATAATATTCGGATACACCAGAGCCCCTGCTACCGCAAGCGCAACAAAGGTATTGGCTCCAAATTTCTTCGAAGAGGTCACAGCAATCGCGATCGGCAGGAAATAAAAGATACTGTCTGCGGCAGCGAACCAGATCGAATAGACACCACCTGTTTTGGTGAGCCATCCTAACGAGACGAGCATTAATAAAAGCCCTTTCAAAATCCCCGAAGCTGCCAGTGCCCCCAAAAATGGTGTAAAAATACCGGAAATAATGTCCACCGTTTTGTTGAACCAGTTGCCTTCAGGAGCAGCGGATGCATTCGATTTGTCGTCATCTCCAAGGCTACTGATCTTTAAAATGTCTTTATATACGTCCCCTACCGTATTTCCAATGACCACTTGATATTGTCCACCGTTTTCAACAACTGTAATAACCCCGGGAATATTTTGTGTTTGGTTCTTGTCGGCCTGATCCCTGCTATTTAATTTAAATCTTAACCGAGTGGCACAATGCACCAAGCTAGAGACATTTCCTTCTCCGCCAACGGACGCTAAAATGTCTTTTGCCAGTTTTTCATCGGACATACTGCTCGCTCCTTTAATCCTCATTTGGCATCTATGAAAGTAAACGTTTACATTGATGGTGGTAATTCAAAGACTCTACGCGCACTCCAAGGAGTACGAAAAGAATATAGAGTCTCTGAATTACACGGGGTCAATCGTTACCGGCTTCTTCCTACCATTCTCTTGATTGTATGTCTGCGTCCTTTAATGGACAGCGCAAGCTGGTATACGTTCTCAGGAAGAGGTGTTCCTGCATAACCACCATCTCCAATGGCATGAATATCCGCGCCCGTCTGTTTCATCATGAGTGCGATCCAGGCAATCGTTTGAACATCTGCCCCTTCAACTGAGCTGTTCAGGAAAGAAAGAGCAAGCGTTCCGGGTTTATATGAATGGACAAATTCTACACATTGTCTGACGTGCTCCACTGTAATACCATGTCTGGAGCCAGGTGCAGGCAACGTAATAACGTCAGCACCAGAATCGATCAAGTCCTTAATAATTTCATTGGAAGGTCTCTCGCTCAGTGGATCACCCAATACTTTCTCAATGGTTCCGTCTTCCCATTTTCCGGCGCAGATCAGGATTTTGTCTCCCAGTGTTTCTTTTGCCAGCTTGGTAGCCTCAATGATCCGTTCAAAGGTTGTACCTGCGGAAGGATTTCCTCCCAATACGATAAAGTCAGCTCCAATCTCTAAGGCACGCAGGAAGTTCTCTCTGGAAGCGATTCTTCCTTCTTTGGCCTCCACATATTGTTCTCCCGCAACCTGAGCATCCGGGCTTGGACACTCAAAATAAATACCGAGCGGAACACCGGCCCATTCCTTGATTTGCTTCAGGCTATACGGCTTATCAGCCAGCTTGCCATGCTTCATTTCACGCAATCCGATATTGGATTCTTCCTTGATCATATCAAAGCCATTCAGCATAACCATATCTGCGCCGTAAGCTGCTTGGATCTCCGCATTGGTAACGCCATCGACCAGGCCGGAATTCAGCATCACATGATGCTGTCCCATAATGACGCGCCCTTCAGAAGCCAGAATGGATTCTTTTAGATCTGCTGCGCTAAATTTCAAAATATCCGTTTTCGTGCTTGCGATTAATCTTTTTGCCAATGTAATCTCCTCCAAGTCATTTATGTTTTAAGTGGTCGTTCGTCAGCACAAATGCTGTTCCTCGATGTCGGATATCATCTTGATGCGGTCGCCATGGCGTCCTCCTTCAAACTCAGCCTCCAGCCATGATTTCACTATCATTTTCGCCAATTCGCTTCCGACGACACGTGCACCGAATGCAAGAACATTTGTATTGTTGTGCTGCTTGGACAGCTGTGCAGAGTAAGGCTCGCTGCATACTACAGCCCGAATTCCCTTGACTTTGTTGGCCGAGATGGATATTCCCACGCCTGTGCCGCAAATCAGAATGCCTGCGTCAGCCTGCTTTCCGACCACAGCCTCTGCAACGAGCTTTCCATACTTCGGATAGTCGGTTCTTTCTGAAGTTTGCGGTCCATAGTCCATGACCTCATGACCCAGTTCATTAAGATAAGTTGAAATCGTCGTTTTAAGCTCTACAGCCACATGGTCGCTACCGATGGCAATTTTCATGGCTTTATTCCTCCCCGAATTAGATATTTTTTAATCTGTTAATGATGGTTTTGTAAGATTCTTCTTTACCAAACAAAGTGGATGTCCCCAGTACGAATCCTTCAACCCCGTAGTGTGCCAATTCGTTGATCTTCTCTTCGGAGATAGCCCCATCAACCACGATTGTATAATTCAATCCCTTTTCGTGTTTAAAAGCTTGCAGCGCTTTAATCTTGTCGTTCACGAAGGGTAAATATTTTTGCCCTGCAAAACCCGGATTTACGGTCATGACCAACACATAGTCAACCATGCCAAGTAAAGGTTCTACTACAGCAATGGCTGTCCCCGGATTAAGAGCGATTCCCGCTTTTACCCCTCTTCCAACAATTCGGTCAATGGTGCGCGTCGGGTGCATATCGGCCTCCGGGTGAAAATAAATGATGTCTGCACCCTTATCAGCAAATAAATCAATGTAGGCGGAAGGGTTGTCTATCATCAGATGTACATCCATTGTTTTTTGGGTTTGTTTACGGATAAACTCCAAATCCTGAAGCCCCATTCCGAAATTAGGGACAAATCTACCATCCATAATATCAATATGATAAATATCCACATTGGCTTCTTCCAGCGCGTTTACTTCATGTTCCAAGGAGCTGAAATTAGCGCACATCATGGAAGGACATAATAACATACTCATTCATAATCACCCTTCTTCTAAAATAGAGTAAACGATTACTCAAACGACATAATCTGTTTTCGATTTTCCAAAAAGCAGCAGTTGATCTTTATGCCCTTTTGTATTGAATAAATCAGTAGAGAAAACGTTTACCCATTGAAAAAAATAACAACAGTTCATGGCTCGAACTCCATCACTTGTTGGTTTCTCACACATCATATGGATTCTGAACTCTCTTGGGTAAACGATTACATTTAACATAATTAAAGTTATCATTTTCTGATATTGTTGTCAAACCATTTTTTTGTTGGAAATTAAACGGGAAAGTTTACAGCATAATAGAGCACAGCTCGACCATCTTACTCTGGAGAGGTAAAACAGTACCTATGCTCACCTCTCCCTTGGCTAATGCAAGATGATATCTGACCACGAAACTAGGTGGTACTGCGTTGTATCAATCGTACTGGGATGGAATAATGCTGCTCTTGTTCCATCTTGTCTCCACTCAGCATACGAAGCAGCATACTGGAAGCTTTATCTGCAAGTGTTTCTTTATCCTGTTCAATTGTAGTCAATGGTGGATTACAGTATTGGGAAATTGTGTCATTATCAAAACCCACTATCTTGACTTCACCGGGGACCTGTACTCCGAATTTCTGTAACGCCAGTAATCCGCCCAAAGCCAACCAGTCATTAGTTGCAAAAATACCGTCAAACCGCAGTCCTTTTTCCAAGACATGTTTAATAGCAGCCTGTGCGGTCTCCAGAGTAGGCCCATCATTGCGAACTGCAACCAAGCGGTCCTCGGATGGATGCAGTCCATGCTTTTGCAGAGCATCTTTATACCCGTAAAGACGCTCATTAACAGAGGATAGATTGTTTTGCTTGGTCAACAGCAAAATTTCCTTGCAGCCTTTGTTAATCAGCTCCTCTGTCGCCAAAAATCCACCCTCATAATGATTGGACTCAATAAAAGCTACGTTCGTATTAATCTTTGGTCGTCGGTCAATACATACAATTGGAATGGGACGTTTAAGCAATTCCGCAGAAAGCTCCTCCTGACCCGAAATGCAGATCAGACCATCTACCATTTTTCCATCCAAAGTTTTCAAATATTCTCGTTCCTTCTCCGCATCTTTAGCAGTATTACATATAATGGTAGAATATCCTTGTTTAAAAAAGAAGCTTTCCACTTTTTGTACAATGACTGAAAAAAATTCATTATTAATATCCGGCACCAAAACGCCAATCGTCTGTGATTTACTCATCCGCAGGCTTTTGGCGATGCTGTTAGTCTCATATTGGTACTTTTGGATTACTTCAACAACCTTCTGCCGTGTTTCCTCAGAGAAGCGACCATTCTCGTTAATCACACGGGAAACCGTAGCTACAGAAACTCCACTTAACCTGGCAATATCCTTTATGGACACTTGATTTTTTTTCATATTATTTCCCTCAAATAATTATATTGAGTAAACGTTTTCCTGATTGGAGATTAACATAATCCTAATATGGGTGTCAACTGACACACTAGCATAGAAAGAGTTTTCCGCCAAAATACGAAGAGACCACAAGTCAACATACCATTTAATGAGTAAATACAACCTTTATAAGGAATACTTTAGGAACAACTTGTATCTTAAGGAAAAATGAATTAATCGTATGGAGGTGATCATCATGTGGTCTAAAATAATTTCTTATATTCCAAGCTGGAGTACACTCTTTCAAGCAGGCCTCGCGTTGATTATTCCTTTAGGGATTTATTATATAAACACCTCGATTTATTCGTTTGTTGGCAGTAAGGGAGCGAAATCCAAGCATTCTTCTGGTCGTTCTCTTTCCGACGAACATAACGAAGGCCACGCTGATCAGCAGCATGAACCAAGCTCCAAAATTACAGGGAATTATGATTCCGACTTAAAGTCGATCCAAGAAGCTATAGGCGAAAATAGTGATGTGCATTTTCGTGAGTTTGTAGTAAAGAAATATCATGCACGGTCCGTTTTAGTCTTCATAGATGGTATGCAGGATGAAAAGCTAATGAGCAAGCAGGTATTGGAGGTCTTGATGTTTGACGGCCAGCAGGCCCCACAGGAACAGCAGGAAAGTATAAATAGCTCTTTTATAAAAGAAAGCTTGATGCCGCTTACGCAAATTAGTGAAGTTGCTGATATGGAGGACCTGCAGGAGTCTATACTTTTAGGGCATACTGCCTTATTAATTGAAGGAATGAAGGGAGCACTGCTGGTAGGCTCGCCTAATGGCGCCATTCGCTCCGTCAATGAACCAACCTCTGAAGCATTACTTCGGGGTCCCAGGATCGGTTTTACGGAGGTATTAAGTGAAAATACTTCGATGCTTCGACGCCAAGGCATAAACAAAAGTCTGGAAATGAAGAAATTCCAAGTGGGAAGCCGAATCAAAAAAGATCTGGTTGTCGCGTACATCAAGGATATTGTGAATCCGGATCTCCTCGAAGAAGTAAACAGCAGAATTTCAAAAATAGACATGGACTTTTTAGCTGAATCCGGTTATGTGGAGCAACTTATTGAAGACAATTATTTAAGTCCGTTCCAGCAGGCTCACAACACTGAGCGCCCCGACCGTGTCATAAGTGCTTTGTTGGAAGGAAGAGTAGCGATTCTGCTGGATGGTACTCCCTTTGCACTTATTGTTCCGGTGACCTTCAGTATGCTACTCCAATCTCCCGAGGACTATTATGAGCGCTGGATTCCAGGGACACTTTTACGCGTGTTACGATTTTGCGGAGCTTTTATAGCGCTTATGGGTCCTGCTTTATATATCTCTTTCATATCGTTTCATCCCGGTTTGATTCCAACCAAGCTGATTATTAGCATCATCGAGACCCGTCAAGGCGTTCCTTTTCCATCTGTCATAGAAGTTATGATTCTGGAAATCTCTATCGAAATCCTGCGGGAAGCCGGCATACGATTGCCCAAACCTATCGGTCCTGCCATGGGCATTGTGGGAGGCTTAGTCATCGGCGATGCTGCTGTCAATGCGGGCATTGTTAGCCCGTTCCTGGTGATTGTGGTTTCGGTTACTGCCATCTCTTCGTTTTCGATACCGACATATAGTGCGGGCATTACCTTGCGTCTTTTGCGTTTCGTCGGCATGCTATTTGCAGCAATCCTGGGCATGTTTGGAACCGTATTGTTCTTTCTGTTAATTTGTATCCATCTGACGAAATTAAAAAGCTTTGGCGTACCGTATGTGACTCCCTTCTCCCCTATGCGTCCAAGCGACTGGAAGGATGTGTACATTCGAGCCCCTATATCTCTGATGAAACGAAGACCCGTTATGATGAAAACTCAGCAAAGCAAGCGCAAATCATAGCACCCGGAGAAAGGAGGAAGGATTGTGTTTAGACGTTCTGATGATAAGATTACATCCAAACAGGCGGCAGTATTCCTGACCAATACGGTATTAGGCGCAGGGATTTTGACACTGCCGAGAGGTGTAACTGAAACGGTAAAGACTCCGGATGCATGGCTCTCTGTCCTGCTTGGCGGATGTATTGTCATATTAGTGGTGTTGCTCATGGTAAAATTAAGCCAACAATTTCCCGGAAACACTGTGTATCAATACTCCAGGAGAATCGTCGGTATCATTCCAGGAGGATTTTTAAGTCTATTATTAATCATATACTTTATCATCATCGCTGGCTTTGAGATTCGTGTTTTAGCTGAAGTGACGATTTATTTTTTGCTTGAAGGGACACCCATATGGGCGATTGTGATTCCATTCATCTGGGTGGGAAGTTATCTGGTTTTTGGAGGTATTAATCCCATTGCGCGGTTATACCAGATTGTACTCCCGATCAGTCTCTTCTTTTTACTCATCTGTTTTGTCCTTAGCCTAAGGATCTTTGAAATTGACCATCTTCGTCCTGTATTGAGTAGCGGTATTCTTCCAGTAGTTAAGGGGCTAAAGTCGACTGTCCTTGTTTTCACTGGATGTGAAGTCATCATGACACTGGTCGCTTTCTTACAATACCCTGAAAAAGCCATAAAGGCCATGGTAGTGGGAATCAGCATCCCTTGGGTATTATACTTTTTGACCGTAGTTATGGTAGTTGGCGGGTTATCGGTGGACTCTACTATGACAAGTACCTGGCCCACCATTAATTTAATGCGCAGCTTTGAAATCTCCGGATTTCTTTTTGAACGTCTTGAGTTTCCGTTGCTGGTAATCTGGATGATGCAAATGTTTTGTAATTTCTGCAGTTTTTTCTTCAATGCATCCTTAGGTGTCTCACAGGTATTTGGCCTTAAATATCGTTATGCGATTTTCGGCTTAATCCCAATTATCTTTATCTCCACAATGACTCCTGTTCGTATGATGGAAGTGTTTAGCCTAGGCGATGCGATCGGATACATGGGAATCATTTTATTTTTTCTGGTCCCGGTACTTCTCTCCATCGTTTTCATGATCAGGAAGAAGGGAATGAAGCAAAATGTATAGGCAACAAATCCTATCTTTGCTGCTTGCCTTCATTCTCCTGGTAACTCAAGCCGGTTGCTGGAGCAGCAGAGAAATAGAAGAACTAAGCATGTATACAGGACTGGCTCTGGATAAGGGTGAGCCCAGCACAGTGGAAAAGGACCTGGAAAAGGAAGGCAGCCGTTACTTCAAGAAAAATAAAATTACTGCCACTGTGCAAATCGTCCCCAAAAAGACTTTTGGAAACACGGCAAAACAAGGTGGTGGACAAGGGCCAAACTATATTAATATAGCTGCCACCGGGGATTCTTTACTTGAAATCTTCCGGCAATTATCCCTCCGTCTGGATCGCCCGATTATTGGTCACCATCTAAAGGTCATGGTGGTTTCCACCAAATTGGCAGAACAACAGACGATGCAGCAATTGATGGATTTTGTGCTTCGTGATAATGATATTCGTCCGAGTTGTTTTGTTTTCTTAAGTAAGGAACGTGCAGCTGATACCTTAGTTACCAAATATAAGGACGAGGTCCCATCCATTCATATTCTGTATATGCTTCGTAATCATTTCAGAACCAGCAAGGTGATGAGGGGAGTCAATTTGTCTGAATTGGATGGGTTGATGCACTCCAAAAAAAGCTATATATTGCAAAACATTTCTGAATCCGATGGGGAATTAGAATTTTCGGGTGCTGGTGTTATTAAAGGAGACACCGGTCACTGGATCGGTAGTTTGGGACAACAAGACGTAGAGAGCATTGCATGGATTAAAGGTGATGTTGAGGGCGGAGCTGTCAAAACGTATGACAAGCGGAATGAAGCTATAACTTATGAGATCAAATCGGTAAAAAGCAAAATAACAGCTAAGGTGACCGAGGGTAACGATATCTCGTTTCACGTAAAAATTGAATCCAAAGGACGTTTAATCGAAAACTGGGATGAGAAAGTGAACCCGACAGAGACACGAAACATGAAAGAGGCTGAGAAAGAATTTGAAAAAGAAGTGACTAGAAGGATTAAGTCTCTTATGCACAAATTACAATCAGAATATAAAGTCGATGTCGCCAGTTTTGGTGAACGTTTAAATATTGAGCAGCCTCAAGTGTGGAAAAAAGTAAAGGATGATTGGGATTACAAATTCAGCAAAATACCCGTAACCTTCGATATAAAATTATCTATTACGGATTTAGGCTCATCTGCCGAATGAAAGAGTCGAATTGGCCTTATATAAAAGCCAATTCGACTTAAGATTCGCGGTTGTCTTCATAACCATCCAACACTGCAACGGTCGCTCCTGAATTTCCAGAAGCGGCTACACGCTTAATTCAAATTGATTTTAAATACATCCCCTGCATGGCCACCTAAAACGATCAAGCCACCTTTGGGCAGTACAACCGAATTGTTATTGCTAGCAGTTGAAAATTGTACAACCGCTCCGTTTTCATCATAGACAGCGAAGCCTCCGCTTTTTGGAAAATCAACGGTCATCGTTTTATTGGCTGAGTTTTTATCTATTTTATACCATGTGGCTTGGCCATTAGATGGTATGGTGTACACTGATTTTCCTCCCAAGATAGGTTTAACAGCATCTTCACTGATATAGGATTGTCCATCTATGGTTAAATACTCCGAACCATCCTTGGTATAAAAATTCAGATCAAATGCATCTCTTCCACTCATAACAGGAATCTCAACGGCATTTACTGCTTTATTCTCATCCACAATTTTAGTACCACTTGCGTATCCATCATGATCAACGGATATTTTTTTTGTTATAAATGAGGGGGCCAGATAAAATATGGAAGATATCTTTTCATCCAAAGCATAATAATTTTTCCCGTTTCTATTTTCCCATGCCTTTTTAACTGTAGTATTTAGAGGATTGGCATCAAGCTTTTGATATTCATAAATCACCATAACCATTTGGCCTAATCCCGGAAAGTTTAAATAAATGTTAGCCTTAATATACGTTTTCCCGTTTTTTTGTTTGTCAAAGCTTACGGCTACACTGCCATCACTGCTTTTGAATTGTCCATCACCTGTATACACATATTTTTGCGCCGGGACGAATCCATCCAAAAAAGCAGGTAAATCAAACTCACCGTTTTTAATCTCTACATTGATGGTTGTACCCACAGAACCGTATAATCCCGAATAAGAAAGTAAATCAGATGGCATTTCCACTTTTACAGGAGCCTCAAATGTTTTATCCGGTATGATGTCTTTAATGATGCCCTTATCTTTTAAAACTTCCAATAAAACGTTAGAAGCAAAAATACTATCTAAGATGGAAGACCCTCCAGATGAAAGCACAGCCATAGAAATTTGATGCTCTGGTATGGTGATCAAAGTAGAGTGATACAAAACAGTATCCCCACCCTTGGATAGCGCAGTTATTCCGTAATCACTAAACGGTGCCAACTGAACCGCATCCCAGCCAAGCCCATAATTAAAGCTGTTTGTCTCTTCAGGTACCCATATTCCTTTTCGATATTCATGACTTTGCATGGACTTCGCCGATTGTGCAGATAAAATATCGGGTCTGTTCCCCATTAATACTTCTGAAAACATAGCCACCTCTTCTGCGGTAGAGTATAAGCCCCCTGTCCCGATGACATTGGCATTTTCAACGGGTAAGGCCCCCTCAATCGCAGGAAAATAAGTTTTGGACAGCTTTTGTCTGTCAAACTGATCGAGTGGTGTTTTCGTAGAGTTCAAACCCAAAGGGGCACTAATATGCTTTGCCAGAAATTCGGTATAACTTAGACCACTCACCCGTTCAACCAATATTTCAAGCAATTGAAAACTATCATTACTATATACAGAATATTCACCGGGGTTGGATTTTAAAGTCTCTGATCGTAATCTCAGCAATAGCTCATCATGATTTTCTGTATCATTGTCATTAAATAACATACTATTTTTATAGTGGGCACCGTAAAGACCCAACGAATGATTTAACAGCATACGCGGTGTAATTTGTTTGTATCTTTCATCAGCCATTGTAAAGTCCTTAATGTATGTTGTTAGCGGCTGATCAATATCTACCTTATGGGTATCCACCAGCATCATCGTTGCAGCAGATACATACATTTTGCTTGTAGAGCCTATACCGAACATCGTATCCTTGGTGATTGGCTCGTTGGTTGCTTTATTCTTTACACCCACGCTATCCGATAATACGATGTTTCCATGGTCCCTAATGGCATACTGCACACCGCTAGCACCGTATTTGGATACCAGCTCCGAGGCCAGATTGCGAGCCTTTTCCTTAATGGGTTCAGGATTGTCTTGAGCAAAAGCATTCGTCATCGGCAGTACAAAAAGCATAGCCGAAATGAACACAGCTATTATTTTCTTCATTCCATATTTCCTCCTCTTATGGGTTCCCAGATTATTACTGGACTGATCATACTATGAACGAGGATTCTATATAAAAAAGTCACCCTGAAACGAAAAAAACAATCCCTAAACAGCAAGATGTCTAAGAATTGTCCTTATAAAATGGCAATAAAGCCATATTATCGAATACTTTATTTTTTGTTTCAATGGTCATATTCCCACCGTATTTGTCACATATTCTGGATATATTGGTCAAGCCAATGCCATGTACATCCGGGTTTGATTTTTGACTATGCAAATGAGCCACTTCATTCTCCACATGATTCAGGATGTGAATGAAAAGCGCGGACTCATTGGAATGTATTTTAATAAGAATGTACCTATCATCCGCAATCTTGACCTTTTTAGATGCTTCTATGGCATTATCCAGCATATTGCCCAGAGCGACACACAAGTCATAACGTTCAATATTTACTTTTTGTGAATACAAGTTAAGCTGAGTATCTACCTTGATGCCATTGGCCTGAGCAATATTAAGACTATTTGTGACAAGAGCATCTATAACCAGATTACCGGTATTAACCCTTTGATAGGCTCCTTCGATTTTATTTAATGTAACCTTAATATGTTCACTCGCCTCAGCCAATTCATTTCTCTTGATACATTCTTCAATATACAAAAACTGTTGGTGTGTATCATGAATGATTCTTTTCATATTTTTGAAGCTGTAAACCGTTTTTTCGTAGTTAGCATCTTGGTAGTCCATCTGATGTTGTAATTGAGCATTTTCATGCATTAATTGAAATTTTTCAATGATATTATCGAAAATATATATGATAAAAACATTTAAAAAAATAAAGCTAATAATAGAACCAAAATAATACATATTCTTTTCACTATAAACAGATAAAACATTGACCTGGTATAAACTTATGATGGGAACGATTAAAAATAAAATATAGTAACGATGCTGCAAAGGGAAGGTTCTGCGTTTGGCAAATAGCCGTATAATCTGAATGACAGCAAACATGATAATGCAGCTGAGTAACATAACCTTAGAGGATATCAAGTGATCTTGCCCACCCAAATGGCTAAAGTTGCTAATTTTAACGGAGCATACAGCATATAAAATATAAAGAGATATAAAATTAACGATGGTTATCAATACAGCATAAAGGATAGAAAAAATGATCTTTGTCTTTATTTCCACTGTATAAGATTGCGCTAAACTAAATATGACAAGTAATGCCAAAATCGAGGATAGCGTAGGAGACAGATAAACACTTAAATATAAGATGTTCAGCAACCCGAAAATAATGAAATATATGAATCTATTTGGCTTTCGATTGGACTTATCCAAAACCGAGTTAAAGTAAAAATTCACTTGAAAGCACATCACCAGTACAACACATAGGTTAAGAAGCAGGTAGCTATATTCCATCATATTAATGCATCTTCATGATCATAAATTTGGTATATAGATCTTTAACTTCTTTTATTTTAGAACGCCCAATAGGTAACTTCACATCATTTGACATCAAAACATCACCGCCAGCAAATTTTTTCACATGAATTAAGTTTATAATAATCGAACGATGAATTTGTAGAAAATTATGTTCTTTTAATGCTGAAGCATAGTCCGAAAGAATCCCTTTGCTATCATAGGTTTGAGTAGAGGTTACAAAATGCAGTTTGTTTTTTATGGTTAAGCTTTTGACCACTTCAATACTAATGATATCATCATATTTTAAAAGCACTTCCTCATAAGCTGACTTGATAATAACGAATTTTTTATCGAGAGATTGAAAGTATTTACACAGCTTTATCATTTTTTCCTCAAAGATATGGGGAGCAATCGGTTTTATTAAATATTGAAATGTAACTACGTCAAAACTTTCCACCATATATTCAGGGTAGCTCGTTAAAAAAACAATCTGTTCATCCAGGTGATTTAAATTCCTTATTTTTTGGGCGGTTTGAATTCCGTTTATGCCATTCATTTCAACATCCAATATTAAGATATGGAATGGAGATTCATGGTTTTGATAATGAGATACCAGCTGTTCTCCTGAGTCGAATAATTCAACTTTAAATTCTATATTGGTCTTTAACGACAAAGTAATCAGCATATTTTTAACAAGTTCTCTGTGCTTGTGCTCATCATCGCAGATAGCCACTCTATACATAAATAACATACACCTCATTCCCATTGCACTGATCATGGAATTGTATTCTAAACAGTATATAACCTTTTAATATTCTATAAACAGCTTTTGGATAAAACGCAAATTCAAATCCCTCAAATGCCAGTATACAAGCTGCTCAGCAGCTGCATCCAAGGTAAAAAAGAAACCCTCGTCTTCAAAAGACGGGGTTTCTTAACTGTTTTATTGATCGTTATTTAAAAAAATCAGTTCTTTTCTCTTCACCGTGGGAACGTCTGGCAAAGTCGACAAATTGGAATTTGTCCAACCGATGCCTTGACTCGGTATACTGGAACAAGGTGGTGTCCTCCAGATAAACATAGTTACGTACTACGACCACATGAGTGTAGTTCTGAAGGTCCATCAGCCTATGATCTTCTTCATCTGCATTTTCTACGGAAACCACTTTTTTGGCATAACTGATTTGAAGATGGAGTTCTCCCTCCAAATATTCGTAGATGGACCCACGACTAATTTCCTCGGTAAGCACAGGTACAATGTCTGATCGAAAGTAATCTTTATCCAGTATGACGCATTCACCCTCAATCTCACGCGCACGAATAACTTTCCAGACCAAATACTTGTCTTTGTTAATCTCAAGATGATTAGCTATGTCATCTGGAACTGGAATTAAATGATTTTCATGTACAATTGTTCGTGATGTACGCCCAATCCGTTCAGACATTTCCTTGAAACTGACCAAGCCTCCTATAGGGAAATCCATCCGTCCAATATCCAGAACAAAAGATCCTTTAGCTTTTATTTTATGGATATACCCATTTTGTGCAAGCAAGTGAAGTGCCTTACGTACGGTTTCGCGAGAAGTGTTATACTCTCGGGCCAGTTCATTTTCAGATGGCATTTTCGTGCCTGGAGCCAATTCGCCTGTCTGGATTCGTCCCGAGTACTCCTGATAAATTTGCAAAAATATATTCTTTGTCAATTTTCATCACCACGTTCATTGTAGCATCCTTTCACTTCCTATTCACTAAAATAGGCTGTACGATGAATCTGACTTAATTGGTATTGTCTGATGAAGAATTCAAATGAATTCTCATTAAGGTATACTGCAAATCGTCTGCCTCACCCGGCAGTTCCTCAACCGATTCAATCATACTCTGACCATCCGGGACAATGACTGGTGTAATGACGGGATATCCGGATTTCTGAATCAGATCACGGTCAAATTCCATCAATAGTTGCCCTTGCTCCACGGTTTGATTGGTCTCCACATGCATGGTGAATCCCTCACCCTTCAGGGACACCGTGTTAATTCCCACATGTACCAGAATCTGTACACCTGTCGGATGCTCTAAGATCAAGGCATGCTTGCTTTTCACCATGATGTGAATGACTTGCCCACTGAAAGGGGCAAGAATTTTGCCATCCTTCGGTTCCACTGCTATACCTTGACCCATCTGCCGTTCGGCAAAAGCCGGGTCAGGAACTTGTTCTAACGGTACAACACGTCCTCGTACGGGAGTCCTCACTTCAAGCACATCTAGTGCGGTATTTTGCGGAAGCGAGTCTTTCCTTACGGAATCATTGGCTGGTGCAGCCTGACGGCGCTTAGTTAACAACTTGCCATACATTAAAGTTAAAGCAAACGGCACAATTAACACGATCGCCATCCCGATGAAGAATACACCCCAGTTGTTTGGGAAAATAGACAAGAAGCCTGGAATCCCGCCCACACCAATGGAAGAAGCCATCACATGATTTACGGTGAGCAATATACCTGCAATACCGGAACCGATCATTGCGAATACAAACGGATATTTATATCGGATATTCACTCCGAATATGGCAGGCTCGGTTACACCCAGAAATGCAGACACTGAAGAGGTAAGAGCCAATCCTTTTCCCTTTTGCTCCTTCAATACCAGCATCATTGCCAGTGCTCCGGCACCCTGAGCGATATTGGACAGCGCCAGCATCGGCCAAAGGAATGTTCCACCCTGCGTACCAATTAATTGCACGTCCACCGCCAGGAAAGTATGGTGCATTCCCGTAATCACGAGCAAGGAGTACAAGCCTCCATAAATCAGGCCTCCCAGCGCAGGAGCCAAATCGAAAACGTATACAAGACCAGACGTAATGGCATTACCAATCATAAAAGTAACCGGACCGATCACTGTAAAAGCCAGAAATCCCGTTATTAATAATGTAATCGGTGCTACGAGTAACAGCTTAAATGAATCCGCTATCTTCTTATTTAGGAATTTCTCAATGTGGGCGAGCACGTAAGCGGATACTAAAACGGGTAAAACCTGTCCTTGATAACCAATCTTGTTCACTTCCCACCCAAACAAATTCCAAACCGGAACGGTGCCCTTTGTAACCGCATCCGCATAACCGTATGCACTTAGCAGATCCGGATGAACCAGAATCAGACCCAGTACGATCCCGAGTAAAGGACTGCCGCCAAACCTGACAACGGCCGACCATCCAATTAAGGCAGGTAGAAATGTAAATGCGGTGCTGGCAATGGTGTTAATGATAGCAGCAAAGTCGGTCCATTGAGGATAGACCTGAACCAAAGCCATTCCTTCGAAGAAGATTCCCTTACCAGTCAAAATATTATTTATTCCAAGCAATAAGCCTGCAGTCACGATTGCGGGCAAGATAGGGATAAAAATATCTGCCAGCGTCTTGATGGCACGCTGAATTGGATTTTGTTTTTTGCTTGCCGCATTTTTGACATCGTCTTTAGAAGCCCGACTACCTCCTGTAATGGAGATCATTTCGTCATATACCTTATCCACCAGACCTGGGCCAATTACGACCTGATACTGTCCTTGTGAAGAAAATTGGCCTTTGACCAGATCATTTTGTTCGAGTGCATCTTTGTCTACCAGCTTATCATCATAAAGGGCAAATCGCAGACGAGTTACGCAATGCGTAGAGGCCTCTATGTTGTCTTTGCCACCAACGGCTTTTATAATGTCTTCTACCTGTGATCTTTCAATCGCCATTTAGCCCACTCCCTTAACGTTCGCTCATTTTAAAGCAGCAACCCCGGTTATCAAAGATAACGTGCCCGTGCCCGGGGTGCTACTAGATGTCTCCATACTATTCACTAAGTCTACAAACAATCCACATATATGAAGCATATGGGGTCAAAGAGATCACTTGTTTTAGCTCCGGGGCGTGCTGAGTATTACCAATTAAGAACTCAGCCGCATCCAACGCTTGATTTTCTAAACATGAATAAAATGAATCCGGTATACGGAATTGCGTATCCTGTCCGCTAAAATTGGAGATGACGATCAAAGTCTCCTCTTCATTGCTGCGTTGATAGGCATAGACCTGAGGATGAGCTTCGTCCAGGCGTAGATAATTCCCATCGGTAATGACTTGCACCGTCTTACGCAGATGAATTAGCTTACGGTAATGGTGATAGATAGAGTTCGGGTCCTCTAACTGAGCCTGAACATTAATCTGTGGATATCGTTCATCTACCTTAATCCAGGGAGTACCTGAAGTGAAGCCCGCATTGCGAGTGCCATCCCACTGCATCGGTGTTCTCGAATTATCACGAGACCGCTCTCGAATGATATTCAATGCTTCTTCTGCACTTTTGCCTTGCTCCTGTAAGATACGATACATATTCAGAGATTCAACATCCCGAAACTCTTCAATGTCTGCCCACTGCGGGTTGGCCATCCCAATCTCTTCACCCTGAAATATATAAGGCGTTCCTTGAAGACCATGTAGCGTGGTTGCCAGCAGCTTGGCGCTTTCCGCATGATATTCGCCATCATCCAAAAAGCGAGAGATTGCCCTTGGCTGATCATGATTATTAAAAAACAATGCACTCCAGCCACCGCCCTGTTGCATGCCCGTTTGCCAATCCGAGAATAGCTTTTTCAGCATTTCAAAATCATATGGCATCAATTCCCACTTTTGTCCATTTGGATAATCCACCTTCAAATGATGAAAATTAAAGGTCATGGACAATTCTTTTCTCTCTGGATTGGAATAACGGATACAGTGATCCAGTGAGGTGGAGGACATCTCACCCACAGTGACGCTATTCTGTTTGGCAAATACTTTCTCATGTAACTCATGGATGTATTCATGCACATGTGGACCGTCCGTATAATACTTACGTCCGTCGCCAGGAGCCGTGCTTCTATCATCGTCCGAGAATTGCTGATCCTTGGAAATCAAATTAATGACATCCAGTCGGAAACCACTGACTCCCTTCTCAGCCCAAAATTCCAGCAGATTGACAGCTTCTTGACGGACTTTGGGATTTTCCCAGTTTAGATCCGCCTGAGTCTTATCAAACAGTGTCAGGAAATATTGGCCTGTTGCCTCGTCATATTGCCAAGCTGGTCCACCAAATTTGGAAACCCAATTGTTTGGAGGTCCACCATCGGGTGCTGGATCACGCCAGATATAGTAGTCCCTATACTCACTATCCTTAGAAAGCCGTGCCTCCTGGAACCAGGCATGTTCTGTGGAAGAATGGTTAACCACGATGTCGATCATTAGGTACATCCCACGCGCCCGGATTCCCTCGCTCAATTCTTCAAAATCCTGCATTGTTCCATAATCGGGATTAATCTGGCAATAATCGGCTACATCATACCCGTTATCACGTTGTGGTGAGACATATACAGGCTGCAACCAGACAATATCCACACCCAGTTTTTTTAAATAATCCAGCTTTTGCGTCAGTCCTCTTATATCACCGGTTCCTTTGCCCGTTGTATCGTTAAAACTTTTGGGATAAACCTGATAGACCACTGATTTGCGCCACCAGTCCTTATCTTGAGGAATTAAAGTCTTGTTCATTGCTTCCATTCATGCTCATTCCTTTCTTGCGAAATGAAGTAGCGTAAAAAATAATATAACGCTTTCAACATCTTGTATATACAAGATTAAGTCATGTATATACAAGTTGTCAACAGCTTTATCTATTAAGGTAATACCCGTTTTGCAGCTAAATGATCAGGAGACTCATCCATTCTGTCCGATTGTATGTTATGACTCGTAGAATAAGCTCAATTCACACGAAAAAAGGCTCCTGCCTATAGTCAGGAACCTTTCTTTTCTATGATGAATAAGGTACTCATTTACATCCATATCGATAGTGCACTATAAAGGAGCAATAAGGACATTATGATATTGAAGGAACGCTCATGCTTATTCAAGAAACGTTGAAACACTGCGCCAAAAATCGCCCAGCTCACTACAGCTACAAAACCAATACAAGTCAGGAGTAATGAAATCGTAATAAGCTCTATATACGATACATCATAAGGCATTACAAACGTTGAAATGACCGTAATACCATACAAAATGATTTTTAAATTGATAAATTGTAGCAACAGTCCTGATTTGAAGGAATATCCCTCATTGTGATCATTATCCTCCGTAGAGGATTTGCTCTTTGCAATTTTCACCGCCAGATAAAGCATATACAGACTGCCGAGAACATTCATCCAGATCTTAACCCGTGGCAAAAAATGATACAAAGCAAGATTAAAATAGCAGGCTAACAGCATAATGGCGAAACAACCTGCTGTTACTCCCAGCAAGAATGGGAATGCTTTTTTCAAACCCAACCGCCTGGCACTGTCTAAAGACATAATATTGTTGGGACCTGGCGTAAAGCTGCTAACAAGTGCATAAGAAAGGAACGGAATAAACGGCATGCAACAATCAACTCCCGTATGTTATAATTGAATGAAATGTACGTTGAGACGTACATTTGTACTTTATGATTGTACAATATGTTCTTTATAAAGCACAATAGGAGCGAAGAATTATGGAGAATATTAATCTGATTTTAAGTAAAAATTTGAAACATCTAAGAAATGAAAGAAAATTAAGTTTAGATAAATTAGCTGATCTGACGGGGATCAGTAAAACGATGCTCGGTCAGATTGAGCGCGGAGAATCTAATCCCTCGATTACAACCGTATGGAAAATTGCGAACGGCTTGAAAATCTCTTTCACTGCTCTGATTAATGAACCACCTTCAGATGCAGTAGTCGTTCCTAAAAGCAAAGTACAAGTGCTTGAAGAAAATAATCAATATCGGTTGTATCCGTTTTTCCCCTATGAAGGCAGTAGAAATTTTGAGGTCTACACCGTAGAGATTGAAGCAGGCGGAGAACTGAGTTCAGCGCCGCATCGTGAAGGTACAGAAGAATTTATTACGGTATTTGAGGGTGAGATGGTGGTAAAAGTCAGTGAGGAAATATACACGGTTAAAGCTGGAGATTCGATCCGCTTTAAAGCAGACCGCCCACACATTTACTATAATCTAGGAGAAACCCTGGTTCGGGTGAATATGATTATTTATTACTCTGTATAGTTCAATCTTGAAGACCATAAGTATACAAGTCTTTAAATTAAATGATCCTATTAAAATAAGGAGCGCTTTTAATAGGATCATCGGTACAAATATTAAATGATTTGCCTGTATGCTGTTTAGGAGATTTTAATTTGCTTTATCACTCGTGCTGGATTTCCAGCTACAACCACATGATCTGGAACATCCTTGGTTACTACTGCTCCTGATGCTACTACGACATTATTACCTATCGTAACACCGGGATTAATAACTGCTCTACCGCCGATCCATACATTGTTGCCAATCGTTACAGGTTTCCCATACTCTGGGCCAGCGATTCGTTCAAACGGATCTATGGGATGAGTCGCTGTGTAAATATGGACTCCTGGAGCCATGAAACAATTATCTCCAATGCGCACTTCGCAAACATCCAAAATGGTACAGTCAAAGTTGGCGTAGAAATTTTCCCCAACATGGATATTGTATCCGTAGTCACAGCGTATGTTGGGTTCCATACCTATATTTTCACCAGTTGATCCGAAAAGCTCCTTAAGTAACTTTTCACGGTACTCACGATCCGTCTCTGCCGTCTGATTAAAGAGACGTACACATCTTCTCGCATACTCTCTTTCATTTGTTAATTGAGGATCAGCAGCTACATAAAGTTCTCCATTCATCATCTTTTGTTTTTCCGTTTTCATAGTCATGGGACAATCCCCTTTATATTTTAATCTGATTTTTTTCTTTCATCCCAATAGGTTGGGCTGCGCCCGATATCAAGCCAGCAACAATAACGCCAACAAGCACTACAATCAAGGCATGTAGAAGTCCAACATGTTCACCTAAAAACCCTAAGCTTGGAGGGCCTACTAAAAAGGCAATGTAACCGATCGTGGCTACGGCTCCAACCCGGATAGCTGCACCACGAGGATCGTCTCCGGCAGCAGATAAGCCCACAGGAAAACCAAGTGAGGCTCCAAACCCCCATAATACGACGCCCAGTCCGGCCATGAGGTAATGCTGTCCCCAGATCACTAGAATGATACCGATAGCAGCCAGGACAGCACTCCCTTTCAACACAGGGACACGGCCGTATTTATCCAGTATGAATCCGCCAGTAAAACGTCCAATGGTCATCGCTGCCACAAATAGTCCATACATATAGGAACCTGTTAAAGAATCCACGCCATAACCATCTACCATCGTTAGCGGCAGCCAGTCATTCGCAGACCCTTCTGCAAACGCCATACCTAACACGATGATACCGATTAGTAAAATCCGTCTTTCTTTCCATACAGCAAGCTGCGCCTTGAGATTAGATCCGACCTTTTGAGTAGGAACTTCTTTCTCTATACCTGTATCGCGGGGCAGAAAACGATAAAAATAGAAGGTTACCGCTGCAATCATGATAGCCATAGCTCCAAAATGGACCACAACAGGTATATGTAGCGCCGCTGCTCCAGAGCCAATGATCGCACCTACAAGTGTACCCATACTAAATGAACCGTGAAAAGCGGGCAAAAGCGTTTTTTGCAATTGATTTTCTACCGCAGAACCTTCGACATTAAGAGCTACTTCTGCTGTCCCATAGCCACCTCCAAAGATGACCAAACCAGCAAACACGATGCTCGTGAGCGAAAATGCAGTTCCCAACCCTACAATGACAAAACCGATCACAATCAAAATCGCACTTACCAAAATGACCGCCCGTCCACCTATACGAGAAATCATATTGCCTGCACTAAGTAGTCCCACTAAAGAACCTGCGGCTAATCCAAAAATTATAATTCCCATTTCGGCAGTCGAGACATGTAAAATATCCCGTATAATAGGCGTTCGAGACACCCAGGAAGCAAAAGCTACACCTGGTAAAGCGAATAACAAAAATAAAATATTACGAATTACCCGAGGATTCATGGATGGTTCTACTGGCATTCACTTATCTCCTTATCACCACTTTTTATTAACCTTTTAATAAGTTATATTATAATTAGTCATTCTATTCGTATCCAAACTATTTGTCAAAAAGAGAATTATAGTCATAGATCGCTATTGACCGTCAGTTGTAAACATATTAAAAAGGGCCTGAGCAGGTAGGGCATAAGCATTCACCACCTGTTCAGACCTTATTAGTTAAACCATACAAGCTCTATACTGAATCAGCCTTGAATTATCATTTGTGCTCTTCTTCTATTTTCAGTCTGGTTTCTCCCAGCAACCCTCCATCTGCTGACGCCTGAAGCAACAACTCACCAGCCACATAACCGGATTGTATAACAACGAGACACCTTCCCCTGTGTGTTCGTCTCTCATTCCCCTTGAAGGATTCATCGCTGGTGAGATCACCATTGTCTATTCCAAGGATACGACCATCTCCCTGCAGTTTAAAGATTACATCAAAATCCTGGTTAGGTACGATGATCCCGTTTGGGTCTATGACCGTTACTTCCACATGAGATATCTCATGCCCATCAGCAGGTAGAACCGTCCGATCGGCCTCCAACTTTAGAGCATAAGGAGCCCCGGCAGTGGTCAGTTCATGCTCACAAACCTTCTCGTTTCCATTGCGACCCACAGCCCGGATTTTGCCCGGTGTATAGGGAAGCTCCCATAGGATTAAATGATTAGGGTAATCCACTAGCTTCCTCTCACCGTATGATTCATCATTCACGATCAATTCCACACTCTCACAATTAGTGAAAGTAACCAACCGTATCAATTTTCCACCGTATTCAGGAAATGTCCAGTGATCTTCCATAGCCGGAGATTTCCAGTGCATCGTCCATGTCGGATTAAATTCCGATTTCATATGTTCGTTAAATGCGGCTATGTGCACAATAGGCTGATCAGACCATAAACTTTGTTGGAGATAAGATACTGGTTTGCGGAATCCGCAAGTATCAATCAGACCCGAAGACCACCCTTTGGAGGGATAGCTCGTTTCTCCCAAATAGTCAATTCCACTCCAAACAAATTGACCGATCACATAATCATGATTAGCGACATCAAACCAGGGATTCATAGGCAAATAACCTTTAACCCGGTTATCCTTACCCCGATAGTATGGGAATGTTTCTGTTCCAAGGATAAGCGTATCCGGCATGGCCGCTCTATAGTGCTCATACCACTGCTCCTGATAGTTTACCCCCAGAACATCCACTCGTTGTGCCAGCTGTTTGGTATGCTCCACTTTGGCCTCAATCGAACCCTCACGCAAGCTGATTGGTGTATTATGCGGCTCAAGTGCACATGTAACTGGTCGAGTCGGGTCTTTTTCATGGCAGAAACCCACAAGTTGCTCCAACATTTTGAGCATGGATGGCTGACCTTGATTCTCCACTTCATTCCCAACGCTCCACATGAAAACACTGGGATGGTTCCTGTCTCTGAGCAACATTGCTTCCAGATCTTTTTCCCACCACTCATCATATAAATGCTCATAGAAAAGAGACTTCCATTTGTCAAAAGCTTCATCAACCACCAAGAACCCCATCTGATCACATAAATCTAATAATTCGGGCGCCATCGGGTTATGAGCAAAACGAATCGAGTTACAGCCCATTTCTTTCAGCCTCTGCAGCCTTCTCTTCATGGCTGTATCATGGTAAGCAGCCCCCAGACAGCTTAAATCATGGTGAATGCACACTCCCTTTAGCTTTAAGCTGTGCCCATTCAGCAATAAACCTTTTTGAGTGTCCAGCTTCACTTCTCTTATACCAAAAGGAGTACAATAACGATCCACCTCTGTATTGTCGCAATAGATCGTCGTCTGGGCTTCGTAGAGCACTGGGTTGTCCGGTGACCATAGTTCTGGCTCTAAAACTTGCGCTTTTTGCTCTATTTCCCTCGTTTCACAGCCCAAAAGAGTTACTCGGTTTTCCACTTTTCCTTTGATCTGTCCCTGTGAGTCCAGCATTTCAGTCATAATCGTACACTCTACGGCATGCGCGTGATGATTAGTGACCTGGATTCTGGCAGTCACCTTGGCTTCATCTGGCGAAATTTCAGGTGTGGTAATGTAAGTCCCCCATTCGGTTATATGAATATAATCCGTACAAATCAGCCAAACATTACGATAAATACCGGCCCCCGAATACCATCTGTCAGGTGAAAGAATCGTATTGTCCACTTTGACGGCAAGCACATTCTCCTCATCCCACCGAATATATGGAGTCAAATCATATTGAAAGCTAACATATCCATAGGGTCGCTTGCCCACAAAATGCCCATTGATCCAAACCTCACTGTTACTGTGAATGCCATCAAATTGTATGTATACACGCTGTTTTGGAGAGGAGGGCTTCACATTAAAATGCTTTCTGTACCATCCGACAGACCATCTCGGCAAATAAGCTTGATTGCCACCATACAGCATATGTGGATCAAAGGACTTTTCAATGCTCCAATCATGAGGGACATGAAGGAGCCGCCAATGCTCATCGTTATAGTCCATTTTCTCAGCACCTGCATAATTACCTTCTATAAATTTCCAATCTATTTTGAATGGCATAATCACTCTGCTTCCCATCATCTTGCCTCCATTTCATAAAGTGGATGAACGGATATAACAACAGTGCGGGATGACCATCACAAAAGACGTGTTCTCATTACAATATTTGATACACCGGGCGATCTTCTATAAAGTGTACGGGGAGCATTGGAAATTGGGCGGAAAGTACATCTGCGAGATACTTCATCCCAGGTGCTTCACTTTCAGCATGTCCCAGCATGATAAGTGCTTTACTTTGCCCTTGATAGACAGCATCTTTAACATATTCTGGTGTTTCCCATTCTGGGCCCTCACCGGCAATGACTAAATCCACATTTTCATTTAGAAATAATGGAATGGCTAGTTCACCACCTCCCCTGTATCCTACTGAGATTCCCACTCGTTCACATGGCATGGAAACCTCGCCAGCCACCCGTACATAACGAATATGTAGTTTGGCTTTGATATATTCAGCGATCTCCTTAACCTCCATAGCCGGAATAGTCAAAATGGCGGCCGTCGGCTGCTGTTTCACAATGTAGTTGTGCCAGCTAAGCGCCTGAAGAAGCCCAACCATCACTCCATCCGGTTGATAACGATGTATGGCGTCATGAAACCGATAAATGCCTATACCTGCATCGGCAATGAGGCGAGATTTTTGCAAAAAAACAGGATCATGTAGTAAACATTCATGCATTCTCTGATGACTATAAAAGATGCCTTCATGCGTAATGATAAAATTTGCACCTAGAGAAATAGCTTGTTCTATCACATACTGCGAAGCGGAGAAAGCGGTTACAATTCCTTGCACCTCAGTATCTATATATCCTGGGTCCAGTAGATCTACGGTGGTGTTGGGTATGCTTATTCCCTTGGTCAGATGATTCACAATCTGACCCATAGTCATGGTCATACACGTTCCCTCCTCATGGATAATGCATATCAATTGTACCATTTTATTTCAATCATAAGTGCTATTCTTTCTAGCAAAATAGCCAGTTCCAAAGGAGCCAGCTGTTTTACGAATGGTTCTATTATTTATACAGAACTCCTAAAATGGAGTCGATTCGTTCTTTTGCTCCTTGCCAGGATGTCATGACGGGGAACTCATATTGCTCTCTTACTCTCAGATTCCATGGATGAGGAATGCAAAGCACCTTTTTCCCCTCCTCTAGCGCAGGCACTAAATTATGAGGACCATCATCAATCAGGAGATCATAGTTAATCAGGTTCTTTCGTTTACATGGGAAAAAGTTCTCAATCGGAATGAATGGCATATGTCTTTGAAGCCAGTTCCATTTCTCTACGACGGTCTTGGGTTCTGCCGCTGTCACAATAATGACATCAAAAGCATTGCAAAGCTTCTCCATCTCTTCTACAACATACTCGTCATACAGTTCAAGTTCCTCAAACAAACCCGGTCGCCCATAAAATACATCATGCGTGCTCTTGGGATGACGTAGATGATCGGTGTTCCAATCTAACATTTCTTCATACCGAAGCGTATGAGTGGGAAATTCACTATTGTTATGGTATATGGCTCGTTTGACGAGATGACAGATGGTATCGTCCATATCGACTGCAATGATTGGTTTTCTCATCAGCTTGCCCCTATTCACTCTGGTAAAATTTTTCACAAGAATATCATACTATAATTTAATATCGCGGTGAAGCTTAGGTATTGCTGGCCGATTAGATCTCGCCTTTATTCAAGATAATTAGCCAAGTACAACGTTAGGTTTATCTACATAAATCAGATATATTAAAGCAAAAAAGTTAGGTTAGTTTTATTAAAATAAACTAAATTTCAAACAATTATAAGCAATAAATACAATCAAACCATAGAAAATCACACTTAAATAATAAATCTATGTGTTTATGATTAGAAAACACAAAAAATAACTAAAAAAATCAATTGAATAACAAAAACTCAAATGATAGAATAACAAAAATAACTTTTCTCCAAATTGAAAACGATTAATTTGTGTTTAGCTTACTGCTATTTACACACTTACATACCTACTTCATCTCTGTATAGCAGGAAGTTGAATAATATATTTAGGGAGGAATAAAAATGAAGGTATTGTTAAGAAAAGCATTATTGTCTGGACTGGTCGGCTTGCTCATCATGATTGGTTTAGGAGGAGTTTTCTCCAAGGTAGAAGCTGCTTCAGGATTTTATGTAAGCGGTACCAAATTGTATGATTCTACAGGCAAGCCATTTGTTATGAGAGGCGTCAATCATGCTCACACATGGTACAAAAATGATCTTTATACAGCTATCCCGGCAATTGCCCAGACAGGTGCTAATACCGTCCGAATTGTCCTTTCTAACGGAAACCAGTACACCAAGGATGACATTAATTCCGTGAAAAATATTATCTCTCTTGTCTCCAACCATAAAATGATTGCTGTACTTGAAGTTCATGATGCTACAGGCAAAGACGACTATGCGTCTTTGGATGCAGCTGTGAACTACTGGATTAGCATAAAGGATGCTCTGATCGGCAAGGAAGACCGGGTTATCGTAAACATTGCGAACGAATGGTATGGTTCTTGGAATGGAAGTGGTTGGGCTGATGGATACAAGCAAGCGATTCCCAAGTTGAGAAACGCAGGTATCAAAAATACGCTCATCGTCGATTGTGCCGGATGGGGACAATATCCTCAGTCTATCAATGACTTTGGTAAATCTGTATTTGCAGCTGATTCTTTGAAGAATACGGTATTCTCCATCCATATGTATGAGTTCGCGGGTAAAGATGTTCAAACTGTTCGAACCAATATTGATAACGTTCTGAATCAAGGACTTCCTCTGATTATTGGTGAATTTGGCGGTTACCACCAGGGAGCAGACGTCGACGAGACAGAAATCATGAGATATGGCCAATCCAAAGGAGTAGGCTGGTTAGCCTGGTCCTGGTATGGTAATAGTTCCAACCTTTCCTACCTTGATCTTGTAACAGGACCTAATGGCAATCTGACGGATTGGGGAAAAACTGTAGTTAACGGAAGCAACGGGATCAAACAAACATCGAAAAAAGCCGGTATCTACTAAAAACACATTAAGAAAATAAAAAATACTCATGTATTCACTGGCCCCTTACTTTATGTGAAATTAGTCTGGAAAGGAATCACCATGTAACCTTCTGGGTTATATGGTGATTTTGATTTCATATACAGGCACAAGGCTAACCGAACCGATATCTACAATACTTTCCTTTGTCGTCTCTTTCCAGCCAGCCATGGTCGTATTGCTATTGAGAACCTTACCTTTTCGAATGGAAGAAACATATACGTACAACCCTTGCTCGATGAGCCGATGCTCAAATGCTTTCAAACCTATTTCCCAGGTCGTATGGTTGCAGAAATTATCGTTGATCAGTTCGCCATCAATAAAAGCATAACCGATATCTCCAGTATAATGGATACGCAGCAGAGCTTCCTTGATTCCGTGAAAGGCATCTAATTCGAAATCAAGGGTAAATTTATCGTTATTTATCCTTTTCAAATTGAAATGAATTTCTTTCTTAGGAGCCTTTAAACGATATGTTTTGAATACATTGTTTTCTGTTATTTCAAGCAGTTCTCCACCGGAAATCGATGTGAATGAGGCGTCAAAATCCGGGAATACACTCAGGGTTACCATTTCTTGGTCCGTTGATTCCAGCCTTAGATTGCCCTCAGATACAAGTAGATTGGCATTTGTCAAAATGACTCTGTCCCGGCCTTGCATGTTTACCTTCCAAAATGTAAGACTTTGCTCATCAGTCATCGTGTAGATGGCAACTTTTTGACCACTTTCAGATACCAGATGGATGAGACTATCCTCCTCTTCAGCAACCTTAATGATCGTGTTCCCATCTAATTGCTCTATCGAACCTTTGTCGATTGTGGCACTGATTATATCTTTTGACTCCATTACATACGTTCCTTTCATACCCTCTGGTACAAAGAAAAAATAATATGCTTCTCCATCCTCTTCTATCCTTGTTATCAGCTGTGCCGTAGCATATTTGAGCTTCATTCCATCTAAATTGAAGTTAAATGGCAATATGGCAAAACTATCACGTCCTAACGTCAGTTCACCTTGGCTAGGGATTACAATTGTTTCCTCGGGTAGCTCAATACTCACATTAAAATCGCACAGGTCGTAATTTTCGACATGGTCTTGAAAATTATTTAGAAACAGGTAACCCGATCCGGCACTGGATCGCACTGCATATCGTAACGTATCCACATCATAAGGGTCCATCTGGGACGTATCCCCTGGCAGAATTGTCTTTGTTAGTGAGAATTGCTTTTGGAACGTTGAAAAAAAGTAATGCTGCAGCTTTGTTCTTTGGTATGATTCCCTTACTTGGCCGAATTCGCCGATCATAGCGTTGAAATCATAGGATATTTTAGGAGTGGCTAGATCATTTGTGAACGGGTTAACCTTACCTCGAGGATTGGAACCCCCATGATACATGTAGTATCCGATCAGGTTACAGCCTTCTGCAACCTTCATGACAGTCATCGCTGGAACACTACGGTAGGGAAATGCGAACCGGTATTTATAAAACTGAACCATGCCGCCACCCATTTCACAGCAAGCGTACGGATAGTCTTCAGGCGCGTATTGAGGCTCAAAATTGTAGCTCTTTGGAATCTTGTTATTATGCTTGTCTCGGAAAATGTATTCCGGTGTCGCAGGATGCTCGTTCATCCCCTCCATCCGTCCCTCTTCGTAGTAGATCCATGGCCAATAGGCATACCCGCCCCATAATGGCAGCATATCAGGTACAGGAGTTGTCGCTCCTCCCCATCCTGTGCACGTATAGATCGGAGTATCAATCCCTGCTTCCAGAGCTATTTCTTTAAGTTTTAACATATGCGAGTTGCCGTCACTTCCACTGTTTAACCACATATCATTAATTCCTACAGTCAAGGCCCACTGGGCAGATGAATGATTATGTTCATTTTCGATTTGGGTGCCGATAATTGGCCCCCCCTCCTTATATAACAACCCTTTAACCTGGGTACCGATTTCGTTATACATTCTTCTTGTATAGAACAGATACCCCTCATCATTAGAACGAACCTCAAATGGTCGACCGAATAACCAATCCGGCATACCGCCGTTTCGAATTTCCCCATGATCAAAGGGTCCGATCCGAATCATGGAGTATACCTGATGCTTGCCGCACAACTCGATGAAACGACGAAGATTTTTGTTCCCACTCCAATCAAAAATACCTTCAACTTCTTCATGTAGGTTCCAAAAAATATAAGTGGCAATGATGTTTACGCCGCCCATTTTTATTTTAATAATTTCGTCTTCCCAATAGCGTTCATCATAACGGGCATAATGGAATTCACCACAAATACCGAAAAAGGGCTCTCCATCCTTCTCCATAAAATAGTTGGTGAATCCGATTTTCTCTCCTTTGGGATTGGTGCCGCCAAGTTTGATATGTCCTTTAACAATATGCTTTTGATCGTCTTTGACTGTAACCCGATAGTTTCTCATGGAGTTCACTCCCCTCACTCGTTAATCTGAATTCAAGATAAATTGATTCCATTTGCGCTGCCAAGCGATATCATTCCAGAATGGATGATGGGGAGCACAGTTAGAGCAGAGGGTCATTCCCCAGAACCCAAGTGCCATTCCTTTTCGCAACACATATTCAGCGATAAATTTGCCGACTGGGCCTTCTTCAAATTGGGCATACAGCGGCGTGTAGCCTACATAACCTTCTCCTATGACTATTGGAATACCGGAATGACGAGTCCATTCATGAATTTCTTCTAAACGGGTGTCGGCCTTCTGCAACATGGCAATTTTATGGTCTCCATACCGATCGTACAAAAATAAATCCCATTGGTCGGGATCTACCCAGTCGTGTAAATAAATAAGCCTCATGCCGACTGGATTGCCTTCCATCCGCCAATTCTGCTCCGGAGGCAGGGTCCACTTTGCAAATGGAGGAGCATCTTCTCTTAATAGGGATTGTACGAATGGATTGGGGAACGGCGCCAACTCATCATAAAGCCCTGCCGCTTCCATAAGCTCATTGAGCACCCCTTTAATATAAAGATGAAAATGGGCAACCTGCATATTGCGCGCGACGTAAGCTTTAGGGTAGGCTTCATTTAACGTATAGCTTGCCGTCATCATAATATCGGGATGACATTGGCGAAGATATTCAATCGCTTCTTCTACATAGGGCTGCATGGCTTCAATAAGCGCTGGTACATTCGTTTCGGCTATGCCTTCAGACGTCCCAACAGCGTTTAACTGCCCAAATTCCACTTCGTTATGCAACTCTGTATAGATGATCTGGTTCCTATAGCCTTCTGCTGTGACGAAACGGATCAACTGATCCATTGATTTTGCAATGGCCATGAATCTCTCCTTAGGAGGTATTGCAGCTAATTCATCTCTAAGCTCAGCATGAGCCAGAAAGCTGGGACTCTGCTGATATTCCCAAGAGGATAACATAATGTAACAGTTATGAGCCTTTGCTTGTTTAAACAGTTCAAGTAAATGAGCATGCCCGTCCAGCACTGCGCCGCCACGACAGTTATACCAACGCGTACGCTGACCTACTTCCCCAAGGTTAGCAAACTCCAAGGGTCCAGGACGTTTGCCATCCGCTGTAAACAACATGAATGGCATAGCACATATTCGGATCGTATTGTACCCTCTTTCGACCGCTTCTTTAAAACGGGCTTCAAGATCGCTGTAGGGCTCACCTTCTTGCGTCATTGTATACCAAGAAAAGTCCCACATGGTGATCGTCAATTTGCGCGGTACATTTCTCATGAGATTACTCATTTGATTTCCCCTCCCAGCTCCAGTCCATATGGTTCAATGCTCCTTGATGGTTAGCTTCCAGCTTAAGCACCGATTCAAAATGCAAGATAGCTTCGTCCTGTCGTCCTAATCCAAGCAAACCAAGTGCTTTCATATAAGTACAATGAACCTGATTACGATTATTCAGGTCATCTTCAAAGATGAGAAAGTCGGGTAACGAAACCGCAAAATAATCCATTTTCACGGGTTCGAACAAGTGCCTTTCGGCGTAATCAATGAGCTTGTTGAATCGACGATTGCCTTCCTTCGCATAACCAAGTTTCTGCCAGGCCAATCCTTGGTAAAATATCATATCCGGCTGTTGATCGTTATAATACATGGCGTTAATGGGTTCCCCCTGTCCTTGAGAGGCCGTGGAAAAAGCCTGCCTTGCCTCATCTGTTAATTTCAATAGCTCATACGCACAGCCCAAATAATAGTAGATATCGTTATCTTGGGAACCCTCTAGCTTACCTTCGCCAAGATTCTCTGGATACACTAAAGCCTCCCGCAGCCCTTTTACAGCCTGCTCAATCTGCCCATACCTCAGGTCGGACTTCGCAAGCTCTACCTTGGCAAGCCTATACTGTCCAGTTACCTTCCCCTCTCCACCCTCCCATGGATGAAATATTCTCCCTGTCAGCAAGGACAACGCTATTTTATGCTGCTTCATCGTATTGTGAACGGTTACATATTCCAAAAACAGATCATCGCGAAGCTTTATGATTCCCAGATAACTCTCCATTAGGTTCAATCTGTCGTTGGGCTTGATGTTCTGCTTCTTATACAGCTGGTCAAGCTCATAAAGAACACGTGCGTCTGAAGTATTGCACGCAAAGGCCTGCTCTAACGAATGGCGAGCCTTCTTTACTTGGCCTTGTTTGTTAAAATATCCAAGAGCAAGATTACGGTGAACAACGGGGTAAGTATCGTCAATGGAACGAGACGTTTCCCAGCTGGAAATGGCATCCCAATGCCGTTTCTTGTCATAGAGTAAATTACCTAAGTAATAATGCGCCTTTCCATCCCCCGGTCTCGTTCGAATTGCAAATTGTAACACATCCAACTCCAACAGACTGTTAGGAAAGCAGTAGTCGGGAACTGCAACTGCGGCCTGCGCGAGAGCATTATTCGCCTGCTCATGCTTGCCGATTTTAGCATAGCAGAAGGCCTGAACGTAATGCAGCATAGGGTATGTTTTCGCCTGCTCTGGAGCTTTTTCCAACACACATACTGCATCCTCATAGAGTCCCGCCGCTGCATAGTCCGATGCTACTGCTATATAATTATGCACATCTCCACGCATCCATTTTTCCAGCTCTTCGAAGACCGTTTTAGCATCATCTCGTAACCCGAGAGCCTCTAATGATAATGCTTGCTCACGGTAAGCTCCAAAATCGGCGATATCGAGCTTAATTGTTTCCTTGGAATAGGCTATTGCCGCTTCGTAGCTGCCAAGCTTACGAAGAATAGCCGACTTCAGGTTGCGTGCTTTGTAGTTGCGAGCATTTCGGATTATCGAACGCTCCACCAGCTCCAACGCTTCTTCATAGTTCCCTTTTTCTGTCGCAATCTGTGCCAGTGAGAAATACCCGCTGTCTTGCCATGCTGCACTCCATACTGATTTATAAAATGCAGCGAACGCCTCATCCATCCGCTCTTGGTATTTTAGCGACAAGCCAAGCTGGTAGTAGGCCTCACCGTCATAGGGATTAGAGTTACGCCAGGTTACCCGCGAGATAGCTTTACGAAAGCACTCTTCACTTTCTGAATACAACCCTCTACGAAGAAGCAACGTACCATATGCCACATTTATGCGGCTGTCATTTTTATCTCTTTTCAGGCCCTCAAGATAATACGCCTCGGGTTCAAAGGTAGCATGACGGTATTGCTCCAAGTGTTGTCCTGCTAAATATAATTCTTCGTTCGTTCTTAATTCCTCCGGTTCTGGCAGGGGGGCGGCAGCAGCCGGCATCTGTTCAACTTCCTTTTTCTTCGGCTGATAGCTAATCAACTCCCTTCCGGTCGCGTCTTTGACGGTTAAGCATAGTTCATAATCCTCATCCTCAGCCAAAATAACTGTCTTCTGCATAAAGGCCTTATTAGGTGTCAGATCTAAGGTTTCTTGGATATAAACTTTCCGCTGACTACTTAATTCCACAACAGCGTCACGAAATGACGAAGTTACATAGACTCCAATCTGTGCTGTCCCTTCGCTGCGATTTAATTCCAAATTAACGGCTGCGTCAATTGAAGCGTTTTTGACAATACCAATATGTTTGTAAGGCATAAAATACTGCGAGAACGATTTTTCTTCATACGGCTGAAGCCAAGTGAAATCTGGTTGGTTATCGGTATATACCCCCGTCATCAACTCGATGTAGGGGCCGTCTTCGTCTGTTAGATTCCGGTCCCATGCTTGGCCGAATTCGCCATTTCCCCATGTCCATTGCTTTTTTCCGGGAGAGATATGATGGTTAGCCACATGCAAAAGCCCGGCTTGTTTCATATGGTCGTAACCACCTATGAAATTGTAATCCGATTTATAGGCCATATATGAAGTGGGGACAGGAATATTTTTGTATCGGGAGATATCTACGCCTTCAGAATAATCCATTTTATAATAAGTGCCTGTAGCGATCGGGAAACGGGATACATCTCGCTTTCCATGGTCGAACACGGCTGATACGTCTGGAGGAAAAACAGATTGTGTGTGCTCATGTACCGCTACGGCTGGATTGGCCCACCATAGAAACGTTTGAGGCTCGGCAGTCCGGTTGTATAGCTGGGCCCCAACTTTAAGGTATGCTTTATCCGGTTGGAGTGTAAATCCAGCTGTTACTTTCGTGCCGAACATACGATCAATTTCGCTCACCCATACCGTTGCGCTTCCGTCCTCATGTTCTTCCAACTTGTATTCAACGGGTCCATAAGTGTTGGGACGGTGATGCTGCGGCCAGTTGAACTCAATCCCTCCAGATATCCACGGCCCCAATAAGCCCACAAGCGCTGGTTTGATGACCCTGTTATAATATACAAAATCGTAACCGTTGGTCTTGTCGACCGCACGATAAATGCGGCCTCCCAGCTCTGGCATGATCTCAATGCGCAAGTATTTATTTTCCAGAAAAACAATTTGGTAATTTTCAAGTTTCTTCTCATCCTCAATTTTATCAATTACCGGATGCGGGTACACTCGACCGGAACTTCCCTGGTAGACACGTTTCTCCAGAAACATTGGATTTTTGTCGGGTTTGCCAATTCCATACGTGGGGATCTGCACGGTTTCCTCCCACACGCGTGCCTTAGCGTCGAAGATGCTCAATTCCATCACTCCCTCATAGTCGCTCTTATATTCAGAGCTTACAAGTAAGTGACAGTACAGACAATTGACAATCCACTGTTTATGATGGACTATATACGTATTTCATCATTAGAGCCGCCTAAGGCTAGGAGATGGATAGATTATGAATAAGAAAGCTGATGGATTTGAGGGTGAAAAGTTATATGTCCTTCCACCCTATATGCTGGATAAATTAAATATGAATCCGCTTACAAAAAATCTATATATTACGGATATAGGCTGCTTCAGCCATGCCCGCCATCATTTTCGTGAAAGAATGCACGGATGTGACTCTCATATATTCATCTACTGTGCCAGCGGAAAAGGTTGGATACGAACAAAGGATGGCCTAACGATTGACATGACGGAGCGAAGCTTTGCGTACATTCCCAGGGACATGCCACATGCTTATGGGGCTGACGATGGAGATCCTTGGACGATTTACTGGTTTCATCTTAAAGGGGACCAAGCTGATGATTTTATGGCATTATTCGAGCCTTTTAAAACGTATATTTCGATGGCCGCCAGTGATGAAGTCAAACTACTGGAGCTATTTCATCAGTGTTACGACCTTTTACTGAACAAATCATACTCCATCATACATTTAGTTCAAGTATCGCAAACTGTCCGTTATCTGCTGAGTTTTGTTGTTTCCGTTGCATTTCGCAAGGAAGACAGTACGTACCAGAGTCATGTGGATAAGGCAACACGCTATATGAGTGAACAATTGGAATCCACCCTTTCGCTTGAGGAGCTTAGTCGGCATGTTCAGGTATCCAAGCAGCATCTGAACTTGATATTCAAACAATCCACCGGCTACTCTCCTGTCGATTACTATTTAAGAATGAAGATACAGAGGGCCAGTCAGCTTTTGGATTTGACGAATGCTTCTATTAAAGAAATCAGCATACAACTCGGTTTTAGGGACCCTTACTACTTCTCCAGGCTATTCAAAAAAATAATGGGCTGCTCTCCTTTGGAGTATCGAAATAATTTGAAGGGTTGATCTATGTTCATCAGGAGCGTTCAAATTTGCTTCTATCGGGCTACCGCAAGGTCACAGATCATTTACGAATCAGGGGTGCAAGGTCTATACTTAAGGTTAAAAAAGGAAGTTTTGTATGCTCCTCACGTTGAATCGAAGACTAAATGCAGCTATGCCGCTAATTACACCAATCAGCATTCTAATTGGCGTCCTGATCGGTACGCCGTTGTCACAATATACCGAACTCTCTCCCTGGCTGTTTGCATTCATGACCTTCGCGGGCAGCATCAGTATGGGGTTTAAGGATTTTGTCCATGTGATAAAGCATCCTGGTCCGCTGATCGCCTGTCTGTTTATTCTTCACCTGGCCATGCCGCTTCTCGCCATGATGCTGGGCCATTTGGCCTTCAGTAATGATCCTTATACGATCACTGGACTTATTCTTGGTGCAGCTATCCCTACAGGTATTTCCAGCTTCGTGTGGGTCAACATCTATAAAGGCAACACGGCGCTGACATTGGCGATCATTCTAATTGATACGATTTTGGCCCCATTCGCCGTGCCGGGCATCATGTCCCTGCTGATCGGAGCGGATGTGCATCTCGATACCTGGGCGATGATGCAGAGTCTGTTCTGGATGATTGTCGTTCCTTCGCTAATCGGCATGGTATTGAACGAATGGACTAAAGGGAAGATCAAGCAGGTATGGGGACCTCGGCTAGGCCCGTTCTCCAAGCTGGCTATGGCTCTTGTCGTCATGATTAACGGATCTGTCATCGCGCCTTATCTGGTCGATTTTAATCTCAAGCTTGTTGGAGTATGCCTATCCATAGTCGTCCTTGCTTCCACTGGATATGCGATCGGTTATCTGATATCAGGGCTGATGCGGTGGAATAATGCAGACCGTACGGCGCTTGTCTTTAACGGCGGCATGCGTAATATTAGCGCGGGAGCTGTGCTGGCCATCACCTATTTCCCGGCCCCGGTAGCACTGCCTGTTGTACTCGGGATGATTTTCCAGCAATCCACGGCATCTCTGGTCGGATTTCTGCTAAGTCGTCGCGACCACGGCAACGCCAAGGAAAAGCGCAATACGGCCTCTGTTTCTTAAGCAAAGGGGATTAGCGGTGGTTCCAGATGATGAAACTCCTCCTTATGCGGAGGAGTTTCGAAAGGGCGTTTCTATGCGCACATGGTTGGGAGCTTAATTAAAACATGCATGCACAATCATGTAAATGTTCACTTTCCAATCATAACATTTCTATTGAATCGTCTAGGGTAATAAACTAAGCCCCTGTAAAGAGCCTTTCGTGGCACAACGTTCAAGCCACATATTACCCTAAGGAAACTAAGAACGATATACACAGGTTGCAAAGTCTAAAATAGCTTTTGCGTAAGAGTTTGAAATTGTGACTTCACTCCATCTTTCTGAAGTTCTGATTGTAACACCTGATTAAAGGTTTGAAGTGCACGCTGGAATTTATTTTCACCTAATTCCGTAATCCGAGTATACACACCTCGTCGATCATCCTCGCATGTATATCTTTGTAAAGCCCCGCAGTTTTTGGCTTCCATTCTCACTACGAGTCTCGATGTCGCACTTTGACTTAATCCCACCAATTCTTGAAGTTGCTGCAGTCGTAATTTTTTTTCCTCGGAATTGGATATAAAACCCAAAACATAAAACTCCTTCAAGGATAAATCATAATTTTGTAGTAGAGCTTGTTCTAACTTATCATTTAAAGTGGAATGGATGTGAGACAAAGACAACCATACATCCAAGAGTTCGTTTTCATGTTGCAAGTTTAGACCACACCATTCTATGTTAAAGTATCTCCACTAAGTTTATCCTATTGTATCAAGCTTAAATGGAATGGTCAAAACTCCTACAATATTTTAAATATTACAACCCGTCATCACCGAACCAGTATGCAAATGCAGCATAATGATTCTCGTTTCAGAGCGTCCACTTATTGACAGTAATCCACCTTAACTATCGTCCACGGATATTACATGGTTTATATGTGTTATTGGTCGTATGGTTGGGTTCACTCGAAATTGGTATGTACTACAAAACCAACATCTTCTAAATAAGGTGGGCTAACTCCGCTTAACCACAGGAACATATTATCAAGTGGTTAGGTGAAATCATTTTACATAATTTTCTACATTGGCAAAGTAAAGATTACTTCAAGTGGATCTTTACCTTCGAAAAAATATTCATACAATTTTCTGACTTCCATCGAGTCTAATTCTTCTCCTTGTATGTTGATTAACCTATCCAACTTTTCTAAAATACTTACTTCCTTTGATGACAACACCTTTGACTTAATAAGCGTGTCTTTCATATTAGGAAGTAACCCTCTTGGCCAGCAATCTTCATACACACCTCTGTATGAATCATATAAGAAAGTGATCTGACTTATTCCCGCATATTTCCGAACGTGTGGATGCACTAATAATAAAAATTGAGCGACGATTCCAGAACGCTAGCTTATATAATAGGCCTCTTGTACTTCCTTCATTAAGTAAGATTTGGCTTCTACAGAATTAGCAAAATAATTGATGTACATTCTTGAGAGAACACTTATTAAGTGTTCTTTCTCTAAGTTCTCCTCCAACTTCTTAATTATTTCTTTTTCACTAATCCCCGCTTGTATAAACCCTATTAAACAAGCTGACATCCCTTTCACATTAACAGCTTTTTCAGCTATACATAACATATATTTATCAAAAGTTTCCTTGAGGTAGTTTTCACTAAATGAGTTTGCCTTCTGAAGTGGAGGAAAGTAAAGGGGATTTCCAAAAATAAATTTATTTAATCGTATATAACTATCATAAAATGAAGATATTAATAGCAGCTCGCCTCATTCCACATTTCCCTTAATTCTCAAGTAAAGTTTGATTCTAAAGAACCGTTTTATTTGCGGAATAAAGCACTAGTAATGATACCATACGCTTTTTGTTGCTATAAGTTGTTTTTTTCAAAAGGAGAAAAAAACAAAAAAAGTTTAAAAAGAGGTTGGCTTAATTCTACTGCCCACTTTTTAACCTAAAAAAGCGACGATATCGACGAAAGCGTCATTCTACGCCAAAGTCAATACCGTCGCTCTTTTCTAAAGAGATCTAGTAAATAACATGTCAACCTTAACCTTTACAAAAAAATCTTCCTTACTGCCATAATTCAAAAACCGTTGAATGAGCATCTACTCCCCTTCCCTGTGGCCAGGTATCCCATGTATCTTTTAGTAACACTATAAAGCTGTGACCTGTCATCAAAAGTGTGCCTTTCTATCTTGCAGACTAGTGTGATTTTTAGAAAACGGCTCATAAGTCATTCAAAAAATTCGCTGCACTTGATTTGCCAATCTGCCTCCCCTAAAATTGAAACTACTCTGGCAAAGTATAAATAACATCAAACGGATTCTTATCTTCAAAAAATTCTGCATAAAGTTTTTTAGTTTCTCTTAAATTTAAATTCACATTACTTCGTAATAAGCCACCTAATTTCACCAATACATCTGCTTCCTTTGGAGTTACTATTTTCTTTGCTACTATTTTTTCTGTGTTTTTTGGAGTTACCCACGCCCAATCGTTCACAGCAGATTCAGTAAATGGATATCCAAAAGATAACGAACTGATATGAGCATATTCTGAACACAACGGATGCACAATTAACAAGAAAGCTCCAATTACCGCTGAACGATATCTTATTCTTTGTGCTATTTGAACCCGTCGAGCGAATGACTCTAGATGGCTAGGTACATCCCCCCATTTAGAGCGGCCCATTGAAACTAATATTTCGATGGCGAACTCATGATCTAAGTTCTCAGCTAGCTGCAAAAATATTTCATTGTTAGTAGAGCCCGCAGCGGTAAATGCACCTAAACATCTTGCTGCTTCCTCAACGTTAGTCGCGCCTCGTGATAAAAGTCCTACATATTCATCTAAGAATTCATTTCCAGTGACATAATCAGGAGACTCAACAATGGTCTCAATTAAAAGTGCCTTTGTGCTTTCCACCTTAACTAAAGAAATCATATTAACAAGCTGAATATAGTAGTCACCTTCTAATTCTTCTAAATTACATTGATTCTTTAGCAACTTCAAAGCAGCTACTAAAATACCATCATCTCCATCTACTGAAGCGTTGGTTATCAACTCCATAATTTTTTTTACCATATATCCTTCCCTCTCTCTTTCCCTGATTTCATCAAAGGGTATTTCACTTCAATTTATAAATGATTCTGAATAATTTTCCACTCTATAACACCATTTACTTCCTTATAAAGAAGCCTCATTTTATTCGATGACCCTGTGTTTTCTTCGACGAGATCAAGGCTATTCCATCCATCGTCACGGGGATGATCTCTAAAATCAGATAATCTTTGCGCTGCAGCTGAATCTCCATTTTTGCGGGCTACAAGATCATTTAAGTGCTGATTAGCTATTCTCTTTTCATCCCTGGTAAGATGCCTACGTACTGGATTCTGTGTTTTTTTAGCTATCCTTATATCTAATGAAATCAAATCATTAAGTGCATCTCTGGGCTTCATATTAGCATGTTTAATTCCTAATAATTTCTCTGGTGGTATAGATTCTGTTTTAGTATTTCCCGTCCCCTCAGAAGAATGATCATCCTTCTTATGCGATCCCCCTGGTGAAGCACCGTCATCTTTAGAATGCTTCTTTCCTTTCATTCCAACAATAAACGCAAATGCTGCATCTACTAACAAATGGGCATTTTCTTGTTTGGATCTGTTTATCGTTTTTTCATAAGCAGCATCTGGATCCGTTATGACATTAACGATGTTATCTGCTACGTCTTGCTTTGCTTGGAAGTTATCGGCCACCATTTGACGGATATCTAGATTAGGAAAATTACGTATTCGTTCCCATGTCGCTTCTACACTCTCATAAGCAGAGTTTTTGATTTCATTCAGCACAATCCGCTCAGTCTCATTCAGGTCTTTCATAAAAGGACTTTCCCTATACGGCCCATACTCTTTTCTATATTCGTCAATTGAATTCAGAAAATCAATTAGATATTTCTTCTGTTCCGTCGTGTATCCTTTCATATCATCCCGATACTTGGAACTCATCAAAGCTCTGTCACTATATCGAAAATGGTTGTCCGTCTGCCGCTGATGTTCCATTAATGCGACTATATCTGTGGAGAGATCCTGATTATTATAATAGGCATTCAGCGCATCCTCAAACTGTTGATCCACATTTCTTTGATACCATCGTTCCCGTATATCAGGGGGAATATCACTATAGGCTTGGACGGAGGCTTGACTGACTCCCTTTACATAGTTGATGAAGTCATGTATGGATTGTACTTCTCCATACCCTCTGGCACTCGTCCATACCTTGCCGAGAAAATCCATCGTCGCATGCCGTTCACGGGCCCTCTGTTCCTCCGCGTGTGCATGTAAGGTTTGAGCAGCAACCTTGGCCGTCTTCCCCAACACCACTCCCCAACCATGGGAAGGGACGCTGGCAATCATGGACAATCCTGCTGCCGCATATTTAACTATGGATGACGGTCCAGAGGAAGCCACTTCGGAACGAATCGAAGCTATTTTTTGACTTGCTGCTTTCGGTATGGCACCCAATACAGGAATAGACGCAGCCACATCACATACTTTCTGGGCTAATCCCAATACGCCATCGAGTAGACTAGCCTTCGGTGAATTTGGAGTGTTTACGGCTGACTTAACGGCTCCCCCATCTTTCGATGTAACGCTTGAATTGGAGCTTCCCCCTGTACTGCTGTTTGCTGCACTTTTTGCCGCCTGCGCCTCCGCATAAGCTTTCATAGACATTAGTGGTGGTTCCCAAATCGGTGCTAAATCAGCAACAAAAACCGATCCTTTAACCGTGCCTTCAAGCTGTACTTTAGCGGACCGTATATCTGTTTCCCCATCCAACACCAAGCTACTGCTGCCCGCTTTGAAATAAATAGCCTCGGCAGCTTGAATATTCAGCTCCCCGTCTGCATGCAAGGAGAGCGTCTTACCTGCCGACAATGACAATTCATGTTCACTGACGACCTGAATACCCGAACCATTCATTGAAATGTGAACCTGTTCCGATTTAGCCGTCACCTTCAATTCACTGGCACTCAGCTTGATGTCCTTGCCATGAGGAGTCCCCCAATACTTGGTGGCTGGATCAGTGAGCTTGGGGGACGAGCTTCGCCCTTGTCGTATGGAACTTGCCGCATATCCATCCGCCTCCTGCTCTGTAGGGAAGCGGACAGATACTGTATCTCCTCGTTCCGGCATGACGTACCAACCGCTATGTCCTTCGGCGGTATAACTACTGGCATACGGAAACCACCACGCCTTATCCCGATCTTGTTTTTCATCCACTGTAAGATGAACACGGATTCGGCCTGATTTGGCTTCTATTACACGTCCTTCGAATGAAGCTCCTGTGAGGTGAAGGCACAAAATCTCTGTTTGCTGAATTCCCTGTTCGTGAACCAGTTCATATTCGTGTAATAGCAACCCTTTCCGCAATTCAGAAGTGACTTCTGCCACCATCCATTGCTCACCATTCCAATTCGTGAGGTCTCCGGGCCTGGCAAACGTTTCACTCTCCATCATGTAGCTGAATTCCGCTGTCCTTTTCGGATCAAAACTACGTCGAGTACGGTAAACCGGATGCTTCATCTCAACGTACTGCCCCTCAGGCATACCAAACCAGAATTTAGGTCCATTCAATGAGATCTCTGGGATCAACACCGTTCCAAACCGGGAAGCCATCCGTTTGAGAAAGGCCCAATCCGTCTCTCGATATTGTAAAGTAAATTCATGCAAGATAGTACTATCTGTTATGTTATCAATAACATCGGCCTGATTGTACTTCTGAATGATTTGCTTGATTAAATTTCCGTAGGGCATTAAGGTATCCTGATAAGAACGCGTTACAGGTGTAATATCCAACTGAATCGTATGAGAAACGGCTTCAAGCTCCACATAATAGATGCCACGCACCATCCGTGTTTCTGCATGGACCAGTAAACCATGGAACAAAATGCGTTCAGGCTGACCATTCTCTGTTTTGGTACGGATAATGACCGGTTCGTTATCCTGATCCTGTTCTATGTAATGATCTCTCTGCTCTTCATCTAACCATCCACTGATCTTTAACCGGGCATGGTCATTTAATTTTCGTTCAATACGCAGTTCGCTTATCGTTTGAAGAGGATATGGGCCTGTACATTCCAACTCCGTATACGTTAACATCGTTTGTGTGTGATTCAACTTGTACCTCCTTACTCCAGCGTCTGGCCATCGTCTGTAATCCGAATCATTCCCCCGTATAGGCACGCATTCGAGCATTGATCCAGCAAGGCTGGTTCTCCCTCCACAAGCACATCACTTTTGCCGCCGATCCAGGGTCCGGTGATGACCGGAACACAGTTCGCTTTTTTCACCCCGTAGATATCCACCATGTCACTGCTTTTGACCGCTGGATTAGCTGGACAGGAGCAACGACCGAAATTGCTGATATTGGTTCCTGGCAAGTAATCTGTAACGTTCATTTGCGCTTTATCTTTTACATATACTCCGTGACTGAACGGACGTTTGAGACGTGTCGGTTGCGTACCAAAGCTGCAGCTTAAGATCGCCCCAGCAACAACATATCCTTGTTTACTTCCCCGTCCAGCTTGAATAGGTTCCTTATCGGAATGAGACTTATTTGCCATTCTTCTATTCCCCCTTTCATTCCTTTCTTAGTTCGTCTTCACTTCACTGCCCAGAACATTCGTCATTCCGCCCAGCGATACGGTGCTGCCTTTGCTAGTCATTTGAATTTCATTCCCTGCCGTGATTTTCACTTTACTACCAGAATGAATGGAAATATTTCCCCCTGCCGAGAAATGAATCTGTTTGTCGCTTACAATATGAATACCCTCTTTCTCATTTAACTGTATATACACAGTTCCCTCCTTACTGGTGATTACAATTTCATCGGGAGTTAATTTGATTTCCTTACCGTGGGCCGTACGAAATAATTTGATGTCGGGATTAGCAAGAGCATGCTGCTCTACACTCTGATTCTTTTGGCGCAAAGATGTACTTGCCATGCCTTCTTCTTCCCGATGGGCGGGGAAATAGAGTAGCACGGTATCTCCCAACTCAGGCATCACGTACCATCCGCTATGTCCTTCCGCAGTATAAGGAGAAACATACGTGAACCAGTGGGCCTTCGTAGGGTCTTGAACGGCATCTATATTCAAATGTAATTTGATACGATCTCGCTCTACCTGAATGACTTTACCTGGTAAAGACAGACCGATAAGCTGTTCGTTAAAGACTTCCTTGTGCCTCAACCCCTTGTGAGAAGTTAAGGTATACACGTGCTGCAGTACACCCTTTTGCATGTGAGTATCTACCTTGTACACGTACAAGCTTTTACCTTTAAAGGTAACGGTGCTGCCTAACTCCAAAACTTGCTCCGCCTCAACCAGATAATCAATAAAATCATGCTCGTTTACATGTGCTGTATCATTGCCGTTAAAATAACGATAATCCGCAACTCGTTTACTGACGGTATAATGATAATTCGTTAAATCAAGTCCTGACGGGGTCTCCTCAACACCAAAATAACACTTCGGCACATCAAACACAGAGGCAGGCGTGAGTGAAGTATGATAACGCGAAGCGATCCGCTTTAGGAACTCCCAATCTGTTTCACGATATTGGACCGCTATGCGACCTAAAGCTGCTCCCCCTGTAGCCGAATCAATAATGTCAAAACCGGGATAATTCCCACCTACAGCCCGCAGCAATTCCTCTACCTTCATATTTTTATCTTGAAAGGACCTGTCTTTTTTGCGAATATCCAGTTTATACGTGTGTGATATAGCCTCGACCTCCAGGTAATACACATCTCGGACAGCTCTGACTTCCATATGAAGTACCGTTCCGTTAAATAGCGGTGTTGGTGTTCCTGCCTCATCCAATTGTGATACACAAACCGGAGAATCGGCTTCGATCAATTGAACATAACTGTCCTGTAATTCTTCAGGTAAAATAGCTGTAAAAGAGAGCCGGGTATGCTCATTCAACCGCTTGGTCATACGCAATTCCTGAATACTCACCAATTCAAATGGTGTAATTTGCAGCCGATCATATGTAATGTTAGTTAATGTCATAAGAGTTACTTTCCTTTCGCTCGGGTTCGATTTTCAATGTTAGCAGCATACTGCGGGCAACGGGCTTCCAGCTCACTATTTCTTCTTCCGTACAGTTAAACGCACACATTAGCGCCCGTCCTTCCAATACTGTAAAAAAAGATAAATTATACATACGAGCATTCCATACTGGCGTCATGAATTCGCAGTATCCTATTCGATTCTCTCCTACCTCCAACACTTCATGGCCAAACCATTCGGTCAACTTCTGGGTTTGTTTTACCACCTGAGCCATCTCATCCGTAAAGTCCTCCAACTCTTCTATTTGCAACGGGCTTTCGGTATGCTTGAAGGTTAAGTTAATCGTGCCTGCCTCATTAGTGAAAATAAAATCTGGGCGATGGTGAGAAGGATATTTTAATAGCTGCTCATCAATTGGCATATCCCGAAAGCTCTTTGGCATTGTTATACTGATGCGTTCATCCACTAAATACCGCTGAGCAAAAACCAAACTTTCCCCTTCAAGCTGCATGAATGTTTGTAATGTTTGCCCAAACGGCTCCTTATCGTGTGCGTGACTTAAAGCTCCATCCTCAGTTAAGGATGGATTATTTTCGGCATTTTCTGATGTTACCGTATGTAGCAAAGAAACAATTTTCTTATCCAGATGTTCCACAAATATCTCCTCCCATTTCGTTACTGCATATCGACTTCCTGAAAGGAGATACCACTCGTTCCCCTCCGCAACAGACTTTCTGCTAATGCCAAATTTACTAATGTACAGGTTTCACGCAAACCTTGAACTTGCAATAAGGGCCTTCCCTCGGTGCGCTCTCGATCTACTACCAACTTCATCAATGTTCCTCCGGGATGAAATGTACTTAGCTCACCTACACAATTCACTAAAGGGGGCTGAATCATCCAGTACAACTTTTGCTGAGAACGTTCCATATCCCGAAACAAAGCCATACGACTGAAGAGGCTCGGCGTATAGACCTGTAACAACTCATGTACAGAATCAGATACCATCATCCTCGAACCCATCAGAATATCAGGGTAAACCGTGTAATCGTGACCCTTGATCTTAAACTGTGCAGCATAAGAAAAGGGCCATTCCGTCCAATTATTAATATTTACCATCTCTGCATTGGCCTCTTCGTCCCATATGGGAACAGCAGAATACAACATCCGATCATCATGTTGACAAAGAAAATACTCCACTATGCCACGTCCCTTCCATTGCGCCTGTCCTACATGGTTTCATCCAAATGAAGTTAGATCCCGGGCAACTGGATGCATCCCTAAACTAAATCGGGTTCCATCCAGCACCGCCCCTTTGAAACAGGCCCCCTCTATAGCTGCACCAATGAAGTCGGCCCCCTGCAATATAGCCCCGGTGAAATCAGCATTCTGTAAGTAAGCGCCCTGAAATGTGGCTCCTGTAAGATCTGCTCCTGCAAAACTTACGGGTTGAAAACCAGGTCTTTCCCATCGTTCAGACTGGTATATTCCAGGTACAGCTACTGCATCTCGAAAAGACGTTCCTCTTAAGTTGGCCTTTTCAAAACGTGCTTCTTGAATCAAACAATCGCTAAAGTCAGCTTCTATTAAACATGCTTTATTCCAACAGGAGCCAATCAAATTTCCTCCTGTAAAAACACCATTGATAAAAGAACTTTCACTCAAATCGGCATATTGCAGACGTATTCTCTCATAATTTCCTTGAGACCCATCGATCTTGCGGAAAACTTCATGTATGTAGTCGTAGGGCTTTTTTTCCTCTAGCCAGTCTTTAATCACAATGGAATCTTTGACACGCACATCTCGTTTATAAATGACTTCACTTCGATCTAAATATTCTCCGACTCTCAGTTCGAATACATCTTCCAACTCTATTTCATGAGCAAACTGAATATCATCGAACCATTCTTCTGTGATACTAAAACGCGCCAAAGCAATGATATATTGATGAACATGTACTGCCACGTGCAATTTCATCCTCTGAATATCATCTAATCCGATTCTTCCACCATATTTCTTAGCGTGCTTGCTTAATTCAGTCTCCCACTCGTCCAAATAGCAAAAGGCCCATTCTGCATCATAAGTATCCCGGCAAGTATGGCGATCCATAAACCATCTCTTATCCATCGCCTCCACCAAATAGGTCGCCCTTCCGTTTGCTAATTCGGTACGAAGCATGGAATAAGATATATATCCCAAGGCGTGTTTATCACCTTCTTGCTGCATCAACTTGACTTTCTCAAATATCTGCTCCAGTGAATTGCAAAATGTCTTGGCTAAAGCATGCTTACGATTTTGAAAAGAGGCTTCCAATGCGAATAACATTCGATGCTTTAGGGGTTCATAGATCTCATTTTTAAAATGTCGAAAGACCTCTTCACGATTCACGCTCTATCTCCTTTCTAGTCGTCACATTTACATAGGCTGCACGCCTCAATTAGTTGGTTATCTTAAACCGAAGTCTAATTTTAATGATATGTGAAATCATAATTTTCAAGGGTATATTTAACAGTAAATCATCCTTATGTATGTATCGGACAAATTAGTGATTTTGTTTACAGAAAGACCCATAACTGTACTCAATGAAAAAGGGGTGGGTTCACAATTGAACCCACCCCTTCCGAGAAATTAAATATTAATATTTTCTATTATTTTCATGATTAGTTTCTCTTTTTCAATTCTGTTCATTGATTATCTTATAGCTCAGTTTATTTAGGCACCATGATCAGAGCCGATGAATACCGAAAATCGGACTGTATTCTCTTTATCTGGTATCCTGTTTGATCAGTCCGTTTTAATTATAACCCGGCACTTTCTATGACTATAAATATAGAGTATCAAGAAGGCTATCTACTTTACTGTTTGTGAGACTGGTTGGGTAGGACTGAATACTCGGTCAAAACGGCGCATCAGTCCTTCAAGCGGGCCGACAGGAAGCCGCGCAATCAGCCAGCCCAGCAGTAGTGCCGCCACTCCGATAATCAGGTCGCCGAACGGAACGCCTTCGAGACTATGCCCGATTCCTATCAGATCAAGAATCCAGACCACCGCAAACTGAATGGCATACATGGTCAGCGCCACGCGCCCGACTGCCGCAAAAGGCATTAATACAGCGGAAAATTTCTTCGCCACGAAGCATGCTAGTCCCAATACCAGAAACGAGATTCCCAGGCCTATAATCGTCTGGAATGACGAAGCGGTGTGCGGAGCCGACTGCAACAGCATATGCCACATCGGTGGTTCCGTGTTAAGCGGCCAAATTGCGTATTCATCCGGCTGCATAGGAGCAATTCCCTGTGCGCTGATCAGCCATTGTTCAAAACGAAGGCTCCAACCTGGAAGCACAAAAGTGGCCAGCGTTTTGCCTATCACAAGCATAACAATACCGCTGCCTGCGAGTATGAGAGCTGTGCGTATCCTGGTAAGGTCAAAGCGGCCAATGGCCATGCCGGCAACAAATGCAGGAGTCAAGGCGAGAGCAGACATCGGACCTCCCGCGATATCACTAAGAAGATAAGCTTTCGAGAAAATGCTTGATCCAAGAATCATTAGCGGCGGAGCCGTCACGAGCAAAACTACTGCTGTTGTAACAATTGTGCGGGTCGAACGGCGAAATAACATTAGTGCCAACACAAACATAGCTGCATAGGCAGGCAAAATGACACCATATGGAGTGTTCAGCATAATAAGCAAATATCCAATAATATCAACAAATACGGCGCGTGCCAGCATTCGCGCACGGAAAGCGGCCGTATCCGCTCCCCGCTCCATCATGCGCTGTGCCATAATGGAATAAGATATACCCCCGCACAATACGAATAATAGTGTCGTGTTTCCGGAAACAATCGCAGAAACGTTTGGGTTCGATCCGAAGTGCTGCAAGTACATTCCCAGCACCGCCAGTCCTCGTACTGCATCAAGTGCTACAAGACGCCCGGTGCCCCGCCTTCTCCTCGACTCTTCTACAGAGCTTCGAGAAGGAATATCGCTTTGTGTACCGTCGTAGGATGTATTGGATATACCTACCGTATCTACTGCTTTTTCATCCAATTTATTAACAACCGTCTTTTCATCTACTTGATTTTCATTCAACTGGCTGTTTACGGAAGAAGCTCGTTTTTTAATATTTTCCTCTCCCTCATACTCTCTGACGAATCTGCTCATCAGCTTTATACTGCTTAGCAACTTGCATTCCTCCCTGAAATACTGAATTCACATTTTTATCAACCTGGTTATGCAGAGGATTGATGTCACGCTATAGTCCAATATATCCTGCAGATGTCGCTAAAGTTTGATCAAGTTGTAAACAAAATGTCACAGTAGGCGAAACCGTTTTATCGCAAAAACAACCTTATTCGCAGTTGATCACTGGAATAAGGTTGTTTGCAATATCATTAAAAGTCACTCAGTATTTTCCGGCGACGGCATTAAAAATTGAATTGGCCAGTAGTTGGAATTGCTGCTGTGAATGAGCGCCATTGGTTAGATCATTGGAGAAAACAGTAAGATTCTTTTTGTTTTCCTTATAGGTGAAGGCCATGATCCTTCCTCTTGCAGCATCGTGACCTGGCCACCAGCCCGCTTTGAAGAAGTTTTCTTTATTACTAATGGTTGCAAGAACTTTTGCGGCTTTAGGTAGTTTCGTAATGTAAGAACCTGAAATGGTGTAGAAGTATTCTTCATTATCGTAAGGGGCTGTAATCACATGATCCTGTTTGACATTTGCCAGGAAGACCCCTTAGCATCTTTCCCACGTCGGTTCAGCAAACGCAAATTGAGGAACCCGGTTTTTCACATTAGAAGGTTTAAGAACTTTGCCAACGGGTCTGTTATTGCCGAATGCCGTTATATCAAGATAGTATTTGGCTGCCAGCGGATGCAGATCGTCATAAGCCACTGCGAAGTCACCGGCTTCATAACCGGCTCCGCTCTTCATAAGCATGGTGACGTTTATTCTTTTTTTTAGCAGTTCATTGACCACTTAGATGGCTTCGTTATTTGTATTTCGGATTAACACATAGATGGAATGATACAGCATCTCTGTTACCGGAGAGGTTTTGTCCGCAAATACGCCAGCTTCTTTAACCGCATCACGTTCAAAACCGCGCAGATCCAGGAAATCCTGCACAATCTCACCTACTACGGAAGCATAGCTTTTCCGTCTGGACCGGTTCCTGGCTTACAGCGGCCGGCGCATCAGGCAAAGGTCGGGCTTTGACGTATCCGTCTTCCATGAAGCCAGAATCAAAACAAAGGCAATAACGATTACGGAAAGGCCTACCTGGGTGCCCGACACCTGACCTGCGCATTGAAATCAGACAGATCCAAAAAGTCCCAACAATAAAAAGAAATTTAAGGATTAGTGCTTAAAAAGAAGCTCTGTGCAGCAACGACTTCACAGAAGCTTCACTCTTGTTTAAAATTATTAGCTATTTCTTTTATGGAGTATCCTTGGACTAGGCGCAATTAAGTACAGTCCTTTGCTAGTCATTACTTACCATCAAAAAAATCCGATCGACTTCCTCTCGAATTTTCAAATCCAGGGTAACCCAGTGATAATCAATTAGTTCTCTATGTGAAGAGTATCCTCCCATCTTTTTTCATTTCTTAATAAATCTATAGCAAGATTTTTGGCAATTCTCAAAAGATAAAACGGATACGATCTTTGGGCCAGTCAAGGGAAGCACTTATAAACCGAATTAAAGCATTCGTGCAACAAATCTTCGGCATCCTGTTTGTTATGCACTATTCTCAAGGATTTCCAAAGAGTTCTGATTTATAAGATAAAAATAGATCCTCTAAATCTTTAATGTCCATATTTTGCTTATTCCTTCCGTTCTGTTTGGTTACAGTGTTCTCTTGACATAAATAACATAGAAATTTTTATCATCTGTCTCCTCAGGCTTTTGGACGAGCATTTGCTGATTCAAGTACTTTTCAACAAATGGCTGCATCTTCAATATCTGTAACATTTTTTAGAGAGGATTCGCTCCCTTTGGATTCGTTATTTAATTTGTCGGTTGATACTGTTTTTATTTTTTCTGCAAATTCAATCGTTTTTACTGGCTGTGGTTTACTACTGAAGATGTCAGAGAGTTTTAAAATATTTAGAACAATACAAATGATAATAATAAACAGTAGTCTTCTTCTCTTAATCCGATGAGCTCTGGTTCTATTATGCGTATAGCTTTTTTCCATAGTATATGTTTCTCCAAAATCTAGAAGCAGTTTACGTTTTATTTTGCGATCATGTGCCAATAAAATTATTCGTATCTCAATGCATCTATAGGCTTCAAGCTTGCTGCTTTATAAGCTGGATATACCCCGAATAGAATGCCTGTACCTGCGGAGCTGAGAAACGAATATATGATAGGCGAGACCGTAAATTGAATGGCCATATGAGAAGTTGCTTCAATTATTTTGGATGCTGCTATACCAGTAACAACCCCGAGGATACCACCCATTAGACCGAAGATAACTGCTTCTGACAGAAATTGAATCATAATATCTCTTGGCTTGGCACCGATAGCTTTTCGAATCCCGATTTCTCTCGTACGCTCTATAACTGAAACCATCATAATATTCATAATTCCGATTCCCCCTACCACGAGCGATATCGCGGCTACACCTCCCAGCAAGTTGCTCATGATTTTATCTACACCGAAAGCTGCACCTACTGCTTCGGACAGACTTGTAACTTGAAATTGATCCGGTTCTGAAGGTTTTAGCTGGTGCGTCACACGCAAGCTTTCCAATATGTCTGAATGAGCCTGATCCATCAAAGCTGGTGACTTGGCGGACACATCCAGAGTGACAATATTCTTCTCACCCAAACGGTTCATCATAGTGGTAGCAGGGATATAAATTTGATCATCACTACCGTAGCTTAAGTTCGTAACTGGCTGAGTATCCAATACTCCGATCACTTTGAAAGGGATCTGTTTAACTTGAAACGTTCGTCCTAATACATTTTGGGTATCTCCACCAAAAAGACGTTGAACCGCTTGGCTTTCAAGGACGGCGACATTCATGCGTTTATCCATCTCATCGTTGGTAAATGTTCTACCCTCGGCAAAGGAAACCTTTTTGACCTTATAGAATGAAGCGGAAGTCCCTACAATAGTGGCGTTATAGTTATATCGCCCCCACGTAGCTTTTGAATTGCTCGTTATATTTGGCATTAATGCATCTATAGACTTCTTTTGTTCCAACGCCTCGATATCAGCCCACGTAAATGAGGCCAAGTTGCTCACAATGACTTCTTCTTCAGTCATTGGCATGGCTGGAGCAACCATAAGCACGTTATTTCCTAATTTGTCGATTTCCTCCTTAATACTGGCCTTAGATCCATTTCCGATTGCCATAATGGCAATAACCGCCGCTACCCCAATAATAATACCGAGTATCGTTAAAAATGAGCGCATCTTGTTGGTGGTTAAGCTATTCATAGATACACGGATTGTTTCCATCAAATTCATAGGCTTACCATCCTTGATGAAATTCGTCTATTCGTAATACGCTCATCTCGTTCAATATTACCATCCCGAAAACTAATCAATCGTTTGGCATATTCAGCAATTTCCAGCTCATGCGTGACCAAGACGATGGTTTTTCCCAGCTCATTCAAGCCTTGGAACAGCTCCATAATCTCGACGCTCGTCTTCGTATCCAGTGCTCCCGTAGGCTCATCCGCCAGCAGAATAACAGGATTATTCACCAATGCTCGGGCAATGGAGACACGTTGCTGCTGACCACCAGAAAGCTCATTAGGCTTGTTATACATTCGTTCTGCAAGACCAACGCTACGTAGTGCCTCCACGGCTCGTTCCCGGCGTTCCTTGGCAGGTATACCTGCATACATCATAGGTAGCTCTACATTTGCTAATGCTGTAGTTCGGGGAAGTAGATAGAATTTCTGAAACACAAAACCCAGTTTCTGATTTCGAATCTCCGAAAGCTCGTTCTCACGAGCATCCAATATGGAGTACCCATCCAGGTAGTACTCTCCGGTATCGGGATGATCAAGACAACCAATGACATTCATCATGGTAGACTTGCCCGAACCAGAAGGTCCCATAATGGCAACAAATTCACCTTCGCTAATAGATAAATTAACACTGCGCAGAGCCTGAATCTTCTGACCGCCTACCTCATACATTTTTTTCAGTTCTTTAATTTCGATAACAACTTTATGGGATTGATTTTCTCTCATTGTGCCTGACCCCCATCAGGGTCTTGACCCTCTTGACTGCCATTGGAACCAGCACTACCACTCTGAGGTGGAATAACAATGGTCTCGCCTTCCTTGACACCGGACTTGATTTCGGCCTGATCCGCTGTATAGACACCTAGCTTCACTGGCCTGAATTCATAATCTGCAGGGTTAGCCGGGTTCTTCGCTACATATACTCCATCCACTCCACCTTCGGATCTCAATGCGAACAGTGGCACTGTAAGCGTATCTTTGTGCTCAGCCAACTGGAGCGATACATCTATATTCATCCCTGACTGTAGCTTTATTTTTTGGCTATCTAAAGATAATTCAATTTTGTATGTAGTCACATTGGATTCAGTAACCGGCTCTGGAGATACAAAGAGGACTTTGCCTTTAAATTGTTTGTCCGGGAATGAACTTGTGTGCATCGTAGCCTGAAGCCCAGTCCTCATTTTAGCAATGTCACTTTCGTTAACCTTGGCACTAACCTTCATAATGCCTGTATTAGAGTTGTTCATAACAATAAAAGGTGCTGTAGGACTGGTACCCACATCGCCGTTGACCTTCATGATTATTCCATCCCATGGCGCTGTAGCCTGTAATTTGTTCAGGACACTTTTCTTCTGTTCCAATTCCGTTTCCGCCTGTTGTAAAGAAGCCTGTGCGGATTGAATGTTGGAAGCATCAGGCGGGGACTGTGCAGCTCTTAATTGTATTAAAGCTGTTTTATAGCCCATTTCCGCCTCCTCAATCGCCTGAGCTTGGCGGTTCTTTGCCTTTTTATATTGAAGTTCAACATTATTCATATCCAATTTTTCCTTATCCAGGTTTTGCTTGGCCGTCGCCAGGTCACTTTCTGCAGCTGCATCATTCTGAACTAGATAAACCTGGTCATCATAATCCTTTTGTGCTTTATCCAAAGTCACCTTGGCCGCCTCTTTTTGTGCAGTGGCTTCCTCTAAATCCATCCCGTCCTTGGCTGTTTTAATCGCCATCTGTGCCTTTAAGACATTTGCCTTCTGGAGCTCAATATCACTGGACTTCGGTCCACGCTTGGTTTCCTCCAGCTTGGCTCGGGCTATCGCTACATTGGACTCAGCATTTTTAATTTGTAACCTGGAATCGGAATCATCCAAACGAGCCAGCACCTGACCAGCCTTGACACTATCTCCTGCTTTGACATTGACAGCAATGAGCTTGGCACCCTCGACATTTGTAAAATTAATATTCACTTCCTTAGATGCCTGAACGGTCCCAGTCACTTTAAGCGACTCGGTCATGTTTGTTTTCTGTACCTGTACGATCTGGTTCACAGGACTCTCCACGGGCTTTTCCTGCCCCTTTTTCATATAAACAAAACTTCCAATTCCCGCTATAATAACCAAGACAAGAATACCTATGATCCCTTTCAATCTTTTTTTCCTTCTTAACACTTGCAAAGCATCTTTCTTTTCTGTTTCCGACAATGTTATATCCCCTTAAAATGTATTTTTTCTAAAACCTATACGCTCCACGGCTTGTTTAAAGCATGTTGCAGCATTGTCATTTGAACAATTAGTTCATCCTTATTCCGTTCAATTTGCTTCACTTTTAACTGATTCGTGGCGACCTCTGTACCTGTAGCAAATCCTCGTTCCTTTTTTTTACGAGATATATCTAATACTTTATTAGTGTTCTGCAGATTACTTTGCATTTGTTCGTATTGTTCATAACTCTGCTGTAAGTTAAAGTACATACTCTTCAGTGTTTCTGCTAATTGGTCCTTGGTATTTTCCAATCCGCCTTCTGCTGAATCTACTTCAATCTGTTTAATTTCATAATCATCATTTCCTGAGTTCCACGTGTAATATTTAACTTCCATCTTTGCCAGCTTGACAGCCTCCTCCTGCCTCCATACCGAAGGACTCGCCGAGATGGCACGCGTCACAAGCGTATCTAAATTCGTGTTATCCATCTTCCGGTAAACAGGTCGATCAACCAGTTCATACACCGTACCTTGAGGTTGCCCCATTTGCGTATTTAGTGAATCCATCGCTTTTCGAAGCGCAGCTTTTGCAATCTCTACATTCTTTTGTGCTTCTAGTCGATTCTGAGTAATGGTGCTTTGATCACCTGGAGAAATTTTCCCACGGTTGGCTTTCGCCTCAGCAGCTTTTTCCTCCAATAACGCAAGCGTAAGTGCATCCTCACTGCTCTTCACTTTGTTATCAGCCAGAAGTACATCATAATAGTTTTTCATTGTAATGTAGTCTGTCTGATCTTGGGCTAGCTCGATTTGCTTCTTGGATTCGAGATAAGAAACCGTCGATGAGGCATACCCCTTCCAAGCTGAGCTACTAGCCGCATCTTCCTCACCGTTGCCTGTACCTGCCGGAATAAAATCCAAATTCTTACCTGCATTTTTTAGGTTAATCCGGTTACGATCTATCGTTTGCTGGGCTTCCTTCAAGCTAAAGCTATTTGATCGTGCCCATTGCTGGGCTTGACTCAGTGTTAATTTCACACTTGTATTGGAAGACTGCTGCTGCGCCTCTTCTGCTTGAACAAAGGACGCTGATAAAGAACTGGCCGATAAGGCCAATAGCAATAAAATCAACATGTGTTTTTTCATAGAACCGCCTTCTTTCCAATTTTTATATCTTTATATAAATACGTTGTTATACGAATCTTATATTTTCCTCAATATTAAAAGTATAAGATGGAATGATACTAAATATTTTTAACGTTATAAGGGGCCAAATTGCGTATTCATCCGGCTGTGCAGGAGCAGCTCCGTGCACACTTACCAGCCATTATTCAAGGTGCAGACTCCAATTCGGAAGTACATAAGCAGCCAGTGTTGTACGAATAACAAGCATAACGATACCGCTGCCTGTGAGTAAGAGAGCAGTTCGCATCCTGGTGAGAGCAAAGCGACCAATGGCCATACCAGTAACAAATGCAGGAGCCCAGGCCAGAGCAGACATCGAACCTCCCGCGATATCACTAAGAAGATAGGCGCTCGAGAAAATGCTTGATCCAAGAACCATTAGCGGCGGGGCCGTCACGAGCAAAACTGCTGCTGTTGTAACCATTGTGCGGGTCGAACGCTTTTGGAATAAACAGTATCCTTAATTCTTGTCTCCTCCACATACTCTCTGACGAATCTGCTCATCAGCTTTATACTGCTTAGCAACTTGCATTCCTCCCTGAAAATACTGAATTCACATTTTTATCAACCTGGTTATGCAGAGGATTGATGTCACGCTATAGTCCAATATATCCTGCAGATGTCGCTAAAGTTTGATCAAGTTGTAAACAAAATGTCACAGTAGGCGAAACCGTTTTATCGCAAAAACAACCTTATTCGCAGTTGATCACTGGAATAAGGTTGTTTGCAATATCATTAAAAGTCACTCAGTATTTTCCGGCGACGGCATTAAAAATTGAATTGGCCAGTAGTCGGAATTGCTGCTGCGAATGAGCGCCATTGGTTAGATCGTTAGAGAAAACTGTAATATTCTTTTTGTTTTCCTTATAGGTGAAGGCCATGATCTTTCCTCTTGCAGCATCGTGACCTGGCCACCAGCCCGCTTTGAAGAAGTTTTCTTTATTACTTATGGTTGCAAGAACTTTTGCGGCTTTAGGTAGTTTCGTAATGTAAGAACCTGAAATGGTGTAGAAGTATTCTTCATTATCGTAAGGGGCTGTAATCACATGATCCTGTTTGATATTCGCCAGGAAGACCCCTTCGTATCTTTCCCATGTCGGTCCAGCAAACGCAAATTGAGGAATCCAGTTTTTCACATTAACCATCCCCATATTTCCATAAGCAATGTAAGGCTTACCTTTCTCGACAAATTTATCGGAATCGAATGTATTCACCAGCACATCGGCATGCTGCTGATCATCGGTCACTTTAAAACCGAGATTTTTGAGCACATAAGCCGGTTCGCCGAGAGCGGCTACCGTAGAAGGTTTAAGAACTTTGCCAACGGGTCTGTTATTGCCGAATGCCGTTACATCAAGATCGTATTTCGAGGCCAGCGGGTGCAGATCATCATAGGCCACTGCAAAGTCACCCGCTTCATATCCTGTTCCGCTTTTGGATAGCATCGTAACCGCTTTGCCGGATTTAAGCAATTCATTAACCGTTTTGATGACATCGTTATTGGTGTTTCGGATTAAAACATAGGCAGAATGATTCGGCATTTGTGTTGCCGGAATCGATACGGAAGTCACCGGAGAAGTTTTGCCCGCAAACACTCCGGCTTCTCTAATCGCATCACATTCAAATCCTCGTAGGACTGGAAAGTCCTGTACAATCTCGCCAGCTACGGAAGCATAATCTGAGACGTCAATACCATCATATAAAACCATGTTTGCAATGCCGTGTGTGGCCTGATGCATATTTATGATAAATGAACCTGCAGGGTAGGTCTTGCCAGCAGCACTTACAGCTTTTGTCGAGCGTTCAACCTTTACTCCATTGCGGATAAAATATTCAATCATCCGGTAGGCTTCCAGCGGATTTTTTTGAAGACTTTTATCAGTCGGCAAAACGTAATATTCAGGGAAAAAATTCTTATTACCGTGACGCGGGCGGCCAATGACTTGATTTTTTGCATTGACTAGATACCGATCTACGGCATGATCATCCATATTATTAATTCCACGTTCATATATTTTCAGCTGGTTCAAAAATAACTTTTCTTTCTTTTCCATAACATAATCGGTTGCTGCAGCGACACTATAGTACAATGCTTTGGTCGACTCCTCATTCGATTCAGGTGTTTCCAGCGTATGTCCCATTGCACCATGGTGCATGGCGAAGACAGCTGTATAGGCTGGAGACGCATCGTCCCATCCCGAAGCAGTTCCTTTGGAAACATATTTAGGATTTTCGGCCGTTTTACGATGTTCTTCATAAGGAATATGGTAGTAATCATACTTCGTGTTTGCAATACCTGCTTCACCCATCACTTTTGCCTGTTCTACCATGTTATCCATAAGCAAATCGTATTCAATATTCGGATTGTGAGGCGGTGTGGTAGGCTCAATCAGAAAATTCTTATCAAACCCATGCAGATCTAGGAAAGAAATCGGCGACCATCTGGCGATTTGCTCTGTTATACTGCGTGTTTCAGGCTGAGTTTGATATGAATTATCCCGATTCAAGTCAAAATATTCAGCATTAGAACGTTCGGTATGAACCCTTCCATCCGGATTCTCCGTATACAGGAACAGGAAAAATACATGATCAAGCGCATCATCCAAATTCAGAGTTACCGTACTCGATTTTCCATTGGACGAGGTAGTTTTGTACGTAACATTTTTATCGAGGGCCATTGTCTTAAAATAATTGATAATCGCATCAAAGCCCGGCGCTTCATTTGGATGAATATTGTTGATCCAGATGGGCACTTGATAATCTCCGAATGCACCGGATTTAATATCGTTCTCCAGCTTTGCAGGATGATTCAGCATGTCAGGATGAGTTACATTCTGATATTTGTCAATCGTTGCTTTATCTTTGGCAAGCACAGTCATATAAATATCGCGGCCTTCCACGGATTTGCCGATCGACATCGTTTTAATGTATCTGTTGTTTTTTTGAGCTGCCTGTGCCGTAATCGCATCAATCTCCGGCTTCAGTTCGTCATACGTGCGGAAGCTGTCGTACGGGACCAGTTTCATGGGAGCACGGGCAACAGTTTTTCCGTTGACTGCTGCAGCCAGTTCATAGGTTCCCATCAATGATGCGTACAGTGGACGCTGCAGACTCGGTTCGGCAAGATTCTCCGTACCGTAAGTAAGACCGAAATTGATATTGGCAGTGACTTCTCCGTTTTCTGCTTTGACCTGAGTAACGGTGATAAAGGGAGCGCCATTATAATCGCGATTCTTGTATGATTTCCATTCCGATAATGGTTTTCCACCATATGTCCAGCGTATTTTTTTTATATTGGTCCCCTTCGGAAGTTTAAATCTAGCTTTAATTGTTCTTTTCTTCGTCATGGATGCTACATTGTTATCCAATTTCAGTGTCCGGGTATTTTCACCTTGCGTTGAAATTGTTTTTGTTGGTTGACTCTGTTTATCGTTCAATAACGTGCTTTTTGCACGCTGTGTAGCATCAGCCATAGCCATGTGCGGAGCAGTGATCTCCAAAAGCATTGCGGCGGATATGGTTAACACCAAGCAGAACCTTACTATCGGTTTCGTACCCATTCTTTTTCCCCCTATTTATAACCGAAAGACCATGTTGTACTCTTCTTTATTCACAAAGAGCATTTAACAGACTATTGTCCGGCAAATGATGATTTTATATATTGTCCAATCCTATTCAAAATCTGTTTTCTACTTTTGTTCGGAAGGATTGTCTGTAATCGAGTTAGAAGCGTCGGAGTTTATGATACTTTGCACAAATTGCTTCAAATCCGTTCGACTTTTTACGTCCAGAACAGCCGCTCTGCCAACATAGGTTTCTTTTAACAGCTTCATTGGCGGTATTTGTTCATTTCCCTGTAATGTACTTTGATACCCTACCGAAGCCAAATTCCACATATCAGAGACTGACAAATTGGTATCGATATACGGACTGATTTCCTCTAGAATGGAAGGAAACTTCATAATGGAAGTCGTTGTTTTTACCTTCTCGGCTAATGCCGTAATCAATTGCCGCTGTCTTTTTGTTCTGGAATAATCGGACATGGCATCATGACGAAAACGGACATATTGAAGCGCCGTTTTGCCGTCGAAATGCTGCTGTCCCTGCTTTAAATTAATATCATACTCATGCTGATCGGCTTTGCTCTCATAGTACATATCCTTTTCGACATAAAAATCGAGTCCGCCTACAGCATCCACGAGTTTAATAAACCCCTGGAAATCCGTATATACATAAAAATGAACAGGCACCCCCAGCAATTCGCTGACTGCTTTCATCGCCGTATCTGGCCCATGCGTAACAGCGGTATTAATTCGATTTTTGCCGTACCCGGGAATATCCGTATAAGTGTCTCGAAGAATCGAAAATACATGAATATGCTTATTGGCAGGATTCAATGAAACGACCAACATGCTGTCGGATCTGGGTATCTCGCCCTTGTCACTTCCACGGGCATCCACACCCATCAGCAGAATGTTGACAGGCTCGGTTCCCTCCCACTCCGGAGCTTCCAGAGCTTCGGCATTATCGGTGCTTACTTTAATGAACGAGGAGTTTGCCGGTGTTTTGTTAAGTCCTTCTAATCCTTTGTAAATGGACAAGAAATAGTAAAAGACAAAGATTACAGCAGCGACCACAAGTAACAATGTTACAGTCAATATCCTCTTTTTCCTCTGTGTCATGTCATTCTTCCTTTCTGGATGATGAACGCCCCTGCCCCTTTCTGTATTTAAGATTTTTGCAAGGCTGCTACGAGAAGTGAAGTGTAGTATCGGCTACCATCTGGTTTTAAATGGACGCCATCTCTATAAAAATATTCATCTTTGCCTACACTAGCCGAATACCAGTCCACCACGCTGACGTTACTGTATTCACCAGCGACCTGTGCAATCGTGTCATTCGCCGTGTCTTGCCAGCCTTTCGGCACCCGGGTGGTAACCAAGATTACCTGTCTGGCTCCAGAAAGGGATTGCAGTACGTCGCGCAGTTGGTCTTTGCTAAACGGACCGTTGGTGCCGAGTTCGATAATGACCTGGTCTCCCAGTTTGCCTTGGGCGGACAATTCATTAATGACTTTTATAGCTTGAGACATCTGCCGGCCAACCTTGCCGTCAACCGTCATATTCGGAAGCTGCTCTTTTAAATAAGGCTCAATTCCGACCGTAACCGAATCTCCAATCATCGTGACGCCCTCGCCGTTTAAGGAAGCGGATGGTTGAGCTTGTTCTCCGCTGGTGCTGGAAGCCGCACGCTTTTGTGCAGCGGGCTGCATCGCATCAAGATTGTATAGAGAAGAATCCTTGCTGCGTGATTCGTTATCATCCGAATTTTGCTTTGCGTGCATATGGAGGCCGATGGCTCCTAAAGCGATAAGGATAACCATAAAACCCCCTAATGTTTTTACCATCCATCCATTTTTTTTGTTCATACCTAGTTCATCCTTCCCTTTAACATGCTAGTAGGTTTTATCTTGTTTGATAGCATCAATCAAAAACGAGGCATAATACTGAGCGCCTTCTGGTTTCAGATGAACACCATCGTCATAAAACAGATCGTTGCGGTTTTCGCTGGCCGAATACCAGTCGATAAGCCGGACATTTTGAAATTCACCAGCAATTTCACGTAGATTGTCATTTACGGTATTCTGCCACCCTCTCGGTACTCTGGTCGTTATCAGATAAATGTGCCGGGAATCCTGCAGTGAAGCCAGCAAGGACTTCAGTTGACTCTGGTTAAAAACGCCGTTGGTGCCGAGTTCAATAATAATTTTATGGCCAAGTTTGCCCTGTGCCCGCAGGCCATCAAGCACATCCTCGGCCTGTGACATTTGCCGTCCCACCTTGCCATCTATGATGATACCGGGAAGCTGTTTTTCCAGAAACGGGGCGGCATCCAGAATGACAGAATCTCCAATCGCCGTGACCCCCTCTCCTTCTGCGGAATGGCCTGTATTTTCAGCGGAATGATTTTCAGCAGAACAGCCGGATTGCAGCTTTTCTGTCTGGACGGATTCCCGGCTTACGGTTGCTGGCACATCGGGTACAGGATCTGGTGAATCCGTCTTCCATGATGTCAGGACCAGAATGATGGCGATAACAATTACGACAAGACCTAGTTGGCTGCCAGCGCCTGATCTGCGGAGTGATTTTAGGCTGGTCCCAAAGGTCCCGCGGCGGATGGGCTCTTCGATGTATCTGTAGGAAAGACCCGCCATTATGAAACTGACCATTACCTGCAGAGCAATGCGCATATAGCTGGCATCTTCGGTACTTACCGCGGGACTTGATAAAATAATGACCGGATAATGCCATATATACAGACTGTAAGATCGCTTACCGATCCAGCTTAGAGGCCGGCAGCCGAGCAATCGTTCCAGTCGATTGGCCGGATGAACAAGTACAGCAATAACAACTGCAGTAATGAGTGATAAATAAAGAAAACCGCCGCGATACAGCGAATCATCAAACTGGTTGGTCTGACCGATCAGGATAAACAGCATTACAATGCCCAGTACGCCAGTCATATCCAGCATGGTCCGGGACGAAGAAGATACATTGTCGCTCAGTCTCCAGCTGGGCCAAATTACCGCCAGAGCCGCTCCGATTAAAATGGCAAACGCCCGCGTGTCCGTCCCGTAATACACCCTGCTTGGATCGGTTCCGGGTTCGTATATAACGGCCATTGCTATGGCGGATACGGCGGCGCAACCCAGAATGTATAACATCAGTCTGCCTCGTCGCGGTGCAAGGCACAGACCGATCAGTAGAACAAGCGGCCAGATTACGTAAAACTGTTCCTCAATGGAAAGCGACCAGAGGTGCCCGATTGGAGAAGGCGGGCCAAAGCTCTCAAAATAGGAAACATGATGAAAAATGAGATACCAGTTGTTTACGTAAAAAAGCGAGGATACAAAATTCCCTCTTAATTCCTGCAGTCTGGAGAAATCGGTAATTAAAAACCACAATGCCACTGCAGTCATCATAAAGATCATTGCTGGCAGTAGTCTGCGCATTCGTCTTATCCAGAATTGCACAATAGAAAAACCGCTGCGCGTCCTCCATTCAAAAAGGATCTGATCCGTAATTAGATATCCTGACAGGACGAAGAAAATCTCCACTCCCAGCAGCCCACCCTCTGCCCATCTGAAATGAAGATGATAAGCAATAACAGCAAGCACGGAGATGGCCCTTAGCCCATCCAGACCGGTCATATAACGTTTTATGGGTTGATTCAGGTGCAAATTCCGGTTTCCATTCACTATGGTCCATTCCTTGTCCTTATAGGCTAATGATCTTGCTTCATTTACTATAGAAAAAAGATGTCGCTAAAGTTTGATCAACATGTAAACAAATTGTCACAACGGTTGCAAAAAGAAAAACCTTATTCCGGCTGAACAACCGAAATAAGGTTTTTGACATATACAAATATGGCGATCCTAATCACTATTTCAATTCAATGATCAATGACTCCTTGCTAGGAGAATCTGTTGGCGCAGTCTGCGAGGAATCCAATTGCTTTTGTCCTTGAAGCAGTACACTTTTATTGTTCGGATTCCAGTACATATGCGTCGGCAAAATTCCGCGATACACCGGTTCGTTGTACATTATATTTCTTCCTTGCACCTTGCCTACGTAAGTGACATTTTGATCATACACGGTGTATGCGATATTTTTCCTGTCAGGCGAGAATTCAAAATCAAGCACTTTTTCCAGAATGACGGAGAGCTCTCCGTTTCGCTGATCATATTCGTACAATGAACTATCCGTTCCGAGAAACACAAACTGGTCGTTATTCATCCAGGCTACTGAATCTCCACCAAACTGACGCTCGTATTGAAACTCAATATTATTCCCGGAAACCTTCCCCATGGTTAACACCTTTTTCTGACCTTGTTTTGCACGAAATAACTGCAGCAGTACGCTGCGACCATCATTTGCAAGGTTAACACTCAAAAGCGTGTCTCCCTTTAGGATACCTTTTAACTGATATTTGCTGGAAGTTTGAGCCCCCATATCGTAGATGTACAGGCTATCAGCTCCATTATCAACCGGGTTTTCTACCAGGTAGCCGATATACGAACTGTTGGCAGACCAGGAAACATATTGTACATAAGAATCGTTTCTGGTACTGATCCTGTCTATTTCCTTTTCTTTGCCATCCTGCAAGGAAATAAGCTTTAAGGTTGTCTCCGAGGAAGAACGAGAAAATTCGCAAATATATTTACCATCGGGAGAAAGTATAGTATTGGAAGTTACATTGCCGATTCCGGGTATGGCCTTGCTCTGCTCATACGGATAAGTTAAACGTTCCAGCGTGCCTCGCTTCAGTATGGTCATGGCTCCTAACGAAGCGATGACAGCATCTGCAGACGACCAGCCCAGCAGCTGACCCGTATTCACAAAACGATCCGGAAGCCGATATATTCTTTGGACCTGAAACGGCCGAGAGCTTTGATCGGCACTGGAAACTTCATTGCTGTCGGCGATGACGACGGTCTCTGTTTTTGGTTCTGAACCGCATCCTGACAGCAGTAATACCACGACAGATACGACCAGCAGCATTACAAAATATTTATATTTATTGCCCATTATTCATTCTCCGTTCCCCGCGGTTTCCAGAGCTTTAAATTCCACCGTTACGATTGTTTCATTATGCTCGTTTGTAATCATGATGGAACCTGCCAATTCTTCAACGATGGATTTCACAATACTGAGCCCCAAGCCTACACTGCCTTCTTCCGCACTGTCGGAATAAGCCGGATAAAATGGTTGTAACAAGCGTGACAGATGTTCTGCCTCAATCGGATCGCTTGGATTGCTGAAGATCAAGCGGATCTTTTCTTCTGACCGCACCGCTTTTACCGATACTGCCGAAAACGGCAAACTGTATTTTATCGCATTATCTATCAAATTAATGAACAGCTGTCTAATTCTGTCCCCATCGGCCAACGTGATCAATTCCTCACTAATCTCATATTCAATGGTCTTTTTATAGCGCTGTGCCCGGATCGTCATTGATTCACACACATCCCGCAGGATCAGCCCGATATCCACCCGCTCAAGCTCATTGATCATGATATTTTTGCGTGAAACTTCCAGCAGTTTTAGCACCATCGCATGCAGGCGCCTGCTCTCCTCGATAATATGATTCATTCCTTTATCAAAAAAAGCACGATCTTTCTCACCGTTCAGCCTGATCAGCTCTGCATATCCCAGAATGGAGGTTAACGGCGTTTTCAGTTCGTGAGTGATATTGTCAAAAAAGCGCTTTTCCTGCTGGTGAAGTTGCTTTAAATGGTCCCGGTCCTTCTCAATAATATGAATCTGTCTACTAATTTGATCAATCATATCGTTAAAATTTTCAGCCAGTCGGCCAATTTCATCTCTGCGTTTAAAATGAAGGCGGATATCCAGATTCCCGTTTTTCACCTCGGTGGATGCTTGCGTCAGTCTGGTCAGCGGGATGGTAATATGCCTGGAAAGAATATAGGAAAACAGAAAGGCTGCCGCAAAAATCGCCAAGGCAATATAGAGAGTAATCTGCCGAATCTGTCCGGTTTGTTCGTAGAGTGAGCTGAAATCTTTGTAAAAACGCAGTATGCCCACCTTTGAACCGTCTATAACAACCGGATAGGAGAAAAGGACAGTCGTCTTATTACGATCATAAGTAATGCTGTACGCTGTATTGCCATCAATCGCCTGCTGTAGATCGCTTTGCATTTGCTGCTGAAATAAGGAGCTGTCCGGGGCATAAAGCAATTTGCCTTTCACCGTATATACGCCAACACTGCTGTCCGTGGTATGGTTCAGATCAGTTGCTATCTCCCTGGCAATCTCTCCAAAATACAGCTCATTGCTGCTGAAATGGTTAATCAGGAAAGCCTGGCGCACATACACATTGCTATTGTTTTTCAGTCCGACCAATTCGGAGGTAACCAAATTCTGATTGCTTGTCCGGATAAATTCCTTGACTGTCTGATTAAGCACGACAAAAGAAAACGAAAAAATCAGAAAAAAACCGATCAGAAATTTGATGCTGATTTTACGTATCATGCTTATCCACCCATTTTTTTAAATTTGTACCCGATTCCGAAGACGGTAGTAATGCATCCAGTGGCATCCAGCTTTTTGCGGAGTCTTTGGATATGCGTATCAACCGTACGGGTATCTCCGGCAAAATGATAACCCCATACCAGATCAAGCAGTTCGGAACGTGTAAAGTTTCTGCCCGGATGTTTAACCAGCATCATAAGCAGGTCAAATTCCTTGGGGGTCAATTCAACGGGACGGCCCTCTTTTTGGACAAGCCGTTCTTCTTCGATCACTTCAATATTTTCAAACCTAATGACGGCTTTCGCGGCTTCTTCCCTGTCCGGGCTGCTCGCCTGCTCCACTCTGCGCAAAATGGTTCGAATGCGTGCAACAACTTCGCGCAGATCAAAAGGCTTGGTAATATAATCATCGGCACCGAATTCAAGGCCGAGAATCTTATCGGTAATATCCGATTTGGCCGTAATCATGCAAATCGGTATGTTATAGTCCATAGTCACCTTTTTGCAAATATCTAGACCGCTCTGGTCAGGCAGCATCCAATCCAGCAGCAGCAAATCGGGCTGAAACGACTGCAACTCATGCATTCCCGCTGCTCCGCTGGCCGCTGTGCGTGTCTGGAACCCCTCCATAGAAAGCCCGTACGAAAGCAAGTCGGCAATCGGGGCATCATCTTCAATAATAAGAATCTTTGCTTTATTCATAGCAATCCTCATCTCTATTTTTAATACGGCAGGTTTATGACATTGTCCATTATATTAATCATTCAGGGGAAAACAATCAAATGTATATTGTAAATGTTTTTACGTAAAAAACCACGCGCAAATGACTGCGCATGGTTTTGATTACAGCATAGAGAGCTATGAAATATTCGGAAACAAAAGGAGGCTGCTTTAGCGATCCAATAAATTCAAGGAAATATAATCACATGTTTCCAACAAGTATGACATCTTACAAACTAGTAATTATTAAACAAACTATTTCTCCCGTTTAGACTCGGTGCATACTACAATTAATCTTAATTATAATTGCAGATAATTTTTATTCAGTAATTCCTCTTCTAATAATTACTCACATGTGTGGTGTCATAATTAATGAGAAAACAACAGCAGAATACATGCATTATTTGAGGATCATTTTCATAATTAATGAGAACTCATTGACTCGAAGTTATTAGATCTGCCCTAATTTTCATATTTCATGAGAATATCCACAACTCTAAAAATGAGTATTTATACAATCAATAATTTGTATAACTTCTTCTTTGTCAATTATGATGATTTTTCTCGTATAATCTGAAAATTTTTTCATTAAATATGACACCTCTCTTCGGACGATAAAGTTGTGTACCAGTACCCCTTGGCGTATCAACGTTTTTAGCTTATTATGTGGTTCTATATATACAATAAAGTTGTGTACTAGCGAGTCAACTAAAATTTGTGCGATAAACAATAAAATTGAGTACCAAAATCCAATATCTTTGATAAGGAATTCTCTATCTTTTTTATATATTTTTATTAATTGGTTCAGAACAAAGGACCTTTGGACCATATTTTCACAAAAAAAACCAAGCTAACGATTATAAGATGGACTTTTTCTTGTACAAAAAAAGAGTCTGCCCTTGGGCAGACCCGATACAAATGAACAGTCTCGTGCAAGTTGTGCTCAGATAGATTGAACCTGCTGGATGGAGGCTGTTTCAATTCGGATTAATGAAAGCGCATGCTCTACCGATGCCGCTGCTTCTTCGGGGGGACTCCCCCCTCCCAAAAAATATCCTATATAGTTTTTGTTGCTAGTCGCCGGGACGAGCTCCGAGTGTTCTCCTACATCTAAACTGATTCGATGGATTCCATCCATATGCTCCGCCTCGTTTACTCCATTGACGCTCATAATGACGACCTTTCCTTCCACTTGTGGCAGCAACAATTTTATGCAGCAGAACGGATATTTCACCTTCTCTTTCACATAAGGAATGTCGAGCAAATGACACACGGTAGCACGCTGCATGTTGACGCCTGTGGTTAGCCGAACCATATCCCAAATTTGATTGCCACCGTATCGTGTGTGAGACTCGATAATGTACGGTATGCCTCGCCGTAGCTTGATTTCTGTATGTGAGGGGCCTTCAAGATGTCCAATGGAAGTGAGTAAACTGCATACCGTTTCTTGAATAGCCTCTCGATCTTCCATTTTCAAAGGTGCGGGTAACAGGTGACCAGCCTCTATGAAATAAGGCATTACCACCTCTTTGGTTGTGATTGCAAGCACTTCGTGCCTTCCATTAGTCGTCAGCACCTCAACGCTGTATTCTTCCCCGTCGTCTATATACTCCTCAATCACCAGCGTACCATCCAATATATATTCATCCTGCTGTGTGCTATGACGCAACGCGTCTTCAATCTGTTCGAAAGAGCGGATAATTGAAATCCCCCCCTACCTTACTGGGCTATTCAAAAATATCTCTTGATAATCGTATAAGATGGACTTCTTTGTTTTCTTGTTTTCGGCCGATTATTTCGTGATAAAGTCAAAATGATCAGCGTTAAAGTTCAATTCCCTCACCAGCTTCAAGAACTACCCCTACCCCGGTCGGCAGTAACGAAACAAAGAAATGGGGGTCTTGCTTAATGAACGGAAACGTGTTGAAATGGATCGGTACAACCTGTTTGGCCTGAAGCCATTCTGTAGCCACTGCGGCGTCTTCTGGACCCATAGTGTGATTGTCCCCGATGGGTAGAAAAGCCAGGTCAATTGCATTGCGTTCTCCAATCACCTTCATATCGTAAAACAGGCCTGTGTCCCCGGCATGAAACAGCGTTTTACCTTCGGCGGAAAACAGTATTCCCGTGGGCATCCCCGTATAGATAATTGTTTTTGTTTCTTTGTATACATGACTTGAACTATGAAAAGCTTGTGTCAATTTTACTTTCCCAAAGTCAAATGTATACGCTCCGCCGATGCTCATTGCATGTGTACGTACGCCTTCCCATCCGAGAAGGTCCGCCAGTTCTGCCGAAGCAATAACCAGCGCGTTGTTACGTTTGGCAATCTCTACGGTATCTCCCACATGATCGCCGTGCCCATGGGTTAACAGAATCACATCCGTCTTTACCGTGGATGCATCCAGGTCCGTATTGGCGTTCCCTGTAATAAACGGATCGATCAGAATGATTTTCCCGAGGGTCTCAATTTTTACAACAGAATGTCCATGATAGGTCACCTTCATTATGCTTCCTCCTTGAATTCATTGATTGTTGCCGGGTTTTCTGCGGGTGAAGATCATATAACACGCAACTGCAACCATGTTAGATAACACAATAATTAGGCCCATGGGTATGGCCAATTTACCCCCACCGAGGCCGGTCAAAGGTGCCGCCAGTCCGCCCAGTACGAATGAGATCAGACCAGCAGTGCTGATGCGCTGCCGGCCGCTTGTCCATAGTTTTGCATCGCAAGGGAGGAACCGGTTGTGGTTACGATACCGACGCTGGAAACGGTGAAAAATAGAGGGGTGCAAACGGCATACAGTCTCCCACCACTGATCAGCACAATGAATAAGATTAAACCACTCACAGTTGCCAGCGTAATTTCGCTTATAAACAGAGTTTGCCCGCTAATGCTCACTGACAGTCGCCCTGTAATCTGACCTGGAATGATTAGTCCCAGTCCGTTCAGGGCAAACAGTATGCTGAATAGCTGCGGAGACGTACCGAACAGATTTTGAATGACAAACGTGGAGCCGGAGATGTATGCAAACATGTTTTACGATACATGCTTCATCATTGCTTAGAAGTTTTGCGCTGCTGTACGTGCTTGTCCAATGGCTTCGGCTTTGATCTGAGGCGCACGCTCTCCTGCTGAAGATATACCCTCGATGTATAGATGATCCACGTCAGTAATTCCCACAAAATTCAGTACGGTTTTCAGGTGACGGCTGCCGTTCTCCCGATCAGCGACAGGACCTGCGGAGTACACGCCGCCACTAGCTTGGATGTGGAACGCTTTTTTGTTTTTGAGCAGGCCGACCGGGCCGTTTTCGGTGTATTTGAATGTTTTAGCTCTGACACAGAAGGAATCAATGTATGCTTTCATCACCGGAGGATATGAGAAATTCCACATCGGTGTCACGAACACATATTTGTCTGCGGTCACGAACTCCTCCAGGAGTTCATTTAACTGAGTTACTTTTTGCTGCTGTTCCACTGTCAGTTGATTGAACGTACCGCCCGTTTGCAGCTTGCCCCACGCTTCCAATACGTCAGCATCAATGTACGGAATGTTGCGTCGATACAGATCCACATGAATAACCTCATCCTGTGGGTGGCTTTCGCGATAAGCTTGTACAAATTGTTCGCCGGCAGCAAGGCTGTAGGATGCTTCCGGGTTACCAGGGTGAGCAGTAATATATAATAATGTTGACATGGTTATGACTTCCTTTCTTATATAAACGAAATTTATGATGGGTAATGAGTTAGGCGAGGAATGGACCAAGACCATTGCCATACGACCAGTTTTCTTTCGTAACCTCAATAAGATTGATGAATACATCCTCTTTACGAATACCAATCTTCTGATGCAACTGCTCGGCAAGTGCCGCGTAAAAATCTTTTTTCACTTCATCAGAACGACCGATGTTCAAAGTGATTTGAATGATAAGAAATCCATCACTTCTTTCAATGTCGAGACACGTTGGATCAAAACTCAAATTTTCGCGATCCAGTTCTTCAATAATCAAAAACCGATCGTTTGCAGGTACATGCAGTTTATCCACGACAGTTTGCAAGACAACTTCCCCGATCTGCGTTTTCTCTTTACTCGGACGACCCTTCAGTGTAACAATGCGAGTTAAAGGCATCAGTGTTACCTCCTTGTTTTGTTTATGTTGATATGGATTATTTTATCTGCTACAATCCAGAGCACGAATGTACATAAGTTCGTGTTTGTTCGTGTGTTCAAGTTGCTCAAACTATGAAATTCAGGTGATTGAATGGATGACAGTAAATACGCAAAAGATTGGCCCCATGAATGGATCAAAAAAATTCGTACGAGACCTTCCAGACAAGAGACGTCAAAAAAGATGCGGCAAGTGGATCTGGCGAAGCGGGTTGGTGTTGATCCAAGGACGGTACAGCAATGGGAAAGTGGAGATCGTCTACCCAGCATCGGAAACCTCAAGCAGATTATTCAGGTTTTTTGGGAAGAAGGGTTGTTTCTGAAGGGAGATCCTCGCCAGGAAGCTGAACAGCTTTGGATGGCTGTAAAGCGTTTATCGGAAGCGCGTTCAGCCACGAGACGCGAGTTTGAGGATTTTGATAAGGCCTGGTTTGATACGCTGATGACAACCAAAGCAATACAGCCGGAGACAGGCAAAGAAAAGCGAGGTACCGCGGTCACGGCACCAGCCCGATTACGGAAGATGCCATCCACCTTTGTTGGACGACATCAATCCAGAGATGCCTTGGCGGAGCAGTTAACTCACCACGCGCTAGTTTCCATCATTGGATCTGGTGGAATCGGCAAAACGTCCCTTGCTGTCGAACTGGCTTCGACGCTTACGGAACGTTTTCCGCAAGGCATCTGGATGTTTGAATTTGGTGCAATCAGTGAAGCGCATGACGTGGGTCCGTTTCTTTTATCCACGCTGGGGCTGTCAAACCAAGGGAGCCAGCCCGATGTACAAGTTGTACTGGAAACGGCAATCAACCGTAATATGCTATTTATTTTCGATAATTGTGAGCATCTCATTGATGTCATCGCCACGGTGGCCGAGTCTCTTCTGGCAGAGGCACCAGAGTTATCCATTTTGGCGACCAGTCGAGAGCCACTTAACATTGCAGAAGAGTATGTTTACCGAATCCCTCCGCTTTCTTTTCCCGTGGATGAAGTCACACTGGATGAACTTTCCGAAACGGAATTGATAAACTATGAATCCGTACAACTGTTCCTGGAACGAGCCAGCATTCAGGCTCCCCATTTTGCGGTCTCCCTTCCCCATCTGAAACGGATTGCTTCGATATGCAAGAAAATTGGGGGCATCCCGTTAGCGATTGAGCTTGCTGTGGCACGAATGAATATGCTGACCCTGGAACAGATTGAAGAACGTCTGACGAATCAGCTGACCCTGCTGACCGTAGGCAAACGAACAGCCACGCCCCGGCACCAAACGTTACGTTCAACAATTGACTGGAGCTATAATCTACTTACGGGCAGGGAACGTCTTTTATTAAGACGGCTTAGTGTATTCGAAGGAGGTTTCACACTGGAGGCGGTGGAAGGAATCTGCATCTGTGAACCAGACATACCCGATCGGGAAGACCGCATAACTGTGGTAGACGTGGTTGATCTCTTGTCGAGCCTAGTTAACAAGTCTCTAGTCTCCACACAAATCAGCTCGCACTATGGCTCCATTCGCTATTTTCTGCTGGAGGCCATCAAGGAATATGCGAGTGACAAGTTCCGTGAAGAATCCGATGATCGCAAGCGAGATGCTCTCTATGAGCGTCATGTGAGGTATTACATGAAGTACCTTCTACAGGCTGAATCCCAATTTCGGAGCATTGAACGTGAGTCCTGCATCGAGGCGGTAAGACGGGAATATGCCAATCTGCGTTCTGCACTTCAATGGTCTTATTCAAGTGTTCAGGTCCGTCCTAGTGGTCTTCATATGGCGGCGCATCTGTATTGGTTCTGGCTTCACGAAGGCAGGTTGAAAGATGGGTTGTTTTGGTTGGAGAGATTTCTGTACACGGAAGAAGAAAGCCATGCCTTTCGTACGGATTCAGCCAAAGCGTGGCATGGATTGAGTATTATTCAATTTATACAGGGCCATACAAAAACAGCTATGGAAGCAGCGACACGAAGTGTGGAAATTGCCCGTGAACAACAAGAGATTTCCCTGTTAGCCTCATCCCTGCGTTTGCTCGCTTTTCTCCACATTAAGCAGAATTGTATCGAGGAAGCGGAAACGGTTGTACAGCAGAGTGCAGACTTGGCGAGAAGCGCTCATGACTCATGGAATCTTGCCTCTTCTCTGCATGCATACGGCAAAATACGGCTGGAACAGCACCGATACAATGATGCTTCCGTATTGCTGAGAGAAAGTGTACATCTCTTTGAAACGGTACAGGATCAGTGGGAAGTGTCCGGTCCCTATGAATGTCTTGGGTATACCGCTTTGAAACTCGGGAAGCTGGATCAATCAATCGAATATTTCAAGAAATGCATTGCCGCAAGCCAAATATATCGAGGGTCCTGGGTTCTCTCCCGAGGAATTGAGGGGTTAGGGATTACCTTATGCGCTCAGGGAGCGCTGACCGATGCAGCGATCCTTCTTGGAGCAGCCGAGAAAGGTCGTCAAGCCTATGATGAGGGTAGCATACCCAATTTTCCTGACGAACATCGTAAGAGTGTAAGCGCCATTCAGCAGGGTTTGCAGGAACAGGAATGGTATAGATGGTGGAACAAAGGGAAAGAGATGACCCAAGCTCAAGCGCTTGCCTACGCTTTGGAGATATAGAGGGTTGCCAATCGAATGAATAGATAAACTAGACGAACCATCGCTGTCCCCCTTGAACTACAAAGTGATGAAATTCATTTGCTTGTGGCCAAAGGGATTTTTTGATAACAACAAAAGTCGCCATAACACAACATTAAGCAAAACGAGCATACCTATGTTGTGTTGAAAAAGATTCTGTTTCCGCAAGTCAGGTAACCAGAACTGATCCAGGTCGGAATCACTGAAGGTGCACCCTCGCTAACAGTTTTTTCAGAAGTACAGACGGGTCATTACCTCGCACTAAAATTGTTAATAATCCTGATTCACTGGAAAATAAAGCATTAAAGATATAAACTTCGAATAATCTTTTTTCTTGAGCCCTCTCATATGATGAAAGTAATTCAATTTGCGCCTTGGAAACCACGTTGAACCAGAATAACGAGTGCACAGCAGAACTATGGTTACGATACCAACAAAAACCGGACTTTTCACTGGTTTACTTTACGGGCTGTGACAGCTTCGCTGGTACTACCCCGACCTACAATATACGCCTCCTCAGCCAGAGAGCAAGAAGCAGCTTGTCGCCAAGCTGGAGGAAGCAAGGCGCCACATGCATGAGATTGGGGCGTCGCTGCAGAACATAGACCCAGGGCGGCTGGACGCTCTCTTACAAACTGCAGTGTTATTTGGCTAACGGGACACGATGTTGAATGTTGACCACAACAGCGGCCAGTCTAGGATTTTATTTTCGCTTCCTTATCTGCCGCTGTTGCATTTGTCGGATCAGTCGAAAAACATATTTCTCAAAAGCTGACGACCTTTGAAATGGACAATCGCGTAAAATCAGCAACTCCAGTCTACAACTTTATTTTCTTCGAACATCAATTATGATAATTTTCTCGTTTAATCTAAAAATTTTCTTATTTAATATGACACCACTTTCTTCGAACAATAAAGTTGTGTACTAGCGAGTCAACTACAATTATTTCCCCCTGTGCGGTATACAATAAAGTTGTGTGCTTTAATCCATTATTTGTAATATATTTATAAAAAAATAGTACTAATAATATAATTAAACTACTGAATTTAATTCATTTTTTATCAATATGTGTGCCCGTCTTTACCTTTTCTAATATTTCTTTACGGGGTAACGTCAGGAAAATGCGGAATTACAACGTTAAGGAAATCCTCATATTAAAAGCCTGATTTTTCAATAAATGCTGGGAAATAAGACTTTTTTCGTTACTCCATTACAGCGCCCGTTTCAAGAAAAACCGTTTATGGTTTAGCTATAGGTATTAAGATTTCAAAATGAGGGTCGCTTGAGTCTGAATCATTTGCCTATTTTTCATGCTTTAAGCTGCTATTATGGAGGAGAAAATGAAACTCAGGCCTCCGGTTGCCTTAACAAATAATTTCCTCTCGTGACCAGTCTCTTGTGTGTTTCAATGTAATATCGATAAACTTTGATAGAGCGGGGGAAATCCACTTGTTTTTATGATAAACAACTTGGGCTGAGATCTGTTTAAGATCACCTTTGCAAGGAATAACCTTTAACCTTCCATCCTTGATTTCATTAATTACAGTTATTAATGGTAAACAAGCAATACCCAGCCCACTCATTACGCAACGTTTTATCGCCTCAATACTCCAAAGTTCCATCGTGTTGGAAAGTAAGATTCCTCTTTCTCGAAGATATTCTTCAAACATGGTTCGATAACTGCATTCTTTCTCATTCGTGATCAAACACTCGTTTAACTTTTGGTTTTCATAGCTTTGATCTAAAACATTCAGCGGGTTGTCATGACTTCCAACAAGGACAATAGGCTCGTCCAATAAAGAATGTACGATTAAATCTGAATCCTGAAACGTTGGCATCATAAGAAATGCAATATCTGCACTACCATTAAGTATTGCTCTCTTGTTATCTCCGCAAGTAGCGTTACTTAGAATGATGCTTACATGGGGAAACTTATTTCTATATTCTCTTAATATAGGTTCAAGTCGATAAACCGTTAAAGATTCAGGAGCAGCAATCCTTAACTCGCCTCTTATTTCATCACCATCATTTACAATGCTTTCGATTTTCCCGTAAGTATCCAAAATTTCTTGAGTATAGTGCAATAATTTCTTGCCTATATCAGTCAATCTTACCTTTCGACCCATCCGATCAAATAGAGGTGCACCCAAATGTTCTTCAAGTGCTTGAATATGAGAAGTGACCGTGGATTGAGTGTAACCTAAATGTTCTGCTGCTTGTGTAAAGCTACCAAATTGAATAACTTTTTTAAATGTAATAAAATGACGTATTTCCATCAGTTCACCAACTTTCAATTTAATCTCACTTCTATAGTATCAAAAAAATCAATGGATAACTTCTCGAATTTCAATTTTACTAACAATTAGTTCCGGGTTAATCTTAAGGAAATTTGAAAACAGAAGGATATTATGTGAAAACCATTCTGGACGTACCTTTTAATTAAGGTATTTACAACGCTAAATAGTCAGGGAGGAGAAATGACATGACGGAAGTTAAAATCAAAAAAATCCCCTAAACTGGGATGTGTTAGTGTCAAAGCGTCAAGGTCTCAGTAGAGATTTACCAGAAGGACAAGATTTGCTGAAGTGGGTGGCAAATACGGTCACGCTTATCTATGGTGAACAAGACGCAGTCCTCATTGATACATTTCTTACTATTAAAGAAAATCAAGCATTGGTAGATTGGGTTGTCAAAAGTGGTAAAAACTTAACCACAATCTATATCACTCATGGTCATGGTGATCATTTCTTTGGTATAAAGATGCTTTTAGATCGTTTCCCTGATGCAAGAGCGATAGCAACTCCAGATGCTGTCAAAGCCATGCAAGAACAAATATCTCCTGAATCTTTCTGGCATAAACTCTTTCCTGGTGAGATACCTGAGGATCTAGTCGTCGCTCAGGAACTTGAAGGAAGTGAGTTCGAGCTAGAAGGACAAAAACTTATCGTGGTGAATACTGGGTTTACTGATACTGGAGATACAACGTCTCTACACGTCCCATCAATTGATTTAATCGTTTCAGAGGATGCAACTTATAACGACATTCATCTTTACTTGGCTGAAACCACTAACGAAACTCGAATTGAGTGGATAGCTGTGCTCGACAAACTTGAGGTACTAAAACCACGTGCAGTGGTTGCTGGACATAAGAAACCCGAAAATGAAGATAATCCCAAAATTATCGCCGAGACACAAAATTACATCCGAGATTTTAACCGATTGAATGAAATAACGGAAACAGCACAGGAGCTCTACCATAAGATGTTAGAACTCTATCCAAATAGAGCTAATCCAGGTGCACTTTGGGGAGCAGCAAAAGCAGCGAAATCTTAATAAAAGGTATATATAATAGCATTCTTTTAATAAACACGGTTGGAGGAGTTAATAAATGATTACGGTTTACGATGATAGTTATAAAGAAGAAGTCATTAAATTAATATTGCATGTACAGAATGTCGAATATGAAGTGGGTATTAGTCTTAAAGAACAACCGGACATTCTGGACATTCATTCAAATTATATAAATGATGGCGGTAATTTTTGGATAGCGTTAAATGATATCGGAGAGGTCGTAGGTTCAATTGGTTTGCAAAAGAAAAATAAGGAGGTTGCTGTATTAAAGAAATTTTTTGTTTATAAAGACTACCGTGGTAAAGAATTTGGGACAGGAAAAAAGCTTTATGAAGCACTGCTTGATTTTGCTAAGAAACAAGGTTTTTCTAAGATAATTTTAGATACCCCATCTAAAGCCACTAGGTCACACGGTTTCTATAAAAAGGCTGGATTTAAAGAGATTGATAAAGAAGATTTGTCAATTAAATATGATTATCCTGACCGCAATTCAATTATATTTCTATTAGAACTATAACAAAAGGAAAGAAGGTCTTATTTTTATGGAATAGTTAAACGGAGGGTTTGTCTTTGAAGAATAAGATTATATTGTTTTGTTTACTAAGTACTGTATTACTCGGAGTAATGAATAGTTTCTTTTTTAATTTAGCTCTCGTACCAATTGCTAAAGACTTAAATATTTCTATATCTTTTAGCAGTTGGTTTATCTTAGGGTATTCAATTATGGTTACAGTAGGTTCAATAATATACAGTAAGCTTGCTGAAAGCATTCAATTAAAAAAACTATATCTATTTGCTTTAGTTATCTTTGTTCTTTTCTCTATCTTGGGCTTTTTTATGGATCATTTTTATTTACTTGTATTATCTAGAATGGCACAAGGAGTCGGAGGGGCAGCCTTTATTTCACTGACAATGGTTGCAATTATAGATGTACTTGATCGAGCATTATTACCGATAGGTCTTGCTTTTATAAGCTTTGCTATGGCTTTAGGATCAGGTTTAGGACCTTTACTGAGTGGTATTATTCTATCCATAACGGATTGGCACATGTTATTTTTATTTATGAGTTGTGCAATAATTTTTATACCAATTTTATATTTTACTTTTCCAGAAAATAAGGTAGAAAATAAGACTCCATTTGATTGGTTAGGGACGTTTTATTTATTATTATGTATTCTCTTTTTATTATGTGCCTTGAACATTAATTTTCTTTTTATTGTTTTTTGTAGTTTATTTTCCCTAGTATTCATTCGCCATATCAATACCGTTTCTTACCCAATTATTGATAAAAAAATATTTAATAATACAATTTTTGTTAGAATAACTAGTCTTAGTTTTTTGTTATTTTTTTTGCTAGGAGCAAATGTTTTTCTTCTCTCTTATATTTTTTCTTATACTTTTAATCCCATACAGTCTGGAATCCTATTTTTTATAAGTGCTTTAATAGGAGGGTTTGCAAGTATAGGGATTGGGAAGAATATGACTAATAAAAATGTGAAAAAATTCTATAGAATAGGATTATATATTTTTTTCATAGGTTATTTAATTAGTATTTTTAACTCAAAAATAGGCATAGTATACATTTTAACAAGTGTTTGTTGCTTCATTGCCTTTTCTGTTGTACAAGTTGCTTTAAATAATTTATTAGATTTGGAACTGAAAGAATCCAAGAAAATAAGTATTGGTGTTTATAATTTATGCAATTTTATCGGTATGAGTATTGGTGTAGCATTATTTAGTAAATTAGTTATTATATTTAATATAAATATTTGTTTTATTTTTTTATTAGCGACTGTGATTACAAAAGGATTCATGTCAAACAATATTAATACAGCAAAAGGAAACTAGTACTGAGTGAAACTGAAGGGATTTTTCAGACAGATCGGTCATTGGCTGGTTAGTTAATCAGCTTTCCAACATACCCATTTATATTATTCCTTTGGATAGTAAAATAATATTTAACAATGGTAAGGAGATAACTGGATATGAAATATATTCGTTCAATACCTGTAGTTAGTTCCTAAGAGGGGTACGGAAACGATTCGGGGATTGAGAGGCCACATATAAAATAATCCCCAGTTATTATAGCCCTTTCTCCTCTATTTCCTTTAAAACGCTGCCTGACTAACCCCTATAATAGTACAAATTTCCTTTACAGTTTTATCTGTTGTTTTTCGTAATTCAATTGCATGGTTCATTCCTGGGTGTTTATCTGTATTTTTTTTTACCCTTCCTCGATATTTTCCCTTTTGCTTAGCCAATTTTATCCCCGAACGTTGCTTTTCTTTAATCATTTCTCGATCTAGCTCACTGAATACTGCCATAACAGTTAAAAAGAATTTACCAGTAGGTGTTCTTGTATCAATTCCTAAGTTTTAGATAATAAAATGTATGTTTCTTTCACGAAGTTGTTCAACCAGCTGCAACAACTGTCAGTATTTCGATCAAGACCTTCCATTCTAGTCACAACTAAGGTATCATCGGCAGCTATCTTGGAAAGAAGTTCACCCAATTGATGCTTCTGTTTAGAAACACCACTAATTTTCTCCTTTTACAATTTCGTTCACTCCAAATTATTAATCATCACCATTTAAAGTAGAAATGCCTTGATCCATCGGTACTTCTGATGAGTCAAGGCCCCCACTCTGTCCAAAACATATATTAAATAAAATTTCATTTATTAATTACATTTCTCAGCTATAATGGTTACTCACAAAACCACTCTAAGAAGCTAAAAACTAGTCCAATCACTGTTTACTGATGCATAAATATTCATTTCTCACTAATTATGAAAAAAAATTCTCATTAATTCTGAAAACATTCTCATTAATTATGACACCACACATCACACATCTGTGAGTTACCATTATAGTTGAGACTAATAAAGCAAAGAAAAGGCCATTTTTATGGCTACAGATGAGATTAATTACATCGTTATTTGAGACTTTTCATAATTATCATGGTTACGAACGAGACTTTTGGAAATAGAAAAATTTGATTTCCAAATTCACAAAAGTTTGTACTATCTCAGAATATAAAAAGCAATTTCCCCTTATGTAAAATCATGAAACCCTCCTTTACAAAACCATTCACTTTGAGCCATACTCTCATAAAATGCTGTTTGCCAGGAATTTGGATGATGCTTCGCTCGACTTACAGCCTGCTTGCTTAACTCATCTCTTAAATCCTCTTCTATTAGTTCATTCCAGTAGTATACTTGACCCAGAATTTCATCTACTGCATGTACACTATAAAGTAGATTTAATTCAAAAGTTTCAAAATGATACTCGACACGTCTAGCTTTTTCCTTACTCCAATTTATTGGGGAATCGATATAGAAATTAATAATTGGAGGAATAGAGTGTATTACTTTTGCGAATAAAAAGCGTTCATCCCCTAAATCATCGAAATATGGATGTAAAGTTGTTTGCTCATTTGAAATTGGAGCTGCATCTAGTTTTTTCTTATTACATTGATCACACGCTGGAATTAAATTAATTGGTGTAACAACAAGGGATGGGTACATCGACTTAGGCAAAAAATGATCCAACGAGGAAACTTTGCGCTGACCACATATAGGGCAGGTCCAATTTGTCGATGCATTCATCAATTTATCATATATCTCTCTGCCGGGAGAATCCTTGTCAACCATTCTTTGTGTGTATACGGCCTCCATTTCTTTAATACTAACGCCTCTTACTGAACAAAGTTCGTCTTTAAATGCGCTTAAAGAAGAATCTTCTGCTAGTCTCTCAAATTCATCTTCTGCCAATTCAATATCAGGTAGGCAAGATTTTAACCTATCTTTTAATTCTTTTTTTCTTACTTTGCTAATACACTTTGTAAAGACTTCAGATGCTATTTGTGTTGGTTTATTTATTTTTCTCATTTATCTTTTTCCTCCGTCACCATCAGTGCTCTTAAAATTGCACGTGCCTGCATCCCTAACTCATTGTTAAAATACTCTAGCGCTTCTTGATAGCTGTCAGTTTTATTAGCTACATCTTCTAACAATTTATGAAAACCTGAGTTTGTTAATTCAAACGAAAATACTTCTTTTGTTATAATATTTATATTCTCACCAAAGGTTTCTACTTCAGGGCGTTCAAACTTTAAGTTACTTCCGCTACGGTTAAAAATCCAGGCGCATTTCCTAGGAATTTCTTGTAAAATAACAGGCGAGTGTGTAGCAATAATACCAACACCATTTCGTTTGACAAGTAAATTCGAAAGTATTCTTGTAAAGGTGGATAATAAAGGCGGATGTAAATGAGACTCTGGTTCATCCAATAAAACAAGTGAAGACTCTTCGAGTTCCTCAATTAACTTGGATATGGTTAACAAGACAATACTGTGCCCTGAACTAAACTTTTTGCATAAAGGTAATGCTCTTTTTTTAAAACTATTTTTTAATAATTCTTTATCTTTAGATTTTAGTTTTCTTCGTTCTTTTTCCACGAAATTTAGTAAAGTCTCTTCATATTTGGATGTAGTTGAAAGTAATTCTACTACTCCAGAAGCAGAGAAAACAGGATCAGTATTGAGCATCTCAATCGCTTGCTCAAGTCTTGCTCTTTTTGAGGGTATCTCTCTACAGGTCCATAAGCTTTCAACTAATTCATTACGGAGATTCTCCGTACTTTTAGTTATAATTCTCTCTTCTGTACCTTTTACTGTTGTCTTAGAAGTACCACTCTTTTTTCCCAGCGATCTTTTCAAACCGATGTAGGAATATCGAATTTGTTTAGAACTACCTTTCTGATTTTTCAGAAATTTAGCTTCATCAAATGCACTGAAAGAGATATAAATAATATTTTCAAATAATTTATTACCTTCATCCAGCTCAATTTCAGATTTAAATTCACCGCCAACCTCATTTTTCCCTTCACTCATAAGTGAGTCAACCATTTGATTAAGTAAGTGTGTTTTCCCTACTCCATTCCTACCAATTATAGCGTACAAATTCGTAGGGGGATTAGAATCAGGTTCAGTAATAAATTCAAGCTCATGTAACATATCAGCTTCATTCCCCCTTTTAGATAGAATGTATTTAAAGTTATAGTTCGATAAAGCGGAGTCTCCTTTTGCAAGCAAATGAAATTCTTCACTTACCTTTTCAACCCCTATATCTCTCAAAAGGGCCCGTTTAGTTACCCACTCACTTGTGCATTTTTCAAAAAGAACCAGATTTAAAGAAATATCATTTAATCTTTGTAGTAATTCATCTCTAAATACATCTCCCATACGATTAAGGTTCTGATAATAATATTTGTCTTGGCCTATTGAGAAAAATTTCTGGCCTAGAGAGTCGAACTCTAATGGAATGTTAACCCTATCCTGCCCTTGTACCATATCAAATTCGCCAATTTTTACTGAACCTATGTAAATTACTTCATCTCTTTCATCTTTATAGAATAGTTGATAAAGAACCCGAAACTCCCACCAGTCATTCCAATTATCGACTACAAGATAAATTGAGCCAGCTTGTTCATATTTTACATTACTACTGACTGGAAGAACCTTAAATTTCATTTATGCGCCTCCTCCATAAACTTAGATAAACTGTCTTCGCAAGCTTACTTTACCGATCAATATCAATTCTCATCAATTGATCGCACACTTTAGTTATATTCACGGAAATTGTCCTCTTCGGGATGAGGAACCATCTTTGTTGTATTCAACAAGGATGAACTTGGACGTCATATGTGCGTCCAAAGATATATTAATGGACTAGATTTTCATTACCAAACAAGTGGGGGCCTGAAAAACTCCATGGTTAGAGTTCAAAGAGGTACCGATGTGACTTGGAGAATACATGTAAAGCCAGCAGGCTGTGGTTAACTCTCAGTTGAAGATGCCGAAAATGTGTTTGATCCGGCATCTTCTCATGGTTATGTTTAAAAGATGGTTAATTGAACGAACAAAGAAGGAGAACTAATAAAACCTATACCATGCCCCTACACTTAGCAAACCTGTAATATACTTCATATCCATTTTTTATACGTTCATAATTATAAACAGATTCTCGAATTTTCCATAATCTTTTTCTTCCATAGAAGGAACATTAATAAACAAACGTTCTTTAGCTCTGCTCAAACCTACGTAGTTAATTCGATGTTCTTCATTGTCATGCATACTCGAACTTAAAAACATATCAAGGTCCCTACTCGATTTTAGAATAAGAAGGACATTATCGAACTCGTCTCCCTTTGCTTTGTGAATAGTCCGATGCTCACTTGTATCTTCAGATATATTTACACATAATGCAATTTGTTCATAAGTATAATCCTCATAGAATGTTTTGGCAGCCCCTCTTACCAACTTCGAAATTTCTGGCTTAATATCGCTTTTGATAATATTATAGAAATGTAACAACGCTTGGTCTTTGAAGATATCATATTTATTAAGCAACAGGGAAACATACTTTAAAGCCTCTTTTTTCCCTTTAGTCTCATCATTAGCATCCTTAAATTCGCATTCAAGTTCTCTGATAGCTTGTTTAAAATTTCCTTCACGAGCATATTCAGTAGCTTTTATACAAGCGATAATTATTTTGCTTCTATAGTGATTGCTTTTACTTGCTTTGTCTTTGTTGGATAGCTCCTCAATCAATTCTTTATTTAATACATCTCCTATAATTTCTTTTTTCATTGAGTTAGAAGTTACGTTTATTCTTGACAATGAATGCACAACAGAGTTAAAACTTAAATCTCTTGCAATTTTTAAGGCTTTTAAACTTTCACCGATAACAATCGTTGGTTTGGCCCCTTCTATATTTCTGAAAGGAACCTGTGTGATATCTTGTCGAATACTATTTAATAACTTAATAATTTGGTTAGTACTTCTTCTATTCTCAACCATTACATAATCAACAATGTTCGGTAACAGAAATGAGCGAAACTGCCCTGGCTTTGCACCTTGAAATCCAAAGATGGACTGTGCTTCATCGCCAATAATTCCAATTCTCGTTTCATTTGTACCAAGCATCTTCAGAATTTCTGTTTGTATGGGGTGGGTATCCTGGAACTCATCAACTAAGAAGTAAGGAAACTTAGCTTGTAAGACCTTTAGTATGAAGGGATATTTCTTAATGAGCTCGTAGCTAAAAAAAAGGACATCATTGTGATCTATGATACCTTCTTTCCAATAAAGCATCTTGTAAGCTAGCATATCTAATTCAAGAAGATCCAAACATACTTTGCTTAGATTTCTACGTTCTTCTTTTCCATGGTTCAGAGCCTTATAGTAAGCTTCGCTTCTATTGCCGACGATTATTAACTGTTTTTTTTCATCTAATTGATAATGCCAAGAGTATAACCAATTGAATAAAGCAACTTTATTATCATCTAAAGTTGTCAATTGTTTTATCGTAAAAGGATGTCTAAATTCAAGAATTTCAGAGTGGTTCTCCAGCCAATGCTTTACTTTTTTCATATGGACAACTTGGTCATCATGTCCGTCCAATTTCCTGATATTTAATTCATACTCTTCAGCAAGAAACACAGCGTACGGTTTTATAACATGTTTATATAAAAAGCTATGAAATGTTGTAACTTCTACTTGTTCAGCGTTGGTTCCTAAACGTTTTAAAATGGTTTCTACTGCAATATTAGTGTAGGTTATACATGCAACTTTACGTGTTTGCTGCAGTCTTTTTGAATGATGCAGAATATTTTGAATATGCTTCACTAACCAATATGTTTTACCTGCACCTGGACCAGCTGATATTCGAATATGCTGCTCAAAATTTATTAATGTCTCTGAATTTATAATAATCATTGGCTTATCCATGCGATAGCTTGTTTAATGTATTCAGGGACATTAAATTCATGATAATCAGAGGTCCCTTTTTTAGAGAGGTTCTCTTCTAATACGTAAGCTAATTCCAACGCATTTTCTCCTTTCCCGACTGAATTGAGATAGCGAGTTGCTATAATATTTTTGCATTTTTGATCACTATTCCATAAGGTATTCTGATCTATACTCTCCAAGATCCTCTTATTTTCATCACTTTTTCGTAGTGTCTCTTTATAATTATTCAGCGCATATCCATTTCTATATAATTCCATTAATTCTTTAATTTCAACTTTATTTTGCATAGAATCAGTTATCAATAGCTCCAAATTAGGATTCGCTAAAATTAACTCGTATTCGAATGTTTTTCCTTCTTCTACACTTTGACTGAAACCAGCAATATTCTTGATTGGATCTGGCTGATTTTTAAAGGAAGCTGGATTTCTTTTGTACTCATAAATAGAATGATTAATATCATACTCAAATGGGTAACATTTTTTGAAACTAGTTCTTGATCCTATTTTCTTTCTTTCAGGATCTCGATCTGTTAAAAATGCCACTTTTTTGTTCAATGCATATGGGTTTTCTCTATCAAATAAGTATAAAAAATGCTCAAAATATCTTCCTCCAACATTTATAATGGCTATATGTTTTTCCTCTAATGATATACCTTCATAGTTAGCTAAAATGGATAACAACAGTTGCTCTGCTAATCCTTCTACAAAAATGACTCTCTGAGCAAAAAGCATATCGGATTTTGTTGCATCTAAAAACCGTTGAACATATCTTTTGCTATTTTCATCGGTTGGAAAAACTCTCCCTGGATACCCTATACTTGTTTTCCCAGATTCATTGTGTAAGCATATCAACTCGTCTAAAGAAACAGAGGAAGTAATATGTGTAGAATGTGTAGTTACAAAGATCTGTCTAACTTTTTTGTCTGTTTTGTTCTTTTTTAAAAATTTCAAAAACTGATATTGCATTGCTGGATGTAAATGGGCTTCTGGCTCCTCAATCGCCAATACAGGAAAAATTTTAGCGTTACTCCCTAAATAATTTCCATCTGAGTTAACTTGCATTTTAGCCAAAAGTAAAGACATAAAAATCAAATTATTATAGCCTAGTCCATTATGTGTTGCCGGAATTTTAATACCAGTGTTATATTCAATAATTAATCTAAGAGCTGAAAACATCTCCACATCTGAAATTTCTCCTTCGAAATTAGGGTTAGCCTCGTTAAAAGATGCACCTGTATCTTTAGCATAAGAAAGTATCTGCTCTTTACCCAGCTCCATTCTCTTTTGAAGATCTGATAGAAGAGAATCCGCTTTGTCCGAAAACTCCTGTTTCTTTTTCTTGAGCTCATTTCTTCTTTCAATTTCTGGTGTCCCTAAATCAGATTTAATATCGTAGTCCATAAAAAAATCTAATACATCCCGAAGAAGAGTATTCCTTCCTGTTAGCATGTCCCTCTCCACATCGCGTATTGCGTCCAAAAATTGAAAATCAAACTTTTGTAATGATTCTTGATCCGCAATATTTTGGGCGACAATACTGCCCCCCCATATTCTATAAACATATAACCTTATAAAATTATGCTTTATTAATTTCCATGCTTGATCTTCATCTGATGCACTCGAGATTGTATCTAAGTATCGTGCCTTTTCTTTCTCCGGCAAAGTAAATTCATAAGTCAACAATGCCTCATAGGGCTCATCTAATTTGGTTAACCAATTGCCAACAGTAACTAGATCATCTGAATTCAGATCTTCTCCGATACTTTGTTTGATAGTTATTGCAACCACTACTTTAGGAGGCGCCTCTTTTAACTCGTTGAGAGATATACTTTTGTTAAAATCATATACATCCAATCTTTTTGTCCCTTTTGAATCCAATATCAAAGCTAGGGCTTTGAACAGGTTAGATTTACCTGCATTATTATGCCCAATGATGACATTAACTCCATCTCTAAACTCTATGGTTTCACTTTTGAAATTCCTGAAATTTTCAAATTCAATTTTCGATATATACATATTTGTCTCCCTTACCCTAATTGATGAAGTCTTAATACTATTTATCGGTAATATTTCCTTATTTGTATAGTAAAATCAAAAAAAGAACCAGTATACACCGATTCTTTCTTCTATTTTCAAGCGCCAAATACATCGGACCATCCAAGAGTTTGCGCTATCCTTATTAATAAAGGGTTAATGATGTAAAATATCACAGAATCGCCCACAAAAGCTCATTAAAGATATTTTCTATTTTATAATTTTTCCAACTATAGCCTAAGAGACGCATTTAGCACATATGCTTTCACGTTAGTTTTATAATTAACTGATAGTTGCTCCGCTTGAATGTTGAACTTATTTCTTGCATCCTGAAGACTTTCCTTTGAAAGCTTCCATTGTGGGCAATAAAACCAACCAACTACGTATAGCCCGTGGGTACAAAGATGATTATCTTGTAAATATTGCTCTATCAGTTGTTCTTGCATAGCATAATCCACTTTATGGTGCCAGCATCCCTTGACTTCAATTATAATGGAGATAGGATCGTAGTGGCCATCTTCGTCTGGCTGTTTAACTGCATCAATTATAATATCCGGTCGTTGCCCTTTTCCCTGTCCATATCCGCGACGAATCTCAATTTCACGATTTACAATAATTCCTCGTCCGCATAAATCATCATACAAATGTTGTTTGACGAAATTTGAAAAATCATTTTCATCGACATGCTTAAAGCTACCGTCCACCTGTTTATCCCACATCATCCTAGCTGATGGGGTGATCCCTTGAAGTTTATCCTCGAAGCGTTGTAACGACTCAATAATCAAATTGATAAGCTGTTCAGCGTTCTCTACGAGCCTACTATTTTTGTTGCGTACCATATCGCCAATTACCTTAGGTGGATGCGGCTTCCATGTCATTCGAAGGTAATCATTCTTAACATAGTTCCAACTTTCCTTTGCTTCCTTTAGTTCAGGCAGTAAATCTGCGATTCTCCGTATCTCACAAAAGGATCGTTCTGTCCCTATCTCTTCAAGTCGACGAAACACACTTTCATTCCATTCCTCTATAGAATTTGAATTAAATTTCCTATCACCTATCGGTAACTGAATACTATTATGTATCCATAATAAAAAGTCACCTAATTTTTCAGGAGATAATTCCTTATTATTTACAAAATCATCCAAGTAAAGATTGTCTCGCCAACTAGATGCAAATAAGCGCATAACTTCGTTGCCGAACTGAATATCAATGTTAAGACAATCCCAAACCGTATCCCATCCAGCATCCTTAGCATGCGTCATTAGTATACAAGTTGTGATAATACTACGGTCTCTAGCTTCCTTTTCAATTGGTAAAGGGAGCTTAAGTAGTGACTTTGCATATTTTTCCGCCGGTAAATATTGTCTATCAAAGAGAATACTAAGAATTATGTCAGTTCTTTTTATGGTCAAGTCATTCAATTTTACCCAATCAAGCATGGCAGCTCCTAGCTCTTTATTCCAAAAATCATAGCAGAAGTTACTCGGGAAATGACTTAAGTTTTTTTTTTGATTTATCATATATATAAATGCCTCTGTAGCTAATAACGGATAATTTTCTGTGGCAAATCGTTTTATATCCCTTTCTATGTCACTAACTCCCCATACATATATTCGAGGCTCTATAATGATCGGCATCCACATACTCCATATACTTATAGGTAGAGCTTTTAAACGTTCGTGACTGTATTCATATAAAATTTGAAAAGCCGTTCTACCTGCAGAAATTTCTTTTTCTTCAGAAGAAACAGACCATTCATCTTTGGAAAGAACATTCATTAACAAGTAAGCCTCAGCTGCTCTTATTAATGATGTTTCTATCGAAGAATCATTACATAGATATCTATAAACTTCACTTTTACAATCAAATAACTCCAAATCTAAATCAAAACAATCGCAGGTAAACTCTATCCATTTCCTTACAAAAAGTGGAGACTCTATATCTAAAGATATTGCTAATGGCTTTAGTTTTTCAGCATTCTGTTTCCACCCAGTCCTATTCATAGAGGTCCGAGAACTCTTTTCCTTCTTCGTAAATGACCTGAAAAGCCATTGAAAGCGAGTTTTAATCTTAAAAGGGCGATTTGACTGAATACAGTCCTTCAACCAAATTTCATCCCGATCAATAAAAATAACATTTTTAATTTCCTTTAATTCCACGACACTTAGAACTTTTTTTTCACAAATAATATTTTGCAGCATCTGTCTTCGTAAGTTATCGTTCTCCTTGTCTTGAAAACTAGACATTAGATCCTTAAATGATAATCTTTCTTCATAATGGATATACAAAAGCTGATACCACTTATATTTTATATCCCAGTTAAATAATGATTGACTAGAATACAGCAACAATAGATCTGAAATTAGGGAAAATGAAACTTCATTTTTTTCCGGTTTGAATATCACATACTGCTTAATTGCCCAATCAAGTGCTTCCAAAGTTGTACTCAACTCTAGATTATTCATTAATTCCTTAATAGTATCTTTTATAAAAGTTGCATCTAACTGAGTGCGATGACTTAACAGTAGTAACAATTCATTAGTCTGCAAAATCCCACATTTCACTAAATTCTCGATCACGCTTCTAAATAAATGAGCATCAGAAAAATGTTTAGTCAATGCTAGATGTTTCAGCTTCCAAAATTCTTCAAAGCTCGCATTCCTCATGAATGCGTATATTGCCTTAGCCTGCACGTTATACTGAGTAAATTCAAATATATGCAAATAATCATCATGAAGGCCAGTAAGTCCACATTGAGTTGCAATTTCGATTGCAAGAATTACTGCTCTCTCTCGATTGTTTAGTTCGAAAATAAACTGTCGAATATCTTCTTCTAGCCCAGGATAGTTTAAAGACGAAAATATACGGTAATCAATGTAAGCAGAATAGTAATAATAATCGTTTGCATTATCGAGAAAAGCTTTGATGAAGGAACGTCTTCGATCAGCGCATATATTAGAAAAATCGCATAGGAACAATACATCATAATCTTGTTTTAAAATGAAATCAAAAATTTCCGGATTCATACCCGCGAGCCATGCTGCAGTAGCATGAAATTGGGGAGCCAGCTTTCCAGGATAATCAGAATGGGATAATAGATCTAGTATTTGCTTTACTGTGGTGTAGCTATTTAAATAAGATGCCGTTAAATATTCAGCAAATGTTAAATGCGTCCACCGAAAACGTTCAGCATCAATTGAATTGAACAAACCCGTTTGTAATGTTTCTAATAATTCATCATCAGCAATTAAAGGAAAAGCAGCTCTGATATCTTTAATATCTAGCTCACTTGTCATTTTACGCCTTAAAGTTATTTTATTATTAATAGAGCTGCGATTCGCTAATATTGTCATAACCGCTAATTGAGAAGCAATTCTAAACTTCTTCTCTTCATTGTGTCTACCCGCGTTATTTCTTTTGCGTTTTCTTGAAAGATTTACTTCATTGCAGTATAGCCTACACCCTTGCTGATATATCTCAATTTGCGATTCAGGTAGGCTCATTTCTGTTTCATCATAACCTTCTAGTATAAAAAACAGTGTAACAGGCTTTACAAGGAAGGAAACGATCCCCTTACTTTCTGCTTCCTCTAAGAATCCATGTGGTTCTATGCCATTACTTTCAAGGACATCCACTATATTTTGCTTACATAGAGGGGCCAAGTGATATGTAGAGAACTGTTCTTCCGACCACATTGTTTTAAGTTTTTCGCCTAGGTCGTCAATCCAAATTCCAGAGCGACATGCTAAGCGAAGCTTCAATCTGTGAACGTGGGGGGAAATAAGGTCCAATTGCTTTCCCAAATAGTCCACCAAATTCTCAAACTGCATTAAAGACTCATCAAAGCTGTCTACAAAAAGGTAAAGAGTATGAGCACCCTCTACCCATTGTTTAAAAAATGCTCGATCAAATAGTTCATCATTGAAATCGTCTCTATTTGCAACATCCCGCAAGTCAATAAATCTAACATCATCTTCAGTTCCCTTAATCCTAGAATGTTCCGATTCATATGCCCTTTTTAATGTATCAGATTTACCAATCCCCGGTTCACCCAATAAAATTAAACAACCCTTATATGAGATCGAACTAAGAGTTGAAACTAGCTCATTCGTCTCTTTAATTTTAAATTCGTTTAAGTAACCATTTTTATCTAAAGGCGGTATCTCTCCCGCTTGATACCACAATCGTTGCCAATTATAATTCTGCTTCATTAGATCACCCTGAACTTTTTTAATATACCAAAATTACGAGGCGTAAAAGATAAGAAGCCTACTACAGAAATTAATTTTCTATCCTTCATTATAAGATGATATCTAATTTAAACAGAGCTTTTTATCTAGGATAGTTTCGCGTCTCATTACTCATGAAATGGAGAGCTTCGCTACAGAATTCACAAACTTATCATCTCAGATTGGTTTGTATTCACCATGAAATGATAATGATCACAAATAAAAAATATCTTTTCTTCCCTCGTGCAATCATCGAAATCCCTAAGGCTACTTATTGACTTTTATTATATGAATTAAATTCTTCCCGTGCCCTTTCTATATAGTAGCTGACAGCAGGCATTACGCTGCATATATATGATTGCTTCACTTTTAAATAGTTGTAGATATCTTTTGATAACATTTTCTCGCCTGCATATCCTTTAACATACTCTTCCGCCTTACTAATAAGCAGATTTATCCTATTCTCCAGACGCCTCTTAGCTTGCGTTTTCTTTGCATTTTTTATATAGATATGATAGTTCCATTTACGTATCGTATTTGTAGATACACTTATTGCCTTAGCTATCTTCTCAATAGTAATCGTTTCATTTGTCACAATCATTCTACTACATTCATCTGTTATTTTTTGATATATTTCCTCCTTATATATTCGACTAGCTGCCTTCTTCTTACGAAGAACAAGCTCCCTCATCACTTGTAAATGATATCGATATGTAAGAAAATGATTAACACTACTCCAGCAACTCCATTTTTCAATCTCCATTATGATCTTACCTTTTTGAATGGCCTGAATAAAATCACTTAAAAGTTTATTTTCAATAGTTATCTCTGTACGTCTCATCGTAAGCACTCCACGTGTACGGAAATAGGCAAGTATATGTCGGCAAGTACTCCGTGCGAACCCCGTATAATTCATCATCTCTTTTAATTCCATCTCTCTAAAACCATACTTCCTCAGTGCATGGAATCCCTTTAGAAATGGGTCTTTGTATTCCAGTTCATTATTCGAATTGAATGCAAATAAACAGCCACAATCCAAGCAAGCTACGTGATAAGTATATTTGTCTCCATTCCTTCTATATTTTGTTGAAGTCCCTGTCTTGATTAAAGATCCCTTTTGGTTGTAACTTTTACACCAAGGCGATAAGCAAATCAATAGCTCTTTTTTACTTCTCCCTGTCCCTTGTATTGCCTTCTGAAATAAAGAGGGCACATCTATTCTGGCAAATGAATTAAAATCCAAACGGTTTAAACGCATCACTTCAATTAAAAATTTGATGTGAAAACTTCTCTCTCGAGCTAATGTCCTGCGAGCATAGCTAAGAAGGTCATTAAGTGAAATGTCCCCAACCAATTTCAAATTAGCTTGAATAATGCTTTTATCATATGAGCAGTTGTAATCATTCATAATGTAAAGAACTTTTAGTGCTAATTCTGAATTTGAATAGTGTAACTTCGTAGGCGACAACATTTGTTGCCATACTTCCGCAATCCATTTCTCTTGTTTGATAACTTCTTCAGAGCAAAATTCCTGAAGTTTTTTCGTATCAATGGTCAATATACCATTTGTTTTGTACATATTTAATTCTTTCGACGTTGTGAACTCATCTGAAGGGAGATTCTTAAGTAAAAAACAATGGTGTATTCTGCACCTCGTAATCGCCTCGACTCTTGATAAAAGCATATGAATATTTTTTTCTCTAAAGCAAATAGGACAATAATAATTATCTCTACGTAACAAACCTCTTAAGAAGCGAGATTGTGCATGTTTTTTACTATGAGTGAATTTTTTTATAATAAAATAAAAGGTCATTTCAAGGAGTGTATTGCTAGACTGCGCAGTAAGTCGAGCCAGTTTAGCTATATTTAGAGAGCTTTCAGGAGTAAAATCAATTAAGTATATATGTATTATTTTTGGATTATAAGTATTCTTTGGCTTCACAGCCTTCCATAAGGTTAAAAGATCTATCCCGTTGGCATCGGCACACCGGGACATATAACTACTAAGTGATTCTCCTCTAAATGGCTTCAAACGTATAGTAAACATTTTTCATCCCCAATATAAATAACAACCATGCATCACCATTAATACTGGGGATAAAATTCACTTATTTAATCAACCCAAGTATTTTTTTTGTGATATGATGAATTGTTTCAACTTCTTCAATTTTACGGCTGAGTAATAGCGAAGTATGTATCTCAAGCAAAAGATTTTTATCTTTTAGAGAATCGGTAGTTTCCAGATTTTCAAATCGAAAAAATTCGGTAGGCCTAATTTCTAAAGCTTCCATAATTTTTTCAAGTGTCTCAAGTGATATATTTCGCTCTCCTCGTTCCACACCACCGATATACGTTGACTGCAATTGAGCTTTTTCACCAAGTTGTTCCTGAGTCATAGACTTTTGCTTACGAAGTTCTCTAAGCCTTTTCCCAACCAATCTAGTAAAATTCGTCATATTGACCACCCCTATTTCAGGGTAGGTAGGTCAATACGCCCGTTAAAGACCAACATACTATAAATACCATTGAAAAAAGAACTTATGAGTATTATATTATATCTTATAACACCAAGGAGATACAGACATGAAATCCTTACCGACTCAGATTGTGATTGAGAATGTGCTACAAAGTAAAATGCGTGGGAAGGTTGCATATCAAGGAGCATTATCATCTAGCGCGGCTCTAAATATATCTTATGTAAAACCCTATAATGATCCCTCCAATAAAGGGTACCAGCGCCCCGTCGATACGAAAAGATGCAATGATTTTGCTGTTTATCTCTCTAAAGGAGATGATGCTCTATTTACACCTATATTGTTAAACGCAGCAGGCCAATGGGAATTCCACTCCTATGATCGTATAAGGCCTTCATTCGGTCGTTTAATTTGCAAAGGAAAAGCCTCATTAATGGATGGACAACATCGTTTAGGTGGGATTGAAAGATATACGCAAGAAACTAATTCGGAAATTAATATTCCTTTTTTAACTTTCCATAGTTTAGATGAAGATGAGGAAATAAAACTCTTTGATACTATCAACACAAAAGCCAAAGGAATAGGCCCTTCATTGAGTAAATATTTACGAAGAGATTCAGATGAACTTAGTTGGATTGCTACTGAATTGCTTGTTAGGAGAGATAGTCCTTTTTATAATATAGGCAGCATCATTGGCAAAAGGACCAAAGGCCGCCATGTAACACTCCAGAACTTATATCGCACTCTGCATTTCCTTATAAAAGAACCAAGTGTAGTTTTAGCAACCAAAGAAGAGAAACTTGTTTTAACCATTAGTTACTTTGATTCCATTAAAGCAGCACTGCCAAGTCAATGGATCGACTATCAAGGATACCGTTTAACACATATCGTCTGTTTAGATGCATTGTCTATTGCCGGCTCAAAAGTGCTGAATATCTGTCTAAGTGAATCAAAGAAATTCGATATTAAACTCATTAGCAAGCATACCAAAAAACTAGCTACTATTGACTGGTCAACTGATGGTTCCCTCAAATATGTTAAAGGACTTAGTGGCTCAAGGACCCTAGCTGAGGAGCTAGAAGAAATTATGTTGTAGATTAATTTGTCAGAATCATTTTTTCAATAAATGTAATATTGGTTCAAAATAGTTCAGATACCTTCTTATAATTGTTCCCTCATCTTCTCTGGCAGCTTATTCAATACAAAATACCCACAAGATGGGTACTATAGTATGTGTCCATCTTGCGGGTATTTTCGCCCTATCTATTTATTAATGAACCCAATGTCAAAGATGTGCTTAAACCCACCTGAAATGCGGTTTTCGTCATATAATCGTAAGGGAAGATCTGCCTTTGGCATCCAAATACGTCCTAATTCTATTGATGCTGATACAGGTGCAGCTGGGAAAACATGCAAGTAATTATCATGCCCATGTTCTTTTTTTATTCTATCCATAAGTAATCTGTAAGTATGACGGAGTTTTTTAAGTTGCTTTACTCCCTTTAGATAATCATTATTAGGGGTTTGGATAGTTAGAGTCCAAATAGATGTGTCTTCTCCAAGAATATTTGTTATTCTTTTATTCTCTATAGTACCACTCAAAGATATATTTAATGCTACCTTACGTTGAAAAGAATGTGGCTCTTGAACAATATATTCAAAGTCTTCGCTATAATCCAGCCACTCCCATGTTGCAGGTTCCCGATGTAATTGATATACATCTGCATCACATATATCGGATATCAAAGTACCCAACTCAATTAATAATGGCTGAGGTGCTAACCCAAAAACAGACAGGTGCTTGATATCGCCTAGATCTATTCGGCGCTTAACCTGATCACTAAATTGTCTTCTTAACTGTTCACGTTCAAACATCCAATACAGATCAGCGTTATCATGCAAAGCACTGTTTCCCAAACTTAACTCTATGGCTGGTTTTTCAGCGGGGTATTTTCTTGGTATCATTGCAGGTGAAGCTTTCTCCAAATTTATCTGTACATGATGTTGACCAACGTTCGCACCATATAACAAAACGTGGCTCTGCATATCCTCAGTGATACTTGTTAACATCTCAATTCTTAATTCATGATCTTGTTTCATCTTACGAAGTATATTCGCAGAGTGCTCAGCGACCTTTTCCTTGTCTATTAGACGATGATGTTTATCACACATAAGCATAAGATTTGTAATGTCGCTCTTCAACTTATCAGATAACTCGGAGTCCCCTCTTGGCCCATCAGGTTTATCTGCTATGATGTGAGCAATATACGATAGGTTAAACTCTACTTTTGTTAATGGATCAAGCCAAAGTGGCTCGTTACATCCTTTATATTGACATCGTCCAGCGGCTTTTCCCCAAAGTCGAGTCTTAACCTTCTCTGGTATATATGAAACTGACAGTTAAAATCCCCCCTATTTACGCTCCTTTTTAAAACTGCATACGATTAGTTTTAGACTGTGTATATTCTGGGTGAATTCCTTCTCCAAGCCATTCACCAGTAGCATGCCATATTTCATAAAAATATAGCCACATAGAGGTCCATGGAATAATAGTTTGGTGTATCCACTTATTTTTATTCCATTCCTTTGAAGCAGGATAATACAAACAAAGCCTTTTTTGATCGAACATATGAGGAATCTTCTCTCCTTGTCGTGGCCTTAAACAAGGGTCAAGAACCTGCACTTTAGGAGAGCTACCTAATGTATACTCAATAGAAACGGTGTAAATTTGACTTAGCTCAGTTGGTTTTAGCTGACCAATCCAAGTCAATTTTTCTCTAACGAGCGTTACTTCTGATCTAGGAAATGCAAGTTTCAGTGCTTGGTATTGTCTTGCAGTATCAATACTTGCATTCCTAAAAAACTTCCTGGCTGCTGAGCTCTTTTTTCTATGTGTATGTCTCATCCAGTCAGTTCCCAAAAAAAGTATTTTTCTTGATTGGTATGCTATCTGTGAGTCCAATAGTCGTTGGTAGTATTATACCCGAAGGAGCTATGGAAAGCTGTCCATTGGTACGCATAGCTTGTTGGTAAGTGGCATGATCTTTAAGAGTACTTTTCATTAAATCTTCTCCAAAAAGACCGCTCATTTCTTTTCCAAACTTATCTAAACCATTGATATTAAGAATGGTATCCCACTTAGTACTGAAGTGGTGTATAAAATCCACAAAATGAGTATATAGACTTGGATCTTCCTCCCACCGTTCACTTAATAGTTCTTTATGATTTTTAGGATTATAGACACGGATTCTACTGCAGTCTCTAATTTGCTCCTTGATACCATCTAAAATTCCTTTCATGGTATCGTAAACTGATCCTTGTCCTTTGTAGTGGTGGGCAGCTAAAGTAGTAAGAACAATACTTATCGGTGCAATTTTGACTTCTGTTTGAAAATAATAATCTCGAAATCTTTTCAACATTTGCACAGCACGTTTTAGGGGGGGCTTCTCATCAATTGTTTCTAATTCAGGAAGGCGCTGTACCTCGGCCTTCTCGATAATTTCAAAGTTCCATGGTGTATAATTTTCAGCGATTTTTTGAAACCACTCTGCGTATCCTTTTGGATTACTGTCCTTCCAATTAGCAGCAGCTCGATCTGGAACTACTATACAATGTTCATGGACTCCTGATACCGGAATAGCCGGTAGAATATCCATATGAAAGTTATTGGCATAATTGATCCGAACACATCTATTTTTAAGTTCTACTTTGTCACGATAAACGCCATGATTATACAAAACTTTATATACGTTTTGTAAAAACTCAACTGGACTTTTAATATTTTGAAAACGGATGTTGTTCACTTGCATTACAAAGTCCAAGTCAAACTCCTGACTACCAAACGGCCGTACAGTCGTTCCTATTCTTAAAGATCCTTGCGGGTAGATCTGTAAGTCGCTTTCTTTGAAATATATGCTTTGTTCAAGTACTTTAGAGACAGCATGATATGAGCACTCAACCGTTTCATGCATAGATGGACTGATCTGTAGTTTTGAACACATCCTATGAAGTAACATTTCCAACTGTTTATTTGTTTGATAACTATTTTGTTCTATTACTAATGCCAATATTTTTCCCCCTCTAATTTGAGATTTCAATAATTTTATTATTAACTAACCCAATTCAATTAAACAGGGTAGAAGTATTACGATTATATTTAAAGCAAAACCAAAAAACGAATATATGTTCTGCATGTTAGTTTCATTATAATTAAAAAACATCTCGACTTCAACAATATATAGTAAAAAAATCTATTTATCAAATAAAACAACACAATATATAGTCTAATCAACTCTGGGGAAGAGATGAGATAATTGAACCAGTGAATTTTGAATGTAAAAGGATGGATAGAACGAAGACGCTTATACATGCTATTTTGCAACAAGGCTTCAGGTACACTATCTTCATCATTTTCTAGATGAATTTACTTATACAAAATAGAACTAACTGCATTATAAAGCGGCTAGTTCTTAATTCTTACGTTTTTTGAGGTTCACATGAATTTCTATTAGTGTGGAAACATTCATTTATCATTTTGGAAAAGCGTAAGTTTAATCTTTCCTCACTCCCCACTGGAATAGATAAAAATCTCAAGCTCAACTTATTACAACAACTAAAATTAATCCGAAAGGATAATTTAACCGTAACCACCACGACCATTAATAACTCCGTGACTCGTCATTTAACAACCTATGAGAGTGGTAATTACTAATCTCTTCTTCTATAAGATTTTTCAATAGTCTGTACCCTTTTACAAAGATATGCGTATAATTCATTTCCCGAGCAACTGCTGATATATTAACAGCATTATTTTTCTTCTCTACTTTTTTTATGGCTTCTCTTATAAGAAATCTATTCCTTTCTACAATAGATTTCTTCAACTCATAGTTATGCGCACTTACTGAATGTCTTATAAAGTTTAATAGATCAGGATAATATTTCTTAATATAATCGCGGTTTCTACCTATCCGTTTATAAATGCTTTGACTTGTCGCTGTTTGAGAAACATCCAATGCGTTTACTAGTGATTTGGACAATTTGTATAATTCCCTTTCTTCTTGTATACCATTCATTAACATTTGTTGTTCCTTACTCTGCCCGATTTTAGAAACAAGACCACGTGACTGAAGGAGTTTTTCTGAGCAACCTAGTACTTTAGCTATTTTAGAAATGCTGACGTTCTCATTAGTTTTGGCCATTTCTTTGAGTACTTTTTCGACCCTTATATTTAAATCTTTATATTTTTTAAGTGGCTTCTTTAAATCCGATATTTTGTAAAGGAAATACTCCTGTACATCTGTATTCGCATAGTAATAACTGTATTCTATTACCGACCATCCGAATAGCGCCTGGGCTTTTCTATATCTAGTTTCTGGATAGGTATGTGAATCACAATCCAACTGCTTAAAATATTGGATTATATCTTCAGGAATTGAATGTGGAACATATTTAGATAATATTTCTTCCTTTAATAGATGCCGATATGCTAAATAACCAACAATCTCGCTAATTCGATACATATTAGTACCTATATTTCTTAATATTTGACATCTGGTAAACCCCTCAGAAGTCAACTTCTGTACTTTAATTATGATTTGGATTTTATTATCAATATTTAGCCAAGCTGAAGTTTCAGTGTGATATCCATATTTCATAAAACAATCATTGCATATATAATAATAATTATATCTGACTTTTGTTTTTCTAGGCTCAATTCGATTATTTATCAATATTATCTGTTTTGATTCTCCGAAAGAAGAACACCATGAAGCTAAACATTGACCAGGTTTTTGTTTTTCTTTTGACTTATATATATTATTAACGTATACACTTGGCACCTTAAGTACAGAGAATTCTTCAATACTCATGTTGCATGCATCCAAAATAATAAATAATTGTTTCCAATCTATTTTTTTTACGCACGAAACTCCCCTGACGAGAGAGACTAAATTTTTAATTATGCTTATGCTAATGTGTTTTATAGCCTTACGATCATACTTATGGGATTGATTCTGTCCCAGATATAGTACCTTAACTGCTAAAGACTGTTCCAAAGATAACTGTCCTATGGTTTGGCTCAATTTCCTATTCGGATCAAGCAGGAATTCCCACCTTTGATATAATTTCAATTGTCTCTCTCTTATATCCGAATTTAAAATATAAGCTTGGCTAGTTGTGAAACTTCTCTCACTTTCTGAATGTGTACATATTTTGAATGATTCAAGATCATCTTGATAATTGAATTCCCTGTTACAATACTGACATTCTGATAACAGTATCATATTATGTTCAATGCAGATCTCTATATCTTTAACTTGCCAGATAAGCTTAAAAAAAACATCTCTTTTTATGCACTCTGGACAATAATTTCGGGACTTTTTATGAAAAGCATTATTCATAACTGTAGCTCGATCAAAATCTTGATATGGATCTTCCAGGAATTTAGAATGTAGATTATAAAGAGTTAGAGACTGTACCTCCACTCTGGACAACCCCAATAGGTTCCCTAGCTTTCTATGATCTACCATAGTATAATCGAAATCCAATCGAAAGTATTGATTAGATCTCAAAGCATGCTCAGATCCAATATGAGCTTTTTTCCATAAATCTTTGATATCATATTTGTTCAAGTTAGCTGATCGAAGTAAATAAGAAGTTAGTGACTCTCCTTGTTTCGGTATTGGCCTGATCGCGATTCTTTCATTACTCATGTTATTGAACCTCATTAATTTCAATTAGATACTAGTGTTGGCTCTGTTAAATGGTCAATTTCTCCAAATAAATTGTATTTTGCACGCTCAATTAACTCAACATTTAATTGAGATTTTGATATATCATGAAAATCCGATTCAAACACCCCTAATAATCGATAAGCCTCAATTATAATGTTGTGCAAATAGCGTATACGCCCTTGGCAGTAAAAATGAAGAAGAGCAGGAAGACCCGTTTTCACGTCTCCCAGTCCTATTGGTGCTGGTGGTTGTAGTATTTCTTCTATTTGCACAAGTAGGTTTTGAAATTTTTCATCGCAATTCTCGAATCGAGATATCCTTTCTCGTCCAAAGCGTCCGATATACTCATCTTCCATTGTCCTCAGACTTTCAATTTGGGGAGTACCCATACAAACTAAACAAACCCTACCCTCATTGGTCAAATCCTTAAACATCTCCATAGCCTCTTGATTATCAAATCGCTTCGTACGCATAATGAAATTCATTTCATCAAAAATGATCATTTCTGTACGTTGTTTAACAAGTAAATGGAGTGCTTGGTCTTTTAAATAGTTTACACGTGCATCTGATCTAACGATGGGTGCGCCTAAAGCTTTAATAATTCGTTTGTAAAAATCCATTTGTGTAAAAGGATAAGGAAGTTTTACCCGAATAACAGGAGCTATATCTATTTCTGCATCTGCTTTTTCATCGTATATTGTGAACCCAGGATTCTTTTTAACATACCTTTTACTAATCTGTGTTTTCCAAACACCAGACAAACCAGTTACCATTAAATGACGAGGGTCCTCATTTTCAGTCCCTGCTTTAAGATGAGTCCTCATAGAGTCAAACCGATCCCATACACGAGTTACTTCCTCATGCTCAATGAATAAATTTGCTATTCTCTTGGCAAACGCTTTCGCCTCTTCTATGCTCACGATTCTTTCGACTTCCTTTCTTGTTCAGCATGTTTAGCCATAAGAAGTAGCTGCTCTTCCATGCTTCTAGCATTTTTTTGATTGGTAGTTTGTTCATCCAGATATGAGTTTGTAATGCTCACAGTCACACTAGAACCTAGCTTTGAAATTTTTTTGAAGATTGTTTTACGATTATTGAAGCCATCACTAATTTCTTTAGCAATTTTTTCAGAAGCCCTCGATATTTGTTTTCGTCCTGGAATCATTCCCTTTTTTTGTTGACCTTCCTTTTTTAATAATTTTCTAATTTGTTTATAAGTATAGTCATTCATACCAACAACTGATTCATAAGGAGGGCTGGAACATTGGAGCTTAATAAACTCATTAGTTTTAGGATGTAATAAATACATTATAGATACATCGTCGATATCCATTTTAACTTTGTATTTTACATCTCTCTTTGCTACCAGATCATCCCCGTGATCCCATTTGTAAATCCGATTATTCCAACGAACTCCATCACGTGTATAAGGTTTCTTATCAGTTAGCAAAAATTCAATTTTATAACGTTCTTCTTCATCTTTACTGATCCAATCTGGATAACCGACCTCTTGAATACCTTCGTAATATCTCAACAAAGGTGTATTGGTCTGTATAGGTAACCCCTTATGCTCTTTAATAGGATAAATATCAGTTAAAAAAATAGTCAATATTCTGCGTACCTGGTCTAATGTAAGACAAGCATCTTTTTCTGAATCTATATCCCCACGATCAAAAATATTACTCTTTGTCGTTCCCAAAATGTTGTGAATAAGCTGACTGTTTATGGTTTGAAAAAGCCGCTCTATAATTGCTCCGTATCTGGGCAGCCTTACGGGACGATGCATGATCTCAGATTTTAAGGACTCATTAACCAACCTTTTAATATCCGAACTTTTAAAATCCATACCGTTATCTACATAGATTACATTAGGAATGCCAAAAGCCTCCCACTCCATCTCTGTATCCAACTCTTGTTTTATATTTTTAACAAACACTCCATGTTGTATAGCCTTACGTACAACATTTATTGAAGGTGGCTCAAATGATACATAGAGACACCAAGGCATTCTGCTGTACACATCAATACCCAATGTGATCCATGGGCGCATAGTAGCACCTGTGATAGGATCAATAGCTTGCAAGTCCAATTGAGTGTGGTCGATTTGTATCATATCTAGTGGGTACATAGCATCACGATCAGCATAACCACGCGACACCTCATCGTAGTTCGCTTTAGCTAGTTTTAGGTTTCTCAATCGCACTTTTGCCTTTTCATCTATTCGATCGATCAGATCGGAGATGGTTGAATAACTAATTTCGTCTTCATCTTCTTTTGCACATCGATTGTTAATTTCCTCGCTAATAGAGGCCTTGGACATTCTGTACTTGTTTAAATACTTTTTTTCAATCACATCTTTAATAATCTCCATTTGTTTTTCGTTTTTCCGAATGATTAATGTATCCAAAACAATATCCGGTTTATCTGGATGGCAAATCACTAACCGTTTATTGTCCTTTCGACCTCCATACCCTTTCCCCTTATCTGATATAAGTCCTTCTAATCCCCCATTTTCTTTTTGGTTTTCCATTTTTCTATAACTTGAAAGGTACCTCATCAGCGTGGCTCTAGACACTCCTCTGTGTTTTGTAATTCTATGAATTAGAGTTTCTTGATGCAATTCCTCTAAGATTTCATCAGATTGTAAATAATGCACATACTTATCCATAAATTGTTGTACTACCCGAAACTGATTGGCTTTAATTTGTTCTAATAGCAATAAGGGCTGTATCATTTCAAAACGTTCGCTAACTTCTGCACGCTTTTTCTCAGTAAGGGTCGTCAAAAAGCTATATCCCTCTCTTTCTTTCCTCATCTTTTTCATAGAGGACTGTGGCACGAAAGTAGGGTGTGCTACAAGAGCAGAAAACCTCATTTTAAGTTCTTCCCCATCAGGACGTTTGATTATGATCTCTGGCGGATTAATCGCGACTACCTTATGTAGTTTTCCATAAAGCTTGAATTCAGAATAAAGATTCAGTTGATTGAATGCCATTATTAGGTAATCCCTCTCTTATCGTTTTCATAGATAACATCTGCTCATTAAGAGACACTCGTGTGTGTGATGTAATCCTTTCAGTAACATCAAAATGAAAGGTTCCTCTGGCCATAAGGAAATAAATAATAGGTCTAATCAACAAAGGATCAATATCTCCCTGAAAAGACCGAGATACATCTTCTATGCTCCCTGATTCCATACACTGCATTCTGTACGCTACTTTCTGCATCCACTGATCATAATAGGTACGCTCCTTTAAAAATCCTTGTAAAAACCTGATATTCCAAGATAATTGGTTTGGCATTTCTTTGGGATAAATTACTTTATACTCCCAGCCTTGTTTGAGAGCGTACGAATTGCAATACTTGTTAATCAGTTGTTCTTTATCATCTGGCCCTTGTTGAGAACTATGTTTTATCTGATAAAGTAAAGGGATGGACTCCTGTCGGAAAACAAGTACATCCGAAATATGAGTCCAGGTAGTAGTCCCAAAAATGCCACTCCCCTCTTTAATAGGTACTTCAACTGATTGAACATAGTACCGAACGACATCTCTATCCAGTTCTAAGAAATAATAAAATAGTCGCTCTCCTAAAGATTCATATTCTACCGGTCGATTCATTTTTTCACTATAAAAACTTCCGATAATATGCGCGTACCAATTACTTCCCCGATTATTCACTTTTCTTTTGGGAACATAAAGTTGGTCTTCTCTTATCCAATTTTTATTCAACCAATTTTCACCTGACAAGCAATCTACCCCTCCTTTTATATAAAAACACCAGAATATACCAATTATAACTAACTAATTGATTAGAATATAATGGTCTTAATCTGATAAAATAATAAGTAAGATAAATATGTGCTGATACTAGAGTAAAGTATATTTTTTAAGTTTTATTTTGATATTTTTTTCATTTTCAATTAATTATATCCGAAAAACGATAATAAGCAATGAAGGCGGTGTAAATAGTGAATATAATTGGTGACAATATTAAGACTGTTCGCAAAATAAACAGTCTTAATCAAATTGAATTTGCCAAAGTCCTTGGAATCTCTCAAGGCACCTTAAGTGATATAGAATCTGGAAAAAGTAAGCCCTCACTTGAGACACTAATATCTTTATTAGAGAAGTTTGATGTTAATTTATATTGGCTTATTAAAGGACAAAGTTTCTTCGAATCCAAACTAAGAAAAACAGAAATTAAAGACAATTTAAGAGAATCAATTATTTTAATAGAAAATGAACTCAAAGAATCCTATCTTCAAATTCCGTTTTTAGATTTGTATTTGTTACGTGATGAATTATTTACAACCAAGATTAGTAACAATGAAAACAAACTACTAGGTTTGTTTCGCCGACTAAAGCCGAAAGACCAAGAAGATATCATTTCTTTTATTGAAGTAAAACTTTCTAAAAACAAAAAACAAACACCTTCCATATCTTAAAAATCTTAAAAATAATAGAGAAGAACGAAAGATAATCTTTTGTTCTTTTCTCCTACACTCAATATTCATTGTAAATTGAAACTGTTTGTTACATTTGTCGTCCAATTGATATATGTTTTATACATATCTATAAGTAAGGAGTTTTGAAATGCGTAAACATATTCAGTATTTTTTCCTAAAGTCCATTTCCTTTTCTTTATTATTCACCCTTATTTCCATATGCTCTTTTATTGGAGGTTCAAAATTAATCGAATACATTTTCGACTATACTTCAGATCATACAATCAGGGCTTTAGTTTACGGGACTATGGCCTCTTCTGTAATTGCTTTACTAGCAACTTTGGTAACACATATATTCTGCCACTTCGTACTAAAAAAAACAGACTTCACTAGTTGGTTTAGAACTGTTAACCTGCTAATTATTTACTTTACAGGTCTAGGAACTGCTATTGTTGCAATGAAAAGTTTACTGTTGAAAAACGGCTTAGTAACAGGCCATGAACTCATTTTCCAAGAACAATTTAATATGTTCGGGGTAATTTTCTTTATAGCCCTTTTCAACTATAATATTTATAACTCTCTTTTCCTTGCTAAAGATATACTAGGATTCAACGTAGTAGTAGCTTTCATAAAAAAGAGTTTGCGATCTATTTACACAAATTTACTTTACAGAATAAGAAACTAATTCTCTGTCCTCTTATAATCTTATGAGATTATAAGTACTCAACATAAAGAAGAATGCTTTTCAACTTGTCTCATTTGTTGCTATTACTTCAAATTTCACATAGCTACGCACTTCACTCTTAAACAAATTACAATGTGTAATTAGATGAAAAGAAAAAATCCTTGCATAGCAAGGATTTTTCAAAAAATTATCATTGTTGATGTCTCAAACATGTACCGTTAAAAGTCTCATTTATTAATGAAATCTGTCTCAACTATAACCGTTACTCACAACATCGACAACAGCTTCTTAAATCTTGTAAGCCTTCATAGCTTTTCTTAACTCTTTGAATGAAGGACGTTTACCATACATTAAGACACCCGTACGGTAGATCTTGGCAGCCAGCCAACCGAACAACAAAATGGAGGCGACCAGAATACCAAGTGACAGCCAGATTTCCAGCAGGCTCGCCCGCTCCAGACCAATCCGCAGCAGCATGACAGTCGGCGAGAAAAATGGGATGTACCCGGCCACCTTAACGAAAATCGTATCAGGTGCGGCGATATTGAAGATACCGATATAAAAGGCTGCTAGTGACAGCACGGTAATCGGCATGATCGCCTGTCCCAACTCCTCGGTACGGCTAACGATGGAGCCCACCGCAGCGAACAATACTGCGTACAGAAAGTAGCCGAGGATGTAGAATACCAGACCATAACCCAACACCGCGATATTCAGTTGCGACAGATCCAGCCCGGCTGAGCTAAGAATGACATTATTATGCGGCAGCATAAGGTTGGCACATACAACGGCTGCAAAAACAGCAATTTGCAGCAGGCCGACCAGGAAGATGCCGATAATTTTTCCGAACATCTGGGTCAGCGGTGAAACGCTTGTGATAAGAATCTCCATGATACGTGAGCTTTTTTCCGATGTCACCTCTGCAGCAATCATATTTCCCGTCATCATGGAGGAGGTGAAGAATAAAATCATCAGTACATAGACCAAACCATAGTTAATCATAGAGGTTTCTTTTTCCTCTGTCCCCACAGCTCCTCCTGCCTCAGATGGACCGTCTACTTCCCTGCTATCCACCATTACAGGTGTGCTAATTTCACGAATTTGATCGCTGGTCAATGCATTGCGGCCCATAATGGCTTTGACCTTAGCTTCCTGAAGTCCCGTCTGCAACAATGTAATTACAGCAGGAGATGGCTCTTTTTCTACAGAGACGTACTCCACTTTAGGAAACGTGTCTCCCTTAGTGGCAGGCTCCGTGAACTGCACGTAACCTTGCAGCTCCCCGTTTTTCAAGGCTTGCTGCATTGCCAGCGTTTGTACGTTGTCATAACGCACCCAGATGGCTGCCGGGTTGGATTGCTTCTTGGTGAATTGCTCCAGCTGATTCGCCACTTCTATCCGGCTCCCAGCAATCAGTCCCAAGCGATGATGCTCGGCTGCCGTTGTGCCCGAACCTCCTGCCCCATCTCCTTTAAACAAAGAAATCATATACGGCAGATTCATACCAATTGTAATGAGCAAGGCCAGTACCAGCGTTGTAATGATAAAAGATTTGGTTCTCGCCTTCTGACGAAACGTAAAACCGATCACCGTACCCAGTCTATTCATGGGAATCACCCACCTCTCTTATGAAAATCTCGTTCAGCGTAGGTTCCTTGATCTCAAAATGCTCCACATCCGTTTGCTCCAACGCCGTTTGTAAAATCAACTTCGCCGCATCCGGCTGCTCAATATGCAGCATCCAGCCGCGATCCATAGGCTCTGCACGGCGCACGCCGGGCAGCTGCTCCAGTCCGTTCACTTCACCTGTAGTAATGAGACGAACTTTTTCACGTGGGTAACGGCCCTTAATCTCCTGCACACTTCCCTGCACAACTGTATTTGAGCGATGCAAAATCGTAATATGGCGGCATAGTTCCTCCACATGCTCCATGCGGTGGGTCGAGAATAAAATCGCAGCCCCATCATCCCGCAGCTCTTTCACCGTATCCTTAAGCAATTCAACGTTCACCGGATCAAGCCCACTGAAGGCCTCATCCAAAATAAGCAGCGTCGGGCGATGCACTACAGCAGCAATAAAACCCATTTTCTGCTGATTCCCCTTGGATAGCTCCTCAATCCGCTTGTCGTAATATTCCGGCACCCCAAAGCGCTCCAGCCAGTAGCGTAGACTTTTGTCCGCCTCCTTGGCCGACATGCCGCGCAGCCTGCCCAAATAGTTAATTTGCTCGCTCACCTTCACCTTGGGGTACAACCCTCGCTCCTCAGGCAAATAACCCATCGTCCGTTGGAGCTCCTTGCTGTAGGGCTTGCCCTCATATTGAATGTTTCCTCCATCAGGGTAAATCAGGCCGAGCACCATGCGCATCGTTGTCGTTTTGCCTGCTCCATTGCCTCCCAGTAGTCCGTAAATCTCCCCGCCGTTCACATTCAGCGAAATTCCGTTCACCGCCGTGTGGTTCCCATATTGCTTCACGACCTCTTTCAATTGCAGCATGCTCATGATTACTCCGCTCCTTTTTTCTGCGTATATATCTCCGCATCTTCTGATAGTTGTCCCGCAGACCAATGTACTAAAATATCATCCAGTTCCAAACGCCGCACACGGATGGGGCGTATGCCCGCTTGTTCCAATATGGCGCTGGTCTCTCCGGCTGCCAACGTTACAATTCGTTGCAATCCGCCTTCGCTCTCCGTCTCTACCACTCCCGGAAGCTCCGATGCCTCCTCTGGCGTGCCTTCAAACCACATTTCCTTGCTATTTTCGAGCAAATGGTCTTTTTCCAGCTTGCCGAGCAGCCTGCCATCATGCATCAGAACAATATAATCCGCCAAACGCTTAATCTCGTCTATAATATGAGTAGCAATAATGACCGTCGTTTTGCCGTTCTCCATACAATCCCGCAGTTCTTCCAGCATGATTTTCCAGGCAAAAGGGTCTAAACCCGACGAAGGCTCATCCAGCAGCAACAAACGGGGGTGAGGCGCCAAGGCTGCAGCCAGCTCAAACTTACGGCGCTCTCCCTTGGACATACGCGATAATTTCGTATGCTGAGGAACCTGAAATCGTTCCATCAGACGCTGAAAACGTGTTTCATCCCAGCCGGGATACCACAAGGCTCGAAAAGCCGCTGCTGCTTCTGCTGTGAGTCGATCTTCCTCACGGGTTGGCTGCTCTGACACATACCCAACCCATTGTCGTGTATCTGCCGGCATGCCGTCTGGATACGCTTGACCGAACCAACGGATTTCACCGAAATCCGGGTGGATAAGCTGAGTCAGCAGGTGAATCAATGTACTTTTGCCCGATCCGTTATGTCCAGCCAAAGCGACTACATATCCCGGTTCAATGGTTAGATTAATCGGTCCAATTTCCCGGTTACCCCGGGTTTTATAGACCTCGCTCATCTCAATAATGGGTGTTTTTATCTGTATCCCCATAGGAACTTCCACATGATGATTTACATCGTTCTTCACGGGCGTCACTCCTTCACTTGGACTTCATACCTTCTCTTCACCATTTCTGCGAAAAGCTCCCACAATTCCTGTTCTGTCATCTGCACAGCGATGCCTGTGTCAATCGCCGTTTCCAACGCCTCAGTCACTGCTTTAAGGCGGTAACCTGAGCGCTTATCGTCCTCAACCAGAGCTACGAAGGTGCCCGTCCCCTGCCGGGTACGAAGCAAGCCCTCGTTCTCCAAATCCTGATAGACCCGCCGGACGGTGATGACGCTGCAGCGGAGCGTTCCTGCAAACTCCCGAATGGAGGGAAGCAGCGTTCCCGCTGCAATCTGTCCGGTTACGATGAGTGAACGAAGTTGCTTTTCAATTTGTGCATACAGCGGTTCCGCGCTATTCTCATCAATTTGCACTGGTATATTCACCTGCTTCTCCCCCCTTTTTATCTATCTTTGTACACATACCGCTAAGTTAAGTCCCGTTTCATAAGCCTACGCTGTGTCACCTTATAGGACACCCACATACCCAGAACTCCTGCCAGCAACGCTCCCCACATCACCGGAGACAACAGCTGCCATTCCTTACTATAAAATGCCGTTATCGATACCAGATTGGCCCCACATACTCGAACTATAATCGTAACTATCCCACAAATAAGCATGATGACAATGGATATCCAAAAGTAGGATTTTCCTTTTTTAAGAAATTCCAAATGAATATAAATGGCTTGAATCAGCATGCCGTAGCCTATCCAGGTAAGTGCAAACGATACAAAGAAACCTGTACTCGCATATACCCGAAACGTAGCTGACAACGTAAAAAAGAGAGTGAAAAATATTACACTATTCATAACAAACGCCAAAAGCGCCTGTTGAATTCGACTCATAATCACCGCATTCATCGGTATAGGCAAGGTGCGGAAAAAGGCTAGCATATGCGTATAGGAATCTTCCTGAAGATATTTAAATGCACGACGGTTATAAATGAATCCGAGAAACGGAATCAGCACCAGCATGATAAAATCGGCTACTGGACTCAAGTTTCCACGCTCATCCCAATGCACACTTACAGCAAAACTCATGGTAAATCCCAAATACGCAATAAACAGCAATGTCCACAGCATGACATATGGATTGTTGCGAAAATCGTGCCGGGTAATCTTCCATGCCTGCTTGATGATTGTCATTTTCTTATCCTGATCCCTTCTGCACTGCCTGTAATGACGACCTCATTCTCTCTTCATACGAAGTTGTTATTACAGTAATCAGTGTTATTACTGTATATATCCTTATACACAGTATATAAACCATGAATTACAACTGTCAACACCTGAATGTAAATTGTGCGTACAATCACAAAAGCTCGCCAGGACCTATGCTACTCTGTAAATGATAAACGTTCTCAATCAAGGGGATGAACAAATGGATAAGCTACTGCACTGGGATGAGCCGATATTTAACCTTGTTAGCCGTTATCCCGAAGTGAAGGACATTATGGTAGAGTTGGGTTTTCACGATATCGCCAAGCCTGGCATGTTACAAACCGCAGGTCGTTTTATGACACTGTCCAAAGGTATTTCATTAAAAAAAGTAGCTATGGAAACCGTGGAACGCACGTTTTTGCAACATGGTTTTACCATTCAAAAATAAAGGAGCTAACGATCATGAGCGAGCTAATTAACAACCGTGAACATACAGCACAGGAATTAACGGAACGCCAACAAACGCTAAAGGAAATTATAAAAGAATTACATGCCGGGAAAAGCGTGGAGGAAGTCAAAGCGCGTTTCGCAGAGGCTGTTGGCGGAGTAAGCGTAGCCGAAATTTCGGCTATGGAGCATGCATTGATGACTGAGGAGGGAATTCCCGTATCGGAAGTGCAGCGTCTTTGTTCCGTGCATACATCGATATTCAAGGGTTCCATTGAGGATATCCACCGTCCTTCAGGACCAGAGGAACAACCGGGACATCCCGTTCATACCTTCAAGCTGGAAAATCGGGAGATCGAACAATTGGTCAACTTCAAGTTGTCATTGCACGCGGACCAATTTCAAAAGGACGACAGCCCCAAAATCATCTACAAGCTACTGGAAGATTTAAGTCTGCTGCTCGATCTCGACAAGCACTATAGCCGCAAAGAAAATCTGGTCTTTCCTTATCTAGAACGCTATGGAATTTTTGGCCCAACCAAAGTCATGTGGGGTGTGGACGACAGCATTCGTGCTGCGATTAAGGAGGCAAAGAGTCTGCTCACCGAATATAACGGAGATCGTGAACAGATTGGGAAGGCACTTGCCCATATCATGAGCGAAGTGAATGAAATGATATTCAAGGAAGAGAATATTTTGCTGCCGATGGCACTCAGTAAGCTGACAGAGGATGAGTGGCTGAAAATAGCCCGTGAAAGCGAGGAAATCGGGTTCTGCCTGACCGCTCCCGAACGTGAATGGATACCTGAACGGGCAGAGGAACCTGCAGAAGCCCTTGAGCAAACGGAAGGCACATCCGGAACACCGCAAGGCTTCGTGAGATTCGAGACGGGGATTGTATCCGTACAACAATTGGAACTACTGTTGAATCATCTACCCGTTGACCTGACTTTTATCGATGAAAATGATGTTGTTCGCTATTTTTCCCATGGTAAGGAACGAATCTTCGCGCGCACGAAAGCCGTCATTGGTCGTACCGTACAGAATTGTCATCCACCCCAAAGCGTGCACGTCGTTGAGAAGCTGCTGGAAGATTTTAAAGCAGGCCGCAAGGATGCTGAAGATTTTTGGATTCCAATCAAGGACAAATTTGTCTACATCCGTTATTTTGCCATCCGTGATGCTGAGGGCCACTATCTGGGAACGTTGGAATTTACGCAAAATATTGCACCGATTCGTGCTTTGGAAGGACAAAAGCGTATTCTATCCGAATAGTATCCAACCGTAAGCCAACATGTTCAGGTTTTTGCCACTCATATTTATAATATGTTGTTCTACTATAAGTTTGGCCCCCAGCCTTTCATAAAAAGTACATGTTGGATTATCTGCTAGCACCCATACGATTACAGAGTGAATATCCATACTATTAAAATGTTGAAGCAGACGTAAAAATAGTCTCTTCCCCAAGCCTAAACTATGGTATTCACTCAAAACGTAAATAGCCGTTATTTCTCCCCCATACGGGGGATATTCACCTGACTTTTCTGGACCCCCACTCACAAATCCGATGATTTCCCCCTTCTCATTTTCAGCAACGTATACCCGATGGCCGTCTTCACTGGATAGATTCGCATTCCACAGTTCTGTTCTTTGCTCATAGGAAAGCTGTTCCAGAACCTGGGCAGGCATTATATCTTTGTACGTCGTCCTCCAGCAATCTACGTGCACCTTGGCGATGCCCTCGGCATCTGATATCGTTGCTTCCCTGATGTTCATGTGAGTTCCACTCCTAGTTTCCAATATTATGCACTCTATTATATCGACGATCCAAATCTTGATCTATAATAAGAATATTCATTGTTTAGTGAAGTTGGATAGGATAACCGTTCACTACACTACTCGTTCATTACTGGAGGATTCGACTTGAATAAAATCGTTTCATTTTATGTGCCGCTTGGCATTTCGTCATTAATTGCTGCACTAACGCATGTCATCGTCAATGCCGTGCTTGCTCGTTCGGAACATCCTTCGTTTACATTAAGCAGCTATGCGGTCGCCGTCAGCCTGTGCCTACTGTTGGAAACTCCGTTAACCGCTGTACGGCAAATGACCACGAAATTCGGTTATGATCGCAAGTCCGTTCATTCTATCGGTATTTTATGTACGTTCGTCGCTGTGGCTGTATTGATCATAGGCTGGAGCATCGGGTTGACGCCCGTAGGCAATCTGGTCTTTCAATATGTATTTGGTGTGTCCCCAGTATTGATCGAACCCACCAAGAACGTATTTCAGGTTCTTACTTTACTATACATATTGGTAGCTGTCCGTAACATATATCAGGGACTTATTATTAACAAGCACCGAACGGCATGGATGACATTCAGCTCGTCCATACGTATTATCGTGATGCTAATTGCTTCCTGGTTTTTGATCCGTGCTGGCTGGACGAATGACGGACGAGTCGGTGCTGCCATTTTTATTGCAGGTATTCTCATAGAGCTGGTCGTTACTTTTTTAGAAGGCCGGGTTCTCAAAAGAAAGCTGCCTCCTGACAACGCGGAGCAAACCATCCATCATGCGAAGCATCTTCTACCTTTTTATCTTCCTTTGCTATATTCGGCGCTGGTGCTGGTTATCCTGAATCCTTCCATCCAAGCTGCGCTGAACAATACAACTGATCCACTTTTGGCCGTGGCATCCTTTTCTGTAGCACTGCAAATCCTAAATCTATTGGTCTGGTTTTGCAGCTCTTTGCATCAAATTGTGATTCAATTTTATACGTCCAAGCGCAGGGAAGTGCTGATATTTTTGAGCTTTTTGTCTATCCTGTCGCCGCTGCTACTACTGTTACTTTCCTTCGGATTTGCTGGCGATCCTGTGTTACGGAATGTATTGGGATTGGAAGGAAAATTGTTGCTAGAAACCAGAGGATTGCTTCGCATACTGGCTGTCTATGTCGCATTTTATCCTTGGGTGGAATATTTTATTGGGCGTTCGATATTGATCGGCAATACCAAACCTATCTTTATCGGCAGGCTGTTTTCTGTAAGCTTTGCGATTCTCGCGCTTATTCTGTGTATCTGCTTTTTTTCAGGACTGGACGGCAAAGTGGCGGGAATTGTGATGGCTGTTTCCTCCCCTGTCGAGCTGGGTATTTATCTGTTGCTTTACCGAAAAATCTCAACAACCACGATGAATGTGTCATCCTGAAAAAACTTACCTAGAGAGCCTTATGCAAACGCCCCGCACATTGACTCCCTATGGCACAACTCTCTTTTATGAGGTCAAAATATAAGGGCCGTTCTTTGTAATCGCAATCGTGTGCTCGTATTGAGCCCCCCAACTGCCATCTGCTGTGCTGATGGTCCAGCCATCGTCCCCCCAGAGCACGGCCCCCTCGGTTCCGAGGGTAAATACCGGCTCAATGGTAATCACCATCCCTTCGCGCAGTGGTAATCCCGTTTTGGGACGACCGTAGTGCAGAACCTCTGGCGGCTCATGCATTTGGCGGCCAATGCCATGCCCGATCAGAGGCTTGACGTTGCCGAACCGCCGCCAGCCTGCTGTTTTTTCCACAGCATGCCCGATATCCCCCAACGTCCTCCCCGGGCGGGCAACCTCGATACCCCGTACCAATGCCTTATGGGTCTGCCGCAACAGTCGTGCTACCGGGCGGCTAATGTTACCTACCGCATAAGTCCATCCTCGGTCAGCCAGCCAACCATCTTTGTTAACCACAATGTCGATGGTCACAATATCCCCATCATGAAGCACCCGCTCCGAGGGAAAACCGTGACATACCACCTCGTTGACCGAAGCACAGGTGGCATAAGGGAAACCTTTATAGCCCTTTTGTTCAGGCGTGGCTCCACGCTTGCTTAAAAACTGCTCCACCCAAGCATCGATTTCAAGCGTTGTAATTCCCGGAAGAATACGACTTTCCAGCGCACGATGGCAATCTGCCAAAATACGTCCGGCCTCCCTCATGTAGCCGATTTCCTCCGGTGTTCGTATCGCTATCTCTATTGGAATCCGCCTCCTTTGAGCATACAAATTCACTAAACCTATCCCATTGTATGCACGGCGGACACAAAAAAACCGTCTCCTCTGTGGATAGACGGTTTATAAAAGTCGTATTTCTAGTTTTTCGGGTAATCGAACCCTTTAAGATACTGAAGAATTTATGCGACCGAGTTCGTTTTCCACCACCATGGTCAACTCTTCCTCATACCCTCCTGTAATCCGGTATTTTCGCACATATTCCTTTACAAATTTTTTGGGATCCTTAGGCCGGAAAATTCGAGTCATTTCCCGCAGACTTTCCTTAACTTCATTGTGACCTTTCGTTGCCATGTAACTCCCTCCCAAAACGTTGAAAATAAGTGCTCCGTTGAAGAGAATGCCGAAAAGTATTGATGTCCTTATGCAGTGAAGTAGTATGTCTAATTGCAGCTTAGGTCGGGAACACCTTATACAAGGCATGTACCTGACACTATTATTAACCGATTTTCTTTTGGCTGAATCACTACCCCATTATAACATATTCAGATACAGCTTTCAGCTTTCCAGTAAATTTACATTGATTTTACCTATCTTTTACGCATCATGTCATTTGGGGTACTCAATCAGCTGTTGCACAGGAGGTATACCTTATTTATCGGTTTTTGGAGTGTATGTGTTTGGGGTAAAATAAATAAACATAACAAGGAGGGAAAAGGATGCGCCGCTATGCTCCGCTGTTCACTGCACCTGTTGCCCGTATGTCTGCCCTGAACATAGGAACTTGTGAAGAGGAGGGCATCAATGTCTCCCTACTTGATCAGGCAGACCGTGAAATCCAAGCCAAGTTTCCTAAAATGCACAGCTTCCTGCTGCTGCGCCACGGCAAACTGATCTGGGAACGCTATTATAATGGGCATGAAGTAAGCTCTCTGAACGATTTGCGATCCGCAACCAAAAGCTTCACTTCCACGCTCATCGGCATAGCTATGGCTCGCGGTGATATGCCCGGGCCAGAGACGGCTGTGCATAAGCTGTTGTCTGAGTATTTACCTAGGCGGAAGGAAACACTGCTAGAGCAGATTACGATTCGCCATCTGTTGACCATGACATCCGGCTTGTATTGGCAGACGGGCAAAAAGCTCGGAGAAGCTTTTATCCACCGTTTTCATCGCAGCAAAAGCTGGCCGTCCTTTGCCCTACGTTTACCTGTACAGGAGGACCAACTCGGTGTATTCCAATATCGTAGTGTTGATTCTCACCTGTTGTCCGTGCTGCTGACCCAATGCTGTGGGATTGACGCCTATACGTACGCTCTCCAGCATCTGTTCGAACCCTTAGGTTTTGGAAGAAGTGGTTGGGCACAAGATCCAGAGGGCTACACCATGGGACACATCGGGCTATATCTGACATCGCGTGACATGGCTAAATTCGGCGATTGCTGCCTTCATCAAGGCAGCTGGAACGGAAAAGAATTGATTCCGGCCGATTGGCTGCATCAGGCGACACAGCGACAGGTTGAAGGCTATCCAGAATTCGGAGATTACGGATTCCAATGGTGGACAGGACGACTCCACGGCATCAACTACGCGTGTGCGCACGGACATGGAGGACAGCAAATTTATCTTGTGCCAGAAGCGAACGCAGTCGTGGTATTTACAGCAGACAGCAAGGTGAGCCGTTGGAAAAATCCGCGAACACTGCTGGAGCGCTACGTTTTGCCAGCCGTATCCTCCCTCAACTTAGAACGTTCCTGATATGAGCTTCATGTGCTTATTGAATATAGGGGGCTAAACAATCATGGAAGTCTCAGCACCAAAAATTCTAATATTATACGCCAGTTACGGGGAAGGCCATGTGCAGGCCGCTCGGGCAATTATGGGCAGTTTGCGAAGACTCGGACGCTGCGAGGTACAACTTCTCGACCTGATGGCTGAATCTCATCCCTGGTTGAACGGTCTGACCAAATTTGTATATATGCAAAGCTTCAAAACCATTCCTCAGCTTTACGGCTGGGTCTATAACATCACGCGCGGTATGCAGGCTAAATCGGCCTTCGGCCATGTATTGCATTCATTCGGAATGCGTCAACTTACGATCACTCTGAAAAAGGAGTTGCCGGATCTCGTGATACATACGTTCCCGCAGCTCGCGCTCCCGGCGTTACGCCGCAAAATGGGAATGAATTTGCCTATTGTCAACGTGGTTACAGATTTCGATCTGCATGGGCGCTGGCTGCATCCCGATATTGACCGCTACTATGTAGCCACTGAGGATATTCAGCAGGAAGCCGCCCAGCGGGGAATACCTATCGAACGCATTATCGCTACGGGTATTCCGATTCACGCTTCTTTTTATAACATGTCTGCCGACGAAATTCCTGTTCAGGAACAGGTAATTCCATCACTACAGTCTGAGACTACTACGCTACTCATTATGGCTGGCGCCTATGGTGTGCTATCCGGCATACTGGATATCTGTCGGCAATTAAGCCAGCTTCCTCAGTTGCGGCTACTGATCGTCTGCGGACGTAACCAGCAACTGAAAGCAGAAGTGGATGCGCTGTATGCAGACCACCCAAACATTTACACCTATGGATTCGTGGACTTTGTTCCAGCACTTATGCGTGCGAGCAATCTGGTGATTACGAAGCCCGGCGGCATCACACTCTCGGAAAGTATTGCATCCGGTTTACCTATTCTTGTGTTCAAGCCCGTACCCGGTCAGGAGCTAAATAATGCTCTGTATTTGCAGCAAAAAGGAGCTGCCCGTATTGCTCGCACTACGGAGGAGCTGATTCAGCATTGTCTCGACCTGATTTCCACCCCCTCTCTTGCCGAAGAGATGATGCAGGCGATTGAGCTGCTTCGTAAACCTCATCCCGCAGACCAGATTGCCGAGGATATTTTGCATCAGCTTGTGGATAAAAGACCTTCCGTCCGGACAAATTAACGAAGAATAAAGTCAGACGGAGGGGATACCTATGGAACACAAAGGGAAGGATTTGCTCCCACTAACAGGAGAAAAGGTAGAAGTGGATGGTGTTTATATTGATGAGGATGGACATGAGCAGCATTTGCACAGAGGTCAGCATTTTCCCGCTGATGTTGTTCTGGGTACTTCCGAGTGGAAAATGACCGAATACGCCTTTGATAATCATCATGAAGGACGTACTGATGAACGACTTATCCCCAAAGAGGACGATGAGGATAAAAAGGGTAAAATCACACATCCACGCCGTCGTTTACAACGCGGAGATCGCTAAATAAGACAACTTATCCACGGTTAATACCAATCTGTTGATATTTTGTGGACAATCTGTGTGCAAAATGAGCTTAATCGCTATATTGTCTACAGTTTGTGCACAATTTGTGCATAACCAATGCTTATTTTGTGGACAAGTAGTGGCGTATAGTGGATAAAATGCGTACAACATGTGCAAAACCTGTGTATAACCCTGTGAATGACTGAGCGAATCCTTTTCGTTCAGTCTTTTTCGTGTTTTTATACACATTCCCTGATTGAACTTTTTCTGGCGTTTCGGGCATATCTTTAATTCCTGTCCTCATAGCTTGTATAGTACGGATAACTTATAAAGGGGGATTTGCCTGACATGTCAGTCTATAAGTCTTCCACGGGATTGGATGAAAATATAGCAGCTGTCCTGTGCTATCTGTTCGCATTTATTGGCGCACTGGCCTTTGTCATGCTGGAAAAGAAAAGTCGATTTGTATTATTTCACGCGCTGCAATCCATATTTCTGTTTGTCACCCTCATGATCGGGCATGTGCTTGTTGGATTCATTCCGCTGCTCGGTCCTCTGCTCGCTTCCCTGCTAACGCTGGCAGGCCTTGTATTGTGGGTCATCCTGTTAATTCGCGCGGGACAAGGCAAGTGGCTCAAGCTTCCCTGGGTAGGTGATCTGGCTCTTCATCAAGCCCGGCAGTTGTGAAGACAACAAAAAACCTTGATCCTTAGCAGGATTCAAGGTTTTTGCTGTTTCGATGATTACTTTTTATCGCATGTTCGCTTCTTCTGTCCTATATGAATGTATCCCAACTTATCTGGGTTAACCATTAAATAAAAACTCTGAATATGCTCCCCGTCCGGTGTCAGTCTGAGACATAAGGTTTCTCTCACTTTTCCATCTTCCAGAAATGCCAGCTGGACCTCGCCATTGATGACGGTGTGGAACACATCTCTTTCTCGTAAAACGGTTAATACCCGACGAGAAGTCAACAGGGCAAGAACGCCTTTGCGCACAACCATCGGTCTCATCACCGTATGCACATTACCTCCGCCATCTGACACGAATACAGGTTGTTCAGCCAGTAGTTCCAGCATAGCAGTCACATCGTAGGCAAGAAAGGCGGTTGTAAAACGTTCTAGTAGTTTTATTCGGGATGAGTTATTCATATTACGACTGGACTGAGCCTCAAGAGCAGATTCTCCTGAAGATAGAATACGACGGGAGCGACTGAACAACTGACGACAGTTGCTCTCAGTCTTCCCCAGCAATTCCGCAATATCTTTGTAATCATATTGAAAAGCTTCCCTCAGCACAAAAACAGCCCGCTCTATCGGCTTTAGCTGCTCCAGCAAAACCAGAAAAGCGTAAGATATCATGTCTTTACGCTCTAACCAATCCGCAGGGAGATCTGCGCTTTCACCCAACGGCTCCGGCAGCCACTGTCCTACATATGTCTCTCTTTGCTTGCGCGCAGAGTTCAACAGATTCAGACACCGATTCATCGTCATTTTGGCTACATAGGCTTTGGGATTGTGTATATCATCCAGGGGCTTATTCTTCAGCTCGACAAAGCAGTCTTGAACTACATCCTCGGCATCCGTAACCGTTCCAAGCATGCGATAAGCAATGGCAAAAGAATATTTGCGATATCTCTGATACAGCTCCTCCAGATTTAAATCCACCGATTCTTGTTCAATTCTGTGTTCTTTGCCAGACAAAGCATAGCCCCCTGTTCATTTAAAGAATGCCCGGATACATTCCCGTTGCAATCGCAATCCGGTTCCAACTGTTAATCACGTTAACCGCGGTAATCAAATCTACGTATTCTTCCTCTGTAAAATGTTCTCTGACCCTATTGTACAAATCCGTAGGTACCCCTTGTTCAGAGATACGGGTAACCGCTTCAGCTAATTCAAGCATAACACGTTCTTTTTCCGTGAACAAAGGAACCTCCCGCCATAAGGCTAGCTGCAAAATGTGGTCAGCATAATCCCCCAGCTTGAGCAAATCCTTCGCATGCATATCCAGACAATAGGAACATCCATTGATTTGGGATACTCTAATTTTCAGTAGTTCGTACAATACTTTGTCTGTAAAACGACCGGAAATGTATTTTTCCATCTCCATCATTACCTTGAATGTGCTAGGACTCACTGCTCTGTGATTGAATCTCAAACTCACGATACATCGCCTCCATTATTGGTTTACATATAGAAGACAAATGAACATGTGATTTTGTGACAAAGTGCAATACATCAATTGGGAATTGCCCTCCATTGACATAGCATGTATTATAGATAAATGATTTTATGTAAAGAAGGTGAGCACTCATATGAGCGGAAAAGGTATTATAAAAGAGTTTAAAGAATTCGCTGTACGAGGTAACGTGATTGACCTCGCGGTCGGTGTTATCATCGGTGGAGCGTTTGGCAAGATTGTCACTTCTGTGGTAAACGATATTATCATGCCTCCGATTGGTAAACTTCTGGGCGGCATGAATTTTCCAGACTTGTATGTAGCTTTACGAGCTGCCGATCCTTTAAATGCTGACGGTACACGCATGACTTTGGCACAGGCCAAGGAAGCAGGGATTGCAGTCCTCGCCTATGGTCAGTTCATTAACGTCCTGCTGGACTTCCTGATCGTAGCCTTCTGTGTGTTCATGCTGGTCAAAGGGATTAACATGCTGAAACGCAAAGAGGAAGAAAAACCTCCTCAGGAAAAAGCGATCAAGGAATGTCCACATTGCCTATCCGAAATTCCTGTAGCCGCTACCCGTTGCGCACATTGCACTTCCAAGCTGGAGGGGTACGTCGAAGCACGCTGACTCAACCCACACCTATATGACTACAACAAACGGCTTAAGACGATGTACCGTCTTAAGCCGTTTTGGTATGGTGTGAGAGATCTGATTAGTTGAAATTGGTGATAATGCCACGGGGTCTGACGGGCAAGCCCTCAGCGTACAGATGGGAAACATCACCGAAGCCGATGCAACGGGGAACTGCCCATTCCTGAGAGCGCTCATCAAACAAGATCGTGGTTACGGAGCTAGGCGGCATCCAAAAGCCGGACCAGACCAAGGCCAATGGCAGCTCCAACAGATGAGCAAGCCAGGTCAGCCCGAAGCCGCCATGACAAAATACGGCCACCTGATCTTCGGTGTGCTTCAGAATCCGGTACCTGCCCTCCACCCGCTCAAAGCCTTGCCGTTTCAGGAATTCATCGGAATGAAGCTTCAGCCGCTCGAAGGTTTCGGGACTCTGCGTTCCCTGATAATAGGAAATCTCCTGCCAAGAGTCATGAGTCGGCAGGGGCATTTCGGAACGGATCACTTCACCTGGCAAATCCCAATGGGAAAGACGGCCGTATGGAGTTTCCTCCAGCTTTAGAGCCAGCTCCTGTGTCCAGTGTTCCACTTCATGAGTCATACCCAGAGAGTCGGCGGTGTAGCGCATTGTATCCAAAGCCCGCCCCAAAGGAGAGGCATAAATTCGATCCAGTCCGTGACTGGAAAGCCGTTTGGCCAGTGCCTGGGCTTCCAAATGCCCCTCCGGCGTGATGGTGTTATTGGGGTAATCGGGGTCTGCGTGTCGGATAATATACAATCTCATTATTGGTTCTCCGTTCCTATGAATGGCGACAGGATCGCTTTATCTCATTCCATCGATTAGTTCTCCTGATCTTTAACGTTTATTCAGCAAATTTTCCAAAATCGCGCGCAAATCCCTGTCTTCCTGGTAGACTTCCTCACCTGTATCCAGTTCAATAACCCGGATATATGTATAATTAGCTCTGACATCGACTGGTTTAAAAATCAATTCCTCCGGATTGTCTGGGCGGACATCATAGCCCATATTTTTGAACATATCCGTGATTTGATCAATCCCCGGCTTGCCTCCGCTTTCCAGCATAATCAACCCGCGCAGTTCCTTGGGTTCCTCCGGATGCATGACTCGAAAATGTACTATACATTCCATGTAAAATCGCTCCTTTCAATCGTAAATCTGTGTGATGTTGCAAATCCTCATGTTCCCAGCATACCCCAAATGCCACTCCACATTCCACACCCGCCTTCATATCGTCAGGACAGAAAACACGTTATACTGTAAAGTAGACCTTTGATTTCTGCTTACTATAGGAGGAACCACGATGACTAGCGAGCTTCTGGATATCTACGATGATGAAGACAACCCTCTTGGCACAGCCTCGCGACAAGACGCACATGCCAAGGGATACTGGCACCATACCTTTCACTGCTGGCTAGCACGAGACACTTCGACAGGCCGTCGCTTGCTGTTCCAACAGCGTCAGGATACGAAGGACACCTTCCCCGGATGCTACGATATTACAGCAGCCGGTCACTTGAAGGCAGGCGAAGATATGTCTCAGGCGGCTCGTGAGCTGGAGGAAGAACTGGGCATTCATGTTCCCTTTGCCTCATTAACACCGCTGATGACCGTTCGGTATGAAAGCAAAGGTACCGCACAGGGCACCTCTTTTTGGGATCGGGAGGTTAGCTCGGTGTTTGGACTGCTATCGAACCAGCCATTGGAAGCTTATCACCTCCAGCAAGAAGAAGTAGCCGGACTGTACGAAGCAGATCTTGACCAAGCACTGGCCCTTTTTGAAGGCCATATTCCCTTTATCGAAGCCCATGGCATTACGTCGGGGCCAAATCCAGAAAAAAACCGCCGCCTGATTACATCGGATCAATTCGTGCCTCATAAGGCGGGCTATATTACATCTATATGCCGGGCACTGATGGAACTTCCTACCCGGTAATCTTTAGCTATTCTCCAGCTGACATATATTTGCCGATAATGCCTTCATACCGCCAGCCATACCGGGTCGACAGTTCTCTGCCCATATCATGCTCCAGCTCATACAGAATAAGATCCTGAGCAAAATGATTAAGCAGCAGGCCTGTCATTACCGGATGCTCGGTAATAAGCGCCTGTGTCGGGCAATTCTCTCCCCGCATACCCAGCATGCACCAACGCCGATCAATAACAAAAGAAAACTTCCGCCCTGCTGGTTCCTGTCCGTCTGTACCAGACCCAGACGGTAACCACGGTCCCATCATGCTTTCTCCGTTATCGCAGGACCAGAGCAGACGCACACCTCGACCCTCAGCTTTCTCCAACTCTGTCCGCAGCAGCTCAGCTTCCTCGCGCCACAAATCCAACACAATCTCATGCTCTGCCCGTTCCAATTCACGTGTCAGACTTTCCAGCACCTTCCGATCGCCTTCCGCATTATAAAAGGTCGGCTTGGTTGGTTCTGTTCGTGGCATTTCTTTCTCCACTGCGCGTAGGGACTCCTGCATTTGTCCTTCGATCATCCGGGTCAGTTCACCCGGTGGCAGCATGCTGTAACGTACAGGCTCTCCAGCACTGGTTCTGAGGTATCCCTGCCCGGCCAAACGCTGTAAAGCCGCGTACACGTTGGAGCGCGATGCACCCAGACGCTTAGCCACTTCATAGCCGGAAGCCGCATTTTGCCTCGAAAGCTCGACCATAACCTTGGCTTCCATTTCCGTAAAACCCAGATTCCGCAGATGATGCAGCAAACGCTCCATATATTCTGTTCCCCCTATGCTGCCCGGCGTTATGTCTGTGTCCTGCAGCAGCCTGTTCGGCTGCGTCAAATCTGTTCAGCTCCGCAACGCGGGCACCATTTGGACCCTTTAGGTAGTTCTGCAGTACAGATTTGGCATTTTACATTTTCACGTACTTGTGCAGACGGCATTGCCGGCTTCTCGGCCCCGGAGTTGTTGGCCTTCCAATACCGGATTCGCTCGTCCAGCTCTTCCTGACGCTCACGCTCACGTGCCAGTTCTTCAAGACGACGGTGTTCTTTTTCCAGCTCTTCCTGACGGCGGCGCTCCCACTCTTCGTCGAATGCCGCTTTTTCTTCCGGTGTAAAATCAGACACTGTGTAATCGCGGTCTAGTCCCGCGGGTTCCTGTGTTTCATACCGCTCATCCTGTTCCTGTTCATGCCGATCGACTACTTCATGTTCTGCATACTCCGTGTAAGCAGGCGCAGCATCCTTCACTACCTCTGGCTTGCGCAGATCAAAAGAATAGACGTCTGTTGGCACCTCTTCACGCACAGCAGCTACTTGTTTGGAGGCAGTCTGCCCTTCATTCAGCTTGCGTCCGCATTTGGGACAAAAGTTCGCATCCAGTGGTACAACCGCTCCACAGGTGCATAAATGAGCGTTTTTTAATTCTGCAATTCTACTGCGCAGCTCGTCAATTTCATCCTGAAGCTCATCACATGCAGTGGATAGCTGTGTCATCTCGGTTTCTGCCACCGACATGTCGGATGCGCGGTAACCTTCGTAAAAGATCTGACCCATTCGTAAGAAATGAACATCCATTTCCTGCTGAATCGTTGTAATTTGTGAATTGATCTTACTAATCTCGACAGCATGCTGCGCCTTTTCTGTTGCGCGATTAGCGCCTTCCTTTATACGTTGAATCAGCTTCATCGTTATTTCCTCCCCATTATCCAGCCGGATTTCACTATACCGTCCGTATATCCCAAAGTTTTTTTCTGTTGGCAAACCTCGAACTCCTGTATAATGGAATGCGGTCATATTGCCTGTTTGAAGGCTATTGGCATTAGCGTCAACGTATTGACGTTCTGTCGCTCCGGCAAGATCCGCATGAATTTCAGCATTATTTTAGTCCATCGCCTTGTTCTTATCGTCAGCTAAAGCTGACTAGAACTCTATCATACCAAAAACTACCCCCATTTGTGAAAATGGAAGATTTTAAGAACGAAAGGGGTTTCAGGATTATGGACCCAAATCCTTCTTTTTACCCCCGACCCATCGGGGTTCCTTATTCAACGTCGAGCCCTCAGGCACGTCGTGCTTCCATGGATACCAGTATGACGCTGGTGCCCGACACCGACCAAGACTCGGCCTATTTTCGTGCTTTAGAGAACGCCGGCATTCACCTGAACCGCCCGCAGATCCAGGCCGTCCGCCACGGCAAAGGCCCCCTTCTGACCCTTGCAGGGGCTGGCTGCGGCAAAACCACAGTGCTGGCTGCCCGCGCAGGCTACCTGATGGCGATGCGGGATGTCCCTGCATCGTCCATTCTGCTGGTGACCTTCACCAGCAAGGCAGCTGCCGAAATGAAACTGCGCATCGCGGGATTACCCGGTGTGCGCCCTGCCGCTGCACGTGCAGTTCAGGCTCGCACGTTTCACTCATTCGCTTTGGCGATGCTGCGTCATCGCGGCGTGCAAGATGAAGTGTTCGGTGAAACGCAGGCCCAGCATACCGTCATGAAAATGATGCTGCGGCAGCTTGGACTCAGCGAGGCTTTCCAGCCGGAAAGCCTGCTGTCTGCCCTCTCCGCCTGGAAAGCGGAAGGCCGCAGCGCGGACGAGCTGCCGGAAACCGTGCGCGAGGAATCGGATGCCAAGCGTGCCATGCTCGCCTATGAAGCGTGGAAACAGGAGCGCAATAAAATGGATTTTGACGATATTCTGCTGCGTGCCTCCGCACTGCTGCGTGACCCGGATGTGCTTCAGCCGCTTCAGCGGCGTTTTTCACATATCATGGTCGATGAATTTCAGGATACGAATGCCCTGCAATATGAGATGGTGCAACGATTGGCTGCCCGACATCGCAATCTGATGGTTGTGGGGGATGATGACCAGACGATCTATACCTTTAATGGGGCACGTCAGGAATCCATTCTAGAGTTTGATAAGGTCTATAAGGATGCAAAGGTCATTACCCTGGATATTAATTATCGCAGCGATGCGCGGATTTTGGGGCTGGGCTCTAACATTGTCGCCAAAAATGTTCATCGACGCTCCAAGCGTCTTTCGGCTGCCGGGCGTGAAGGCTTGCCGCCGCAGTTTGCCACCCCATCCGGACCCGAGGAGGAAGCGGGGCATATTGTTACCCATCTACTCGGACAGGTAGAGGAAGGTCGGCTGCGCTACCGGGATATCGCTATTTTGCACCGGACAGCCAGCGGAAGCCGGTCTATTTTTGAGCAATTAATTATGCGGGATGTCCCATTTATTCAGTACGGAGCAGGGGCTGTATTTTATGATCAGTCCCTGATTCGTCCCTTAATGGATCACCTGCGCTTGTCGCTGAATCCCCGGCGTATGGAATCCATTCCGAGCACTCTTGGGCCGCTGTACGTCTCCCGTGAGGCGGGTATGGAATGGATTATGCGCAAGGAGAAACAGCAGGCTAAAAAATACCCGTTGATTCATCTCAGCCGCTGGGATCGACTACGTGATTTTCAGCGTGAGCAGGTGAAAGAGCGTATTCGTCTGATTCGCAGTCTCACTACAATGAAACCCGCCTATGCCATTCAAGAAATGCGGCGCATCTTTTATGACAAATATTTGGAAAGCGGAGATACGGGCGCGTGGACTCATTATAAGGAAACGATGCAAGAAAGTCTGGAGGAGCTCGAAACGGCAGCCAAGCGGTTTGACACCGTGGAGGCGTTCGTCAGCTTTGCGGACGAGCTTTCCGAGCGTCACCGCCAAATGGAATCGCTGCGCAGAGAGGAAGACAGCGATGCTGTTCGGCTCATGACGATCCACCGCGCCAAGGGGCTGGAATTCCCTTGCGTATATTGGATCGGAGCCAGCGAAGGCATTCTGCCGCACAGCTCGGCGCTGCACAGCGAGCTGCCGGAGGATCGGCGGGCAGGCGCCGCCCCGACTACGGCTGTGGATAACGATGCAGCGCTTGAAGAAGAGCGCCGCCTCGCTTACGTGGCCGTCACCCGGGCGAAGGAGTTGCTGTACATCACCTCTCCCGCCTCTAATCATGGCAAGCCTGCCGCCGTGTCACGCTTCCTGCTGGAAGCCTATGGGGTCACCCCTGAGGTTTCCAAGCCAGAAGCACGCCGCAGCAGCTTCGGCCAACCGAAGGGTGCTTCCGGGTATAGCAGCCGTGCTGGCGCTGGATCGCCAGCGTCTGGCACAGCGACCCGCGTGAGCAGCAGGCCGGGACCAAGCAGCGCTACGGCACGGACGACCTCGTCGGTGGCAGGGTCTTCGGCAGAGCCACGTATCAACGTGCCCGTGTGGAAATGCACCGACGGCGCCTGCAAGGCGTGGATGCGGCGCGACACAACAAGCGGACGCCGTACAAGCGCGGCTAGCACAGGCACGCCGCCGGTATGCCCGCTCTGCGCCTCCCCGATGACAGAGGGGACACGCAGCATCCCAGCCAGATAGGTATAAGGCGTATAGCTGGTATTGGAGAACTGTGCTTTTACTGGATTGGTGACACTCGTGATTTCCAGCCTAAACTGTTGCAGATTTTAATGAATCAAATAAGCTTTAGACAGACCAATAAAAGAAAAAGCGGCAGACTAGGACGTGAAAATAAAGTCCTAGTCTGCCGCTATCTGTTTCAACTTGCTATTGAAGGATCGTATCCCGTTAGGTTCAATGTCCTGCCTGTTGTGAAGTTATATATTTTACGGATTAAACAGCCGATCAATCATCCAATAGCTGTTCCATCAGGTAGTTTGATATCTGGTTTCAATAAAACCACATCCCCCTTTTCGGGAATTCCTCCAAGGACTAACACCTCTGAATTAAAGCCTGCTATCCGTCGAGGTGGAAAGTTGACTACACCTATGATTTGTTCCCCTATAATATCTTCAGCCACATATCTTTTTGTGATTTGTGCACTCGAAGCTTTTATTCCGATATCTTGTCCAAAATCAATTTCAAGTTTAATAGCAGGTACTTTTGCTTCTGCAAAAAACTCAGCTTTAATTATGGTTCCAACTCGAATATCTAGTTTCAAAAAATCATCAATCGTTGCCATCTAAACATTCTCCTCATCGATTGTTTTCTTCAATTTCGCGATAATGAATTTCAAATTTAATATTTTGCAACCGTAGTATACTTTAAAGATTTTGCCCAAAAATACATCCCCATACCGAATAAAGTCATGAGTCCACCTATGAATTGAAATGCAGAGATTATTTCTCCCAAGAATAAGTAGGCGAGAATTATGGCAAGAACAGGCTCTCCAATAATACCAACTGAGACCGTAGTTGCACCCATCGATTTCAACAACAAATTAAAAATATATTGTCCAAAAATAGTTGGGATTACTGCAAGTAAAAAGAAATACATCCAATCCGACGAGTCATATTCGATCAAGGAATAATGATTCAACAAATTGTAGACCAGCATGACGCTGCCACCAATAAAAAAAACAATAACACTATATAAATTTGCATTTATTTTGTGGCTTACTTTCTGTCCTGCCAACATATATGCTGAAACCAAGATTGTTCCTACTAAAGATAATCCATCTCCGATTAATGCCTCTCTCGAAATCCCTATGTCTCCCCAAGCTATAATGATTGAACCGACAAGAGCGGCGATCAAACAAAGAATGGTCAATATATTTGCTCGTTCTCTGAACATAAAGTATGAACCCATCATTACAAATAAAGGCTGTAAGGATAAGATGACCATGGAACTCGCAACTGAGGTATATACTAAAGATTCCATCCAGAATAAGAAATATAACCCGAGAAAAAGACCAGCTATGAAAACAGTACTCCAATCTTTTTTGTTCATTTCTAAGGAACGAAACATTTTCCAAGGTACAAAGGGAAGCATTATGAGTACTGACATATACAATCTGTACATCCCAGCCACAGAGGTTGGAGTATCTGAGGATTTTATCATGATAGATGAGATAGAAACAGACAGTATGCTGATTAAAAGCAAAATATACGGATGAAACGGTAACGACGATTGATTTATTTTCACATATACGCCTCCAAGATGTCTTATCCAATCGCCTGTGCACAGGATTGTAATGATAAGCCGAAGATCTGGTATAATAATATCACCACTTTTATTTTATTTGTGTAACTATATCTTTAATTTATATAGAAATATCGTCATCAGAAAGGACCTCGCTAAAATGGAAAAACAATTGCATGAGACCATTCTATATCCCGATGCTTCATTTCCATACATCATGTACACCCATACTATTCATGCAAGTAGTCCTGAGGGTAGAGGATTCAACGATTTACATTGGCATGAGGAACTACAAATCACTTTGGTTACCAAAGGAAAGCTAGTGATACAAGTTAACGGCATTGATCATGAATTAGAAACAGGTCAGGCCATTTTAATTAATAAAGGTGTTCTTCACGTTACTACACACCTTACACATAACGGTCAATATGTCAGCTTTAATTTCCCTGAGAAGCTGCTGGCCTTTTATGCAGATAGTGCGATGGAAAAAAACTATGTACTGCCTTATACAAACTCTCTCTTATTGTCATTAGTAATCAAAGGAGATGCTGAATGGCAAATTCAAATACTGCAAATGCTTTGGGATATGAAACAGAAATTTGATATGAAAAAAAAATGGGGCTGGGAATACGAGGTTTCCATCAAAACGGCACAATTATGGTTAGTCTTAATATCTAATATTTCGCTGTCTTCTGAGGAAGCACCTAAATACATGAAATTGCAACAGGAGCGACTTCAATTAATGCTCAGCTTTATCCATCAAAACTACTCAGACAATATAACACTGCAAGAAATTGCTGCTATAGCACATTTAAGTATTTCGGAATGCACTCGTAGTTTTAAGAGAACTATTCATATGACACCTTACGACTACTTAATTAAGTACCGTATCAAGAAAAGCAGTGAGTTATTAATTTCAACAGATTCTACAATAACTGAAATAGCCCACAGAGTGGGGTTCAATCATGTAAATCACTTCATTCAGTCTTTTAAGAAACATCATAAAAAAACACCTAATGAATTCCGGAAATTTAGAAATGAATTCATTAATTAAGGAATGAAGCAGCCGTCAGCGTAACGACTTACTCTGTTGATGATCCTGTTTTCAATCAACATTCAAATGTAACTCCTACATCTTCCTCAGTTTCATGTCATTCATCATTCGTATAAAAAAATGGCTTCCCCCTCCTCAATCAGTACAGCTGCTGTACGCAAAATGCCCCTTTTCATATAAAAAGGGGCATAACTCCATCGATTGTTTTCTCTCTTTCGGCAATTATACTGTTGTACTGATGCTTAAGCCTTACCGGACCTTATTGCCCGAAGCCTGAACCATCCACTTTCATAGTCTTTCTGTCTGTAGAGAAGAGGGAGGCCCAACTTCATAAGCCGATCCCCCCCATGGATAGACTTTTGCCCGCTATTTCCTGACTTAACTTCATATTCGAGCTCTGGATTTAGTCCGTCAAGGCGCAGGGCTCGCCAAGGCGCGTTCGGGACAGCCATCACTTGGAAATAGTAGACGATGGCATCCTCTTGGTCTTCAGAAACAAACATCCAAGCCGATTCGTTATCTTCAAACGGGTTCTTTAAGCGATACAAGTCACCTTTCTGTACTAAGCCACGTATCTGCTTGTATACTGCGATTTGGCGTTTGACCGTCTCTTTTTCCTCATCGGTGAATTTCGTGAGATCAAGCTCATATCCAAAATTTCCGGACATGGCGACATCACCTCGAAAATCAAGGGGCGTTATGCGTCCAACTTGATGGTTCGGAACTGCCGAGACATGCGCCCCGGTTGCGCTTACAGGATAGACAAGGCTAGTTCCATATTGGATTTTCAGGCGTTCCACCGCATCGGTATTATCACTAGTCCAGACTTGGGGCATGTAGTAAAGCATTCCTGGATCAAAGCGCCCTCCGCCACTTGAACAGCTCTCGAAAAGAATATGCGGAAATTCGGTGGTGATGCGCTCCAACAGCTCATACAATCCAAGAACATAGCGATGGGCAGTCTCGGATTGGCGTTCCGGCGGCAGAGCAGCGGAACCGATTTCCGTCAGGCAGCGGTTCATATCCCATTTCACATAAGAGACTGGCACGCTGGAGAAAATGGCAACAAGCGAATCGTAGATGAAATCGCGCACTTCCTTGCGAGTATAGTCCAGCACTAGCTGCCATCTGGCTTCGCTGCGCCTGCGTCCCGGAACGTGGAGGCACCAGTCCGGATGCTCCCGGTACAACTCACTGTCCGGAGAGATCATCTCTGGCTCGAACCAGAGCCCGAATTTAAGACCCAGCCGATTGATACGGTTCGCGACATCCGCGAGTCCGTCTGGCAGCTTCCGACGATCCTCGTACCAATCGCCGAGAGACGAATTGTCGGAATCCCGTTTTCCGAACCAACCGTCATCTAAGACAAATAGTTCGATGCCTAGCTCAGCCCCCTCTTTCGCTATCGATACCAACTTATCTGCATTGAAGTCAAAATAGGTAGCTTCCCAGTTATTGACCAGAATAGGGCGTTCTTCGTCCCGATATTTCCCTCGGCAAAGTCGAGTCCGATACAAGCGATGATACGTCCGCGACATATCTCCCAGTCCTTGACCGGAGTAAACCATAACGGCTTCTGGCGTTTGGAAACTCTCCCTTGGGCTCAGTAACCACGAAAAGTCAAAGGAGTTCACGCCGATGTTAAACCGTGTAGAGCCAAATGAATCTATTTCCGCTCCCGCCTCAAAGCCCCCGCTGTACACGAGGCTAAAGCCGAATACCTCACCATAGCTTTCCGTTGTTCCCCGAGTGACCAATGCAGCAAAAGGGTTGAGTTGATGGCTGCTCATGCCCCTTTTACTATCAATTCGGGTTTCACCTTGAAGAATCGGTTTGCGGGTAATATTCCCCTCCCGAGCCCATGCTCCCGAAAGATACATGAACTCTAAATCGCTTTTACCTGAAAAATCGACACTGGCACTTAGAGCACGGAGAAGTCGAAGATTCTTGGCTCCCGTATTACTCAAACGAGCCGAACGAGCGATTACGTTTCGATCCGCGAAGACGGTGTAAAGAAGAACAACTTTAAGACCTGAAAAGTCATCTTTTAACTCCAGTTCCAACGTATCCGCTTCGTCTTCATTCTCGGTATATACGGCCGGAAGCCCGGTTAATGATGGCTTTCCCTTGATGATCCGGTAACCGTCGTACTTTAACTCCGTGATACGAGTTCCATCTTCAAGTTCTACTTGATACGCAGGGTTACGGAAGTCCCCACTCCCATACTGCGGGTACTCTTGCGGTAGCCGATCCAATCCAGCCGTCGCAGAAGTGTGAAGCAATAGATCGGTCATTGATTCGCGGTGCTTCAGCCTATCTCCCCAATATACATGCACAGGAAATCCATCCACAATCTGAATAATATAACTCATGCCCGACGACTGTAGATGAAACAGCCCCGTTTGCTCTTGAACAATGATACCCATTGGAAAAACAACCCCTCCCTCTAGATCATACCCCTCGGAAATCCGCACCTAAAAAAGGACATAGAAGAACCTTTTTGTAACACCACCAACTAAGTTCACATGGTGTAAAGCTTGATAAGCTCCTCGTTAGTCGCAATAGGTTCTACAGAAATGATATATTAAACTAAGATATGAAGTACATGGCATGGTACTCACTATTCATGTTATAATGCTTGATAATTTACATAAGGAGATTTAGCGTGATAGAATATTTGCCACGTAGTAAGCAGCACTCTGAATTGTATCTAACTCAGTTTGGCATGGAGGAATGCATACCGGGGCACTTTTTTGGACCTGCGATAAGAGATCACTATCTGCTCCATTATATTTTGGACGGAGAAGGCACCTTCGAGGTCGGTGGGTCCAATTATCGCTTGCGGAAAGGTCAGTGGTTTCTAATCTGCCCCCAGGTCATCACTTTTTATCAAGCCGATGCAGTGAATCCTTGGTCTTATTGCTGGTTTGGTTTTAACGGAGCACTGGCAGAAACGCTCCTCAAGCAATCAGGCCTAACGATGACGCATCCAATCCTCTACTTTGAAGGAGACCATTTGATTTATCAATATTTGCAGCTAATGAATGAATCAAGTGGATGCCATAAAGCTCGGGAAACCAGACTAACCGGTCTGCTATGCTTAATGTTATCGGAGCTTATAGAGTTCGGCCCGGTAACGCCCCCCGAACAAAAGGAAAGCCGGGCGGAAATTTACGTGGAAAAAGTGAAGGATTTTATTGAAATGAATTATGCTCAGAAAATTACCATTGAGCACATTGCAAATTTTATCGGACTCAATCGAAGCTATTTATGTTCGTTATTCAAACAACAAGTAAACACAAGCATTCAGGATTATTTGGTTCGCTATAGGATCAACAAAGCATGTGAAATGATGGGAAACGCTGAACTTTCGATAGGTGATATTTCCCGTTCAGTCGGCTATAACGACCCTTTACTCTTCTCGAAAATTTTTAAAAAGGTAAAGGGATTCTCCCCCAAACATTATCGAACTGAAACCCATGCTCAAACTCAAGCCGACTACTAAAAATACAATCGCTGACTCATTTGGAGGATGGGACGACATCAATTCAATGTTTGTCACCTAATCGGCATGGACTCCAAGAGCAGAGATGACGTTCTACCCGACTACTGGTAAGAGGCCTCTTACGAACAAAAAAGATCAGCCAGAAAAACTGGCTGATCTCATAAGTTTATTTTGTTGTAGTTTGTCCTTCCAAATAAGAAACCGGCTCTTTAACCTCTACTTTGGTACCGCCAAATTCATCTTTAATGTATTTTTGAGTATCCTCGTTATGATAGAGATCCGCTAACTTTTGCAGCCCTTTGTCATTCGCCTTATCAGATGAAGTAACCAGGACGTTAATATTATTTTTGGTTGCCTGACTGATTTCCTCATGGAACAAGGAATCTTTCAGTACATTCAGACCCCCTTCTAAAGCAATTGTATTCCCAATCAGCACCAAGCCTACATCTTGAATCACTCGTGGTCCTGTTTTGTCATCAATTAGTTCAAATTTCAGGTTTTTAGGATTGCTAGTAATATCATTGACAGTACCCAAGGCATCATTAAAGTCAGCCTTAAGCTTAATCAAACCGGAGGCTTCCAATAACTTTAAACCTCTTGCTGTATTGGCCGGGTTATCTGCCAAAGCTACCAGAGCCCCGTCGGTCACTTCATCGATGCTTTTGAATTTTTGCGAATAAATCCCCATAGGCTCCAGGTAGGTTGTGGCTATAGCCTTCAAATCGGCTTTGCTCTCTTTGTTATAGCTAACCAGGTACGCCCACGATTGGAATGCATTCACATCTACTTCGCCTTCTTTGGTCGCATTGTTCGTTTCGATTCCGCCGTTAATTTCTTTCACTTCAATGTCCAGCTTGGCATCCTTGGCGGCCTGGGACTGGGCAATATGCTTCCATATCTGGGCGTCAGAGCCCATGGAGCCGATGACTACTTTTTGCGTTTCCGAACCGGAAGCGGCGCTGGAGCCATTGCTGTCTGAACTTTTATTACCGCATCCTGCAGCAACTAATAATAAACTAATCCCTAATAGTAAAACGAACGATTTCTTCATGTTGTTTTCCCCCAGATCATGTATGCTAGTGCATCGTCATTCCACCTGTAACATTAATCGCTTGTCCTGTCATATATGCAGAGAGCGGACTGGCCAGAAACAGCACCACATTGGCGACATCCTCCACCTCGGCCGTTCTCCCCAAAGGTACCTGTGAACAATCTTCTTCGTATATTTCTTGAGCGGTCATTCCGCGAATGACGCCCCCTTCAATCCGTTCACGATGCTTCATCGGCGTTTCTACGATACCTGGACAAACCGCATTCACCAAAATTTGATGCGGAGCAAGCTCAATGGCCATCACCTTGGTCAAGCCGAGAACCGCATGTTTGGAAGCACAATATCCGCCCATGGCCCGATATCCATTTTTTCCAGCCTGCGAAGCAATTTGGATAATTCGTCCTGGTTTGCGCGCATCCACCATTTCCTTGGCAAACCGTTTGGACGCTACATACAGCCCAGTTGAATTGATCGAAAATACTTTCTCCCAATCAGCCAACTCACTATCAATGACATAATCCATCGTAGAAGTACCAGCGCAGTTCACCAATATATCAGGCACTCCCGCTTCGCTGATTAGTAGATCGCACCATCTTTCGATATCATCCGGTTTGGATATGTCCAATTGCGTTTCAACCAACTGTGGATTGACCACTCTATACGGCTCTTCATAAGAAATATCAGCAGAAATCACTTTAGCTCCGCTTTTAATGAAAAGCTCTACAATTCCCTTGCCTATGCCTGACTTGCCGCCTGTCACTACCGCTGTCTGATGAGATAGGTCAATCGAAATCATAGATTTTAAAATACTCTTTCGAAAGGATCGCGGCTAATACCCGCCTCTAATACAATCTTCACATATTCCTGCGCTGAAAAAAGAGAGTGGTCCTTGTAGTTCCCGCATTCCAAAGCAGTAACAGCCGGAACCTCTGTCGTTTCCAGAATTCTTTTCAGGGTTTTTTCCAAAGCGAGTGCAATTTCCTCTGGCTCATGTTCATTCCACAAAATCAAGTAGAACCCCGTTCTGCATCCCATAGGAGAGATATCAATAATTCCTTTGATTTCATCTCTCAGGTACGTCGCTAATAAGTGCTCCAGCGTATGTACAGCTGCTGTCGGAAGTGCGTCTTCATTAGGTTGTAAAAATCTCAAGTCATACTTTTGTACTGTGCTTCCTTTTTCGTCATGCTCTACTCCCGCTGCTCTTACATAAGGAGCCTTTACAATCGTGTGATCTAATTGAAAACTTTCTACTTTTGCCATTTTTCTTTTCCTCTTTTCTGTAATTTATATTTTTAATCTAATGATGGATACTCTACATTTGTGATTTTTTAAGAAAGAATTAAATGCTTCAAATCAGCATTTTTGTAATTATACATCGGATTACTCGGTTTTACCACCATAATTCTTGTCGTATTTCTTTTTTCTTTGACCGTCTCTCCTTTGCCTGTAGGTTTTGACATAGTGTACAATGTATACGATAATGCATTTTTACGAAAAAGATCGAGGACATCATAAGCCTCATTTAGGAGAATGCTCTGTGAATGAACCGGATTGGAAGCACCTGAATGCTGTCCCATTACCCTTGCAGGAATTTCAGCTACAGCTGGATCAAAACAGTGTTAACGCCAAGCAACTAGAGGAGTGGAGAAAGATTCCCGTCCTTTATCAGCTGGCTCTGGAGGAATTAAAGAATAAAATTAAGCTGATTCAGACGGAATGGAAGCTGTTAGACGGTTTTAGCCCGATTGAGCATATTAAAACCCGGATCAAAGAGCCCCACAGCATCGTGGAAAAGGTTCGGCGCAAAGGGCATGAAGTGACCTTGGACAATATATTGCGTGAAATTCATGATATCGCGGGAATGCGCGTGGTATGCGCTTTTGTGAAAGATATTTATCGTCTGATGGATCATCTTCACACACGGGAAGATATTCGTATTCTGGAGGTCAAGGACTATATAGCCCATCCTAAGCCCAACGGCTATCAGAGCCTGCATGTCATTGTGGAAATTCCGCTGATCCTGTTTGAGGGCACACGCTGGATCAAGGTTGAAATTCAATTGCGCACATTGGCTATGGATTTCTGGGCCAGTATGGAGCATATTTTGTACTATAAGTTCGATAAGAAAGTGCCTGAACATGTCGTTAATGGATTGACCGAAGCCGCACGTGCAACCTACGAGCTGGATCAGAAAATGCTGAAGTTGCGCGGCGAAATTTTATCGCTTAGCGAGGAACAGGGTGCGGAAGAATCCCCGGCGAAACAATCCGAAGAGTCGTCCTTGAAGACACTCTCCCTCCCTGCAGATCACGCCACTTCACGGCCACAAACCTGCTAAGTTTTTGTGCACAAGATAACTTAAGAATTCAGTCGAGGCTGCAACAACTATGGTTCATTCTTACGCTGGATTCTTATGTATTGGGTATAAATAAAGAGTCATCAAAACCACGTTCATCATGGTTTTGATGGCTCTTTTACACATTTTTTCGATCAAATATTACTGCTTGTCGCGAATTTCTGTGCTGATTTTCTCTACGATGTCCGCAATGCTGAGTGATCCCAGATCGCCTTCGCCGCGTTTACGAACCGCTACAGTACCGGTTGTTTTTTCATTTTCCCCGATAACGAACATATATGGAACCTTCTCCAATTGCGCCTCGCGGATTTTATAACCAAGCTTCTCATTGCGAGTATCCACTTCGACGCGCAGACCTGCTTTCAGCAACGCATCCTGTATCTCATTGGCAGTCTCGATATAGTTCTCGGATACTGGCAACAGCTTCGCATGAACAGGAGCCAACCACAATGGGAATGCACCTGTAAAATGCTCAGTCAGGATGCCCATGAAGCGGTCAATCGAACCGTAGATGGCACGATGAATAACGACTGGACGGTGCTTCTGGTTGTCCTCGCCCACATAAGTGAGGTCGAATTTTTCAGGCATTTGGAAGTCCAATTGGATCGTTCCGCACTGCCAGCTGCGTTTGAGCGCATCGAGAATGTGGAAGTCAATTTTTGGACCGTAAAATGCTCCATCTCCCGCATTAATACGGTAGTTGATGCCCAGGTGATCCAGCACGTTTTGCAGAGCTTGTTCCGCTTGATCCCACAGTACTGGCTCGCCCATAAAGTCATCTGGACGTGTGGACAATTCCACTGTGAAGTCAAAGCCAAACACACTATACATTTCGTTAATCAGCTTAATTACGTCTGTAATTTCTTGTTCAATCTGACCTGGTGTGACGAAAATATGCGCATCATCCTGACAGAATGTACGAACACGCATCATACCGTTCAACGCGCCGGACAGCTCATGGCGATGCACTTGTCCAAATTCGGCTATACGAATTGGCAGATCGCGGTAGGAGTGAAGCTCATTTTTAAACACAAGCATATGCCCTGGGCAGTTCATCGGTTTCAGAGCAAATGTAGTTTCATCCACTTCGGAGAAGTACATGTTTTCCTTGTAATGCTCATAGTGTCCCGATTGTTCCCACAGACGATTGTTCATCATCAGCGGTGTACGTACTTCCTCATAGCCATGCAGACGTTGAATGTCACGGGAGTAATCTTCCAATGCAGTGCGGACAACCATACCTTTAGGCAGGTAGAACGGCATGCCCGGTGCTTCTTCGGAGAACATGAACAATTCCAGCTCTTTACCCAGCTTGCGATGGTCGCGTTTTTTCGCTTCTTCCAGCAAATGCAGGTGCTCATCCAGTTGTGCTTTTTTCGGGAATGCTGTTCCGTAGATACGTTGCAGCATCTTGTTGTTGGAATCGCCTCTCCAGTATGCGCCCGCTACACTCAACAGTTTAAAAGCTTTGATGCGGCCAGTAGATGGCAAATGCGGGCCACGACACAGGTCAAAAAATTCGCCTTGATCATAGATTGTAATTTCCGCTTCTTCCGGCAAATCACGAATCAGCTCCAGCTTCAGTGGATCTTCCAACTCTCCAAAAATACGAGTGGCTTCCTCACGGCTAACCACACGACGTGTAATCGGCAGATTTTCCTGTGCGATCTTCGTCATTTCCTTCTCGATCTTGGCCAAGTCGTCAACGGACAATGGGTTTTCGATATCAATGTCATAGTAGAAGCCGCTGTCGATGACCGGACCGATACCCAGCTTCACGTTTTTCTCACCGTAAATGCGTTTGAGCGCCTGAGCGAGCAAATGCGCTGTACTGTGGCGGTAAATTTCCAGACCGTCTGCACCGTCCAGCGTAATAATTTCAAGGTCAACGTTCTGATCCAAAACGGTGTTCAGATCTACAGCCTTCCCGTTCACTTTACCTGCTACTGCGTTCTTTTTCAGCCCGGAGCTGATCGAACCCGCCACGTCGGCGATCGTTACGCCCTGCTCGTACTCGCGTACGGCTCCATCCGGCAATTTCACTTGAATACTCACGATTAAAGCCTCCATTTCAAATTGTGTGCTATATCAAAATTGAACGCAAAAAAACGCCTCTCTCCCTCAAGGGACGAGTGCGTTCAGCTCGTGGTTCCACCCTAGTTCGGCCCGCTCCTGTGCGTACATTTATGTTCATCGGAACATACTCATGCACGACATGCGTGACCCTCCATTGGTATCCGTTAACGGGGATAAAGCGGTAGGCGCTTACTGATGTTACTGCCAGATTGCACAGCTACATGTTCAACGTCACGGCTACAAAGGGGTAACTTCACATGCGGTTGCCGGAAAAGCTCTCAGCCTCGTCTTTTCTCTCTGAACGGCCCTTCAAGGAAATCATGTCTTTGGTCAATGCCTTGAATATCACTATATGCTACAGCATTATAGATCAAATTCGCAGGTATTTCAAGTGGGCGTTTATGTAAGTTCATGCCTCCTATGCATCAGCTAGCTAAGGGAGCTCATGTGCCCATATTTACACAGCTCTAAAAACACTATAATATATACTTATCTAGACGATACCGTACAGAAAGGGAGAAGGAGAGATGCCTAAAATTATTGTCACAGAAGAACAATGGATTCAGAAAGGAATCGAACGTTTTGAACAGGGTGGGATTGATCAACTCGTAGTTGAGAAAATGGCCGTTGCTTTAGGGTGCAGTAAGAGTAGTTTTTATTGGTATTTTAACAATCGCAGCAGCTACATTAGACAGATTGTGGAGACATGGAAGGAACAGACGACACAACAGGTTATTGCAGCGTCCATCATCCATGCTGCCGCAGATGAGCGGATCAGAGAGTTGTTAACCCAGATGTTCGGAAAGACGAAACGAGGAGATTTTCTGTTTTATCTGCGAAAACTGTCATTGAAGGATGATAGTTACCATTCCCTGCTCAATGAAGTCGAACAGATGAGAATGGAGTTTATGAAGCAGCTTTTAATACAGAAGGGAATGCAGCCAGAGAAAGCCTTTCAGAGATCATGGATGTTGTACCATTACTACTTAGGTTGGTATGAGCGTCACAAGCAAGAGACGTTAAATGACGAAGCCATTCAGCAACATATTCATATGATTTGGACAGAATGGATTTCGATTTGAGGAGGATATCACATGTTGGAGTTACTTACATGGGCAGTTGGCGGAATTCTATGGGTACTGAGCGGCATGCATCTATATTGGGTATTCGGCGGACAAAAAGGTGCAAAGGCAGCGATCCCAAGCACAGGAACGGCTTTGCTCTTTGAGCCCTCCAAGATAGGGACATCAATTGTAGCTATTCTACTAGCTTTAGCCGCTTGGTTCGTACTAGAACTAGGTGGAGTTACACAATTCCTGTTTTTCAGTACCTTTCATTCCTACGGTGCAGGCTTGTTGTCGTGCGTATTTATTTTACGTTCTATAGGAGATTTCAAATGGGTAGGGCTTTTCAAGAGAAAAAAAGGAACTGTTTTTGCAAAGTGGGACACTGTGCTCTACTCGCCCCTTTGTTTTCTCTTGGGAACAGCCATTTTAATCATTATGTTTTTGCGTACGGCATAGCTTAAAGCTGACCTCTATCAGGTGGTTTGTCTCTTTCGCACGTCTCCACTCGTTTCTTTCTCAGTGAAAAAGTACAGCAAAGCCAGTACAGGCAGGACGACTCCAATCAGAGAACTGAAATTCCAACCTCCTAACGCATACGACCAACCCCCTAATGATGATCCAATCGCTCCGCCTATGAAAAAAATAGACATGAATAATCCGTTCAAACGCCCTCTCGCTTCACTTCCCAAGGAGTAAATCACACGTTGTCCAAGTACAAGGTTTCCCGATACAGCCATATCCAGTGTAATCGCTGAAATAAAGAGAAGTACGAGCGCAACGGTCGAATGACTTTGAAAAAGATAGATGAGCAAAAAAGACAAGGCTGCAATGATCATAGCTAACCCGGTTAAACCTTTGCTCCAGCCTTTATCAGCCAATCTCCCAGCAATCGGAGCAGCTACTGCACCGCCTACGCCTACCAAAGCAAACAATGCAATCCCTTGTTGAGACATTCCGAAATCATCCGCCAATCGTAAAGGAACAACAGTCCAAAATAGGCTGAAGGCCCCAAATAGGCAGGCTTGATAGAGGGCACGGCGACGCAATGCAGGCGTTTGTTTTAAAAGAGTGCCTAACGAGAAAATCAATTTACTGTAAGATACCGTAGGCACAGGCTTGCGCTCTGGAAGAGCTCGCGAGAGCAGAATCGTCAACAGCGTCAAGACAATGGCTGACAAAATAAATACGGCTTGCCATCCCCAGATGCTGGTGATAAAGCTTGCTACTGGCCGTGCGAACATAATGCCTAGCAAGAGTCCGCTCATGACATTCCCAACAACGCGGCCGCGCTGCTCTTCGGATGCTAAATAGGTGGCGTACGGCACCAGTATTTGGGCTACCACAGATCCAATTCCAATGAATAAGGATGCGGTCAGGAACAACGGGGCATTGGTGGCAAAAGCGGCAACAACCAATGCACAGACTGTGATGATTAGCGATATGACCATGAGCCGTCGATTTTCAATAATGTCGCTGAGCGGTACGATAAATAGCAATCCCACCACATAACCGATTTGAGTCAAGGTGACAATGAAGCCCGCTGCTGTAGAAGAAAGACCCATAGCAATGTGAATAGGTCCTACAAGGGTTTGAGCATAGTACAGGTTGGCAACAATAAGGCCGCATGCGGCTGCCAACAAAAACATCATCCAATTTGAGATACGGTTACTTTCTAAGGCTTGTTGTTCTCTTTGCATGATAATCCTCCTCATTAATTTAAATACTAAACGTATAGTTCATTAATTTGATAATCAAATAATATACTGAACGTTTCGTTTTGTAAATAGGCGAAATCAACTTTTTTATTTCACATAATATTTGATATACTGAACGTATAGTTTATTTTTCGCGTTTACTTATATCCGTTAAGAAGGTGAGCATTCCAGTGCAGAGCAAAAGAGGACGTCCACGTAATGTCGAGACGCAAAAATCTATCCTTAACGCTTCCTATGATCTACTGTTGGAGCAAGGCTTTGGGGCGGTTACGGTAGAAAAAATTGCTGAGCGAGCGAAAGTTAGCAAAGCCACCATTTATAAATGGTGGCCTAACAAAGCTGCAGTAGTGATGGATGGCTTCCTGTCAGCCACCATAGCAAGATTGCCCGTGCCCGACACGGGTTGTGTATTAGATGACATTCTCATTCATGCCACGAATTTAGTGCGGTTCTTAATAAGCCGAGAGGGTAAAATCATTACAGAGTTAATAGGCGAAGGGCAACTTGATTCAGGATTGTCAGAGGCATACCGGACCCGATATTTCCACCCTCGGCGACTTGAGGCTAGGCTTCTTATTGAGCGCGGAATAGAGCGCGGAGAATTGAAGGAAAATCTCGATATTGAATTATGTATCGATCTCATTTATGGGCCGGTTTTTTATCGATTGTTGGTAACTGGTTATCCATTAGACGATTCCTATGTGCGACAATTAGTCATACATGCGTTCAAAGGAATTGGCTTGGACTGAATGACGTGGCATTAAGCAGTTCTCACAGAGTATCCTCTGTGAGGGCTGCTTTTTCTTTTACCTGCCACGATCCTCTGGCTAACTCCTGATTTGTTTATTCGTCAGGGTCTATACTAATTTTTTGCAGTAAATCGATAAGAAGCTCCTCTTCCTCTTCGGATAGATTGTAGACAAGGCTGACATTGGACTCGTCCAATATTCCTTGTAGGACAGGGGAAAATTCTAGCGCCTTGGCCGTAGGAGACAAAAGATGGGAACGGCGGTCATTTGGGTCTGTTTTCCGTTCAATGTAGCCTGATTCCTCCAATTGTTTCACAGAGCGTGCCGTGGTTGCCTTGTCAAATTTAAGTTCATTCGTCAACTGCTCTTGTGTAATGCCCGGCCGCTGCAAAATGAGCTTTAAAAAGCTGTGTTGTCCTCCACTGCCGATTCCGTAAGGAGTCAGTTTTTTGGACAATATTTTTTGATTACGACGGTACAGGTGGGAAATTAGCTTTCCAATCGGTTGTTTTTTTCTCATCAAATACACCTCATTGGCTTAAAAATGACACATCCCCAGTTGGGACCAAAGCAAAGTTTACAATAATATTGTTGCACACGCAACTAATTTGCTGTACACTAGAACCGTTCATTTAGTTGCGCGTGCAACTAAATAGAAATTGTTAACGATAACGAGGTGTAATGATGAGTTCAACTGCTATAACGGCTACAACCTATCAAGAGAATATCGACGTCCAGAAGAAACGTTGGCTGATTTTAATTGTTTTGAATCTGTTTACATTTATGTCCACATTGGATGGAAGCATCGTCAATATCGCTCTTCCTGTGTTGTCTCGCACGTTACATTTACCCGTGGCACAGATTGAATGGGTGACAACCGCCTATTTAATGGCGATATGTACCGCTATCTTATTTTTTGGCAAGCTTGGAGATATCGTTGGTAAAATCAAAATATTCAAAATCGGCACAATCGTATTCATTCTTGGCTCCCTATTGTGCGGTCTTAGCTCTTCGCTCTCTATGCTGCTGATTTCCCGTATTATTCAGGCGTTTGGAGCGTCCATGACCATGGCGAACAGCCAGGGGATCGTGACAGATATCTTCCCGTCCAATGAACGGGGCAAAGCGCTTGGCCTCATTGGAACCTTCGTTTCTCTGGGTAGTATCGCCGGGCCAAGCTTGGGCGGTATTATTGTCTCGTCGCTGGGCTGGCAGTATATTTTCTGGGTCAATGTACCGGTAGGGCTGGTCGCTGTCTTTCTTGGCTGGAAGCTTTTGCCGAAGGATTTGATCAAGGTGAAAGATAAAATTGACATTCCCGGTAGCTTGGTGTTTGCTATTTTTATTCTCACTTTGTTCGTCGGATTGTTGCTGGGACAGCAGGTCGGGTATGGAGACAAACGTATCGTTGCTTCGCTGGTGGTGGCTGTAGTTGCTTTTGCCATGTTCATTAGGTTGGAACTTCGTCGTTCTGGGCCGCTGTTACAGCTCGCGCTATTCAAAAATCCGTTATTTTCGCTCAGTATTTTGTGTGCTTTTCTGGTGTTCGTCGCTAATTTTTGCTTTAACATCATTTCGCCTTTCTATGCGCAGAATATGCTGAACTTGTCGCCTTTTCATGCCGGCTTCCTGCTGATGCTGCTCCCCATCTCGATGGTTATTGTGGCCCCTCTCAGCGGTGCGCTTTCCGATAAAATCGGATCTGAACTGCTTACATTCGCCGGGCTGGTCGTTATGGTCATTGCCCAGATTGGATTGGCCCAACTGCATGCAGGCAGCTCCATCCCGCTCGTGGGTCTGTGGATTGCCATGCTGGGCATTGGCAGTGGTTTATTCCAATCGCCGAACAACTCGCTGATTATGTCCACGGTACCCCGCACACAGCTCGGCTCAGCCGGGAGTGTCAATTCGCTGGTTCGCAACGTCGGTATGGTTGTGGGGATCACTTTGGCCACATCCATCCTCTTTTATATTATGAGTAAAGAGGCTGGTTATCGGGTCACCGGCTTGGTCCCGGGTCATCCAGAAATTTTTCTGGCAGGCATGCATGTAGCCTTTATGACGTCCGCGTCCATCTGTCTTGTGGCGGCATTGTTAACAGGCTGGCGGCTGATTGGGGCTAGACGGGCAAAAACGCAGCAAGAAAAGGGATAAAGACCAAGAGAAGAAATAAAGCGTCCGTAGACAGAACAATAATCGTAGGATTAAGATGATGAGTATTGCAGTACAAACACGGCATTAAAAGCAACATTTACAATTTTAAAAATGTGATACAAGGGTGGCGCTTACATGAAATATTGCTATGAATGCGGAACAAAATTGATGGTGAAGGAGTGTGAAGGCGAGGGCCCTATCCCCTTTTGTCATACATGCCAGGTCTTTCGTTTCCCGATATTCAGCACTGCGATCAGTACCGCTGTATTGAATAGTCAGAGAAATAAGGTGCTGCTCATACAGCAGTACAATATTCAGGGCTTCATTTTATTGGCAGGTTATGTGAGCAAGGGTGAATCCGCCGAGCAGACATTGGTGCGTGAAGTTAAGGAAGAAGTAGGATTACAAGTCGATGAGTATCAATATATGCGCAGTGAGTATTTTGAACGAAGCAATACACTGATGCTGAATTTTGTATCCATTGTGAATGACGATCAGTTGGATGTTCTTAGTACGGAGGTAGATCAAGCACGTTGGTTTACACTGGAGGAAGCCAAGCAAGCTATTTTGAAAAACAGCTTAGCGGAATCCTTCTTGCTGACCATTATTGAAAAGATTGAGGCAGGATTCATTTGAAGTGATATAAGCGTGGCGATGCCAAAATGATGAATTTACAGAATATATTGAATTGCTAAACCGCAAGATGGCTGCTCTTCAAAGGAACCCTCTTGCGGTTCACAGCATGTTTATACTCTTTGTCATTGCTGGAATTTCAGCTATTCCCCTCACATCCCCTACATTTCTACTAAACGTCCATTCTCTTTCCATGATTGCAGTATTTTCTCAAGTACCCACTGATTTTTGTAGCCGTCCTCGAATATGGGAGCACGATCCACAGATTTTCCCCTTGCCAGCTCAACAAAATCTTCATAAGCCGTATGATTATAGATTACAGGGACAGCCCAAGTCTCGTATTCGGTACCCGGGTGTTCCAAGTCACGCAGCACAATGCGGATACTTTCCGGGTTATTGAGGCTGGCGTGCAGCGTACCAAGTTCTCCATAGATATCGACTTCGATATCGTGCCGTATGCCGATGGCATTTTTATGAGTGATAAAGGTTCCCACGGTATTGTCGCCTACGATGCCATGAAAGGCAGCAAGATCTTCCACATCTACTTTTACAGGCAGACCCGTGATCGGATCGAACCGCTCGGGTGTAATGGTATGTAACAGCGCTGCGACACTTTTAAATTCACCCACCAAAAAACGGGCCAGATCAATGATATGTGAGGCTGTATCCCCCACTACTCCAGAACCAGCCTTGGCTAAATTGTGACGCCATGTATATGGATGCTGACGATATGGCGCAAATGCATCCATTAGATAACGAAATTGAATGTTATAGATTTTACCCAGCTTTTGCTCATCCAGCAGTTGCTTGGTATATTGGAAGGCCGCCCCGTAGCGATGCTTATAGTGAACCAGCAAAGGCACCGGATTCGCTTTGTATAGCTTTTTCAACTGATCCGCTTCTTCCCATGTAAGAGTCAATGGTTTTTCTGCCAGTACAGCTTTGTGTTCTTCCAGCGCAATACGAATAATGTCAAAATGCACATCATTGGGTGTCAGCGACAGAATCGCATCTACCTCTGGGTCACGGATTAATGCTTCATAATGGGCGTACCGCTTGGAAGCAGGTAGTTGCAATTGTTCTCCGATAGCTTGAAGGCGATTGGGATTCACATCACTAACGGCCACAATAGATACCCCCGAGATGGTGTGCAGTGATCTCATGTGATATTCAGCGATCAGACCCAGGCCAATGATACCCATCCGAACTTGTTTGGTTGGGGAGGTGGAGGTACTCATATGTTCAGAATTCCCTTCTCTTCTATTTGGTTTGAACTCTGTAGCAAATTCCTTTTTGCTATGCAGTATCACCCGTTGCTTTGTAGAATAGTCCCCACAGGAAGTGATCGTCACAACCTTCAATTCAACAGTCTGATGCCGGGCAGTGAATACAATGTTCTATAAAAAAGGATCTGCAGCTCCGTTGTCCGGTGTTGCAGATCCTTTGTATCCCTTCTCTATATCGACTACATCAAAAATGTACCTACCACAAAAGACACCCCGACGATGACCGAGCGCAGCAGCTGTGCCAGAGCCACATTGCCGTTGGCAATTTCCTCACACACTTTGGTACGCGGCGTCACCAGATCAAAAATCACATAGACCAGACACAGCACTACAATGCCCACAGCCGACCAGGTTAGCATATCTAGCCATGAATGACTGCTGTACGACACCATTCCCACGATGATACACAGACCTAGCAGCTTTGCACCCATATAGATGCCTGCCGCCTCATTGCCGCGTGCGATTTCTTGATTATCGTTATAACGTGTCAGCAAGCTGAACACAAAATAACCTACGATTAAGATGGCAAACAGGATAAGCAGGCCGATACCTACATTGCCCAATGCGTTGCCCAAACTGATATGAGAGTCCAATTTTCTTCCTCCTTATGATACTTCAGGATTTTGCAAAATCCTCACTTGTGAAAATAACAGATATGTTCGAATATGGTACATTGTTTAATTCAGCTTATATAACGGGCGGATTAGGAGGTACGGTGGCAACAGCGGCGGCGCAATAATAGGCCATATCACCTGTTACCTTTTCACCGATTCGCGGCAGGACACCCGCAAAACGCCCCCCGATCACGAATATGCCTGTCAGCACATAGCCGTGAAATAGCCCTTCCTCGGTCTGTACCTCTGCGCTCTGCATCGGCCACAGCCGCTGATAAATCTTAGGCTGTCCCTCGTAATAAGCGGCAATATGTGCGGCTTCCTCCTGCTCAGGCGTTCGTGGACCATCAGCTTGGTGAAGCAGATCAGGGTTGTCAGTCTGCGCAGGTTCAACCTCTCCCAAAGCACCTTTCAGCATCTCTTCGGATTGAGGATGTTCAATCAAGTGCGTCCCTTTACCCTCCCGCCCCCATATACCTTTGGCCACATAAGGCTCTTTATTTTGCATAAACACCGAGGGTTCAAAATACGTAGGCAGCAGGTAGGTTCGTATCACCTCCAGCTCGCGATCGTCAAACAAGCGAAAACCACAGAACTCTGGTGTCTGCTCATTGCGCTCATATAGCGACCACACGGTTGCGGTGAACCCTTTGCTCTGGGTAATGATATGCTGCGGCGGGTTGATTAATCCTATTTTCCCGTCTGCCACCATATCCATTAGCGCCTGCCCCACCTCAAGCCCCGTATCCTCCTCCCGGTCATCAATTAGATATTCCAGCGGATACAGGCGATAGAGAATGTGGATCTGCTCTCCCCGGTGATACAATCCTTCATTCGGGATAATCTCCAGTTCTTCCAAAGGCGCATAAACCACTTCAAACCCGGCTTGTTCACATAAATGCATAATATATTTGGTGTTCGTCTGATCCTCGATGTGCCAGTCATAGCAAGTGAAATACACCTTTGTTCCTAATCCCTTATTGCTATAAAAATGAATGAACTCCGTCAAGGCAGACTGAATCGCCTCGTCCATTCCAGATGAGGGTCCATGTAATGCATTGTCATCCGCCGATATTCCATCCCTACTCAGCACCTCCAGCAGCTTTCCTTCGAGATAAGCCACCTCGGGAATCCCGGTTGGGGTATCGGTGTTATTCTCTATGCACTTGATACCCGCTTCCCCCACAATCCAGTCCTGGCGGGTTATCCCATCCGGCTCGGCCTCCATTCGTGCAGCACGCAGCAAGCCTGGATGAATCCCCAACCGTTCCACCAGGTATTCATCCGGCATATAGCGCTGGACGAATTGCTGAACCTTGCGATAAATACGATGTACCGCCTCAGAAGCAGTCTGAAGCTCTGCCAGTTCGCTTTCCCGATATACCGTTAAGGCCGGCACGCAATAGGATTTACCATACATGCGATGATACGGAATTCTACGGCTGATTTCACCCTTAAAAAGCTCATCATGTTCATAAGGCAATTGCCGAATCGTACGCATGCTCATCTTAACCCCCAGAGAAAAAGCCGCTGCGTGAGCCGCTGCTGCCAAAACCGCTGTGTGAGCTGGAAGATGAGGATGAGCTTTTGCGGTAAGAACTGGAAGATGAACGACTACTATGGTATGAGGAACCTCCACTATAATATGTCGATCCACCATAGTAATACCCGCTGCTGCCTGAATCCCGACACGCCGTTTGTTCCGATACAGGAAGCTCATCGCAGTCATAATACTCGTCGTCACCGCAACCCGTCAGAGCGGCCGGGACAGCCAACATCAGGGCAAAGGCCGCCATCCGTGTACGAGAGCCGGGCTTGGATTTCATTTTTTCCCAAGAATGCTCCATCACAGATCGACCTCCTTCACAAACAGATGTACCTTTTTCAGCTGAGGGTCCAGTACCGAATATATAAATTCATATGTTTTGCCACCCAGTACTGTATAGTGATCTAATAGTCGTTGGGCCAACTCCAAAGTAAATACCGAGCCTTCCCGCTGATCCATACTACGGAATGCAGGTTCATGCCATATCCAGTACATTGCACTGAATGTGGAAGTGTAACCTCCCTCACTGGCAAGCACGAGGTCTGTGATGGAGGCACCGTAAGGCTTTGCGCGTTCCCCTGTAAATTCAGTCACATAGACGGAATGATCCGTATGTTCCTCACTTTCATTCGAGATATGCGACCATAGTTTGTCATGGAGACGCGTAGCGTCTACAAGCTTGCGTAGAAACAGCTCATCTCCCGATACGGATTCCCGTGTCAGGCTGCGCAGTTCCTTTTGAGTGTCTTCCGACCATTCGCGATACGTTAATGAATAATAAATGATGATTCCCTTCCCTTCCTGTACGCTTCTGTCATGAGGTTTGCAACAAATCAAAGCGCTTCTGTCGTCGTTCACTATACGAGATTCTACCTTGAAAAGGTTCAATTTGGAAGAAAAACACGACAAAAAGCCGCAATCCCTAGGATTACGGCTTGATTTTAGCTGCTACAGCTTGATATTGTTCTCGTCGAAATATTCCTCCAGCGTCATCCCCTGCTTGGCTACATCCTCCGCAATGTCTATTCCCACATAACGGATATGCCAAGGCTCGTACACATAGCCGGTTACATCTTCCTTACCCTTCATATAACGAATAATAAATCCGTATTCCGGTGCATGTTTTTCCAGCCATTCGCCTTCCTTGGAAGCTCCGAAGGATTGCTCCAGCACATTACCTACGCTTGGGCTGGATACATCAATGGACAATCCTGTCTGATGCTCACTCGTACCCGGTACAGCGCTAACTTTAGAGGCATATTCCTGCCCCTTTGTCTTTACATTGTTGTTGAAAATAGATACCTGACGCTTATAGGAACGGTATCCCGATACCGCACGCAGCTCAATGCCGTCTTTTTCCGCACCGTCGAACAGCTTCTCCAGTGCCTCTGCCGCTTCCTTACGCAAATGCCGCTTTTCATGCGGTCCCTCGAAGGAAAATGGCACCTGCGGCTCCACCAGGTCATCGGGGACATAGCCTACAGGCAAGCTGCGCTTTTTGTTCACAACGACTGTATCAGAAGTCGCATTAGTGACGATCGCGGTTCCATCCTCTTCCTTAACCGTGGCTTGCAGCGCACTCTGGCTCCGCAACGCCATCACAGGGTCGGCCTGTCCACTTTCTGTACCTGCAGAGGCTTGTCCAGCGCTAGTGCTGCCATTGCCCGTATCCGGCTGGGCGGAAGGCTGTACATTCTCCTGTACCGCTGTAGATGACTTCAACGGCTCGCTTTCCTGTCCACCTGATCCTCCCTGCTGGCAGGCTGCCAGTAATAGCCCTGGCAGGATCAGCCCTGGAATGAGCGCTTTGGTCCAGCGCTTAGATGCTCGCGTCTGTTGTATATGTCGTTTCATGCTGGTATCTCCTCCAATATTGCAATTGATGCATGACTTGCCGTCACTTTTCCGTTTCCCCATTGTAACTGAACTTTTAGCACTCTTCGAAGCCATTATCCCGTTCGATGAAGGCGAATAGACTCGAAAAAGGAAGTATATACCCGAATTGTTACGGAGTATGACGTTTTTGCGGGATTGCAGCTCGGGCCCGCTCGGCTACCCGTTCACGTATGAGTTTCAATGCCTCTTCCGCACGGGGTAAACCCGGCAGCAAAGCCGTAATATCCGCTTCCTTCTTAGGAGCAAGCTTCTGCGGCAGACGAATCTCAATCGCATGAAAGCCCGCACCGGGACGATGCAATGCTCCTTCTGCCGCAGACTCTGCAATCCATTCGCTAATCGCTGCCGATCCGCTGCGTCCGCCTTCCGGCCGTGAGGTAGACTCAAGCGCGGGGGATGTCCCCTGCACATGGGATAACTCTCCGGCCCAAGCACTAAATACGTACTCCAGCAACTCTTCCCGCGACATTCCGATCAGTTCCAGACAGGTCTGCGGATCGCTTTCCAGACCGGCTTGAAGAGCTTTCTTCACATCGTCGACTACACCCACGCCATCCTCCATGCTGGAAGTGGCTGTCTCAGCTGCTAGCTGAACGACCTCATCCAGCGATAGACAGGTTTCCCCTTGCAAAAAACGATAGATATCCAAAGGATCTGCTTTTAGCTGCTCCAGCCATGCCTTCCGCTGTTCGGGGTTTAGTACAGGCGCTGGGCCAGTCCATTGGACAGCATGTGTGGAAGGTACACCCGTTGATTCGCCTTCCAACCCCAATCCGTCTAATTCCGCTATCCATTGACCGTCAGTTACTTTTAGCTTCACTTGCGGCCTCGTCATCGCCTTCATCCTTTCTCTGCTCACTCAATCCATACATCATTTTGCAACGCAATCAGACCGCGCAATTCATCATCAGACATTTCGGTGAGCCAATGTTCACCGGAGCCGACAACCTGCTCGGAAAGTGCCTTTTTGCTCTCAATCAGCTCGTCGATCCGCTCCTCCAGCGTACCTTGGCAAATCAGCTTGTGCACTTGTACATTGCGGCTTTGACCAATACGGAATACGCGGTCCGTCGCCTGGTTTTCCACTGCTGGATTCCACCAGCGGTCATAGTGAATGACATGGCTGGCACGTGTCAGGTTCAGACCCACGCCACCTGCACGCAGGGAAAGTACGAATATATTCGGCCCTTCTCCCTGCTGGAAGTTGTGAACAATTTCATCACGTCTGGTTTTCGCCAGTCCTCCATGCAGAAAATACGGCTCTTCCCCGAAGATTTTGGCCAAACGAGAGACCAGCAATTCTCCCATCGACACATATTGGGTGAATATCAGCGCCGATTCGCCGTTCTCGCGAATCGTCTCTACCAATTCCAGCAGTCGCTCCATTTTGCCCGAGTTTTCAGTTTTACCACTATCAGCCCGACCCGGAATGATCAAACCCGGATGATCACAAATCTGCTTCAACTTGGTCAGCGAAGACAGAACAAGCCCTTTGCGAGCCATACCGATCTGCCCATCCAGTGTTCCCAATAATTGATCCACCACGCCCCGATACAATCCGGCCTGCTCTGGTGTCAGTACACAGTAGGATTTCAACTCCAGCTTCTCTGGCAAATCCTTGCGTATATCTGGGTCGCTTTTGAGACGACGCAGCATGAACGGGGAGACGAGGCGATGAAGCTCACGCAACGCGGACCCCCGCTCCTCTCCCGCCAGACTGTAACGCTGGCGGAACGAAGACGCCGTACCGAGGTAACCTGGATTCAGGAATTGAAAAATAGACCACAGCTCGCTCAGCCGATTTTCTACCGGAGTACCTGTCATGGCAATCCGGTGTGGTGCAGACAGCTTCATGACGCTTTGTGCTTGCTTTGTTCGTGCATTTTTTATATATTGCGCCTCATCCAACACGATGGAGGACCAGTATACCGCAGATAAATCGCTGCCGTCCCGGCCCGCCAAATGATAGGTAGTGAGGACGATATCATACTCACGTACACTTTCCTGAAACAGCTCGCCGTGGAGTCGCTGGTTGCCATGGTGAATATACAGCGACAAATCCGGTGAAAAGCGCTTCAACTCGCGCTGCCAGTTGCCGAGCAAGGATGTCGGACAGATGATCAACGCCGGACGTTGATCATCTGCGCCGATGCCACCGTCGAGCAGGCAGGTGATGACTTGAATCGTTTTACCAAGTCCCATGTCGTCCGCAAGGCAGACGCCAAAGCCCAATCCGCGCATTGCAGCCAGCCATTGAAAGCCGCGCTCTTGATAGGGCCGTAATGCGCCATGCAGCGTCTCCGGCACAGGCCGTGGCTCTACCGAACGGAGTACGCCGCCCTCAGCCAAAGACGCAAGCAATCCGGCGGATTCCGCGCCAAAGATGGACAAGCCTTTCCATGAGGCCTCGCCTGCACTTTCATTTTCTGCAGCCAGATGCATCCATTCGGACAAGCTCATCTCACCGTTTTCCCCGCGCTTGATAAAGCGCAGCACCTGACGGATTTCCTTGGGATCGACCTCGATCCATTCCCCTCCGAGACGTACATACGGCAAATTGGCCGCGACGATGCTTTCCAGTTCCTCCATCGTCAAAGTCGTATCACCCAGCACAGCCTCGGCATCAAACGAAATCATGCGGTTAATGCCGACAGACGATGTATCGGCAATCACACCATCTGGCTTGGCACCCTGTTCTGTCGAACGCATTTTGAGCCGCAAGCCTGCACGTCTTCGGCCCTCCCGGCTCCAGCGTGAAGGCATTTGCACGGTGATACCGTTCCTTTGTAATGCGGGAACGGCTTCCGTCAGGAAGCGGAAGAACAACTCTGGCTCCAGTGTCAGCCCCTCGGGGTAAGGACGATTCAATGCTTCTTGCAATATAGGTGCCGCTTCAGCCGCCTGTCCGAGCCTCATTAACAGTTGCGCCTGCACTTGACGATATACAATTCCGCCTCGAACCAGATCACGTTCAGGATGCGCCCACAGTGCCAGAGCAGGCAGTCGCAACCCCGGCTCAGCATCGCTTTCTGCCCAAAAGGTAATGCGCCATTCCTTCACACTCTCTTCCAGCGAAGGCTCCAAACGAAGGCACAACCGCAGTTGCCCTTCTATAGGCTCTTTGTCTTCCCGTTCCGTGACAGGCATTGCGCTTCCCTCAAGAGAGGACGCTTGAAGCACCAGCTCCTCCATCTCCGCGGGCGTTCCCTGAATCGCCACCGGGCGGGAACCTGTCAGCAGACTGTTCCACCACAGCTCTGCCAGCGGCGATCCTCCGCGCCGATACTCTGCGCGATATCGGCCCAGCTCACGGTCTGATGCTGCCAGCACCGCGGTCGTTTCCGCATGGATGACCGCACACAAGAAGGAGTACAGCACGATTCCGGCTGCATCCTCACGTGTTTCAGGCTCCTTGCCCGCAAAAACAGCCGGAGCCGCCATACAAACAGCCGGCATTGCAGCAGCCAGCTCATAAAAGCGGCGTATGTCCTCCTCTTGACACAGTCGAGGAATCCACACCCCGACAGCCGCTTCCGGACCACGACGGCGCGGTCCCGATGGACGCGCCTCTGTAAGCGATGGCGCAATTTCGCCCCGCTGCATCAGCTCTAGCGCGAAATAAGCAGCTTTTTGCCAATATTGCATTTCCTCGCCCAGCGTAATGCCCGATGCCGCACAGCCCTTCTCGTCCATGCGGGTCAACAGTGCCATCGTCTCGCGCGGTTCCAGCGCCAAACCCTCCAATGTACGCCCCAGCATGGAACGTCTTTTGCCACCTCTGCCCGCGGTTTCCACACGAGCAGTGTTCGGTATCCGTACCTCAGCAAGACGCAACGCAGCCTGCCGAAACGGCCGAAGGTCTCCCTTTAGCGTCAGCCTGCGGATTACACTGCTCCACGCATCGATACGTGGTTCCGACGTCTCACCAGAAAAGCAAAAAAACACATCTCCGAGCCATATTCCATAAAGCGGTTGATTCATATCTGTCTCCCGTCCAGCCTTTTGAATTATTACTCTTCATCATATACGAAAACGGGCTCTTTTCAAAACTTTATCACAAAAATAAATGGAAAGTCATAAGTTAATAACCTTAAATATTCATGTGGTTAACTATAAATAAGAGAATCAATTTACAGGATTAATTGTCTTTTTCTTCATCATCTGCTTTTGCATCCTTCAGATAAGGGTTCAGGCTGTCTTGCAGCAATTCCTTCACCCTCATCCGCAGTTCTTTCGGATATATGACCTCGGCCTCTGGCCCGTATTTTAGCAAAAGTCGGGACACATATCTAAACTCTTCGACCGGAATATATCCCTGCCATTCCTGACCCTGCCCTTCTTGATGGGAGACACTTTGGAAGAGAGCATCTGATCCGGCCAGCCTGGCACCCAATGCGGTAAAATTTATTTTGGTTGGAATTCCTATACGGGAATCCTCCGAAGCCAACCATTCCTGAAGTGTGGGAAGGCTGTCCAAGGTTTCCTCCAGCATCGTTATTGTGATCACCCGATCTGAACGGTACAGAATGATGCGATCTCTGCTATGCGCTGGCATATACCAATATCCGTGATCAAAATACAGTCCAATCGGATATACTTCGGTCCACTTTTCACCGGAAACCGAGCGGTAATGCATGTTCACCCGGCGCTTATTCAGCGCAGCCTCCAAAATGATTGAGGTGTAGGGTGACTCTGCGTGAGTGGGTAGCATACGAAAAGAAATGTACTCCTTTAATTGATCAATACTGTCCTGCACATCCTGTGGAAGCTCGGCATAATAGTGCTCGGATAAATGTCCACGAACCGAGCCAAAAGGGATATCTGGAATGTTCTCCAACAGTTGCAGCATGAGGAAAAGACCCAAGGCCTCGTCACGAGCAAGATGAAGGGGAGGAAGAAGCCGATTGGGAAGTGCCCGATACCCACCATGAGGACCCATTTCGGTATAAAGGGGTAACCCGGTCTGCTGCAAATAGTCGAGATCTCTTTGTATCGTTCTGACGGAGACACCAAAACGTTCAGCCAACTCACGCGCCGTATATTTTTTTCGGGAATCCAGTATCCTCATAAGAGCAATCCTGCGTTCGTTCATAAGGTACCCCTCGATTCAAAAATTAATTTAAAATGAACGTTTAACTACGACATACTATGTCATAAATACATTGTAACATTAGGATATAGAAAGGAGTGAATGAACTATGAAGGATTTGAAATCAAACGCAGTTGTGCTGTATATTGCCATGAGTCTCGATGGGTATATCGCTTTGCCGGACGGTTCGGTGGACTGGCTGTATGATGTTAAAGGGGATGGCGGGGACAATGGATATGCCGACTTTTACGACACCGTTGGTACAGTGCTGATGGGCAGGCTGACGTATGAGGAAGTATTGAAGCTCTCAGATGATTTCCCTTATGCTGGAAAGCCATGCTATGTGTTCACACGAGCATTAACGGAGCAACAGCAGGCGCCACATGTTACATTTACGGACGAAGCTCTGACTGAACTGGTTCCACGTCTACAAGGACAATCGGAAGGTGCGGTATGGCTAGTCGGTGGGGGCCAGTTAGTTCAGGCCTTCTTACAAGCTGGACTGCTGGAGAAAGCTATCATTGCGATCATTCCCAAAGTGCTTGGACAAGGAATACCGTTATTTCCAGAGGGAACGCTACCAAGTACGTTTGAACTCCAAGAAATAGAACGCCGCGGGGATATTGTTCTTCTCCATTACCATATATAATTAATTTTGCAAAAAAGCCTTCATATTTCAGGACCATACAATCTCCCTGAAATAAGAAGGCTTTATCGCGTGCTTTTGTTCTTATTTGGTCTTCAAATTATCCCATGTTTTCTGGAAATCCTCGAATAGCTTCCCGGCATCCGATTTACCTGCCACATAAGCTTGCATCTGACTTCCGAATTCTTGCTGTGCTCCTTCAGGATAGCGGCTAAAGAACCAGCCCAACAGTTTGTTTTCCTTACTGTATTTCACCACTTCCGCACCCAGTTGGCCCATATCAGCCTCTGCCCCTTCGATGCTCTTGAATGCTGGAATAAACTTGAATTCCTTGGTGATATACTTTTTACCCTGCTCGGATGTCACCATCCAGTTTAAGAACTCCTTCGCCTCGGGTTTGACAGTCGAATTTTTATTAACCACCCAGTTGTTGGCGACACCTACAAACAGCTTATCTCCGGCTGTTGCGTCTTCACCAATCGGCATAGGTAAAATACCCAGATTCAGCTTCGGATTAATACCGTCAATTTGGACCTGAGTCCAGTTCCCTTGCTGCATCATGGCAGCCTTTCCAGTGGCGAAGTTCGTTACCTGCGTGTTGTAATCGGTCGTGAGCGGCTTCGAATTGCCATACTTCATTGTCAGATCAAACAGCTTAACCCACTCGGCGAATACAGCGTTGCCCGGAATCTTTGCAGTTCCATCATTCAGTCCCTTAACGAAGGCCGAAGGGTCTGGCTGATTGGCAAATGCCACGTTCAGCAAATGATTGCCTAACACCCAAAACTCCTGATATCCATTAGAAAATGGAGTAATCCCTGCAGCTTGGAGCTTTTGCGCAGCTCCCTCCAGTTCGGACAATGTTTTAGGGGTCTCCGTAATCCCCGCCTTCTTGAACAAATCCTTGTTATAAATAAAGCCGTACCCCTCCAGATTCATCGGCTGGCCATACAGCTTGCCGTCTTTGGTCATCGGCTCTTTGGCGACATCCACCACATCGCCAACCCAAGGCTGGTCAGACAGGTCCTCCAAATATTCCAGCCACGTATCCAGCTCGCGGTAACCTCCTACGTTAAAAATATCCGGCTGCTCCCCGGAGGCGAACTTCGCCTTTAACGCCGCACCATAGTCACTGCCCCCGCCCACGGTCTGAATGTCGAGCTTGATCCCTGGATGAGACGCTTCATATTCCGCCTTCATGCGATTCAGCGCTTCTGCAATCTCTACCTTAAACTGAAAAATGTGAATTGTTTTTTCCTTCACTTCCTCTTTGCCTGCGTTTTGTCCGCCACTGCTGTTACAACCTGCCAAAACCAGGGCAAAGGCCGCGAGAAGCAAGATGAGTGCTTGAGCTTTCTTTTTAAAAGTATGCGTTTTCATTTTCATGTTCCTTTCTATTCTAAATTCATATCAGATGAACTCGAAAAATTCATGTGGAAACGGAGCAAACGGAAAACGGAATGGTGCTGAACAAGCGATAGCGCTCGCCTTTGTCTCTAGATTCCCACCTTTATTCGTTTATTCAGGGGAATCTGGAGGCAACAGCGATGGTAAGCACCATCCGTTTGCGGAGTGGCCACCGTGTACATTTTCAGCTCATCCCACACTCAACCTTTGACCGAACCAGCCATAATACCTTGTATAATATATTTTTGCATGGCCAGAAAGAATACGATGACAGGCAAGATGCCCAGCACCAGAGCAGGCAAAGCCAAATCCCACTGCTTCGTGTATTGTCCAAAAAAGGCATAGGTAGCAATCGGAATCGTGCGCAGTTCAGCCTTTTGCAGTACCAGAGAAGGCAGGAGATAATCATTCCAAATCCAGAGCGTATTTAAAATAATAACAGTTACCATCATCGGTAGCATCAACGGATACACAATTCGGAAAAACACTCCGTAAGGCGTACAGCCGTCCACCGTAGCTGCTTCTTCCACCTCGACTGGCACACCTTTGACGAATCCATGAAAGAGAAAGATCGACATTGGAGCTCCGAATCCCAGATAACAGATTACCAGACCACTTATACTGTTCATTAAATCCAGTGTACTTACAACCTTGACCAAAGGAATCATCACCGATTGAAAAGGAATGACCATGGCAGCTACGAACAGGCTGAACAACACCCGATTATAACGCGTCGGACGCCGGACCATTCGGTAAGCAGCCATTGAGCTGATCAGTACGAGCAGTAGATTACTAATTACCGTAACCACGAGTGAATTCCATAAAGCTTCGGGAAAACGCGTGATGCTCCACGCTCTAGCATAGTTGCTCCATACAAAGGTTTGTGGCCAGGCCGCAGAATCGGTGAGCAGGTCACCAAAGCTTTTGACCGAATTCACGAATAAAAAGTAAAACGGGACGAGGAATAACAATGCGACGAGGATCATCACCATCTCGGTCGCCCATGTTCCAAAGCGGTAGCGCTTGCTTGTTTCCATTTACGCTTCCACCTCCCGACTTTTCGTCAGTCGTACCTGAAGGCTCGTAACCAGAGCAACAATGATAAAGAAAATGAGTGCTTTAGCTGTTCCCAGCCCATAACGATTATTCACAAACGCTTCATTGTAAATATTGAGTGCAACCGACTCTGTGGACCCGAAGGGACCGCCTTTGGTCAGTGACAAATTGAGATCGAACATTTTGAATGACCATGATATCGCCAGGAAAAGACAAACCGTAACGGCAGGCATGATTAAAGGAAGTATAATCGACCGCAAAATTTGCATCCGGCTTGCTCCGTCAATTTCGGCTGCTTCCAGCATATCGCGGGGCACATTGGTCAGGGAAGAGATATAAATAACCATCAAATACCCGGCAGTTTGCCAGATAAACACGATGACAATGCCCCAGAAGGCCGTGATCTCATCTCCCAACCAGGACAGATTGAAGAAGGACCAGTTCGTGCTCTCTCCAATTGCTGCAAATCCCTTGACGAAAATAAACTGCCAGATAAAGCCCAGCAACAGACCTCCGATCACATTAGGCATAAAAAAGATGGTCCTCAGTACATTTTTTGTTTTCAGCGGTTTGGTTAGAAAGTACGCCAGCAGAAAGCCAAAAATATTCGCAGCCACCACTCCTACCACCGTAAAACGGACCGTAAACCAGAACGCTGTCCCAAATTTGTCATCATTCCATAAAATGTGACTGAAATTATCCAGCCCGACCCACTTTGCCTCATTGGCTACCCCATTCCACTCTGTAAAAGAATAGTACATTCCGAGCATAAAAGGGATTACAATAATGATAACGAAAAATAACGTCGACGGCCCTACAAAAATCCATTGCTGGAGCCATTGCGACGACTTGGCGCGATTCAATCCGATCCCCCCCTTTTGTTGTCTGTTGGTGTCTGGAACGCTCCCTTACGGCTTTCTTTCAGCAGCATAATGCTTGGTCCGTACGGATATGCGATTCACATGTTCATTATGTCGAATAAGCGCTCTGGAGAACACGTAGGATCGTGAACCATTAGGGGGGAAAATATTGACCTCTGGCTCGCCTTGAATTGTGAAAGGAGCTCACTGCATGAAATTTCACAGTATTCGTTCCCGCCTGATCTGGTTTTTGCTCATTGCGGTCACTCTGCCGCTGCTGCTGTCGATGACTATGACCTTTGTTCTCACCAAGCAATCCTTGCGGGAGCAGGCCACACAAGAAAATGAACGGCTTATTTTTCAGGGAATTACGAATCTGGATAACTATTTACAGGGACTGAATCGCGCGTCCATTGGAGTCTATAATGACCCCCATTTTCTGCGTAATCTGGCCAAAATTCCGGATGATTACCGGGCCGTCGCTGAAATTTACACCACACTGCAAACGATGATGAATGCTTCGTCAGGCATTGACCAAGTATATTTGCATTCTTTTGAGGCTGGGCAATCCACGTTGATTACCAGTACAGTCCCGCTACGGGAATTCCGACTGGAGCCCTTTACTGGCTCTATTCATTACGGCCCTTCCGGACTATTCATACAGCCTTCGCACATGAAGCATTTGTACGGCTTTTCGGCGGTTTCCTATGCGGAGCACAGCACAAAGCGGCAGGTATTTACACTTCATCGGGCGATTCGGAACATTCCTGCCTCAGAGACGCTTGGGGTACTGGCTATAGATGTTGATCTGGAGCCGCTGCGCAGTATTTGCCGTCAATTGTATGATGCGGATACAGAGGAACTGTTTTTGATCGATCGGAACGGAACGATCGTATATAGCGGAAAAGAAGCATCGATTGGAACACACTGGAAGGAATCTGGCCTGCTCAATCGAATTTCTAAAGAAGGCGAGCACGGAGTGATTGAGGATGATACAGCACTGCACGTGTACGGCAAGCTGGATGCCAATCTGTCAGGCTGGACGCTCGTCAAGAAAATTCCACATCGTACGCTGTATTTACGGGCTACCCGCCTGACTCAGATTAATGCGGTCATTACAGGCGCAGCGTTGCTACTTGTCATTGTTGCCACGTTATGGATTTCGATAAAAATCACGGAACCTATTAAGCGACTGACTCGCTACATAAACCAGATTCAGTCCGGTCAACTGGATGTAGACATTCGGGCCATGAGTAACGATGAGATCGGAGTACTGTCGCGCCGTTTCAGACAGATGATGGATACTATCAATAACCTCATTTTGCGGGAATACAAGCTGGAGCTGGCTAACAAGACACATCAATTGAAAGCGCTTCAAGCACAGATTAATCCTCACTTTTTATATAATACGCTACAGTCTATTGGAACCCTGGCCCTACAGCATGAGGTGCCGCGAATTTATTCTCTGCTCTCTTCCCTTGCCAAAATGCTGCGTTATAACATGCGGGACCATACGGTAGTTACACTCAAGGAAGAAGCCGAACATGTAAAACAATATCTTGATTTACAAAAGGAACGCTTCGGTGAGCAATTAGAGGTCACTTACCAGTGGGAAGATGAGGTGCTAAATGATCGGGTGCCAAAAATGATTCTCCAACCGTTGGTGGAAAACTACTTTAAACACGGTGCCGATCCCCGGCTGGGGCCCGGTGAAATTCGCATTACAGGCAGCCGAATCCAGGAAGGCATTGTGAAAATAACAGTGGAAAATAACGGAATTTCCATTCCACAGGCCGATTTGGAGCAGCTCCAGCATATGTTAAAACGTCCGCTGAAAGCCTACGAGGAGCCGGACACTAGCGAGCAGGACTCCATTGGCCTTCGTAATGTTCTATTGCGTATTCAGCTTCACTCGGAGGATGGTTCTAACACCCTGTGCGTAGACAACATTCTGCCTCATGGCGTCCGTTATACACTCGAAATTCGTACTGAAGTCCCTATGGAAATTCATATTAAGGGAGAGTGATCTGTCAATGAAAGTCCTGATTGTAGATGATGAGAAGCATGTACGCCATGCCATACGGATGCTCGTACATTGGGAAGCTTGCGGTGTGAGCGAGGTGATTGAGGCTGAGTCGGGCGATCAGGCGATTGAGGTCATTACCGCCCTTTCCCCACCTGTTGTACTCACGGATATGCGGATGCCCGGCAAGGATGGAGTAGCACTGATGGAGTGGATTCAAGTCAATTCCCCAGCAACCCGAGTCGTGGTGGTCAGTGGCTATGATGATTTTGACTTGGTTCGACAGGTCATCCGCCGGGGAGGCATGGACTATATTCTTAAGCCCGTGGATCCAGTGGAGATTAACGAGGCTCTAAATAAAGCCACTCAAGCCTGGCGGACGGCGGAGCAAGACCGGAATAGGCAGACGATGCAGGCCATGGAGGTCAATCGGATGAGGCCGCACTATGCTGATAAGCTCCTGACTGAAATCGTTTCCGGTATAGCGAATACCCCTCTATCCATTACGCCCTTACGTGAGGAGCTACGTCTTCCTGCAGCTATTCAGATATGTAATGCAGCTGTGATGAGTACCACTCAGCTGGATGCCGATATACTGGACAAATATAAAACGCGCCGTGCGCTTTTGAGCTTTTCCCTCATTAACATCTGTAACGAATTTCTCGGAACTTCTCAAACCGGAGTTGCATTCCGTCATCTGGAGCGTATGGACGAAATTATTCTGCTGTATTGGGGCGAGCCATCTCGTTGGCCGCTGCTCTTGCAGGATATTCACACAGGGATCAAAACGGCTTTGCGGTGTTACATGCACATCGGGGTTGGCTCTTTTGGCTCTTTTGGCGCTTTTCCCATAGCGGCAGCCACTGCCTACCAAGAGGCACGGCAAGCGTTGTGGAAACGGGATGTGTTGCAAACCGCCGACTGGATGCACCAGAGTTCCCAGACACGGCAGAGCATTCGTCTTCCCCAGTTGCCTGAGATGGAAGAGGAACTGCGGCTTAGTGCGCTCAGCTGTAATGCCAATCGTGTGTCGATAGCGGTAGGCCATTGGATAGCAGCCGTAGCCGAGCTGCCTTCGGTGACAGCAGAGCAGCTAGCCAGTTGGAATCAGGAGTTGGACTGGATGCTGGCCCGCTGGCTGAATGACAGACCTGGAGATATCGATGGCGAGGAACTGGCAGATGAGTCCGGCTCCATTCATGCATTGCCGGTCGACAACCGTGGCACGCTTTCCCTGCCCTTATGGCAAAGACAGGTTGAAAACCGACTGCTGGCAGCCGGTCAGGCGCTTACACCAAGCCATAGCCCAAACAACCCGACCATCCGTGATATTGCCCGCTATCTGGATGCACACTATAACGAGGACATTTCTCTACAGGATATGGCGAGCCGCTTTTATCTCAGTCGGGAATATATTTCTCGTAAATTCAAGCAGGAGTACGGGGTTAATCTGTCAGACTATTTGTGTCAGATCAGGATGAGCAAGGCAAAGCTATTGCTGCTAAATGACAAGCTGCGCCTTCATCATATTGCCGGTATGGTCGGGTATCAGGATGAAAAATATTTTGGCAAGGTGTTCAAAAAACTGGAGGGGGTCACGCCCGGCGAATTCAGAAAACGCCATTCTGCAAATCCTCAGCCGTGACCGCATACAGCACGTGATCTTCCCACACACCATTAATCTTCAAATAGTTGAGAGCCAGCCCTTCGCGGCGAAATCCTGCCTTTTCCATCACTCGATTGGAAGGCGTATTTCTTGGCATCACTCCAGCTTGAATACGGTGTAATTCCAACTCGTTCAAGGCGTAGCGTACAATATCCTTCACTGCGGAAGTCGCATAGCCTTGTCCGTGGTATGCAGGATCTACAAAGTAGCCCAGATTGGCATTTTGAAAGGGGCCTCTAGCGACACCCGACAGCTCCATTCTGCCAATCAGCTTATTATTTTCCAGCAAAAAAAGTCCAAACGTATATCCCTGTCCGGCTTGTGCCGCTTCCAAACCGTTGGAAATCAGACGCGCCTGTTCTTCCAGCGTAAAGTAAATTTCAGGTCGTTCTGGTTCGAACGGTTTGAAGAAATCAAAATTTTCACGTCTGATCTCTAATAAACGTTCTGCATCATTTACTTGTAACAGTCGAATCTGTAGCCCCGGATGGGTAGACTTAATCAAAATTACGCCATTAGCTTCATGCAACATTGTCAGTTTCCTTCTTTCTCAGTTATTCCTATATTATTGTGTTCATGGTCATGAGACAGGAAAATACCCCAGGTGCATGAGAGCAGCCTAGGGTATCTCCATCATTCAAAATTTAGTCCGTAACAGGCATCCAGCCTGGAAGGGTCGTCAATACATTCCACAAATAGTCAGGAATGACTAGCTCCTGCTGAGCTTGTTTGGATAATGTCGTGCGAATGGTATCTTCTGTGCCGTTTTGCACCTTCTGAACCCATTGCGGCTCCATCAAAAGCGGACGTCCCAGCGATACAAGCGGTACACCTGTCTCCAGTGCTGCAAGCGCCTCGTCCGGTGTATTCAGCGACCCGACTCCCATAATCGGCACACGGTTACCTACCTTCTCATGGATGAGAACGGTACGTGACCGTTCGTCACTACGGTCACGGAACGAACCACCAAAGAAATGATTTACGGAAATGTGCAGGTAATCCAACCCTTGATCCGCCAGACGGTCTACAAGCACCATCGTATCATCCAGCGTAATGCCTGGCGTGTGTCCTTCCTCAGGAGACAAGCGGTAGCCGAATATGAATGGACGCTTCGCATGCTCTGCGATCACTTTCTTCACTTCGTGAACAATCGCCAGCGGAAAGGCCAAGCGTTTCTCAAGGCTTCCTCCCCATTCATCAGTACGAATGTTGGAATGCGGGGAGAAGAACTGCTGCACCAGGTAACCGTTCGCTCCGTGAAGCTCCACACCATCATAGCCTGCTTCAATCGCGCGGCGAGTCGCTTCGCCATAGGCACGAATGACGCGGTGGATATCGTCGGATGTCATTTCACGCGGCACAGGCGCGCCTTCTTTTTCCTCGGCTACTGCGCTTGCACTGATCGGCTGTCCATCTGGAATTTGATCCGGTGGACACAGGCGGCCACCATGATAAATTTGCAGGATCGCTTTCGCGCCCTCCTGATGAATCGTATCTGCCAGACGGCGCAGGCTAGGAATCATTTCATCCTTGTCCGCACCGAACTCATTAACAAATCCTTTGCCATCTGGAGTTACATACACACAAGCGGTAATAACCGCGCCCACACCACCGGAGCGTTCACGGTAGTATGCCAGTTCCTCGTCACTGACTTCACCATTTTCGTGGGAAGCAAAGTTAGTCATAGGTGCCATGGTAATACGGTTCTTCAACGTAACACCGGATGGCAGGGTAAAAGCTTCAAATAGAGAATTATATTTTGGGTTCATTCGTTCTCTCTCCTTCAGTTTAAATCAGATCAGATAATATAAGGCTGTTAAGCATGAAGCCGAATATGAATTGGATGCAGTTTTCCTTCCATAACGAACTCAAACTACTGTTGCTTACTTAAATACAGTGGTTGTAACAACCACAGTATAATGATCCGCAACTATAAAGTCAAATCTATCCTTTCTGACCTTCCCCAAACTGTTCGAAAAAGCTGAACCGCAGCCACTTGTCACAAGCCACTGACAAAGCTTAATGGTTGCCGGATGTGCTGTTCTTCTCCTCCCGGCGGGAAAACCAGGTCGCGAGCAACGAGCCGGAAATATTATGCCACACGCTAAAAATCGCACTCGGTACAGCAGCAATCGGATTAAAATGAGCTGCTGCCAGCGCAGCGCCCAGTCCGGAATTCTGCATTCCCGTTTCCAGAGTAACAGCTTTACGCTTGGAAAGATTCATACCGAATAGCTTGGCAAACCAATATCCGAGCAGGAACCCGATACCGTTATGCAAAATAACCACACCAAAAATAATCGGACCTGTCTCCAAAATCTTGCCTTTGCTGCCTGCAATCACAATAGCCACGATGAGCATAATCACCAGTGTTGATATGAGCGGCAGCGCCTGGACACTGGCTTCTGCCTGTTTGCGAAATAGCGATTTGACGATAACACCCAACACAATGGGGACAATAACCACGATGAGAATATCCATGATCAGCGACTTCGCATCAATATTCATCCAACGTCCAGCAAGCAGGTTAATCATGGCCGGGGTAGCTAGTGGAGCAATCAGCGTCGATACTGAAGCAATCGATACGCCCAACGCCACATCGCCTTTGGATAAGAGCGTCATTACGTTGGACGCGGTTCCACTCGGGCAACAGCCTACCAAAATGACACCTACCGCAATATCCGGTGGCAGCTGCAATACTAATGCCAATCCAAAGGCCAGAAACGGCATAATCAGATAATGTCCGACCACACCAATAGCCACATCCACTGGACGCCGGAATACTTCACGAAAGTCAGCCGCAGATAAAGTCAGCCCCATCCCGAACATGACAATGCCCAAAAATAACTGTATGTATCCTTTCAACCCTGTAAACGCCGCAGGAAAGAAAAATCCCAAGCATGCAAATAAAAGTACCCAGATGGAAAAGGTTCCTCCTACAAATTTCCCTACTTTCTCCAAGCCATTCATTCTACTTATCTCCTTACTTCTATATAATTTGAATTTGAGGAAATTCAGCTTATATAGTGCTTAAAATTTTCACCATTGTACTACATATGACTGCATATACATACAACTTTTTATGATTTTACCGGGATCAAGAAACTTTTTCCGGTTAGGACATATTCGAAAGCAAAGTGGGTATATTCATAATAGAAGCTTGTGACCAGTCGGTCATTTTTGGATCATCATTCGTTGTGGAGGAGATATCCCTATGTCACGAAGCCATCCGTATAAATGGTGGAATATTATTGCATTTATCGCTGTCGTTCTCGTTAACGTTCTGGCTTCTACACTTCCTATCGGTGGCAGAAGCACTGCTGCTGTATCCAACATGTACCCAACCTTGATCACCCCAGCGGGTTACGCTTTTTCCATCTGGTCGGTCATCTACGTACTGCTCGCCTGCTTTGTCGTGTACCAAGCTACACCTACAGGGCAAGCCAAGACAAGCGTTCAGTCCATCGGTATTTTTTTTATTCTAAGCTGTCTCTTCAATATCATCTGGATTTTCCTCTGGCAGTATGTATACGTAGAGCTGTGCGTCATCGTCATTATTCTATACTTGCTTTCCTTGAGCGTCGTGTATGTACGTACCCGCACGCCGCAGCCAACCCGCGGAGAAATGTGGTTCGTCAAGCTACCGTTCAGCCTGAACCTCGGTTGGGTATCTGTTGCTACTATTATCAATATTGCAGTGGCACTGGAAAAGAATGAATGGAGTGGCTGGGGACTCAGCGATACGACATGGGCGATCATTATCCTGCTCATCGGCACCGTATTGGCCATCATGGTCAGCTTCCCTTATCGCGACAGCATTTATCCTCTCGTATTTGTATGGGCCTATGTCGCCATCGCCGTCGAGCATCCGAACAATGAAAATGTACGGCTGGCTGCATTGATCTTGGCGGCAATCATTCTGGTGTACGCGCTATGGCTATTCTTTGCCCGTAATCGAGAACGGGATTAAAGAAAACGAATATGATCTCCTAGCCAGAACAAGCGAGCTTGGGTCTGAATCATCTAGCCCAAGCTCGCTTGCTTTGTTTATTCATTTTAACCATGTGATTAGGTATAGACTTTAATCAAATCTATAAGCTTGCTTGTCGAGTGATCTGCATTCATTTTCTTCATATTGATAATATAATCCGACCTTTTTTCATACAAACCAAGAATCATGTCAACAAATCGTTCAGATTCCAACTCTTCTTCTTCTAAAAACTCACAAAAGCCTTGCGCTTTAAATGATTTGGCATTTAGAATTTGATCTCCCCGGCTGACTGCCTTTGAAAGAGGGATCAATAGCATAGGCTTCCGCAGCGTTAAGAATTCAAAAATGGAATTTGAACCCGCCCTAGAAACAACCATATCTGCCATCGCCATAACATCCGCCAGTTCATCATTTATGTATTCAAACTGCTTGTAGCCATACATATGAATGGAATGATTCACTTGGTCTTTACCACAAATATGCACGATTTGAAAATGAACGAGCAAAGCCTCTAAATTCATCCAGACCATCTCATTGATTTTCTTAGAACCTAAACTCCCACCCATGATTAGAATGATCGGCTTATTTCGAGTAAATCCGCAATATGTCAAACCTTTGGCTGCCTCCCCATCTTTTAGTTCATCTCTCACAATAGCACCTACATACCGGGTATGCTTAGAGCGAAAGTACTGAGTGGTTTCAGGAAAGGTAGTACAAATTTCTGTAGCAAATATGCTGGAAATCTTATTAGCTAATCCAGGGGTAATATCTGATTCATGAATGATTACAGGGACTTTATTCAACCACCCAGCCAATACCACAGGAACCGAAACAAACCCGCCTTTTGAAAAAATAATATCCGGTTTTTCTTTTCTTATAATCCGGTACGCTTGAGAAATCCCCTTCAGCACTTTAAAAGGGTCCTTAAAATTATTCCAATCAAAATATCTGCGCAATTTCCCAGTTGAGATACTAAAATAACGCACATCTTCCAGTCCAGAAATCAATTTTCTTTCAATCCCTTGTTCAGAGCCTATGTATTGGACACTCCAATGTTGTTCCAGTAAGTGAGGAATCAAAGCTAGGTTTACTGCTACATGTCCTGAAGAGCCTCCACCAGTGAAAATTATTTTTTTAATCATCTCCACCTCCACTCTGTATTCAAAAAAAACAAAACACATTAAATTTGAGCAACCGGGTGCCTCTATTTAATAGGGACACCCGGTTGCCATACAAACTTTTTATTTTATGAACGGACCTTTCAGACTATTCGCCCTTCAATGCAATGACTTCAATCTCCACCAGTGCATCCTTAGGCAGACGAGCTACCTCCACCGCACTGCGTGCTGGATAGGGTTGCTCAAAGAAAGAACTGTACACCTCATTGACGCTGACAAAATCGTTCATATCCTTCAGGAATACAGTCGCTTTCACAACCTGGTTCATGTTGCTGCCTGCCGCTTCCAGAATGGCTTGGACGTTGCTCAAGGACAGGCGTGCCTGCTCCTGTACATCCTTACCAAACTCACCTGTTGCCGGATTTAGTCCAAGCTGTCCCGAGGTGTAAATAAACCCGCCTGCCTCTACCGCTTGGCTATAAGGGCCGATAGCACCGGGTGCTTTTTCAGTAGCAATTGTTTTTTTCATATGGGTTGGATTCTCCTTCCTGATACTGGTTCACCGTATTATAGCATGTGAAGTCCAAAGCCACTATTCCGTGCTACGGATTAACGCACTTGATGAATTAGAGATTACGATAGATGTGCCGCAACATACAAACCACCAATAAAACACAAATAACGCCGCTGCTGCCCGAATCATCGGGCAGCAGCGGCGTTATTGTCATTTTAATCCTGTCGTGGTTTTACACGTTCTCATCAGGAGCCGTTCCTGTAACAGGTTCCTCATCATCGGATGTTAGCTCTGCACCAATGACCCGAATGATGTCGTTCGGATAAATATGTACGCCGCTCGCCTGCGCAAGAGCGATTCGTACCATGGCTCGTGCGATGACCGAAGCCGGGATAGCGCGGTAGGAAGCGAGCTTGCCCGTCATCAGACCGTCCAGCGCTTTCATGACAACAGCGGCAGCGGCTTCGCCCATACGTCGTTCAGGTCTCGCGCCCAAAATCAGCGACGGACGGAACAAATGCAGCGCAGGCAGCCCGATAGCGGCAAGCGCCTCTTCAGCCTCACCCTTGGTGCGGTTATAAAACACGCGTGAATCTGGATCGGCCCCCATCGCTGAGATAGCTAGCATCTGTACAGCACCAGCCTCTTTGCCCAACTGGGCAGCCAGCACCGGATAGTCCAGATCCACCAGACGAAACTGCTCCTTGGTGCCAGCTTTTTTCATCGTTGTCCCAAGGCAGCAAAAAACATCATCCACCCCTTCGAAGGCAAACGCCGCTTTCTGTGGCTGTTCCCAATCGATGAGCGCCTGCTCCAGCTTGGGATGCTTGATGTCTAACGGACGTCTGCCCATAACCATGACGCGGTTGTATTCCTTTTGCACCAGCAGCTCTCGTACAACATAACCCCCGACGAGCCCTGTTGCACCCACAACGACCGCTTTACGTTCCATGATAGACCTCCTTTGTGCCATAACGCTCCTGCTCCTACAATAGCGATTAGGTTAATTTAAAGGGTTGTTCGTCCGCCTCCTTGCTTACGGACGGACACATGGGTAGGTACAAGGAAAACGTACTTCCCTTACCCTCCTCACTTTCTAAACGGATAAACCCGCCCAACAAGCGGGAAAAATCACGGCTGATGGACAATCCCAACCCGGTTCCTCCATATTTACGATTAATGGAACCGTTCGCCTGCTGGAATGCCTCAAAAATAACGTGTTGCTGAAGCATGGAAATACCGATGCCCGTATCTTTTACAGCAAATACAACCCAATCTCCCTCCTGTCCCTTTCGATCCAGATGCTGTGTACTCATTTCTAGCAATACACGTCCTTCATGAGTGAACTTAAAGGCGTTGGATAACAGATTACGCAAAATTTGCTGTACACGTTTAGAATCGGACCGAATTTCATTCGGTATAGGCTCATGCTCCTTTAAGCTGAATTCCAGGTTTTTATCCTTCGCAGTGACTTCAAAATGCATCATCATCACCTGCGCAATCTCACGCACATTGACTGGCTCACTTACGATTTCCATGTGCCCAGCCTCGACCTTGGACAAGTCCAAAATGTCGTTGATCATTTGGAGCAAATCATGCCCCGAGGCATAGATGAGATCGCTGTATTGGTATAACTCGTCCTCATCCAGTTCTTTTCCCTGCTCGTTGATAATCTGCGCCAGATTAATGATGCTGTTAAGAGGTGTACGTAACTCATGCGACATCGTTGCCATAAAATCCGATTTATATTGGGAAGCCATCATCAGTTGCTTGGCACGTTCCTCTAGAATGACCTTTGCCTTCTGCAACTCATCTCGCTGCTCTGATAACAACTCATTCGCCTGCTTAATCTGATGATTCCGCTGTTGTTCCATCTGAAAGTCCCTTAAAATCAGAGCAAATAAAAAACTGAGGACGATGCCGATTGGCAGTGTAAGAGGAACAACCTCCGCTACATAATAGCGCCAGGGAATGACGCCCAGACAGGCAATATTTAACGTATTTACGATATTAACCGCTAAAATGGTCACCGATGCCTTAATAATCAAACGCCAGGTGGAACGGCGCATCCAGTAGTTCAATCCGGCGCACAGGACGCCCAGAATGCTCATATTCAAAAAGCCGACCCACGCCGCCATATGCAGACCGAAGGTAAATCTCGTTAGTCCGATTGCGACCCCAATAATAATAAGCGTATAGGAGCGGGGATACACCAATGCCGCGATAATCAGCGGTACAAAACGCAGATCAAAAATAACCGTTTCACTAAAGTTAAAACCAAAACAAGAGCTGACCCATCCGCCAAATATCACTAGCAGCACCGAGCTGACATATTTGAACCGCGAAGAGGTACGACTCAAACCATATTTATAAATCACGTTCGCCACATAGGCAACGGCAATCAGCATCCCTAAATTCATTAAAAACATCATTGAAAATTGCATGGACTCACACTCCCATAGCGCAAAAAATTGGATGCCAGGCCTATGTTAACCGCGTTTGCCTTTCTTGTACATCATAACATGAAGCCCCATCTTTCGACATAAAAGATGCTTACATTCCTATATAAAAAAGCGAACCTCAATGGCTCGCCCTGTTGTGCTGATATATACAGAGTCAGCTTGTGATGCCTTTGTTCCGGCGCCACTCCTTGACAAATAATTCGGCAAAATAAGGGTCCCATTGGGTTCCCTTTCCCTCTTCCAATATCATAACCGCCTTCTCTTCCTTCATACCTTGCCGATAGGGACGATCAGACGTCATCGCATCATAAGCATCCGCTACAGCAATGATTCGCCCAAATAAGGGGATATCTTCCCCAGCGAGCTGGTCAGGGTATCCCTTGCCATCATAACGTTCATGGTGCGATCGCACGCCGGGCAAATAAGGGGCCATAGCATAAGCTGGTTCAACTTGCCGGAGAATACCCTCTCCCATAACCGGGTGCATTTTAATCTGATCAAACTCCTCGTCCGTCAGCTTGCCGTCCTTGAGCAGAACAGCGTCAGCCACGCCGATTTTACCGATATCATGCAGCAAAGCTGTTTTGCGCAGCAAGTCGAGGTCTGTCTCATTCAAACCTCCCTTGCGCCCAATGAGTACGGAGTATTCAGCCACACGCAAAGAATGTCCTGCGGTATAGGCATCTCGCGCATCCAGCGCTGCCGCCAAGGTGGCGAAGTAGCTGTCCAGTAGCTGACCGTTCTTTTCTTCCCGTTCCTTCAGGCCCTCGATCATCATGTTAAAGCCTTCAACCAACTCGGCAAATTCGTCGGAGTACAAGTCGCTGGCATTACTGTTCAGGCGGCCTTCCCTCACTGCATTCATTTTTTCCAGCAGGTGGTGGATCGGCTGTTCGATCTCACGGGTCAACAACCTTCCTCCCAGATAAGCAAAGGCTACACCAAAAATTAAAATCGTACCCGCCCATGCCCAATAGGAACTCGAATCCGTCGCCTCCAAACGTTCCAGGCGAATCTGTGTAGCTAGACAAAATAAAAACAGAGGAAAAGCACCAATGAGCGTCGCGCTTAACTGAAATTTATGCCGAAGCGATAGTAGGACTCGTCCTCGCAGGGACAGGTTTAATCCATATTGCTGATAGGTTCGATCACGGATTTCCTCCAGCAGCGGCTTGATTGCTCTCATTGTCAGGAAAAATTCAACCAGTGCGTGCATCGAAGCAACCAGACAAGCTCCTATACAGGCGATTCCTACATAATACAAGGGAAAGGTAAGTTGTCCAGTATGTATCATCCATAAGGCAATGACGGCTGCCGGGATAGAGAAACCCAACAAATGCGGTCCAACAATACGTAAAACTGACAAATTAGGCAGATGATGAACCCGGATATACACCGCTTCTACATCCTTGAGTGTTTCCTGATTGCCGTAAAAAAAACGATGAACCGGTCTCAAATGCATTCGAAACACTATGGTTTCACAAGCAATCATAATGACGCTGGAAAATGCAATAATTTTAACAAGACCCAGAATTTCATAGTGGGCTACATTTAACGTGGAAAATACAAAAATCATACCTACCAACAATACAGCGATAAACGAACCTATAATATAGTTCAGGATAACATGCTGAATAAAGCGCTTATAGGTCGGCAAATTGCTACCCCTCTTTTCATCCGTACACTCTAAAATATCTTGTGTATTCAATATCGGAGTCCAACCATCAAAAGTTTACCTTCTTGCTCGAGCATTTTACATAAATACGAGGATGGCTTTTAATCTGCAATTTATAGATGGGAAATCATCTTATTCTTAACTAAGAAACTCTCGAGGGAAGAGCATTTTAGCCAACATTTTTTCCAGTCTATAATCAAAAAGCCAAAAATGACTTGTGTTTTATAATCATTCTTGCTATACTATTGGAGTATGTATTAACCCCATAAGATTCCACGCAACAAGCTATTACTCCTAATCACCGTATGGAGCTTCTCCTAATTTTATGTATAACCCTAATGTAGAATTTTGAGCTTTTGCCGAAGATTTTCACATTCACACTGGCGCGGTCATCGGAGCCGCAAGGACGAAAGAGAGGTAGGGCTTTTGTCGTTTGGAAAATGAACAGTGGAATCACACTGCCCCTTATGAACATGCTGACCATATAATGCAAGGTAGCAGGGGTTGAATATATATTTTGCCATCAAACGATGAAGTTTGAGCAGGCCGTGCAGTATATGCAAACTGCACCATCCTCCGGATGATCCCCGGGGGATTTTTCATATACATAAGCGTATCTATGAACAAAAAAGTGGCCCTGCCGATACATCGGCAGGGCCTATAGCTTGATCAAAAAGGGGTTAATAGGGTCATTATAGTCTCGCTTTCTTAAAACTAAATGATATGCACCTTAAAAACTCATTAATTTTCCAGTTTTATATACCTTCTAATAATTCGTCCAGTATTCTGTACCATCGGGCGGCATCGTTTGCGTAGTGGAACGTCTTGTTTCCGCTTGGGTGCGCCTTTGGGTCGAGGGACGCTCCCACCCTTCCAGTAAAACAACATGCTGGGTACCCGAATTGTTTTCCCAAGTGATGTAGCGCTCCTGTTCCATATGTCGCAAGGCGACTGTAATTTCAGCATCTCGCTTGCCCGTTTTTACGGTCAATTCCGCCATTGTGGGCATGTGGCGATGCTGGGCGAAATAATTATACAAAATACGTAGCAGCTTTCGTTCCAAATCTGGCAACATCGTCTTCCCCCCTACAAAGAACATATGTTCCCATTATAACATATAAAAATGCACCCTCCTACTGGAAGATGCATTCGGGCTTGTATGCCCATGTTGAATTTAGTTTTTTTCCTTCTCCTGACGACCGACAGAGCGCAGCCACCAAGCGATTCCACCCACACTTCCAAGTGCCAGAACCGTTAAGAAAATAATATAGAACAAATGAAATGCACGATCACTCATGGCAATCGCCTCCTTACTTTATGTATACACTTTCCAGCTAAGCCTGTAAACCTCTTTTTAGTCCCACATTCTAAATTTCCCCAAAAACTCGACAATAGATACTTGCTTGAGATCCATCGGTGCATACTAACTAAAAGTGGTTAATACCAAATATGAGACAGACCAAGGAGGTTATCGAATATGAAATTCCTATTGATCGTAATCATCGTCGTGCTGATCGTTGTGTTGCTTATGAGAAGACGCAGATAAGCGGAGACATCCTGCATGGTTAAAAAGGAATACAAAAAGGGCTTTCGGCACATCACCGAAAGCCTTTATTCATCTGAGGTTAAGGCTAAATTACGCCTTGTTCTTCTTGTTATATTTAATAAAAGCAATTACAAGCGCTACAGCAAACAATATTCCGCTGACCACCCATGTTGTCAGAAATGCCATACCCAAACCGACATTAGACCCCATCGTCGGGTGATTCATGGCAGTAAACACTGATCCCTGCATCATAAATATGGTACAGAACAAAACAACGGGCGCTAAAATAATCGTGCTTGCTGTCTTCCGAGTACCAGATACTGCGATCACGCACAGAGCGGAAATCACCAAGATCACCCAATATATAACTGCTTCCCAAATCACTGAAGTGCCCACCTGCTCAACCTCTTTTCTATCCATTCGTATATGCCTCTTCTATTGTAACAGACGTCACACAGTGAACCAAGCCATAATTTGATCAGAAAAGGGGTAAACCCTGCGGATAACGTAAATAATGTACAGTAGCGATCCTACACCAAAGACATGAAAGGAAATGTTCACTCACGTTCAGCCATAACCGAATACGTCTTATAGCCACCATCAACGTTCCTCACCCGATAACCGTATTGAGTCAAAATTCGGGCAGCAATATAGCCTCGCAGACCGACTTGGCAGGATACCGCGATCTCTAGATCACTGGGGATTTCTGCCATCCGCTCTCTAATCTCGGCCAGAGGAATATGAATCGAACCTGGAATGGCCCCTGCCTGTAGCTCCACCGCATCCCTAACATCAATAATAAGACCACCATTGCGGTGAAAATCATCAACTTCATGCCACTGTATCGTTTGGACCAGCCCATCCATGATATTCGAAGCCACGTAACCCGCCATATTCACAGGGTCTTTCGCTGAAGAATAAGGAGGTGCATAAGCAAGTTCAATATCAGCCAGTTCACGGACGTTCAAATGGCCACGAATAGCCGTCGCAATGACATCAATCCTTTTGTCTGCTCCATCAGCTCCAACAGCCTGCGCCCCATAGATCATCCCGTTTTCGGGATTAAAGAGCAGCTTCATAGCAATGGGTGATGCGCCAGGGTAATAGCCGGCATGTGAACCAGGATGAATATGAACAGCCTGATAAGGAACGCCCAGCCGCTGTAATGTTTTTTCATTATTACCTGTAGAAGCTGAAGTCAATGCAAAGGTCTTAATTACGGATGTTCCGAGCGCCCCATCATAAGAAATTGCCTGACCGTTAATATGATCCGCTGCCAAACGCCCCTGACGATTGGCTCCCCAGGCTAGCGATACCATCGTTGCAAACCCATGATTGCGGTCTTTGACCTGAATGGCATCCCCTACCGCATAAATGGCCGGATCGCTGGTTTGCAGTTGGGCGTTGACCTGAATGGCGCCGCGAAAACCAAGTTCCAATCCGCTTTGCTTGGCCAACTCATTTTCAGGAACAACACCGATCGCCAGAATAACCATGTCCGTCTGAAGCACACCCCCGGAAGTCAAACGAAGTTGTGTACCCTGCCCTTCAAAAGCCGTGACTCCCTCCTCTAAACGCACCTCCACCCCGTTCAGCCTCATATGCTGTTCTACCCATTTGGCCATTTCAGGGTCCAGCGGATTCAATAATTGTTGTCCCATATCAATAATGGTTACTGCAAGTCCACGCTCCCGCAAATTCTCGGCCATCTCCAGCCCAATAAATCCGGCCCCGATCACCGTGACGTGCTTTGGATGCCTTTCATCTACATATGCCTTAATAACGTCCGTGTCATGAATATTTCTTAATGTAAATAAATTCATAGCTTCATGTAATCCAGGAATGTCCGGTATCATCGGTTTGGCTCCCGGCGACAATACCACAATATCGTACGGCTGCTCATCTGTTTCCCCTGTAATCATATCGCGGAAATGGACGAGCTTCTGCTCGCGGTCTATTTGTATCACTTCTTTCAGTACCCGTACATCTATATTAAAGCGGTCTCTTATCCCTTGAGGTGTCTGAAGAAACAGCTTCTCCCGCGCATGGATTGCCCCGCCAATATAGTAGGGAAGGCCACAGTTTGCAAAAGAAACATGCTCTCCGCGTTCAAACAAAATAATCTCGTCTTCCTCATTCCATCTACGTAATCTCGCAGCAGCAGAGGCTCCACCTGCTACCCCGCCAATAATAACTATTTTCCTACCCATTTCTTCCCCTCCTTATATACCCTACGGGGTATAATATATACCTATGGGGGTATGTTGTCAATACGCAAAAAAGACGGAGGTTGCCCCCCGCCTGATAAACATTGAACGAATACTGATCTGGGTCGAAAAATCACTTGCGAATGCTACACGAATGCTCTGTCACACTTGGTCTAAGAAGTGTTCGACTACCACTACTGCTGGCTGGCTGCGATCGCCTGCTCCAGATCGTACAATATATCGTCTATCGCTTCTGTCCCGACAGATAGGCGTAACAGCTCTGGTTTGACTCCGGCAGCAACCTGTTCTTCCACATTCAACTGCTGGTGCGTTGTGCTTGCCGGGTGAATAATCAAAGACTTGGAATCACCTACATTCGCCAAATGAGAAAATAACTTTACATTCGCAATTAGCTTGCTTCCCGCCTGGCTTCCACCTTTAATACCAAAGGTCAGGATTGCTCCTTGTCCTTTCGGCAAATACTTTTGAGCTAATTCATAGGACGGATGGCTCGGCAACCCGGTGTAGCTGACCCACTCCACATCCTTGTGGCCTTCGAGATATTGCGCTACCTTCAAGGCATTTTGACTATGTCTTTCCAACCGCAGATGAAGTGTCTCCAAGCCCTGAAGCAGCAGCCATGAATTAAATGGAGAAATGGCAGCTCCCAAGTCCCGCAGCAATTGGACCCGTGCCTTGATAATATATGCGATAGGTCCCACCGCCTCGGTGTAAACAACTCCGTGGTAGCTCGGGTCCGGCTCGGTCAGTCCTGGGAAACGACCACTCGCTTTCCAGTCAAACTTGCCGCTGTCCACGATCACCCCACCAATAGACGTACCGTGTCCGCCAATAAACTTCGTTGCAGAATGCACGACAATGTCCGCTCCGTATTCAATAGGACGCAACAAGTAAGGACTTGGGAACGTGTTATCCACAATCAGCGGAATACCATATTCGTGCGCAATCGCCGCTACAGCTTCCACATCCAGTACATTGCCCTGTGGGTTGCCAATCGTTTCGGCAAATAATGCCTTCGTCTTATCCGTAATGGCTTTGCGGAAGTTCTCCGGATCATCCGAATCAACAAAATGTACTTTAATGCCCAATTTCGGCAGTGTTGTAGAAAATAGATTATATGTACCGCCATACAGACTGGAGGCCGACACAATTTCATCCCCAGCTCCTGCAATGTTCAGGATGGAGAAGGAAATCGCCGCCGCTCCCGAAGCCGTTGCCAACGCGCCAGCCCCGCCTTCCAACGCAGCGATCCGTTGCTCGAACACATCCGTGGTCGGATTCATCAGACGCGTATAAATGTTGCCGAATTCTTTCAGCGAGAATAAATCAGCCGCATGCTCCGCATCCCGAAATCCATATGAAGTGGTTTGATACAACGGAACGGCGCGGGCAAAGGTAGTAGGATCAATTTGTTGTCCGGCATGGACAGCGAGAGTTTCGAATGACAGCTTGCGTTCTTCTGACATGGTTATTTCCTCCCTTGTTATACGTGCTGTATGAATCGTCTCTTCCTGTATGCGTACTCATGGATGATTTTTCAATCATTCTCGCACAAAAAGAACGATTTGGGAAGATAATTCTCATTATTCAGGTAGGATATTATAATTTTATTGTAATATCAGGTTTCAGATCGGAAGGTTTTGCCCAAATGCTCCCCCAAACCAAAATAATGACGGAAATTATAGATGAGTGGGCTCCACTTTGTCGGATCAATATGGTTCTCACCGAGGATCATATCCTGATGAACATGCACCTGTATGGCTTGAGTTTCGACGATCGCAAAATAAGGAGAATGGTTAGGGATTCTCACATCCTTCACCTTAGCTTCAATTTGAATAGGGCACTCCCTGATTCGGGCGGGCTTGACCCTATTCGACTCAATCGAAGTTAGTCCGCTGATCTCATACTTATCTTTATGGTGCATAAATCCATGTTCCTTCTTTTCCGCTGGAACAGGATTCTTGCCTGTATAAGGAGCCAAACGTTCTACATTTTCCCACATTGAAGGCCCCGGGACGTTGATTACACATTCGGAATGCCGCTCCATATTTTCTAATGCTTTGCCACCTGTTCCAATGCCTAGTACCACACAATCTCCTAATGCCCACGAGGAGGAAATGGGGCTAATATTGGTTGTTCCATCCTCATTCAGCGTATTGAGTAAAATCACAGGGGTTCCGTAATATAAAATGCTAGGGTTAATCGTTTTAACGTCTGGGCTATGATTCATCTCATTCATCTGATTTATTGGGTTCATCATCTCTTCTCCTTCTATTCAGATCTACCTCCCTATTGTAAAATATAAATATTTCAACCTTCATCGAAGTATGGATTACAAAGGGGGATAACCGTGCCATGAGCACCAAATCAAATGTAGCCATGATTGCTTCTCTTGTAAGCGAGCCTTCCCGTGCAGCTATACTCACCGCTTTATTAGACGGCAGGTTCCACACGTCAAGTGAATTGGCCCATATGGCAGGCATCAAACCGCAAACGGCCAGCTTCCATCTGGCTAAAATGACCGAGGCACAAGTCATTACTGTGGAAAAACAAGGGCGTCACCGTTACTATGGCATTCAAGACCCCGAAGTTGCCCAGGTGATGGAGTCACTTTTATCCATAGCTCCACCTGTCCCCATCCATTCATTCAAACATGCCTCCGAAAACGAGGCCCTACGGTTGGCAAGAACTTGCTACGATCATGTTGCGGGTCAATTAGGCGTGCAGCTCATGAGTTTTTTCATTAAAAAGGGGATTCTTTCCGAAGATCAGGACGGGCTTCATATCACGGAACAAGGAGAGACTTTCTTCACTGACTTTCAGATTGACCTTACACAAACAAGACACAAGCGCCGCTCCTTCTCACATAAATGCCTGGATTGGAGTGAACGACGCCATCACCTTGCAGGTGCTTTAGGAAATGCACTTCTGGACAGATTATTCGAATTAAATTGGATCGAGCGTCTGCCTACAACCCGAGCGATACGTGTTACAGCCGATGGTAAAAGAGGTTTTAAAGAGATATTTTCGATAGAGGTTGACTAGATCATCATAGTTCTAATCATTTCTTAATCCGCGTCGGATTTTATGATTGGAGACAAGGCCAGTTGTTTTCTCGTCATCGGACGGACATAGGCATAATTGTTTTTTGGAGCCTTTCCTTTTGTCACACCTGCTTTATATCTTCCAGCTCCAGCCGGGACGGCGACCAAGGTTCCGTACGCTCTCATCGCACGTTCAATCGGGAAAGATACGGAACGCGTTCCGTCGGTAGATCCGGCAAAATGGACCGCGGCCGCATAGTTATTCAACCGATCGTTACTGTCATTCAGCCATACGGAACCCGAATCTCCAGGCCCAGTTCGTCCCTGGGTAAAACGAATGACGGTTTGATCACGGAAAATCTTGATTCCCGAATCGCCTCTCACCCTTTGTTCCACGCCAATCGCCTCCACGACCCCTCTGGCGAAGCCGTTGGTTTTTGCCATTCTTTTAAACGTCATTCCCAGACGATAGCTTAATAAGTGTCCAGGTACGGTAATGAGGCCTCCACTCTGGTTAATCAGATACCTTGGGTTAAGCAGACTGTTTGAATTGGCAATAGCGATGGCGGAGTCCTGAAAGTTAACCCCTGTCGTAGTAAGCGGGACAAATTGAAAAGCTCTCCCGATCTGATCCGCCGTTCTGCCCCCATCTGCCGGAGAAGGCTGAATGGTATTGTGAAATTGGTTTGTATTCGTCGGGACTAGAACATGGGCATTACTCAAAATAAACAGTGTATTATTCTTAATGACAATGAGCCCACCGGTCCCTCCCGCAGTGGTGGGAACCGTCGTTCCTACACTAACCGCACCGGGCACAGGACGCCATCTTTGGCGAGGGTTCGTTTGGGTAGGAGCCGCCGCTTCCATCTTGAAGGAGCCTGCACCTAGAATTCGGATAGGAATCGCAGAAGCTCGACTTATATCTTTTGTTACTGCCTGCAATTTGGTTTGTGTCACAGCCGAAAGATTTCTCAAGGTATATAACACAATCGCCGCACCCTTTGCCGGTCTATTGGGATCAGCATAACCTACGCCAATCCCTGTTACTCCGTTCCGCTTTAGCATCGTTCGCCAAATCCGACTTTTCAATTTGAAGGCTTGATAAAAGGTAGCCAAAGCCACATACATCCCCTTTTCATAGTCAATGATGTATATACATATGACTAATCGGCACATCATGACTGTGCGTTTCCCTAGAACAATGAAAAAGGTGTGGGCTAGATGAACTGTTCATTGATCAACCTTCCTTGAAAAACCCTACCATTTCTTTAAATGATTGCTGGGCTGAGTGTACGTTATATCGGGGAGAGTACGGGTCACTGAATCCGTGCTGTCCACTGAATTTATGTACCCGGATATTACGGTTGTCTAAAATTGAAATGAGCTCATGCACATTAAATGATGGTTCTTCCTGTGGGAAAAAAAGCAATGTTGGACAATGTGGAGCTATTTCTAAATAATTTCGAATACGAGAGCCATAGTATCCTACGATTCCATCAACATACTTTTCTTTACTACACAGCCAGGCAATCGTTGCCCCTATGCTAAAGCCGACGATAAATACCTTTTTATAACGAGCTCGAATACTTAATAATAAACTTTCGATATGATAGAAAGCGCGGTCAAATCCTATATTATCCATAAAATTGGTGTAGGCAGTTTCCTCTTGCGAATAGTCATAAGGTGTTTCCTTGCCTAGTAAATTTGGACAAATGACGTCATAACCCTGATCCGATAATAGGCTGCAAAAATTTTGTATATGCTGGTTAATCCCATAAATCTCATGCAGCACAACAATTAGGGTGTCCGACTTTTTATCTATGCTTATCATATTGTCCCCCTAACCAGGCTTGAATATGGGAAAATAATTCATTCGGATGCGCGTATTTATACTTAGCTGCCACTTCCGAGGATAACCGTTTGAACAACTCCAAGGATACGATCAGTGCTTCCCAACTATGATTGGGGTCGTATTCCCCAAAAGATTTTTTCAAATCAGCAACGACATCTTGATCAGCCCATTCATTTATGAATTTCCCTGCATGCCAAGTATCATATTCCGATCCATGTACAGCTTTTGCATGCCACTCTATCATTTGCAGCAATAATTGTTTACAGTCCGTATCTCTTTGCTTAGCTACCCACAGATCATTGCGCAAAATTTGTTTAGCCACATATAGAGAGGCGAAGCAATACATATTAACAACCTGTAGATAAGCACCTTCAGATATCGGAGGAGTACCTGGGATCGTAGTGGTTTGAGGGATGATTTGGTTTCCATTTCCCGTCTTATCGAGCAGCATCCTAACCCCACGCTGAAATCCTTCAGGAATATGCCCATTTTTGATTATATGATCCAGATCAGAAGTATGACGGAATAGAAAATCAACCTCAGCCCCTTGGTCAAAGAGAACTAGTTTTTCTGGATCTCCTTTTGCCGTTCGAAACATAAAGCTGGTCCAAACCTTGCCGATGTTTAGTAACCATTGATCATTTTGAAGATAGTAATCTGGATTCGTTGAAAAGACGACTACATCCAAGTCAGAAAACTCATCAAAAGGTTTGTCCTCTCTTGCCCGGGACCCAACGATATAAACCGCAATAATTTCTTCATTAGAGATTCCCCATTCGGATATACGCTCCTCAAGCACTTCGTAAGCATTATTCATTACAATATATCCTCCTTTTTTAGAAAACATTATATCCAATCCAATAATTACGGTATATATTTTTTAGTTAACATTGATATACACCATTCATCAAATCAATTTCCCAATCTTCAGCCTGTGATATAATTCTTTCAATATTACAGTTTGGAAGGATGGTGCAGATGTCGGAGCAGCGAGTATACATCCGGTTCTCTGAGGAGACGGACGCCGCAGAATTGACAGCAATGTACAAGCGCAATCGGGAATTCTTTGAGGAGTTTTCGCCAAACACCCAAGAGAAGTACTATACGGAGGAGCACCAGCTCCAGACGATTATTAAGAGCAAGGCCGACATGATGGAGGACCGGAAATATTCCTTTGTGGTATGTCACAAGGAGGACGACCGGATTATAGGCAGCATAGACCTATCTTTTGTGGTGAGGGGACCGCTTCAGAGCTGTATGATCGGATACAGCCTAGACCAAGCATATAACGGCAAGGGTTATACGACGGAGGCGGTGAAGCAGGTGGTTCGCTATGCTTTCGATGAGCTAAAGTTTCACCGGATCTTCGGGGAAGCCTCTCCTCGTAATCCAGGATCCATCCGTGTGCTTGAGAAGGCTGGCTTTCACAAAGAAGGCATCTCTCGAAGTAACGTAAAGATCAACGGAAAGTGGGAGGATCACCAGGTACTGGCGATTATAAATCCGTCTGAGGATATCTAGTTTAAAAGGAGGGTATTATGAAGTATCAATCAATCAAACTACATGAAAAGTTATCTAAGTTTAGTGATCATTGGTCTCCGAAAGTTATTGGTGAAATGAATGACTATCAATTTAAATTGGTGAAAATAGTTGGGGATTTTGTATGGCACGATCATCAAGATACCGACGAGGTCTTTATTGTACTTGAGGGCGAGATGTTCATTGATTTTAGAGATGGACGGGTACAGGTTTCTCAGGGAGAAATGTTTATTGTACCTAAGGGGGTCGAACACAAGCCATTCGCACATCAGGAGTGCCATATCATGCTAGTAGAGCCGAGAGGTGTAGTAAATACTGGAGGAGCAGAGTCAGAATTAACGGCAGTCAATGATATTTGGATTTAAAATGCAATAATGACGAGCTTTAATACAGAATAAACATACGTATTTTGTGCTAATTCGAGAAAGGAAAGGTATGGTGGATGATAAGAAACGCAGAATTTAAGAATAGTTATGCAGGATGGCGAGAAGTAGAAATAAAGGATTCCTCCCTAGGCATTACATTTCCCATGATGGTAATGTATCCAGCGGACGAACCCGAACAAATAGAGCGATTGGGTCCATACCAGTTAGAGTTGGCGAGAGAGGCAGATCTATCAGAAGGAAGATTCCCTTTGGTTATCATCTCTCACGGTACTGGCAGTACGCCGCTTGTGTATCGGATTTTGGCGCAGCATTTAGCACGCAATGGTTTTATTGTCGGCATTCCAGAGCATCCATTTAACAATCGAAATGACAATAGTTTGGAAGGAACAGCACAGAATCTTACCTATAGACCTAGACACCTTAATATGGTCACCGACTGGTTTTTCGATAGTATGCTGTTCAAGGACAAATTAATACAGAATGCTGTGTCTCTCATCGGACATTCCATGGGCGGTTACACGGCATTAGCGGCGGCGGGTGGCGTGCCGACTTCTTTGCCTCACGAGACCTCGGACGGAAAGCCCCAGCTTATAGAGGTTACACCAAATTACCGAGTAAAATGTCTCGTTTTACTAGCGCCAGCGTCGGTCTGGTTTCGAGCTGAAGGTAGCTTGCGTGCAGTTAATCTACCTATCTTAATGGTGGATGCAGAGAAGGATCAGTACACTCCTTCTTTACACGCTCGTTTAATATTGGATGGCGTGCCAGATCCTAAGAAGGTACAATACAAAACAGTAAAAAACGCCGGGCATTTCTCCTTTCTGAGTCCTTTCCCGGAATCGATGAGGACTCCGGCCTTTCTCCCATCGCAAGACCCTCCCGGCTTTGATCGCGAACATTTCCATAGGATGCTTAATGCTGACATATTGGATTTTCTATGTACTCATACACGTTAGTTGGATGACAACAGCGGCTGTCTAAGAACTTTATTTTTCAGGTCTTGGTCTGCCGCTGTTTGATTTTTGTTCAGTCTAAAGCTTTATTTCCACTGGATATTTTACAGAAACTGTATTCTTTTTACAGGGCTCTCTCAGTGCATAATTTCTTTCTTATTTACCTTAACACCTGATAAGGATTGATCAAACATATCGAGAATAAAAAGGAACCTCTCCGCTTCACGAAATACATGATCGGCCAATAAAGGATGGATAATGCTTTTTATTCGGCACTCGTCGATTAAATCACGCGCTGTTTTCTTAAAATCACGCAAAGACTTCACAGAGATACGGTTCTCATCAACAAATTGACTCAGGAGTGGAACGGTTTGTGACTGTGGCCGCATATGACTTAGGTCAATCGCTTGAAACATCAGCATATCAAAATCATTACTAAACTCCCTAGCTTGTTCAACCAGTTTACGTTCGGATGGATCAAGTAAATGGCCTATAAATTTTGCATGATCGGCCATAATTTTTAAGAAAAATACATTTTCATCAATAATTGCATCGGGTAATGGTTCAAGCTTCCCTGAATTGAGTTCTCCTAAACGGTTTCTGAAATAATTGGCTTCCCGGCTTATGTGATCTACCAGTAAAGGAAAATTGGTTTGTCCAGGAAGCTTGCATTGTAATATAAGGCCCAATACCATTCTCTTAAATGCCCAAATATTCGTCGCCGCATTCTGAACTTCCGTATTAAACTCTTTGATTGTATAAGGATCTGTCTCGGTATTAAATTCATTCGACCTTTTCTCAATATCCTCAAAAATGGCGTAGAACCGATTGGCTTCTGTTTTAAGTTGAGTATCTTCCGCTCGAAAACCTAACCCCAGAAAAAAGGAATGCTCCTTCATGATCCTGGACCAAAATCGTATTTCATCTAATGAGCGTGAAACGAATGCATCCAATCATATCCCTCCTCTATGTGAGCAAAAAAGCACTTACTTAGTCATATGGAATATGCCTTGTCATTATGAATATCGAATCCCACGCCTAATCTAATTCCGAAGTTGAGCTATTGAGACTCGTAACTCTGTTACCTTATTTATGTACGTGAAATATTTCTCTGTACTAGCTATTGACCGTCGGAGTTATTAATCATTCCGGGCGCTCTCCTGATACTAGGTGTATTCGAAATTCAAGCTGGTCTCGCATAAAAATTTTACCCGCTATCTTAACTGATTCTGGCTTAATCTCCGCTACTATTCCCCCGTAATCCTCAAATGTCACACGCAATTCCTCATCAACGGATACAACGTATACATGTGCCTGGACCAAAGCAGCTCCAAACAACTCCATGTCTGTCCTCAATACTTTATATGTGCGTTTCACGATGATCACCTCAAATATTCCATTCGGTGAACCATATATGGATTCCTTCTGCTTTAAACATTTCTGTGTATGTATCCATTGTTTGTTATGGTGTTTAACCGGATGTTTCTTCGAAACCTCCAATCTAATGACTAGTGCCTTTATACTTTCGACGACCTACGTTCCCCTAAAAAAATTAAATTCCATAATAATACTCATATTTGAATTTATATCATTTAATGTTTGGACAATTATTCCAATCTAATTCTATAATTCACTTGTTATTACATATATTTAGGAGGAAGTCATGAACAATATTATATTCAAAAAACTAGGAACAATAGTGTTAGCTCTTCTCATTGGAGCTTCGATGTTCTCATTGTTCCCTACCGTTACAAAAGCTGAGACTACAAATGTGACTTGGAAAAACGGGTCTGTAGTAACTACTCTTGACGGGGGAGGAACAAGCGATAGAGCGACAGTGGGGAAAACAAATGGGAAATGGTATTGGGAAGTAAAGGTAAACCATGTTGCCTCATTCGTAGGGATAACAGGTGAATCAGACCGACAATATCAAGCTATTTATGGAAATAGTGGTGAAATCATCAATAACATTACCTCACCAGTAAAGATAGGTTACAGTTCTGGTTTTGGAGTTGATACCACTATCGGTATTGCATTGGACTTAGATAACGATAAAATTGTTTGGTACAAGAATGGGGTTTCCCTCGGAGCTAATTCCATTAAACCATCTGAACTAGAGGGGTCCCATATTTTCCCTGTGGTTTTAAGTGGAACTGCTCAGAAAATAGCTTTTGAGGCAAACTTTGGAGCAAGTGATTTTAAATATCCAGTTCCTGAAGGATTTTTACCTTATCAAGATTCGGGTACATCTACAACACCGGATCCATCTACAAAGCCGGATCCATCTACTACACCGGATCCGTCTACAAAGCCTGATCCATCTACTACACCAGATCCGTCTACAAAGCCTGATCCATCTACTACACCAGATCCGTCTACAAAGCCTGATCCATCTACTACACCGGATCCGTCGGATACAGATGGGTCCCAACCAGCTGGTGACCGTGCTATTCTGACTGTAACGATGGACAATGGATTTGATAAAGAGTTCGATCTGAGTAAAAAAGAACTGAATGCCTTCATCGCGTGGTATGACGCTAAAGATACTGGTAGAGGTGCTTCTTTCTTTGCCATTGACAAGCACAATAACAACAAAGGTCCATTCAGCAATCGCAAAGACTACGTAATCTTCAACAAAATTCTCACATTTGAAGTAAGCGAATATTCAACTAAATAAACATGACGAAGGACTTCATATCGGCTAATATGCCAATGAAGTCCTTTTTTACCGTTACCCTAATCTCGAAATCACGCCTACATTGCTATACTGGATGATACATTTTTCCTAGACTAAAGCTTTGCAACCCTACACTTGGCCCCCGACCTTGTTTGTACTTAGATCAATATTTTTAGTGTACACTTTGTTATTAATAAGACTAATGATGCTGTTAACTACAATTGAAGTAAGTACCGTTAACAACGTTAGCCACAACAAGATCAAGATAGATACCTTGGGAAAGAAAATAATACTCTGAAAATAATAATAACAAAAAAAGGTGTGAGTTAACCAAATATTCATTGAATTTTTACCTAAGTAAGCGAAAGGTCTGGCTAGTTTTAATTTATTCATTAAATGAATACTAACGAGGATAAGTACAGGAGCTATTATCATATCAATCGTTGTCTTCTCAAATAATTGACTCGTGGTACGAAAGTGAAATAGCACTATAATTATTATAATATCAAAAAGTATGTTATTAAATATGATGGAATTATAAATCTTACTCATCCATGAATACAAATTATATTTAGCAAAGAACAACCCTATCATAAACGGCAACTGCCAATACATAATACTGTAATAATTTCCTTGTGAATATGAATTATAAAAAACAAGGCCGGAAATGAGTAGAGTTACCCATGCATTACGTTGAAAGGCTTGGAAGGTGACCGGAAAAATTAATAGCAGCAGAATATAATCATATAAAAACCACCACTCACCATTATATGAACTGGATAGGGCTATAAAATTCCGCAAAAAATCCATTATTGAATTATTTTGAAATCTATCAGAATTTCCAAAGAAGTATAGACCAGCTGGAATAAAAAGCAAAAAAACAACCCAGTAATTTATCATTATTTTGCTTAATCTTGTAAAGCTTTTTTGCATTAAATGATGTGGATTTTGAACATTGCTCTTATATAAACCATAACCACTTAGAAACAAAAAAATGGATATTGCTATTTGTCCAAAATGCCCTACATAAAATTCCCCTCTTTCATGAAATAAACTAAATAATGAAACATAGTCGTACTTTAATCTGTCAGGAAAAGCAAAAAGATGATGAATCAAAAGGAGTATTACAGCAATACCTTTTGCAATATTTGTTTCTTCAAGTTTTAATTCCTTATCATTGTGCACACAATATCCTCATTTCTAGTTGTACTTGAATAGAGATATATTAGCACAAACAAAAAATATAGAATATTTATTTTTTTTAATACCATTACACCCTCCATTTTTATACAAAAAAATGCGGTCTCCAAAAGCCAATAGACCACGCTGTTCCTGAGTTTGTAAGTTATTGGTGAGGGGGATAACCCCCGGCTTTGCGAAATCGCCTAATTTGATATAATAAGTAATTTATACAATTTTTATCAATACAGTGCGTCCGATATCATATACTAATAAAAGGCCTCTAGAATAAAAAAAGCCACTGTTTATTATCCTTGTTGTTAAAACTTAAAAGTATTATGTATTCAACACTAATATTCGATAATAAAGGTAACAAGATAAAATGAGCAACTACCTCAACCGATGAGGACACTCACAGGAGAATTCGTCATGTTAAAAAAAGTTTTATTCATTGCTCTACTTTCTGTAGCTCTAACAGCTTGTGGAAGCAATTTTAAAGAAACAACGACAAGGTCTGAGTCTTCAAGTACATCCTTTGCTACTGAACAAACAGTAAGCAATGAAAATACTGCTCAGCAAGCATCTACAAATGAGGTCACAGATAAACAATATTTATTTGCTGAATTCTTGAAAGATGGAACACCCGTGTTAACAGAAGATCAAGCTTCTATGGAACAAACCTCTTATGACTTCATTGCTAAAAACAGTGACTTATTTCCTTCCACAGATAAAAGCAAAGTCATTAATCTAGTAGACAAATCCGTAACAACAAAACACTTAAATAAAAATTTGAACTTATACTTAAACAAATTTGTAAAAATAAGCGGGGATGTAATAGATATAGAAGAAGATAACATTCCTATAGGGACAACGGCTATCGTTTATATTAGTGATGAAAATGATAATACAGTAATGGCAGTTTATCCGGGAGCAAGTGGAGAAATTTTTGAAGGAGACGTTGCTACAGTTATTGGAGTTCCTATCGCTAATTTTTCATATGAAAATGTTTCAGGTGGCTATACGAATACTACACTGTTAGCAGCTTCCTTTCTCGCGAAAGAAAATCAATAAATGTTAATCATGTAAGCCCTTCGGGGCTTTTTCTTTTAAGCAAAAACAGAATTAAACTGTTACGTTCCATTGTTAAAAAGTAATTATTTTACTTATTATTTAATATATGCATTAAAATGTTTAGACGATACATATTGAAACTGCTAAACTCGCATAAATAATACATAAATAAGGAGAGATTATTTTGAAACGAGTTATTTCGTCATTATTGCTACTGGGATTTATTACTCTAATATGTTTTAGTTCCTCGACATACGCTGCTACAAAAAACGTAGTGTGGGAAAAGAGCCAGTCTGTTTCGGCCACCGTAGATTCAAGTGGAACTAAAGCAAGTGTGGGAAAAACCAAAGGAAAATGGTATTGGGAAGTCACAGTAACAGCTCAAGCAAGTACCACAACTGGCATTGGTATCGTCGGTGAAGGTAAGCAATACAATGGACCAGGTGCAGGAGCTCTTCAGAACTGGATGTATTATGCTGCAAACGGAAACACTTTTCCGGGGATCGTTTCTTCTGGAAAGACCTACACATTAAAGGACGTTATTGGTGTGGCTTTGAATATGGATGATGACAAGATAAGCTGGTATAAGAATGGTGTATTCGTTTATACAAGTACCTTTAAACCAAGCGATCTTCCAGGAGAGATTGTGACTCCTTCGATCACAGGTGGTTCAGCTGGCAGCTTTTCGTTTGACACAAATTTTGGTGCGACTCCATTCACGCACAGTATTCCCGAAGGGTTCCTCCCCTACCAACAACCTGAAAATTCATTAACTCTTAATGCAACAGGGAATGAAGAAAATATTCAATTGCAGTGGAATGAAATAACAGGAGTCACTACTTATAAAATTGAAAGAGCACTAGCCCCTGGGGGTCCGTATGAAGAAATTGCCTCAGATATTTCTGGTACTTCTTATACTGATAATAAAGTTGAAGAAAACACTACCTATTATTACGTAGTTTCTGCGAATATCTCCATGGATCAAGTTGTATCCAATGAAGCAAATGCTTTTGTAAAGAAATCCACGCCCGATCCGTCTGATCCAACCGAACCAGAACAACCTAGTGGTGACCGTGCCATCTTGATTGTAACGATGGACAATGGATTGGATAAGGAATTCGATCTGAGTAAAAAAGAACTGAATGCCTTTGTCGCTTGGTATGATGCTAAAGATGCCGGTAGAGGTGCTTCTTTCTTTGCCATTGATAAGCATAATAATAACAAAGGTCCATTCAGTAACCGTAAGGACTACGTAATATTCAATAAAATCCTTACATTTGAAGTAAGCGAGTATTCAACGAAATAAACAACAAGAGAGGTAGACTGTCCACTGTGCAGGACTCAAGATGCCTCGCGGCTTAAGTGGATCAGAAACCCACGCAAGGTTGCTTACAATAAGGTGTACAATCGCAGCATGTTTGATATATTTAAAGTGATTAGGAAATTGTTCAAAAGAAAAAAGCTCTGCCGACCCATAAGGTTAGCAGAGCTTTTTATCTAATCTAATTTCGGGTAGATTATGAAAGAAAGAAGTCGTTGAATTTGATTGATGGGTCATTATCATACAATTCTTTTCACAAAATTAAACCCAACATGATTTAAGGATGATAACCAAGAGGATATAGAGCACCAAAATGGCCGCTGTAGAAGTCCACACACCGCAAACAGCTGCACCTGCACATCCGCTCATAGCTTTAGCCCTCCTTTATTTTGTCGTCATTTTAATATATGTGTAAATATGTTTTATGACCGGGCATTCAGGTAAACATAAAACACCCCATTTACGTATGCCCGCGGAATATTAGGATACTTTCCAATCGCTTGCTGATATCTTTGTTAATATGGGAGATGGGATATACACCGTGAAAAAGCCATGCTTAATAGTTCCTGATTGTAAATCTGATACTTACAGTTTTGATCCAACACCCAATTCGCAAATCCTACAGCTTTAGTGTAGCAATGATAATCATAGGGATTAATTTTAAACTCAAGAATATCCAGCATAATCTGATTCTCTTCATCTGATAATTCCAAACCCAACTGGCTAAACTGTCTTTGTCGAATTCTCCGAGCAGTGGCGTCTTGTATTGCTTTGTGTTGATTGGACACTTGTCCTTTGTGTTGACGATAATACAATAAGTTTATGGGGAGGTTCGCTATTTGTACCTGTGAAGCTAATCGGTTCCACATTTCGTAGTCTTCGGCATGAGGATAATTACTATCATATTGAATGTTTAGCCGATGTATCATGCTATTGCGTATTATTGTGACAGGATGGCAGATACAGCAATGAAATAACAACCATGTTTTAATTTCTTCATGACTGGCCGGATTCACCTTAAGTACTCCTCCACTAGAAGTAGTAAAAGCAGCACCGCATACATCAATTAAAGGATTTTGATCCATAAATGATATTTGCACATCCAATCGATCTGGCGTAGAAATATCATCGCTATCCATACGAACGATATATTCACCAGTTGCCCTATTGAATCCCTCGTTTAAAGTAGCGACCAAACCTTGATTGGTACTATGAAAGATTTTAACCACTCTAGGATCTGTTATCTGTGAAATAAGAAAAGCAGATCCATCTGTTGAGCCATCATCAATAATAATTAATTCAAAATCGGAATAGGTTTGAACTAAAATACTGTGGATTGCTTCCCAAACAAAAGCCACAGTATTATAAACTGGCAGTATAACTGAAGCTCGTGGCACAAGAAGTTCCCTCCATTCTACATTTTAAATTAAGAAAATATTATTTTACATAAAAGCAACTTCCCTATTTTTCTCGAAAACTAGTTCTTCATATATTTATGTTCTAAGTATATGTATTGGAATACGTTTCGAGGCGGCTTCTTGGTAAAAAAGGTCCTAATAAAAAGAACTTGTAGAACTGACAATATAATTTCCTCCTTTAAAAAGATTATTGAAATAAAATAGGATTATTGTAAATTTTTCATTCATTAACCACCTTACCTCCGGCCTACGCATTACGAGTGCTTCGTAATAGAATCAATAGAACTGAGCTTGTGGGAGAACGTATTTCGGTTCGACATACCGACTGCATTCATAGTTGTATTAACGATTCATTAAACCGATAAAAAAGCTTTCTATACCACCCTTTGGGGTGATTATAGAAAGCTAATCTGCTTTGCAGCTATAGCGCTCACTTAAAATTTTCCAGGGAACTGTTTGACAATGCCTTCTGTCAGGATGTCCGCTAAATGAATCATATGGATCTCGTTTTTATCGGTTGATGCAATACCCGCTTTCCAATCTCCTTTGATATAGTCAAGGACTAATTCCGTAATCAACTGAAGGTGCGTATACAGCATATCTTGTAGTGTTTTAAACTGCCAGTTTGGATTCGCTGCACTTAAAAATTTGGCGATATCATCGGCGTTTGTACGCCAATCCGCCTCTAGCTTTTTCACATCCGCCTGATTACCCGCTTTAGCAGCCGCTACAATTTTCCCTGCGATTAGAATATGCTCCCTCAGAAGATCAGTCAGCTTATTACCAGCGGCTTCCCCATAATAAGGCTTGATCACATTGCCTATATCTTGCTGGTTCCGTAAAAGCCGGTCCAATACGTCCTTCTGATCTTGAAGATTAGATATGGCGCTGACAATATAGTTCCTCGTCCATATCGTATGGTCGATCCATACCTTCTGCATATCGCCTTTCAGTTGCACCATTTTGGAACTTAGGCAAGTAGAATCCTTCTCCTCCCCTACCTTCGCTTGCGCGACTACTAACGGAGTCATGCTAAAAACGAGCGCCAAGGTTAACGGCAATGCCAACAGCCATTTGTTTTTCAATTCATCTGCTCCTCTGTACTTTTGGAATAAAACAGGCTGTCTTATTATGGTTCAAATATCCGTTTTTAATTCAAAACACAAAAAAAGCCTGCCGGTGATTAGCCAGCAGAGCGACTTTATATACGCTTCAAAACATGAAATCATTAATGCAACAACAACCATTATCTTCATTTTTTCAACATACGTATTTAGCATGCCCAATAGAACTTATTTCATATACACACATTAATTCTTTACTACTGGGAATCATAAATTTGTACATCATTAAAATAAACAAGGAGTGGTTTTATAATGGGTATCCTAAGCGGGAATCCAAAAGACGAGCCCATGCATTACGGAGAAATTTATAGTGTGTGGCAGTTGTCAGCGTTAGCGAAAGGCAGCGTTTCATTTTACCAAGCATGTTTAAACCACGCAGGAGACAAAGAACTCAAAAAAGTACTGGATGATCTTATTGATCAAGCTAAACTGGAAATTCAAGAATGCGACGCAATGCTTACTGATAATGGAATTGCCCCAGCTCCTATTTTGCCTGAAAGACCCCCTGTGAAACTTGAGGATATCCCGGTTGGTGCAAGGTTTACTGATCCCGAAATTGCAGCTAAAATCGCATTAGATACCTCTGTGGGATTGACATCTTGCAGCCAAGCTATGGGTCAATCCATTAGAGAAGACATCGGGGCTTTATTTGCGAAATATCATCTAACTAAGACTGCTTTGGGAGTCCGTATTCTAAAAATGAACAAAGAAAAGGGTTGGCTAATACCTCCTCCTCTTCAATTAAAAAGACCTGAACCAGTTAAAGCCTAAATTTCCTGTACGATCTTCAACACACCGTTCCTTAGATTGTTCAACAAAAATCCCCGCCGACCAGTTAAGGTTTGCGGGGATTTAATCTTATTTAGAGTATTTACTTAACTTCACCGTTTGATATTTTGAGCAGATGTCTCCTTTGTAAGATATAAGGAGATAACAAGCCTAAAGCTAAGGACACATGCAATTGTAGTTATAATATGAATTGATTGGGAGAAGAATGCTCACTCCAACAAAAAAGCGCGTCCTCCAAAAACTTGGGAGCCGCGCTGTGCTTGAGTTTCATTGAATGCTGGTGAAGGGAATTGAACCCCCGGCCTACGCATTACGAGTGCGTTCCGGTACAGTTCAGGATAGATTAATGAATATCTAGAGGATGCCGTGATAAGTGGCATCCTTTTGTTCGCTAAAGGACAGTTAGGTCATAGCTAGTGCTACAATCGGCATGAGAGAAATTTCTCGAATAAATAAAAGCATCTTTTAGAAGGATTTTTCAATAGATAGATTAACTCAATTACTAAGGCTTGAACCAACAAAATCCATAGAGTGGTGACAAGGATGGCAGTCGGTCTTAGCTATAAAAAGGAAAAGCATTCACATCCTTGACTTTCCCCTGCACGGGAAACTGTATACTCACATTATGTTATAGATTGGAGATGATATTTTGTTCAAAATCAGTGCATTTTCCAGGCTAAGCAAGGTCTCCTTAAAAACACTGCGTTATTACGACCAGATTGGCATACTTAAGCCGAGAAAAGTGGATTACGATACGGGCTACCGTTACTATTCCGCAGATCAGCTTCTTGAGCTCAACCGAATCTTAATCTATAAGGAATTGGGTTTTACATTGCCCCAAATTAAACAGCTGCTTCAGGAAGATATTTCATTGGAGAATATTCAAGGCATGTTTAAGCTGAAAAGAAGCGAAATCCAGCATATCATCGATACGGAACAAGCCAAACTCGTCAGGATTGAGGAGCGGATGCAGCTTATAGAAAAAGAGGGGCAATTCGAAACGGGTCAAGAAATCAGAGTCAAAGCAGATGGTGCTCAATCGTTTTTTTATCAGAAAACATGCGGGAAAGAAGAGGACATTCCGGATTTGTTTCGTCAATTTGATCAGTTATTAACAACGGAAATTCGCCAGCTGATCCAAGGCCCTCAGGTTGTTTTGTGGAAAGACATCGACGGAAAAGAGGATGAGTTTGAGTTTGAAGTCGGTTATTTTTTAACCTGTGAGCTGCGGTCATTTCCAGAACCGTTTCGGCTACGGACTCTTCCTCCTGAACCGATGATGGCTACAATGGCTTTTCATTCAAATTCAAAATTTGATGGTGCGGCCTGTGTTCATTTAGCTAAATGGATTGAGAAAAATAACTATCAGATCAAGGAAAACGAATTAGGTAGGGAACTATATTTACCGTTAACTCCAGAACGAGATGCACAATTCATAGAAATACAAATTCCCATTATAAATAGATAACTGAAGAAGGCGGAGTGGGGTAAATTGAAAAATAAGCGGATCATCTATGTCCTGGCACTGGCTGTTTTTCTGATTGGAACCATTGAATATATTATTACGGGAGTCATTGAGATGATCGCTGTGGACTTGGGAGTATCTACTTCAGAAGCTGGGTTATTGGTGACTGTGTTTGCTCTCGCCGCGGCCATTGTCGCTCCGATTTTGATTGCATTAACGATCAATGCAGATCGCAAGAAACTACTAATGACCACCCTTGGTGTGTTTATTGCCAGCAACGGACTTATGTTTGTAGATCTTGCTTATGAAACAGTACTATGGATACGAATTATCCAAGGGGCTAGCGGAGGAATCGCTACCGTTGTAGCCATGGCAGTAGCGACACGACTCGTTGAAAAAGAAAAAAGGGGCAATGCCATCGGTATCATTTTGATGGGGCTTAGCAGTTCGCTAGTGCTTGGTGTTCCCATGGGCACATTTTTTAGTGAGATGTTTGGATGGAGAGTGCTATTTGTTTTAATCGGATTATTAAGTGTTCTTCCATTACTTATCATCTATAAAAAAGTTCCGGCAATCAAAGAAGAAGAAAAGGTTACCCTCAGAATGCAGCTCTCTATTTTAAGAAATCCAACCATTCTGATGGCCTTGGTTATTACGTTATTTTATGTCGGCGGCTATTCTACACTGTTTACTTATATTACGCCTTTCTTGCAAGCCACGTCCTCTCTTTCCATGACAGAAATTAGCGGTGTTCTGTTCCTGGCGGGCATTTGCAGCTTTGTCGGATCAAGAGTGGGCGGACAATTGGCAGATGCAAAGGGATCGAAATTTACCATTTGTCTCGGGCTCATCTTACAAGGGGCGACTCTTCTTTTATTCGCTCTAGCCGGAGTCAATCTCTTGGTATTAATCTTGGTTTTAATGATTTTTATGTTAGCAACTTGGAGTATTTCCCCGGCCCAGCAACTTTATCTGGTTACTCTGGCGCCTCGAAATCCGGACATTGCTCTTAGCGTAAATACTTCGTTCATCCAATTTGGTTTTGCACTGGGATCTGGATTAGGCGGGCTAGTCATCAGTCGTACATCTGTCCTATATTTGAATTGGCTGGGTTTTGCCGCTGTAAGCATAGCTTTACTTCTTGCCATCTTACTATTTAAAAAAATGAGCAGTAGGACTGGAACCCCTATTGTTACTAAATAAGAAATGGACTGGACACCCACATCCAGTGCAATTTCAAAGATGGTATATATCGTCTTAAAATACAGATCCTAGCTTAATGTAGCTGCAAACAGTTCTATATCCGATTTTGACACTTTATATGTATGATTCATGCTGATCACCTTGATAATTGATTCGGTGAACGATGTAGTAATTCCTTCAACAAAAATCCCCGCCGACCAGTTAAGGTTAGCGGGGATTTGCTTTGCTTACGTTTAAGCACCTCCAATGGTAACGTAAGGCTGAATACTATTGTGGTGGTTAAGGGCTTGATCCGGCACAGTAACAATAAACAAAAAGCTAGCCGCGATGATCAGCAGTACCATTTTTTTTAACATTGGTCATCCACACCTTTTCAATGAAATTTAAAAATGCTGCTTTAGTTTCTGAAACCGCATAATCCCGAAAATGTAAAAACAAACCCATACAGTTTATAAAATTAGTCTCATTATTTAATGTATGATAACTTACCATTGCATACATCAAATGTTTAAAACCATCAATGTAAGAGCCTCGATGTAAATAATAATAAGCTAACTCGTAACCAAACCACGCGATATAATCCGGTATCACCTGTTGGGTATACATATCATCTGATGATGGTTGCTGTTGTGCAAAAGCGTTTATTTCGGCTTCAAATTGTTGAAGTATACCTTCCACATCTATGTTATATTGGTTTGCTGAAATTATAACATTCAACAGTTTTGAGATTTTCTCATTCTCGTTAGTGGCTGATGTCACTGCAATATATTCAACATAATCTTGAAGCACACTTATATCTCCTGACAACAGTTTATATACGTAAGTATTACCTTCTGCCCAACTTTTAAACAAGCTAACCCAGTGTTGAGTGTCGTCGTCAGTCTCTTTGACCCAATCTAGATTAGCGTAGGTGTATGTATAATCTAGAGCTTGTTGATAGTCGCCTTGGGCTTCACAGACACTTGCACACAATAAATCGGCATATGAAATATATACAAACAACGGGCGACTTAGCTTCTTGGCAGACTCATCACGCTCTCGACTCTCTTGTTGATGTTTTAACGAATATTGAGCTTTCGCTTTCTGCTTCATTTTTTTCGCCGCTTCATCTACCTTGTTCCATTTACGCAAAGACCTGTACACATTAGCCAAGTCCTTCAATGCATCAAGCTGGTCTATTTCATCTAGGCGTTCAACAAAAGCTTCAAATATCGTAGCTGCACTGAGATTGCGACTTTGATCGTCTCCAACTTGAATCGTGAATATACGATATTGACAGATGGCTAAACGTTCAGAATGTTGGTACTTCTCCGCTTCAGCTACGCCCTCATAGAGCAGCAATGCAGCCTCATGTCGTCCCTGTGCTAATAGTACTTCTGCTATATCAAATAGTTTAGGCGAATAGAGTACGTTGTCCATAATGCTTCCCACCACTCGACGGATCGCATCCAGCTTGTCCAACTCCGCACAGCGAAACAAAAACGGCTCGATTCGTCTCATATTCGGGGGAGTGTCGATGATGTAGTTTTCTATAAATAAGTCGTAAAAGTAGCCCTCCGGTAAATCCATAGCTTCAGTAATTAGGTCAAGCTGGTTAACAGACATAGACTTATTCCCCGTCACAATAGCACTTACTATTCCCCTATTCATGCCTGCTATATGCCCGAATTGCGTTAGACTCATGCTCTCTTGTTTTAAGTATCTGTCTAATTCTGCTCGTATCGTAGGTGTATGCTTCATGCCATAGCCACCCTTCGCATAAACTTTCCATAATTTTTAAAAACATACTTCATTTTTCACCAAAATTAACCACCTGTCAATATACTATGCAACTAATGTAAGAATTCGATTTTTAGCATGAAACAAAACAAAGAACTAATTATATATAGCATAATAATCCTACTAAAAAGACCTCAGCGTAGAAGATTGTCCAAAACCACAAAAAAGCGCGCCCTCCAAAAGCTTGGAAGCCGCGCTGTGCTTGAGTTTATAGCTATGCTGGTGAAGGGAATTGAACCCCCGGCCTACGCATTACGAGTGCGTTGCTCTACCCCTGAGCTACACCAGCAGGTCAGTGTAACTGACAACAAAAACTATTATACTCTTAGTTACATAAAAATCAATCACTTACATCAACTTTTTCAACTAGGATTTGGATTTAGTTCGGTAACATTTCCTGTCGCGGTGCCCGATAGTTTCTCTGCGACGGAACGGAGCTTTTGGTGGCTGGAGGAAGGCTTGTCACGGCGATCATCTATTTTGACCGAGGTGGAAACACGCTTAGCTCCAGACAGGAATGGCGCTTCGTGCAGCGCAGCAATGGCGGTGAACACATCGTCCAACGAACCTTCAATAATCGTACTCATGGAGGTAAGCTCATAGGTAATTCCTTTTTGCGTCTTCAACACTTTTTGCATCTGGGCAACGTAGTCGCTCAGGCTTGTACTCCCCGTTCCAATCGGGATCACTGTCACTTCTGCAATAGCCATCGCCAAGTTCCTCCTTTTAATTTAAAATCGTCACTTCTTTAAAAATCTAAAACCTCAGTCCGATAGAACGAGCAACCTTATTTCACAAAAAAAGTTCATATGTATGCTGCTTGTTTCTGTAGGAAACATCTTTATCATTCATTGTACCGTTCAAACTGCCTCAATTCAAATACAGCCCGCGACTTCTCTGCATATTTTGATTTTCCATTCCTTTTCCTTTACGTATGGCTTCGAATGTTGCTATAATACTCCTTGCACTTATTTGAAATTTTAAGTTTATACACACAATATGTTGGGTTAAATATTCATAACACGTCTAAATATAGTGATGTAGCCGATAAATCGTACGGGAACCATCTTTTCCCCCTTCATTGGCAGGTGCATCGCTATTTCTATGTTATTGGATTACATACAGCCCCCAAATGCTGTCTGACCATCGCTTTTTTCGCCATTATCTTCTCATCATGATCATTTTCATGCTATTCCCAAGTATGATTCCAAATCAGGAAAGCGAGGAATTAATCCTATGCCACAACTCGTAACCAAACCAAACAATCGCCAGTTGGCTTTTGATGAAATACGCATTTCCGTATATGCCGACCGTGTACTCAGCGGGCTGGACAAGCTGGATAAAGATCGTCTCATTCGCGGTGTAACTAGCAAGCTGCGCCGGGACGAAGTCACGGGGGATGACATCAGCAACGCGTTTGCGATGGCTGCCCTTGAATTGGTTAGTAAGGAAGAACCGGACTGGAAATTTGCCGCTGCACGTGCTTTGCTCACTTCCTTGTATAAAAAAGCTGCTACTCACCGACGTTACAAATCCTATGCGGACGAGCCTTACGGCGCTTTTTATCCGCTGATTACCGATTTGGTCCAAAAAGGAATTTACCGTCAAGAACTGCTCGACTACTATACCAAGGAGCAGATTGATGAGCTGGGCGATTCCATATTGCCGAAAAATGACCTGCTGTTCGATTATATCGGGCTATTAACGCTGTCTGAGCGCTATTTGGCCAATGATTTTGATGGACGCGTAATGGAACTGCCGCAAGAACGCTACATGATCATCGCGATGTACCTGATGCACCAAGAGCCTGCCGACAAGCGTATGGAGCTGGTCAAGGAAGCATACTGGGCGATGAGCAACATGTACATGACGGCAGCTACACCAACCATGTCCAATGCCGGAAAAAAGGTGGCCGGACAGCTCTCCAGCTGCTTTATCGACACCGTAGACGACTCCCTGGAAGGTATTTTCGACTCCAATACGGATGTAGCCCGTCTTAGCAAAATGGGCGGCGGCATCGGCGTGTACCTCGGTAAAGTACGGGCGCGCGGGTCCGATATCCGTGGACATAAAAATACAAGTTCTGGCGTCATTCCGTGGATTCGTCAGCTGAACAATACAGCTGTTAGCGTAGACCAATTGGGTACTCGCAAAGGTGCAATTGCCGTATATCTGGACGTATTCCATAAGGATATCCTCGCGTTCCTTGACCTGAAGCTGAACAACGGTGACGAGCGGATGCGTGCACATGACGTGTTCCACGGCGTATGTCTGCCCGATCTGTTCATGGAGCGGGTCGAAGCACGTGGTGAATGGAATCTGTTCTGTCCGCATGAAGTGAAGAAGGTGATGGGCTGGAAAGATGACAACGGTCGTCCACTGGGTCTGGAAGATTTTTATGATGAAACCTTCGGTTCAGGTACCTTCCGCGAAAAGTATGAGGAGGCGTCACAGCATCCCATTCTCTCTCGTATTACAGTGCCTGCCATCGACATCATGAAGCGCCTGATGAAATCACAACTGGAAACAGGTACACCGTACATGTTCTATCGTGATACGGTAAACCGGGCCAACCCGAACCGCGCCCATGGTATGGTATATTCCTCCAACCTGTGTACGGAAATTATGCAAAACCAATCTGCAACTGTAGTGGAAAAAGAAGAACTGGTCACCAAGGACGGACAAACACGCATTGTTATTTCCAAAATTCCTGGCGACTTTGTTGTTTGCAACCTGAACTCCATCCATCTGGCTCGTGCGGTTCCGGCAGGTGTGCTGGATCGCCTCGTACCGATTCAGGTACGTATGCTGGATAATGTTATTGATATCAACAACATTGAAGTGCTGCAAGCACAATATACGAACAGCCAATATCGCGCTGTCGGTCTGGGTACATTTGGACTGCATCATCTACTCGCACTGGAAGGTATCCGTTGGGAATCCGATGAAGCGGTAACCTATAACGATCATTTGTATGAAAAGATTAACTACCTGGCAGTCAAATCCAGCATGGAGCTAGCGAAAGAAAAAGGCCGTTATGCGAAATTCGAGGGTTCTGACTGGTCTAGCGGGCACTATTTCACTTCCCGTGGCTATACGGACGGTACACGTGAAGGCAAATTTGTCACTACGTCCGAGTGGAGCGAGCTTGCAGAAGAAGTCAAACAAAATGGTGTCCGCAACGCATGGCTGTTCGCCATCGCGCCTAACGGTTCCACGTCTATCATCGCAGGCTCTACCGCCAGCATTGATCCATTGTATGAGTTGCTTTCCTATGAAGAGAAAACAACTTACAAGATCGCTAACCCAGCACCGGACTTGAACGAGAAAACCATCTGGTACTACAAGACAGCTTTCTTGCTGGATCAACACGCTTCGATCAACATGGCTTCTGCACGTCAGCGTCATATTGACCAAGGCCAAAGCTTTAACCTGTATGTACGGCCTGATATTAAAGCAACTGAATTTTTAGAGCTGCACATCCATGCCTGGAAATCAGGTATGAAATCGACCTATTATGTACGCAGCCGCGCACTGACGATTGAAGAATGTGATAGCTGCGCATCCTAAACTAAAGGAGAGAAGCTCTCATGCAGTTACAGAAGATTTTTAACACGGAAGCGCCAAATCGCTCTACCCGTATTATTGAAGGCGAAAGCTCCGGTATTTTGAATTGGAACGATATTCGGATGCCGCATATGTACAAACTGTATAAAGTACTGCTGCTGAACCACTGGATTCCAGATGAAATTCCGATGTCCAAGGACGCGTCCCAGTTCCCTGTGCTGGATGCCGAAGAACAGCGCACCTTCAAAATTAACATCGGCCTGCTGGCTGTGCTGGATTCCATGCAAACGATGTTTGTCGGGGATGTAAAACGCTATTTTACCGATTCCTCGCTGGAAGCTATTTCGGCGATTATCGGGCAGCAGGAAGTGGTCCATAACCAGTCCTACTCCTACGTTCTGTCTTCTTTGGTGTCAGATCAGGAACAGAAGGAAATTTTTGAATACTGGAAAAACGATCCTGTCCTGCTGGAGCGTAACACATTCATCTCGGATATTTACCAGGAGTTCCGCGATGAGCAGAACCCGCAAACCTTTTTCCAAGCGATGGTAGCCGATTTGATTCTGGAAGGCATTTTCTTTTACAGTACATTTGCTTTCTTCTACAATTTGGCCCGTGATCAGAAAATGATGGCGACCAGCCAAATGATCTCGTATATTCAACGTGATGAAAATCAGCATTGCTACTTTTTTGCTGAAGTGTTTAAGCAGCTATTGTCTGACTTCCCTGAGCTGAACACCAAGGAAAATACGGACTATGTCTATCGTATGATTAACCGCGCTGTGGAGCTGGAAACGAATTGGGCGCATTATACGCTCAAAGAGGTTCGCGGCATCGACTTGAACGAGCTGAGCGATTATATCAAATACATGGCAAATATGCGCCTGAGATTGCTTGGTATGGACAAAGCGTACGAAGGCGTAGATGTAAACTGTATGCCTTGGATTAAACCATTCTCAGACGAAGCGCTAAATGCGACAAAAACGGACTTTTTTGAAGCAAAATCACGCAATTATGGCAAGGTCGGAGATGACAACGGATTTGACGATTTGTAAGTTATAAGATACAGCCTTAACTCGGTACTTACCGGGCTAAGGCTTTTTTCATGAGAATTTACGCAAATACGCAAAAAAATCATGAAACATCTGAATTACTATTCATATTTTCCTATTTGTACACGATATATATGAAGGTGAAAAAAACATAGTAAGGAGCATATTATGAAAAGCAGCGTTAAAAAAAGAATGGGATTACAATCCAAACTCTACTTCATCTTGCTCATTCCTTTAATAGTGATTGGCGTCATTGTTCTGTGGACGACCAATCAATCTATCCAAAATGCTTCTCTATCAACCATGCAGCTAAACAATGAAACGCTGGCAAAGAACACGGCACAGTTACTGGACAAGTCCGCAGTCAAGAGCTTAAACACTAATTCATCTGAGCAAAGCAGCGAGTATAAGCAGCTTCGGAACGAGTTAAATACGCTCAGGTTGCAAACTGGAATCCTGTACATCTATATGTACAATCGGGTTGGAAATGAGTGGAAAATTACAGTGGATGGAGCCGCATGGGACGACAAAGACTACAGTCCATTCGGAACTCCTGTAAGTTTTACCCTTAAAGAAACGGAAGAGAAATTAAAACAAGGGGAAACGGTAACTACAGATATTACAACGGACCCTGAGTGGGGGACGATGTTTTCCTCCTTTACTCCCATTAAGGATACCGATGGAACCATCATTGGATATTTGGGAATCGACAGATCCCTGTCCTCTGTGACTGAAGTATACGAACATACCTTGCCTGAGGCCTACCGATTAGTTATCCCTGTTATCTCCATCATTCTGATCATCTCAATTGCGGCTATGATGCTGGTAACCCGACGGATACTGCGTCAGGTGAGATTTATTAAAAATACACTGGAGCAAGTAGCCGACGGCAACCTTACGGTTACATCGTCGCAAGTAACATATGATCAGTTAGGCGAAATCAGCAAATTGACGAACAAAATGGTGGAAGCCATGTCGAATATGATTGTGGATATTCAAAGCAGTTCAAGCACACTCCAGCACGCATCGGAGAATATCGTCGTGACAACGGAAGGAACACTCCACCAGACTGAGGAACTGTCCCGTACACTCCAGCAAATTGCCGATGTCTCTATTAACCAAGCGGATCAAGCGGTGGAATCGGTTCAACAATCTGATCGATTAGGACAAACGCTGGATGAAGTCGGAAGCCATGTGCAACAATTTACGGATACGGCCCATCATCTCAATGAGGTTCGTAATCAGGTAGCTAGTGAGCATGAACTGTTATTAGAGAAAGGACGAGAAAGCGCCTTGCGTATCAAGCAGATGCAGCGCATGTCACACGCGTTAACCGAAAAATCCCGCGAGGCGGCTAACATCGGTCAGCAGGTACAGGGCATCGTAAAGCAGACGCAGATTTTGTCCTTTAATGCCTCTATTGAAGCCTCACGTGCAGGCGAAGCTGGCAAGGGTTTTTCTGTGGTCGCTCATGAAATGGGACAACTTGCCCAGCAATCCGCCATATCGATTCGTGAAATCGATGAAATCTTAAGAAGCTTTGTTGAGCAAATTGAGCAAATGGGTGATCAATTTGATGAAAACATAAAGACCGTCAATGAACAAGAAGTACAAATTTCGGTATGTCTACAGTCTGTTGACAAAGTCACCCAGGTTTCACAGGAAGTTCAGGAGTTAGCTGCACATCTGGCTCAATTGACGGCAGAGATGCAAGAGGTACGTCACAGCGTAGATCAACATTTAAATCACACAGCCAGCGCGGCACAGCAGACTGCCGGAATGACAGAAGATGTATCAGCAAGCGCTCAGAAGCAGGCCCTAGCGGTAAAAGAACTATCCGAAGTAGCCCGCAATCTGACCACACTATCAAACAATCTGCAGCGACATGCTGACCAGTTCCGGGTGAAAAACGCTGAATAGTAAAAAAGGGATTACCCATGCATGATGAATTGTGACTCGTAAGATGAACCTTTGAAAAAGCGTTTCTTTTACGGGTCATTTGCGTTTTCAACAGATGAATACAAGATGTGTCTGGAGCGGATCAGTGGCAGATGATCTATGCGTGCGTGTCGACTAAGAGGCACTTCTTTTCTTTACATACTAAACATGCATCTGTGCTGATTGCCCATGATTGGCTATTTGCGGCTTCAGTTCATCCATGATGCATTCAGCCGCTTCCTCGCCAGCCTCGACGCATTCAGGCCATTTTGTAAAATCAAACGCCGCAATATGTCCGACTTCAGGGCGAATAACAACGTCTGCTAGCCGGAGACTATTATGCTTTCGTTCGGCGGTCATCAAGCTGTAAGAGCGGTATACAACTTCCACCATATTTCGCGGCGGCTTCTTTTCATGTCCCCGTGCCACATCAACAGCAATTACTAAACAATCTGCTTCCCGACTCATCTCTTCTACAGGCAAATTGTTTAATACCCCTCCGTCGACCAGCATATTGCCTTCATGCATCACAGGAGCGAATAAGCCAGGAAACGCCATCGTAGCCCGCAGTGCTGTCACCAAATCACCTTGTTCAAAAATGAATTGCTTGCCTTCCAGTAAATCGACAGAAACAGCTTCAAAACGGATAAGAAGATCCTCAATCTTCTGCGTATGCTGTCCATACTGCTGCAGTAGCTCATTCACCACCGTATTCATGCTGTTACCGCCAATTAAACCACGATGGCGTATGCCGATATCCAACAGGCGGTATTTAGGTGTCTTTTTAATACAATCCAATAGAGCATCCGTAGGAACACCCGCCGCATAAAGTCCGCCAACAATGCCGCCCATACTCGTACCGATGATACAATCGACCTGAATCCCGTGTCTTTCGAACGCTCTCAGTACCCCCAAATGAGCAAGTCCTCTGACTGCTCCCCCACCCAAAACCAATCCTACCTTCGGCATATACGCAACCCCTTTACATGTATTTACTGCATGCGTCCAAACACACAAAAGACCCAAAAACTAAACGTAAGGAGGCCAGCTTCCTCTCCTCACAAATGACTCATTCCTGTTATATTCAAAAATGAAAAGCCTCGCTTAGAAAATCGGAAAGCAACCCTTTTTCCTCGTCAGAAAGATCCGAAATGGATTGCAGAAAACGGGAAACCAGCTCCGTAATTTCAAGGCCTAGTTCATCGTTCATCGTTTGTAAGGCCATACCCAACACAGTGCCAACAAACATGGTCATGCCCATTTCCTTGCTTGGCGCTGTAAGGACAATCTGCTGAATCCAGGGACCTCTTTTACCTCCCAGCTTCTTCAAGTACATCAAAAGCAGCCCTATAATATAGGCGCAAAAATTGATTCTGACACTGGCTTCAGGAATTTCAGCCCAAATTTTTCGGACCGCCTCATTGGGACCTGTATTGTTCAAATCCTTGAGCAGTCCCGAGATATTCTCGACGGTTTTTTTCCAATCCACCAGATCCACTAATTCATTCCGGGACTGGTTGAACAAATCCGAAGCTTTATCTGTAGGTACAAATACAACCTGTGAACGTCCGGTTACCTTGGTATTCACCTCATAGCTGCGCGTAATAAACCCGAGCTTTTCAATTTCTTTCAGCATGTCATAGGCCGTCCACTTACTAACCCCTAATGATTTAGCCAAGGCCTCATAATGAATAGGTAGTTTTGTTTTTTGGTACAGTTCCACTAATGTATGCAAAAATTGCAGTCGGCGTTTAGTAAGTGACACGATAGCGTTGTAACCTCCCTGTGTAATTCTCTATGAATTCGTTTTTGGGTTTTTTGTGTCTAAATATTAGCACTGAATACCCATATAAGCAAGCCTCATAATGATTATTGATTCTCACACAGCGGGCTGCTCTTTTACATATTTCCTTTTTAATTGGCTTGTGTTATATTTTTATCCATATTGTTTTTTGGTTTTTTTGGTCTTTACGGTCTTTTGTGTGATTATTTTATTGGAGGGAAACGTTCATGCAATCAGCTCTCAAGCCCAACGGCATTACTATTACGGGTGCAGGATTCTATGTACCGGCATCACTATTCACCAATTTGGAATTAGCCGCATCTCTGGATACATCCGATGAATGGATCACTCAGCGAACAGGTATCCGTCAGCGATATATCGCAGAAGCATCCGCAGAAACCTCTGATCTTGCCGTCCTGGCTGCAACTCATGCTTTACACCGTGCTCAATTATCATCGGAAGATGTGGATCTTATTGTAGTGGCAACGTCCACCCCTGACTATGCTTTCCCTTCCACGGCCATGTTGGTCAAGCAAAAGCTAGGAAGCCGCGCACCTGCATTCGACTTATCGGCAGCCTGCTCCGGTTTTGTATATGCCCTCTCGATCAGCAGTGACATGATGAAGGCGGGTGCATACCACAACGTCCTGGTGATTGGAGCAGACAAGTTCTCCAAAATCGTAGATTGGCAGGACCGTAATACCGCCGTTTTATTTGGAGATGGAGCAGGTGCTGTTGTCCTTCAATCTCATCCCGGTGCTTTCTCGTCTTTTTCCTTGCTTGGCTCGGAAGAACGTGGAGCAGACATGCTGATCTCCCCCGTCACAGGGCCTATTACAATGCATGGACGAGAGGTTTTCAAGTTTGGGGTGCGCATTCTGGAATCTATGCTGACTAAAGTTATGGAGGAATTAAGATTAAGCATAGATGATATTGCTTTGATCATTCCGCATCAGGCCAATATCCGAATCATTGAACATGCGGCAGTTAAGTTGAAAATTCCACTGGATAAGTTCTTTATAAATATCGAAAAATACGGAAATACGTCAGCTGCTTCTATTCCCATTGCGCTCGCGGAAGCTATGGAACAGCAGCGAATTCAAGCTGGTGATATTGTCGTCCTGGCTGGCTTCGGCGCAGGATTAGCCTGGGGTGTTCAAGTTATTCAGATCGCATAAATTCTTCAGTTCAACAGACAAAAAGGAGTAAACTAAAATGGAGCATTCGCAAACGTAGCGAGTGCTCCATTTTTATGTTTTGAAAGCCAAGCAGAGTTCACCTTTATCCGAGTAGGTGCATACATATAACCTAGAAGTGTGTATTCAAGCACTCCAGACTCATACCTGTTCTTATGATGGAGGTAGCGCGGCTGTTTTCACCTGTTTCGTATAAGAAGGATAGCCTCCCGTATGCTGGAGCATTTCGATTTCACGCAAAATACGCGGCAAGTCAGCGACCGAGTTCATCACGATGTGGGCTCCTGCCCTTTTCAAACCATATACACTCTGTCTGCGCCGTTCCTCAGCCACTCTGTCATCCGCTTCATGGCTGGTCGTTTGAGCTGCGGTCGTCACGCTTTCGTTATGGTTCAACACACCAATCGTCCATACACCGGCGTTCCGTCCCTCTTGCATATCGGCTACTGTATCTCCTACTTTCACAATATCGCTAAGTGGGAATACCTGCAAGCGATGTGCAATTTCATAGATCATCCACGGATAAGGCCTCCCCTGCGAAACTTCACAAGGGGCTACCATACAATCCAACGTATAGGGTGACTGTGCAGGCGTAAACTTGTGACTGAGCATTTCCATCGGACAGGATGCAGTGGCGCCTGACTGAATGCGACGATCCTGCAACTCCTGCAGCGCCCTGTCTATACCGATAGCAGGCTCAGCCCCTTGGATCAAGGAGCGGAGAACAGGGACAAGCTCAAGATAAATATGCTCAATATCCGCTCTGCCAGGATGCGCACCAAAGCACTCCAGCCATTTTTTCCGAACCTCTGAAAGTCCCAGCACATTCGCAATATGATCCCGGATCGGCATTCCTCGCCCATGAGATACCTGTTCTTCAGTTACCTGTATACCTTTCCATCTGAAAATGTCACGCATTCCCTGGGTTAAGCCTCGTCCTCCGGGGTCTAATAATGTACTTTCGAGATTAAAAATAACCGCCTGTATCATGCAATCCCCGCCTTTCCGTACCGCGGCTATCCGCAATCTTTATTTTGCTTAGGAACATGATACACAGCTAACGTAAACTGAAGTGTCGTAAACGGTAAGCGGATTGTAATTGAAAATAAATTCCTTGATTGGTTATGAATACCGAGTTTGATAAGAGGAGGAGTCGCAACATGAGACAGCCTTGGAATGAATTTAATTCCAAAATGCCTTGGCGGATGGAGCTTGGTTGTTATGCGCTGAATAAACTGGCCTGTGGAGGATTGGTTTTTGGTCTCTTATGGGTCTACTGCTATCTGACAGAGGAAATAACAGGAATTCCTCTGACTATAGCAGGCAATAGTGGTGAACTGACCGCGCAGCTGTGGGCCTATGGTTTTGCCCTTCCTGCCGCTCTTGCCGCTGATGCGCTACGCGATCTTTTACCCTGGCTTCGTAAGCCCGAGCAGCTCACCCTATACCTCGCTGCAGGATTCAGTGTCTTTCTCCTGCTAGGTTCTTTGATGTCGCCTGCCGGAACGGGCATTTCATGGAGCAACGGCATAGCAGGTGCAGGGATTACACTCCTGTATTATGGAGGAAGGTACTGGCTGAACCGTGAATATGGATTACAGATCATGCTGGCCTTCCTCCTGCCACTGCTGCTATGGCCTATAGGGCTTCAATAATGTCGCCAGCTATCACAGAGGCAGGATGCTGGCGATGACGTGCGGCTGTTTCTCCAGCCGCACCATGCAGATACACGCCAAAGGCTGCTGCCTGCGCAGCATTCAGACCCTGGGCCAGCAAACCTGCGATGATGCCTGTCAGCACATCGCCCGCACCGCCTGTCGCCATCCCAGCATGGCCTGTGGTATTGACGTAGGCTGTTCCGTCGGGACAAGCGATGACAGTGCGCGCTCCTTTGAGCACCAGCGTGACCCCACGTGTTCGGGCGTACTCCCGGGCATGGGTGATGCGGTCACGCTGCACCTCTGCTGTCGGTATGCCCAGCAGACGAGCCATTTCACCGGGGTGCGGCGTTAGTACGACCGCCGCACTTCTCGGCTTCCAAGCCTCCAGCTCAGGCCCCGCCGAGGCGAGGATGTTCAAGGCGTCCGCATCAAGCACGAGCGGACCGCCGTATTCTTCCCACAGGCGGCGCAGCCAGCCAGTGTCCCCTGCAAAGCGGCCGAGGCCGGGGCCGACGGCCAGCACATCACGTACCTGCGCGAGCTGTAGCAGCTCGTCTGCGGAGTCGGCATTCCATTCGCCGTCTCCGCCTGCTGCTGCGGCAGCGAGCATCAGTTCCGGCGCGGCGCCAATGACGCGCGGCAACAACGCCTCGGGCACCGCCCACGTGACAAGGCCGCTGCCGATGCGCAGGGCTGCACGTGCGGCCAGCAAGCCCGCGCCGCTCATGCGCAGGCTTCCGGCCGCGACGAGAACATGGCCGTAGGTGCCCTTGTGCCCGTCCGGCACGCGGCTGCGGCTTACATCCACATCCAGTGCAGCGCGCAGCGTGTCACGGGTCAAGAGCCGCAGCTGCACGCCACACTCACGGGCAAGGCCGGGTGGAATACCGATGTAGCGTACCACCACATCGCCTGCAGTCCCGGCGCCCGGATATTGGACGAGCCCACGCTTCAAGTAGGCGAGGCATACGGTGACGCGCGCACGAATGCACGGCTCGTGCAGCGTACCTGTGTCGGCGTCGAGGCCGCTAGGCACGTCTACCGACACAAGCGGCACGCCGCTGGCATTGGCCTCGCGGATCAGCGAGGCGTAGGGTTCGCGCGGCGGGCCTTGCGTGCCCGTGCCCAGCAGGGCATCGACGATGCCGGAGGCGCCGCGCAGGTCGAGGGTATCCCGGCCATAGAGGATAGCCGGGATACCCAGAGCCGCGATGATGTCGCGCTGCGCAGCCGCTTCACCGCGCAGCGTGTCTGGCGGCTCGACGTACACAACGGTGACGCGCAGCCCTGCATCCGTTAGATGGCGGGCTACTACCAGTCCGTCACCACCGTTGTTGCCTTTACCTACGAGGATATACCAGTGTTCTCGTTCCCGTAAGTCATGTCGTCCTTGACTCCACGACTCTGTCCGTATAACACCGCCATGTCCAGGTATATCCCCCGGCCCTGTGTGTGTAACCTCTTCTGCCCACTGCGACCCTAACACTTCAGCACGCTCAATCCCACGTGCTAGATCAGCAATGCCTACTGAGAAGCCGCCATTGCTCTTCCCACTTCTCTCGGCACATAGCTTCAATACCTCGTCAGCTACCGCGCGCCCGGCATTTTCCATCAAGGTAAGGGCCGGGATACCCAGCCTGTCAATTGTGTACCGATCCAATTGCCGCATTTCTTCGGCGGTCACCATATACATGCTTTTCGCCTCCCATATGGCTATCCCTGCTTATTAATACCCGACTGTAAAACGGGAATTGACAAATTCCCCTTCTACTAACTCATCAATCAGGGCTACCGCATAATCTTCGACCGAGATACGGCTATGGCCTAATTCGTCAACCACCAAATGATCCAAGCCAATACGGAACTGTCCTGTACGTTTTCCCGATTCAATCATTCCGGCAGGACTACAATAGGTCCAGTCTACATCCGCAGCGCGGTACAGCTCCAGTGCATCTGCATGGGCAGCCGCCAGTGGCTTCACTTCCTCCGGAAACTCGGCGGTATCCATGAGGCGTTCACCGTTTTCTGTTTTCAGACTTCCCGCTCCGCCAACGACAAGTATGCGCTCCGCGCCGGAACGCCGGGTTCCTTCCAGCAAAGAACGAGTCGCTTCGAGCAGTTCTTCCTCTTCTCCAAACTTGGGACCGTACGCGCTAATGATAGCATCGTGCCCTTTGGCCACTTCCGTAACGGAATTCGGATTTAGAATATCTGCTTGAACCACCGTCAAGTATTCACTTCGCTCCGTCACACGTTGGGGGTCGCGGACCGCTGCTGTCACTTCATACTTGCGCTTGATTGCTTCCTTTACTAACGCTTGACCAATGGTTCCAGTTGCTCCAAAAATAATAACTTTCATATAAATATGCCTTCTTCCTGTCTATAATTTACTTACTGTTATTTATCCGTTTTATCTCCAGCTTAAACCCGTGCAAGATATCGATTCGATGTCTCATGATCTTCTGTTGCAATTTTTATATTTTTATCCATACCGAATCTACCCTCCTGCTTGTATCTTGTCTATTTTACCAAAAAATACTTCATATATCCTGGTCAAAGGTATACAAGCCCTTGAAATGCCTGTGTAGTCTGTGCAATAGTGTAGAAAGAACAATGGAAGGAGGGATTGCGGGTGTCCCCGACGGACTTCGCGGCGTTAGCCGCATATATCTCACCCGGTCTGATTGCCTTCCTGCTGGCGTTATCTTTGCTGGTATGGCTGTATATTCACAGTGCAGCCCAGCTTCGAAATTCGCGTCAGCAGCGGCTGGAAGAATTACAGGAATCGCTGCGTATCTATGGACGATTAGCTGGTTGTCTCCAAACCGCTACCCAGAATGGGTTCAATAACAGCGAAAAGCAGTACCAGAACGGACTCATCCACGCTCTTCAGGAAGCCAAAGCTGCTCCCTATTTGACCCCTCACCTTCAAGAGCAGGTTCAAGCATCCCTTCGGGAATGTGATACGTTCCGCAGAGAATTGCTTCTCAAATCACTGGAGCGTGAAATGAACAAACTCATCGAGGAACGGCGTCTGGTTCTGCTGGAATCTCATGCTCCGGGCTGGGGAACAGCATTGTGGAAGCTATTACGTCCAGCAGCTGGTCCGTTGGCGCTGGCAGGAATCGTCTGGTTGGTCTCAAGGCTGGTTGTGGAACTGATAGCCTCCAGCCATGTCGATGTTAGTCTGCCCGACACTGTACAATCTGCCTCATGGCTCATAGGGTGTGCATGGATGAGATTCGTTTCCGGCTTGATCGCCCTACTGTATGTATACCGGCTGATGACCCTGCGCAGGCAAAATGATCTGGACGTGACGGCATCCCATTTTCCAACAAGCCTGTTGTGCATGGTGATCGCCGCTGTCGCTCTGTTTCAATGGATCGGACCGGAAGCGTCTCCCTACATACTGGCTGTGCAGCTTGTGCTGTTCTTGATTGGCTTCCGACTTACCCGAGGCCGCTCGCGCAGTGATCGTCCTTATGTTGGTCACCCCGGCTTGATCAAGGCAGATGCTTCTCAACATCAGGATGTACACGCAGCAGATAAAGATAAAACAGCTGCCTCTTCTTTGGCAGAAGAACATATCCGGTCCTAACACCAATGGCACATGACTCTATCCCATATCCACCCTGCAAATCACATACCATCACAGGACATCCCAACAACAAAGAAAGAGTTCATGGGGTGTCCTGTTTTTTGAACAATTTCCGGCTTTTTGAGGGGTTAGGCTTGTGCCAGTGATCAAGGAAAGGGTATATTGTTTATATAAATGTAAATCATATCGTTTTTTATGTATGATTATTGAAAAAAATCCATATATGTTAAACTACCATCAATTTATGATGTGCGTTAGAATTGGAGGAACTATGCAACTGGACATTTCTGAAAAATCACTTCCCGTTTATGAAGCGCTGGCCAGTGAGGTTCGGCTAAACATGATTGTTCTGCTTGCGGAGAAGCCTATGAATATACGTGAGCTGGCGGAAGCGTTGGGGCTCAGCAGTGCGATTATGACGATGCATGTCAAGAAACTGGAGAGAGCGTCCATTATTTCGACCAAAATGCTGCCTGGACGAGGCGGGGTACAGAAAGTGTGCTCACTGGCTACAGACAAAATTGAAATCGCCATGCCACGCTACCAGCAGGATGTACGACAATTCCATCAGACGGAGATTTCTGTCGGACACTTTACAGATTTTGAAATACAGGCGACCTGCGGACTGGCTACCGTCGAAAAGATCATTGGTGAATTCGATGAGCCTCGTTCATTCTTGGACCCTGAGCGCTTCAATTCCAAAATTCTGTGGTTTAGCCAGGGATATATGGATTATAAGGTGCCAAATTTCCTACTGTCCAGCCAAAAAGCTGAGGAACTGGAAATTTCGATGGAACTATCATCCGAGGCCCCTTTTACCAATGATAATTGGCCTTCAGATATCACTTTTTTCCTAAATGATGTGAATTTGGGTACATGGACCAGCCCAGGGGATTTCGGGGATAACCGTGGTAAATACACACCTGCATGGTGGCCTGATTTTATCAATCAATATGGTCTCCTTAAAAGACTTCGCGTTACCTCCGAAGGTACCTTTATGGATGGCAAGCAAATATCCGACGTGACTTTAAGCCAAGTGCTGATTGATCAGAAGCAATGGAAATTCCGCATTGCCATATTGGATGATGCCCAGCATGTTGGAGGGGTTACCCTGTTCGGTACCGGATTCGGTAACTACAATCAGGATATCCTGTTCCGTTTGTACTACAAACATACAGAAAATCATGCCAAAACAGTAGCGGTAGAAGCTGGCGATAGCAGCAAATAGCTTTTAGACCACTTCAAGACCTGAACACGGCGTTTGGCCCATGCCTTTCATGGGAAACAAAGCGCCGTGTTTTATTTTTCATCCACTTATATCGTACTCTTTTGCCACATGCTATCCGATTAGCGAACAGGTTCAATACATACAGGTGAAGGAACCTCCAGCACATATCCCGTTCGGGTCAGCCGTCCATCCTCACTATGGATGGCAAAGGATACGATGTTGTTTCCATCCTGATTCGCTACTACCAGATAACCGGACAAGATGTTGAAGTTACGCGGTGTGCTGCCGAAGGTTTCCACCCATTCAACCACCTTCAGCTTGCCGCTGTCCAGATCGACATGGTATAGCACGATGCTATCATGGCCGCGGTTTGACACATACAAAAAGCGTCCACAGGGCGTAATCCGAATATCGGCTGCTGTATTTTCTACATCTATAATGCCTTCTGGCAGTGTGGACAGGCTTTGCAGCAATGTAAGCTCACCATTACGTTCGTTATAACTAAACACAGCGACTGTATTGTTCAACTCATTGGCGACAAAAGCATATGGACGCGAAGGATGAAAAACCAGATGACGCGGTCCAGAACCGGGTGGCAAATCTGTCTCACGATGGGTCACCAGTTTTCCATCCTCTGTCAAACGGTATACCACAATCTGGTCCAGTCCCAGATCACATACCATGGCATACTGTCCTGAAGGATCTGGAATAATCGAATGCGGATGTGCCGCATCCTGGCGGTCCTGGCGAATACCTGAGCCGGTATGCTGAACTTGCCCCGACATGTCTCCTAATCCTCCTGCTTCCGTCGCAGGGAACACAACGGCATTGCCGCCTGAATAGTTAGAAGCCAGCACATATCGTCCATCGGTTGTTACGGAAACATAGCAAGTATGCGCTCCCTCCGTCCCTTTTCGATCCAAAGGATGTAATTCCCCCGTCTGGGCATTCACCTGATACGCATACAGCTCGCCTCCTTCTGTTTCACTGGTAGCATACAGCTTCGTCCCATCCGGGTGTAGAGCGAGAAAAGAAGGCCTCTCCATTCCTTCCACACCTCCAACAATGCGCAGATCACCATTGGTCACACACAAAGCACATACATATATTCCTCTTTCCTGACGAGACGCATAAGTTCCTGTATAAAATAACTGCTCATTCCGCTCTTCCATCGGCTCTCATCTCCTTCTAGCTGTTTTTTTACATATTATCTGGCTTTTAGCTCTACTATTTGTCTTGTTGTAAACTCATCATGCATTATTACCCAAGATTCTGTCGTTTCATTAACGTTTCGCGATGTATGCAAAAAAAATAGCCTCCTTCGGCGCCATCTGCGGTTCACAAGAACGTCACAGTTCACACCAAAAGAGACTAATTTCACGAAAAGAACAACATTAAACCGCTGTGGTTTGCGTATCTCTGCTTTTCCATTTTACAGCCAGACCCAAACTAAGAATGAGAATGGCTGCCCCAAAAATGTATGGCAAATTGATATGCACCTCGAACAATGTACCCGCAAGCGCAGGTCCTAGAATATTACCAATACTCATATAAGCATTGTTCATGCCAGCTGCAACTCCCTGCTCATCCCCCGCCATTTTGGATAAAGCAGTATTAATGGCTGGCCGAAGCAACGACGTAGCGGTAAAGAAGATGAGCGATACCCCGAGTACATAATAAAAGTTGCCAGAGAGCAGCATAAGCACAAGGGAAATCGCCGAAAACAGAAAGGAACCGATGATGACACCTTTTTCGCCAAAACGGTTTAACATCGGACTGATTACCACAGCTTGAATCACGGTTCCGACCAGTGCACCTACGGTAATAATGATAGCAATATCACGCTCATTATAATGAAACTTCCCCGTCACAAAGAAAGGAAACATCGTTTCAAAATGTGTCAGTCCAAAGGTTAAGGTGAATATCATAATCAGCAGCATAAAGTAAGGCTTGCGGAAAGAAAGGGCAAACTGTTTAATCACATTGTCCCGTTTGGCCTTGACATTCCGAAACTTCAACTGTTTTTCCAGTGATAAGGTTTCGGGTAGCATAATCAAGGAAATCAGTGCAGCTACGCCCGATACGGCCGCCGAAACATACAAGGGCGTACGAATCGAGATATCTGCCAGCAAACCGCCCACACCAGGACCGATCACAAAGCCAAGAGACATGGCGGCACCCAACAGCCCCATTCCTCTACCGCGATTGTGGACCGTTGTAATGTCAGCAATATAGGCCATCATCGGAGGAATCATAAAGGCTGCCCCTGCACCACCCAGTAAACGGGAGATATACAATGTGGTCAACGATTCCCCAATAGCAAACAATACAGAAGAAGCCGTCATGATTACCAAACCGATAATAATCATTTTTTTACGTCCGTATTTATCGGACCATTCTCCCGCTAGCGGCGAAAACAGGAATTGGGTTAAGCCAAACACAGCAACCAAATAACCACCCGTTTCACCACTGCCTCCCAAGGAGCTCATAAACTTAGGGAGGATCGGAATAATGAGGCCAATTCCCAGCATGGCAATAAACATATTAATCATCAAAATGACCAGCGGTCCCATTTTCAACTGTTGTGAATCTGACATGTTGCGTTTTGTCCTCCTCAGGTTCTTTATTTCGTATACGAAAATCTTATTTTGCAACCATTTCAGCAAAACTCTTCATTATATTAATAGAGCGAGAGACAAATAACAATCATAAAATACTTCCGATAACCCTGAATCTTTCCTTTGACAGGACAGCAAAAAGGAACAACCTGAAATGGCGATGTTGTCCCTCTCATACGAACGACCAGGGTGAATTTCTGGAACGGTCTGGCGGTCCCTACGATCCCTATTGTGGATCTTCGAATAGCTCCTGTATCATCTTTTCCTTGTTATTCAGAAATTGCTTGGTGATGATAAAATGATCGGTTTCCTCCAGTGTCCGGATGTCGATCCCTTCATGTGTCAGATGATACAAGATGGAATCTGGATACGCCATCAAAATGGGGGAATGAGTAGAAATGATAAACTGTGAGCCCTGCTGCACCAGCTCGTGAATCCGTGCAAGCATGGCCATCTGGCGCAAAGGCGATAACGCAGCCTCCGGTTCATCCAAAATATACAATCCTTGTCCTCCAAACCGATGCACAAAGGCAGCAAAAAAAGACTCGCCATGCGACTGCTCATGCAGCGATTTGCCTCCGTAGGAGTTTCGAATAGGTGGGCCTCCACCTTCGCGATCCAGCTCGTCGATATGAGTCGCCACATTATAGTAGCTTTCCGCCCGGAAAAAGAAGCCATCCCTCGGCTTTTCTATCCCTCTCACCAGCCGGATATGCTCATGCAGTGAGGAATGCGTGGCTTGTGTAGAAAAATTAAAATTTTTAGTACCGCCCTCTGGATTAAATCCCCACGCGACCGCGATTGCCTCCATAAGCGTCGATTTACCTACACCGTTTTCTCCAATAATATAGGTAACGGAAGGATGGAATTTAAGTTCATTCCACTGGTGTAAGGCTTTTAAGTTAAACGGATATTGGCTCTTGTCAGCATCTGGAGGCCATATCAGCTCCAGGCGACGTATAAAAAGATTACGATCCCATATACTCATGTCCAGTTCAGCTCCATTGCCAAGCAATTCACTAGGTTTTCCATTATTATATTGGAATTATTTACAGCAATCAAACTGAAACCCCATTTCGTAACCCTTCTGTTGTTATTCAAACGATTATTACAGGTATAATATATAGTAATGTTCATCGGGCATGAAATCTAAGCACTTCATTCCGTGTACATCTCATTCTTTTCCAAGCAGGTGAATCTATGAAATCTAATCACAAACCGATTCAATCCTTTAAAATCGTACAGTTCGTGATGACCGTCTACAGGCAACGATTGACACGTATTCTGCTACCACTGGCTGTACTGGCTTTTATTATATGGGAGGCCGGACGAGAACTAAAAGACTTTAATCTGGCGCGTATGCTTCATGAGCTGCGGCGAATGGATGCCACCTTTCTGATCGAGATTGGCTTGTTCTCACTAGCTGCCGTGGCGGCTATGAGCGCATACGATTACGTAATCAGGCATCATTTCAAGCTTCAGGTCAAGCCTGGAACGACATTTCGCTATGCCTGGATCTCCAATACCTTCAATAATGTCTTTGGTTTTGCAGGCTTTACAGGAGCGGGACTTCGCACAGTGCTGTATAAAAAAAGCGGGGTGCCGTTGGGTGTCATCACCTCTGCGGTCGTATTTCTTTCGCCAGTCGTCATTACCGGACTATCTTTGCTGGCTTGGGGAGCCATTGTCCATCTGTATCCGGTACAGCCTGTACTGGATGCTCATCCGTGGCTTCATTGGGCGCTGTGGGGAATGGCATTGTACCTGCCGCTATTTCTGATCATGCAGCGCTCCAAACGGTACTCCACATGGTTCAACAAGGGAGAAGGACAGCTTTCCTGGTCCACCATCTCCGCTTCCATCAGTGCTTCCCTGCTGGAGTGGCTGTTAGCTGGCCTTACCTTTGCATGGATCGGCTCGCACTTGCTCCATGAACTGCCGATGCATGCTGTGTTCGGCATTTATGTGATAGCCGCGATTGCTGGGTTGATCAGTCTTGCACCCGGAGGGGTCGGGGCATTCGACATCATTGCCCTGCTCGGGCTGCAAATGGCGGGAGCCAACTCAGATCGGGCACTGGCTGTGCTGCTGGTCTTTCGTGTCTTTTATTACATCATCCCGTGGCTCATCGGCTTGGTATTAGCCGCGCTGGAAATGATTCCGCGTAACGAGCGCCTGAATCAGCTAGCTGAGACCGGCTGGGACTACTCCCTTAATGCGTGGCAGAAGGTATGGGGCTGGCCTGGTCAATTCCGGTTTTTGGCAGATCTAGGAGTATGGGCGCTTGGTAAGCTGGTACTCATCTCCGGCGTGGTGCTTCTTTTGTCGGCAGCTACGCCAGGTCTGTTATATCGGCTCCGTTTTGCTGAGCATTTGCTCAGCCTGCCCGTCATGCGCTTGTCGCATGAAATCTCAGTCATCATCGGGATTATGCTTGTCGTCCTGTCCCACGGAATCTCTCTGCGTATTCGCAGAGCATTACGACTGACATTGATACTGCTGCTGGCCGGCGCCATTTTCACCTTCATTAAAGGTCTGGATTTTGAAGAAGCCTTATTCCTACTATTCGTGGCGTTAATGCTATGGATCTCGCGCTCGCGGTTTTATCGGGTCAGTGCACCACTGAATCGGCACAATATTTTAATATGGGGCGGATTATCTCTACTCGTAACTGGGGCTTATTTTATCATTGGGGCAGGCTCCAATACTCCGTTTATGCGCCATTTGCACGCCAAGGTCCATCTGGACTTTTTTATGAACCGCAGCGATTACGGAGTTACTGCCGTGTTTAGTCTGATTTTGGCATGGGTATTCCTGACGGTGTACTTCTTTCTTCGGCCTCAGCGTGGTATCAGCAATCTACCCGACGCGCAGGAGCTGGATAAGCTAAAAGAATTTTTGGAACGACAGGGTGGTAATCTCGTTTCCCACATGCTTTTTCTGGGCGATAAATATCTGTATTGGACCAAAAATGAACAGGTCGTCATTCCCTATGCTCGCAGTCGGGACAAACTGATTGTATTAGGTGACCCACTCGGTCCAAAAGAACGCGTGAGTGAAGCGATTCAGGAATTTCAGCGGTTCGCAGATCGGTATGCGTTAACGGCTGTATTTTATCAGGCATCACCGGAGTATTTGTCCATCTATCACGAGAACGGCTATCGCTTTTTCAAACTGGGCGAGGAAGCACTGGTGCCGCTGGAATCCTTTACACTGACGGGCAAAAGCAATCAAGCGCTACGCAGCGCCAAAAACCGCTTTGACCGCGATGGCTACTCGTTCGAAATCATCCAACCTCCTCTAGAGGCGTCACTGATTGAGGAGATGCGACATGTTTCGAATATTTGGCTGGACGGGCGCAAGGAGAAGGGATATTCACTCGGCTGGTTCAAAGAGCCCTATCTTCAGTTGGCTCCGATTGCATTGCTAAAGGACTCTGAAGGGAAGGTCATCGCTTTCGCTACGATGGCCCCTGCCTATGATCATGGACGGACGGTCTCCATTGACCTGATGCGCCACTTGCCTGACACGCCAAATGGCACGATGGATTATTTATTCACACGGGTCATTGAGTGGGCCAAGGAGAGTGGATATACGACATTTAATCTGGGAATGGCACCGCTGTCCCAGGTAGGGCAAAGTGAAAAGGCATTGCGCGAGGAAAAGCTGGCTCGACTTGTTTTTCAATACGGGGGACATTTTTACGGCTTTCAGGGGCTTCGGCGCTTTAAGGATAAGTTCAAGCCGCAATGGGAGCCGCGTTATCTGGCCTATCCGGCTTCTGTCTTTCTACCGATCCTGACGCTGGAGCTGGTATATCTCGTGTCCAAACGCTCGGACTAAACAAAGGGCTAACCAAAAGGCTTTTGACAGCCTAACACGACGTAAAAAAGGGTGTTCCCCAACCACGAACGGTTGCAGGAACACCCTTTTACATTCACAAATCTTCTTAGAAGCTACCTTTTACAACAACTTCAGACAGTGGAAAACGTCCTGATGGACGTGCTGGTACTTGTGCCTTACCTACGCTAATAAGCAGGGTTGGCAGGTAACGTGCCGGAATATTGAATTGCTCGATCAATTGTGCTGGAATGAAACCGCCCATTGCGCAAGTGTCGTAGCCCAGAGATTTAGCAGCCAGCATAATGTTTTGTGCTGCAAAAGCAGAGTTCAGGATGGCGGCATCGCGAGCTACTTGCGGGTTTTGGTACGCGCCGTTGATTTGACCTACCAATGCGTCACGGATTTCCGCTGGCAGTGCGCCTGCTTCTACCGCTTGATCATAAATGACGGTGTTACGGTTTGCTTCCAAATCACCCAATACAGCAATCGTAACGGAACTTTCCACTACTTGACCCTGATTGTAGGCGATAGGTAGCAATTTTTGCTTGTCCGCTTCGCTTTCGATGACAAGGAATTTCCAATGTTGAAGGTTCCAAGCGGAAGGAGCTTCTATCGCGGCAGTCAAAATAGCCTCCAAATCTTCCTCTGGCAATTTAAAATCCTTAACATAGCTCTTTACCGCGTGTCTTTCACTAATAGTAGATAGAGTTTCATTTTTTGGACTGCTCGACATTCTAGGCACTCTCCTAATTTCTTAATATATATCTAACTTGAATCCTCATTAACTTCCCAAACTACTGCAATTATAAAAATGATAGTGAATGATGTCAATATGTTTAAGTATGACCCTGCACTCAAAATACAGTACAATACGGATAAAGACATGCATATCGGCATATGCCTGCCGATGGGACAAGACACGGGTGAGTTCATTTTGTTCTCATTTGAATTAAAAAAGGAGCGTTACTATGATTGGATCGTTTAAAAAAACGGATATTGCTTTGTTTGCCGCCTGGGTTGTAGCTTGTGTGGCAACTTTGGGCAGTCTGTATCTCAGCGAGATTTTGGGGTATGAGCCTTGTAAGCTGTGCTGGTTTCAGCGCATTCTGATGTATCCCCTGACCCTTCTGCTCGGAATTGCATATTTTCGAGGAGATTCGGGGATACGTCGTTACGTCATGCCGTTGGCTATCATTGGAGGCGCGATTTCGGCCTATCATTTTATCATTCAGCGCATCCATGCAGCCGCCAAAGCAGCTGCGCAAACTTCAACTTCCTGCGGCAGAGTATCCTGTGAACAGGATTACCTGAACTGGTTCGATTTTATCACCATTCCTTTTCTCGCACTGATCGCCTTTATCCTTATTATTGCAGCCATGGGTTATATCATGCGTCAGGAGAAAAAATCAGCTCAAGGAGAGGTACAAGCAAAGGAACTCGCATAAGTATGAAAGAGACCTAATTATAGGACCCGTTACCACCAAGAGGCGTATAATCCGCTTGCCCAAGGAAAGACTGTAACTAAATATATCCATTGCATATGTGCTATAATGTAAAAGGTTTGCAGTCTGTCCAATAACGCTTATATTCCTTATAGAGGGGGCCAGTCCATGTTTCATATTAGCACCCCATTGCTGCAATATGGCGCAACCTTCGGTATGATCTTAATCGCTATATCGGCTATTTTCATCCGTATGAAGACAGGTCATCGCCCGATTAATGCCAAAAAAATCATCATCCCACCGCTCGGCATGAGCACCGGTTTTATGATGTTTGTGGTGCCGGAAGTACGGGTTCCCTGGCTTTGGGCGCTAGGCGCTTTTCTGGTCGGCTGGTTTATTTTTTCTTACCCGTTGATCCGCAGCACCAAATTTGAATTGCAAGAAGGGCTGGTTTTCGTGCAACGCTCACGTACCTTCTTTTTTATCCTGATCAGCCTGCTGATCATCCGATTGCTGTTGCATGAATTTATTCAGCATTACATTACCATTCCGCAGACAGCAGGGCTATTTTTCATCCTAGCCTTCGGGACCTTGTTACACTGGCGGCTTCGTATGTATTTCCAATATCGTCAGTTCGTTCCGAACGAGGCGGAAGTTCGCATCTGACAAACAGGTTTTTAACATGCATGCTCGCATGTTGCTGTATAGACCAAAAAGACACGTTCTCCTAACAGGAGCCGTGTCTTTTTGGTCTTTTTGGTCTATCAGGTCTACATTATGCATTCCGGAAAAAGGAGCTACTCGATTGCGTCCCTCTGTCTTCGCAGTGTACAGCATTCGATCTGCCTGAACATGCCTGGGACTGGAACGGACATGCAGCGGATGCTTATAGCAAAGGAGACCGTCCTCTGGACAGCCCCTTTTTCTGTAACATGTCTAGCTCATTCAACCCGTTAGTCTGTATGCTACCGATGGATGCCTGCTTTATTGCTGGGTCAAAATAATCGGACCATCTGCTGTAATGGCCAGCGTATGCTCGTATTGCGCAGACAAGCCGCCGTCCAACGTACGTGCGGTCCAGCCGTCCGCGTCAATTTTACTGCGGTATGTGCCTGTGTTGAGCATCGGCTCAATTGTAATGACCATGCCCTCTTTTAAGCGTGGTCCACGGTGCGGCGGTCCGTAATGTGGAACCTGCGGTTGCTCATGCATCTCTTCCCCGATGCCGTGCCCAATAAATTCGCGTACGACCGAGAAGCCTTCCGCTTCCGCATAGGTTTGTATCGCATGGGAAATATCTCCGATCCGGTTACCGATAACAGCTTGCTCAATCCCTTTATACAGTGATTCCTTGGTAACGTCCAGCAGCTTTTGCGCCTGCTCAGACACATTACCTACCGCATACGACCAAGCGGAATCTGCCAGCCAGCCATTCAGATTCACAACCATGTCGATCGTCACGATGTCCCCGTCCTTCAACGGTGTCTTATTCGGAAAGCCGTGGCAAATCACATCGTTAGGTGAGCCACATGTTGCAAACTGGTAGCCGTTATAGCCCTTTTGCTCCGGTGTTGCGCCATGCTTCTTCATAAAGGATTCTGCGAAAGCGTCGATTTCCAGTGTCGTAATGCCTGGCTTGATCATTTTGGCAATTTCCCGGTGGCAAGCAGCCAAAATGTCTCCAGCTTTTTTCATATTTTCAATTTGTTCTTTGGTTTTAATGATAATCATTAAACGGTCTCCTTCTTTTCCGTGTTCGTTCCACTTTTCACTGCTTCTTTTTTCTGCTTCTATTGTAACGCTAAAAGCAGCGAAATGGAACCGATGTCAACTGACACCGTTTACAAGGATCTTAAACGGGGTATATAATACTCCATAACTTGTATACCAGTATGCAAAATTATTTCCAAGATAGGAGTATCCTATGAAATATCCAACAACCTGGTTACAGGGCGCATCGCTTGGGGAAAGGATTGCTTGTGAACTCCGGCTTCAGATTATACGGGGCATTCAGACGCCAGGTACTGTGCTATCTGAGAATCAGATTGGTGCCGATTTTGGTACCAGTCGTTCTCCGGTGCGTGAAGCCTTGAAGGCACTCTCGGGCGAAGGACTGATCCGTTTGGAGCGCATGGGGGCGGTTGTCGTCGGCATGACACCCGGTGATATGGAGGAGCTATTCGATGTGCGAATGCTGATTGAGCATTTTGTTGTACAAAGGTATGTACATAGTGATAATGCCACATTGGTGACTGTTCTGAATCAGATGATTGACAAAATGGAAGTCGCTCTCAAGTACAGAGATGTTGTTGAATTTTCTCTTCAGGATTTTAATTTTCATGAGGCTCTGGTTCTGGAAGCAGGCCATACCCGTATTCTTCATACCTGGAACGGTATGAGACAGTTAATCCTGACGGTCATGTTAGCTGCGACAGAACAACGATTTGCGTCCAACATCGAAGAATCACAAGTCACGATTCACAAACATCGAACCTTTGCAAACGCTTTAAGTCAAGGGAATGCTCAAGAGTTGTCGGGATTTATTGAGGATCATTACCGAGATACCCGCAACGCGGTTAACGACAGCGTCCTGTCTCCCTACAGAAAGACATCGTCCTAGCCGCAACATGCGTGACAAAGAGCCGATGTACCGCGCTTCATGCGTTTCTTGCTGGCGCGGTTCTCTTTTACATTAAAGTTGTCGACAAGTATACATTTAGCTACACATATATGAATAAGGAGGCATACCTTCATGAACACATTATTCGGCTTGAGCCATAACGCGTCCCTGCTCATATGGGCGCTAGTTACCGTCATTCTTTTGATTTTGCTGATTGCCAAATTCAAATGGAATCCCTTCGTTTCACTGCTGCTTTCGTCGGTATTTCTCGGACTGGTTAACGGGATGCCGGGACATGAAGTTACTGCCTCCATCACCAAGGGGCTCGGCAGTACGCTCGGCTCCATCGCCATCGTGATCGGTTTAGGCACCATGCTCGGTAAAATGATGGCAGAATCCGGCGGTGCCGAACGCATCGCGACCACACTGATGGATCGTTTTGGTGAAAAACGCGTTCATTGGGCGATGATGATCGTAGGCTTTATCGTGGGTATTCCAGTATTTTTTGAGGTTGGTATTATTTTATTAATTCCCATTCTGTTCACGGTTGCCCGTAAAATGAATATGTCTCTGCTGAAAATCGGTATTCCGATGCTGGCAGGACTATCGACGGTACACGGCCTTTTGCCACCCCACCCGGCTCCGATGATCGCGATTGAAGCCTTTAACGCCAATATTGGACGCACGATAGGATATGCACTCATCGTGGGCATCCCATCCGCCATTATTGCGGGCCCGGTCTTCGGCGCTTGGATCGGCAAAAGAATCATGGTCAGACCTTCCGAGAGGCTGGACGAGCAGTTCAGAAATACGACGGGACGGTCGCTGCCTCCTTTTTGGATTACTCTGTTCACCATTTTGTTGCCTGTTATTCTAATGCTTAGCGGATCAGTCGCTGAAATCGTAGACCCGGCCAATACACATCCGCTCACTGTATTTTTCAAATTCATTGGTGATGAGGTTATGGCATTGCTGATTGCGGCCGTGTTTTCTTTTTTCTCGCTAGGCTATGCACGTGGTCTAAAGAAAGAGGATTTGTCCCGTTTTACCAGTGAATGTCTGGCACCAACAGCCTCTATTATCTTAATTATCGGGAGCGGCGGTGCATTTAAAACGGTATTGATCGACAGTGGTGTAGGTCAGGCCATTGCAGCGGTCGCTACAGGAGCCCATATGAATGTGATTGTATTTGCTTTTCTGGTCGCTGCGCTCATTCGTATAGCCACTGGATCAGCGACAGTCGCGATGACGACAGGCTCCGGTATTGTCGCACCTGTGCTGGCACTTACTCCCGGCGCGAATGTCGAACTGGTCGTCCTTGCTACAGGAGCCGGGTCGCTGATCTTGTCTCATGTGAATGACGCCGGTTTTTGGATGATTAAAGAGTTTTTCAATATGACGGTTCCGCAGACTCTAAAATCATGGACCGTTATGGAAACCATCCTCTCCCTGGTCGCTTTCGGTTTGATTATGCTGCTGAGTGTGTTAATTTAACGATAATGAGCTAATAACGGTAAGTGAAGGGGAGATTGAATATGACAGACACCCGATATATGATCGGCGTCGATATCGGTACGACCAGTACCAAAGCGGTGCTTTTTGAAGAAAACGGCAATATTGCCGCCCAGCACCATGTGGGCTATCCGCTCCATACACCTGAGCCGGATGCGGCAGAACAGGACCCGGAAGATATTTTCAAAGCTGTCGTGACGACGGTGCAAGAGGTCATGAAACAAAGCGGAGTGTCAGCCGAGCATGTGCTGTTCGTCTCCTTTAGTTCGGCCATGCACAGTGTACTGGCGGTGGATAAGAACGGCAAACCGCTGACCGCCTCCATCACTTGGGCAGATAACCGTAGCGCCAAATGGGCCGAAGCGCTCAAACATGAATACAACGGACACGACATTTACTTACGTACCGGAACGCCCATTCATCCCATGTCACCGCTAACGAAACTGATGTGGATTACACGGGATTTACCGGATGTTGCGGCCCAGACGTATAAATTCATTTCCATTAAGGAGTACGTCTTTGCTCGGTTGTTCCACCAATATGTCGTGGATCACTCGATTGCCTCCGCTACCGGACTCATGAATTTGCAGCAGCTGGATTGGGACGAGGAAGCGCTGCACCTTGCAGGTGTGACGAAGGAGCAGCTATCCGAGCTGGTGCCGACAACGCATGTGCTCAAAGGGCTGGATGAGACCTATGCGCATGACATGGGCCTACTGAAGACGACTCCTTTTGTGATCGGGGCCAGCGACGGTGTCTTGTCCAACCTCGGTGTGAATGCGATCAAACCTGGAGTTGTCGCTGTTACCATCGGCACCAGCGGAGCCATCCGTACCGTAGTTGATAAGCCGCTCACGGATGCCAAAGGGCGCTTTTTCTGTTACGCCTTAACCGAAAAGCTGTGGGTCATCGGCGGCCCGGTGAACAATGGAGGTATAGTCTTCCGCTGGATCCGGGATGAATTTGCAGCCTCCGAGGTGGAAACGGCCAAACGACTGGGACTTGATCCATATCATGTGCTGACCCAAATTGCGGAACAGGTACGTCCTGGCTCCGACGGTCTGCTCTTTCTTCCATACTTATCCGGTGAACGTGCGCCCCTGTGGGACCCAAATGCTCGCGGCTCCTTCTTCGGTCTGTCCCTGCGTCACAAAAAAGAGCATATGATTCGCGCCGCTCTGGAGGGTGTGCTGTTCAATTTGTATACCGTCATGCTCGCCATGGAAGAAGTCATCGACAGACCGTCAGTCATTCACGCCACTGGTGGATTTGCACGCTCGGAGCTATGGAGACAGCTCATGGCGGATATTTTCGATCAGGAAGTCATTATCCCCGAAAGTCTGGAAAGCTCATGTCTGGGCGCAGCTATTCTGGGCTTGTACGCGCTGGGACGGATTGATTCGCTGGATGCTGTGTCCGGTATGATCGGTACCACTCACCAGCACAAACCTGTAGCAGAACACGTGGATATTTATCGCGATTTACTACCGATTTATATCCGCATTTCACGTAAATTCGAAGAAGAGTTCAAGGATATTGCGGAATTTCAGGCCAAGTCCCTACAATCTTAAATTAGTGGAACCTGTTCTAACGCTGCTGCGTATTACCTTTTTATAAAAACCTGTCTATGTCAGTTGGGCAGGGTAAGAAGGAGGATTAGACGATGCTTAAACAATTACTGCACCGCCTGCTACATTCCACCTCTCATTCTCATAAGCGGCGATACAGCAGCTCAGACCGTTATTACGAACGTGAACGTAAACACCATTCTTCTTCAGACGGTTACAAGAATAGCCACAATGGGCACCGATATTACAAGGATAAACGCCGTCATTACTCCAGTTCTTAGCCAAACAACAAGAAGTAGCGACGGAATAGAGCGTACCACAAGAAGCATGCCACAGGCTCCTTCAAACCCTATAAAGCGAAGACCCTTCTCATCTCAAGGGCCTTCGCTTTATTGTTGTGCGCCCTTCGTTATGCAGGGCAACATCTGTGCATTTTACAGGAAATCGGTTATGACCGAAATTACAGAAACAGGGTTTTAGAGATGATCACCAGCAAAATAAACAGAACAAGAATCGCTCCTACAGAGGTCCATGCTCCTACGCCGCAACCCATACCGCCTACTCCACACATATGACTCATTTACAACACTCCCTTCGCTCATTTACAGAATCATTGTATGTAGACCTGGTCAAATGCGTAAGGGGGGCATTCCCCCATTTTTGCGGCGAATGCCTGTTTATTTTTAGGGACTAACGTTATGGGTCAACCTCAAGCAGCAACAATGCTTCCTCCAGATCTTGCATAAACTGTCGGCTATTCTCATAACGTGGCCGAATCTGAAAAAGACGCTCCAGCATTTGACGCACAGGTGAACTCAGTTTCAATTCTTCCTGCCAGCTTGCTGGCGGTTGATCTGGCTGAGGCTCGTAACTGCTATACAGCATAAAAAGCATTAAATGTCCGACATCGTACAAATCGCTGTAGACGGCGACATCTTGTCGCTCGGGTGCGCGCTTTTCCAGCATGGATTCGGTAAATACATCTTCCTGTCGCTCTCCCATCGCCAGAGCAAGACCAAAGTCGATCAGGTAAGGCTTCCCCTCGCGGTGAATCACATTGGGAATGCGGATATCCCGATGGATATAGCCCCGTTCATGCACATGCAGAACTCGCTCCATTAACTCCAAAATGTAGACAACGCATTCCTGTTCTGTAAAGGAACGCTCCTGTTCAAATATAAGCTCCTCTAGCGTCATGCCAGAGATGTATTCCATGACCACAACTATTCCGTTCGAATGCTCGACACTTTCGAGTAGCTTCGGAATATTGGGGTGTTCCATCTGCCGCATAATATGAGCCTCTCGCTGCAATAGCTGAACTGCCTTCGTCCGTTTGCTCGGTCTGGGCAATTTCACCGCCACCTCTTGTCCGCTGTGCCGATCCAAACAGAGATAGGTCAGACCATAGCTCCCCATGCCTAAAAGCGAACAAACATCATAACGTCCGCTCAGCAAGTCACCAGGCTGTTTCGGATAATCCATCCATGATTCAAATGCGTTCCGCAACCAAGCAAACATACTTATATCCTTTCCTCTACATGCCGCAGCAACGTTTCTTATGCGGCTTGTTCGTATTCTTGTATTCCGTTATTATACCATCCACGATAAAAGACCATCAGAACCGGGAAGGTCTGATGGTCTTTATCAGAAAAGATGCTGGTTATGCCTCTCTGCGTCTGCGCGGTGTCAGACCAAGCCAGGACAACAACGAACTGCGCGATTTTCGTTGCCTGCCCTGGTAGGTACGCAAATTCGTAATTAACTGCCGGTCCCGTTCCTCATCGATCCTTTCTTTCATCCAGCGTTTTTGATCCTCCAGTTGGTTAGACAGGTTGATATTCTTTTCCACCAAACGGCTGTGCTCTGCTTCCAACTCCTCCAAACGGCTCCGCATTTCCAACAAAGCGTTTTGCACCATGTCCTGCATCTGCGCCAGTTCCTGTGGCTCTACGGACTCCTGCGTTTGTACGGATACAGGTGCTTGCTCCAATCTATACTCAATGGTAGATGCCAAAGTCTGGAACTCCTCCTGCGACTGTAGCTGCATCATGGGTTCCTCTGACAGTTCCTGAGCATTCATTTCATCCTGTAACTCTGTCAGTTCAACCGTAGCAGCAGCTTGCGCCTGCATGACCGTCTCTTCCCTGCCCTCAGCCGCCGCCATTATTTCTTCCCAGGTTGCGGTCAGTGACTCAGCATCCGAGATGGGTGGCAAGCGGAATTCCTCATCCTCCATTTGAAAGGGAGCGGTCACTCTCTCAAGCACCACCTGAACCGCCTGCTCCATCGTCATATGCTGTTCACGCAATGCCCACCGCATCACCTTCAAGCACTCAACATCCTCAGCACTGAACATTCTCGATTGATTCGCGGAACGCTGAAACACATACCCTTGCTCCTCCAGCGCCGCTGCATATTTACGAAGGGTACTCGCCCCGATTCCCAACTGCTTTGCTGCTTCCGTCGTCGATTTGCTTTCTTCCATTTAATCATTACCTCCCCGGATGGTATGGAAAGAAATTAGCTTGTATATGTAGAATTCGCGAAATCCATTGGAAACCCTTTGGCAAAAATGTTCTAATATTGCAGACTGCTAAGAACCTTTGTCATAACGGAATATTTGTAGAAATACAAGAAACGACATTGTAAGAGAATACTTTCGTTTTATGTACCCTTCAGACTCTTTAAAGAGCGTCACATAAATGTCACACTTTCATGATTTCTATGGCACCATTCCTTCCATCAACATGGTCCATGTTATAATTTATACAGCGGTCACCTTAAATATAAATTGAAACGTCCTCTCCTACCTTCCAGTAAAAGTATTGATAATTTACGTTCATTCTACAATTAATCCTAGAAAGACACCTCTATTTACAGTTCATTTTTAATTTTCCAGAATGGAGACAAAAAAATGGATATTTTCAAAAGATCAGCAATATGTTATGTTATGTAACGTAAAATGGATTTCAGGCATAATTTGTAGCATATTAACGTTCGCTGGAACGAGGAGGCAACATAGATGAAGGGGAAGGCAAGGAAAGTAGCTATTGTCGGCGCGGGAATGGTCGGTTCGAGCTGTGCCTACTCAATGGTTAATCAGTCCATTTGTGATGAGATCATGATGATTGACCGCACGTATGATCGGGCTTTGGCCCATGCACTGGATCTGTCCCATTGTATGGATTTTACGTCCACACGTACCAAGGTACGTGCAGGCACGTATGCAGACTGCACGGATATGGACGTTGTGATTATAACGGCTGGAGCCAACCCTAAACCGGGTCAAGACCGCCTATCTGTGCTGGATGACGCAGTGCTTATTACCAGAGAGATTGTAACAGCGATTATGGAGGGTGGTTTCGACGGTATATTCGTCATTGCCGCTAATCCTGTCGACATTGTAACGTATATGGTACAAAGTATATCCGGTCTGCCGCGCAACAAGGTGATCGGCACGGGCACCTCCATTGACTCATCCCGACTCAAGACGTTGCTTTCTGAGGTGTTTTCCATAGATCCGCGCAGCGTACAAGGATATGCGCTTGGCGAGCATGGCGAATCCCAATTCGTTGCCTGGTCACACGTCACGATTGGTGGTAAGCCACTCTTGCACATTTTGCGTCAGCATAAGGAACGATTCAGCCACGTCGATCTGGACGACATTGCCCGTAAAACTCGGGATGCAGGCTGGGAGATCTTCACCCGCAAAGGGGCCACTTATTTTGGTATTGCCAATGCGCTGGCGTACATTACTCGTTCCATTTTAAATGATGATGGTAAAATTATAGCGGTCTCTGCTGTATTGGACGGCGAGTACGGACACACCGATGTCTGCACGGGCGTTCCGGCGATTATCGGCAGCAGAGGAATTCAAGAGGTCATCGAGCTGGAGCTAAGTCCGGAGGAACAAGCGAAGTTCGACGCCTCTTGCCACCTTATCAGCAATAATATTCGTGCCATTTCAGGCCTAGTGTAAACCAATAGAGTAAGCATCTTATTCAGAACACGAACCTGTAGCACAGCAAAAAAAGCTCCTTACCCTAATTTAGGATAAGGAGCTTTTTGCAGTCCTCGTATTCCGCACTATATCTCTTTATAACGAAATACTGTCAGTCCCGCCAACGTAAATACGACAAAGCTACCCATTATAACCATCAACAGTGTGTCAGTTGGCACCATGAACGCCCCAAAGTTGTCTCTTCCACTCGGCATCATCGCCAATAAAGGCTGTGTCCATGGATAGTACGGACCGTAGGTTTGAGAATTGGCGACCAGAATATTTGGCACGGTGAAGACGAAATTCAACGCAAGCGGTGCAGCAAAGCTGGACCACAGGAAGGACACCATCAACTGCAACGCAGCCAGCGGCAGGCAGGCTACCCAGCCGGCGAGCAAACTTTGAGCGATCACGGCCCATGGAATCGGTCCGTTCATACCCTGCACAGCTCCAACACCCAGCAACGCTCCTCCGAACAGTAGCTGGGTCAATCCGACCATAGCCATAATGATGGTCAGCTTGGCCGCATACAGACTCGTGCGGGACAATGGCAATGACATCAGCTGCTTCCAACCGCCGCCCCCATGCTCGAATCGGCAGACCAGAGATGCAAATACGGCGGTCAGCATCGGCATGAACAGCAGCGCATGAACTGTAAGCATGGCAGACAACAACACCTGCCAATTCCCTCCCGGGTTTGCCAGCAAACCAATCAGGACGGCAATCGCCGGGCTGACGAGCGCAAGGAGCCAGACGGGCGATTTCGCCATTTTCATACGTTCAACAGAAAGCAGCCGTACATATCCTCCGAACATTACGCCACATCCTTTCGGCTAAAATGGGCCGCTGTCAGCAGGCTCAGAAGCACACCCGTTCCGCACCCGACGGACGCAAACATCCACGCTTGAGGTGCAACCCATGCGAATTGAGGCCAGGCCAACGGAAACCATTCGGACAGCTGTGAAGCAAACAAGCTGCCGATGCCTAACGTAATGCCCAGTGTTACAGGCAGAGCCTGATTATGGAACGTGACCGTTAACCACAACAATAATACGAGCATAGGCAGCGTGCCGCCTAAAGGCCAAAATCCAAGCCGCAGTAATTCTCCAATCGGCGCCGGCTCTCCTCCGAAGCCGAGTAGCATGCCCAACACCCACGTCCCTACCGTCAGGAGTACACAGGACACACACAGCATCCCGATCGCCAGCGTCAGCTTGGCCATATAGACGCTGAATTTGGAAATCGGCAAGGCCAGTAGCTGCTTCCAGGAATTAGACATATGCTCCACATTCGCCAACATGGAAGCGACCATAGTGGCTCCTAACACCAGCGCAAGGGGGACAAACATAGCGATGTTATCCATCAAGGATTCCCACAAATGGCCCTTGTATCGCGGAATCAGATAGTCATAGCGGAGTCCAAAGTTCAGCGCCTGCATCGCCACCAGCCCAAGGGGACCGAGAAACACCAGGAACCAGATTCCCTTTCTGCGTGCTTTGAGCAGATCCGCCGTGAGCGCCCGCAGCATCATAAGGAAGTTCCTCCTTTGCCCACCACTTGCATGAACATATCCTCCAGCGATTTGCGGCGTTCCTCCACACGGTATACGGCATGCGTATTTTCGACCAATCTTCTGACCAGCAGCGCAACAGCCGCATCATTCATGTTCTCGAAATCCAGCGCCGATCCGTCCTTCACTGAATGGTAGCCCTGCTCACGCGCAATCAACTGGGCTGCTTCCGGTTCCGACACTACGATCCGAATTCCGCCTGCCGATTCCTGACGGAGATTATGAATCGTGTTTTGAAAAACAAGCTCTCCTTCTCGGATAATACCCACGGTATTCGCCATATGCTCTACCTCGCTCAACAGATGGCTGGATACCAGCACGGTGATCCCCCGTTGCTTGGGCATCGCCTGAATCAATGTGCGCATTTCCTGAATACCCTCCGGGTCCAAACCATTCGTAGGCTCATCCAAAATGAGCACTTCGGGATTCCCAAGCAGGGCTGCTGCAATGCCAAGTCTCTGCTTCATACCCAGGGAGTAGCCTTTGACTGGACGTTTGGCATGCTTGGTCAGTCGGACGACCTCCAACACTTCGGCAATGTTTTGCTTGGGTACATTCAAAATACGGCGAATGGCCTCCAGATTTTCAATTGCGTTCAAATGACCATAATACGAAGGATACTCCACCAACGAGCCGACTTTACGCAAGATATCGAGCTTATGTCTGCGAATATCTTTGCCGAATATACGGATCGTTCCTCGAGTTGGGCGAATAAGTCCAAGCAGCATGCGGATCGTTGTCGTTTTCCCCGCTCCATTGGGACCCAGAAATCCGTAAATATCTCCTCGAGCTATTTTCAGGTCCAGCTGATTAACCGCCGCGCGGCCTTTGTATATTTTGCTGAGACTGTTCGTTTCAATAATGTATTCGTTCAAGTTCCTCACCTCGACACCTATCGTAACGTGCCAAGTTTAAAGCCAAGGGAACTCTGAGTTTAAGTTTTGTTTAAAAAACGAATTTTTGTCCCGGCTGATGAACTGAAAATCTCCCTCTCCAAATTCATTTCGCGAGCCAGCAGTTCTGTAATCGCCAAACCAATCCCTGCCCCTTTTTCACTGGACTGTTGCTCCATACCGGGCCCTTTATCTGTGATAACCAATGCCTCTGTCCCATTATCTTTCTGTACTTGAACACCGATATATCGGCCTGAGGCAGCATGGCGAACTACATTTTGAAAGAGATTGTCCAGCAGACGACGGAAGCCTTGCTCATCGACATTCCACACCATGCTATGTTCGGGCAGGTCGATATCCACTTCAAAGCCCTCCTTTTCCCACACCGGATACCAGCTGGCTACACACTCCCGCACTAGCCGCAGGATATCACGTGGTGTGTTATTCATAGTGTATTTTCCACTAGCTAGCAGATTATAGGTGAGCAGATTGTCGATCAGACTCCCAAGGTCTTTTAGCTTGTTTTCCATCAGTGTAATCGACTGTTTCCCTCGGCTGCTCAGATTTTCACCATCTAGTGTATACAGATGGCTACGCACGACCGTAAGCGGCGTTCGAATATCGTGTGACAGATCCGCGACCAGTCTCTTCCGCAGCTCTTCCTCCTGACGCTCACGTCCCCGACTCTCGGCCAACTGCTCAACCATCTGATTAAATGCTTCCTCCAGCTTGCCGATTTCATCCGGGCGTCCAGTGGTAACAAGAATAGGCAAGCCATCCTCTCCTCGCTGCGACATGGCGGCCTGAAGCTGCAACAGTCTTCGCCGAATGCCTCCAAAAAACAGAAGAGATACGAATATAAAAGTGCCCAGAATCAATACGATAAAAAAGAGATAGTACATCAACATGCTACTATCTGTAGGTGGCTGTTCAAAGAACGAACGAGGCACTTTTAACACCATATAGCCCTGATTCACATCATTCTTGCCCCCGCCAATAAAGGCTACTACCGTAAACGGCCCCTCATAGCTTGCTTGCTTCATAAAAGCTATAGCCTGCGCAGCGTTCCATTGTTTTGGCATGTTAGGTTGTGTCGGTAACTCCAACCTTGTTCTACCTGCGGTATCCACCCAAAATATTTGTGATTTAGGGAACATATCTTGTTGTATTTTGCGCAGATGGGCTGAGATTTGCTCTGGTGCGGCTCCCTTCAAGGCTACAGCTTCGCGATGCCAGCTATTTTCAGTATGGGTAGCAGAGGGATAGTAAGCGTTTTTAGGCTTGAGCTCCGCCCCCCAATTCAATAACACGCTATATATCAAGGCTGTAACAGGCAACACAATGGGCAACAGCATCATAGCAACCACAATAATGACCAGATAACGGAACAACAGTGAACTGCGAAACCGACCTCCCTGACCCGGCCTAGAGCTGGGGTGTAGCCTCCTCCAATCCTTGCGCGTCCTGCTCATTATGCTTTCACCCGATATCCTACACCACGGATCGTCTCAATGATGCGGGGTGCCGCAGGATCAATCTCCAGCTTTTCGCGAAGGTGTCGGATGTGGACCATTAAAGTTTTGTCTCCGTCAATATATGGGTCCCCCCACACTGCTTCATACATTTGCTCTTTTGTCATAATTTGGCCCAAATGCCGCAGCAAATAAGCAAAAATGTGATATTGCTTGCCTGTCAGTGTAATTTCCTCCCCGGTATCACGGTTCATAATACGGTTATCAGGAGAGAAGACAGAGAGATGCCCCAGTTGTAAGGATTCTTCCGGCACGGTTCCCGATCGGCGCAGCAAAATCTCCATACGTGCTATGAGCTCGTCCGGGTGAAAGGGCTTGGTTACATAATCGTCGGCGAAATCCAGTCCTTGCAGCTTATCGTCAATGGATGTACGGGCAGACAACATGAGAATGGGAAGCTCCGGGTACTCTTTTTTGAGCCGCTTCCCCATGGTGAATCCATCCAGACCGGGTAACATCACATCCAAAATCACGAGTTGGCACGTACGGGCTGCTTCCACAGCCCCCTCCCCGCTGCGAAGCCATACTACAGCGTAATTCCGCTCTTCCAAATACTGATGCGTCCAAGCACCAATATCCTGGTCATCTTCGATGTATAACACATTTGTTTTCATCATGGGCACCTACTTATCGTTTTTCTTTTATGTAATGGGCATTATAGCATTTATGGTACATGACCCACTTAAAAAGGTTAATAACTACCTTATACGACATACGCTTCACGAGCATTCAAATTTGAATGCTCGTGAAAAAAGGAGGCCTACCCGATGCTGCTGGAAGCGATATACCATCACCCGAAACGCAATTGGGCTTTTGGTTATAATGATGAAACGATATTTCTACGGCTACGTGCGAAGAAAAATGACCTGAATACCGTTCATGCTCTCACCGGAGATAAATACGATTGGGACCGCACCCGACAGCTTGTCCCGATGTCCAAATTCGCTACCGATGGCAGGTTTGATTACTATGAATGCAGCGTAAAACCTACTCATCGTCGGCTGAAATATGGATTTTTGCTAGAAGACGGTGAGGAACGTATTTGGATGAACGAGGACGACTTCACCACCCTGGAACCTCAAAACGCAGACAGTCTGTTCCAATATCCGTTTTTGAACCCGATTGATATTCTGAAGCCACCTGTATGGGTGAAGGATGCTGTATTTTATCAGATTTTCCCGGAACGTTTTGCGAACGGTGACCCCTCCATCAGCCCAGAAGGTGCAGAGACATGGGGCGGAACGCCACAAAGAGACAATTTTTTCGGTGGCGATCTACAGGGGATTCTGGATCACCTGGATCACTTGAACGAGCTAGGGATTAACGCCATATATATGACCCCTGTCTTCAAGGCAACGACCAATCATAAATATGATACAGAGGATTATATGGAGGTGGACCCGCATTTCGGGGACAAAAAGACATTAAAAAAACTGATCGATGCCTGCCACGAACGAGGAATTCGGGTGCTGCTTGATGCGGTTTTCAACCATTCAGGGCGTACGTTTAAACCGTTCGTTGACGTGCAGGAAAAAGGCGATGCCTCACCTTACAAGGACTGGTTCCATGTACATAGCCTTCCCCTGGAAGTGGTGGATGGCACACCGACTTATGATACATTCGGGCTGGAACCAATGATGCCCAAGCTGAACACCGAACATCCTGAGGTGAAAAAGTACCTGCTGGATGTGGCAAAGCATTGGATCGAAGAAATCGGCATCGATGGTTGGCGGTTGGATGTGGCAGACGAGGTGGATCACGCCTTTTGGCGGGAATTCCGCACTACGGTCAAGCAGGCCAATCCGGATGCGTACATTTTGGGTGAAATGTGGAATGAATCGTCTGAATGGCTTCAGGGGGACCAATTCGATGCAACGATGAATTATCCGTTCACCTACGCGGTGAATGATTTTTTCGTCAAGAAAGTGACCGATGCCCAAAGCTTTGCCTTCGCCATCGGACGACAGCTGGCCCGCTATCCGCAGCAAGCATCCGAGGTTGCCTTCAATCTGCTGGATAGCCACGACACACCACGCCTGCTGACACTGTGCGGGGATGACAAGCGGCTGATGCGACTGGCCGCCCTGTTCCAGTTCACGTACATGGGCGCACCCTGCATCTATTACGGCGATGAGATCGGCCTGGATGGAGATGCCGATCCAGGCTGCCGCAAGTGTATGGAGTGGGACACCGACAAGCAGGACCGCGAGCTGTTCGACTTTTACCGCGAGTTGATTGCGCTTCGTAAGGGGCACCCTGTCCTCCGTGATCAGGGAAGCATCACCTTTCTGGAGGCACAGCCAGAGGGTACCTCACTTGCCTACGAGCGCCGCAGCGAGGAAGAAGTAATGCTCGTGCTGCTCAATCGTTCCGATGAGGATCACGTTTTTGAACTGGACATTCCTGAGCAGGAATGGCAATTAGCTTTTGGCGAAAGCCAGTTGTCCAAAGGAGCGAAGGGGTTGCACGCCAAGCTTCCACCCTACGGATACGCTGTACTGAAGGCAGCACCTGCTCGGTCAGTAAATCCTGCTTAAGAGGACGATGTCAAGGCGGGAAGCAAGGCATCCGCCTATATAGGCGGATGCTGATGAAGGTACCTGCCGAATACGGCAAAAAAAGCGAAACCACCGGGAACAAGATGTTTACTTGTTCCTGATGGTCTCTTTACGTCGAATAAGAACTTCTATCCAAGCCGTTTATTTATTTTTAACATCTGTTCTTACTACCCCAACATCCGAAGCATTGATCGAAATGGGGTTACCGCCTTGTCCTGTCTGAGCTGAAGAAGATTGTCTGACGACCACCGAAACTCTTTTATTCTTAAATCCAGTTCGTCTTGTTCTCCCCAATGCAATACCTCCTTAAATATATACGTGAGTTCCTTAAACCTCTCAATTACGACTCAACCGTGAAGAGATATGCTATATGAATATGCCACTGTAGAAAACAGGTAGCGGCGAATAGCGGATCATAGAGAAAAGAGGCTCGGTGATTCACACAAAAAAACGAAATTTCCATCCATGCAAAAAACCGCTCCAAGGAGATACCTTGAAGCGGTTTTTTAGCGCTACCTGAGCCAGTAGAGCAGTTTACGCAGGTAGCGTCTGTGTTTTCAATTGCACGTACAACTGGTGCGTCACCTGCTGCGGCTCAATACCCAACTCATCTTCCAGTATTCTGACGAAGCTTTCATAATGCTTTTGAGCAGCGGTATAATCGCCCAGTTGGGCATAGGCGGTCAGCAGCAGACCGCAGATATCGTCTGAGTACGGCTCCCGTTGCTGGAGGCTGAGTAAGCGCTGAACAGACTGCCGGGTACGACCTGAGCGAAGCTCGTCTCTCGCCAGCTCAGAAGCACATGCCAGATACATACTGCGCAGCTTCTCCCTTTTTGCATACGCCCACGGGTAATCGTACTCCTCCAGATAGTTGCCACGGTATAGAGCCAACAGGCTCTCAATACGCGGCGTACCGCCGCTACCGGATGCAGCCCATTCGGATATTCCCCGCTCGAATAGCTCCACATCTGTAATCCAGCCATTGCGGTTCAAGCGGTAGCGATCCAGATTGTATTCCAGCTTCGTATCTTGCATCCGTTCTTTCAATGCCTTGCGGATTTGGTAAATGGACGTGTGCAGGTGAACAACAGCCTTGTCCAAATGATATTCAGGCCATAGCGCATCCAGCAATTGTTCTTTGCTCACCCATTCCCCTTCATGGTGTAGTAAAAAGGAAAATAGCTCCTGTGACTTTAATGTGCGCCATTTGAAGGGTTTCGCTCCTACGGCTTCCTGTCCATCCTCCAAAATTTCAAGCTTTTGAAAACAACGTACCTTGGGGGATTGCTCTGCTGCAACTCCCAAGCTGGAAGAACGGGGATCAGCCAGCGTGGCTGCAATCCGATCTAACGTTTTGGATAGCCGCCGGGCATGAACGGGCTTTAACAAGTAATCCAGTGCTTGCAGTTCGAACGCTTCAATAGCATATTCCGAGTACGCGGTCACAAAGACGATATGAATATGGGAATCCAGCTGTTGAATCCACTCGGCGGCCTCCAGACCATTCATCTCTGGCATTCCGATATCTATAAAAACAATATCCGCACGTTCTACCGCCAGATGATCCAGCCCTGCTTGTGCAGACGTATATTTGCCCATTACCGTTAACCGTCCGTCCGCCTCCAGCAACCGTTCCAAGTAGGTTAATGCCGACCGCTCATCATCAATCAAAATCGCCTTCATTTGTGTCTGTACTCCCTTCCTGCTGCAACCATCCATCATGATGCTCTATTTACATGCTATCTGCTTTATCCTTACAATTTTTAATTCCTTATATTTTATATATCGTATCATCGCGGACGCGACATTAGCTTTTCCGACAAATGTACTGTACTTTTTTTATTCATCGGTATTCCGGGGCGAGATCGTTTCCGGCACACGGAAGCTTACCGTCGTCCCTTGCATTGAATTACTTTCAATCCGCAATCCTTCTCCATACATATGGATAAGACGGCGATGGATATTCCGCAGTCCCACGCTGGAAGATACATGATCCTCCGACAACAGCTGTTCCAGTCGCTCGGACGGAATCCCTACGCCGTCATCGGTCACGCTGACTACAAAATCGGTTCCATCCTCCTGCACAACCACTCGCACGGTTCCACCTGTTGCCCGTTGCATCACACCATGTCGTATCGCATTTTCCACGATGGGCTGAATGCTTAATGGCGGGATAAGCGACCGGATGTTCCTTCCTACCTCTACGGTCACCTGCAAACGTTCTTCAAATCGTGCTTTTTCCAGTGCCACATACGATTCTACCAATTCCAGCTCCTTGGATAACGGTACCGTATTCTCCCTGTTCTGAAAATCAAAACTGCCCCGCAAATACTGACTCAGCTCCATGAGCAGCTCCGCTGCTTTATCCGGGTCTACGGCTACGGTCGATACAATAACATTCAATGCATTGTACAGAAAATGCGGCTTGATTTGTGCCTGTAAAAAGGCCATTTCCGAACGCACCGCTTCCTCCGCCGAATGACGCATGTTCAACAGCGTGCGCACACGCGCCTTTAATTCCTCAGCATCAACAGGCTTACGTAGAAAATCATTAGCTCCCGCCATAAAACCCGCGCGGATATCGCCGGGCAGGTCGCGTGCCGTCAGCAGCAACACTGGTAGCTCGGACAGGGAATACCGTTCCCGTATCCGTCGGCACAGCTCAATACCGGACATTTCCGGCATCATCCAATCCGTAATGACTAGGTCAAATCGGGTACGGCCATTCAGCATGTGAAGTGCCTCCTCGGCATGATCCACTGCCACCACGCTACAACCTGTGGTATATAATAGCTCCTCCAGCACCCGAAGATTAACCTCATCATCATCCACAGCCAGCACTTTGTAGGGAACAGTCTGAACTTGCTCTTGGGCATCCTCTTCATGCGGAATCACATTCTGACCCGACGTCACGCCAGGCTGCAATATAACCGCAGACGAAACATCTTTTTGAGCTTCATGTGCCAACGTTCCGGTCTGCGCCAAGGGTAGTGTAAAATAAAAGGTCGAACCCTTGCCCAATCTAGATTCTACCCGGATATGACCACCATGCAGCTCCACTAGACGACGGACTATGCCTAATCCAAGCCCTGTTCCACTGTATCCTTCATCCTCAGCATTCGCCCCTCGGTTAAAAGGTTCAAATATATGCGAAAGATGCTCCTGGGCAATACCGGACCCGGTATCCTTCACACTGATTTCCATTTCGCGGTTCCCCGCTTTGGCAGAGATTACGATTTCGCCTTCCTCCGTAAATTTCACCGCATTACCCAACAAATTGTACAAAATCTGAATCAGCCGATCCTCATCCGCATCCACCTTGGGTAACGAATTGGGCCATTCTTTGACGAATTGCAGCTTTTTCTTACCCACCGTATGACCCAATACCTCCAGCACGGAATTTACAGCTGCCTGTACATTAACAGGCCGGCGATTTAAGGCTAATCTTCCATTTTTCAAATTAGAAAAATCCAGAATATCGTTAATTAAATAAGAAAGTCTGCGTCCTACATTCGCAATCAAGGACAAGTTGTGCTTTTGCGGCTCATTGAATTGTGCCCCGTAACGGTCTAGCATGGATTGAGCGATATTAATAATTCCATGTAGAGGAGTGCGCAACTCATGTGACGTGTTCGCCAGGAATTCGTCCTTTAACCCATCCAGTGTTAGCAACCGTCGTGACAGGTTCTCAACCTCCATAAACGAATGTACAAAACGTTTGGCCAGCAGAAGCGTTTGAGCCAATACGAATATGAGCATTTCATAGGCTGTCACCCCGCGCACATCTCCCCAGCCCAAAATATACACAAAACTAGTCACTACAATCATAAGTATGCTCATAATACTAATGACTAGCAGTGCAGCGTCATCCGTCCGTTGAAGAAGTCCACGAATCAAGATCAGTAATACATATCCCACACTAACTACGCCAAAAAGAAGAATAAACGCTTCAAAGGATGAGAGTATCAGTGTAGGCAACATTAGCCCCATACCTAGCATCAGTGCGGTTGTAATATTATAGAGGCGCAGCACGATCCGATTCATAACAATCTGCGTCGAAAGATGAACATACCGGATCAAAAAATAGTAGAACAGCGTTGAAGAGAACGACTGTATTTTCAGTATCCATTCATAAGGTAAGTCCGGTATTCCCCAGACCAGCAGCTTTTCTCCATGTGTCAGAATGTAAAATAAAGCCGCGATGCAAAAGCATCCTAAGTAAAGCAATGCCTTCTCCTTTTTACGTAAAAGATACAGCATGATAAAAAATACGGTAGGCATAAAAAAACCCGCTATCAGTACAGTGTCCTCTGCCATTGCAACTTCCCGGCTATGCGTAATACTCTCGTAATCCCCAAATAACAATGGGTAAATGATCCCACCGGAGGAATAACTATAATTAGCCACATGCACGGTAATATCTACCGATTGTCCATCTACCGCTGCAAATCCAACATAAGGAGCATTGCCCTGCTTGCCTTTGTCGGCAGAAACAGAGGGAATACCACTCGCTCCTACCTCTGCTCCGTCAATCCATACTCGGCTGGAACTCCGAATGTTTTGCATATAGATGCCGTACAGATTTTCCGCTTTTTCAGGCAACAGGATACGAATATGATAGGTTCCATATCCGGTCGCCTGTCCCTCAGGCATCCACTGATTCCATCTACCAGGCACATCCACAATCTTGGTAGAATATCCCGTTTCCATCCCCAATTCTGAAGAACTCTGATGATTTACCCAATCCTTATCTTGCAATTCATGAAAGGCTGAAGGTTGCACAAGCTGGTTGGGGTAAAATTCCCACTCCCCTCCCAGCTGTACAGGGCCTTCCTTTTCGGGATGCCAATTACGCAAATTTATAACGCCGTTATGAGCTTTCCAATGACTGTTTCCAGATAATACACCCGACACCAACGGATACACCGGCAACGCAACCGCAAGCAGAAGTATAATAAAAAATAAAACACCCTGTTTTTTCATAAATCCCCCGCTCTTTTCAATATCGTCTATCTTTTAGTATCGGTTATTCTAACCAGCTGTATTAGAAGCGCCCCCCATGCAAAAAGGGACGCCCGCCGCAGACAAAAATCTGTGCGGAATCGTCCCCTTCTATACATCCTTTACTTCCTTTATTTCCCTTATTAAGGAATCATGCCTTCATCATTACCACCGCCAGGAATCGAGCCTGAATCGTCTCCGCTGTTATCGCTTGGTGGCGTTGCTCCACCACTACTGTCGCCGCTTCCTGTTCCGCTGCTATCGCTTGTTGGTGTTGCTCCACCACTACTGTCACTGCTTCCTGTTCCGCTACTATCGCTTGGCGGCGTTGCTCCACCACTACTGTCGCCGCTTCCTGTTCCGCTGCTATCGCTTGGCGGTGTTGCTCCACCACTACTGTCACTGCTTCCTGTTCCGCTGCTATCGCTTGGCGGTGTTGCTCCACCACTGCTGTCGCTGCTTCCTGTTCCGCTGTTTTGTTGCTGGCTGGCTACAAAATCTTTATACTCCTGAATCGCATCTTCCAGATTCATATAATTTTTCTTAATTTCCGGCATAGGATAATACTGGTCCAGACGATTGAATGCATCCACTACTCTGTGAAAGTAGACCGTCGTAGGATCTGTACCATTTGCTGTGAGCAGATTGTTCGCAATGGTCTTGAGCTCATTGATATCATAATCAGTTACTATCCATTTGGACTGGTAGTTCGAAAACGCTGTAATCAAATCCGTGTTAGCCTGGTCTACCTGCAGCTGTGTGCTATCCGGAGTATTAAGCACAAGGCTTGCCTGATTAATTTGCCCTTGAAGTTCTTCGTTATCTTGTTCGGTATAATGACGGCCGAACGTCTGAACTTCATTATTAGCTAAATTTATGTTGTAATTCAACAACGTGGTATCCACCGCTATTGGTACGGCATACTGGCTCTGTACCTGTTGCAACTCCTCGTATACAGGAACAACGTCTTGTAATTCAAAGCTGGACAAACCCAAGAAGATGGAGGCATGCTCTGATGCAGAAGACAAGGCTTGCTGGGCTTCAGCGCTTAATGCACCTGAATTTTGCACCAAAATTCCATTGATCGATGCCTGCATTTCAATGATTTCGGCTCTCAATTGTAGTCTTTTCTCGTTATATTTTTCAATATAGGTCCCTTTAGCCTGACTTAATTGATTATAAGAGATCACCAATTGCTCCTCAGGAGTAAACGGCATAATGAGTGCAAAGTTGGCTTGTGCTGTTTGTTGCTCTAAAGACAGCATTTCCGTATTCAAGTAATTACGAGCTACAGGGTTAGACAGCAGTTTTAGATGAATGTCTTGAACCAGCTGCTGCAGTTTTTCCCGAATTGTAGCAGGCACTGGAGCAGTGAATTCCGCAAGTCTTTGACTCAGCTCCATGTTCAAGGTCAATACGTCCTGCTGCGTCATAGCGGTGTGCATCTTCTCTGTATATTCCTGAATGAGGTTGCCCAGTTCAACATTTTGAGAGCCACTCTGATCGTAGATAACCTGCGCTTCTTGTAAAGTATTTTTAAGCACTGAAAAGTCTGCTGCTTGCAATGCCAGAAATGCTTCTGTCGTATCTTTTATTTTTCGTGTCCATTCGTCCAACTGCTCAGTTGTAGCTAATGGGTTCACATATACACTTAATCCTTCCCTCACTAAGGACTTGTAACGCGCTTTGTCAGTTTTCATATTCTCCACACGATCCGTTACATCGAGAAAATGCAGATAGGTATCTCTGAGTTTTACTGATGCATTGTAGACTTCAATTACTCGACGTAGGCTTACTACTTCCCGATCCACAATATTTTGAGGAGCATTCCCTTCCAACACATTGTTACCAAATTGAATAGCTTGTCTTAGTGATTCATCCCAAAGAGGCGGGAATTCGTCGCCAACCATTTGATTTTGTTCAAGGGTAGTCGAAGCTACCTGAATCAGTCTAGTTAATTCCTGTGTCCCAATCACTGGTTCTGTGGCTGAGGCTGTGTACACAGAAACATCCTGCTTCAATGTGCTGAGCGCTTGATCTACCTCTGCCTGTGTAGCTGCTGTATTGTTCAGTACCAGCATAGCTTGATTGATTGCTATGGACAGGCTTTCCTTCGCTGCGGCCGTGTAAAGCGCCTGATCCGTTCCACCCTCACCTGCACGCTCCAGTAGTTCTTTGGCTGCATGGACTTCTGTCTCCAGCTGACTGCGGTCTACGCTGATAATGTCACTATCGTGTTTTTTCTTATCTTTGCTATCTGTGTCCGTGACAACCGATCCAGCAGAGGATGAGTTCTTCGTACCATTTACGAGACTAACAGCTTCTTTCATCGCATCATAGTTAATGATAACATCCTGCGGCTGTTTTTGTTCCGGCAGGTTAAGCTGGTTGATTGCAGCCCCCTTAGCCAGCGTAATAAAAGGAACACCCACATATTGTGATGCATCCAGCAAACCAATACTACCGCTAACCAACAGCTTGCCCAGTCCCTGTTGCAACGAAACGCGGCTAATCGCGGCATTTCCTTCGGTCACGATCGATGCATCATCTTTCAGCGTCAGGTTGTCAATCTTCGTTGTCCCGGTTGCTCTCAGCTTGGCATCCTTAGAGCCCAGCTCCACACCGGACCATGCCGTATTTTCTAAAATGGCCGATACAGGCTGATTCCCTGTACCTTTGATTTCCAATACCCCTGTGGAGGACATGTTCTTCAAGGTTACCGAGCCATTAACGATCAGGCGCCCCTCAAAAGACACACCCTTGCCATCAAAAACGCCACCGTCTGCGTTAATTTCCAGCTTATTCACACCTGTCAGCGTACGCAAGTTACGGTTAAGGTCGAATTTCGCCCCTTTTAATACAGCTTTGTTATTTTCACCGAACAAACCTTGCAAAGACCCTTCCAACTGGTAAGGGATATTTCCGATGCGAACGGTATTGCCCTCTGATTTCACTTCTCCTACCGGATGATCCAGCAGGCTGACGAATACTTCTGCACCACTCTCCCGGTTCAATGGATTTTTCAAATCCGTTGCAGAAGCATCCTCTGATAACAGACCGTAAGAGCGGGCAACCTGAACTGCATTTTGCTGTGCATTCGCTGTGCTGGCATCCTGTAAGTCCATTGCACGTACTAGCGATACGATCAGTTCTTCCTTGGTAATGGCATCCCCCGGACGGAACAGTTCCCCGTTGCCTGTCATATACCCGGCTGCACGTACAGCCTCAATATAGGGAGCGCCCCATGCATCGGACGATACATCCATAAAAGAAGTTTGCGGCTGATTGTTAACTTCCAACTGGAACAGACTGCACAAAATTTTAGCCGCCTCTGCGCGGGTCAAATTCTTTTGCGCCATAAAATCGCCCTGCTTACCGCCTGTCATCAAACCCAAGGTGCGAGCTTGTGCTACAAATCCAGTTTCGCTTTGCGTATCTGCTGTTGCTGCATAAGCAGTCTGAGCGCCGCCCATCCAAGGCAGAGATACGATTGAGCCTGAAGCAATACCTAATACCATCGCAGATGCAATCCATTTATTTCGTTTTACAAGTTTCAACATTTCCACTCCTAGACGCTATTTATTGGCATATATCCTGCTTTATCAAAGTCTTTAGTCATGTTTAGTTCTACGGATTATGCAACCAAGGAACTATGCTAAGAGAATTATACGAAGTCCCACTGAACCAATTCTGAACAATAAGACCTATATGATGGCATCACGCAACAAAATCGCTTGACTTGGAGTGAACTCCAAATGTAATAATATCCGGTGTAAGTAGCTGGAGTAGACTACATTTGAAGAAAACAATATCTAGGAAAGCGAGGTATAATTAAATGGACTATGTGAAACTTGGAAATACCGGTTTGGATGTATCCCGGCTTTGTCTTGGGTGTATGGGCTTTGGGGTTGCAGAACGGTGGATTCACCCATGGATACTAGATGAAGAGCGCAGTCGTCCAATTATAAAAAATGCCCTGGAGCTAGGTATTAATTTTTTTGATACCGCGAATGTATATTCAGATGGAACTAGCGAAGAAATTGTTGGACGGGCTTTAAAGGATTATGCGAATCGAGATGAAATTGTCCTCGCGACAAAGGTTCATTTCCGTATGCATCAAGGCCCGAATGGTGCGGGACTTTCCCGAAAGGCTATCATGAGTGAAATAGATAAGAGCCTTAAGCGACTGGGGACAGATTATGTGGATCTGTACCAAATCCATCGCTGGGATTACAATACCCCTATTGAAGAGACGATGGAAGCTTTACATGATGTTGTGAAGGCCGGGAAGGCAAGATATATTGGTGCTTCTGCCATGTACGCATGGCAGTTTCTGAAGGCGTTACATGTTGCTGAAAAGAATGGATGGACCCAATTTGTATCAATGCAGAATCATTTAAATCTCTTATATCGTGAAGAGGAAAGAGAGATGCTGCCGCTTTGTAAAGAAGAAAAAATCGGTGTGATTCCATACAGCCCGCTTGCAGGTGGAAGATTGACGCGTGATGTGCAGGAAACAACACATCGTTCCGAAACCGATCAGGTTGCGAAATCTAAATACGATGCGACTGCCGATACCGATCGATTGATCGTGGAGCAGGTTGCGGCCATCGCAGAAAAACGTGGAGTTCCTCGCGTTCAAATCGCACTTGCCTGGTTGCTACAGAAAGAACCGGTAACAGCTCCCATTATCGGTGCTACGAAAACGTCTCATCTCGAAGATGCAGTAGCTGCTCTTTCGATTACGTTAACACCTGAAGAAATTGCATTGCTGGAAGAGCCATATGTTCCTCATCCGGTAGTTGGCGCTCAGTAAATATGGATGAAATGAAAGTTTCGAAATAAGAAACAACAAGAACGCCCTATCCATTTACATAGGGCGTTTCTTGATCAGAAATCAGGAGGTGAAGTCTGCATGTTGATCGCAGAAGTAAGCAAAAAATTCGAACTATCTCAGGATACACTCCGCTATTATGAACGCATCGGACTTATTCCGCGTGTGAACCGTAATAAAAGTGGAATCAGGGATTACACGGAAGAAGACTGCAGATGGGTTGAATATATCAAATGCATGCGAGGCGTAGGGCTTCCCATTGAAATTTTGATTGAGTACGTTAGGTTGTTCCAGCAGGGTGATGAAACGATAAATGCTAGAAAAGAACTCCTAATGGAGCAGCGTAAGCAGCTCATTGCAAAAATGGCAGATATGAACAACGTATTGGAACGCATGGATTATAAAATTACAAGCTATGAACAGACAATAGGTAAAAAAGAAAAACATCTAATTTAACCCCTACGTGCTTTGCGGGAGAGCAGGTTCCCCAAGGACTGAACACCTTGAACAAACAAGACTAGAATGATGACGGTAATCAGCATAACCAGCGTATCAAAACGTTGATAGCCATACGCGATCGCCAGATCGCCAATTCCGCCTCCACCGACCGCACCAGCCATAGCAGTAGCACCAATCAGACCAATGGATGCTGTCGTTAACGACAAAATCAGAGAACTGAATGCCTCAGGAAGCAAAAAGTATCGAATGACCTGGAATGGAGTCGCCCCCATCGCATCTGCTGCCTCCAGTATCCCCGGATTCACCTCCAACAGCGAGTTTTCGACCAGCCTGCCGATATATGGCGCAATATATACAATCAAGGGGACAATTGCCGCACTGGTCCCAATGGATGTATTCACAATCAGACGGGTTAACGGAATGATTGCAATCAGCAAGATAATAAAGGGTAAGGAGCGAACAATGTTTATGATTGGATTCAAAATATTGTGCAGCCATTTGTTCTCGAGAATTCCGCCCGGACGGGTGATGACGAGTAAAATACCGATAGGGATACCGATCAGGGCACCAATGAATAATGATATGCTGACCATAAGCACGGATTCATACAAAGCTTCCCACAGTTGATCCCAGGTGATCGTAGTTCCTGTAATCATCATAGACTCTCTACCTCCTGAATATGGACTCCTTTGCTCTTGAGAAAATCAACAGCCTGCTGAACGGCATGCTGTCCGCCGCGCAGTTGGATCGTCATATAGCCAATTGTCGTTTCTTGAATCTCCGTCATGTTGGCAAACAAAATGTTCACGTGGATATCATGCTGCCGAATCAATTCATGAACCACCGGATCAGAAGCAACCTGCCCTATAAATTCCAGCTTGTATATTCGCTGCGATTCTTGCTGTTCGAACGTTTGCAGCACACTCTCGGGTACCGTATCGTGAATGACCGTGCGTACAAAGCTCTGTGTCGTTGGGTGCTGCGGCTGCCCGAATACCTCCAGGACATTGCCCTGCTCGATGATTTCCCCCTTTTCCATTACGGCTACCTTATTGCAAATTCGCTGAATCACCGACATCTCATGGGTGATGATCAAAATGGTGATCTTGTATTCCTTATTGATTTTGCGAAGCAAGTCGAGAATTGACTGTGTGGTCTGCGGATCAAGTGCCGAGGTTGCCTCATCACAGAGCAAAATGGACGGGTTGCTCGCAAGCGCCCGTGCAATCCCTACACGCTGCTTTTGTCCGCCGGAAAGCTCGTTGGGATAGCTATTCGCCTTGTCCGACAATCCTATGAACGCCAAAAGCTCTTTTACACGCCCCTCTATTTCCCGTTTGTTGCGCTTAAGCAGCACCAACGGAATTGCAATGTTGTCGAACACTGTTTTCGATTCCAGCAGATTAAAATGCTGAAAAATCATTCCGATCTTCTTCCTTACCTTCCGAAGCCCAGAGGTCGAGTAGGTATTTAACTGCCCCCCCTCAACAAGAACCTCTCCGCTGGTTACTTTCTCGAGACGATTGACCAAACGGATCAGCGTACTTTTCCCTGCGCCACTGAATCCGATAAACCCGAAGATATCTCCTTTATCCACTTTGATATTTATATTTTTTAACGCTTCAATACTTAGGCCTTTTCTCACGTAGGTTTTGGATACATTCCTAAGTTCAATCATGAGTCCTAACTCCTTCCGTTCTCACAAGTATGTAAAATGTTCTGAGCTGATTGCTTTTCTTTGGCATGAACGATCGAATTAAATCCGAGTATTCTAGTAAGTTTTATAAAGTATACTACTTCGATTTAATATTCATGTCAATATGTGTTTTGAGTCTGGTTAGTCCATGTCCTTGCATAAATCAGCATGGTATTGCAGATGGTATGGAATATGCCGAAGCATACACACCTTACCCGTACGGGACGGAAGCGGAGGAACATAGATGAAGCGAATATTTACCTTGTGGCTATGCGTTGCAGTTATGGGGATGTTGGCAGTTACGGCGGAACCCGCATGGGCTACTCAGACTGTTGACGGACAGCCTTATCATTTTGGATTTAAAAAAAGTAAGGGAGGGGAGCTGCCTTCTATCGCACAAGAAGGCTTTATGCACCTGATCAAAAGACAAGGTGGCATCTTTCTGGGGGATACGACTAAAAAAGAATTATTTCTCACTTTCGACAACGGCTATGAGAATGGGTATACTCCGAAAGTGCTGGATGTATTGAAGGCCAAAAAGGTCCCAGCCGCCTTCTTTGTGACAGGGCATTTTGTAAAAGACCAGCCTGCTTTGATGCGACGCATGGCAAGTGAGGCTCATATTATCGGAAACCATTCATGGAGCCATCCTGATATGAGCACCATTTCTTCGGCAGAGATCCGGTCTGAGCTGGATCGGGTACGAAATGCATCGGCAGAGCTAACCGGGCAAAAAGAAATGAAATATGTCCGACCGCCTCGCGGCATTTTTAGTGAAAAAGCATTGGCTTCCTGTCGAGAAGCCGGATATACGAGCGTATTCTGGTCTGTAGCTTACAAGGACTGGGACACAAATATTCAGCAAGGAACGGACTATGCCTATCGTCAAGTCATGCGTCAGCTCCACCCTGGTGCGGTCATTCTGCTCCATTCCGTATCCAAGGACAATGCCGAGGCGCTTGCTTCTATCATCGACGAGGCTCGCAAGCAAGGGTATGAGTTTAAAAGTCTAGACGACCTTAAGGTGAAACATTATCACTAAATAGTAATTGAATTTAATGAGTCGATATCATAATGAGCCCGATCCACACCTGCCCATGGTAGCCAGTGTGAATCGGGCTTTTTAGTTTACGACCAAGGAAGGTAATGGATATAATGACTGTAAGAAATGAATTGGAAAGCACTATTTTTTGGAGGTACATCATGCATTTTGTATTTGATCTGGATGGAACGATTTGCTTCAAGGGGCAGTGTGTGTCGGATAAGATCGCAAGCTGTCTGGAACAATTGTCCCGAGCGGGACATGAAGTCATTTTTGCCTCGGCACGGCCGATTCGCGACATGTTACCCGTACTTCCTAAACGCTTTCACACCTATGCTCTGATTGGTGGCAACGGCTCTATGATCTCCCAACAAGGCAGTATAACTCACGTGGAATCCTTTTTACCAGATGTGAAGAATGCCCTGCTCGCACTACTGGAGGAACACCAAACCACCTACCTGATTGACAGCGAGTGGGATTATGCATATACGGGAGCAGCTGATCATCCTATACTCAACAATGTGGATATCAGCAAGTTGGCGCAAAAGCTGCCTTTGGCTTCCCTGAAATCCATCGTAAAAATGCTCATTTTAACTGCTGACGATATGGATGAGCTGGCCGCCAAGCTTTCGCCGCTCGGCGTGGTCATCCATCAACACCGTAATGAACAAGTGCTGGACATCAGCCCGCAAAATATCCATAAATGGAACGCACTTCAGAAGCTTGGTGTGCAGCCCCGTCAATTTATCTCCTTCGGCAATGATGCGAATGATATACCGATGTTCAGGGAGGCACACCATGCTGTCATGATTCATCAACATGCTGAACTGGCTGCCTTCGCGACTGAATCGATCCCTAATGAGGGGGAAAATCAAGAAGACCTGATTATCGCCAAAATACGTGAGTTGGCTGAAACAGTTACCATTTAGCCAAACGCCAAGAAAGGGAAGGTCTCTCTATGAACCTTCCCTTCCTTTTACCATTCTACAGATAGCAACGCCTATTGCACGCTTAGCTTATACACTCGGGCTTCATAGGGGCGCAGCTTCAAGGCATGCAGTTGTTCCCCTTGTACCGGCTCGTAGTTGGACAGCAGCAACTCCGCTTTAGCAACAGGAAAGTCCTCCTCGGGCCAGTGGTACACCGGATCACGATCAAAGAAATTCAATATGACCAGCAAACGCTCTTCTCCCAGCAAACGAGTGAATACATACAGCTCCGTATCTAGCGGCAACAGCAGCTTGTATTCGCCATAGACTATGACCTCATGTTGTTTGCGCAGAGCAATCAACTTGCGATAATAGTGGAAAATCGAGTCCGGATTATTTCTTTCTGCCTCTGCATTAATGTGCGTGTAGTTATCATTAATCTTCATCCACGGCTCTCCATCGGTAAATCCGGCTGAAGGTCCAGCATTCCATTGCATGGGAGTACGCGCATTATCCCGACTTTTCCGCCAGATCTCTGCCATAATCTGTTCCTCAGACTCACCGATCTTCCGTTGCTGCTCATAATAATTCAACGTTTCCACATCCCGATAATCATCAATTGACGGGAATGCGATATTCGTCATGCCAATTTCCTCACCTTGATAAATATAAGGCGTACCCTCTAACATATGTGTGAAGGTTGCCAGCATTTTGGCTGACTCTACGCGATATTGTCCATCATTAGCAAATCGCGAGAGGGCCCGCGGCTGATCATGATTGTTCAGATAATTGGCATTCCATCCTTCCTCATGAAGCACTGTCTGCCAGCTGCTCATTATTTTTTTCAGCTCCACCAGTGTCCACGGCTTGGGTTTCCATTTTTCCGTCCCTAGCCCTTGTGCATCAATAAACATGTGTTCAAACTGGAAAACCATATTCAGCTCATGCCGCTGGTCCCCCACATAATCAAGCGCCTGTTCCGGTCCTAAACCAGACGTTTCGCCAACTGTCATTAAGGGATAACGCTCCAGTAATTTTTCATTCAGCATCCGTAGAAGTACATGTACCTGTTCCAGATTGGAAAAGAGCTGATAGGCACGTACCAAGGTTCGTTTGTCAGGATTATCGGCATCCGGCAGCCCCTCCGCTTTGACAATATGGGCAATGGCGTCAAAACGGAAGCCATCGACTCCCTTTTTCAGCCACCATTCCACCATGCGGTAGAGCTCGCCCACCATCTCTTCATTTTCCCAGTTCAGATCTGGTTGATGCTCGGAATATAGATGCATGTAATATTCGTCTGTAAGCTTGTCATATTTCCACACTGAACCGGAAAAATACGATTCCCAGTTGTTTGGATATCCGCCATTTTTGCCTGTTCGCCATATGTAGTAGTCCCGCTTCGGATTATCCTTGGACGAGCGTGACTCCGTAAACCACGGATGCTCATCCGATGTATGGTTTAATACCAAATCCATCATGATTTTGATGCCTCGTTCATGCGCCTGGTGAAGCAGTTCGTCAAAATCCTCCATCGTTCCAAACTCATCCATAATGGCATAATAATCGCTAATATCATATCCGTTATCGTGATTAGGCGATTTATATACCGGACAAATCCAAATTACATCAATACCCAGCTCACACAAATAATCCAGCCTGGACAAAATGCCTCGCAAGTCTCCTTTACCGTCTCCGTCAGAATCCTGAAAACTGATCGGGTAAATCTGATATACAACGGCTTCCTTCCACCATATTTTTCTAGGCATGTTTCCCTCCTGTAGCTTCTCTGTACATCCAATAGCTTATGCTCTTAACATACACGCAATACCTGTCTGCGAATCGTTGGTGTAGGGGAACAAGAGTATTGTAAGCTTGCTTCGACGCATTAGCAGAGCCGCTATAACCTACGGAGATTTATTTTAAAAAAATATTTTGCAAAACAGGTTGTAAAAGTGGATCTGGCGTTACCTATATTTATGAGCTGCCCATATACATGTACTCAAAGCGGTGCCACTTTTGAATAAAAGGAGGAACTTACATGAACCATCGACCCAAGGAGCCAAAGGATCTGATTGTGGAAACTACTGTGATCCCGCCCAACATCCATGTGGATGTGGAGTCAGCCACTGAGGGGGGAACACGCCGCCTGATGCTTAGCGATAACCCGGAGACGCTTACCCACGTGACGGTACCTACCGAGCAAGCCACCCTGTGGCATGACGTGGTTCGCACGACAACCCGAACAGTCAAACATCGCATTTTCGGCTGGCATTATAACAAACTCGGCAGCGCTGTTAAACTGGGCATCACCGTAGAGAACAGAAGCGCCGCTAAACTAGAAGTACGACATATTGAACGTGCCCTTAAGATTGTGCCTGAGGACGGCAACTGGATTATAGATGTCGGGCAGTCTATTGCCAAAAGCTGTTTGGCGGGTACGATGGAACGTCTGAAGCCAGCAGACCGTCATAAATTCGGCAAAAGCACCGCCCTGCTGGAGGAATTTGAGCTGGCCGAAGGATCGCTGGCCGGATTCATCTATGACCTCACAGTAGAATTTGCTGAAGGCCACGGTACGCTGGATTATGTGATTCGCACCGTGATCAGCAAGGATACGCAGACGGATCTGCGCCAGATTCATATGGATGCGCTTCCTCCCGTACCTCCACCACAGGCGCATCCACGAGGGGTGTGGTCCTTTTCCGAAACGAATGCGCGGATGCCAGAGTACGTGGTCGGGCAAAGCGCCAACTACCGGGCGTGTGCCACCAAAAAGCTGAACGGCGAGACTCCTGCCGATCTGCTGTTTACCGGGGCACGCAGCGAGCTGGGGCCTGCGCTAGATAATCGCGGACAATTCGGAACCATATACAACGCGACGATTCCCATCGTTAATGACAGTGACGAGGTACGTATCGTACGAATCTATGCCAATCCACGTGGGGGCGCGTTCGCCGGATCTGTACGTGTAGATGATCGTGTATATGGTATCCCTCTGCTACGAGATAATACCAAGGTATGCCGATTGGCTGATATCAGCGTCCCTCCCGGCAGATCTAGCTATGATCTCAGCTTCATGGTTGCAGGGAGCGCAACCACACCCTTGGGGCTATACGTCATTACACTATAGCTGTGCTCACGATGACTGAATGAGCGAACGTGGAGCCAAAATTTTCACAGAATATGGTCTGCTCTATAGTAAATGGAGCTGTCCCAAAGCTGGTTTTAAACTTTATTGGACAGTCACGCTTCGTCATTAGTATAAAAAAAGCGCGAGTGCAAGGGTTATTATCCCCCTGTAGCTCGCGCTTTTTGGTTCATGCTCACCCATTTGAGCAGGTTATGGTCAAACGAAGGCACGTAGTCCTCTTCGCCGCCATACCCGGCATCGGCGATGACCATACCCGGTTACCCGGTTTGTGTCAGAATAAATATCGCTCTATTTGAACCGCTGGACCTGCCTCGAAGGCATAATGGTCAACTCTGGAATATTGACATGCTCCGGCTGCTCTAGTGCATAAAGGGCAGCTTCTGCAACATCATCGGGATGCAGCGGCAAAACGCTCGAAGCAAACGCCCGAATTTCCTGCTCGGGATATCCGGCCACCTGCGAAAATTCCGTCGCCACCGCCCCGGGGTGAATCGCAGTTACACGAATTCCTTGCGTACTGGTCTCCAAACGCAATGCAGAGGCTATGGCACTAACGCCGTACTTGGTAGCGCTGTATAGTCCTCCTCCGGCAACCACTTCCTTCGCTGCAATAGAGGAGATAATGACAACATCCCCCTTGGCCTGTTCCCTCATTGGCTGAAGTCCGTACTTCAGTGTCAGAACAAGACCGTGCACATTCGTCTTGTAAAGCTCCTCCCACCTTTCCAGTTCCACTTCTGCCAGTGGGCTTCGATACCCGAAGCCGGCATTGGCAACGATAATGTCAAGCCGTCCCCAGCGTTCAAGAATGGCGTGGACCGCCTGCTGTACGTCTTCAGCTTTTTGGATATCGGCAGGTATTGCCATGACCTCGTACAATTCCTCTTGGTGCAAGTCGCGAACCAATTCATCCAATCGTTCCTGACGGCGTGCCAATACAGCTACATACACGCCTCGCTTTGCCAGTTTTTTGGCAATCGATGCCCCAATGCCGCTGCTTGCGCCTGTTACCAAAGCTACTTTCCCGGCCAGGCTTTCCTTCGCTTTCCAGGATAATCTCAATTCATCCAATATCATGTTATACCCTCCCCAAGCTTATTTGGTTAAAAGCACACGATGAACACCCTGGCTGCCTCCAGGAGCTGTACCTATATATAAATATCCGTCATGGTTTACAGCCGTGGTTACCCCATAAAGCGAGCCTTCAGGATCATGCCAGCTTCCGATAAGTTTACCCTGCGGATTAAGCTCCACAGCAAGCCCATGCTTCACAGGTGCGCTTGCACCGCTGAGCAGCGATTGAGGCAATTTGGCCATCATTCCAGCCAGCCACGGGCTTCCATGCATCTGATCTACAAAGGGAATACGTGTTGTGAAGAGACCGACCCAGAAATGGCCTTGATCATCACGCGTAATGTTATCCGGAAAACCGGCGAGATTATCCGCAAAAATATCCGAAGTTCCCTTCTTCGGCCCTTTGAGCCAATATCGGGTCAATTGGTAGTGATACGACTCTGCCACAAGCACAAAATCTTCGTCCGCAGACAAGGCAACCCCGTTCGCAAAATAAAGGCCTTCCAACAGAACTGTCGTCTGCTTGGTCGCCGGATCATATTTCAGCAAACGTCCATGTGGCTTGTTCTCGGCGATTTCTTTGAAGACTACACTGCCATAATTGGAGGTGTCAGAAAAATAAATGGTACCATCTTTGGCAATATCCAGCTCGTTGGCCAAATAGATCGGTGTGCCGTCGACTTGATTGGCCAACACCGTCACGTTTCCGGAAGGATCTACCGACAGCAGCCCCTTCTTAACATCCGTAACGATCAGATTTCCACTTGCGTCAAACATAAGTCCATTGGGCGTTCCTTTGGTATCTGCATATAGCTGGGCCTTTTGCGGATTGCCCTTTGTATCAAAGGCAACCTTATAAATTTTCCCGTCGGAGTCTCCCGTATATAAATTTCCTTCCTTGTCAAAGGTGATAAATTCCGGAAACTTAGGGGCAATTGTAACAAGCTCTGCGGAGCTGAGTTTGTTGTTTTGTTGCCATGGACCCGCTTGTTCAAAAGAGGGGGCCGAAGGTGCAAGCCATTTTGCAGGCTGGACAGGGGAAGGGATGAGCATAAAAATAACCACTCCCAGAAGGATTACCGCCAACAGCGATAATCCGGTTCTGCATACCCATTTACGCGGTTTCTTAGTCTTTCTTCCTTGAGAATCTTTGACAGATAAATCGGGTTTACTGGGCATTAGAGTGCCTCCTATGTGATGTGAATAATATTTCAGCATTTTGCATAATTCGATTCCCAACGCTCGAAAGTACACTATATAGACGAACTAAACCGTTTCGATCTATATATTGCTGATTTGAAATCGCTCTTGGGATTTATGCAAAATGCTCATTTATATTTGAACGACGATTTTACCGAAATACTGTTTTCCTTCAGCCAAAAGTGCGAAGGCTTCGCCGATTCGGCTGAGCGGGAATACCCGGTCAATGACAGGATGTAAACCATGGCGGGAAATGGCACGATTCATGTTTTCGAAATGTTCCCGGTTACCGACTTGGCTGCCACGAATCGTCGCAGCCTTCTGCAAAATGCTGGTGACATCAAACTCAGGAATAGTCAAGCCCGATAAGAAGCCGACCATGTTCACAGTCCCTCCGGTACGAAGTGCATTGATGGATTGCGCCATTGTTGCCGCTCCCCCTACATCCAGGACATGGTCGACTCCGCCGTCTGTCAGCTCCAGAACCACCTTATCCCACTCGGGAACTTCCGAATAGTTGATTGTCTGCCATGCGCCGAGATCCTTTGCCCGTTCCAGCTTGTCATTGCTGCTCGATGTGATAATTACCCTTGCTCCCGCCATCAGAGAGAATTGAAGCCCAAAGATGGAAACACCGCCTGTTCCTTGCAAGAGCACCGTATCCCCCGCTCGCAGCCCACCGGATTCCATCAGCATGCTCCATGCGGTTAATGCTGCAATCGGCAAGGTGGAAGCCTCCTCCCAAGAAAGGTGATCCGGAATGGCGACGACCCCTTCTTCATGCAGAACGATATATTCAGACGCCACTCCACTGAGCGGGCCTCCCAGACTGTCCTTTAAGACCTCCGCTCTCGTGCTCCCGCCAATGAATTTCTGTTGTAAATTTGCCGCTACTCTTTGTCCAATCTGAAATTTTGTCACCCCTTCGCCCACAGCTACAATTTCACCCGCTCCATCAGATAACGGAATAAAGGGAAATTGAATGCCGATCGGCATTAGCCCGTTGATAATCACCAAATCACGGTAATTCAGGGACGCTGCCCTTATGCGGATCAGAACTTCCAGCCGTCCCGGCACCGGTATGTCAAGTTCCGTCAAGGTTAACTCTTCAAAGCCAAAACCGTCTTTCAGTTGCACTGCTTTCATTTTGGTTGTCCTCCCTGTAATGTTAAACTTTTTACCCAGTATGGATACAGTGTATTGCGAAAGAAACACCGTTTCTTATACAATACACTGTATCCAATTGTCTTCAAGACGTCAATCTTTACTTTAAAAATAAAAACGGTCGTAAACTGCCTCCGGGCTTTTAACGTTCCTTACCAAGTAAAATTGGAGACTGGGTGGCTTCGCTTGTCCAGAACTTACTCAGGTGGGCAAGCATACCAAAAAACGCGAGTTGCAGGGGTGAAATAACCTCTGCAACTCGCGTTTTTTACATTAATGGTGATAAAGCGCTGTCCAATAGAATTGGAATTTGCTTATGCCACAGCCTTATTTAAGCTCCAATTTTTATAAACTACGTCTACTTAAATTTGTTCCTGACTATATTACGCTACTAAGCATAAAATTGGAGGGCGGACCAGGCTCCGGCTTGCCAAACAAATAACCCTGAGCCAGTGACACACCTGCTTCACGACAAAATTCAAAATCCTCCATCTGCTCTACGCCTTCAGCCAACACTTGGCCTCCAAAACGAAAAGCCGATTCTACAATCCCTGTAATTTGCCGCTTCTGATCACTGTTACTATGACAGCCGTCAATTATACTGCGGTCAATTTTAACATAATCCGGCTGAAGGCAATTCATAAGCTCTGTCGTAGAATAACCTGCCCCCACATCGTCCAGGGCTACCGAAACTCCTCGATTGCGATATTGATCAAAGATATGATGCAAAAAATTAAGGTCGTCTATCTCTTCCGTTTCTACGACCTCAAATACAAAATCCTTCGTACTCATGGATAACCGATCAATCGTCTCAAAGGTGTGATTCAAGCAATAAGCCGGATTATAAATGGTGGAAGGGAGAAAGTTAATAAAACGTTTAATTCCCGCCGGAAGGCATGTTGCACTTTTTTCAATAGCGGAAATACGAGCCGAGCGATCCAGATGAGCATGCAAGCCAGCTTCACGGGCGATTTCAAACAGCCGGAAAGGCTGAAAAGGTCTCTCTGCATGTGACGGACGCAGCAAAAACTCAAACCCGATAATATCCAGCTTGTGATCAACAATAGGCTGCATATGGCTGGAAAAACTTTGATCCTTAATAATACTCACGATATCTGGATGTTGCAGTCTGGCTTGCAATTGACTAAATAGAAGCCAGTCCTCATATCCTTCGATATAATGCAAGCCCGTTACCACAACTTGCATATGGTTCAGGTATTCCTGCGGCAGACGAGCCAGTCCGTTAACCAGCTGTTCCAGCTCTGAACGGCTGTCAAAGCGAAACTCTATGCTGCCCTCACGCCCATGTTCCTGCTTCAGTTGTTCCGATAGCATACCCAAACCATCTAATGCTGGAGTAAGCGACACCCTGGAATGCCTAATTCTGAGCAATCCTTGATCCTTAATAGGTAATATGATGCTGCAATTGCTGCATGTCATAATGGTCCTCCTCGGAACAATTTTCCGGTTTTTTCACCATTATATCACAAATAACTAGAACAAAAGCACTATATAATTACGTGTTTTTACAAAAAAGTAGCTTATTCTTAACGACAACTTAGGACTTAAGTACATATTCGACAAAAATCAGAAAACTTTTTGCAATCATGATAAATTCGGGGCTGTTGTTTTTGGCATCAAAAAAAGCAGCAAATCTCTTGGTTAAAGAGACTTGCTGCTTCATTCTGATATTGAGTGGAAACTAAAATCCGAAGTTATTTGGACGCCTTCGGCTTCGTTGTTTTAGCTGGTTTAACAGCTGCAGGTTTGGTCGTTTTAACAGCTGGTTTTGCTGTTGCTTTCGCGGGAGCCACAGCTTCCTTTACAGGAGTGGTTGCTGCACTAGGCTTAGCGCCAGCTTTTAAGCTGTATTTGGCAAAGCCGTCTGCCGCGCTGCTCAAGTATGAAATTTGTTGATTTCCTGCCAGCACGTCTTTGGCATCAGGAGAGGACTCGAAAGTAACCTTTGCCTGACCAAAAGGAGCAATAGACCAATTGCCGTCCGCCGATGGATTAATCGTTCCGTTCGTACGGATATAGTCAATAATGACCTGGCGACTTTCATCCGGTGCTGCCATCACAATTCGTTTGCCATCTGGGTTAGCCAGTTTGGATGAGGAAGCACGATAGTTATTGGTAGCTACGATAAATTTCTGCGCAGGATCAATAGCCTTCCCATTGTATTGCAGATCCTTGATACGATGAGCTGAAGAATCAATTATAGTTCCCTTGGCATCATATCGTGCAGGCTGAGTTACATCAATCTGGTAATTCACACCGTCAATGACATCAAAATTGTAGGTTGGGAAATCTTTGTTGATCAGCGATTGCTCCTCAGTTTGCTTTGGATCAATGCGGTTGAACTGACCTGCAGACCACTCCAGCCATTCCTGAATTTCAGCACCGGTCACTTCTACAGCATGAACCGTGTTCGGATACACATACAGGTCGGACACGTTTTTAATCGCTATCGTACCTTCAGGAATGTTGGTGTAATACTCGGCTCCGTTTCGACCACCGGCCTTGAATGGAGCGCCTGCCGACAATACGGGAAGATTTTCGTATTCGGTCCCTTTAAGATGGTTTTGAACATACCATTTCTGTGCATTCGTCACAATTTGAATGGAAGGGTCATCCTGCACTAATGCAAAATAACTGTTAATCGGTGCAGTCGTTGTTCCAACAGGTTGGCGAACATAATCCAGCGTTCCTTGATGCTCTTCCTTGATCGAATCTGTCAGTTTGTAGTCAGGAGTAAACTGCACAGCCTGGTTAGTGGTACTCACAACCGGACGTACTTCAGACTGAGAGTTAGTTACGTTCCACTCGCGGTTTCTCTTTTCCAGGCTCAGGTCAATAATACCCAGATCCTTGCCCCATGAGGAAGCTTCCACAGCCGGTACGCCGTTAATGGTTCCTTTATCTAGATCTACACCCTTCATTTCTTTAAAATCAGGGCCGGGGAAAGATTTATGAGCATGCCCAAACAAAATAGCGTTAATTCCGTCCACCTGGCTTAAATATTTAACGGCATTCTCCATCATTGGCGTTTGCGGCACATCCTCATAACCTGTGTGCGCAAGCACGACAATAATGTCAGCACCTTCCGTCTTCATTTGAGGAATAAACTTTTTCGCCGTTTCCACAATATCCTTCGTAACGACTTTATCCTTCAAATTGGCTTCATCCCACTGCATAATTTGTGGTGTGACCAAACCGATGACGCCCACTCTAAGGATGTGCTCTTGGCCCTTCTCGTCCGTTACCGTTTTATCAAGAATTCGATAAGGGGTAAAATAATTTTTAGTAGCTTGCCCCCCCTTGTCAACATAAACATTCGCATTTACGTAAGGAAAATCGGCTCCCTTGAGCGATTTCTCCAGAAAATCGAGACCGTAGTTGAATTCGTGGTTACCCACTGTCGCCGCATCATAGCCCATCAAGTTCATCATCTTGTAGACTGGATGGACACCGCCTTCTTTTTCATAGGTTTTGTTTCTGGCCATATAATCGCCTAATGGATTGCCCTGTAACAAATCACCGTTATCGAACAGCATGCTGTTTCTTGTTTCACTACGCGCCTGTTGGATCAAACCAGCTGTGCTAATCAAGCCATATTCGTTGGTTTCTTTGTCTGAATAGTAATCATAGTTCATCAGCGACGCATGAATATCCGTTGTTTCCATGATCCGCAAATTCACCGTAGCGCTATCGCGAGAATCGCTAGCTGCCCAGGATGGAGCGGCCGAAAACACCAGCATGCTACAAGCCACAACTGCTGCTGTAAACCCTTTAAACCAATTTTTACGAAATAACAAAATATACCCCTCCTCATTAAGGTGTATGCCTCATATACATACTTTTGCACATATATGTAAGCCTTGAACCCACCATTTCTATTTTAATCCAACGCCAGATAAAAGAGTAGTCATTTACTTAAATTATTTATGAAAAAATAATTAATTTTCTCAAAAAATAAAAAGCCAGCAAACCTCCTAAAAAACTCGGAGATTCACCGGCTTATCCATTTATATTCGTATTACTTCTTCCAAACCTGGCGCTCAGATTGCTGACCCACATACTCAATGCGTGTCGGATTCACGTCCAGAATGACATAATCGGGATCATCCGGTCCGGAAAACCATTCCTTCAAGGAATCGTTCCACACTTGTTTGCGCAGCCCCTCATCAGCTGTGATCTGGACGGTAGCCTCCACTTCTACGACTTCCTTCGTACCGCCAACTTCATAACCCAGCAGCAGATAAGCATTCGGATTGTCCTTTAGCTCCTCTACTTTATGCGTTTTGCGATCTGTCGCCAGATGAATGTTCATTCCATCGTTAAAAAGGGCCATATAGCGTACTTTCGGTTTGCCACCCTCTACCGTACCTAACGAGCAAAATTTGTTGTTATCCAAAGCCTTCACAATGGCTTGTTCCAGTTGGTTGCGATCCAATGTTTCCGTTTTACCCACAGTACAACAACTCCTTTTCACGAATTAGAATTCTCTACGGCCACGCCATTGGGCACCAGCCCATCTGAACCTACTTGCGTAGCTGTTCTGAAAATAACATGACCGGATCGAATCGAATTGATTCATGCTCATTTTCAGATCAAAGCTCACAGTAAAAGTGTACCCTGTCGTTCGGCAAATGAACCGTCACCTCTCCCTTCATGCTGGACAGACCCGCATTCAAGGCATATAATCGTCGTAGTAAACCCGAATAAATGAACCCATTAAACCATACAATGCCAGGGGTGCTGGAATCGGCCGGCTGAGAGTGTGTCCCAAGACACTGACCCTTACAACCTGATCTGGGTAATGCCAGCGTAGGAATGCTTAAGCAAGATGTGCCTTTTTTACATAGGACCATCCCTTACTTTGGTATATACAAGCGCAAGCGTCCCCGGAAACTCGGGGCGCTTTTTTTGTTGAAGATTATGTTGTTGGAAAGATCGCATCCGGCAGATGTTATTTTTAGAAAATGGGGAACTTAAGCTGTCTGATTGGACGGATAACGGGTAATTAAAGGAGAGAACACAACGATGAAGCGCATGAAAATGTTAAGCCTGGGACTGATCAGTCTGTGGCTCATGGCCCTGACCCTGACCGCTTGCGGTGGAAGTCCCCCCACATCCCAAGAAGCGGCTCCCGCTACCGACACTCAAACGTCTACTCCGGCAAAGGGGCTCAAAGATGTTAAAGTCGTGCTCGACTGGACACCCAATACGAATCATACGGGACTCTATGTCGCTAAGGACAAAGGATTTTACGAAAAAGCGGGTTTGAATGTCCAAATTGTTCAACCTGGCTCAGGCGGAGCTGATCAAATGGTTGCTTCTAATGCTGCACCTTTTGGTATCAGCTACCAAGAAGGCGTCACACAGGCTCGTACGCAAGGCGTGCCGCTTGTATCCATCGCTGCGGTGATTCAGCATAATACCTCAGGCTTCGCAGCCCCGGTAGATCGTGGAATTAAGAGCCCGAAAGATTTTGAAGGTAAAAAATACGGCGGTTGGGGCTCTCCCGTAGAAGAAGCGGTCATGAAATCCATCATGGATTCAGACAAAGGCGATGTGAGCAAAGTGAAGATCATCAACATGGGCAATGCAGACTATTTTACAGCCGTGAAGCGGGATATCGACTTTGCCTGGATTTTCTACGCATGGACCGGAATCGAGGCCCAGCTTCGAGGTGAGCCATTGGATATGCTGTATGTAAAAGATTATTCCAAAAGCCTCGATTACTATACACCTGTAATTGTGAGCAACGAACAGACAATAAAAAATGATCCCGAGCTGGTCAAAGCGTTCATGGACGCTACCGCACAAGGCTATGAATACACTATCGCTCATCCGGAAGAAGCCGCAGACATCTTAAGCAAAGCTGTACCGGAGCTGGATAAAAAACTGGTACTTGCCAGCCAAAAATGGCTAAGCCCGCGTTATCAGGACGATGCCGCGCAATGGGGTGTGCAAAAACCGGAGGTATGGCAAAACTATTCGGACTGGATGTACGAACGCAAGCTGCTCAGCAAGCCTTTGGAAGTCGATAAAGCCTTCACAAACGGTTTCCTGCCCAAGCGTTGATCATTTGTTAAAACGCTAAATAAGACTGAACTAGAGAAGTGAACGAAGCGCCACTACGCAGTCGGATGGTGCTTCCCATCGCTGCTGTACCCAGATTTCTTTTATGAATATCCAGAGGTTGAAATCTGGGTACAAAGGCGAACGCTAACGCTTGTACAGCACCATTCCGCCCACTTCGTTCTCGTTCCACTTGGTTTATTCTTTAGTTTCTCATATTATCTAAGCGCTAAGTAGGTGCGCTTGTGTGTTAAAAATGCCACACAAACCAGCTTTAAAAATAGGGTGTTTTTAAGGCGGTTGGCAGCGTAGTGGTTCATTTGAATCTGGAGAAGCGCAGCGATCGTAAGATCAAATGAAACGCGAAGCGGTCTCCCCGCCTTAAACCACCATATTTTTTTAATAACACTCCAAATAAAGGACAGGTGAATTTGCATGGCTAACACACTGCTCAGTATTCAAGTAATCCCTAAAACTCCTAATAACGAGGACTCTTACCCGTATGTAGATAAGGCGATCGAGGTCATTCAGCGCTCCGGTGTCAAACATCAGGTGAATCCATTGGATACGACCATGGAGGGCGAGCTCGACGAGTTGCTGAAAGTGGTTAAAGAAATGCACGAGGCTTTGACGGAAGCGGGCAGTCCCAGCGTCATTTCACAGATCAAAATCGCACATAACCCACAAGGCATCAGCATGAACAAGCTGACCGAGAAATATCGCCCATGAATCCGAAAGGCAAGAACGCATCCTGGTGGAAAAGCGTATGGCCGCCCTTTGTGGCGGTCCTCTTCTTTTTAGCGGCCTGGCAGGGGGCGGTTTCCTATTTGCATGTTGAATCCTGGCTGCTGCCTGCTCCATCCCTCATCGTACAAGAGGGCATAGCCCAGACGGCGCTGCTTGGTGCCCATACATGGGCTACGATTCGTCTGACACTTGCGGGATTCGCGATAGGGACAGCAACGGGACTGTTGATCGCCATCGTTCTTCATACGATTCCTTTTCTCAAATCCGCCCTGTATCCGCTGCTTATCCTGAGCCAAAACATTCCAATCATCGCCCTGGGACCGCTGCTCATGGTGTGGTTTGGTTTTGGGGTGCTGCCCAAGCTGATGGTCATTACCCTAGTATGCTTTTTTCCTGTGGCTGTAGCGGCCATGGACGGGCTGACTCGAACAGACCGTACGATGATGAACTATATGCGGATGTCGGGTGCAAGCCGCATGGCTATTTTTATGAAGCTGGAGCTGCCACATTCCCTGCCGCAAGTCTTTTCTGGCGTTAAAATTGCTGCTACCTATAGTGTGATGGGTGCGATCATTGCGGAATGGATCGGAGCTAGTGAAGGAATTGGATATTATATGCTGCTGCAAAAATCAGCCTATCGCACGGACCTCATTTTTGCCGCCATCGGCATTATTGTTACACTCAGCTTACTCATGTTTGTGGTTATTTTACTACTGGAGAAATGGCTGGTTCGCTGGAAACCCGATCGAGAGTAGCTTCCTCCTTGAATTACATACAGCAAAGAAAGGACGTGGCGCGTATGAGTCTGCATCCGACTGACTTATCATCACACAACGTGGCTAATGAACAACGAACCGGGGAACAGCAGAGACGATCAACTGCTCCTCCTGCTTTGGAATTGGACGGGATCAGCCTCGCCTTCCGCGAAAAGCGAAGCCTACTGCCCGTACTGCAGGATGTATCCCTCACAGTCAAGCCAGGAGAATTCGTTTCCCTCATTGGTCCGTCAGGCAGCGGCAAAAGCACGCTGTTTCACATCATCGGCGGGCTACTCAAACCACAGCAGGGACGTATCCGTATGCACGGACGGGACATGACTGGTGAACGTGGGCATATCAGCTATATGCCGCAGCAGCCCGCCCTTTTCCCGTGGCGTACCACGCTGGACAACGTACTGCTTGGGCAGGAAAATGCTCCACGTAAAAATACAGCAGTACCCCCTCAGTACGCCAGTGAACGCGAGCGTCGCAAAGAAGCCTTGCAATGGCTCGAACAGGTTGGACTTGGTAAATTCGCCAAGGCGTATCCACATACGCTGTCTGGTGGAATGCAACAGCGCGCAGCCTTTCTTCGCGCACTGCTCAGCCCACAGGAATTAATGCTGCTGGATGAGCCGTTCAGCGCACTCGATGCGCTGACACGTGCAGACATGCAGCAATGGTTATTACGGATGTGGGAAAAGAACCGCCGTTCTGTGCTGTTTATTACCCACAGCATTGAAGAAGCGTTGCTGCTCTCCGACCGCATCTATGTGCTGTCGGCGCGACCTGCTTCAGTGGTGCATGTCGTAGATGTCCCTTTTCCCCGCCCGCGTAGGGAAGAAATCACCCTCGATCCACTCTTTATTGAATGGAAGCGGACCATGACCAGCTGGATGCGCGAGGAAAAACATAAACTGGACGGCGACATGGACAATGCTCAGAGCGTCCACAAGAATATCCCGGAAGATGGATTGAATCGACATGAGTGACGTAAAAGTTCGATGTGCATTGAAATGGAACAGCCAAACAAAGCCAGGCTTGGATTTGACCGCAATTGGACCCGCTCCATTGATCGACGCGCATATTCATGTAGACAGCTACCCGCCCGAACAACAGGAATTATTGCTCGCTTCACTTGCCAATAGCAGCGTCCAAGCCGTGATAGCCGTGTCGATGCATCTGGGCTCCAGCCGAGCCAATCTGCAGTTAGCCAAGCGTTACCCCGGGCTGGTACGACCAGCCTTTGGCTTTCATCCCGAACAGGCTCTTCCACCGCAAGCTGAGCTTGAACTCTTGTTCAACTGGATGGACGAACATGTACAGCAGATGGTCGCCGTGGGTGAAGTCGGCTTGCCCTATTACAATCGGCTGGAAGCCTCACAGAGCGGTTCACCTTTTGACCTCGCTCCCTACATAGTGCTACTAGAGCGCTTTATCCAGTTTGCAAGCAAGCATAACAAGCCCATTGTCCTGCACGCCGTTTATGAGGACGCAGACATCGCCTGTGACCTTTTGGAACGTCATGGCATCACACAGGCGCATTTTCACTGGTTCAAGGGCTCTACCGCCACGATCGAACGTATGGCCCGGAACGGCTATTATGTCTCCTTCACACCGGATCTCTTGTACGAAGAAGAGATCCGCAGTTTGGCAAGACAGTATCCGTCTGATCAGATCATGGCAGAGACAGATGGTCCTTGGCCGTTCGAGGGACCTTTTACTGGACAAGAGACACATCCCCGGATGACTGCCGACGTCATTCGTGCGTACAGCAAACTGACCCATCAAGATGAATCTGCCGTCCGTCAATTATTTTATGAAAATACGAGACGCTTTTACTCACTATCTGATTGATAAAGGCATACCAGCTATTTACTGACTGGAAGGTTTACAACCACAACATGCAACCAAAGCAAAGAACCTCCTTATTTACGCGGGACTTCATCATACGTAAATAAGGAGGTTCTTGTATTTTCAAACGTATATAGCTCAAATACTACTTGTATTTTGCAGAGTTTTTTGTCGCCACTCAGCTTTTATTGCTTCAAGAAACCCTTCTGTTCCAAAAATGGCTTCAACTGCAAGCGCGCTGGCTCGGTCAGTCTCGCAGCCATTTGCTCAGACCATGGCGTAGAGCGTTGACCGCCTGTACGTTCCTTCAAATATTCCGCTGATGTGTGATCGTATACCTCTACAGCTTTCATCGTCTGATTTTTGTCGTAACCGTTCATATGCAAAACACCGGACAGTGGAAGACGTGGACGCAAGCCCGTTTCCTGATCCGGTACACCAATACACATACCGAACACTGGATACACCAGCTCTGGCAACCCTAACAACTCAGATACCTCTGCTATTTTAGTACGAATGCCGCCGATGTAGACGATGCCCAGGCCCAGTGATTCAGCGGCTACCGCTGCATTTTGTGCGGCTAACGCGGCATCAATGGTCGCAACCGTATAATTTTCAACGGAACCTTCATAGGAAGGCTGACCTGGCTGATGGTGGAGCGTGACCTGCTTCAAACGATACAGATCTGCGCACCATACCAGAAACGCGGGGCATTGCTCAACGTAAGCCTGCCCTCCTACCAACTCGGCCAGTTTTGTTTTTAAAGAAGGCTCGGTAACGGCAATAACGGTATATGCCTGCACATTGCTGGACGAGGATGCCATTTGGCCAGCTGCCACAATAGCTGCGAGCTGCTCGTCGGTAACGGCGTCTGACTTGAACTTTCGCACAGACCGGTGATTCATCAACAAGGAAATCGTATCATTCATGACTGCTTCACTCCTAATCCATAATATAAGCTCTTTATCTACTTCAAGCTGTGAGTATACGAAGAAGTTCTTGCATGCTTGCATGGCACTCCTACAAATATTATGGAACTTTCGCGAATGATAAGCAACCTGACGTGATGAAAGTTGAATGGTTTAAAAAAACAAACGCAACAAAAAGCAAGCACGCAGAAAACCAATTGTGCGTACTTGCTCTATACTCTGATAATAACTTTATCTCGCAACAGATGTCCGACAGTACGCTATCCTGCTAATACATCCATACATTTACAGCTTCACCCGTTGGAGACGCAGTGCATTCAGCACGACCGAAACAGAGCTAAATGCCATGGCTGCTCCCGCCAACCATGGGGCAAGGAAGCCCAAAGCGGCAATCGGAATACCGATCACGTTATAACCGAGCGCCCAAAACAGATTTTGCCGTATGTTTGTCATGGTCCGGCGGCTCATTTCGATTGCATCAGGAATGCTGTTCAGGTTGCCACGCATGAGGGTAATATCCGCCGCCTCCATTGCCACATCCGTTCCCGTGCCCATCGCCATCCCAATATTAGCAGTAGCCAGCGCAGGCGCATCGTTAATACCATCCCCAACCATAGCTACGATCATGCCCTGCTCCTGAAGCCGTTTCACTTCTTCAGCCTTTCCTTCAGGCAGCACCTCCGCCAGCACTCGTTCAATTCCAGCCTCGGCGGCAACAGCCCGCGCAGTCCGTTCATTGTCACCCGTAATCATGATCACTTCAATGTTCATCGCGCGCAGACGGGTAACTGCCTCCCGTGACGTTTCTTTAATCGTATCCGCCACGGCCACCAGTCCAGCATAGGAACCATCCACAGCAACAAGCATCGCGGTTTTCCCTGCGCTTTCCAGCTCATTCATATGCTGCTCAGCTGAGTCATCTATCGCGATGCCTTCCCTGCTCATCAATCGGCGTGTACCCGCCAATACCTGCTTACCTTCCACATGAGCCTTCACACCATAACCCGGAATATTTTCAAAATCTGTCGGTCCTACCAGCTCAATTCCTCGATCTGCAATCCCCTTTACAATGGCTTCCGCCAGCGGATGCTCCGAGCTTTTTTCTGCTGCACCGAGCAACCGCAGCAAATCGTTTTCAGCCAAGCCGCTTGCACCAACCATAACATCTGTCAGCTCTGGCTTGCCGTTCGTAACTGTTCCTGTCTTATCCAATACCACTGCGTTGACTGAACGGGTCATTTCCAAATGCTCGCCGCCCTTGAACAGAATACCGTATTCAGCGGCACGTCCCGATCCTGCCATAATAGACGTTGGGGTTGCCAATCCGAGCGCACAAGGGCAAGCAATGACGAGAACTGCAATCATTTTCTCCAGTGAGCCTGCAAAATCAGTCGGCGTCACAAGGAAAAACCAGACGATAAAGGCCAACACAGCGATAACAACAACAATGGGGACAAAAATACCGGAAATCTGATCCGCAATCCGCTGAATCGGAGCCTTGGAGTTTTGCGCATCTTCCACGACCTTAATAATACGGGCCAACGCCGTATCACCACCCACACGCTCAGCCTGGATACGTAGTACCCCGTTTTTATTGAGCGTCGCCCCTGTAACTGCGGAACCTGCTTCTTTTTCAACCGGAAGACTCTCACCACTTAACATAGATTCGTCCACTGCCGAACGTCCGTCCACGACCACACCATCGACAGGAATTTTCTCGCCGGGTCGTACAATAAAGATATCCTTCACACGTACCTGTTCGATTGGTATATCAAGCTCTTGTTCATCACGTACTACACGTGCCGTCGTTGCCTGTAGACTCATCAGGCTCTTGATCGCCTCGGACGAACGCCCTTTGGCTACCGCTTCGAACCATTTACCAACCAAAATAAGCGTAATTAGCACCGCGCTTGTCTCGTAATACAGCTCTGGCATGGTCATGACAGGCATTCCCGCCATTCCCTCCATGACATCAGACGGACGCAGAGTAAGGTACAAGCTGTAAAAATAAGCCGCAGATGTACCCAGTGCAACTAACACATCCATATTCGAACTGCCGTTACGAAGCGCTTTGTACGCGCCCACATAAAACTGCCAACCAATGACGAACTGAATCGGCGTTGTCAGCACTAGTTGGAACCATGGATTCAAGAACAGTTCTGGCACATAAATCCATGATGTAAAGGAAAAATGAGCCACCATTGCCCACAACAACGGAAATGACAGCACTGCAGACACAATCCACTTCCATTTTTTACGATGGATATCCTTACTGCGCACATCCGCAATATTGTCCTCAGCGCTCTGCGGAATCGCTCCGTAGCCTAGCTGTTCAATCTTGCTCACCAGATCACCAACCGCAATACTCCCAGCTGCATATTCCACATGAGCTGTTTCCATCGCCAAATTTACCGTGGCACCTGTTACACCAGGCATCCGATTCAATCCCTTTTCAATCCGGGTTGCACAGGCCGCGCAAGTCATGCCCGTCACATTCAGATTGGCTTCTTCACTTACAGTTCCAAACCCAAGAGAAGCAATTTTATCGCGAAACTCAGGGATCTCCACCTGCTTGGGATCATAGGATATCGACGCCTGCTCCAAAGCCAAATTCACATTAGCCTGTGCCACACCGTCTATTCGATTTAAACCTTTCTCAATACGGCTTGCGCAAGCGGCACAAGACATCCCCGTAATATGAAGCGTTGTCTGCTTGTCACCGTCGGTCGCACGGTTTTCCATGGTAATCCTCCTCCTATACCCCAGTGGGGTATATCATATCCAAAAAGAAAAAGCTTCTAATATGGAAGCTTCTCCTTCGAAACAAGTCTGTTCACACATAAAGCATCTTCAGCTTAAACAACATCATAGCCCTGGTCTTCAATGGCTGTTTTCAGAGCCTCAACGTTCAGCTTGGACTCGTCATATTCTACATTCACTTGCTTCGTTTCGAGGCTGACCTTGCCGGTAGCGCCAACTTTCTCCAAAGCTCCTTCTACTGCCTTCACGCAATGATTGCAGCTCATGCCTTCTACGTTCAATGTAACTTGTGCCATTTTCTTTTCCTCCTCAGGGATACTTCCGTACCCATAATGTGTATGAATACTACTCTTAACGGATTAGCTTCTTGACCGTAACCAGCAGCTCGTCAATCACTTCCTGCTCTCCTGCCTGCATGCGCTCAATGACACAGCTTTTCATATGCCCTTCCAGCAGCAGCTTACCGACACCATTCAGCGCGGACTGGACAGCCGCAATCTGGTTCAGTACATCGTCACAGTAGGTATCCTTCTCAATCAAGCCCTTAATTCCGCGAACCTGACCTTCAATACGGTTCAACCGGGATACGAGGCTGTTCTTGAACTCTGCCGAATGATGACTTTTTCTAACTGTCTTTTCCCCATCTGTTCCACAGTGATTCTCATGGACTTCAGTGTGGGAAACAGGTTGCTCCTCAGCCATACATCAGCCTCCTGTGTGGTGTATATATGCATTTATGCATTTGTTATATCCTTATCATAATATACCCCCATGGGGTATGTCAACATACTAGAAAAATGTCACTTTTTCGCCCTATTTTAAGCCTTCGCGCGTGCTTCCTTAGCAAGTACGACAAAGCTTAATAGCGCACCAACCTCGGCTATAGCTATAACGATCGCCATCGGTACGGGAGTTGTTCCACTCCCCAAACCTACTAGCGGTGAAGCGATGGAACCAAGCAATAGAGGCAGCAAACCAAGCATGGCGGACGCACTGCCTGCGGAGCGCTGTTGACTCTGCATTGCCAATGAAGTCGTCGTTGTACTTACAATCCCTACGCAGGAAACGACAAAAAACAGAGGAACTAAAACAGCAAACAATTGACCTCCGATAAAGGCTACAGTAAGCAAGCTGATTCCGGCTACAGCCGCAATTACCAGACCCGACAAGAGTAACTGTCGTTCGCTGAAGCGACCCACGAGTCTACCCGTCAACTGCGAAAACAGTACAATCCCCAAACCATTCACTGCAAAAATGATGCTATACGTCTGAGGAGAAACCCCGAAAATATCCTGAAGCACGAATGGTGAGCCAGCGATATACGCGAACATCGCTCCTGTAATCAGCGCCTGTGAGAAGGCATAGCCCATAAAGCGTCGATCGGCAAACAAGTGACCGAGTGTTCCTAGCGTCTGCTTCAAGCCACCGGATGAGCGGCGGTTAGTTGGCAACGTTTCTGGCAAACCCAATACGACGGCAATCAGCATAGCCACGCCGACTACACAAAGCACCATGAATACACCACGCCAGGAAACAAAGTTCAAAATGACACCGCCCAGTACTGGTGCAGCGATGGGGGCCACGCCGTTCACCAGCATAAGTAGTGAGAAAAAACGTGTCAACTCTTTGCCCGAGTATAGATCACGGGCTACAGCTCTGGAAATCACGATCCCCGCCGACCCCGTAAGCCCTTGAATAAAGCGAAGCACAATGAGCATACCGATATTCGGCGCAAACACACATAACAGCGAAGCAGCAGCGTACAGAATGAGCGAGATCACCAGCGGTCCTCTGCGACCCCTTACGTCGCTAAGCGGACCAGCAACGATCTGGCCAACGGCCAGTCCCAACAGACAGGCGGTTAAACTAAGCTGCGCCAGCGAAGTGGTCGTATGCAAATTGTTCGCTAATGTAGGCAGCGACGGCAAATACATATCTATGGACAACGGCCCGAAAGCACTCAATGCACCCAGGACAAAGGCGATCCATAATATTCGCGATTTGGTCATATCTGCGGCAACCATAACAGTATTGGATAACCGGTTCATAATAATAATCATCCTTTTCAAAAAAATATAAATAATTACTTCAATGTATCATGATATCACTCATTTCGTCTGGCTTCGAATAATTACACGCTAATCCGCAATTTTTTTTCAAAACTGCTATATATCAGGCAGGAATTTACCAATTTCAGGTCGAATTATACGGTAACCAAAACAAAAAATTTGTGGAATCTGGAGAATGATAATGGTCTATGATGGAGTGCTACTAGGTCTCATTGTAGGTCTGTTCAGAGGAGGCTGGCGGCAAGGTCTGATCCGTTTCAGTCAAATTCGCCTTATAGCCGGCTGGATGTTCCCCGTGCTGCTGCTGGTACAATTCATTATTTTTTATTTCCAGGAAAAGTGGGCTTGGCTGGCAGCCATTAACGGGTATCTATTTATGGGAGTCTACGTGGTTGGATTGATATTTCTCTGGTTGAACAGACATCATAAGGGATTCAAGCTTATTATAATCGGCGTATTGATGAATTTTATCGTTATGGCGGTGAATGGCGGCAGGATGCCGGTCTCGTTGAGCGCTTCGGAGGTGCTGGGTCCCTATTATACAGATATGCTTAAATCCGGAAGTGTCATCTCGAAACATTACATGATGGATGCGAGCACGCGTCTATCATTGCTTGGTGACATTATTCCTCTCTCCAAGCCCTATCCCCGCACGCAGGTAATTAGTATTGGAGATGTTGTCATGAATTTCGGGATGTTCCTGTTTATCCAAAGCATTATGGTCGTGAAGAGAACTAAGGATAAGCAGCAAGAAACCAATCCCCGCCACGCCTAGTGCACACCTTATTCCAAGGAAGGGAGGGAACCCTATGAAAAACTTGAAATACTCCCGTGTGATTATCAATGCTATTATCGTAGCTTCTGTCATAATTGCTTTGACTTCCGGTTACAAAATCGGGGGCTAGTCACCGATAAGAAAAAAAGGAAGCACAGGCTCAACAAAACAGGCTGGATTCCGGCCTGTTTTTTCATGTGAAATTTTCGATTACAAAATTGTAAATTATCCCATTCACCCCTGGTAGCTTTGACATCAAGATACGACAAGGCAGGAGAAGAAATGATGAGTATAATAAAAAAGCTGCAAGAACGGGTTACCGCGACGGGAATATATGTGTTTTTCATATGTTTGGCAGGCGTGATCGTCCTCCTGTATACGAACCAATGGTCCTTTTTGCACTATACGACAACAGAGTGGGTCACGATCTATTCCCTATTGGGAGCAGTTCTGATTCTGGAGCATTTTACATTCCAGCTACCACCGGCCAGTAACAAGCAGTCCATGGATTCCTCCGTGTATCTGGCTTGTATTTTTGTGCATGGCACCGAAATTGCTATTCTGATTTTGTTGTTAAATGTAATCATTGCCATGTTCCGGCACACAGAGCTGTCCTGGTGGAAGCATACCGTCAATTTTTCCATTTACGCCCTTTCCATTTTCCTGTCTTCAACAGTATTTGAACTAAGCGGCGGAACGCAGGGAGCTTTAAACCAAGATCATTTCGCTTCCTACCTGCTGGCGTTGATTTGCTACTTTGCGGTGAACACCATCACACTGGGCATCTACTTTTATATCGCATACAAAGGGTCCTTCAATGAGCTTAAACAGGCTTTTTTGGCTGAATCCCTGCTCGTATACTTATGTACACTCATTCTGTCTTTGGTATTGACTACACTGATTTATAACAACGGCATTTTAGGACTTTTGCTGTTCCTTGGGCTAAGCATGCTCCTGTCTCACGCATTCAAGCAAATGTTCACGCTGTATCGGGAAATCGAAGAAAAAGCGAACATGGATCGCAGAACAGGGCTATACAATCACAGCTACTTTGAAAATACACTTGAAGCTGAATTGAATATATCCCGATCCGAGAATACTCCTCTCAGTCTGGCGCTGATTGATATTGATGATTTCAAAAAATACAATGATCATTTCGGTCATCTTAAAGGCGATCAGCTACTGGGATTTCTCGGTGAGTTTCTTAAGAAGGAAACCTCCGGCACCCACATCACCGTATCCCGCTACGGTGGAGAAGAATTTACTCTGCTTATGCCCGAGCATACCGCTGAACAAGCATATGAAACAGTCAATGCTATTCGAAAAAGATTAAATGATTCTCGTTATGAGGGTGTTGAAATTTTTCCGCATGGCTGTCTGTCCTTCTCCGCAGGTATTGCACAAAGTCGCATTGACATCTACGACAAGTCACAGCTGGTCGATCTGGCGGATAAAGCCCTGTACTACGCCAAGAAACAGGGCAAAAACATCGTTCATACGCACGGAAGTTTAAATGAAGTGGAGCGCGAGGTCGATCTGGGGCAGGATATTCGCGATCTTGAGCAGCAGCTTAATTTGTTCTTGTACAAGGATATTAACACTTTCAAGCATTCCAAGCGGGTTTTCAGATATGCAGCAGACATGAGCGATGTACTTCAGCTCGGACCGGAGGATAAGCGGCGTTTCATACTAGGTGCCCTCATTCATGACATTGGTAAACTGGAGATTCCCTGGAATATCCTCAATAAAAAAGAGAAACTGTCCGGTGAGGAATGGCAGATGGTGCAAGCGCATGTCATGTGGGGCAAACGTATTGTCGAAGCCAACGAACGATTCATAGATTTGGTTCCTTTTGTGGAGCTGCATCATGAACGTTATGACGGAGGAGGCTATCCGTTTGGCTTTAAGGGCGAGCAAATTCCACGTTTATGTCGGATGCTGACGATCATCGACTCTTTTGACGCGATGACAACCGAGCGCCCCTATCAACCCACCAAAACGTTCGAGGAGGCCATTGAAGAACTACGTGCCTGCTCGGGTAGCCAATTCGATCCCAAACTAACGGCTATTTTTATCCATTATATTCAACATAAGCAATCTGCTTTCACGGATCTCATGGAAACAGGGCTCTAGTTCCTTCATAGGCTCTTCCTCTTTGCCCCTAGCGTGGTTGAAATCGTCCTGAATTCAACCACGCTAGGGGTTTTCATATGATTGGCATTTTGTATAATGCTTATTATTTCAAATTTCATATAAATGTCATAATTCGCTCCATCTATTCACGCTATATGCACTATGATTAAGATAGGAAGGGGTTTGTCCGTATAAAATGTTACAAATGGGGATATCCTCGCTTCAAGTAATCGAGAGAAGGTGACTTCACAGGCATGTTGTACCTGTCCAGACCAGCCCGTGTGGCTTGTCTTTTATTGCTGTGTCTCCCCCTTCTGATCCTGTTTCCTCACTCTTCGTGGGCTCATGCATTTGTCATTGAATCCAGTCCGACCGAAAATCAGGTTTTGGACAAGTCGCCTTCTCAGGTGACCATCACCTTCAATGAAGATTTGCAATCTGCCTTCATGTCGATCAAAGTGACCGATGAAACAGGCAAGCGGGTCGACACAGGAAAAGCACAGCTTGACCCGAATCACAAATCCACCATGGAAATCCAATTGATTCCAGGGATGAAAAATGGAATTTACTCCGTCAATTGGAGAGCTTTATCCGCAGACGGACATCCGGTTAATGGAGTTATTCCATTTCAAGTAGGCAGCGGTTCCAATGCGCCTACCCATCAAGCTGCCGCATCTGAAGGCTCAGGGACATCACGAATCGACTTAATCGCTGTCCGTTGGTTTCTTTACATAGGACTATCGCTGCTTTTTGGAGCGATTTGTTTCCGGCTGTTCATCTTACCGAGCATAAGCCAAGACAAGAATCGAAGTGAACAGCATAAGCAAAATCAGCGGCCCTTTGAAACATTGCCCCGCTGGACTAAGTTGCTATGGAGCGGCTACGGCATAACGTCTGCCGCCATTCTGATCAGCCTGCCACTTCAGGCTTCATGGGATGCCGGGGTTTCCATCAGGGAGGGCTTCTCATTCCCGATTCTGGGAGAAGCTCTCCAGTTTACTGGAGCCGGACAAATTTGGTTTATCCAGATGATTCTCGTGCTACTCCTAAGCGTAACGCTGATTTACGCGCTGGATCACAGCATTTCGAATCGCCAGCGCCGTCTTTGGGGCTACAGCTCAGCTCTCCTAACGCTATGCCTCATGCTGTCCAAAGCCTTTGTCGGCCATCCGGCAGCGGCTACGCATCCAGCTCCAGCCATTGCGGCGGACTTCGTCCATCTCGCGGCAGCAGCCTTTTGGATCGGCTCACTTGCCGTCATGGTCGTGTGCCTGCCTGTTGCCGGAGCAGAGTTGCCCGTATCCGAGCGGGCAACTCTGCGACAAGCCGCCTTGCGCCGCTTCGCCGGCTGGGGCATTGCGATGGTGGCAGCGTTACTCGCCACCGGTATATATGGAGCCGTGCTGTACATTCCGGCTCCCTCCATGCTGCTGAACACGTCCTATGGACTCGTTCTGCTCGGCAAAGCAGCGCTGCTGCTAGTCATGCTGGTCTTCGCGGCCAGCCAGTTCCGCAGCGCACGGCAAGCGGCGGCGAGCAAGCGAGCCGCTGGGGGATTGCGTGCCGAGTTGTCCGTCGGCCTGCTCGTGATGCTGTTGACCGCGGTGCTCACTCACCTGTCACCCGGCCAGGCACCTGCTGTACCGTTTGAGGAGACTCGCACTACGGGCGAATATAACGTTACACTGGCAGTCAGCCCCAATGCTGTGGGCAGCAATGAATTTAAGGTATCCGTTCAGGATAGCAAGGGTGCTGCCGTTTCGGGAATCCAGCAGGTCACGTTAACGCTCACTCCAGCGGACCCTGACCAAGATCAACAGGAATTTGTTCTGCCCGTAAAGCAACAACAACCATTCCGCAGTCAGGAATTGATGACCTCCGAAGGAACATGGGCGGTAAAAGTACATGCTCTGACGGCATCACTCGATGCGGTTGATGCTGAATTTACCCTGCATGTAGGCGGTAAAAAATAATTATTTTATACTTAAAAGGAGCGAAATGAATATGAATACAACGATTCAAACAGCAAAATCCAGATTTTCCAGGTTTGCAACCTCTGTGGGTCTAATTGCGGCGGGTGCCTTACTTTTTGCAGGCATGGCCAGTGCACATGTGACAGTTAAGCCTTCTATTTCACAACCTAATGCATGGGAAACGTACACATTGAAAGTACCCGTGGAAAAAAACATTCCAACCACCAAAGTCGCCTTGAAAATTCCGAAAGAGGTCGTTTTCAAACAATACGAGCCTGTACCGAATTGGAAGGTAGCCACCGAAAAAGACAGCTCTGGCAAAGTAACCACCGTAACCTGGACGACTGAAAAAGACGGCATTCAAGCGGGTCAGTATCAGCGTTTCAGCTTTGTAGCGCAAAATGCAGACCAGAATACCGCAGCAGCCTGGGACGCCTTCCAATATTATAGTGACGGAAGTATTGTGGAATGGACAGGCGACGAAGGAAGTAACAACCCTCATTCCATTACCGAAATCACGGCAGATGCCACGTCCGCAACTCCTGCCCCTGCCGCAGACAGCGGACACGATTCGACGGGTACGGCAGCAGGCCACGCGAGCACAGATACGACTAAAGATAGCAGCAGTCCCGCACCTGCTTCGAACAATGCTGTAGAAGCTGCCCCTGCTGCTTCTGCTCCTGCCAGCTCTACTACACAAACGACAGCACTCGTCCTCTCGATCATTGCAGTCGTTCTTGGTGCCGCAGCTGTCGGCATTGCACTCAAGCGCCGCAAGTAATCTGGGTTACGTATAAAGTTAAGATCGTTTTAAAAAGAAAAAGCTGACACCTAGTTAAAGGGGTCAGCTTTTTTGTATGAAAGAACACGATTAATATTCAGCTTTAATACATATTCAAATTCATCTCATCCTATTATTTCACATTCACCTTTCTATCATTTTTTTGGTAAAATGGTAGATACCTCACGATTCTAACATGATAGCATTGCAATCTATTGAGCATAGGAGATCATAGGATGAAAATCGTAAATAAGGCTCTGTTATCTAGCGCTATTTTCCTGAGTACCGCAGCGGGCATCTATAGCCCCTTGGCACAAGCCGAGACCGGCAAGATCAGCATTATGCTGGACGGATATCCATTACCGTTCCCCGTACAACCTGCCATGATGAACGGCACGACCATGGTTCCCTTTCGCGCTATTTCTGAGGCTCTCGGCATTACAGTGAAATGGGATCAAGCCAGCCAAAGCATCACTGCTACCAAAGCGCAAGGCTCTGCTACCAAACAGGTGGTTCTAAAGATGGGTAGCCGCAATGCCACAGTGGACGGACAAACGGTTCAACTAACAGCCGCTCCGCAAACCGTGCACGGCAGCACCATGATTCCGCTGGGCTTTTTCGGGCAGCAGTTTGGAGCCACGGTGAACTGGAACCAGGGAACACGGACGGTCTCCATTACATCGCCACGTGAAGCTATGTATACAGTAGGCTTCTATGCGCTGTCTTCCTTTGACCAAAAATCCAAAATACCGGATTTTAACGCAGTTGCCTTCGGCTGGAGTCGAATTGATACGAACGGACAATTTACGACAAACGGCAAGGAATACAAATGGCCTCAAGCCGCTGGAACCGTAACGCCGGAGTCCATTGTGCAGGAGGCAGACAGCCAGGGGACTTCCCCTTACCTGATGGTCTATTCCGGAGATGGCAATCACGAACTGACCAAGGTTTTGGAAAATGCGCAGCTTCAAGAACAAACCATTTCCCAAATCGTCAGTACCGCCACCGACAAACAATTTAAAGGCATTACGCTAGATCTGGAAGGATTGGGCTGGAGCGGCGATAAAGCCAAAGCGCGTTCAGACTACAACGCCTTTATTCAAAAGTTATCGGCCAAAGCGCATCAGGCTGGACTCAAGCTCACCGTCGTTCTACATCCGCTGAACAGCTCTTACTCTGGCTATGACTACAAAACGCTGGGCAATCTGGCGGACGATCTGATCATCATGGCCTATGATTACGGACAAAAGGCTACGCCTGAGCCTTTGGATAAAGTGGATGAAGCCATACAACTGGCCTTGAAGGAAACCTCGCGCGACAAGCTCATTTTGGGGATTTCGATGGGTAGTGAAAAAGATAGCACCGTTAACGCCAAGATCGGTTTAGCCAAACGTTATGACCTCAAAGGAATCGCTATCTGGCGCTTGGGCATCATTGGAGAAACGGCTTGGGCGCAGATGAACGAAGCCATCGAGTTTAAATAAGTGTACATTTTATCTAAATAACCCAGACCTTATTCCGCCCGCTAATGATTTCTTATGCGTCTTCTATGAAATCATTTGGCGGGCTTTCTTTATGCCCTTTAACAAAAGTGCTTGCCTGATTTGGAAGTTGTCGTCACAGGCTCGCAACCCTGTTCTCCATAGAAGATCCCCCAGTCTCTCATAAAATCCAGCAACGGCCTTAACGTATCTCCCAACGGGGTAAGCGAGTATTCGACACGCGGTGGGTTCTCATTATAAATTTCACGGTGCACAATGCCATCTCTCTCCAGTTCACGCAACTGCAAGGTTAGCATCCGCTGTGTAATATTAGGCAAGGTCCGTCGAATTTCGTTATAGCGCCGCGGTCCTGTCGTCAAATGATACAAGATGACTCCCTTCCACTTGCCGCCTATAACCCCGACGGTTTTCGCTACCGGACATCCAAAATTAACGCTAACTGCATGTTCCATCTCCTGTGCCATGTATACCCCTTCTTTCTGTAGAATGTGTAAACCAATAGCCCCAGACGCATGACAAGGAACAAATATGTGCGTACTTGTTCCCTGCAAAAACTTTCTATATGATAACTATATATTCGATATCAGCTCTCATTATAGTAGCAGAAAACCCATAGAGTACCAACTAAACCCATATCAAAAGGAGTACATTTTATGTCTAATACATCAGCTAAAAAACAGGAAATTCTGGACGCCTTTCTGTTCAGGCACGCCACGAAAGAATTCGATCCCAATCGCATCATACCAGAAGAGGATTTTCAGTTCATTCTCGAAACCGGGCGACTTTCTCCAAGCTCCGTTGGTTTTGAACCATGGCAGTTTGTAGTTGTACAAAATCAGGCATTGAGAGAAAAGCTGGCTGCAGTTTCCAGCGGCGGTCAAAAGCAGATTCCTGCGGCTAGCCACGTCGTCCTGATTTTGGCGCGCAAGGATGTTCGTTATGATTCTCCTTACGTGGAGTATATGTATAAAGAGGTTAAAGGTATGTCTGAGGAGGACTTTGCCTCACTGCCAGGCCGCTATAAGATTTTCCAGGGTGAAAATCAACGCTTACTGGAAAACGAACGTACGTTATTTGACTGGGCTTCCAAGCAAACCTACATTGCCTTAGGCAATATGATGACAGCGGCGGCTCAGATCGGTATTGATTCCTGTCCAATTGAGGGCTTTAACTACGATCAGGTGCATGCCATTTTGGAGGAAGAAGGACTGCTAGAAAACGGGCTGCTCGATATTTCAGTCATTGCTGCCTTCGGTTATCGCGCTCATGAACCCAAGCGGGAAAAATCCAGACAACCGCTGGAAAAGGTCACCCGCTGGATTCTGTAATCTAATATCCCGAGTCTCTCCCCCAAGCACTGAACACTGAAGCATCAAAAAAGCGGGCTTGCGGCACTTCATCTGAATGATGAACATACCGCAGCCCGTCTTTTTTAGGTCACTTCAATCTCTATTAAAATACCCTTGGAAGCCAGGTTATCCAGGCACTCCTTCATATACTCATCGTCATGCTCCACATATGCACCCGCGCCTGCCAGTTCCTCACCCAGCTCCGCCTCCCAAGGCTCACACTGCTTACCGCGATACAACGGCTGTTCCCATAGTGGATCAACATTGTACCCTCTGCTTTTCATTTCGTCCATAATGAGCCTATGATAGCGCACCAGCAGCATTGGGTGATAATCGAACACATAATTCACGGTGGCGTGTGGCTTGCCCCACCCATTCCCGCGCAGGGCACAGCACTCACGATGTTGCCCCAACAGTTGCGGACGGGGTAACCTGTCGATTAAATGTTCATGCCAAAGCCTCATGCTTCCACAACCCTATCTGTAGCTTTTTCTGGTCTATTGGATTAGCATACGGATACCTGTCAGCACAATGCCGATCAGGAAGCCTGTAACTGCGCCGTTAATACGTATCCACTGCAAATCCTGTCCCAGTTTGTCCTCCATCAGTGCAATCAGGGATTTGTTATCCATTTTGTCTACATTTTCGCGTACCAAGTTACCAATTCGACTATGGTTGGCTTCCACCAGTCCAGTAATACCTTCCACAATTCGCACATTGATCTTGTCCAGCAGCTCGGTATTCCCTCTTAAATCAGTCAGCATCCGATCCAATAGCGGTAAAATATAGGTCTGCACATAGCTTCCGTCTTCCATGTAGTCCAATAAGCGTATACGCAGTTCTTCCATTTTGCCCAGCACTGACGCATCGCCTTCCCAGGCTTCAACAAGGCTATCCTTCCAGCCGTTCAACCCTTCCTGAACCGTATCTTTCGTCGCCAATCGGGTCACCTGTGTTCTCAGACCATCCAGCACGGCCTGGCGGCGCGGGTGCTCTTCCCTTTGCAGTTCTGCTACCTGATCCAGCAGGAAATGACGAATCATTTCACCCATACGCTCTTCGTTCAGATAGCCTAGGAATGCGTTCAAGGCAAACTGCATCAGCCCGCTCACCTGCAAACCACTAACAGCCTGCATCCCTAAGGTGCCCAGCGTATAACCCGTTTCGGGTCGCAAAAGCCAGGACTCTGCTTGCTCCAGCGTGTAATCCAGTGCGCGGCGATCATAGCCCTTCTCGCTGGTCTGACGAGCAAGCGCCTCTAGCAGCGGTCCGGTGTCAAAGTCAGTCACCTGCCGCTTGAGCTCTGCCACGATGACCGGAGCCAATTCCGCGAGCGGGAGCGACTGGACGAGACGCTTGGCAAGAACATCTATGGATGCCGCCGCCTCCGGCGTGCGCATTCCTTTTTCCACACCGCCCAGTACCAAATCGGCCAAACGAATATCTGCAATTTTAGACGCAATGCTGTCTTTGTTTAGCAGGTTATTTTCCACGGTACTCACCAATGCATTCGTGAGCTTGTCCCTATTTTTAGGAAGTAGCGCCGTATGTGGTATCGGAATGCCTAGCGGATGACGGAACAAAGCAGTGACAGCGAACCAGTCTGCCAGTCCCCCTACAAGTCCTGCCTCAAAAGCTCCGGCTAATAAACGAGCCCAGCCATATTGCTGGAAGGGCAATGTGGCTGCAAAGCCTGCCCCTAGAATAACGAGCGACCAAGCCGCTGCGGTTTTCGTACTTTTTGGTTTTCCCATCCTGTAATCCTCCAAACTGACTGTCGAGTAAGTAAAGCACTATACCTGTATTACCCATCATATCATTGCCCGTGTCATTTCCAAAGTTGAAAGCACTTTTGATGAAACGCGCAAGGGCACTTTTTGCGTAATTTTTTATGCATATATCTCTCTTTTTTACATTCATGTTTGTGAACAAAATCACAGTACTGGGCCCAAACTCTTATTTTCAATAATAAGCCTTACGAACCATTTTAACAAAACCAAGTCCCAATTTTTTTAAACCGAAAGGAGAAGTGAACAAGAAAGTTGAATGGGCATAAGATACCTTTTTTCAGTACCATTTTGGTATTTGACCTCAGAAAGGATTTGAATCCATGATAACCCCAGATTCTTTCAACAGCATTCGACTTTTTCATATGGATTATCAGATTAAATATCCATAAAAAGCGAGACTCCCATAAAGCTCACACACATAATTTGATATATAGACATATTTGTTGTGATAAAATAAACTTTTATAAATAGGAAATCATGTTTAATCAGCCATTATATATTGGTAAATCAAACCAAGATATGCTAGATAAAATTGCTTTTTTGTAAAGGAATTGAATATGACAACAGACCAAAAAAACAACGTGGGCCTCTGGAATGGCGATCCGGTCGTAATTGTACGCACTCCCTCCGCTTTTGCCAAGCAATCCCTTTTATATATCCAGGAATTAGGCTACTTCCAAAAAACTTCTGCTTTTACGATGGAAAGGAAAGAACTTGCCTCTTTTTTGCTTGTCTTTACGTTGTCTGGTAAGGGAGAATTACTGTACCGGGGCAAGAAATATATCATAAAACCTCAAGATTTGTTCTTTATTAATTGCGAGGAATATGTTCAATACAGCACCTCCGGTCATGAATCCTGGGAGTATATCAGCCTGTACCTGTATGGCAACCTGATCGAAAATTTTTACGAACAATTTGCCAAGCATAATAAACCGGTCATTTCCATGCATAATCCGCATATTATATTGGATAAGCTCCATGCTCTGATTTGCGGGCAGTCTGACAGAAGTCTTTCCGCTGAGCTGCTAACGTCCAGGCTCATTGGTGAAATACTAATGTGCATTTTGCAACATCCCTATGATCATCCGCATGTGAATGCTGAAACCCTCAGCGAAGTACGCCGGGTACAACAATATTTGGATCAGTCCTACTGTGAGCGAATAACACTGGACTCGCTGGCAGACATGTTTGAATTAAACAAGTTTAATCTGGCTAAAAATTTCAAAAAGCAGATCGGTTTCTCTCCGATTGATTATCTCATTAATGTCCGTATCACAGCCGCTCAAAGCTGGCTTAAAACCAGTGACATGTCCATTGTGGATATCGCAAGGTACGTAGGGATTCCCAATACGAGCCATTTTATTAACCTATTCAAGGAGCATGTAGGAGAAACACCTCATTCCTTCCGCAAAAAATGGGGGAACCGTTCCAAGTTGTAAATGAGAGGTTACATGAAATCAGTTTGATAGATGATAGACGCACAAGCTATTCAAGTTAATGGCAAAACTGTCGAAAGGCAGTGACGCAAAACTATAGGGCCTTCCTATCCGGATGGCAGCCAGCTACCAGATGAACGAGCTTTTTATTATGTCTTTTTTACATAGATCCATCACAAATTGCTATGCCTCTCTCGAAGAAAGCCCTGATCGCTATGATCAGGGCTTTTTTTCTATTGGGATAGTCATGTCTGCCTAGCATGCTGAATATACTAATTTTGAACTAGGAGGAGGGAAGGAAAAAAACATAACCGCCGAAGCATTGCCATATTACGATGAATAGGAGAATCACTTGGAGCATGAGAACAAAAATAAATGTAATGATCATTGCCTTATTGCTCATTGTCCAAAGCTTTTTCAGCGCAACGCTGGCTTACGGAGATGCTCCAGCCCCAGAACTGCCGCAGAGTGCTGTATCTGATCCTACACCTACCGTTACAGATGCTGTATACGTTGTCCCAAACCTTGAACCTCCTGGGGAGATTCCTTCAAACACGGTCCCCTTCGTTCAAGGAGCAGTCAGTTCAAAGTCTCAACATGATGCAGCTCCGCAGAGCATACTAACGAAGTTGAACCTGACCGACGAAACAGGGCGTGTCATTGATGCGGTATATAGTCCTGGCAGCCAATTCGACATCGGATCAGCCATCCAACTAGGATATGAATGGGAGCTTCCTGACAATACCTATAAGTCAGGGGACACCTTCACCTTTCATTTACCAGAACAGTTTGTCATCTACTCTGATATCTCATCTCCGTTAGTCACTACCGACGGAACCGTGGGATACTTCACAGTAGATCGTCAGGGCAAGGTTATCATGACCTTTAACCAATATGTAGAGAATCACTCCAATGTCAGCGGCAAACTACAAGTTAAAACCGAGTTTACGAAAGAAACCGTGAAAGGCAGTACAGAGATCATCATTGCGATTCCGATCAAAGGCGGGGTACAAACGGTCATCGTGAATGTAAAACCCCAGTCAGGGCCAACCCTAAGCAAACAAGGGAAAATAGAGGGCACCAATCAGATCGACTGGACCATTGATGTGAACAAACAACTAAACACCGTAAAGCATGCCCTCATCACCGATCCAATTCCTTCAGGGCTGGAACTCAGAGGAGACTCTATCCGGCTCTATCATCTACAAGTCAATATCGACGGCTCGACCGTTGTTCGAGACCTAGTGAATGCAAGTGAATATGCCATTGAAGCAGATCAAGCCGGGACAGGGTTTGTGATTCGTTTTCAAGACGATAGCATTAACACGGCCTATCAGATTCAATATTCCACGCGTATTATTGGCGATAAAACTCGTTTCTCCAACACAGCAACGCTTTCAGGAGATGCGATAGAGAACGTTGTTGCTACCGCTACTGTTCAGGTGGAACGTGGTGAATTTTTGTCCAAAAAGGTTGAAAAATATGATCATGCCACACAAACACTCTCGTGGGCCATAAGATATAACTTCAGCGAGACAAAAATCCCCGAAGCCAAAGCTCTTTTAATTGATCATTTCAATAAAACTCAAGAATTGCTGCCCGGTTCTTTGAAAGTATTTAAGGGAAACACACTGGAGGAGCTCCCATCGTGGGCGTATACTGTCATCCCAGTTGATTATCCGGACCGCAACGGCTTCAAACTTCAATTCAACTTCGACGTAGATTCAGCCTATACCATCCGATACCAGACTCAAGCCAGAGGCCGTGTCTATGATAATGGAAAAGTTATAAACATCATAACCTCGGATGGAACGCAGAAGATTGTATCGACGGAAATCATAAGCGGAGTTATGACTAAAATGTATGACACACCCAATTACAACACCAAAATCATACCTTGGGTGATTACCATCAATACAGACTTGTACATCATGAAAAATATTGTCATTCAGGATGTGTTTCCAAACGGGGGCTTGGCTTTGTTACCGGACACCCTGAAAATTCAAAGTGTTGACGGAACAACGGAGCTACGTGCGCCCACGGATTATGAGCTGGTTCCGCTATCACAGGACTATAAACAAGGATTTACGCTCATTTTTCATAAAACCATTCAGAAGGCTTATACAATCAAGTATTCAACCACCTATAATAATGACTGGAAAACGGATACGACGAAGCCCGAGTTTCGTAATAAATCCCATATAGAATACCAGTTTGAAGACGGAGAAAGATCATCGCAAGGAGTGGAGTGCCCGATCTGGCCGGACTTTATGACACAACGAAACGGTGCCAAGCAAGGAAGCTATAATGCAACCTCCAAGCTCATTACCTGGGACATTAAAGCTAACTACAATCGCAAGATCCTGAATCACGCGGAAGTGAGAGACCCCTTGTTGCAAGGTCAGAAGTTACTGCCCGCCTCCGTAAAGGTATACGATATGACCTTGCTGGGATGGTGGGATGGCGTACAAAAAGGGGCTGAAATCCCGGCAGATCAATACACCATTATTCCTCCCTCCGAGCAAAATGGTAATGAATTGCGTATCCAGTTCAAGGAGCAGATACAGACTCCCTACTGGATTACCTTTCAAACTTCATTGGAAGGAGAACTGATTGAAAAAGAAATCCACAATCAAGCCCTTCTACTGGATGGACAAAAAACAGTCTCTGAATGGGCAGCGCAAGTCGCGGTACCTCATGGCGGAGAATATGTATCTAAAGTCGGTACACAAAATGGAAATAAGATCGATTGGAGCATCCGCATCAATGAAGGACAGTCCCATGTATCTAACGCTAAAATTATAGATCAGCCTAGCAACAATCAAATCCTAATTGAGGATTCCTTTCATTTGTACTCTACAATCATCGCTGCCAACGGAAATACCACCAAAAGCACCGAGTTGATTAGAAACCAAGATTACAAGCTGTATATCAAGACAGACGCTCAAGGCCAGCAAACTTTTGAAGTTACTTTTGCCAAGGATATTTCCACTGCTTTTATACTTGAATACCAATCGTTCATTCATGCTGAAGACAAAGCCAAGGTGAGTAATAAGGTTGCCTTTGAGGGGGATCGCTTGACGACAGAGATGCGGGAAACCAGCCAGGAAATCATCGTACGAACGTCTTCCGGCTCCGGTTCTGGCGGGGGTGTGACCGAAAGTCTTGAGCTGACCAAGGTAGATCAGGATATGCCTGACAAGGTACTGCCTGGCGCACAGTTTGCGCTCTATGATAAAGGTCAAAAAAGAGCCCCGCTCATTCAGACCACCAATGCGGAAGGCAAAATCATCTTTTCCTCCTTGCTTCATGACGATTATATCTTGGAAGAATTGGCAGCACCGGAGGGCTATAAAATCACCGAGGGCAAGCTCGAGATCAAAATAGACGCAACACTGCGGCAAAGCTCTGGCGTAAAGAGGGTTGTGATCACCAATCGTAAAGAAAAGAAAAACGAACCAGGAACGCCTACTCATCCAGATCCTTCACCCCCGTCCGGAGGCTCAGGTAAAAAACATGACAAAGATCCAGAAATACCCGATACTCCGTCTATAACCGTTCCACCGTCATTGCCAAAATCTCCGGAGGACATACTCCCTCCACAGGAGGAACCTGCGCCTATACCGCCGGAGCCGCCAGCCGTCATACCTCATCAAGATCCTCCTCCTCCACTGGATTCGAAAGACGATCCCGAACCTAAGATCCGTCTCAAGGTTCCGGGAAAAGAACCTGAAGAGCCGGAGGATACACCTGCGGTACATCAATTGCCCCAAACAGGTGAAAACAGCCCCGTTCCGTTCTATTTGACAGGCATAGCGATGGTTATGTGGGGCGTATTTTTGAAATTCAGACGAACAAACAAAAAATAAAACCGATCACCTGCCCTGATCTCCCGGCTCATTCCATTCCCGATTGGAATGAGTCGGGAATGGGGCATTTTTTCAAAAAATATGTATAATCCGTACTTTGCTTAGGGGAGGCGAGATTGCTGAGTCTGCGTAAACTTTCCTACGTATTTATTGTGTTAGGCTTACTTTTTATTTTGTTTCCTAAAGCGACAGAATGGAATGAGGATCAGGAACAAAGCAAGCTATTAAAAGCAGCAGAGCTACCATCTGGAAAAAGCGACGCGCTATGGCCCCCCAGTCTTACAGACAGCTATGCTCGCTTGTCCACTCGTCTTACAGAAGTTCCGGTTAGTGAAGCACGACAAAATACTTCCCCATCCCCTGCTCCCATGGTAAGCGCTAATGAACAAACTCCCATAGCCACTATTAGTATAAGTCGTATTGCTTTAAAGCTCCCTGTATTGGAAGGCGCAACGAGGATAAATATGAGACACGCGGCTGTACATATGCCGGAAACGGGGACGCTGGGACAAGCGGGGAATGCCGCCATTGCTGCTCATCGAGCCCGTACCTCTGGACGTTTATTTAATCGTCTAAATGAATTGAAGATCGGGGATAAGATTGTTGTTAACGCTCGGGGTAACCAATATGTATATAGCGTTTATAGCCTGAAGGTGGTCGATCCTACGGACGTGTCTGTTCTGAAAAGCTTCAAAAAACAAAAGCTGCTTACACTGATTACATGTGACCCTCTCGTAAACCCCACCCATCGTCTCATTGTTCAGGCGAAACTAAGCACCTAAAGCTATTTTAAAGCCCTATTTCTATGAGTAAACATAAATCAGGCGGGCCATTCCTGTTCATTACAGAAATACACCCGCCAATGCTCACATCATGATTCAGTTGGATTCTTGGCAATCAGCTTGAAATCATCAAAGTGGAATCCTGGTGCAACCACACAGGTTACCAGCACGGGCTCATCCCCAAGCGGACGTGCCGTTTGCCATACTGCTCCTGGAACGAGTGCTTGTGGATGCTGTCCTGCCTCCACATCCGCACCGACGATAATCACAGTTTCTTCACCAGGCTCTTCTCCACTTCCACCCAATTTCAACTCTACAGGGCTTCCGCTATGATATAACCACAGCTCATCAGAATGGACCACATGCCACTCGGAGAACTCACCCGGATGCAGCAAGAAATACGTAGACGAAGCTGCAAAGCGCGGACCGGAATACACATCCGGCAGTACAGGCTTCGGAATTTGGAAATGGGCCTTCCACATCTCTTTGTACCAGCCGCCTTCTGGATGGGGCTCCATGCCCAATGCCGTTACTAGCGGTGAAATAGCTTTCGTCATTGTCTAACCTTCCTTTACCCTAAATTCCTTCTTCCCTACTGTAAAACATAGCGTTGCTTTTGTCACGTTTCTCCCTTGGCATGTCGAGGATCAATAGTTTGTGTCAAATTTAATAACATAAAATTACGGATATTTATTCGTTTTCAACATATAAATAACAGTTTACTAGCAAAAAACACACCAAAATACATTACACGTAAAGTTTAGTGACATAAAATCTTGTTTTTTATTGTAAGCTTATAGTATCATGAGAGAAATTTTTAAATTCTAATAGAGCTTGATCATGTCAATCCGTCTACTAAGCTATGTATCCAAGCCTAAAAAGGGGTGAGCTCTCTGATCCAGTTTCGCAACGTCAACAAGCATTACGGTCACTTCCATGTACTCAAAGACATTAATCTTCAGATTAAGGAGGGCGAGGTCGTCGTAATCATCGGTCCCTCCGGCTCGGGTAAAAGCACCCTGCTTCGCTGCATCAATCGTCTGGAAACGATATCGGATGGGGAGCTGATCGTTAACGAGATCCCTGTACATGACAAAAAGATTGATATCAATGCCTTCCGCCGTAATATCGGGATGGTGTTCCAACATTTCAATCTGTATCCCCACAAAAAGGTGATTGAAAACATTGTACTGGCACCTATGAAGGTACTGGGCATCTCGAAAGAAGAAGCTACTCAAACAGCCATCACCTATCTAAAGCGCGTCGGAATCGAAGAAAAGGCACAGAGCTACCCCGCTCAATTGTCCGGTGGACAGCAGCAGCGGGTCGCGATCGCCCGCGGGCTCGCGATGAATCCAAAAATTATGTTGTTTGACGAGCCTACTTCAGCACTTGATCCCGAAACGATCGGAGAGGTACTGGATGTTATGCGCTCGCTCGCCCATCAGGGCATCACAATGGTCATTGTCACTCATGAAATGGGCTTTGCACGTGAAGTGGCGGACCGCGTGATTTTTATGGACAAAGGACAAATTTTGGAAGACAGCCAACCTGTCGAATTTTTTCAGAATCCGGGTGAAGAACGGGCTCGCCTGTTCCTGAGCCGTCTGATTCATCATTAATAGACTACCAATGTAGCGTAAATCGAAAGGGGAATGTTCTGATGAGAAAAAGATTTCAATGGAGTACTTTGGTGCTGGTAGCTTTATCTTGTCTGCTCGTCTTGGCAGGCTGTGGAGGCAAAGAAGGAGCGGCAACGTCGGGGAATGAGCCGGCAGCAGCCAACGGGCTGGAAGCGATCAAACAGCGTGGCAAACTGGTCGTTGGTGTGAAATACGATACCAAGCTGTTCGGACTGAAAGACCCGGCTAGCGGAAAAGTAGAGGGCTTTGATATCGACATCGCTAAGGCTGTAGCCAAACATATTTTTGGCGATGAAACCAAACTTGAACTAAAAGAAGTCACGTCCAAAACACGAATCACCTTATTGCAAAACGGGGACATTGACGCCATTATCGCGACGATGACCATTTCGGATGAACGTAAAAAGCAGGTTGATTTCAGCGACGTCTATTTTAACGCCGGGCAATCTCTGCTTGTGAAAAAGGGGAGCCCCATCACCGGGCTGGAGTCTCTGACCCCGAATACCAAGGTGCTCGCCGTGAAGGGCTCTACTTCCGCCAAAAATATCCGTGAAAAAGCACCTGAAGCAACGATATTGGAATTCGAAAACTATCAGGATGCTTTCAACGCCCTCAAAGCAGGTAAAGGAGAAGCCTTGACTACGGATAACTCTATTCTGCTCGGCATGCAGCAGCAAGACCCGAATTATACTCTTGTAGGCGGGAACTTCACAGAGGAACCTTACGGCATTGCAGTGAAGAAGGGGCAAACCGAACTGCTACAAGCTATTAATGATACGCTCAAGGAACTGAAAAGCAACGGTGAATACAATAAGCTCCACGAGCAATGGCTTGGGGTTAAACCCGAATAGTATTCTTGTGAAGGAGCCGCGATTGCGAGCTCCTTCCTTTCTTAAGTCTGGATAAGGAGGTAAATTCGCAGATGCTTACTTTTGATATCAACGTACTTTTCGATCATAGCGACCGTTTCAGAGAAGGCTTGCTTCATACCGTTCAAGCTAGTGTCATTGCCTTGATCGGAAGCTTTATTCTGGGGGCTATTATTGCCATCCTCCGAATTGCGCCTTTTAAATGGCTGAACTGGATTGGTACCGTCTATGTAGAGGTCATCCGCAATATCCCATTGCTGATCGTCGTACTGTTTTTTTATCTCGGACTTCCTACTTTGGGCATCCCTTTGGACGGATTCGTATCTGGAACGCTCGGATTGACTGTATACACAGCCTCCTTTATTGCTGAAGCCATACGTGCCGGCATTCAATCTGTGCCCAAGGGGCAATTTGAAGCGGCAAGGTCCTCCGGGTTGAGTTACAACCAGACGATGATCAGCATTATTTTACCGCAAGCCATCAAAATTGTACTGCCTGCGATCGGCAACCAATTCATTAATCTGGTCAAAAACTCTTCCGTGCTGGCTATTGTGGCCGGACTGGACCTAATGTATTACTCGGACCTCATTAACTCGGATACCTTCCTGCCCATCACAGTCTACGCCATCACGGCGCTGTTGTATCTTATCTTGACGGTTCCGCTTAGCTTTCTTGTACTTTATATGGAACGGCGTCTGTCCAAAACATCCTAAGGAGGGAAGCCCGTATGGATTTCGGTGGATTGTTTGTGTGGCCTAATGTGCGTTTTATACTGGAGGGCTTCCTGCTCACACTGGAGGTTGCTATTTACTCTATCGTGTTCAGCTTCGTTCTTGGTATCTTATTCGGCATTCTGCGCTATACCCGCTTACCTGTTATTTCACAGGTTGCAGCCTTTATCATTGATCTCATTCGCAATCTTCCATTATTGCTCATTATTTTCTTCATCGGCATGGTTTTACCATCCATCGGAATTTCGATTTCCCTCAAGTGGGCAGCCATTACAGGCCTGTCGATCTTCGAGGGAGCCATGATCGCCGAGATTGTGCGCAGCGGTCTGAATTCGGTCCATAAAGGACAGGTGGAAGCCGCACGTTCCTCCGGTTTAAGCTATTCTCAAACCTTATGGCATATCATTCTGCCCCAAGCGCTTCGTCGCATGGTGCCCCCGATTGTCAGCCAGTTCATTTCCCTATTCAAGGATACCTCACTGGCTGTCATTATCAGTTTGCCGGAGCTGACGCATAACATTCAGATTGTCGGTGGGCAAAATCAATCTTTTGTCATTCCAGCCCTGCTGTTCGCAGCTTTCCTGTACTTTGCTGTCAATTACAGTATGTCACTGATTGCACGCAGGCTGGAAGTTCGTACACATTAAAGCTCCTGATACTCATCAGGGTTGCCACTAGTTGGAACGCACTGTTAGTACAGCTTGTATCTTTTCAATCAATCGCTTCAACGCTTCTCCCTGATAACGGCCAGACTGATAAATCAACTCTAGCTGACCCTGGAGCACGCCGCACAAAATAGGTACAGTGCAAAATTGTGAGCGATCCAATTCTGCCGCAAGGGACTCCGTCTGTAGGGTTACGGCAAGTCCCTCCTGTACCCAGCGCAGGATTGAAGGTATGGAATTTGTCTCCAAGACGGTTGCAAAGGGATACCCGCGATCACGGAAGCACTTCTCAATCAGTTTCCTGCCGGGATGACACTCTGGCTGCATCGCCCAGGGTACATGCCTCAATTCGTCCAGCGTAATGGAAGTACGGTTGGAAAACACATGCTCTACCGGAACAACAAGACAGTATTTCTCCGTACGAAGAGGAAGCTGGACAAGCCTTTCATCCGTACCCGAATGCAGCGTAATGCCAACATCCACTCGGTTATCCAGCAGCTGTTCTGTTACATCAAATGATGGATGGATGTGCAGGCTGACTTTAGGAAATGACTGATGAAAATGGATAAGCATTTCTTGCAATGGTTCCTCCAGCTCCGGTAATGCGATACCAATCCGCAAACTCCCGCGTTGCTCGGTGCGCAACTCCTCAATGGAAGCCTTCGCTTGCTGTAAATCCTTGAGCGCATGTGCACTATGTTGCAGCAACAATTTCCCGGCATCTGTCATTTTTATTTTCTTGCCTGCACGGTCAAAAAGCGTCATGCCCAATTCCTCTTCCAACGCCTTAATTTGCAAGCTAAGCGTGGGTTGGGAGATTCCGATCTTTTCCGAAGCTTTCGTAAAATGCAGTTCCTCGCATACGGCAATGAAGTATTGAAGCTGACGTATTTCCGTCTTCCTTCTCTCCCTTCGAGAATCCCCAGAATGATTGCATTAAAAGGTCAAAAGAAGCGCAAAATCGGATCCATCCGGTTCGCGCTTCTTCTTCAGGTTGTTGCGCTTTTTTAGATTATTGGGCTACTTCGGCTTTTTCCGCAGTCAACGTAATATTCGCAAACGTGTCTGCATCATACTCCTTGCCACGGGTAATATCGTAATTGGCTACCCGATTATTCACTGCCTCCAACGAGTAACGGAATAACGTCGGCACGATTGGCGCCTCCTCGCTCATATACGCCTGCCACTGATTGTATATATCTTTACGATAATTGTCGTCAAAGGCTTTCACAGACACCCCTTCCTGCAACAGCTTATCATTCTCTTCACTGGTAAAGCGCGAGTAGTTAAAGCTGGCTCCGCGTCCATACAGCCCACTAGGGTTTACATCTGTACCTGTACTCCATGCGCCGCCAAAAATATCAATGCCGGGGTCATCCTTCTGCACACGATCATAGAAAGAATTGAACTCAAGCAGACGACCGTCCACCAGCTCGACATGAAGTCCGACATCCTTCCAGTTTTGCAAATAAAACTTTGCCAGCGATTCAGCTGTCGCATCTCCGCTCATTGCCGCATAATGGAGCACCAGTTCCTTGCCCTTAGGGTCCTCACGGTATCCATCTCCATTGGTGTCCACATAGCCTGCCTCGTCCAGCAGCTTTTTCGCCTTGTCCGGGTCATACGCGATGCCCTTTGCATTTATATCATGATATCCCTTAAAGGCAGGCGGAATCAGGGATGTTGCTGGAATCCGAAGTCCATGATAGAGCTGCTTGCCGACCTGCTCATTATTCAGCGCATAGCCGAGGGCCTGACGCAATGACTTGTTCGCCAGCTTGGCGTTCGGGTCCATGATATTTAGATTCTTGGCCTGATCGAATTTGCCCATCTTAAAGCCCACATAGCTATAAGATAATTCCTCCTGACCGAGAAACTGTACATTTTTCGGATTACTGGCCTCATTGTAACGGGTGGTTGGATAGCTGGCCCAATCGACTTCTCCACTTTTCAGCGCCTCGGTAATGACATTCGGGTTCACCACCTTCAGATGAAGACCATCCAACTTGGGCTCACCGTGGAAATAATCTTCATTTTTGACGAATTCCACAGATTCACCTGTGACCATTGATTTAATTTTGAACGGTCCATAGCCAATCGGATTTTTACGGACAGGATCAGATCCGGCCATATCTTTCACGGGGATATTCTGAAATACCTTTTTCTCCAGTGGTGTAGACCAAAGTCCCGATTTCACCGAAGGATTAGGTTCCTTGAAGTGAATGGTAACCTCTTTCTCATTCAGCACCTTGATGCCAGAAATGGTTTTGGCCTTACCCGCGTGATAATCCTCCATGCCCACAATGTTGGTCATAAAGCTATCATAACGAGGACCTTCGTAGTCTTTATGACCGATCACTTCATAGGAAAAAGCATAATCCTCTGCCGTTACGGGATTACCATCCGTCCAGTTCAGTTTGGGATCAATTTTTACAGTCACCGCCTTATTGTCTGGGGAAAAGGAAATCGTCGCCGCTCCTTTATTGTCAATATTTAGATTGGAGTCAATCGAAAACATAGAAGGGTAGAAAAACTGGAAGACTTCAAAATCAGGATTGCCTTCATAAAATACAGGATTCAGAATACCTTCAAAAGGGGTATCAGACACGAGTGCATAATTGATGATGCCACCCTTAATCGGGGCCTTATCGTTCTTGATCGCCTTCTCCAGCGCTGTGGCATTCACCTGCTTGCTGTCGGACCCTGTGCCGCCTGTACCGTCAGACGATTTCCCTCCATTCGAAGCGGAAGGCGAACCGCTGCATGCGGCCAGAGAAAGCACCAAAATTGCAGATAGAACAGGCAGAATTCCTTTTTTCCAGTGTTTAACCATTGTAAATCCCTCCTTGTCATTGTCCTTATCCTTGAACTTCGGTTAACCCAATCGTTGTCTGGCATCCGTGGCGCGTTTGAGCGCCTGGCCAATAAAGTTAATCGCCAGCATTAGCACCAAAATAAGCAGTGAGGCAGGCAACCACATCCACCAGCTATTCTGCAAAACATCCGGGTCATTCGCATAACTCACCAGTGTACCCAAGCTTGGAGTAGATTCCGGTAAGCCAAAACCGAGATAAGAAAGCCCGGTCTCAATCCCGATATTTCCCGCGAGGCTGAGGGTCAGATTGACGATCACGACCGAGCTAAGATTAGGCAGCACGCCAAACCAGATGATTTTCCAATTGGGTGTGCCAAGGGTTTTGGAAGCCTGCACATAATCCAGTTCGCGCTCCGACAACACCTTGGCCCGGATCAGACGTGCTTTTCCAATCCATAAAAAGGCAGTCATAATGAAAATAAAGGACCCTATGCCGCTTTTGGGTACAATGCTGACAAATACGATGACCAACATCAGAAATGGAAGTACCAGAATAAAATCAATGATCCGCATGATGATGTTATCGACCAGCCCCCCATAAAAACCAGCCAGCAAACCTAACGTTAAGCCAATAGCGGCAGATAACAATGTAATCGTAAAGCCGATCGTGAAGGAATTGCGGGCTCCAATGACCAGCTGGCCAAAAATATCCCTGCCCGCTCGATCTGTGCCCAGCCAATGCACTGAGCCGGGAGCTTCACGGATTGCGCCCAAATCCACCGTCGTGACTACATCCTGATTTACAAACAGGACAGAGGCATATATAAAGATCAAGAACAGAATTACAAAGCCAATGGAAACCAAGGCCATTTTGTCACGCACCAGCTCACGACGCAGTACAGACCAACTGGATGGTGATTTACGAATGATTTCCGGCGTGAAGACCTCCTCCACCTGTATAGACACCATAATCCCTCCCTTTCTCTAGACTTATTCGCTATTCAATTCGAATGCGGGGATCGACTTTGCTCAGGATGACATCAGATAAAAGGGTCCCTAATAGCGCCAAGAAGCCGGAGACCATGACCAGTGCGTTCACGACTGAAAAATCCCGTTGAGTGATGGACTGGAGAAATAATTGTCCTAACCCCGGATAACCGAAAATAGATTCAAGGAAAATGTTGCCTGCAATTACTCCCGTCAGGTCATAGCCCAAAAAGGCAGCAATCGGCAATAGAGAGTTTTTGAAAATATGGCGGGAATAAATTTTACCTTCGGGCACCCCTTTGGAACGCGCTGTTTTCACAAAATCCTTCAGTCGTGTGTCAATGACCTCATTGCGCAAATACTGAATCGTAGCCGTTGTACTGAGCAATGCGCCTGTAACCGCCGGTAAAATGAGATGATACGACTTGTTCACGTAATATGACCATGTCCCCGGCTCCACGCCTACATCCACACTGCCGCTGGTTGGAAACCAGCCGAGCCTGAATCCGAATACGTACAGCAGCAACAACGCGAGTATAAATAGAGGTGTGGCAAAGCTGAGATAGGTATAGCCCACTACGGTTTTGTCCAGCAGACTATGCTGATAACGACCGCTGAGTACGCCGAGCGGAATGGCGATCAGATACGTCAGAACCAGAATTACTACGCCCAGAAAGAACGTGTTTCCCAGACGGCTGCCAATCAGATCGGTAACGCTAATTTTATGTACATAAGATTTGCCCAGATCCCCGTGAGCAAGCTGGACGAGCCAGTTCCCATACTGCACCCACACCGGGTCATTCAGTCCCAGTCTTTGTCGCTGTTCTTCCAGTACGGCCGGATTCAGATTGGGTGTCGAAGTAATAAGTCCTGTCAGTGCATCCCCCGGCATAGCCTTAGCCAGGAAAAATATAAGCACGCTCAGTGCAAAAAGTTGAGGGATCATAACCAGCAGCCGACGCAGTGTAAATTTCCACATTTCTGTACCCCCCTTATGGTAGCGCGACTTGATGGGATGGACTTACTGATTTTAGTGCAAACGGCTTTCCACTCACGTCTAGATGTTTGGGCAGCTCTGTTTTGTAGGAGGATAAAAGCATTCGCCTTTTTTGGGCATTTTCCAGCCGTTTTGTAGGATCAATATTGGGAATGGTTGCAATGAGGCGCTGGGTATACAGATGCTGTGGACGCTCATAAATGTCTTGCTCGCTCCCCTGCTCCACTAGACGGCCCCGGTACATAATGCCGATTTGGTCGCACATATGGCGGATAATACCCAAGTCATGACTGATGAACAAATACGTCAAATTAAATTCCCGTTGCACATCCTTCATAAAATTAAGCACCTGTGCCTGCACGGAAACGTCCAACGCCGACACCGGCTCATCAGCAATGATCAGCTTGGGGTTTAATGTCAGCGCACGCGCGATCCCGATCCGTTGCCGTTGCCCCCCGGAAAATTCATGCGGATATTTGTAGGCTGCATCGGCGTTCAAGCCGACCTTTTCCAGCAACGTCTGTACTTTCCTCCGTTCCTCCTCACTGCTCAGCCTTTCAAAATTTCGCAGCGGTTCAGCAATGACATCCAATACGCGCTTGCGCGGGTTGAGCGAAGAGTAGGGGTCCTGAAAAATCATCTGAATGTCTCTACGCAGCGGATGACGGTTGTTACGGCTCAGAGCCGCAAGGTCCTTTCCCTTAAAAAGAATCCGTCCGCTCGTCAGCTTATTTAGACCGATGATCGTCCTGCCTGTCGTCGTTTTTCCACAGCCGGATTCTCCCACCAGCCCGTATGTCTGGCCTGCCTCAATGCTGATCGACACGCCATCCACTGCTTTCACCTGATCGATAACACGCTGGAAGAAACCACCGCGCACCGGATAGTGGACCCTCAAATCATTTAACTCCAGTAGTGCCATGAGCAGCTTCCCCCTTTGCCTCGTCTTCAAAATGAAAATGCTGGTAACATGTACAACGGACCCAATGTCCAGGGGAAATTTCATTTAGTTGGGGATGGTCTTCATGCACTCCCTGCTGAATCCAGGGAATACGCGGGGCAAAGCGACAGCTATTGCGGGGGATATCTTGTAATGAGGGAACAATGCCGCCGATGACATGCAGTGATTCCCCCTTGGTATGCGATCCCGGCATGGAAGCAAGCAAAGAACGCGTGTACGGATGCTGTGGATGCCTGAATAATTCAAAAACATCAGCGCTCTCCACGATTTCTCCGGCATACATGACCACCACACGGTCGGCTACTTCTGCCACAACACCAAGATCATGCGTAATCAAGATAATTCCGCTCCCACTCTCCTGTTGAAGCTGTTTGAGCAAGTCGAGAATTTGCGATTGGATCGTTACATCGAGCGCAGTAGTTGGTTCATCTGCGATAATAAGAGAAGGTCGGCAAGCTATGGCAATCGCGATCATCACACGCTGACGCATCCCTCCTGACAGTTCATGCGGATACTGCTCATACACACGCACAGGATTCGGTATATCTACGCTTTCCAGCAGCTCCAGCACACGTTCCCTTTTTTGCTTCGTAGATAGTGACGTATGATAATCAAGATTTTCCTCAATCTGCTTACCAATGCTCATTAACGGGTTGAGTGCTGTCAGCGGGTCCTGAAAGATCATGCCAATGCCCGCTCCGCGGATTTTATTCATTTGCCCTGAAGAAAGACGGTTCAGGTCCGTGCCTTTAAAAAGGACCTCTCCCTCTACACGAGTGCGTTCCATGTCATGCAGTTGTGCGATCGAAAGCGCCAGCGCGCTTTTGCCACAGCCGGATTCTCCGACTACAGCCAGCACTTCATTGGGGTTGACCGTCAGATCCAGATGGTCGACTGCGGGGTGATATTGATCCTTGATGCGAAAAGATACGGATAATCCTTTAATTTCCAACACGGGTCCGGTATTCAATGCGCGCTTCCTCCATTCTCCATGGTCTTGTCCCGCTTATTCTCACCATGTTTGATGTTTAAAACCTCTCATGAACATTACATACCGTTTTTGTCGGAATAATTTGAATACATCCTATCACCAGTATATGGATATATCAATTAAGATTATGCTATCAACATCATTTAAAAAATCAATGATCCAGCAGTAGCGCGGCCTTTCTGGCACAAAATGTAATGAAATAACCAACCACAGGTTAATTTTCATCACAAAAAAAGTCGCCTGATCCCTCTGCAGGGATCAAACGACTAACTAATACCAGCTCACATTGAGCTTCTGGCGATAATTATGAAGCCGCTCCATAGGAGCCAGACTTGAACGTTCTAGGATCGTACCATTTGTAGCCTGCTGCTGGAGCAGACCAAGGCTCAGGCTGCGGTTCTGTGGAAGCCGCAGGCTCCTCAAATGGTAGAAGCTTCGTTGGCTGATCCAGAGTCAAACCTGCCACATCAGACAATTTCGTGTAGTCCTGCTTCCATGCAAGCCATTGAACCGTTTGCACCAGGAAGGTGGAATCATCCACTTCTTTAAAACCATCATATGTCTTCTTCGACTGTCCGTTTTCCTCACGCACATATTTCGGTGTAGCATCTTCTACAGGGGAAGAATCACCGATGAACGCTGCCTTGCCTTGACCTACCTTGGAAATAGCAGCATAAGGTCCTTCCGCACGGCCCCCGCCGTTATAAACTCCCTGGTCTACCGCATTACCCCATTTTTTCGTGCCTGAAGGGATATAAGCAATGCCTTTAGCCTTGGTAGGATCAATAATAGCCAGCGTAGATCCTGCATGCATTGCAATCGAGCGCACACCCTTGGTAATGCCGAAAGATTGATCTGCGGCTACAATGTCGGTAGCATTCACATCACCCAGCGCATTGTAACGGAAACGAACGCCAAAGTTGGCCGCCAGCCAATCGGAGCTTGTTAATCCTTGCATCGCCGGTGATGCAGCTTCTTCTGCAGTCATGCCCTTGGCCGGATTAGTATAGGCTCCACGACGGTAACCATTCATAACCTCGGAGGAATCCCAACGGTTTTTGTTACGGTCCGCATTATAATGATCGGAGATGAAGAAGACGCTCCCCCCGCTATTCACGTATTGCAGCAGGGCAGCCTGCTCGGATGCCTTAAAGGCAACATTCGCTTCACCAATAATGAACACATCATATTGGCGTAACTTATCATATGTTATAGCCTGCTCTCCATAAGTAAAAGGAATGGGACGATTCAATTGGTCTACCGTAAAGCCTACATTACGCAGTCCATTGGCAAAGTCGGAGAAGGCGCCTTCAATGACCCAATCTGCTGCACCAGCGGTCTGTGCGTGCGTATTATCGAACAGCACCTTTTTGCCTTTTCCATCCGGCAGTGTAGTACCGGGTTGACCCGGGTTGCCAGGTTCGCCTGGTTCCCCCGGCTCGCTTCCGCTCACCAGTTCAACAGCACTTGGACTTTTCACTCCACCAAAATTATTGTAGGCGCCGAGTGTACCCGTCACACGAATTTTGCTGCCGATCAGCTCAGGATGGCCTGATAGCCCATATTGCCCTCTGTACGCTGAAGTCAGCTGTACATCCAACAGATTAGACGTATTACGTTCATTTGCCTGATCGGCAATCAGTACGTTAAAATCATTCGCGAACGGGGAAGAAAAGTTAGCCGTTTTCGATCCGGTAGCATGTCCGACGATGTAACCTTCCACCGTCACCGTACCTCCACTGCTTTGGCGCTGAAGTGCTTCGGCTACTGTCAATGCTCCCTCCGCCTTGACCTGACCGAATGGAACGAAGATCCCAATCAGCAGTGATACGATCGCTGCTAGATGCAACATCCCTTTTAAGCGTGAACCTGTGAATCGCAAGCCTTTTACCATACGTCAATATCCCTCCTATGATTTCCATAAATATACTTGTCCTTTATCAGATTAGCCGCCAATCTTCTAATTCCTTCCTGGTTTCATCCATAATTATGTAAATTTTAATCTTTTTTATTGGAAACGCACCTGTTTATGTAAAAATTAAACCTGTGATTGACACCGAGCACGGCATACATTACGCTAAGGAAGACATGTAGAACGGTATACGCGAATGAAGATGACGGGAGAGTCTGTCCAGGGAGCCTACACTCTGGCGGCACCGAAGGAGCAAGACGTCAGCACCCGGCTGACGGATAATCTCTCAGGTCCATGTATCGTCATCTGACGCAACTCTGGAGAGAGCGCAAGCCACCCAAGGGGTAAGGCGGTAAGAACACCGCACGAAACTCTCAGGTAACGAGGACAGAGATAAGGGAAACTTCCTTATCCTGTCCTTTTTTGTGCTCACATTGTGCGTCAGCATTAGGAACCGTCATAACCGCGCAAAGACGCGGAAATACCATATAGTATGGTATTAGAACATACAGGGGGCCACACCATGCGTTTCAAAGATGTATTTTCTATTATCGGTCCGGCCATGACCGGACCTTCCAGTTCACACACCGCAGGCGCGGTGCGGCTCGCACGCGTTGCCCGGCACTGGCTCGGGGCGCAGCCTGACCGTACCCGCATGACACTGTACGGCTCCTTTGCCGATACGTATAAGGGACACGGTACAGACCTGGCGCTCATCGCAGGGCTGCTTAATTACGATACGGACGATCACCGGATTCCGGATGCCGAGCAATGGGCAGAGCAAGCCGGGATGGCCGTGGAATTCGCCGTCAGCGGACTCCCCGCGCCTCATCCGAACACTGTCCGTTTCGAGCTGTGGAAGGGCGAGGATCAGCGCACACTGTTGGGCTCCTCCATCGGCGGCGGCAGCATCCATGTCCAGCAGCTTAACGAATTCCGGGTCAATCTGACCGGGGAGCTGCCTACGCTGGTGCTTCTCCACTCGGATAAGCCCGGTACATTGGGCGCGATAACTTCAGCGCTGGGCGCGGCCCACATTAACATTGCCTATATGCACGTAGATCGCAAAGGCCGGGATGGTGAAGCACTCACCGCCATTGAAACGGACAGTTCTGCTCCAGCTGAACTGATTGCGGAACTGCGTTCTTTACCTCATATGTATGAAATTAAGATGATTAATTTGAAAAAAGGAGCTGAATCCGATGCGGTTTAGCCATCTGCATGAAATCAGCGCTTTATGCGCTGAAGAATCCACCACAATTGGCCGCTTGATGATTCAAGAGCAGGTACAAGAGACGAATACAACGGAGGAAGAAATCTTTCGCCAAATGTCTGATTATTATGAAGTCATGAAGGAAGCCGTTCATCGCGGTCAGACACAAGACACCGTATCCCGCAGTGGATTGACGGGCGGTGACGGCAAGCGCCTAGCCGAGTATCTGCGGTCAGGGGAAACCTGCTCCGGCGATGCCTCCGCGCTCGCCATGGCTTATGCCCTCTCTGTGTCGGAGGTTAATGCATCCATGGGTCGCATTGTCGCCACGCCTACCGCAGGCTCATGTGGGGTTATCCCTGGTGTGTTCATCAGTGCGCAGGAGCGGTTCGGCTGGGATGATGAGCATATGGTGAACGGCCTGTTCGCCGCTGGAGCCATTGGCTACGTGATCGCCAACAACTCCTTCATTTCTGGCGCGGAGGGAGGCTGTCAGGCTGAGATTGGTTCAGCTATCGGGATGGCTGCTGGCGCTATGGTCGAGCTGCGTGGTGGTACGCCTGAACAGGCTGTTCACGCCGTGGGCCTCGCTCTTAAGAACACACTCGGCCTGATTTGCGACCCCGTCGCTGGACTCGTGGAGATTCCGTGCATCGTGCGCAACGGGCTGGGAGCCGTGACTGCGCTTGCCGCAGCGGATATGGCTTTGGCGGGTGTGCGCAGCGCTATTCCGTCTGACGAAGTCATTGACGTGATGCTTGAAGTCGGCAGTGCGATGCCGTCGAAGCACCGCGAGACCGCCAAAGGCGGCTTGGCTCAGACGCCGACTGGCAAGCGTTTGACCGAATCACTTACACGCAACACACCGACCAAGAAGGATAAGTCATAATTTATAAGCGGTAGCCTCCTTAAAAAAAAGAGCAAGCATGTCGTCCTTGGACGTATGCTTGCTCTCTTTTTTACTGAACGGTTACCTGTATCTTCGTCATTTTACCTGCATATTTCACAGTAATTACTGCTTTGCCCTTGCCCTGTGCCTTAATGTTACCGTCTTTGACGGTCGCAACAACAATTCTGGACGAGGACCAGACAGCCGGTTTGGAAACATCCTTCTCCGACTCATCCTTATACGTGGCTGTAGCCGTAACCTTGGCCAGCTGTCCTGCCTTCAAATTCAAAGCAACTTCGTCTGTTTGCAGGTATTTAAGCGTATCAACATCCACGGGTACGCTGATTACCTTCCCGCCAAACTTCGCCTGAATGTTAGCTTTACCGTAGCTAACCGCAGTAACCTGACCCTTTTTAACAGTGGCTACCTTATAATTAGACGTTTTCCATTCAGCTTGGGCCGTAACGTCCTTTTCTTTACCATCACTCGATTTAACCACAATCGCGATGGTTTTTTGATCTCCGGATTTAAGTGACAACGCGATTGCATCCGCTTCAATCTTTTGCGCTACGTCCACTTCTACCGTAAACGTAATGTTTTGCTTGCCATATGAAGCAGTCACCGTTGCCTTACCGCTACCATTCGCTTTGATCAAACCTTCGCTAACTTCAACCACTTTTACATTGCTCGTTGTCCAGGTGGCGTCCTTGGTTACATCTGTTTTTGTACCGCCACTCTTAACTCCTGTTACTTTCAGTTGCTTCGTTTCCTGAGCACCAAGCGCAATTACACGCGAGTCTGTTTCCAGACGGTCTACAAGGCCTACTTGTACGTTAATCGTCAGTTTTTTGCCATTATAGGTCGCTGTAATAACCGCTTTACCAGCGGATTTACCCGTAATCGTTCCTTTGGACACAGAAGCAATATCTTCCGCGCTTGAAGCCCATTCTGCATCCTGTGTTACATCTTCCTTACGCCCATCCGCATAAGTAGCCGTCAAAGTTGCAGTATAGTCCTCATCAATATCAATCGTTGCCGTTTTGGAGGACAGAGACAGATCACCGGGTACATTTACGGATACCGTAGCTGTAACTGTTTTGCCACCATAAGAAGCGGTGATCGTAGCTTCACCTGTTTTATAACCCGTGACTTCTCCCGCACTGACAAAAGCGATATCTTCATTGCTGGACTTCCACTCTGCCTTACTTGTGATATCTTCTTCCGTACCTGTTACATACGTTGCGGTCAGCTTGAGCTTTTTGGATTCCTTGGCATTCAGGCTCAGCTTGTCCTCACTCAAATCCAAATATCTGGAGGTTTCGACATCTGTCTTGATCGAAACAGTCTTATCTCCATACTTAGCGGTCACCGTAGCCGAACCCGCTCCAATGGCCATAATCGTTCCCTTATTCACAGTCGCAATTTTTTCATCGCTTGATGTCCAAGTAGCTTTATCTGTGATATCCGTTACCGTCCCATCCGGGTAAACGGCAGAAACTTGTATTTTTTTAGATTCATCCAGACGGAGAAAAATATTGGATTCGCTGGCTTTCAGCTTATTCGTTTGATCGACATCTACCGAAATCGTAGCGGACATCGTGCCATATTTACCTGTAATTGTCGCCTTTCCCGCGCTGTAGCCGGTAATGGTGCCTTTCAGTACATCCGCCACAGCTGCATTGCTGGAGCTCCATTCAGCGGACTCTGTTACGTCCTGTACCGATCCATCCGGGAACGTCGCTGAAAGTTTAACCTTCTCAGTATCCTTCAGCAAAAGAGAAACCTCTGATGAACTGACATCGAGACGTTTAACCTGCTCCACCTGCACAGCAATGGTTACGGTCTGTTGACCATATACGGCCTTAATATTGGCTGTACCTGCTCCTTGAGCGGTAACCAATCCGTTAACTACTGTGGCTACCTTTTGATTATCCGAGGTCCAAGTAGCATCACCCGAAACCTGAGCTGTTGTATTATCACTGTATGTCGCTGTCAAATCAACCTGTCCTGTACCGCTTGAACGCAAGTTCAGGCTTTGTACACTGGATGTCAGCGCCTTAACCTTTTTCGTTACATGTACCTGAACCGATTGCACCTTCTCTTTATAGGTCGCAACCACGGTGGCTTCCCCTTCAGCCTTGGCCGAAACTGTACCGTTATACACGGTAGCAATAGTTGTATTATCACTTTTCCAATCCGTGCTTACGGTTACATTCGAGGTTGTCCCATCGCTAAAAACAGCAGTAGCCGTCAACGCAGCCGTATCTCCCTGCTGCAAAGTTACCTCGTTAGAGGAAAGGACAATCTTGGAAAGCACCGCATCCGCAGCAGATGCAAACCCTGCATATGATGTAAAACTTGAAATCAGGATGACCAACGCCAGAAAACCGGACCATCTATTCTTCAAAATCTAATTCCCTCCCATTCCAAAACTTAAATTAAGGATTTCGCAAAATCCTTACACCTACGTTTTATGTCGTCATATGGAAAAGAATAGTTTAGGCTTCGAAGGAAATTTGGTCCTTATTAACTAGATCATTTCTGATAAAGATTAGACATTACAATTTGTGTAGCTTCAGAGCCATAGTGAAGAGTTTTCTCAACAGATCCTCAACCTCGCATTTACAAACAGCTATAAGCTGCTGCGCGAACTCTCAAATGATGGTATTCTTCCATATTAGGAGCCAGTTGGTGCATATAAACGACGGAGAATTGTTCGCTTGGATCTATAGAAACCCAAGTGCCTGCTACTCCCGTCCAGCCAAATTCTCCAATAGAACTATTTGCATGCCCAGCCGCTTTATCAATTAACGTGCGCACGCCCAGTCCGTAACCATAACCTGTATGATATGAATTAGTAAAATCCAATAATTGATCTGTATTCAGATGATTGGTGCGCATTAAATCAATAGTTTTTCTCCCTAATAGCCTCACACCATCTACCATACCTCCATTCGACAGCATTTGTGAAAATGTAAGGTACTCCTTAACTGTCGAATACAGACCTGCGCCCCCACTTTCATATATAGCATCTGGTTGATGATATTCATCCAAGAAACCCTCTATTTTTTCTAGCTCTCCGGCGTCTGTTCGTTGGTAAAAGGAGGCCATTCGCGATTCAATATCTCCACGATATCGGTAACCTGTATTGTTCATTCCAAGCGGATCAAATATTTCATCCTTTAGGAATTGCCCTAATGATTTACCTGAAATCACTTCAATAAGACCTGCAACCAGGTCATGTCCATATCCGTATAACCAGCGTGTTCCTGGCTCAAATGAAAGTGGAATCTCAGAAAGCGCTTTAATTTCTGTGCGCAGATCATACTTCCCCTGCTTTTCCTTTAACGTTCTAAGGACCTTTTGCATTGCCCGTCCTGTCTCTGAAGGCTCGGAAGCGTAAGGAAGACCCACACTCATATTGAATATATGCTTAATTAAAATGGGATTCTCCGCCTTATCCACATAGGTGTATCCGTTAGGAGCGGTTTTGAATACATGCGCATTACGATATTCGGGAAAATATTCATACAAGGGCTCATTCAACAAAAATTGCCCGCGTTCGTACAGCATAAGTGCAGCCGCACAGACAACAACCTTTGTCATGGAAAACAAGCGATACACTGTATCCTCAGTGATTGGCTTTCGGGCTTCCAGATCAGCATATCCATGATATCCTTCATACAACACTTTACCATTCTGGGCAATGGCACAACCGCAACCTGCTGGCCCATTTGCTACGAAATGTTTCAATAGCTGATCTACCTTGTCAAAACGAGACATATTCATCCCTCCTATTTTTCCTTCAAAAGAAACAGGCTTCCCCTCGCGCTCTAATTTCCTGTTCCAACAAGCTCAGCGCGATCCCTTGTAAGCGCTTATTCCCCGCATTTATTTTAACGGTAAACTTGGTAAATACATAGATTATTTGTCATAATCAGATGGCTTTACATTAACAGCTCGGCCACCGTTTCCTTCCAGCGATGGATCACCGATTCCGGTTCCTTGAGACGGACCGTGACACCCGTCAAGATATCCGCATATTGGGCCGAATCTTCTCTGGCTGCAAAAACATGAGCCGCAAATCGCTCACGTACATGCTTGGCTTCGGGCAAAGCAGGCAGATGTTCCAGCGACAACCGCACATAATGCGCCTTCCCCCCGGTAAACACCGCAAGCGTCGCCTTCCTGGTACGAATCATGTTGCCCGTCGTGGTCGTGCCTGGCCATAGTGCCAGACGCAAATTCCCCTCGTCCAGCGCTACAACTTCGCCCACACTAATCATCGCTATGTGCGGCCACTGATCTTCCGTGACCGTCAGCAGCATCATTGCTTCATGCTGCTTGTCCTCCAATACCTTACCGTCCAGTAGCGTGAACAGTTCCTTACCGATCCTTGGTGTCTGCATGAAGTATAATCCCCTTTACATTTGGCCTATAACTTCAAAGTACCATAATTTACGGCTGCTTACGAACGACCCTATATCCGCTCTGGAATAGGAGGAACATGAGCAGCATTCGGAATATCTTTGGGGTTTACCTTGAACGCCGATTTATACTTTGCTGGATCAGTAATGCTATCCGGTTCTGAGGTCCGCCATGTGAACAGGCATACAGGGCACAACAAAACCTCCCAGGCGCCTTTAACTGGCGAGCGGGTAACAACCTCCGAACGATTAGATTCACAACGGGGACAAATATGCATCTGTCAGCACTCCTTTAATCTTTTTTTGTTTTTAAAAATATTTAGCGAAGCATTTGGCTCAACTTTTTCTCCCATTCTGCTACACCCAACGGGGAATCGAGCGACTGCGAGTAATGTCCTCTAATATCCGGTGCTACAGGTGTCGTCGCATCCAATATCATTTTGTGCGTCATACCTGCCGGGTCAGAACCGGGGTCAAGCGGTAAAATAGACAAGCCTGGGACTATGACAGTATCATGCTTTGGATGAAGCTTGGTGGATAAAGCCCACATGACCTGCGGCAGATTGAACGGATCGACCTCCTCATCCACCACAATCACCAGCTTGCAATACCCCAATCCATGCGGAGTCGTTAACGCACGCATTCCCACAGCCTTTGCAAAGCCGCCATACCGGGTTTTCGTGGAAATAATAGCGACCAGCCCATGCGTATACATGGCATTAACGGCTACGATTTCATTAGGAAAAGCATCCTTAAGCTGCTGAAACAACGGTACACTTGTATTCACACCGATCATATAATCCGTTTCCGTCCAAGGCATCCCGATGTACAGATGCTCAAAGATAGGCTGTTTGCGGTGATATACACGATTAATCTGAATGACTGGCATCGCGCGACCGCCGGAATAGTGACCTGTGAATTCACCGAATGGACCTTCATACTCACGTTCACCTGCTAACACTTCGCCTTCCAAAATGACCTCGGCTCCCCAAGGCAGATCCAGATCTGCATTCTTCGCTTTGACCACACGATAAGGCTCACCCTGAATGGCGCCCGCCATCTCATATTCGGATTGATCGTACAGCAGCGGCGTAGAAGCAGCCGTTGTAATCACAGGCTCACATCCGAGGGCAATAGCCACCTTCAGATTTTCGCCGCGCTCCTCAGCCTGACGGATATGGATCGCAATATCATGCTGTGGTACAGGCTGGATGCCCAAACGGTTCTTGCCTTTCACCTGCATCCGGTATAAGCCGACATTTTGCTTACCGTAGGTGTCCGGATCATCCAGATCGCGTGAAACTAGAATTGCTTTATCCAGGTAAAATCCTCCGTCCCCCTGATTCAAACGAAACAACGGCAAAATATCAAACAAATTAATATCCTCTGTAATCTCGACTTCATGAAAAGGAGCGGTTTCTTCCCGCTTCACGGGCACCGGAAATTGTTCATAGCGTCTGGCAAATTCAAAAAACTGCTCCTTGAGCGGCGTGTTTTTGGGCAATCCCATCATGAGGGCATGATTGGGCCAGGAGCCCATCACATTCATTGCAATACGAGCATCCGTATATCCATAGATGTTGTTGAAAAAGAGAGCAGGCGTCTTATCTCCAAGATTGTTTAATGCTCTGTTAGCTGCTGCGAGGTCCGGCTCCGGCTTTACCTCATCGCTGATCGTGAGTAATTGTCCCTCCTTTTCCAAGGTGTGTAGAAAATCGCGAAAGTCTTTATAAGCCATTGTTCATTCTCCTTCGTCTTTCGATTTCTCAATTCTGGTGCAGCCTGGAGTCATTCTGCTTCATTCCATCCCAGCGTTTGGCTGCGGTTGTGACAATACCGAACTGATCCAATGCACGAAAAACAATATGATCCACTAATTCCTCGATACTTGCAGGATGATTATAAAAGGCAGGCATCGGCGGCAGGATCATCACGCCCATACGTGACAGCTCCAGCATATTTTCCAGATGGATACTGCTTAATGGTGTTTCCCTGGTCATGAGCAGCAGCTTCTTTCGCTCCTTCAGTATCACATCCGCTGATCGGGTAAGCAGGTTGTCCGCCATACCTATACGAATAGAGGCAAGGGTCTTCATGCTGCAAGGAGCGACGACCATGCCGTCTACTCGAAAGGAGCCGCTGGAAATACGCGCAGCCTGATCCTTATACGAGTAGACTGCATCCGCCATTGCCTCCACTTCCTTCACCGTGTAGCCTGTCTCATAGGGAATGTTCGCAATAGCCCACGGGGATAGCACCAGATGGCTTTGGACTCCAGCCTCTCGTAATTGTTGTAATATACGGATACCGAAGATCGATCCTGTCGCTCCCGATATTCCTACAATGATTTTCTTCATATGTCCCCTCCTTCCACCCCATCGTTTTATGTTCACCCATGCATTACTGTCAAAAATTATACGCCTGTTCCTTGCACACGAAAAATATATATAATATATGGAATACATACTTTAAAAGTATCCAAATTGAAGCGTTGTTTAGAAATAAGGAGGAATCCCAATGGACATGAAGCATCTGCATTACTTTTGCGTCATCGTGGAGGAAGGGCAAATCACCAAGGCCGCCAGAACGCTCAACATGGCCCAGCCTCCGCTGAGTCAACAACTCAAAAATATGGAGGACGAGCTTGGCGTAAAGCTGATTTACCGTGAAGGAAAGAAGTGGGAGGTAACCGAGGCCGGATATACACTGTATACACGCGCCAAGCGATTATTGGCTGAAATGGAGGACACCTGTAGAGAAATTGGGGAGTTTGAAAACAAAGTAACCGGCACACTTGCTATAGGCACGTCATCCGCCTGTATGTCTCTGATTACTGAACAACTCAGCCGCTTTCATCAGGATTTTCCAGAGGTATACGTTAAAATAGGACACGGAGACACACATCATCTGGAAGAACTGCTGCACCAAAATAAAGTGGATCTGGCCCTGCTGCTGCTTCCGGTAGATGACAAATCGTACCATACGATTGAACTGGAGGGCGTTTCTTTTGTTGCGGTTCTTCCGTGTGAATGGGCAGATCGCCATCCCAGTGGGGAAATTACATTACAGGAAGCTGCCAGCTATGACCTCTTGTTGGGACGCCGAACAGAAGGACACGGACTATACGAAACCGTCATCCGCAAATTTCAGGAACACCATCTTATTCCGCGCGTCGTACTGGACTGTCCTGAAATATCGACCATTCTCTCACTCGTTTCCACAGGCATGGGAATTACTATCATTCCAGACGCTGGCTTGGGACAAGAATACGGGGACAGATTTCGCACACTCTCCATTAAGGAGCCATTCCCCTTCACACGGCCTGCCGTCGTATGGCGCAAGGATCGTTATTTATCCAATGCAGCTCGCAAATTTGTTGAACTGCTACAAGCTGGAGACACGAAAAAGACTGCTCCCGAGTAGATGCTCTACCGCTCTACTCCTGAAACAGTCTGATGCTTGAAGAACTTCCTTCATTCGGTCGTTGATACCGCCTTATTTGACTCCCTGATGTCTATACTCGGTTGGAGTCATTCCACATTTGCGCCGGAATACCTGTGTAAAATGCCTCATATCCTGATAGCCGATCCGCTCTGAAATATCAGCCAGTCGCAGATGAGGATCACTGAGCAGCCGCTTCGCCTCCTCCATACGCAAGCAAATGACGTAATCCTTGTAGCCTTGTCCCGTCTTTTGCTTGAATAACTGGCTGAAATACACCGGATTCAAAAATACGATTGAAGCCACCTTCTCCAGCGACAGCTCCTCTGTAAAGTGAGCCCGAATGTATTGCAATGCCACATCTACCGTATGCATGCCTTTGCGGAGACATTCTCCTGTATCCGCTGCTGCGGCTGCAATCTCCTCTGGCGTACGTCTTAGTCGCGCCACCTCTTCAGGTATGGAGGAAAAATTGTGATGAACACCCGAACGTGTAATTTGTAGGGGCACCTTCACATAACGCTTCAAATGGGATTCGAGCAACGTCTCTAGCCGTGCGGCCTCTGCCTCATCTCTTACCCTTGCAATGCCCAGCAGACTATGGCGGTCTAGACTGACGACAAAGCCGCTGCCTCCTGCCTCAATGAGCTCGGACAGTACATTTTCAATCATAAAATGCTCCAGATGTGTCTGCTTGTGATCAGGTTCCATGCGAACTATGAAGAGATGGAATTCCGGATAATTTTCGACAAAAGGCTGTATATCCAGCTTGCCCGTATCCAGTCCAAGGGCATAGCGTTGGAAAACGGCTTCACGCAAATAAACCATATTGGATTTGAGAAGCCTACCCTCGTTCGCCTGCTGCGAGGCCACAAGCGCTTCGGCTGCCAGTATTTCAATGCATTCCAGCAGCTTTTTTTTACCAATCGGCTTTAACAGGTAGTCTTTGGCACCCAGCTTTACTGCTCTTTGTGCATAATGGAAGTCGGAATGGGCCGAAATGACAACCCACTGCAGATGAGGATGCTTTCGCTTAGAAATACGCATGAATTCCAGACCATCCATACCGGGCATCAGGATATCAGTTAATACAATATCTACAGGATGCTCCGCCAGAATGCCTGCTGCCTCCTCGGTGGAAGCAGCGAGATGAATGCCGCAGGTTGGTAGAGCTTGGCCAATGGTACGCCGAATCCCCTGCCGAATCATATTTTCATCGTCAGCTATCAGAATATTCATGTTTCTCCTCCTTCTGTGGCAGAGGCACACTTACAGTGGCTGTTGTTCCGGCCCCAGGTGCGCTAGAGATCCGTAGGCCGTACTCTTCTCCGAACATGTGCCGTAGCCGTAAATTTAGGTTTTGCAGGCCGATGCCTCCCGCCTGCCCGCTGCCCGCCTGTTTGCCGGGTTCTGCCAAAGCGACCTGGACCACCTCCCATCGTTCGTACTCCATCCCTGCACCGTTGTCGATGATGTGCAGGCTCAATACACCGTCATATTCCTCCGCTCTGACGAGCAGCTTGCCACCTGTATCCGCATGAAGAGGCTCCAGTCCGTGCTTCACTGCATTTTCAATCAATGGCTGTAAGGTCATTTTCGGCAGGCGGATATCCATCCATCGTTCATCAATGCTAATGTCTACAGATACCCTACCCTCCAGCCGAGTTTGAATAATGGTGAGATAGTGCCCAACCTGCTCCACTTCTTCACGAAGGCTTACATCGGCCCCCTCTTCCCAATGGCTGCTGTAACGGAACATATGGGATAAGGAGAGGACCACCTCTCCGAGCTGATCTTGTCCCTTTTCATCCAGCATCCAATAGATCATATCCAGCGTATTATACAGAAAATGTGGATTGACCTGCGTCTGAAGCGCGTGCAGCTCCGCATTTTTTTCGCTGACCGATGATATACGCACCAGCTCAATCAGCTCTGCAATCCGTCTTACCATATGGTTAAAAGAAGTAGCTAGCTGATTAATTTCTTCATAGGATTTGGTGTTTACCGTATGACGGAAATTTCCTGTCTCTACCCGCTTCATTTCCCGAATGACTCGCTTGAGTGGAAGGGAAATGCCTCTGGAGACGATAGATGCAATTAACGCCGACACAATAATAAGTATAGGTGCCACGATAAATAAGTACCTTTGATTTTGCACCAACTCCACGTTCAGATCCTCACTAGGTGTCACACTAATCACAGACCAGTCGGCAAACGGCAACTTGGAAGCGATTACAACTCTTTCATTACTTCGATTTACAATAACATCCTCCTCCGGTACCTGCTGCTCTAGATTTTGCAAATCCGGTGGCGGATCAGAGGAAGTGGCCGACACAATTCGATTTTCATGACCCAACAAATATACCTGACTATTGGTGCCCAGCCGCAAATTGTGGAGAGCGGACAAAACAGAACGCGGCTCAGCCTCAAACAGGACAATACCAATCGGCTTGTGTTCATCCAGATCATAGAGCTGCCGTCCAAACGCAAACACGGGTCTGGTTTCCACCTGATCAATGACAGAGTGAGGATACACGCCCAGCCATGCAATTTTGCCCGCCGACTTTCGAATTTCCTTATACCATTCCGTATGTTCGTAATGAGTATCAATGACATTCATATAATTGCCATAGTTATATACCTTGCCTGTGTCTGTGATGACATGGATGCCAATCAGATCCTCACGCGAATAATAGATAGCGCCCAGAATATTCGTAATCGTACGTTCGTTGATGTAATTGACAGCAGGTAAATCACTACTATCCGTCGTCAACAGACGAACCAAATCCATATTGTTGCTGATCGATTTGGAGAGACTGTTATAGCTGCCGAGTAGCAATTCGAACAGGCCTGCCGTCTGGGATACATTTTTACGCGCCAGCTCGCTGACCTTATCATGGAACTGCACCGTAGTACGGTTGTAAAATAATAGACTGACCGCCAGCACAATGCCGGACATGCTCAACAGGAACAGAACAAACAAGCGGTATTGAATGGATTGAAAACGGCGCAGCATACCTCCGTGCGCTCCTTTCGCATCGGCCGCCTATCCTTTAACCGCTCCCGCAACCATGCCCTTGGTGATATTTTCGGACAGAACAAAATAAATAATAATGACCGGTAAGGCACCCATGACTAGAAAAGCACCAATATTACCGTAGTTCACAGAATACTGGCTGACGAACGTATATACGCCGAAAGGGAGAGTTTTGAGCTTCTCGGACGAGATAAAGGTGGCAGCCATAATGTATTCATTCCAGATGTTAATGAAAGTTAAAATACATACCGTCATGATAGGCGGAATCGAGATGGGTAAGATTACACTGCGGAAAATACGATAAATGCTTGCTCCGTCAATGTAAGCGGATTCTTCAATTTCGTGGGGAATGGACCGCATAAAGCCGGATAGGATGAAGACCGCAATCGGTGTCTGAAAAGCAATGTAGGGTAAAATCAGTGAGAAATACGTATTCAGAATATGGACGTTTTTAAACATCACCATCAGCGGCAGCAGCGTAGCTTGCATCGGGATCATCATCCCGATCAAAAACAAAGTCAGCACAACAGCCCCGAAGCGCCAACGAAAACGTGTAATCGCATAAGCAGTCATCGAGCTTAATAAAATGACGAAAATCATCGTAACCCCGGTCACCAGTACACTGTTTCCTAAATAACGCAAGTAGCTCCCTGATTCATAGGCTTCCTGATAGTTGTGCCACTGAGGCACTTGAGGGAGTGCAAAGAAGCTTGAGCTCAATATCTCTTCATTCGTCTTCAACGAATAGGTCAGCAGCCAAAAGAGTGGATACAGCTGCGTGACAATTAAGATTGCCAATAAGGAAAAGACTCCCGTTTTTTTTAAGGCATTCAACAGTTCCATCTCCTTTAGCTTACCTTATTTTCGATTCGTTTGAAAACAAAATTTATCACAATTGTAAATGACAAGCAAATCACTACGAGAATTGAAGCTAATGCGCTGCCATATCCGTATTTCATCGATAAAAAGGACATATTGTACATATACGTAGATACTGTATCCGTTGCATGAGCTGGTCCTCCACCCGTCATCACCCAGATCAAATCAAATGATTGCAGGGAGCCGATAAATGCTAATACAATTGATATCTTGAAAATAGGTACAATGAGCGGCAGCGTAATATAGCGGTCTGCTTTAAATCCTTCAGCTCCATCAATTTTAGCTGCTTCGTACAGCTCATTCGGTATATTTTGCACCCCGGTAAACTGGATAAGCAAATGATAGCCAAAATACTGCCACAACGATACAAAATACAGGGCGTACATCGCTATCTGCGGTTCCGTCAGCCATGAGCGTGTCCAGCTTCCCAGCCCAATCGCCAGCAAAATACCGTTCAGCATTCCACCCATCGAGGCTGGATTATAGATCGTCTTCCACAGCTGCCCGATAATAACCACCGACAGAATAACCGGCAGAAAATACATCGTTACCAGCGTATTGGCCTTACGCACATAGCGATTAAGCAAGATCGCCAGCAGCAGACAGAACGGAATTTCCAGCATGGAAAACACAGCGAACATCATAGTCCGTTTCACGGACGGCCAGAACACTGAATCTGCTGTAAAAATCCGTTCAAAATTAGCCAGCCCCACGAACTTTGCCTCGGCGATTCCGTTCCAATCCAGCAATCCGCAATACACCGACACCAGAATCGGAACAAATACCATACAGGTATACAACAACAGGCAGGGTAGCACGAAAACGGCAATGGTACGTGCTGGCACCTTCAGTACATTCATGCTCTAATCTCCTTTGTGTTGATTCTGAACATCTTCTGAGGATGCACAACCTACATGATTTCCAATCAGGGAAGGAGCACTCTGCCCCCTCCCTAGTGTCAGCTACTTCAGGATTTTGCAAAATTCGATTCCAGTCGCTCCAAAGTGCAATATCTAGACGAACTAGGCCATTCCGATCTATATATTGTTCATTGGGAGTCGCTTATTGGATTTTTGCAAAATCCTCACTTATTTATTCGCTTCAAAAGTGCTCTGATGTTCCTTGGCAACTTGTGCAGAGTCTTCTTTTTGCACGAACAGGTTTTGAATGCTACTCAGATGCGCCTGCGCAATAGCCGGATTCATCGTATTATCAAAAGCGAGATCGCCCCCTTTTACATTCTTGAACAGCTCATTAAGACTAATCGCTAACTCGGAGTAGCCCGCTTCCTTCAGATCACCTTTCATTTTCTGACCACTGCCAATCGCATTTTTCAGATCAAACTGAATTTTGGGCATCTCCGTAATAAAATAGTGCAGAAAATCCTTCGTCTCCTGTAAATGTTCACTGTTCGCAGATACCGCAAATGCGCTGCCCGGCGCAATTACATACTCATTCACATCACCCTTGCCATTCACCGTAGGGAATTGAAACGCTCCTACCTTACCTGCTACCGAAGAAGCATCAATTGACCCCGTTTCCCATGTACCCATGATATACATCGCGGCTTTTCCTGTTTTAAAAATATTACCGCCTGCATTATAGTCAATAGATGTAGCTCCATCCGGGAAAGCTCCTGCCTGCACCAATTCCTGAAATGCATCCACCGCTTCCACAAAAGCCGGGTCGTTAAACGTCTTTTTACCGTCCAGTACATCATTGAGAAAATTCGGCCCTTCATTTGTACGCAACAAAATATTCATAAAAAGGAGGGAACCCGTCCATGAATCCTTTTCCCCAATGGCAATCGGAGTAATTCCCTTCGCCTTCAACGTCTTGACCGTCGTAATCAGCTCGTCAAAGGTGGTCGGCAACTTCTGGATTCCCGCCTGCTTGAACAGTTCTTTATTGTAAAACACCACTTCTATATTGTTACCGTCCGGAAAAGCATAGAGCTTATCGTCGAAGCTATAGTAATTAAGAAGTCCATTCTGAAACGTATCTTTTAACCCCTCTTTATCAGCCACATCGTTTAATGGAGCCAGCAGCCCGGCATCTACGAATGGCTTCATCTGTGCAGCTGGGTTTACAATCGTGATATCAGGTACTTCCTTCGCCGCTGCCTGTGTTTTCAGCTTGAGCTTTTGTTGATCTGTATTTAGCGAATCCAATTCAATTTTGACATGAGGATGATCCTGCTCGTATTGACCTACAATTTGCTTAATCATTTTGTACGAAGGGGTGCTCGGATCAGGATTAATGTTCTGAAAGGTAATCGTAACATCTTTCGTTGCGGTGCCTCTGCTCGGTTCTCCTGAATTTCCCGGACTTGCGCTTTGTCCGTTATTACAAGCTGCCAGCGTCAATGCCAAGGCGCTCGCCATCACAATGGCAAACGCTTTCATTTTTGTTCTGCTCATGGTCTTTTTCCTCCTCTTGTTGAAGCATTGCGCAATTTGCCCTCCTTATTGGTGGACACTCAATGCCCGCTTGTTCTTTTCATTATGTTCCATAGAAAAGACGTGAACAATGCGTGAACTTAAGGAGAAGGGTTTGTTTTTTCAAGCCCTCATTTGCGTGCTTCAAAATTCATTCATATCATAACTTGCAATTTATCTAGAACACAGGCATAATATGAATAAGATCATAGTTTGATAATGATTATCATTATTAAATGATAAATACACATAGACTTTAAAGGAGGCAGGACCGCAGTGAAAGAAACTTTTAATAAAACCTCCCTGCATATTGATGATTATTTGGATCTTCTCAATCTTGCCGTACAAGTCGGAGATACAAAGTGGCAAAAAGAAATTACCCGTAAACTTCAAGCCTTGAGTGTCCTTCAGACAGAACAGGTTGAAATAGATTAACTTCCCCAGTTAATACTGTCCTCAGTTAAAAATGCTGACTAAGCACCACTATACAAAGGACAACCAGGATACCATACAACTTTTGACCGAATCCACGATAATGATCTTTCATGTGAATGATAAATGAATCGGTTATAGGAAAAAGAGCACAGCCCGTTAA